>CAWJXW010000020.1:0-406494 GCA_963846925.1 uncultured Gemmatimonadaceae bacterium | reverse complement strand
ATTCAGCGCATCCCCGGGATGGACGGCCAGGCCGACATGTTCTCGGCGTTCGGGCTCTCCGGCGACCAGAACAACACGACGTTCAACGGACTCGGCTCGGGCGTCAGCGCGCTTCCGCCCGACGCGCAGGTGCGCGTCACGTTCAGCCAGTTCCCGGCCGACCCGGCGCGAGGAGGCTTCTCCGGCGCGCAGATCAGCGTTCAGTCGATTCCCGGATCGAACTTCTCTTTCCGCGGGCTGAGCGAATACGGGACCGGCCCCGATCTCCAGTGGACCGACGCGGGCGCGATTCGTCGGGACAGAAGTCGACGACGCTGCGCTTCGGCGGCACGCTCCGCGGCCCCCTTCAGTCGGACAAGTCGTTCTACAACGCGTCCTACTCGGCGCAGCGCACCTTCGCCGACATGCTCACCCTGTTGAACACGTGTCCGACCGTCTCCAGTCCGCCGGTGTCGCCGCCGATTCGGCGACTCGCCTGCTCGGCGATCCTGCATGGCAAGGGCGTGCCGGTTCGTTGGTCATGGGCCGACGCTCCGTGCGACGGACAATCTGAACTATCAGGCGAACATCGACTTCACTCCCAGCTCGTCGGGCACCGGCAACTCGCTCACGCTCGGTCTGTTCGGCGGCTACGTCCACGTGCAGCCGACGGGCGGTGGCGTGCAGACGCTGACGCGCACTCCGGCGCAGACCGGCGAGGCGCAGGGCTGGTCAACGTCGGCGTCGCTGCTGCACTCGAACTACTTCTGGTTCGGCGTTTTGTCGCAGACGACGCTCGGCGCCGCGATCTCAGCGACAGTCCGCCGGTCCCGTATCTCGACTATCCGACGGGACGGTGCGCGTCGCGTCGCAGCTCCCCGATGGCACGACGTCGATCAAGAACCTCTCGTTCGGCGGCGGCACGCCGCCGAGTGAGGTCGCGACGAAGCGGTCCAGCTTCGAACCAATGCAGTGGTTCGCTCGAACAACAAGCACACGATCAAGGTCACGTCGAGTGTGTCGCGCGAGCACAACACGTCCGACGTCGAGCGCCTCGCTCGGCCGTTTGCGTTCAATTCGCTCGCCGATCTGGAGGCGGGAGTCCCGCGGCGTACACCGGACCCTGTCGTCGATTCATTTTCCGAGCGACCAGCTCACGGCGGCGGCTCGGTCGGCGACGCATGCGCCCGTCGAGCACGGTGCAGGTACAGTATGGCGTGCGCGCCGACGGCAATCGGTTCCTGTTCCGGCCGTCGTTCAATCCGCTGTTGCGCGATACATTCGGCATTCGCAACGACGTCGTGCCGAATCGCATCAACTTCAGCCCGCGCGTCGGTGTGCAGTGGACGTACGGCACCACGCCGACGATCGCCTACGTGCCGGGTGCGGCGCGGCCGCCGTTGGCCGTGATCCACGCCGTCGCCGGCATCTTCCAGAACGTCGGCTCGGCGAATCTGTTGTCCGACGCGGTGGCTCAGACGGCTACCGACGTCCACGCGCACGATCACTTGCGTCGGTCCGACGGCGCCGACTCCCGATTGGGCGTCGTACTCGACCAATTCGACGACGGTTCCCGGCGCATGCGCGAGGCAGCACCGGCAGCATCTTCTCGACTCTTGCGCCGAGCGTGTTCGCGTTCGACCGGCGCTTCGAGCAGCCGCGCTCGTTCCGCACGGCGGCGGACTGGTCGAGCCCGTGCTCGACAACAGGTTCGTGCTCGGGCTTCAGGGCTGTATTCGTGGAACATGAACCAGCCCGGCATCGTCGACATCAACCTCGATCCGGGGCGTGGGTTCCCGCTTGGCAATGAAGGTGGGCGCCCCGTCTACGTCGAGCCCTCGGCCATCGTGCCGACGACCGGGACGGTTGCGGTTACCGACTCGCGCCGTTTCGGCGCGTTCGGCAACGTGGCCCTCAACGAGTCTGACCTCCACTCAGCGACGACACAGTTCGTGGCGAAGGTGGTCCCGGTAACGACGAACAAGTATCGCCGACTGGGACTTCACGTACTCACTGCTCAATGTGCGTGACCAGTTCTATCGGTTCAGCGGAGCAGGGAACACCGCGGGCAGTCCCTTCGATCGCCAGTGGGGCCCCCACGTGGCGGAAGGGAAGCACCAGTTCACGGTGAACTGGAACAGCATCCCGATCGCCGACCTCGTCTACGTCACCATCGGCACGACGGTGCGTTCGGGATCGCTTTTCACGCCATGATCGCCGGTGACGTGAATGGCGACGGGTACTTGAATGACCGCGCATTCGTGTTCGATCCCGCGAGGACGGCGACACCAGCGTCGCCGCGTCGATGCGATCCTGCTGGCGAACGGCGCGCCCGCCGCGAGAGCGTGTCTGGCGAAGCAATTGGGCGACTTGTCGGGCGCGCGACCTGTCAGTCGCCTTGGGTGACGACGGCCAACCTTCGCCTGAATCTGAATCCGCAGAAAGTGCGGCTTCCGAAGCGCGCGACCATCTCGATCAACTTCACGAACCCGCTGGCGATCGCCGATCTCATCGCGCACGGCAGCAACGACACGCATGGCTGGGGGCAGGACATCCCGCCCGATCAGAACTTCTGTTCGTGCGCGGCTTCGACCGGGACGCGACAGTTCAAGTATTCGGTGAACGATCGCTTCGGCTCCACTCGGCCGCAGCAATCCGCGTCCCGTTCCGCGGCGTTCGTCAGCCTCAACGTCAGCTACGACATCGGCTTCGCGCGAACGTCAGATGCTGACGCAGCGGCTCGATGCCGGCCGCGCGCGGCCCGGGAGAAGGCAAACGCCAGGTATTGAAGGCATTCGGCACCGCGTCGATACCGAATCCGATGTCGATGATCATGCAACAATCGGATTCGCTCAAGCTCACGCGGCAGCAGGCGGATAGCCTGGCCACTCTCAGCACCAAGTTCGCCCGATACGCCGATTCCGTGTGGACGCCGGCGGCGAAGGCGCTCGAGGTGGAGCCCGAGGTCTACAGCCACGGCGAGGCCTACCGGAACTATGTTGTGGCGCGCGAGCAGACGATGGACTACTTGATCTCGATTGCCCCGGCCGTGCGCGATCTGCTCACGCCGGCGCAAAAACGAAAGCTGCCGTCCGTCATTCTGAACTACCTCGACGATCGCGTTCTCAAGTTCCTTCGGTCGTCGAGCGCCGGCGACGGCGGTAACTTCTTCATTCGATGAGCCTTTCCCCATTGATGGATATTCTCAGTGCGGAAGAATTCTCACTTCTCTCGATAGCCGCGCCGACAACCGCCGGCGCGCAAGCCCCGATCCCGATCCACCCGATCGGCCCCATCCTCGCCACCAGCACCGAGAACGTCGGCCAGGCCGTGACCGTGCGCGGGACGTCCGACGGACACGTCATCGTCGGCGCCGGCGCGCGCCAGCGCGTCTACGCGTTCGACTCGACGCTCAAGACGTTCACGATCGTCGCCGATTCGGGAGCGGAACCGGGCATCCTCCCGATTCGCACGACGGGAGTCATTCCGTATCTCGGCGATTCCACGCTCCTGCCGGACTTCGGGGCCAACGCGCTCCTCGTGCTCGACGCGACGGGAAACAAGTGCGCTCGATGGCGCCGCCGCGCGCGCAGGATCTGATGTTCCTCGGCATTCCCGCCGCTTCGGCCGACCGGGCTTCGATTCGAAGGGGCGGTTGATCTATCGCGCCAGTGCCGCCCAATCTGCGGCCCAGCACCAACTCCCTCGGGCGACCAGAAGGTCGAGATGACGCCGATGAATGCCGACTCGGCGCCGATTCTGCGCGGCGACTTCGACACGCGCCGCGTCGACACCGTCGCCTGGATGAAGACGCCGAGCCAGGGTCGCATGGGGATGGAGATGAAAGAGAATCCCGCCGGCGGTGCGCCGACCATCACGATGCACATGCTGCTGAATCCATTCCCGATGGCGGATGAGTGGTCGTTGCTCAGCGATGGGACGATCGCCATCGTGCGCGCGCACGACTATCACATCGATTGGATCGATCCCGACGGCACGAACCGCTCGAGCCCCAAGATGCCGATCGATTGGCGACGGTACACCGACGACGAGAGGAGGCAGCGCGTCGATTCGATCAAGCGCGTCGTGGACGAGCAGATCAAGCGCCAGATGTCAGCAGCTGCCTCCCGGCGCGCCGCAGATCAAATTCGACGTCGAGCATCGTGCCCGACAGCGAGTTTCCGAGCTTCTGGCCGCCGATCCAGCCGGGATCGGTGCTCGCGGATCTGGACGGTCATCTCTGGATTCTGCCGACGACGTCGACGAACGCGGCGAACGGCCTCACCTACGACGTGGTCAATCGAAAGGGCGAGGTCGTCGAGCGTGTGCAACTGCCGAAGGATCATGTGCTCGTCGGCTTCGGACCGCACCACGTCGTGTATCTGACCCGGGCCGAGGGAAAGGAGACGTTCCTCGAGCGCGCGCTGCTCACGGGCCCGCCGAAGTAGATTTCTCGGCCGCGTCGGGAGCTCAGTCCCGGGCGCCCCGGTCCTATTTGGCAGCGAATCGCCGCTGTCCGTCAAGGTGGCGAGAATGGCTGAACGACAAATGTTCTCCGCGTCCGCCGATCTCTATGACCTTATCTACGCGGAATTCAAGGACTACGTCGCCGAGACGAGCCGGCTCGTCGACACGATTCGACGCGCGCATCCGCAGGCTCGCTCGGTGCTCGACGTCGCCTGCGGCACCGGCGAGCACGCGCGGCTCCTCGCCGAGACCCACGGCTTTGAGGTCGATGGTCTCGACCTGGATCCCGCATTCGTTCGAATCGCCCAGGGCAAGCTCGTTCGCGGATCCGTCTTCCAGGCCGACATGACCTCGTTCAGCCTGCCCCATTCGTACGACGTGATCCTTTGCCTCTTCAGCTCGATCGGGTACGTCCGCACGCTCGATAACGTCACACGAACGCTCGATACCTTCCGTCGGCACCTGGCGCCAGGCGGAATCGCGATCGTCGAGCCGTGGTTTCCTCCCGGGTTCTTGGAGTCGGGGCGAACGCTCGCCAGCAGCGCCGCGGCGAATGGGCTCTCAGTGTGCCGCATGGGCCACACGCAGATCGATGGTCGCATCTCGCGGATCCACTTCGAGTATTTGATCGGGCGGCCGACCGGCATCGAGCATGCATCAGAGATTCATGAACTCGGCCTCTTCACGAGCGAAGAGATGCTCGCCTGTTTCCACGCTGCCGGACTGAGTGCCGAGTACGATCCGGCGGGAGTGAGCGATCGCGGGCTGTACCTGTCGCGTTCGGCCACGTAACGAGGCTCTCGACTGCGGAGTCGTGATCGTCCGGTCGGGCAATGCCCGACGCCGTACTCCACGAACCCCGCTAGACGTGTCGTGCGTGTCCGGCGTATAGATAGACCATGGTGCGCACCGCGCCTCATCACAGGAGCTACCATGGACCGCCGTTTCGCGAAGGAATTGCTTGGGCTGGGGCGTTGCCCTCTGGTTGATCGGTACATCCTCGGCATCGTGTTGATCGGCGTCGTTCCGACGTCGCTCGTTGGGTGGGTGATATTGCCGATCGGCGTCGCGATCACCTGTTGGGTGCTCGTCAACCAAGTCCGAAGCGAGGGCCTCGCACGCTACACGCTCCTCGGCGTGGTCTGGACGCTTATCGCTATCGTCTTCGACTACGTGTTCATTGTTGCGGCGTTCCATCCGGCCGACGGCTATTACAAACCGGACGTGTACGTCTACTACGCTCTCACGTTCGTTCTGCCGGTGCTGGTCGGGCGCCGCGAAAACGACACCATGTCAGTGCCCCGCACCGCGGCTTACCGCTGTCATGAACATGGCGGACTCGCGGACCATGCGTGTTCTCATAGCGGGGCTAGCGCGCTCCCGCGCGCGCCTCGCGCACCGCGGCGATCGTCGAATCGGCGTTTCGCCAGTTGGCCACGAGCTGTCGGTAGGCAGAGGTCGCGGCCGCGCTGTCGCCGGCCGCGCGACACGCGCGCGCGAGACCAAGGAGTGTGAGTGAACGTCCCGGCGTCCGCTTCAGCGCGAGCTCGAATTCGTGACGTGCCTCGGCCGCCTGACCCGTGGCGAGGAGCACCTCTCCGAGCAATTCGTGTGACGGCTTCTCGATCTCGGGCGGGCCAAACTCGAACGGCAGGGCATCCTCCTGTGCCGCGGCCTTGCGCAGAGTGGCAACCGCGTCGGCCTTGCTGTCACGACGCAGCAGTGCCAGCGCGCGCAGCTCCTGCTCGATCACGTCCGCCTCGCCCACCATCTCCGGCATCATCGCCGCCATCTCGGTCGACATCATCGCTGTCCGCACGTCGTGCAACCGGCCGAGCAGGGGTTGTGCCGTTGTCGTGTCGCCGCGCCGCAGCGCGTCGTACGCGGTGCCGAAGCTCTGCGTGAATTCGACGAACCCCGGGAGCTTGGAGACGTCCGCGATCGGCGCAAGGCTCCGGCTCCGACTGGTCGACGTCGACGATGTACTGCAACCGCATCTCGGCGTAGCCGCTCGCGGCACTCATCGATCGTGCGCTTCGATCGCGGCACCCCGCGGACAACGCCCGAGCGTCCGCGAGCCTGCCCTGCTGCAAATACGCGTAGTGCAGCCAGATCCCGCCATGTCCGCAGGCGGCGGCACCCGCCACCGCTGTCCCGTTGGACTTCGCGACAGTGCGAATCGCCGCCTCGTTCGCCGCGACGACGTCGTCCCACATGCCGAGGGCGACGAAGATATGAGATGTCATATGTTGCGCGTGCGCCGCATCGGGAGCAACCTTCGAGTACGCGCGCGCGGCGGCGAGTCCCTGGCGCGCGTGGGCGGGGTCGTCGTAGGCGTGAATGACGTAGTGCAATGCGCCAGGATGTCGTGGATGATCGCGCATCACCTTCTCGGCGATGCCGGCCGCGCGCACATAGGTCGAGTCCGTGCGCGGAAAGAGGGAGAGGAGCGCGAGCGCGTGGAACAGTTGCGCGTCGACGTCGGCCGGGTAGCGCTTCGCCAATCGCCCTGCCTCCTCGGCGTACGCCGAATCTCTGCCGGTCTTCGAGTGGGGTGCGAAGTAGAGGACGTCGACTGTCCGGAGATAGTCCTTTTCGCGTTGCGTTTTCGCCTTCGCCAGTCGCTCCGCGGGCGTAGCTCCGAGTCGAGCGAGCGCCGCGCGCGCCGCGACCGAGTCCTGCTCTCGCCAGACGCCGTGGTTGTACGTCATTGCCTCGCCCCAGTACGCCATGGCGAAGCCGGGATCGCGCGCCTGTGCTTCGCGAAAGGCGGTCGCGGCGTCGGGGTATTCGAAATTGTGGAGTAACGCGAGTCCGCGCAGAAACGACGGTTGCGCCGCCGGAGCGCCGGAGTTCGCGAATGAGACGGTTCCGAACCGCTTCGCCGTCGAATCCAGTGGACCGGTGCCGTGCGCGTCATGCTGCCCGGCGATCGTCGCGCAAGGCATGCTGCAAATGCCGCAAACGGCGGTCAACGTCAGGAACATTGTGCGTGAGCGGGAGTTGCGCGCCATATGGCCTCCGGCCTCGAGTGCTGTCTCCTGAAATAAGCCGAATAGTCTGTTGACGTCGAGGGAGCGAGAAGCGCACCCGGCATTGCGTCTGGAACCGGCCAGGATGCTCCGAGCCAACGAGTCAAGGTGTGCTGCTCACGCCCGAGGCTTGCCTTACTTTGAGCTACAAAGTACTCTACGGCACGGCGGGATGACGGAGGCCCCCCCCAGTGCCAATGATGACGGTTTTCGAACCGCTGTTCCTGCTGCTTGTCCTCGCGGCTGCGATCGTCGTGATCCGCGCGGTCATCGTCATCCTGCGCGGGCGACGCGCCGACGCGCGGCGGACGTTGACTCGACTCGGCGTCGCGGGGACGACCTATATGCTCGTCGTGCTCGCGGTATCGGTGGCGACGCCGCGCCGCACCTATCGTTTGGGCGACACGCAGTGCTTCGACGACTGGTGCATTGCGGTGACAAAGGCAACGCGAACCACGCCGACGTTGGTGACGGTTGGTCTCCGACTGTCGAGCCGCGCGAAACGCGTGTCACAGCGCGAGCTTGGGACAGTGGTGTACCTGACCGACGCCGCCGGGCATCGGTACGACCCAGTTGCCGATTCGAGTGTACCCCGCCTTGATGCGATGCTTCGGCCTGGGCAGGCCCTGGAGACACAGCGAACGTTCGTGGTGGCTTCCGACGCGAGAAGGCTTGGGCTCGTGTACACGCACGAGGGCGGGTTCCCGATCGGCTTCTTCATCATCGGCGAAAACGAGTGGGCGCATGGCCCCCCGTTGGTGCAGCTCGATTCGCGATAGTCGATTCCGTTCGATAGTGCGAGCGGCCAACTGATCACTCCGGAGTGGGCCCTCGAGGGCGACGACGAGCGCCACAACCGTTGCCGCCATCATGCGGAGCACCTGAGGGACGGGTCACTATCGTAGTCAACTCGGCTGGCATGAGCTAGAGGTGGTGCCGGTGCTCAGCCGGGAACTACCGAGCATTTCGTCCGACAAATTCCGGCTGCCCGTCCCGCGTCGGCCGCGAATTGACCCGCTCGGGCCCCGAACTGCGTTTCGTATCAGGGACATCCCTCTACGGAGCGCAAGCGCTCATGCGAAGACGCTACCCTCTGGCCCACACGAACAAGTTCGCTCTGGTCCTCTTGGCGATGTTTCCGAGCGGAGCCTTGGGGCAGTCACGGCCGACCTTCACCGATTCGTTGGTCCATGAGTTCAACGCGCTGTGGGATCGCAACGACGTGAAGGGTATGCTCGACAAGCTGCAGGATGACGCGTTCTTCAAGTCGCAGTATCAGTTGCGGTACTCGCGGGACACGATGGCCAAGACGGTGTTGCTGACGAATCCGCCGGCGTTTCGGAATCTGAAAACGCAAGAGCTCTTCAATCACGCTGAAGAGCGGCTCGCGTGGTCGGTCGGCACGCTGACCGGCGACATCTTTGACAAAGCCGGCAACAAGACTGGAAAGGAGCTCGCTGCCGACTACGTGTATGTCTTCACCAAGAGGGCCGACAAGGCGTGGAAGGTCCAGATGTTGATCTTCATCGACAAGCCGTAAACGGTGTGAAACGCCGACGATTCGAGCTACCTTATAGTGACACGCGCGAACACATGGACACCGCACGAGTCGGCACCGCGTCTCATCAGGTCGGTGGCTACTACGAATTCCCGCCGCCGCCCGACCTCGCCGACGCGGTCGAGGCGCTCTGGATTCATCAGGCGCCGACGCTGCACGTGCCCACGCACCGGGTGGTGCCCGACGCCGCGGTGAGCTTCTCCTTCATGGGATTGCCCGCGCCCGACGGCTCGGCTGGCGCCGCGCGGCTCCGGATCATTGGTCCCGTGAGCCGGCCGCACACCTTCGCGCCGCCACCCGGCCACCGCATGGAGTCCATCCGGATCAAGCTCGAGTGGTGCCGTCGGCTCCTCGGCGTCGCGCCGTCGGAGCACGTGGACGATGAGCCGCTCTATGCAGACGTGCGACCCGATCTCGCCCTGCCACTCGAGGCGCGGTTGGCGCGCTCAGCCAACTCGATTGACGTTCTGCATGTGCTTCTCGACTTCTTGCGCGCACGGCGGGCGGCGTCGTACCGGGGCACTACGACATTGCTAATAGCGGGCATGGAATCCCTGCGGCATGGTCCGGGTCAGCCACGCGTCGCCGAGGTTGCCACTCGATTGGGCGTGAGCGATCGGCATTTCCGACGTCTCGCGATGGACGAGACTGGGTTTTCGCCGCGCCACTTTGCCCGCATTCAGCGTTTCCATGCGCTACTGCGCTCCGCCGATCGCACGTCGAGACCCGAGTGGGCCGCGCTGGCGTTTCGTCACGGCTACGCCGACCAGTCGCATCTCATTCGCGAGGTGCAGGACCTTGCCGGTGTGACACCCGCGCGTCTCCTCGCCGAGCGTCGCGCGGAATAGTCGACTACGGGTTGATGGTGATGCCGTCACGGTCGGGCAGATCGGCGGTGATCGCCCATCCGCCGAACGTCTCGCTCACGGCGAACCACAATTCGTTCGGCCCGCGCTTCAACGGCAGCGACAGCTCGTCAAACAGCCCGACAATGCCAAGAAACTCTGGATCGCGCGTGCCAAAGCCCGAGTTGCCGGAGAAGAGCAGGCGCCCGTTGAGAAACACCCGCACCCGGTCGCTGTAGCCGAAGCGGAGGCGCACGGTGCGGTCGCGGTCCCCGTTCACTGTGACCGCCGCGACAACCGTGTTGCGGCCGTCGCCATTTCCCGCGAGACGGGCCAGGTTCGCGATCCCCCGCTCCTCGACGCCCAGTTGGTGCCATGGACCCGCGTCCCGGAGTGCCGCGAGTTGCTTGTCGCCCATCACCAACGTTGACTCGGGAAAGGGCGAAGACACGCGCCATGAAGGGACGATCGTGGCCGGTGTTGAATCATGTACTTGAGGGAGCATGGGCGTGTTGTCGGCCACGGGCTCCGCGTCGGTCCGCACAACGACGTTGGCGAAGCGCGCCCCGTTGCCTGAGAGCAATCCGATCTCGCCCGCACCGCTCGGTCCGCGAAGTTGCTGGACGACCTGCACGGCGGTGTCGCCATCCACGAATAGCGCGGCACGAGCGTCGCGCACGACCAGCTTGGCGTGCATCCAGCGATCATAGGACCAGTGCGCGGTACCTTCCCATGCCGGACCGGCGTAGATCTGCCACGCGTAGAGCCCGTGAATGACCGGCGTGTACTGGGTGGCGTGCGGCCCGCCGCTCAGGGGCTGCCGCAGGTAGAACAGCTCGTAGTCCGAATGAGTTGCCGCGCGAAACGCGATGCCCGGAAATCCGCCGGCGCTGCCGAATGTGACGTCGAACTCGATGACGCCGTTCTGGAAGCGGCTCCCCTTGAGCCAGGCCGCGCCGTCACGGAGGAACAGCGCGCTCCGGCCGCGATACGGCTCGACCCGCCATCCAGCGGCCTCGATGTCCCACTTCGAGGCATCGAAGGGTTGCTCGGCTCGCAGGCTGCCGGCAAGGAGAAGAACGAGCAGCGGGCCGACGACGCGGAGAGTTCTGTTGTGGTTGGCCATGCGCGACGATATGCCCTCGCCGGCCGCCGCGATTGAACGATTCGGACATTGTCCGGTGTCCCCCCGCGGACTGCGTTTCAAATAGGGCACTCCTTTCTCGAGATCAAGCACTCATGCAAAGGCGCGAATTTCTCGCCGCGGCCGCATCGGCCGGCGCGGCTCTGGCTCTACCGGATAGCGCTGACGCACAGGCGCCAGACGCGCAGCGCAATCAGCAGCGATCCGTCTGGGTCGACGCCCAGGGGGAGCCCTCCGGGCTCGACGAAGGAGGCCCCGGCGGCCGCGTCACCCCGACGCAGCAACTCGTTGAGGCCATCCGCCAACGCCGGCTCGATGTCCTCAACGCTACCGTCGCCGAACCCGGCAACGGCCCCGATCGATTCCGCTCGGCGATCGACGGCATTGCGTCCTTCAATCGCCTCATCAACGACAATCCCGCACTCTTCGCCCGAGTCGAGAGGATCTCCGACATTCATGCCGCACGCGCGGCCGGGAAGTTGGCCTTCATCTACAACTTCCAGGACACCGCCCCGCTCGAGGGCGACGCCGCCCGCGTCGCCACCTTCGCCGCGCTCGGCGTGAAGGTCATGCAGCTCACATACAACAAACGGAACCTCTGCGGCGACGGATGCCTCGAGCGTGACAACGCGGGGCTTTCCGATTTCGGCCGCGACGTAATCGCCAGGATCAACGAAGCGAAGGTCGTGCTCGACCTCAGTCACGCCGGCCAGAAGACGATCGCTGAAGGCATCGCCGGGAGCACGGCCCCTCTGGCGATCACTCACAGCGGGTGCCGGTCGCTCGTCGACCTGCCGCGCAACACGTTCGACGCAGAAATGCGCACGCTCGCCAACAAGGGCGGCGTGTTCGGCGTCTACTTCATGCCATTCCTCACCACGAAGGGCCAGCCGCAGCGCGAGGACCTGATCCGCCACCTCGAGCACGCGGTGAACGTCTGCGGCGAGGACCATGTCGGCATCGGCACGGACAATCCGCTCCTCGGATTCGAGATCAACGACCAGAGCCGCAAGGAACAGCGCGAGTTCTATGAGCGCCGAGCGAAGCGCGGGATCGCGGCACCGGGCGAGGCCGCCGACAAGTTCAACATGGTCGAGGGCTACAACGACGTCTCTCGCTATGAACGCCTGGCGAGCGACCTGTCACGTCTCGGTTGGAGCTCAACGCGGATCGAGAAAGTGCTGGGCGGGAACTTCATGCGGTTGTTCGGCGAGGTGTGGCCGGCCGAGAGCTGATCCATACGCGCGCCTACGTGCTCAACGAGCCCTTTCCGCGAGGCCGCAATAAGGAGGCGTGCCATGAAACGTGCGACGATACCGCGAGCACGAGTGCTCTGGTTTGTTTGCTCAGTCTGGGGCTGCTCGAGCACGTTCTTGGCGCTCATCTACCGAGTTCGGGGCTACGCATTGTGCCCGACACGACCGTGGACCTCAACGCCGGCGAAGCCTTCACCAGGCAGGTAGTATCTATTACTCCTGAATGCTGACTCCTGCTACGGGCGCGCGGTCTCCGAGCCGAGGAAGGAGCGCACCTCCTCCACGAACCGCGCCCATGCAGGCTCGGTCTCCAGAAGTACGTGATTCCGGCTCTCGAGCGGCACGAATCGCGCGCCCGGGATGAGTGCCGCCAGCTGCCGCCCGATCTCGAACGGGATCATCCCGTCGCCGCGCGCGTGCAGCACGAGCGTCGGTGCCCGCACCTCCGCGGCTTCCCGTCGGACGTCGATCATGTCCGTCGTTTTTCGGACACGCAACGCGCTCTCCACCGGCATCGTCTTCGCGAGATCGTTGAACCACTGGTGCTGCTCGGGTGTGCCCTCGGGAAGGAACAGGGTGCCGAACACCTGCCTGAACGCTGGGTTGTCACGCCCCCAACCGACGCGAATCAGGTTCTGGAGTAGGTTCCTCTCCACCTCCTCCTGCGGCGACAGGTCCCGGTATGCCCGGCCCACCGCGTAGCCGCCGTACAGTACGAGCTTGTCCACGCGCTCGGGGTGACGAACCGCGTACGCGATCGCGACCGCGCACCCCTGCGAGATCCCCAGCAGCGAGAAGCGCTCCAGCCGCTCGGCATCTACCACGGCCTCCAGGTCGCGCACCCACGAGTCGAACGACAAGTCGGTCGCGTCGTGATCCGAGAGACCGCCGCCGCGTACGTCGTATCGGATGAGCGAGTGGCCGCGCCCCAACTCCGTCAGCCAGTGTCGCCACACGGGGCTGTCCCAGTCGAATTCCAGATGCGTGAGCCAGTTGGCGGGCTTCACCAGCGGCGGTGCCCCGGGATCGCCGCTCTTCGCGTACGCGACCCGCACGCCGTCGTGCGCGCGGCAAAACAGGATCTGCTGCTGGGCCTTCCCCGCGCCGCTGCTCGCCGCGGTCAGCGCGCTCGCTCCCGGCGTTTCAGCAACCGTCCGCACCTCGACGCTCACTCGGAACCCGCGGCCGTGCACCGTCTGGATCACGCGCTGCGTCGCACCGTCATCGCCGAGCGCCTGTCGTAGTGCCTTGATGCGCGAGTTCAAGGTTCCCGGAGTGACGAACCGGTCGCCCCACACGTGCTCGATCAGCTCCTTCGACGTGACGAGACGGTCGTGGTGCTCGACCAGGTGGCAGAGCACCGCGTACACCTGCGGCTCCAGGTGCTGCGGCTCGCCGCCACGACGAAGCTCGTGGCGTTTCGTGTCGAGGGCAAACCCTCCGAACTCGTAAACCATCGCTCAGTTCGTTACCGCGAAGCAGGGCACGATCCGGACACGCCTCGCGATCTCCACGGCATCTCCAGGAATTCTCCATGGGAATTTCAAGCTTCGAGCAGCCCGGTCTGCGATGATACGGCCGCGACGCCGAGGAAGCAACGAGAGCTGTCCTCGCAGCGCCGTCAATCATCGCACAGGAGAACAGCATGGTACGGATGCTCCCCGATCGCACCTTCTATCCCTCGGCGGCCCTGGCCGGCGAGGCGCCCGCGGAAACCCTGGCCTACGTCGCCCTGCTCGCGCCGGAATCGAACGGCAAGACGAAGGGCCACACCGACGCGATCGGCGTCGTGGATGTGGACCCCGCGTCCCCCGAGTACGGGCAGCTCGTGGGAAAGGTGGATTTTCCGCAGGGCGGCAATGAGCTGCACCATTTCGGATGGAACGCATGCAGCTCGCACCTCTGCGGCTATGCGCCCAATCCGCACACCGAGCGTCGCTACCTCGTGGTCCCGGGCACACACAGCTCGCGCATCCACGTGGTGGACACGAAGCCGGACCCGCGCAATCCCCGCCTCGTGAAAGTCATCGAGGGCGAAGAAGTCATACGCAAGACCGGGTACTCCGCGCCGCACACGGTACACTGCGGTCCCGACGGCGTCTATTTGAACGCGCTCGGGAATCCCGAGGGCGATGGGCCCGGCGGCATCTTCATGCTCGATCACGAGACCTTCGACGTGAAGGGCGCGTGGGAGACGGACCGCGGGCCGCAACGGCTGTCGTACGACTTCTGGTGGCACCTCGGCCACGACACGATGATCACCAGCGAGTGGGGCACGCCGAACATGGTGAAGGATGGCGTGAACCCGGAGTTGCTCCTGAGCGGCAAGTACGGCAACGCGTTGCACATCTGGGACCTGAAGCGCCGCACGCATCTCAAAAAGATCGACCTCGGCGCGGAGCAGCAGATGGTGCTGGAGCTCAGGCCGTCGCACAACCCGCGCAAGGCGTACGGCTTCGTCGGCGTGGCCATGAGTCTCGCCAACCTTTCCAGCTCCGTCTTCATGTGGTATCGCGACACGGCAACCGGTGACTGGGCCGCGAAGAAAGTCATCGAAATCCCGGCGGAGCCGGCGGACCCTGACGATCTGCCGGAGCTGCTCAAGGGGTTCAAGGCGGTGCCGCCGCTGGTGACCGACATCAACCTCTCGCTCGACGATCGCTTCCTATATGTGTCCTGCTGGGGCACGGGCGAGCTGCGGCAGTACGACGTGACCGACCCGTCCGCACCGAAGCTCACCGGCAGCGTGAGGATCGGCGGCATCGCGAAGCGCGCGCCGCATCCGAAGAACCCGGCCACGCCGCGCAACGGCGGTCCGCAGATGGTGGAGGTGAGCCGCGATGGGCGGCGAGTGTACGTCACGAACTCGCTCTACACGCCGTGGGACGCGCAGTTCTATCCCGACGGCATTCGCGGCTGGGTGGCGAAGGTGGACGCAAGAACTTCCGGTGGAATCGCGTTCGACCCGCGGTTCCTCGTCGAGACTCCGAACGGGTTGCGGCCACACCAGGTGCGCCTCGAGGGCGGCGACGCGTCGTCGGACTCGTTCTGCTTCGCATGATGACCGCCGCGCATCCGGAGTGGATCTCCATCGCGCTGCTCGGCGCCCTGCACGGAGTGAATCCGGCGATGGGCTGGTTGTTCGCCGCGTCGCTCGGGCTTCAGGCGCAGAGCGGCCGCGCGGTGTGGTTCGCGCTCGCGCCGCTGGCGCTCGGGCACGCGCTCTCCGTCGCGGCGGCCTTGGCGGCGGGCGCCGTGCTAGGGATGGCTCTTCCTCCGGCACTGATGAGATGGATCGCCGCGGCCGCCCTGCTGGGCTTCGGCGTGCTGCACCTGCGCCCTCACACGCATCCGCGCTGGCTGAGTGGCGTGGGCGGCATGTGCGTCGGGCCGAGGCAGCTGACGACGTGGTCGTTCCTCGTGTCGTCGGCTCATGGCGCGGGACTGATGCTCTTGCCGTTCGTGCTGGGCCGGGGTCCCACGACACTGAGCGGAAACGCCGACGTGCACGCCGCCCACCTGGCGGGCGTCGTCGTGGGGGATGCGGGGGGACAAGCGACGGCGCTGTTCGCGACGCTGCTCCACACCGCCGGCTACTTCGCCGTGGCAGGCGCGATCGCATGGGTCGTCTACGAGCGGCTCGGCGTGCGCTTCCTGCGCAGCGCGTGGATCAACATGAACGTCGTCTGGGCCGGCGCACTGATCGTGACCGCCGCGGCGACACCGTTTCTATAAGATGAAACTCATGACACGATTGACATCTCCCGCTCCTCGTCGGCGCGATCGCGACGCTGCACGCGCCAGCGGCGACCGGGCAGGGCAGCGCCGGCGGTGCGGAGGACGCGTGGGGTTTTGTCAGTGCCCGGTACGACACGCGGTCGTCCGCATCCATTTATACGGGCTACGGCTGGCGCCGTATCTTCGCCATGGGCGCCGTGCTGAACAATCCGCGCTCGGGGGACGCCGAGCTGCTGGGAGGCGTGGGCGCCGTCTTCAGGACCGGCGCGGACGCGGAACACTGGCTCGCATTGGCGACCCTCCGGTCAGGTACCGTTTCATTCGCCCAGCTCTTCTGGCTGCCGACCGTGCGGATGGGGGCCGTCACGACTCGGGCGCAGGTGAAATGGAGTGTTCCCGAGAAGGGAAGCGCGCCGCAGAAGCTCTCCATTTCGCCCGTGTCGGTAACGCTGCCGGGGCGCCGCCTGGCCGGCGGCCTGGCCATGGACATGGCAGCCGCCAAGGGCGCGCGTACCAGTCTCGGCACCGGACTGGAGTTGCGGCTCAGACTTCCACGCGCCGCCGTTGGCGCGGACGTGCTGCGCGACGTGACGGGAAACGGCGGGCGGTTACGCCTGCTCTTCGACTCCATATTCTAACGTGCATCCTCATATGACATCAGGACACAGACTCGATCGCGTCGCGCGCAAGCACACGGTTGGCATGCGCGTCGCGCAGATGGCCGCAATCGGCCTCGCGCTGATCGGCGTCGTGCACGTGCGGGAGAAGTCACTCTCGGCGCGCAGTGCGGACCCGACGTTCGCGGAAGACGTTGCCCCGATTCTCTACAAGAATTGCACGACCTGTCATCATCCGGGCGGCATGGGTCCGTTCTCGCTGCTCGACTTCGATAGCGCCAAAGCCAAGGTTAGCGAGATGCGTGACGCCGTAGCGGGGGGCCAGATGCCGCCGTGGCACGCCGAGGGGCCGCACGGCGTCTTCCGCAACGACCGGCGCCTGTCGGATGCGGACATTCAGACGATCCTTCGCTGGATCGACGGGGGCGCGAAACCGGGTGATCTGAACAGACTACCGCCAAGGCCGGAATACCCGGAGAGCTGGGCGATCGGCCGCCCGGACGCGATCGTCGCCATGACGGAGGAGTTCGTGGTCCCCGCGTCTGGCGCGGTCGAGTACCAGTACTTCGACGTGCCGACGAACTTCACTGAGGACAAGTGGGTCCAGGCGATGGAGATCATGCCGGGTGCGCGCGAAGCCGTGCATCACGTGATGGTCTACGCCAGGGTGCCGCCTGCGCCGGGCGCCGCCACATCGACGCCGGCACTACGACCGGCTGGTACCCCCGCGCCACAGCCGCTGCTGATTCGCAACCGTGCGCACGACGCGCCACACGATTCCTCGTGTTTCAGCTGCATCGCCCCACGCGCCCTCGGCACGCTCATCGGCACCGCGGTTCCCGGCACCAACGTCGTCGAATTTCCGAAGGGCACGGCCCTCCAGCTTCGCGCCGGCACTGTGCTGACGTTCAATGTGCACTACACGGCGCACGGCCATGAAATGAAGGATCGCACCAAAGTGGGGTTCCGCTTCGCGAAGCAGGTGCCTGAGGAGCAGATCTTCGCGTCGAATTTCACCAACGGCTCGTTCACCATTCCGGCTGGCGCGAAGGACTTTGCGGTGCCCGGGGAGATTGGTGTGAGTGAACCGGTGCGGATCTGGGGGCTCATGCCGCACACGCATCTGCGCGGCACGCGCTGGCAGTACAAGCTCGAGAAACCCGACGGCACTTCGGAGGTCATTCTCGACGTGCCGCACTACGATTTCAACTGGCAGACCTACTACCTGTTCGACAAGCCGCTCGAAGTGCCTGCAGGCGGCAAGATCACCTCCATGGCCTGGTACGACAATTCGGCGTCGAACACGCACAACCCCGATGCCACCAAGGACGTGAAATGGGGCGATCAGACCTGGGAGGAGATGCAGTACACGGGATTTCTATACAGCGTACCGAGCCGACGACTCAAGCCGGCCGGCGGGTCGCGCTGAGCTGTTCCTATGATCACCTCCTACGGTATGACGCTCAGAACGGCGAATATTCCGGCGGCGTCACCCCGTTGAGCCGGAGGTAGGGCACGGTCTGCCCCAGCGTCCACGGGAAATGGTCGAGCAGCTCCATCAACGCCCGGCCGCGCGTCACCTTGTTGCCGAACTGCACGATCTCCTCCAACATGGCGGCATCGGTGACACCCCGGAGCATCTGCACGGTGTGATCCATCGCCGCGGCAGCATACGTCTTGAGCGCCGCTTTGTTATGGAGGTAGACCGCCGAGTCGCCCATCGACGGAACCTTCATCGTCCCCGTGATGGCCAGGTGGGCGATGAGCGCGTCGCTGCCGGCGGCGTGCTCGATTTGCTCGGCAAAGGTCCGGACGCCTTTGGTCGGCCGGAACCCGAGCATCGAGTCGGGAGCGGCGTCGATGTACCGAAGCACGGCGCCCTTGTGATTCTCCACCACGGCGATCAGTGCCGCCTGCGAAATGAGTTGTTGCTTTTGCTGGGCGATGAGCGGTGCTGCCGCGGTGATCAGCAGAAGCGCTGGGGCAGCGACGAGCCCGAATGTACGCATGAGAACCTCGAGGGTGAGCGTGCCACGAAGTGCGGGCGACAGAACAACGTGCCTGCGAACTGGGAAAGACGCAAGCGCGGGCCATCCCGGGCGAGAGGGTGGATTTCAGTCGCTCGTCATGATGAACAGCGGCGCTCCGTCGAAGTCGTAGATGGGGCGCAGCCGCTCGGTGTTGTAGTACTTCTTCACGTCGACGACTTTCTTCTCCGACGTCACGTTCGTGATCGGCACGCTGTCGTAAAAGCCTTTATGGATGCTCACCAGCCGCCCGTACTGTTTCTTCAGAATCAGATCGAGCGCCAGATTGCCGAACGCCATCGGCACGATGGAATCGAGGGCGTCCGGATCGCCGGAGCGGACGAGATAGCCCAGCCGTTGGCTGACGACGTCGATGCGGCGGCCGTTGTTGTACTTGGGGGAGTACTCTTTCAATGCGGCGGCGATCTTGTCTCCGATGCCCCCGAGCTTGCGATGGCCGAACATGTCGGTTTCTTCACTCTCGAAGCTCATGCCGGCGTGCGTGGCGATGGTCGCCCCCTCCGAGACGAGGACGACGGAGTAGCGACTCGGATTCCGGTTGCGATCGTACGCCATGAGCTCCGTCAGCTGCTCGAGGTCGGCCGGGCGCTCGGGGATGACGCATCGATCGGCGGCGCCGGCCATCGTTGGCAGAAGCGCGGTGAAGCCCGCGTACCGCCCGAAGACCTCGATGACGAGAAACCGCTCGTGCGAGCCGGCGGATGTGCGCAGGCGATGCGTGAGCTCGATGGTGCGGGTCACGCACGTGCTGAAGCCGATGCAGTAGTCGGTCCCGTACACGTCGTTGTCCATCGTCTTCGGAATGGCGACGACGTGCACCCCTTCGTCGTGCAGCCGCTTGCCATAGCTCAACGTGTCGTCGCCGCCGATGGGAATGAGCACGTCGACGCCCAGGTGCGCGAGATTCTTCAGCACGTCCTTCGTGACGTCGTTGACCTTGTCGGTGTACCCGCTCATGTGTGCGGGCACGCGCTCGCTGGGCAGATGGCTCGGGCGGGTCCGAGAGGTGTGGAGGAACGTGCCGCCGGTGCGTCCCGCACGATTCACGTCCGCTTCATCCAACTCCTGGATGTTGCCGGAGTTGTCCGCCGCGCTGTCCGGCACGTAGTCGACGAGGCCGGCCCACCCGCGGCGAATCCCGATGACCCGGTATCCTTCGCGAAGTGCCCGGATCGTGATCGCCCGGATGGCGGGGTTGAGCCCGGGTACGTCGCCGCCTCCGGTGAGAATTGCCAGCGTCCCTTTCGTGGTGCTCATTGCCTGCCGGCGTGACAGATTGTGTCGGTACGCTACGAGCGACCATTCTGAGAGTCAATGCGAGCATGCGCGCTTACCCGCGAAGAATTTCCAGCACGCCGGTGGCCAGGCCGTAGGCGAGCGTGACGGGGCAGGGCAAGCGGCACCGGCGCGCGCTATACTGCAAGAGTTTCGCGGATTTCCCGCTGAGGTTGAGACATGGGCACGCCAGCAAAGAACACGATTTGCCTTTGGTACGACCGCGACGCCGAGGCCGCGGCGCGGTTTTATGCCGAGACGTTTCCCGATTCGTCGGTTCGTGCGGTGCACCGCGCACCGGGAGACTTTCCGTCGGGGAAGAAGGGGGACGTGTTGACCGTCGAGTTTACCGTGATGGGCATTCCGTGCCTCGGGCTCAACGGGGGACCGATGTTCAAGCACAACGAAGCGTTCTCGTTTCAGGTCGCCACCGCCGACCAAGCCGAAACAGATCGCTACTGGAACGCGATCGTCGGCAACGGGGGCAAGGAGAGCGCGTGCGGCTGGTGCAAGGACAAATGGGGATTGTCCTGGCAGATCACGCCGATCGCGCTGACGAACGCGATCACCGATCCCGATCCTGCCGCCGCCAAGCGGGCGTTCGACGCGATGATGCAGATGAAAAACATTGACATCGCCGCAATCGAGGCGGCGCGCCGCGGGTGAGCTTGCATCTTGAGGCGCCTTCAACTCGCGGGCGAGCGACGGAAGCGCTCGCGAGTGGCTTCGTCCCCGGCGTCGGCCAGCTGTTGCAAGGGCGCCGCCTCGCCGCCGCCGTTCAGTTCGGCACGGTCATCGCCTACGTCGTGATCGGCTCCGCGGTTGGGCTTCATCACGCCATGTTGTTCGCGTTCGCCTGGAACTGCTATTCGGTGATTGACGCCTATCGCTACCGCGCCGACTAGCAGCATTCGTTCGCAGCTTGGCTAGCGCGTTTGGCGGACGCACCTACTTTCCTTTCATGACCCGACTTGTTCTAGACCTCAACGGTCTACTCTTCGATCAGAACCGCGGCACCGATCGCATCGTCGCCGCCCTTCTCGTCGTGGCGGCGCTCGCGGGCCTCTCGCGGAGTGCAGAAGGTCTTTGCACGTGTCTGGCAGCCGCCGTTCTGCTTCGGTCTCGCCGCGCAGCCTAACGAACTGGCGAGGCTGATGGCTCATGACCTCACGCCTTCTCGCCGCCTTCCTCGTCGCCGCGGCCTCCGCCTCGGCGCAGTCGTCCGGTCACTTCGCCCTCGACGTCCGCAAATCGGGTGTCCTTCCGCTCGGCGCGAGCCACATCGATCCGGTGAGCGCGTGGGTGACGCACACGGACGAGTTTTTCGGCGGACGGACGATGGCGCTCAAAATTCAGATGTTCACGTCGCCGATCGACGCCGCGGCGCGAGGGCGGCTGATGAAGAATGACGAGGACAACCGCGAGCTGAGTCGAGGCGGGTCGGCGACGTTCGTGCTATTCCTCGATGCCCAGAATCGCATCCGCCAGGCGAACCTCACGTACATCATCCCCGGCACGACGGTGGTCCGCAGCGTCGCGACGACGACCGACGAGATCGCGAAGTGGTTCGGGGACTACCACTACGGCGACGGGCGGCTCCGGCTCAGGAGCAAGGGTACGTACGCGACGGGCGCGGACTCGGCGGACGAGACCCTGTCGCTCGCGTGGGACGTCTCGCTGGACGCTCCAGTGGTGGAGCACCGTCGGCCGTGACACTTGAGAACCTGCAGGTTCGGAGAGGTACCGCAGACGATGCTGACACGCTGGCGTCGCTACTTGGCGCCTGCCTCCGAGAGAGCTACCCCGGCCATGTCGGGAGTTCGCCGGAACAACTCCGGCGTGACGTGTTGCGGGAGCGCTCGCTCCACCGCGTTCTCTTAGCCGAAACCCGGGAGACCGCGATTGGGTTTGTGGCGTGGGATCTCGTCTACGATATGCATTGGGCGACCAGCGGCGGACAGATCGCCGACCTCTTCGTCGTCCCGTCGTATCGGGGGCTCGGCGTCAGCCTCGCGCTCGTCGCAAGCGCTGCCGCTGACGTGCTGGCGAAAGGCGGTGGGTTTCTCCGTGGCGGCGCATACGATCGCGAGAGTACTCGTCGCTCGTATGCCCGTGTGGCTGCGGTCCACCCATCGGGCGACACACATCTATCCGCGCGGGCGTTTCGCCGAGTTGCCGAGCTGGCCGGTCTTCCGATTCGAGAGATTGTTCGCGGCTTGCCGCCCGTTGAATGGAACTTCACCGATTGAGTGCCCCTGCGGTTGCCAAAGTGGAGAGTTCGAGCCGGTACTTGCCGCTGGAGTCGAGGCTGATCTCGAGTCACCTTCATCCGAAGGACTGGAGGATTGATGCGTCTGCTCAGGCTGACTGGGTTCGTGCTCCTTGGACTCGACGCGCTTCACCCAGCCGCGCGCGCCAACATGCTGCACATCCGGGTCAATGCGACCCACACCACTCAGCTGCGAGCGATCTGGCACCCGCGAGCCGGCGTCATCGGCACCAGCGTCGACGATCAGCAACGGCCCTTGCTCAACGCGCGCGACGTTCGACCACCCGCCGATTCGCTGCGCCGTTGGCGCGATCCACTCGCTCGAGACACCATCAACACGTCGACGCCGGTGGAATTCGTCGTTGACATGAACAACGGGCCGGTTCGCATCGAAGTCGTAAACGGCGATAGCGTAGACGTCGAGGTGCAACTCGCTCCCGAGCGCGGTCCGCTCTTGCGCGCGCGAGGCCAGACCTTCATCGTCGACGCAGATGGGCGCACGCCAACCATTCAGCCGCGACCTTGACCGCCCCCCCCGCATGAAGCGACACGTCGCGGAGTCGGCTGCCTGGACCCTTATCGCCGCTATCCTCATCGGGGCCGCCGGCCATTGGTTCATTACGCCGATGAGGCATCCCGACGCATCCCGCTGGCAGACCGCCCGAGTCGTGATTCAGTTCGTGATCGGGATTGCCGCAGGTGCCTACGCCGCTCACCGGCTCCGACAGGAGCGCGAGAGCGAGCGGGAAGATGCGGAGCTCGACCGCACCCCCTGACGCGCGTCACCGCCGGCGGCGCTGGCGGTGGGCCGAATTTGGTGAGAGAATGAAGGATGTCTCCTGAGTTTGTTCCAGCGCTGGCTCGCGGCCTTGTGATCGGCGTCTTCGGTGGTGCCGGGCTCGTGCTGACGCAGATCTATAGTAGGCGCGGGCCGCTTATCTATCCGGTCTATGCGGCGATTCTATTCGTACTGGCGTTGGCGCTCTCGCGGGTGGTCGGCCTGAGCTTTCTGGACCGTGTCACGGTTGCGCTGAGTGCCATCCTATTGAGTACTCTCTGTACGCTCGTCGCGACGATGGTGCTCGCGGCGCGCGTCCGGCGGCGAGTCCGGGCCTCCGGTCAAGCGGTCCTGCCTGGGCACGTGCCCGTCTGGGGCTTTCCGCTGGTGTTTCTAGTTCTGGTCGCTGCGAGTGCGGGCGTCGCTTACGTCTCCTCCTAGCGCGCGGCCAACTAGCCCTGTCTTACACGGAGAGTGGACAATAGTGTTTTCATGTCCCTCCAGTTGAGCGAGAGCTCGGCGTAAGCCGGCATGCAATTCCTCCGGTCCCTTCGCGATCCCATTCGTCGAGGAGAGATCACGACCACCGTTCGCCTATGGCAACGGCCGCACGTCAAGGTCGGCGGCCGATATGCGCTGCCCCCCGGCGAAATCGTCGTGACAAGGGTTCTCGAAGTGCCCCTGGCCGATATCACACCCGAGCTGGCTCGGGCGTCGGGGTTTGCCGGTGTTGTCGATCTTCTCAAGGTGGCGAAACACGGGCCGGGTCGACGCGTGTTTGTGATCGACTTTCGCTACCAGGCGAAGCGAAGCGGGCAAACTTCTTGAGACCGACGAATTTGTCCGAGCTGCCGATCTACGATGTCATCGGGCGAGGTTACGCTGAACAGCGTCGCCCCGACCCTCGGATCGCCGCCGCCATCTCGTCCGCGCTGGGCGACGCCGTCTCCGCGCTCAATGTTGGGGCCGGAGCCGGCTCGTATGAGCCAACGGACCGGCAAGTCGTGGCCCTCGAACATTCAGCCGTGATGATCGCCCAACGATCGCCCGAGTCCGCGCCGGTCGTGCAAGGGAGAGGCGAGAGTTTGCCGTTCGCCGACGCCGCCTTTGACGCGGTCTTCGGTGTGCTCACGCTCCATCACTGGTCGGACCAAGTCGCCGGCCTGCGGGAGTGTGCGCGCGTCGCTCGGCGGCGCATCGTGTTCTTCACTTGGGATCCGGGAAACGACGGATTCTGGCTCACGCAGCAGTACCTGCCACAATTCGTGGTGCGGGACCACAAGCGGTTTCCATCTATAGAAGTGTTCGCGGCCGCCTTCGGTTCGGACTGGCGCGTCGAAGCGCTGCCCGTGCCGATCCCGCGGGATTGTATCGACGGGTTTCTGGGGGCGTACTGGGCGCGCCCGGCGGCGTATCTCGATCCGCGCGTACGATCCGGGATGTCATCGTTCGATCGCATCGGCGCGGAGGACGGACTCGCGCGGCTTCGCTCCGACCTGGCCGACGGCACGTGGAACGCACGGAACGGCCATTTGCTCGCGTTTGAGTCGTTGGAAATCGGCTATCGGATCATCGTAGCCGAGAAAAAGGATTGATAGTGCGGCGGCGCGCTCGCTGCTACGAGCGCGGCCTGGGCGCCGCGGCGGGGCGACGGGAGAGCATTCCCGTGAGCACGAGCGTGACGACGATCTGCGCGGCGACGAGGCTCACCACCGCTAGTGGACGCCCGCCGAGGAAGGCTTCAGGGCCAGGGATCGAGGCGGAGAACAGCGAGAGGTTGGCGACGTTCCCGAGTACGACGAGGGCGAGTAGCCCGCGGCCGCCACGATAAAGGCTCCAGCAGATCACCCCGTATGCCAACTCGATAACAAAAGCAACGAGCGGTGCGGAGTCGTAGAGTCCGAGACCGAGTTTCGGCGAGACGATTCCCGGTGCGAGCTGGATGTCGCGCGCGTGCGTAAGGAGATCGAGCACCAGGTGCGAGGCGATGCCCAGCCCCACGGCACGCCCGAGTAGGCGGCGGCCAAATCCGAATTCGATCACGAGCCATGCGAGCAACGCCGCGCCGAGCCCCGTGACGACGGAGTGCGAGTACGGCATGTAATCGAGATGGATGTCGGCGACGCTCCGGACGACGGGCGACGTCGTCGTGCGCTCGATCCCGAAATAATTGAAAATCACCCACGCGAACTCCATCGCCTGCACGGCGAGCAGCATCGGAACGATGGACACCGTCGGGTAGCGACGCTTGAGGAGCAGCGCGGTTGCGGCGTGGTCGGCGGCGAACATGGCTCAGGGTCTCGCGGGTATCGCCCTTCTGGCGGTGACGGTGTGCGGTGACCTGAAGGGAGGATGTGAAAGAGTCCGGAGTTGCGGAGCGACCTCAGGAGCCGTACGGTTTCCTCCCCCCCACACAGTTGAGGTGACCATGCGTCGCACCCCGATTCTCGCTCTCGCGCTCTCCATGGCTGGTTCGGTCGCCAGCGCGCAGGCCGTCAACGTGACGTGGCATTGCGTGCCGCAGGGCACGCCGACAGCGCTGCAAGTCGGTGATGCCCCCGGCCATGCGTACGTGCTCGACCAGATAAAGTGCACCGCTCTCAAGGGCTCGATCGGTGGCGTGAAGCAGAAGGAGGGGCTGGCCACCGAGTTCTCGGAGGCCACCGGCGACAACGCCAAGGGCCACGGAGAGTTTGTCGAGACGCTCTCCAGCGGCGACAAGATCAACTATACATACACGCTCATGGGCGTCTCGAAGGATGGCAAGCCGGTGTCCGGCTCCAACAAGTGGGCCGCGGTGGGCGGCACCGGAAAATTCAAGGGTGCGACCGGCAGCGGTTCGTGCAAGGGCACCGGCAATCCCGACGGTTCGGCCAACTACGACTGCGCGGGCAACATCACCGTAGGCGGCAAGTAGTCAGCTGCCGCGAACTAACGCGAACGCCCGTGCCGGTTTCACAGGGCACGGGCGTTCGCCGTTATTCAGCGCTCCCGGCAAACAAAATTCGCGGAGTCGTTCGAGTCACCCGCGCCCTTGTACACCGCGACCTTTGGATACGGGCAGAGCGGCCGCGATCGGTCGACGGTCCCGTTCGTCGCGTGCGTCGCGACGAGTTGCTCGGGCGCAACGCCGGACTCCACCCAACGCTCGAGCGCAGTCTCGGCGTCGAACTGGTTGGGGCCGGATCCGCCGAAGCAGTGCCCAAATCCCGGAACCATGAACAGCCGATAGAACCGGTCGATCTCCGCGAGCGCGTCGCGCTGTGCCGCGCCTTTGGCCAGACGGTTCACGACGCTCGTGTAGTAGTCGATGCTGTTTCGCGGCGCGATGAGCATGTCCGCCCATCCGTGATATTGAATGAGCTTTCCGCCGCGCGCCCGATACGCGTCGAGATCAGGATTCGTGGCGTTGAGAACGGGGGCGAGTCGCGCGTCGGCGTCGCGCAGGTTCCGGACATCCGCCGCATGTGACCAATCGAATGACTTCCAGTCCCACGTGCTGTCGCGGAAACCGACCCAGCGATAGTGGGACAGTGGAATGTCGAAGGGATGGGCGGGATTCATCGCAACGGACCAGGCGAGCTCACTCCCGGGCTCCAGGCCGGGATAGATCTGTTCCCCCGATTGCGAGTCGCGGAGACCGCGGTAAACGCGCCGGGCCGCCTCGACCTGCGCGTGCGAAAGGCAGTCCGGCGCGGCGCGCGACGGGGAGCACTCGACCGAACCCGGATCGAAGTGGCAGTTGCGCGGATCGTCGATCAACCCGTCCACGACGCCATCGGCGGCGTCGCAGGCCGCCATGGCAGCATGTGCGAGCACGGCGAGCGTTGGTGGCGGAAGAAACGTCGCGGAATCTTTCGCGGCGGCGAGAATCATGTCCAGCGTGCCTGCCATGAGCCGCGTCCAATTGTTCGCGGGCGCGCCGGCGACGATACCGTCGTAATCGGCCGGAAAGCGCTGCGCTTCCATGAGACCCTGCTTGCCGCCCGTGGAGCAGCCGATCCAGTACGAATGCTTTGGCGCGCCGCCGTAGAACGCTTCGGCGATCGCCTTGGCGGCGATTGTCATCTCGTGTTCGGAACGCCAAGCAAAATCGACGAGGCGTTCCGGATATGTGTACGCGAACTTCGCTTGGTCGAGACCCTGCCCGGCATCGTGCCCGGTATTGCTCGACGCGGTCGCGTACCCGCGGCGGATCTGATCGGCGAGCTGGCCGAACATGATTACCCCAGCCCAACCGCCGTTCCCGATCGCGGAGAACCTCTGGTTCCACTTCTCTAAGGGAAGCCAGGTCTCGAAGACGACCTCCGACGTGCTCGTCGGCTTGATGACGCCGGTGACCCTGCAAAAATCGGGGAGCCCGGCGATGGGAGCCCGCGCGCCCGGCGGTGTGAACGAGCCGCCCATGACGGCGGTCGCCGCGTTGATCGTGACGTTGGAAAGCCGAACGGTCGACAGCGATTCGCAGCGGGCCGCCGCACTCACGGGAGGCGTGCCGGGTGTGGCGCCGATGGCAGCCGAGAACACCACGGCGACGGTCGCGCGGGAGATGGAAAGTCGCATGGCAGTTTCGCGATTGGGATGGGGAAGCAACGATGGGGGATGCATTGACGTGAATCGGAATAACGCCCGTCGACGAGGGGAAGCTTGCCCCGGTCGCGGCGCGAAAGCGAGGTGCACCGAAGGCATGGTAGGTTGCCTCGGCCTGGAGGGGACCGTTCTATGCGTCGGCATCGCCGAGTTGGGCCACGGCAGGACACTGCGACCGAGCCCGTGAACACGCATTGGCGAAGCCCGCGGACCCGGGCTAACGCCGCTCTGGCAGCGAGGTTCCCATGACCACCAGCATCAGTCAGTCGCTCACGACGATCACCGCGGTCGTGCTTGGCGCCATCGTCGTTCTCATTCTCTTGTCGCGGTGCATCAATATCCTGCGGCAGTACGAACGCGGCGTCGTGTTCCGGCTGGGTCGGGTGATGCAGAGCGAAAGGGGTCCGGGCCTCGTATTCATCTTCTGGCCGATCGACAAGCTCGTGAAGGTCTCGCTTCGCGTCGTCACCTGGGACGTCCCGCCACAGGACGTCATCACGCGCGACAACGTGTCGCTCAAAGTGAATGCGGTCGTCTACTATCTCGTCACCGACGCCAACAAGGCAATCATCGCGGTCGAGAACTTTCGGTATGCCGTGGAGCAGGCGGCGCAGACCGGACTCCGCTCGGTGCTCGGCGAAGTGGAGTTGGACGACCTGCTCGCCGAGCGCGCCAAGCTGAATGCTCGGCTTCAAGCGATCCTCGACGACCAGACCGAGGTGTGGGGCGTGAAGGTGGCGCAGGTCCAGGTCAAGCAGGTCGACCTGCCGCAGGAGATGCAGCGCGCCATCGCGGCCCAGGCGGAGGCGGAACGCACTCGCCGAGCCAAGGTCATCGCGGCCCAGGGGGAATTTCAAGCGGCGACGAAACTGGCCGAGGCCGCGGCCGTGCTGAACCGCGAGCCGATATCCGTGACGTTGCGCTATCTGCAAACGCTCATCGAAATCGGCACCGAACAGAACACGACGATCGTGTTCCCACTGCCGTTGGAACTGCTTGGTCTGGCGCGACACTCGCTCAACGGTTCTGCTGCCGAGGTAGGTGTACGGTGAACGCGCTGCGAAGACGCCTACGGCGCTGGGAGCAGATGTGGGACGAGTAGTCGTGCCGCGGGCGGTCCTGGTCGGTAGCTTGCGGTATGCCCCCTTCGCACGGACGACCCGTGGCCCACAGCAAATGCGGCAACCCGAATTGCCGCAGAACGCTACCAATCGCGGGACAAAACGTCGCCTATCCAGCTGACGCCCCCGCTGAGCGCATTCACCGGGTGTGGGACCCGGCCAAGGCGCCGTTGGTCTTGATGTGCGGCGCGTGCGGGCACTACACAGTCCACGTCTTGCGAGAGACGTAGCGACGGCACCCGCGAGTGCGGTGGCGGTGTGCGGTGACCTCCGCGGCGTGTTGAGTTCTGAGGTCTCGAGTACTCAGTCGTCAGATTCGTTCGGTGATCTCGGTGGTCGCGAGCATCGCGGATCCGGAAATGAGCTCGGCCCCGAGCATGAGCGAGAGCAGGAGCCTTGAGCTACGGCATTTTCAGCCTGCTCACGGCTCTTGCTCGGGCTCATGCTCATAGCAGGGCTCGGGCAGCCGAGTCGCGATGCCCGCCGCGCGCGACCAACCCCCCCTACTTAGCCGCAGCCACTGGAACGAGAACGAGATGGAGTGCGGAGTCTGGGCTGCGTCTACGCCAGCAACGATAGCGTCCGCATTCGGACCCCGGCACGCAGTCTCACTCCGGGCACCGCCAAACTCACATGGTGCACCGAATCGATCTCCGGAGCGAGCAGCCCGTCGATCGTTGCACGAAACTCATCGCGACCGACGGGGAACGTGAGCCACGCAACACGCTCTGGCAGGGCGACGCCCTTCGCGAGGTCCTCGTGCTGATCGCGCGACCACGCCATCAACAACGGAACGTGCCGGGCCGACGCCTCGCCAATCACGCCCTCGCGACTCGCCGTGGGTGCGTCCCAGTCGCAAATCACGAGCGAGGGGTGCGTCCGCATCACCGAAAGCCAGGCCGGCTCCGACGTGAGCGGAACAATGACGGCAAGCCCGCAGTCGGCGACCATGTCGCGAACGATTGCCATGAACAGCGTGCTGCCGGATGCCACGAGCACGGTCCCGCGGCTTACCGCGAATCCATCGTCGTACAGACTCATCGGGCTCTCCCAGAAAGAAGGAGGACGCTGACCGAGACGGTCTCGAGAGTCCGGTGCGCGGCGTTGCCGCAAGAGACGCGGGAGGAGCGGTTGAGACACCGCTCACAGTTCTTTAAAACTAGCTGGTGCAGCGTTGCGGCGCTTGCCTGTTCCGAGTACGTTTATCGTCACAGACACGCGCCGCGCGCGGTGACAAGTTCCGACAACAGGGGCCTGCCGATTGCGAGCGGGCCCTTTCTGCGTCGTGCCACCTGAGAGGGAGACGGGAATCGAACCTCGCACGACGCACGATCCGCACGCGATAAGTCGTCACGGCCGCCGACGCGGCCGATCGGCGTCCGATGAAGGGAGCGTTGTTCGGCGCGGCGCGGCTCGCGTCGCACGCCCGGAAGTTGGCGCGCCGCCACGTCACGGTACCGTCGTCGCCTCCGCGGTGGATCAGCCGGCGCGATCCCGGCCCGTTGCTCTCTCGCCTCGACGCGACGGGCCGGGTCCTCATCGCGGCACGCGATACACTCGCCGAGGCTTCGGCTGCCGGCGCCGACGTCGGACCGGCGGGCGCCTGGCTGCTCGACAACTTCTTCATCGTCCTGGAGCAAATTCCCGAGATTCGGGCGACGCTTCCGGCCGCATACTATAGAGAGCTACCGAAGCTCGCCGGCGACGGGCCGCGCGCGGGGTTCCCACGCATCTACGACGTCGTCGTCGAGTTGATCGCCCACACCGACGGCCGCCTCGACGAAGTGAGCGTCACGCGCATGATCGCCGAGTATCAGCGCGTCACGCCGCTCACGCTCGGCGAGCTCTGGGCGATTCCGGCCATGCTGCGCATGGGGTATCTGGAGAGCGTTCGCCGGATGGCCCTACGCGCCGCGCGTGACGTTGCCGACCGCGCCTCCGCTGACGAGTGGGTGTCGCGCCTGCTCGCCGCCACGCTAGCGGGCGACATCAAGAGCGGGCTGTCGGCGTTCGTGCACCGCGGACCCGACCTGACGCCGGCATTCCTGACGCGCTTCCTCCAGCAGATTCGCAGCCGTCGATCCGACTTCACTCCACTCCTCTGGCTCGAGCAGTGGGTCGCCGAAGACGTGATGTCGGTGGAAGACGCGGCGCAGCGCTCGGTGCAAGAGCTGGCCCTCACGCAGTTGGTGATGGCGAACTCCATCGCCAGTTTGCGCCTCGTCACCAGCATCGACTGGATGGGGTTCGTCGAGGCGGCGAGTGCGACCGAGGCCGCGTTGCGCGAAGATCCCGCCGGGACGTACGCCGCCATGACGCGTGCGACGCGCGATCGATACAGGCACGCGGTGGAACGGATCGCCAAAGGCACCAACCTCGACGAGCCGTCGGTCGCCCAAGCCGCCGTTCAAGCCTCGAGTGACGGCGCGGCGACCGACGAGAACCCACGTGCACGGCACGTGGGATATCACCTCGTCGGCGACGGCCGCCACGCCTTCGAGCGCGCATGCGGATTCCGCGCCGACGCCGCCACGCGGCTGCGCGAGAAAGTGCTCCAACATCCCGCTCGCTCGTACTTCGGCGGCGTTGCGATCGCCGTCGGGTTCGCGGTTGCCGCGTTGGTCACGCCGTTGCGCTTCGCCCCGCAAGCCGAACGCAGTTTTGGCTGGCTCGTCGTGGTGGTGCTGCTCGTGTTGCTCCCGGCGGCCGACGCCGCGGTGGCGATCGTTCACCAGCTCGTGAATTTTTTCGTTCCCGCGTCACGACTTCCGCGGCTCGACTACGAGCGCGCGGTCCCCGAGTCCGATCGGACGGCCGTCGTCGTCCCCCTCCTCCTTGGAAGCGTCGACGCGGTGGCGGGGGCGATCAGCCATCTCGAAGTCCAGTACCTCGCCAACCGCGATCCGCAGATTCGATTCGCGTTGCTCAGCGATCTGCTCGATTCGCCAACGCAGCATGCGGCGGGTGACGAAGCGATCGTCGAGGCCGCTGTCGCCGGGATTCGCGCGCTCAATGCCGCGTACGCAAGCCGGGATGCCGACGGCGCCCCGGCAAACGACGCTCCATTCTACCTGCTGCATCGGCCGCGCCGATGGAACGCGGCCGACGACGTGTGGATGGGGTGGGAACGAAAGCGTGGAAAGCTCGTCGAGTTCAACGAGTTCATTCGCGGGTCGGCCGACGATGCTTTCGAGATCGCGGAAGGCGACCTGCCGTGGCTGCGCGGCGTGCGCTATGTCATCACGCTCGACGCGGACACCGTTCTGCCGCGATCGGGTGCCGCGGCGCTGATCGGAACCATCGCCCATCCGCTCAACCGCGCCGAGTACGACCCGGTGCTCGGCCGCGTCGTGCGAGGCTACGGGATTTTGCAGCCGCGGGTGAGCGTGTCGCTCGCCAGCGCCAGCGAGTCGAGGTTCGCCGCCATCTACGCCGGGCACCCGGGTCTGGATCCATACACGACCGCCGTCTCGGACGTGTACCAGGACCTGTTCGGGGAAGGGACGTTCACGGGAAAGGGCATCTACGACGTGGACGTCTTTCGTCGCGCCACGGACGGCCGCTTTCCCGACAACACCCTGTTGAGCCACGATCTGCTCGAGGGAACGTTCGCGCGCGCGGGGCTCGTGACCGACGTCGAGGTCTTCGACGACTACCCGACGCGGTATCTCACGGCAACGCGCCGTACGCATCGATGGGTCCGCGGCGACTGGCAGCTGCTCCGCTGGTTGACGTCGCGCGTGCCGGGCCCTCCCGGCTCCAACCGCGATCCGCTCTCGTCGCTCTCGCGATGGAAGATCGCCGACAACATGCGCCGCAGCGCGACGCCGCTGGCGCAGTTCTCCTGGCTCGTCGCCGGATTGTTGTTTCTTCCCGGATCGCCGGCTGCATGGGTCGCCGTCGCTCTCGCCGCGTTCGCCGCGCCGTGGATCGTCCCGCTCGTTTTCGCCGCCATTCGTCCACCGCGCGAGGAAGCTTGGCGCCCGTACTACGGGGCGTTGGCGCAAGACGCACGCCGCACGCTTCAGCAGATGGGTCTCGCGGTCGTGCTGCTTCCAGATCAGACCCTGCTCGCCGCGGACGCCATCGTGCGGACGATCGCCCGCCTGCTCGGTAGCGGGCGCCGGATGCTCGAATGGCAGACGGCATCGCACACGGAGCAGACGACGGCCAACAGCAGATCGTCCGTGTGGCGCCGCATGTGGCCGGCGGTGTTGTTGGGCGCGGCGACGTTGGCCCTCGTCGCCTGGCGCGGAGCGCTCGATCCGGTGAGAGGAGTGCTCTGGTGGACCTTTGCCGGCGTGTGGGGCGCGCTGGCGGTGGCCTGGTTGTTCGCGCCGGAGGTGGCAATCGCACTCAGCGGCCCGCTGACTCGGCGCGACCTCGTTCTCGACGTCGACGAGCGCTTGGCGGCGCTGCGCTACGCGTCGCGCCACTGGCGTTACTTCGAGCGCTTCGTCACCGCGGACACTCACTGGCTGGCGCCGGACAACTTCCAGGAATCGCCCATCCCGGTCGTCGCGTCACGCACGTCACCGACGAACATCGGCTTGCAACTGCTCGCCACGGCGTCGGCGTGCGATCTGGGTTTCCTCACGCGCGGAGAGATGGTCGAGCGGCTGGAGCGCGCCTTCGACTCGCTCGACCAGATGCCGCGGGTGCAGGGACATTTCTTCAATTGGTACTCGCTCGATAATCTGCGCGTGCTCGATCCGCCGTATGTGTCGACCGTGGATTCCGGGAATCTTGCCGGCCATCTCGTCGCACTCGCCGAGGGATGCACCAGCATTGCTGGCGCGCCGGTGGATGACGGACGCATTTGGGCGGCGATCGAAGCGGAAGGGGTGAGGCACCCTGAGAGTGGAGGGGCGTGGGTGGGTGAGCGCCTTCTGGCGTACCAGTCGGCGATGCTCGAGCTGCGCCGACGCACTCAGGTGAGCGCGACCGACTCATCCGCGACGGCGACGACGCTCTGGGCGCGGCAACGCCTGGAGGCTGCCGCCGGCGAGCTCGCGCAATTCGAGCTCGATCCGGAAGGGGATACGGCCGCGTCGCTCCGCACGGTGGCGGCGACGTCACCCGCGGCCGCGGCGCTGGTCGCCCGGCTCGATGCGCTCGCGCGGCGCGCGCGAGAAATGGCGGCGGCGATGGACTTCCGGCTCGTGTACGATGCGCAGCGGCGGCTCTTCGCGATTGGGTACGACGCGCGGACCGGGACGCTCGACGACTCGCTCTACGATCTTCTCGCGTCGGAGTCGAGGCTGGCGAGCTTCATCGCCATCTCGAAGGGCGACGCCGACGTGGAGCACTGGTTCCGACTTGGCCGATCGCTGACCGTGGCCGATGGAGCGGCGGCGCTCGTGTCATGGAGCGGAACGATGTTCGAGTACCTCATGCCGCTGCTCGTGATGCCGCCGAGGCCGTTCTCGCTGCTCGACCAGACGTGCCATTCGGCGGTGACCCGGCAGATGGCGTACGCTCAGACACGCGGCGTACCGTGGGGAATCTCCGAGTCGGCCTACAACGTTCGCGACCGGCACGACACCTATCAGTACCGCGCGTTCGGTGTGCCGGATCTCGCGCTCAAGCGCGGTCTGGCGTCGGATCTCGTCGTCGCGCCGTACGCCACCGCGCTGGCGCTGGCGGTCGAGGCCCATGAAGCCCTGCGAAACCTCGCCGAGCTCGAGCGGCGTGGGGCGCTCGGCGCGTACGGCTTTTACGACGCGCTGGATTACACGCGCGTCGATCCCGACGAGCGGGTGGCCACCGTCCGCGCGTTCATGGCGCATCACATCGGGATGAGTCTCGTCGCGCTCGACAACGCGCTGAGCGTCGGCGAAGCGGAAGCCGAAGGCATTTGGCAACGGCGATTCATGGCCGACGCATCGGTCCGCGCCACGGCCTTGCTGCTCGATGAGCGCGTGCCGCGCCTCTACGTGCCGCGGCCGCCGCAGGCCGACGCGCCCGTCTCCGCCCTCGAGGCGACGGCGCCGGTACGCATCGCGGTCCACGAAGTCGAGACGCCGCATACCAAAGAGCCGCACGTGGCCCTGCTCGGCGGACCGAGCTACGGAGTCTTGCTCACGAATTCGGGCAGCGGTCATAGCCGAGCGAAAGGGATCGACGTGCTGCGGTGGCGGGCCGACGCCACGCAAGACGACACCGGCCAGTGGATCTACATCAAAGATCTCACGGCGGGCTCGCTGTGGTCCGCCGCGTATCAACCGGTCCGTACCGAACCGGCTCGGTACCGCGCGACGTTCTCGGCCGATCGAGTGATCTTCGCGCGGCGCGATGGACGAGTGGAGACGCAAACCGAAGTCGTCGTCGTCGCCAGCGAGCAAGCGGAGGTTCGCCGCGTCACGCTCACCAACCGATCGCCGGTCGTCCGCGAGTTCGAGCTGACGAGTTATGGGGAGGTCGCGCTGTGTCCCCCCGCCGCCGACCGTGCCCACCCCGCGTTTCAGAAGCTGTTCGTCGAAACGGAGTGGGTTCCGTCGGCGGCGCTCCTGGCGAGCCGTCGCCCCCGCGCCGCGGGGGAGACGTGGCCGTGGTGCGTGCACGTGGTGGCGTCGGGAGGGGGCGGGGAACGAATCGGCGACGTCACGTGCGAGACGGATCGCTCGCGCTTCCTCGGCCGAGGCCGAACCGTTCACGCGCCGCACGCCCTGGACGACGGCGTCGAGCTGTCCGGTAGCGTCGGGGCGGTACTCGATCCGATCGTCGCTCTGCGCGTTCGTCTGCGCATCGAACCGGGGCGCTCGGCGACCGTCGCCTTCACCACGGCCGTGGCGCCCACGCGCGAAGCCGCGTTGCACGTCGCCGATCGCTATCGCGACGTTGCCGCTTCCGAGCGGGCCTCGAGCCTGGCGCGGACGGAGGCCGAAGTGGAGGTGCGCGACCTCGACATCGAGCCGGCCGACCTTGCACTCTACCAAGAGTTGGCGGGCGCGCTCGTCTACCCGCATGAAGCGCTTCGCGCTCCGGCCAGCGAACGAGCCGCCGTCACGCTCGGACAGCAGGCGCTGTGGGCTCAAGGGATCTCCGGCGATTGGCCGATCGTGTTGGCGACGATTCGCGCCGTGGCCGGCGTGGCCAGCGTCCGGCAGCTTCTCGCGGCGCACCGGTACTGGAGGACGAAGGGCATCCGATCGGATCTCGTGATCCTGAACGCGAAACCGCATTCGTACGCGCAGGAGCTTCACGACCAGTTGATGACGATCGCCATGTCCGGCGAGGGGGGCGTCCTCGAGAAGCCGGGCGGCGTGTTCGTGCGACGCGCCGACTCGTTGTCCGCCGAGGAGACCGCTCTCCTCCGAACGACGGCGCGCATCAACGTGTTCTGTGACGGCGTCGGCCTGGGCGAAATCATCGCCACGAACATCGTGAGCTACGAAACGATCGCCCCTTCGTCGCCGGTCGCTGTCCCCCATGCCGGCGTCGCGGCGCCGGTATTCGACGAGACCGACGCGTCGCCGGAGCCGGCAAACGGATACGGCGGGCTGACGGACGCCGGCAACTTCGAGGTCGACGTCGCGGGCGAGCGAGTGCCGCCGGCGCCGTGGGCCAACATCGTCGCCAATCCGTCGATCGGATTCTGCGTCACGGAGCGAGGTGGAGGCTTCGCGTGGGCCGAGAACAGTCATTTCTTTCGGCTCACGCCGTGGTTCAACGATCCGATCTCCGATCCGTGCGGCGAGGTGATCTATCTCCGGGATGCGGACAGCGGCGTCGTCTGGACGCCGACACCGGGGCCCGCGGCGGCTGTTGGCGACGCACACCATTCGCCGCGATATCGAGTCGAACATTCCCCCGGCGTGAGTCGCTTCTCGCACGAGCGCGGCGACATCGTCACCGAGCTCGCGATGGGCGTTCCGGTGAGCGATGCGGTCAAGATCACCATTCTCCGAATCACGAACCGGGGCACAACGACTCGCCGTCTCTCGCTGACGAGCTATGTCGACTTGGTGCTCGGCGCCGAGCAGGAGCAGGCGCGGTATCAGCTTCACACGCGGCACGATCCGGTAACCGGCGCGCTGCTCGCGCAGAATCTCTTCGCTCCCGACTTTACCGGCCGCGTGGCATTCTCGTGGATCAGTGAGCCTCTCACCGGCTACACAGCGCGTCGCGATCACTTCATTGGACGGAATGGCGACCTCGCCGCGCCCGAGGCGATGCGGGTGGAGGAGCTCTCGGGCGCGACCGGCGCGGGGTACGACCCGTGCGCGGCGTTGCGGTGCGACATCGCGCTCGAGCCGAACGAGACGAAGGACGTGGCGATCCTACTCGGCGCGGCGCCCAGCGATCTGGATGCGCGCGGGCTGATTGACCGATACGGCGCGCCCGCCGCCGCGGCAAAGGCAATCGACGAAGCAACCAGGGCGTGGGACGAGAGGCTCTCGGTGATCCGTGTTCACACGCCGGAGCCGGAGTTCGACACCCTGTTCAATCGATGGTCCCTGTACCAGGCGCTGTCGTGCCGAATGTGGGCGCGGTCCGCGCTGTACCAGTCGGGCGGTGCGTACGGGTTTCGAGACCAGTTGCAGGACTGCATGGCGTTCGTGTACGCCGAACCGGCCGTCACGCGCGCGCATCTCGTTCGGGCCGCGGGGCGGCAATTCGTCGAGGGCGACGTGCAGCATTGGTGGCACGAGCCGTCGGGGCGGGGGGTACGCACGCGCTTCTCGGACGATCTGGCGTGGTTGCCGTTCGCCGCCGATCACTACGTACGGGTCACGGGTGACGTCTCGGTGTGGGAAGAGCGCGCGCCGTATCTCGCCATGCGCCCGCTCGGCGCCGACGAACAGGAGGCGTACGACCTGCCGGCGCCGAGCGACGAGACGGGTTCGGTGTACGAGCACTGCGTCCGGGCGATCGAGCGCGCCTGCACCGTCGGCGTGCACGGGCTACCCCTCATGGGGTCTGGGGATTGGAACGACGGAATGAACCGGGTCGGTAACCAGGGAAAGGGGGAGAGCGTGTGGCTTGCCTGGTTCTTGACGGCGACGCTCCGCCGGTTCGCCAGCCACGCAGACTCGCGGGGAGAGACGGAGCGTGCCGCCTGTTGGCGAACGCGCGCCGACGGCTACGCCGCCGCGGCGGAGCGAACGGCGTGGGACGGCGGCTGGTATCTGCGAGCGTACTACGACGATGGCGCGGCACTCGGCACCTCCGGCGACGAGGAGTGCCGGATCGATTCGATCGCGCAGAGTTGGGCCGTCCTCTCCGGTGCGGCGGATCCAGCGCGCGCGCGCGCCGCGATGCGCGCAGCGAACGAGCAGCTGGTCCGCGATGATCTGCGTCTGATGTTGCTTCTCGCGCCTCCGTTCGACCGATCGGAGCGGGATCCTGGTTACATCAAGGGCTATCTACCGGGAGTCCGCGAGAACGGAGCGCAGTACACTCATGCGGCGCTCTGGACCGTCCTCGCGATGGCGAAGTTGGGCGACGGAGCCCGGGCAGGGGAGCTTATGAGAATGCTCAACCCCCTCTCGCGAGCGCGCACACCCGGCGACGCCGGAACCTACATGGTCGAGCCGTACGTCGTGGCCGGCGACGTGTACGCCGCGGCGGGGCACGAGGGCCGGGGCGGTTGGACATGGTACACCGGCGCCGCGAGCTGGACGTACCGCGTGGCGTTGGAAGGGATACTGGGGCTCGAGAAAGTCGGCGACCGTTTTCGTGTCGATCCGTGCATCCCGGCCGCTTGGCCGGGCTTCACGCTCGACTATCGCTGCGGGTCGAGCTCGTACCACATCGACGTGCGGAACCCCGACGGCGTGTCACACGGCGTGGTGGCCGTGACTGTCGATGGAGCGCCGACGCGTGACGGTTGGGTCGCTCTTACCGACGACGGTCAACGGCACGTGGTGGCTATCGTCCTCGGAGCCGAGGCCACTATCGGGCACGACGGGCGGCTCCCCTTAAGCCTCAACGATCAACGGGCCCCGCTCTAGCAGCCCAGTACATTCGTCGGAAAATCCCGGCCGGTTTGGTGCTGCCGAAGAACCTCAGGAACTCGAGCCCGAAAACATGCTCGACTTCCATTTGCATCCCGGGTTCGTCCTTCACCCACTGTTGCAAGCGGGAAACCCAGCCGACGCGATCGGGTCTGCCGCCGGCAATCGCGTACAGCTTCCAAGGCGAAACGCAGATCGGCCTGACGATGCCACCAGCGATCGCGGCCCACACCGCAAGCGCCACTCCCGGCGTGTGAAACGTGCGATAGTCGTCCACGGCCATCACGCCGTCGTCGGCGAGAAGGCGTGCGGCCGTTTCGATGTCCTTGCGGACGATGTCGTACTGATGGCTCCCGTCGACATGGATAAACCGAAAGCTTCCGGGCTCGAGGTCGAGTTGCGTCGAGGAGCACTGAAGTATCTGCGGCAGCTCGGGATGAAAACGGAGATAGTTCGACTCAAACACCCGTCGACCGAGATCCCCATAGTGTTGTTCGTTTTCCCTGACGCTCCTCCACTGTCTCGGGCGGCATGCCGAACAGGTCGCATATGACCATGCGTTCCCCGGCCTTCAGTTCATATCCGAGCAGTATCGCGCTCTTGCCCTTGTAGGCTCCGATTTCGAGGACGTTTCCCGAGACCGAACACTCTCGCTGGATCTGATTCAAACCCACGAAGACCTTGCGATCCTCGGGATGAAACCAGCCGGGAACGCTATCGATCTGATCCAGGTAGTCGAGTTTTGTCTTCATTTCAGCGGCGTTTGAGAAAGGACTCGGGTTGGGGGCGCCGGAGAAGCCGCGTACGAGTTCGTCCAAGCATACAGGCGTGGACTGGATCCCGTCCATCGCTTGAAACGCGTGAAGGTCACTCCGTCCGCCGGCCCGAGCGTGTCACCCTGGGTGATACTTGCGACGGCAACTGTCGCCTATAGTGTTTTCGCATGGGCTTCCGCCGTCTGGTCCGTCGACTCAGCCGCGTCGTTACGAGCGCGCCGAGCATATTCTCACCGCCGGTGAGCATCGGCGATCTGCGGCTGCGCGAGGCCACTATCGCCGATCTCCGCCCGCTCGCTGAGCTCCACGTTCGCACGTTCAACGAGACTCACGTCGGACCGTTCGGGTCGGGACCGACCTATTCGACTCGGGAATGGCAGTGGCGCGCGAAGCTCTCTGAAAGCGACGCGACGCATTTCGTCCTCGTACTGGAGACGCCAGCCAAGCAGCTCGTCGGCTTCATCTGGTGTCATCCGACGAACGACAATCCCAAGTGGGCCGCCCGCCTGAACAAGATCTATCTCCTTCGCGAATACCAGCGGCGCGGGCTAGGGAAGCGCATGGTCGCCGCAGCCGTCGACCGCCTCGTGGAACATGGCCTGACGTCGATGGCTCTGTTCACGGAAACCGACAATGAGCCGGCGTGCAACTTCTACGAGCAGCTGGGCGGCGAGCGTCAGCTAGACGAGCGAGGAGATTTCGGGGGGATGTATGGCTGGACTGATCTCCGGAAGCTCCAAGACGAGCTCTTCAGGCTGACATCCCTGTGACCGAGCGAGCGCGGCCGTCGCGAGTAGGCAGGCACGTGCATTGCCTTGGAGGGTGGGCAACTCCTTCCATGGCGCGCGTATGGATCTCTTGACATGGTTGATCGTCGGGCTCGTGGCTGGCGTGCTCGCATCGGTTGTGATGGGCGGCACGGGTTACGGCCTCGTCGGCGACATCATCATCGGAATCGTCGGTGCGTTCTTCGGCGGCTGGATTCTGCGGACCCTTGGTGCCGGCGTCCCAGTCGGCGGACTCGCCGGCGTGATCCTCGTGGCGTTCATCGGAGCGGTTGCGCTGTTGTTCATTCTCCGACTGATCCGCGGCGCTGGGCGAAGGGCCGTCTAGACGCGAGTCCGGTGGCGGCGTCGCTGACAAACTTCTTGGGTTGGTGAAGATGTCGTCCGATGACGAGGCGATGCACGCCTTTGAGCTGGAGGTTCTGCGCCTGGGATTGCGCTTCGAGGATCTGCCGGGCGGCGGGTTGGCCGTCCAAGATTCAGACGCGTTCCTCCGCTTCCTGCGGACCCTCGAGCCGCCCGTGACTTGGCGCGACGTGTTTCCCGATCTGCCTGCACACTGGGTTCCGGGGCGGCCAGAGACTTGGACGACCTCCTATCGGCCGTTCGGCCCGTACGACTATCAGGAACTTCCAACTGGACCGGCGGTGCACGTCATCGGGCCTTCAGCCACAGACGGCGAATGGCTAAGTCAGTTGGTCGGCGCCGCGCGACGCGACGGCTTCGCGGTGTATGGCGCCGGATTCATCGAACGGAACAACGCCATCCACGCGCTGATTGTTCTCGATCGAGACACAAACGCACAGCGACTCGCTGTCTTCCTCGAATGGTTGGCGGATCAGCCGCTAGTGGAACTCGCAGCGGTCCCTCGCGTCGGCGACGAGGACTACGTTGAGCGCGTCCGCCGGCAGAGTCTCACTGGGGCGCGTGTCGCGGTGACGGTCGGGCTTAGTTTGACGGGCGCCGTCTGCGGCGTGCGGTGACCCGGAACGAGCAAGGGGAGCGGGGGACTGGTTAGCGTACGCCATGGAGTTTTTCGGCCTGGCGCTGTTGGGATTGGCCGTGGGCACCTTCGGCACGCTGATCGGCGCCGGCGGCGGCTTCCTGCTCGTGCCGATTCTCTTGCTGATGTACCCGAACGACGATCCCGCGACGATCACCTCGGTTTCTCTGGCGGTCGTCTTCCTCAACGCGTCGTCGGGCTCGTTCGCCTACCTGCGGCAGCACAAGGTGGACGTGCGCTCCGCGCTCTGGTTCGGCGCGACGGCCGTCCCGGGTTCCATCCTCGGCGCACTAGCGGTGTCGCGCGTTCCGCGCACGGCGTTCGAAGTCATTCTTGGCGTCGTGTTGATCGCGGCGTCCATCTTCCTGCTCGTCTCCCAGCGGCCGGTGCCCGGTCATCACGAGGCGGGGGATTACGATTGGTTCGGGCCGCGGATCGAGCACAACCGGCCCACCGGGCTCGCGCTGGCATTCGTCGTCGGATTCATCTCCAGCCTGCTGGGGATCGGCGGCGGTATCATGCACGTTCCCGCGCTCGTGCACGTACTGGACTTCCCGGTGCACGTCGCCACGGCCACCTCACACTTCGTGCTCGCGATGACGGCCGGCGCCGGCACGGTGGCCCACATTGCCTCGGGCACGTTCGCCGGCAGCGTACTGAGTCGCACCGCCTCGCTGGGCGTTGGAGTCGTGGTGGGCGCGCAGATTGGGGCGCAGTGGGCCAAGCGCGCCAAGCCGAAATTCATTCTTCGCGGCCTGGCCGTGGCGCTGCTGTTGGTGGGAGCGCGGATGCTGTATCACGCGCTCGTCACGCGTTCGAGGTGACTACTTCACACCGAAGAACGGGCCCGCGGAGATTGGTCCCTCATCCGCGTTCCAGCTCTCCGTACTCCGTCTCCGCACTCATCTCAAGGGTCGAGAGTACGGTGGCGGCGTGCGGTGACCTGGAACGTGGAACGGGAACGAGTGCGGGGTGAACGCTTACATCTCAGTAAAAGGGTGCTTCCCCGGCTGCCGCGACCACTCGAGGCGTCACGATATTTCCGCGGAGTTCTCGTTGCTCAATCGGCGCAGGTTGAGAGGAACCCCAATCGTGATCACGCATTCGAGCGAGCCGTCGCCGTCTTCGACCACGACAGTGCCCTGGTTCGGGTTGGTGTGCATTGCCCTCGCGATCTTCTGCGGGTGGTCGGTCGTGCAGATCTCCCCGCAGAAAAGCCTGTTCGTGAGTGGACCGGCGAACAAGCTTTCTCAATGGGGACTGGCGGATTCGCTGCAGTTCCTCGAAGGTCACGCGCTTGTCGTCGTCGTGAGCGTCGCGCTGGCGCTGATGATGTGGGCGATGTTCCGCCGGCCCGCGTCGAGGTGATCGGAGGTCTCGGGCACTTCTCTTTGGAGTAGAGGAGCGGCGGCCAACATCCGCTGAATATCGACCGACGCGTGCGCCGATTTCCAACCGGTGCAATACTTCGTGGAGGTCGTCGCCGAGAGATGTGCTTCCGGCGCGGACCGTCAGTCCCCGACCCGTCCTCCAGAGGAGATGCCATGCTCCGTGTTCATCGCCTTTTCTGCGCACTCGCCATCATCGGAGCCGCGGCGTCCAGGAAAGGAGCCGCGCAATCCGCCCCATCGAGCGCGGTCCGCGATCGGTTTATCGGAGAGTGGCAAGGAGTGCTCGCCGTCGGCGACGGCGAAGCTTCGGATTGCCCTCTCGGTGAAGCCCGATTCGGCAGCCGGACTGCGGGGCCAGATGGTGAGCATCGACCAGGGTGGGGCAGTCATTCCCGCCGAGATGAGTGTTCGCGGCGACACGCTCATCGTTTCCATACCGGCCGCGAGCGGCACCTACACCGCGGTCGCGACTCCCTCGGGAGATTCGTTGCACGGAGTCTGGTCGCAAGGCTCGCCGCTGCCGCTCGCGATGGGCCGCGGCGTGGCGCCAGTCGTCGTGGCGAAGGCTCGACCGCAGGATCCCAAGCCTCCGTTCCCATACCGCTCGCAGGACGTCACCGTCTCCTCCGTCGCCGGCGTGACGCTCGCCGGCACCGTGTTGATTCCGAACGGCCCCGGTCCGTTCCCTGCCGTGGTCTTCGTCACGGGATCGGGGCCTCAGGATCGCGACGAAACCCTTCTCGGCCATCATCCATTTCTGGTGATCGCCGACTACCTGGCGCGCCATGGCATCGCGTCACTGCGATACGATGATCGCGGCGTCGCTCACTCGACGGGGAACTTCGCAACCTCGACGAGCGTCGATTTCGCGGACGATGCTGAAGCAGCCGTCCGCTTCCTGCGCGGCGTGCCCGGGATCTCTCGCGATCGCGTCGGCATCATCGGGCATAGCGAGGGAGGGCTCATCGGTCCTCTGGTTGCCGCTCGCTCGCGCGACGTCGCCTTCGTCGTGATGATGGCCGGCCCGGGCATACCGGGCGATTCAATCCTACTGCTTCAGGAACGGCTGATTGCGCTTGCTGGAGGCGCTCCCGCGACGCGTGTCGACGAAATGGTCGCCGCGAACCGGCGCCTGTTCCAAGCGCTGAAGGCGTCCCCTGATTCGGCGACGGCCGTCGCGAACCTCCAAGCCGCGCGGAACGAAATGCTTGTAGGTGTTCCCGAAGCACAGCGAGCGGGAGCCGCCGCGCAGATCGATCAGGGTATCAAGCAACTCGACCAGCCGTGGATGCGCTATTTCCTGCGCTACGACCCCCGGCCCACGCTGCGCAAAGTGCACGTGCCCGTTCTGGCGCTCGGCGGGACGCTCGACCTTCAGGTTCCTCCCGAGGAGGATCTCACCGCGATCGACGCGGCCTTGAAGGAAGGCGGCAACCGAGACTATCGCGTCGTGCGGATGCCGGGACTCAACCATCTCTTTCAGACGGCGACTACAGGCGCGCCGTCTGAGTACGAGAAGATCGAGGAGACGGTGTCGCCGAGCGCGCTCGAGCTCATAGCCACCTGGATCAACCAGCATTTCAGTCGCTGAAAGGACAGGTCGTCTCGCCCAGCCCGCTAGAGAGCCCGTAGAAGCGCCGGCCACTCTGAGACCTCCTGGCCGTTGGATGTACCGGCTGTGCGCTCGAAGTCGGAAGACTGACATCAGACTTCTGAGATCAGACCCAGCGCGACGCGGAGGAGTTCTGTGCGCGCGACGTGGGTCAGCGCCGCTTTGATCTGTTTCACGAGTGGGGCGAGCGGGTGGGGCTGTCCGGAGCGGAGCCGTTGCAGTATTGCCGGCGGTATCGGCAATACTGCGAGCGGTCCGCGGAGGACAGCCCCGCCCCGAGCCCGCTGGTTCGCGCCACGTGAGCGAGCGAACCGATTCGGGGCTACGGCTTTTTTGGAACGGCCCCCGGCTTGAACAGGTCCGACAGATCCTTGGCGGTGGCCGCATCGCCGAGAAGCGGCCCGACGCGGAAGATTTCCTGCATCGTGCGCAAATCGGAGGAGTGCGTGTAGTTGATGGTGCTGGCGTAGGGAAGGCCTTCGACGTTCTCGTGGGCGCGAGTAGAGATGACGATCTCGCCGATGGTGTGATTGAAGTCGTCGGGATTGTCGCCGACGGCGTCCTGTTCGGACTCGTCGAACCAGATGATGATCGCGCCGTGGTTCTTGTAGGCGTTCGAGGCCATGATGACTGGAATGACCTGGGCGAGGAAATCGTCGCCCTGCTTGATCTTGGCCGAGTCGCCGGTGAGACCTTTGTAACCGCCGACGAGGCCGCTGTGCATGTCGTTGAACTGGTTGGGCGTAATCCAGTTGTATTCCGCCACGTCATCATTGGCGAGGTCCAGGAACAGCTGCTGAAGCGGTGCGTACTGCGACGACAGCGGATTCGCGGAAGTCGTGTCATTGCCGCCGTTGGTATCGGTGAAGTACACCATCGGATTGTGTTTGGCGGCGTAGTTGAACTGCGTGCGCTGGTTGAAATCGTTCACGAAGCCAGCGGCGAAGTTTCCGTTGAAGCTCTTGATGGGAACGGTCCATTGATCCCTGGGGAGCGGAACGTTGGTGAGCACCTTGGCGGCGTTTCTCGTGAGATCGATATCCTCCTGATATGACCGCCACGTCCTTCCAGCCGCCGTGAGCAGAGCGCTCAAATGCTGGTCGGTGTTCTGGTTGGTCGGCCCCTTGGGATCGAAAGGATCGTTGTCGTTGAACACGCCGAAATTGGTGCCCGCTTCGGCCCAGATGTAGTTCGGCTCGGAGGGATGGACATGCGGATTGTTTCCGCCGGGAGTGGCCAGGACGTTGTGGTAGTTCGTGGCGTAGGCGACCTGTTCGCTGATATGAACGAGGGAGCCGTTGATGATGGCGTATGCCGAGCCGTCGACGAGACTGTTGATGAACGGCGCGCTCGAATTCTGAAAGACCTGTTGGATCGGGCCGGTAAACCGATTCGCCGGCTGAGTCCAATTGTGATTCTCCATCGCGATCACGAAAACGGTCTTGATCTGTTGCGCGCTCGCGTTGGTGTTGCTCACGCTTGTGAGAAGGGCAAACGTACCGAGCGCGCTAAACCACTTGCCGTGCGACATCGATGCCTCCAGGCCGAATGAGTGACAACGCGGAATGAGACGCGAGGCCGGAGAATCGTTCGTCGATCCTCCATTGTGACTTCCATTCGGTCACGAGTCTGCAACGGGACGCGCAGTGTTTGGCCGCGGTGTGCGCGCAATCACCAAGCGACGTCGCTTCTTCGCTGGGCTTGCGGAGCACCCCAGCGTGACGGCGACGCGTGGGCCCTAGTCAAGCACGATTCACGGCTTGACTTTCGCCAGGAGCTCGGAGAACCAGTGGTCGACGAAGACGACCGGGAGCACGGGCGGCGCCGAAGGTTCCTTGATCATGAGGAAACGCTGATCACCCGGCGCCACGTCGTATTGCGGGTGGTTGCGCGCCCGGCGGTATCCGGACAGGGAGAACAGCGCGCGGGGCTCGGAGACCTGCAGGTCGGGACCAGCTCCGACCGAGACGACCGCCAGCTGGCCTTTGCTCTCGAAGAACAGCTCCCGCCCGCTCCGCGCCCAGCGGGGCTCGGTCCCGCCGCCGCGCGAGACGATTCGCTTCGTCCTCATGTCCGGAAACGACGCGACGTAGATCTCGCGAGCGCCGCTTTCCTCGGACATGTACGCCAACCATTGACCGGTTGGAGACAGCGCGAAGTTCATCTCGATCGCGGGAGTCACGGCGAGCGGCCGTCGCGCCGTGTCGCCGCTCGTCCGCCGCGCATAGATGTTTCCGGTGCCGCCGGCCTCGTCGACGCGAAACACCAGCCACTGTGAGTCGGGAGAGACCTGCGCCTCGTAGATGCCGTAATGTTGGCGGAGGATCTGCGTCGGGGTGGCGCCGGCGTCCAACCCCACGCGGTACACGGTCGCGTCGTTGGCGTCCTTGTCGAGGTCCCCGATCGAGATGTACGTGAGCGACCGGCCGTCGCTGAGCCACGCGGGGCGCCAGTTCGCGGCCCCCGTGCCGTTGACCTTCTGGCGCGACCCGTCGGGCCGTCGGATCCAGAGCTCGGTCGTGCGCGCCCGGTCGCTCACGGCGAGCGATCGCCCATCCGGCGAGAGCGCGGGATAGTCGAAGCGGCCGCCCCACGACGAGTCGAACGGCTCGGCCCGCCCCTGGCGGTCCACCCACATCAACTTCGACGGCTCGGCGTCGCCGGCAGCGTCGAGCGCATACAGGATCGAGCCGTTCGGCGCGATGCTGAACCCGAGCGGCAAGACGCCGTCGATGACGGGCACGGGGTCGGACCGAAGCATGAGTGTTTTTGTATCGAGCGCGGCGGCGAACAATCCGCCGTCGCGCGTCGTGTACAACACGTGTCCGGTAGGCGAGTACCAAACGCCGGCGACATGCGGCATGAAAAGGCGCGCGCTGTCGGCGGCGAAATCGTAGACGTAGGCGTCCGACGAGAACGCACAATTCCCGCGGCACGCGGTGAACAACACCCCGTGGCTTCCCGGCAGCGGCGCGATCGTCGTGATCGCCTTGTTGATGAAGACGGTCTCCGAAAGGTGCAGCGGCCGCGGCTTTGCCCCGCTGGTGGAGGCGATCCGCATCAGCGTGCCGGCCCCGTACACGATCGTGCCGTCGTCCATCCACGCCGCGGCCTTGTAGTCGGTGGGCACGTTCTCGGTGATCGTGATGGGGCTCCCGCCGGACGCGGGCAGCTTCTTCAACTTGGCGTCGATCGTCACGAACCCGATCCATTTCCCGTCGGGCGAGAAGAACGGCGAGACGCCGCCCTGCGTTCCCGCCAGCGGTTCCGCACTGATCGCCTCGCGCAGCTTGCGCATGAGCATCCAGCCGCCGTTGGACGAGTCCGTGTAGACGATGCTGCTGCCGTCGGGAGCCAGGGCTGCCTGGGTGCTGACGAACCGCGCCCCCGGGGTCAGCCCGTTGGGCACCGCGCGCTTCCAGAGTATCACGTCTTGGCGACTCACCGGTTCGGCCGGTGCGCTGCGCAACAGCAACGCGGCGACGGCGCCAGCGAAGAGAACGTTCCCCGCGATCGCGAAGCGCAGCCCGTTTCGGCCACGGGCGACGGGCGCCGGAGCCGGTGCATACGTCGCCATCACCTTGCCCGTGCCGCCGAGCGCCGCGGTGAAGTCTGCGGCGCCGGCGAATCGGTCTGCCGGCAGTTTCGCGAGCGCCGTGAGGACGGCGTGCTCGATGCTCGGCGGCACCGTGTCGCGAAGCGTCCGCACCGGCGTCGGCTTCTCCGACAGCACTTTGGCGACGATCGCCTGCACGCTCGAGCCGGCGAACGGCGGATCGCCCGTGAGCATCTCGTACGTCACCGCACCGAGCGCGTAGATGTCGCTTCGCGCGTCGATCGTCCGCTCTCCCATCGCTTGTTCGGGACTCATGTACTGCGGCGTCCCCAGCGACAACCCGGTCTGCGTCATGCGCGAGCCGGCGGCAGATTGCACGGCGAGCGCGATGCCGAAGTCGGCGACGAGCGCGTGCCCGCCCTGGAGCAGGATGTTCTCCGGCTTGATGTCGCGGTGAATGATCCCGAGCGAGTGCGCATAGCCGAGCGCGTCGGCCACCTCGCGGGCGATGCGCACAGCGTCGTCGATCGGCAGCTGCCGTTCGCGCGTGATCCGGGCGCGAAGCGTCTCTCCGGTCGCGAGGGGCATCACGTAGTACAACAGCCCGCCGGCGTCGCCGGAGTCGAGAAGCGGAAGGATATGGGGATGCTGAAGACGCGCCGTCGTGCGGATCTCGGAGAGGAATCGCTCCCCGCCGAGCACCGCGCCGAGCTCCGGCTCGAGGACCTTGATGGCGACGTCGCGGTCGTGCTTCAAGTCGCGGGCGAGGTACACAGTGGCCATGCCACCGGCGCCGAGTTCCCGCTCGACGCGATAACGCTCGGCGAGTGCGGCTCTCAGATTGTCCAGCGAGTTTGTCATTCGGGCGCCGTCGTCGGCGGACGAGGAGGGGGCGGGACGGCCCCGAATGTAGCCTTCGGAGGGGTCGTTCGCTCGTCTCGCGCAGCGTAGCGCAGACTCTCGCCTTCCCAGTCCGGTAGTCGCGCCGTACGTTGGCGCATCCCGCTGGCCGCACACCTTCCCATGACAGGATGAGCGTGCCCGACCCGCTTCCCCCCGCGACGCCCCTCGAACAATTGACGGCGGCACTCGCCGACCGGTACCGCGTCGAGCAGAAGCTCGGCGAGGGCGGAATGGCGACGGTGTACGTCGCTCACGACCTGAGGCACAATCGGGATGTCGCGCTCAAGGTGCTCAAGCCGGAACTCGCCGCGGTCCTCGGCGCGCAACGCTTTCTGAAGGAAATCGAAGTCACCGCCAGTCTCCAGCATCCACACATCCTGCCGTTGTACGACTCGGGAAGCGCGGATGGTGTGCTGTTCTACGTGATGCCGCTCGTTCACGGAAAGTCGCTTCGCGATCGGCTCGACGCCGAGAAGCTGCTGTCGGTCGATGAAACGATCAGGATCACCCGACAAGTCGCCGCCGCGCTCGACTTCGCGCACCGGAAGGGAATCGTCCACCGCGACATCAAGCCCGAGAACATCCTACTGTCGGATGGCGAGGCGTTGCTCACCGATTTCGGCATCGCACTGGCGCTGACCGAAGCGGCCGGCGAACGCCTGACCGGAACTGGGCTCTCGATGGGCACCGTGCAGTACATGAGTCCTGAACAGGCGTCGGGTGAGCGCGATCTCGACGCGCGCAGCGACGTCTACTCTCTCGGCGCGGTGACGTACGAGATGCTCGCGGGGGAACCGCCGGTGACCGGTCCGTCGCCACGGGCGATGATCGCGAAGCTGATGACCGAGCGGCCGACGCCGTTGCGGGTGGTCCGCGACGTCGTGCCTCGGTCACTCGACGCCGCCGTCATGAAGGCGTTGGAGAAAGCGCCGACCGACCGCTTTTCGAGCGCGCGCGAATTCGCCGACGCGCTTACCGCGCCGGAAGCGCCGGCGGCTGCACCCGCCAAGCGACGCACGCGGACCGCCGTCTTCGCGATGCTCGGCGTCATCGGTGTCGTAGCCGCATATATGGTAGTTCGGAACGGAATCACGACAGACGCGCCTGGCGCGATTCGATCGATTGCGGTTCTTCCGCTCGACAACTACTCGGGCGACTCGACGCAGGAGTACTTCGCCGAAGGAATGACCGACGAGGTGACGACCGCGCTGGCGACGATCAGCCAGCTTCGCGTCATTTCGCGCGGCTCGGCGATGCAGTTTCAGGGCAAGAGCCGGCCGCCAACGCCCCAGATTGCGAAAACGCTCAATGTGGACGCGATCGTAGAAGGATCCGTTTCTCGCTCCGGCGACCGGGTGCGGATCACCGCGCAGTTGATCGACGCGCGAGCGGACAAGCACCTTTGGGCGAAGAGCTTCGAGCGAAGTTCGGCCGATGTGTTGGCGCTCCAGGCCGAGCTCGCGTCGGCCATCGCGCACGAGATCAACGTACGTCTGACCGAGAGCGAGCAGACGCGACTCGCCGCCGCGCCGAGTGTCAGCTCCGCAGGGCACGACGCCTATCTGCGCGGTCGCTACTTCTTCAACCGCCCGAGCGACGAGAATCTTCAGAAGGCGATCGCGCAGTTCGAGGAGGCTGTGAAGCTGAGCCCCACCTTCGCTCCGGCATACTCGGGGTTGTCGGACGCGTACCTCTGGGCCGGCTACAACGAGGGGTTTACCACCGCATCCGAAGCGAGACCCAAGGCGCGAGCCGCCGCCGAGAAGGCGGTGCAGCTGGACAGCGCATCCGCCGAAGCGCACGCGTCACTGGCCACCTTCAAGTTGTTCTACGAATTCGACTGGGCCGGTTGCGAGCGCGAATTCCGACGGGCGATCCAGCTCAACCCGAACTACGCGTTCGCGCACGACCAGTTCGCGCTGGCGCTGGCGTTCACCGGACGATTCGACGAATCCGTCGCGGAAAGCCGGCGCGCAGCCGAGTTGGACCCGTTGTCTCCGCAGGTGCTGATCGATGCGACGATCGCCCCCATGTTCCAGAAAAACTTCCTGGCCGCCAAAGACCTGGCGAGAAAGTCGGCCGAGCTCGACCCGACGTATTTCTTCCCGGTCATGGTGGAAGGCTGGGCCGATATCGAGGCCGGAAAGTTCAGTGAGGCGGTGGCCCCGATAAGGAAGGCGACGACGATGGGCGCCCCGCCGTTCGTCACGGCGTATCTGGCGTACACACATGGCGCCGCCGGCGACCGCGCGAGCGCGATGGCGGCGCTGGAGGCGCTCAAGAAAATGTCGAAGGGTGGGCAGGTCTTGCCCTTCAATCTGGCGCTCGTGTACCTCGGACTCGGCGACCACTCACGGACGCTCGACAACCTGGAGCTGGCGCTCAAGGGGGATTCGCAAATGATGGCGTGGATCGGACGGGACGCCATGTTCGATCCAATCCGCTCGGAGCCGCGGTTCAAGACGCTCATGAAGAAGTTGAACTTCGTCCCGTGAGGATCGGTCGGATCGGCCTCATCATGGCACCCAAGATGCAACGCGCGTTGGTTGGAACGAGCGAGCGCGTCGAGTTCCGTAGTTCGCTCTCTGTGTAACGCGAACGTGACGGCGAACGTAACGTCGTATCGACTTGCCGTCCGGCCGCACGGAACTACATGTTCGATGCATGAGTGAGGCTTCGCCGGAATTCGTCGAGGACATCCTCGCCGACTCGACCCGCCTTCGCGAGGCGAAGGAACGAATCGCGTCGCTGGTGGCGGCGTGGGACGCGCGGCGGTCGCTCGAAATCGAGATCACGCCGATGTGGAGTTACTGCTCCACCGACGGTTGGGCCATCTTCGACGGCGCCGATTGCATCGTGTCGCGCTTGCCGGACACGAACACGGTCGCCATCTCGGACCGGCCGCACCGGCGGTTCACGCGGTATCTGATCCACGCCATCGCGGGTGAGTTGGAGACACGAGGCGTCGCGACGATTCGACTCGTCCCGCCATCGGAGTCGTCGGCGGCGACTCCGAACGAGCTTGCTCGCGCGTGGAGGATGCACAACGAGCCGCCGCCGCCAGAGGTGCGGCGTCGGGTGTAGTCGAAAGAGCGGAAACCACAGACTGCGCCGCGATGACCGCGAACGGAGCGAGTCCGCGTCGGGGAGGCTTTCGCGTAAGAACGTAGTGCGCGTCCTTCCCACAAACCGGGGAAACTCCCGTGGCTCTGCCCTCTGAAGTCATCGAAAGCTCTCGCGTGCCCCGCATCGGGCCGTACTCGCAAGCGATTCGTGTCGGCAATCTCGTGTATACGGCAGGGCAGCCGGGGATCGATCCAGCCAGCGGCACCGTCGCCGGCGACACGTTCGAGGCGCAGGCGCGCCAAGCGTTCGCCAACCTCGCGGCGGTGCTCGAAGACTCCGGAAGTCGCCTCCAGCGGGTCGTCAAAGTGACCTGCTTCGTCGCCGACCGCATGGCCTTTCCGACACTCAACGCGCTCTTCGCCGAGTACTTTCCCGACGCGCCTCCGGTGCGCTCGACGCCCATCGTCGAGCTCCCCCGCGGGCTCCTGTTCTCCATCGACGCCATCGCGGTGGTTGACGATTCCGCCCCGTGAGGGGCTGTCGCGACGACTCCTTGCCTTCAGCTGTTCCTGACCGACCGCGGAACCTCGTAGCGCAGTCGGACGACGCCGTCGGCGTACTTTTTCGCGGCGATGAGCCGTAACTCGATGTCGCGGTGCCGGGGCGCGATCAGCGGGATGCCCTTGCCGATGAGCACCGGGATCACGTGCAGATCGAACTCGTCGATCTCGCCGGCGTCGAGGAACGAGGCGATGAGTTGCCCGCCGCCCATCATCCAGATGTTCTTTCCTCGTTCGGCGCGCAGTCGGCGCGCGACCACTTTGGCCGATTGCGACGTGAACTGGACGCCGGGAAAGGCGCGCTTGGGCGGCCTTTTGGTGAAGACGTAGTGCGGCATCCGCGTATCAAACACGGTCGTCCCGGGATGCTTCTTTAAATAGCGAACGGCCCAGTCGTAGGTCCCGCGGCCGAGTAACACCGTGTCGACGCTCGCATAGAATTTCGCGTACCCGTAGTCGATGGTGTGCGGGCGGCGGTTGAGCCATTCGACGTCGCCGTCGGGGCGAGCGATGTAACCGTCAGCGCTGACGGCGAGATAGGCGACGATCTTTCGTTCTCGTTTCATCTCCGCACTCCGCCTCCGCACTCGTTCCAGTTCTCCGCACTCCGTCTCCGCACTCGCCTCAAGCCTCCGGCGAGACCTGCACTTCACTCGGCGGCTCGACGACCGGCTGCGCGCTGTCGAGGAGCATCTGCTCGAGATCGAGCTCGTGCTGGACCGTCGTCATGACGTCGTCTCCGATCACCGCTTGGTCGCGAAGGTCGAAGAGCGCGCGCCGCTCGGCGAAGATCATGGCCGAGCGAATGCGGCGGTATTCGACGGCGCGGCGCGCGTCGAGCTCTCCGGCTTCGTGCGACGGTGGCGACGAGACGAAATGCTGGTGGTCGATCTCGCTCGGTCGGTCCTGGAGGCGTCGCGTCTCGTCGGCCGCCCAACGCCGCGCGCGTTGCAGATGCCGCTGCCGCAGATAGCGGAGCACCTCGGGATACTGCAGGCCCTCGCGCGGGAGTTGGTCGAGCGCGAGCAGCCCCGCCTCGGCGGACGCCAGGCGCGCGTGGGCCTCTTCGTCTTCGACGGTTCCGTCGGCGTGCAGGTCGAGCGCGCGCGCGAGCGGACGCAACGTCGGCGCCTGCAGCACGAGCGACGCGAGGATGACGCAGAAGGTGATGAAGATGATGCGCTCGCGCGCCGGGAACGGCTGTCCCGCGGCCGTCGCGAGCGGAAGCGCGAGCGCGATGACCAGCGAATCGCCGCCGCGCACCCCGGCCCATCCCACGAAAAGAATCTGGCGCCACGTCGGCGGCGTCCGGCGGCTGTGCCCGATCCAGCGGCCGATTTGTCCGCCGACGTACGCGCTGGGGAAGACCCAGACGAGCCGCACGACGACGACGCACGCGAAGACCACACCCGCTTCGCGTATCAGTGACGCGAGCCTCGCCGGTTCGAGATCTCGCACGACGTACGGCAGTTCGACCCCTACGAGAATGAAGATCAAGGACTCGAGGAGATAGGTCGTGACCGTCCACATGCTCGCGGTCTGCACGCGCGACGCCGGCGATACGATCGCCTGAATGTTGCGTCCGACGTACACGCCGGCGGCAACGACGGCGAGCACGCCCGAGAACCGCACCGACTCGGCCGCGAGGTACGCGGCGAACGGCGTCAACAGCGACAGCGTGGTGTCGGCGACGTCGCTGCGCTGCGTGAGCCGGCGCAGCCGGAGGATCAACACACCGACGGCGATACCGATCGCCGCGCCGCCAAGGCCGACGACGAGGAATTGGAGGGCGGCGGTCCCCGGGACGAACGCGCCAGTCACCGCAGCCGCCACGGCGATGCGATACAGCACGAGCGCGGTGGCGTCGTTGAGCAATCCCTCGCCCTCGAGAATGCGCTCGATGTCTCGCGGAAGCCGCACCGAGCGCATCACGGAGAGGACGGCGACGGGATCGGGTGGCGAGATCACCGCGCCGAGCGTGAACGCGGCCGCCCAGGTGAACGCGGGATCGATCGCGCGAACCACGACGGCGACTGCCGCGGAAGACACGAGCACCATGAGCACGGCCAACCGCAGGATCGGGCCTGACGAACGCCGCAGGTCTCGCAGCGGAAACGCGGCGGCTCCCCAGTAAAGAGCGGCGGGACGAACACGAGGAACAGGACGTCCGGCGCCAGCTCGATGCGAGGAAGATGGGGAATCTCCGCGAGCGCGAGTCCACCCAGCACGAGCAGCGTCGCGTACGGAATTCGCCAGCGCTCGGCGAGGATGCGCAGGCACACCGATGCCGCGAGCAGCAGCAGAACGAGCTCGAGGCCGGACACTAGATCGGCCTAGCGAAACCGCTCGTCGGGGTCGCGCTCCCAGCGCCAGACGAGACCGTCCTCCGGATCCTCGACCGTGCCGAGCAGCTCGAACCCGGCCTTGGTGAGCACGGACGCCGATGCGTTGCGCTCGGGAAGCGTGTGCGCGCGGATGCGCTGCACGCGGTCGTCGCGGCTCGCGAACTCCACCAACCCTTTCGCGGCCTGCGTCGCGTATCCGCGTCCGCCGTAGGCCGGGGCGATACCGTAGGCGATCTCGACGACGCCTTGATCGTCGGGCGGCCCTTTGAACCCGGCCGAGCCGACCGCGATGCCGGTCATCTTCTCGAGGACGACGAAGCCGAATTGCCATGGATCCCGGTCCGCCGCGGCGCGCAGGCGCTCGAGCCAGGCGGGCGAGACCTCGTCGGACACGAGCATCGCGCGCAGTCCGTCGGTCGGTTTGAGATGCGACTCGGCAGCGAACTGCTCGTCGCCCTCGAGCAACGCGAGGAGCTCCGCGGGTGAGAACGGGCGGAGGTGCAGGGTGTCGGTCGCGATTCCGATGAATTGAGGCAAGCGAGTGCGGTGGCGGTGTGCGGTGACCTGGAACGGGGAACGGGAGGGGTGCGGAGTCTGGCGCTGGGAGAATGGCTGGGTCTTGTTCCCTTGGGAAGAACGCGCTTGAGTTAGCGTTGGAACCCAAGACGAGCTTGCCGCATGACTCCCACAGAATTTCGTCGAATCGCCCTGTCATTGGCGGGCGCCGATGAAGGGCAGCACATGGGCCACGCAGACTTCCGTGTCGGTCGCAAAATCTTCGCGACCCTCGGTTATCCGAATCGGCAATACGGCACGATCATGCTCTCGCCGACCGATCAGGAATTGCTCGTGCGCGATCATCCGAAGGCGTTCGAGCCGGCCGCGGGAGCGTGGGGGCGCGCCGGAAGCACTTCGGTTCTACTGCGCGTCGCTTCGCGGCGCGCGGTGAAGGTCGCGCTGGAGGCGGCGTGGGAGCGTCGCGCACCGGCGGCGGTCCGTAAGGCAGGCGGGAGAACAAAGCCGACGACCCCGGGTATTTAGCGAACGCTGAAACTGACCAAGGAACCTCGTCTGTATGCCCGACACACACCTGGCTGACGTCGAGTGGTCCACCGCCCAAGTCGAGAGGGGGCTGCCATCCTTCGAGCGCATCACCGATCCGGCTTGGTTCTGGGAGGATCCGCCGCGGTCCACGCAGGGATGGAGCCTGGCGTGTGAGTTTACCGCTCCGCCGAGTGAGCAAGGCAACCCGAGTCGAGCGACGGTTCGCTTTGTCATGGACGCAGCTCCTCACGAGCGCCTCCGCCCTGGGGCGCTGCTCAGGATGTTCGAACGCCCCACTCACCAGTACGCGACTATAACGATTCTGGATTGACGATCTCGTCGATGACTGACTGGGCGAACGTGCCGGTCTTTGGCGCTCCGCCGACCGGCGTGCACGCGATCGTTCGCCCGAGCGCCTACGGCATCATCGCCGACTCCCAACGGCGTCTCGCCGTCGTTCACACTCCCATTGGACTCTCGCTGCCGGGCGGCGGCAGCGACGAGGCCGAGGCACCGGAGGCCACCGTGGCGCGGGAGGCGCGCGAGGAATGTGGTCTCGACATCCAAGTCGGGCGGTGGCGTCGAACCGCGATCGAGCACGTTTTTTCTACGGCAGAGCAGGCGCAGTTCGAGAAGCGAAACACGTTCTGCGACGCGGCTGTGCTCGGCGCGACTGGTGAACCGAGTGAACCCGATCATCTTCTCGAGTGGATGCCGGCCGGACAGGCGGCTGCGCTCTTGGCACCGGCAAGTCATCGGTGGGCGGTCAACGAGTGGCAGAAGAGCGATTGAGAGGTCGGATGAGAATCCGCTCAACAGGGTGATTCGAGTTGACGGGCGAGTTGGCCGCCGCTTCTTTCGAACCGCGGCGTGCCTCGCATTGGCAGCCGGACCGTACAGTACAGCACTCGCTCAACCCTCGAGCGCGTGTCCCGGTGAGCCGACGCGCAGCATGGTCATCGGCGGCGCGCTAGGCGCGGCGTTCGTGGTCGGCATGGCGCTGCGATCGGATCGCGACCATCGGATCACCGCCAACGAACGGCTCGCATATCTCTGGGGCGCGACGGCGGGCGCGGCGCTGGGCGCAGGAGTCGGGCGCTTGACGGCGACTCGCCGGTGCCCGGATCTCTTGTCGCCGAGCCCGGCGCTGCCAACGAGCGCAAGCGATTGCCGGCGCGCCGCATGGTCCGGCACCGCCAAGGGCGCCCTCGCCGGAGCGCTTGGCGGATTTCTCGTGGCGCCGTTCATCCTCCTCGCGCCGGCAGCTATGGCCGGCGCGACGGGTCGCCACTTCGACTTCGATCGAGGCATGCTCATCACGACCGGAGTGGGTATGGCGATCGGCGCTCCCGCGGGCGCGTATCGGGCGCACACGGGCTGCGTGCAGAGGTTGTAGGACGCCGCGCCTCGCGGCCGAATGCAAGATGGAACCTGGCGGAATGCCGGACAGTCTGAGTCCTACTGGCCGTTGGATCGAACGGGATGGCGGAGGTGGCATGGCCGGGTTCAGCACGTGGATAGGGCTCGCATCGCTCGTAGTGGCGGCGGGCACGCTCGCGGCACCAACATCGAGCGCCGCGGCGCAGCGGCCGGCGCCGACCGCCGACACGGTCGCGATCGCGGTGCTCGCGCGCGACCTGTCGTCGGACGCCAATCGTGGACGCGGCCCGTGGACGCCGGAGAACGAGCGCGTCGCCAGACAGCTCGCGCGGATGCTCGAGCAGGCCGGAGCGCGACCGGTCTTCGGCCCGTCGGTGCTGGTTCCGTTCACGACTCCGCCGCATCCAGCCGACACGGTCTTCAACGTGGTCGGCGTCTTTCCCGGGCGAAACGGCACGACGACGGGTGACCTCGTCGGCATGACGGCGCACCTCGATCATTTGGGCGTCGGGCCGCCGGATGCGACCGGCGATTCGATCTACAACGGCTTTCTCGACGATGCCGTGTCGATCGCGATGATCTTCGACGTCGCTCGGCGATACGTGCAGTCGCCCGGCGACCGCCCGCTGGTCGTGATGTTCTTCAACCTCGAGGAGCAGGGACTGCTTGGCGCGAAGGCGCTCGCCGCGCGCGCGGACGCGGCGCCGTTCATCGATCGGCTCAAGCTGTTGATCGGCGTCGACGCGGGATCGCCGGCGGGAGAGGCGCTCACCTGGCAGATCATGGGCGCCGAGCCGCCGAATCCCGGCGCGCGCATCGCGGATTCACTCGCGCGCGCGCGCGGTTGGACGACGACGGCGTCGGCCCCGCGGCCGATCAACGACGTATTCGTCTTCGCGCAGCGCGGCGTGCCGATCGTGTTCCCGATTCCCGGAGCGATGTGGCGCGGATACACGGACGCACAACGCGCCGAGGCGCTGCGCAAGTTCGATCATTACCATCAGCCGTCGGATCAGTGGCGGCCGGATTTTCCGTGGGTGGGGACGTCGGCGTACGCGGACTGGTTGTACGCGATCGTAGAGCGCGCAACGCGGGCCGGCGGTTGACAACTGCCTCGGCTCGCAGCCGATGCTTGCGGAATCGGTCGCTCCTCGTGCGGTAGTTGCCCGACGCAGCACTCCATAAGCCCCGACAGACGTATCGTCCGTGTCCGGCGTAAGTGAACCATGGTGCGCACTGCCGCGCTCATAATGGGAGCTATCATGAACCGCCGCTTCGCGAAGGAACTGCTGGGCTGGGGCGTCGCCCTTTGGTTGGTTGGGTACATCCTCGGAATCGTGTTGATCGGCGTCGTCGGGACGTCGCTCGTCGGGTGGCTGATTATGCCGATCGGCGTCGCCATCACCTGTTGGGTGCTGGTGAGCAAAGTCCGAAGCGACGGCATCGCACGCTACACGCTCCTCGGCGTGGTGTGGACGCTCATCGCCATCGTCTTTGACTACGTCTTCATTGTCGCGACGTTCCATCCGGACGGCTACTACAAGCCGGACGTCTTCGTCTACTATGCGCTCACGCTCGCTCTGCCCGTGCTGATCGGGTGGTGGAAGACGACACGCGCGCCTGTCCCGCACGGCGGCTTGTCGGCGTGAGGGGACGCTAGACCGCGGGCTTCGTGGTGCCGGTTCGCCAAGGTGGGCCGCACGTGCGATGTTCGTCGGGCGATAACGTGCGGGCAACTGGGACTCGATCGCCAAACAGGCACGCGAGGGGTGACGATGACGGATGCCCACGCTGACGCGCGGCTGGAAGCCCTCTGCGATGGAGTGTTTGCCATCGCGCTGACGTTGCTGATTCTCGACGTCAAGCTTCCGTCGACGGAAAACATCGCCAACACGCCCGAACTATGGCGAGCGCTCGGGCGGTTGACTCCATCCATTGTCGCGTTTGTCCTGAGCTTCGGCGTCATCTTCATCACATGGGTGAACCACCATGCCACGCTGAAGCTCGTCGACAAGTCGTCGGCATCGTTCATCTATGCCAATGGCTTCCTGTTGCTGACCGTCGTGTCGCTCCCGTTCCCGACCGAACTGCTCGGCGCATACCTGTGGACTGATCACGCGGCGCCGGTCGTGGTGCTGTACGACGGCGTCTTGGCGGCCATATCGATTGGCTGGATCTTGTTGACCGGGGTGGCGCTGAATGCGCACCTCACGACCGACGAAAAGGCGACCGCGACGATGCGCGGGAACTACAAGAATGCGTACTTCGCGTTCGCGCTCTACTCGTTGCTGACCATCGCCGCTTGGTGGTTTCCGCTCACAGCGGCGGCCATTACCACCACGACCTGGATCTTCTGGTTGGTGTTCGGAATCCGAATGAAGCGTGCCTGACACGCGTTCCCCGGTCCTCATCGTTGGCGCCGGCCCGACGGGACTGGTCCTCGCCCTCTGGCTGACGCGACTCGGGGTACCAGTCAGGATCATCGATCGCGTTGAGCGACCCGGAACGACGTCGCGAGCGCTGGCCGTCCAGGCGCGCACCCTCGAGTTCTACCGGCAGATCGGAATCGCGGACGACGCCGTCGCGGGCGGCGTCAAGGTACCGGCCATCAATCTCTGGGTGAGCGGCCGACCACGGGCTCGCGTTGGGATCGACGCCATCGGCGAGGGACTGAGTCCCTTCGCCTTCGCTCTCGTGTATCCGCAGGACGCGCACGAGCGGATGCTCATCGACCATCTCGAGCGGACCGGCATCCGCGTCGAACGGGAGACGGAGCTGGTCCGTCTCGAACAGCACGCCGATGGAGTGAGCGCGACCCTTCGCACAAGAACCGGCGAGGAACAAGTCGACCCATCGTACGTCGCCGGGTGCGACGGCGCGTCGTCGACCGTCCGACACGAGCTCGGCATCGAGTTCCCGGGCGGCACCTATCAAGGGTACTTCTACGTCGCCGACGTTCACGCGACCGGCCCAGTGGTCAACGATGAGCTGCACATCGACATCGAGGACGCCGACTTCCTTCTGATGTTCCCGTTGAAGGGTGCCGGAAACCTACGCCTGGTTGGCCTCGTGCACGGAAGTGAGAAGCCCGATCATGCGGTCACGTTCGATGACGTCAAGAGCCGAGCGGTGGATCGGATGCAGCTTGCAAACGCCACGGTGAACTGGTTCTCGACGTACCGTGTCCACCATCGCGTGGCGCCTCGTTTTCGCGACGGCCGAGCCTTCCTCCTCGGCGACGCGGCTCACGTCCACAGTCCCGTGGGCGGCCAGGGGATGAACACCGGCATCGGCGACGCCGTGAATCTCGCGTGGAAGCTCGCGGCAGTGCTCAAGGGCGAGGCCGGCGCCGCCATTCTCGATACGTACGAGCCCGAGCGGATCGCCTTCGCGCGGCGGCTGGTCGCGACCACCGATCGCGGCTTCACGATCGTGACGCGACGGGGCAGGGTCGCACGAGTCGTCCGTACGCGGCTCGTTCCCGTGATCGCGCCGGTCGCCTTTCGCTTTCGCGCGATGCGACGGCTCCTGTTCCGGACGGTATCGCAGATCAACGTCTCCTACCACGACAGCGCGTTGAGCGAGGGCAAGACCGGCCGGATCATCGCCGGGGACCGGCTTCCGTGGATCAGGACGAATGGATCGGACAATTTCGCGCCGCTCGCGTCGCTGCGGTGGCAGGTGCACGTGTACGGTCGCGTGCGGAACGGCCTCGAGGCGGCATGCTCCGAACTTGGGATCGAGCTGCACGCGTTTGACTGGAACGAGGCAGCGCGCGACGCCGGCGTCCTCGAGGGGGCGCTCTATCTGATCCGGCCGGATGGATACGTCGCGCTTGCGGATCCGGGCGCGGAAGTGTCCAAGCTCCGCGCGTATCTGCGACGCGTGCGAAGCTGATCGAGTACGGAGGCGGAGTGCGGTGACGTGGGATTGGGGACGAGTGCGGCGGCGGTGCGCGGTGATTTGGGACGAGTGCGGCGGCGGTGCGCGGTGATTTGGGACGAGTGCGGCGGCGGTGCGCGGTGATTTGGGACGAGTGCGGCGGCGGTGTGCGGTGACCTGGGACGAGTGCGGCGGCGGTGTGCGGTGACCTGGGACGAGTGCGGCGGCGGTGTGCGGCGGCGGCGCTCCTTGGCATCTAAGATCTCTTAACCGTCGCCGAGGGAGACGTCCTCCGCACGCGTCCCCCATCCTCGTTCCAGGTCTCCGCACTCCGTCTCCGCACTCCGTCTCCGCACCCGTCCCTCACCCGAGTTCCCAGTCTCCGCACTCCGTCTCCGCACCCGTCCCTCACCCGCGTTCCCGGTCTCCGCACTCCGCCTCCGCACTCCTCCCCATTGGCAGATGGTACTACTCGTCCGCGCCCATTCACCAAATCGAACGGCACATCGCCTGCCCGTCGTTCCTCAGCGGAGAAATGCTTCACCGCTGAGGTGGCGGCACGCCAATGTTGGTCACGTTATCTGCGCTCATCGTCGCGGGAGCGGCACCGTCGTTTCAGCAGAGCGCCGGGCCGTCCCAAGCGACTGATGCGCTTGCGCCCGTTCGACAATCCGCCATCGCCATCACGAGCCGCGATTCCACGCGGGCGTGGCGATCCGCGCGGCGGGCGCAAGGCGACTTTGAATCGCTGCGGCGAAGACTCTTGCCGCACGCGACGTTGGTCGGCGCCACCAGCTGCGACGCCGTCGTCGGCCGCTACTGCTTTCTCCAGCAGGTCGCGTCCGATCCACCGCAAGAGGCTCTCGAGGTCGTCGCGGCACGAGCTCGGCTTCTGACGATCCTCGACAGTCTCGGCGTCATGATCCCCGGCGACCGGTGGATCCTCGGCCAACGGGTCCGCTATCTCATCGAGGCCGGACGCCCGCAAGCGGCGGACAGCCTCGGCGTCGCGTGCGCCGCGTCAGCCACGGTCCGGTCGACGACGAGTTGGTGTTTCGCACTCGTCGGCTACACGGCGCAGCAGTACGGCAAATTCCCGCGCGCCGACGCCGCCTTCTCGCTGGCGCTCGACGAGCTGCCCGAGTCGGATCGCAAGCAATTCGAGGATCTCGCGCTCTTCGTCGGACGCGCCGCGGGACCGTATCACCGCGCGGACGGAGAACAGCGAGACTCGATGACGGCCGCGTTTTGGCGACTCGTCCAGCCTCTGTACCTGACGAGCGAGAACGATCTGCGCACGGAGCTTCTCGCGCGCGTCACGCGGATGTACATCGAGCAGGACAGCCGGACGACGATGGGCGATTGGGCGCGCGGCGATGATCGCGAGACGGTGCTTCGCTATGGCCCGGCGCTCTGGTACACGCAGGGAGACGCGCGCCCCGGCGCGTTGGGGCCGCCGCCGATCGCCGGCATCCGGCGCCAACCGGCGTTCAACTTCTTCCCCGACGCGCGCGTGTTCGCGTCGCCGGATCAACTGACGCCCGAGGATTGGGAGTTTCAGAACGTGGAAAGCAGGCCGACCTATGCGCCGGTCTGGGCCACCAGCTTCGAGCCGCTCATCAATCATCAGGTCGCGCTCTTTCGGCGCGGCGACTCCGCGTTCATCGTCGCGGCGTTCGAGGTCAACGACGGCGGGACGCGCAACGAACCGCGGCAAGCCGGAGTCTTCGCGGCCGCTGTCGATCGCGGCGGCGTCCTTCCGCCATTCGGTACGACAATCGAGAACGCCGGCGCCAAGATCGTCTCCACGTTGATGGCGCCGTGGCGCCCCGTGGTCATCAGTCTCGAGATCCTCGATTCGGCGAACCACGCGGCGGAACGCACGCGCTTCGCGCCCAAGCTGCCGGTCGCAGGCACGCGACTGAGCCTTTCAGATCTCCTGCTGTACTCGCCGCTGGATTCCACGCCCCCGAAATCCCTCGATGAAGCCGTGCCGCTCGCATTGCACGCGATGACGGTGACGGGCAATCGGCAGATCGGCGTCTTCTGGGAGGCGTACGGCGTGCGGCCCGAGGGCGAGACGTTCGACTACGCGCTGGAGGTGGAACCCGTCGACGAAGGGTTGATCCACCGCGCTCTCGTGGGGATGCACGTCATGGATCCGGATCGGGGGCTCGACCTTCGGTGGCGCGAGTCACCGTCGATCGACGGCGGGATCGCGTCGCGCGGCGTGACGGTGGATCTCTCCCGCCTCAGGCCAGGACAGTATCGCGTCCGACTGATGCTGACGTCGGGGACCGCTCTCCCGATCGTCGCCGAGCGGAGCATCGACATCCTTTGAGTGAGAGGCCGATGGCGGCGAGCGTCCGGTTAGTTCGCGTCCGGATCGCTCGTGGATCGCTCAGCCGCCTCGCCGATGGTTTCCATCAAAGCGTCCGTCCTTCGCGCCCAGCGGCGCGCCGCGCGCGACCACAACACGCGCGTGCCTGCCCACGCTCCCCCGATCGCCGTGACGGCGCCGATGCCGACCCCGGCTAGAACTCCGACGTGCAATCCGTTCGCAGCCGCAATGGCCGCGGCGATTCCGGTCACCAACCCGGCGGCGCCAACCCCGATTGCCGTGACAGCCGCCTCGTCGTCGCGAGCAACCGTCAGGTCGATGCGGGTTCCGCTTCCCCTTGTGGTGAAGTCGACGACCATGAGGCCCGTCGCCGACCGCACTCGCCACTCGGCGCCTCCAGGCACGTCGCGCAGTTCGCCATGAGCCCCCGTCGCTTCGCGAATTTTCAGGGCAACGCTCGCGATCCCGTCGTTGGTCAGCTTGGTCTTGAGAATGTGTGAAGCGCGAAATCGAATTGGCCCGCCGAGCACGGGATGCGCTCCGGGCGAGCTGATCGTCGACGCAGCCCTGGCGACGTCGGTCGGACTCAGTCCGACCTGGACCGCGATCTCTTGCATCTCCGCGAGCGAATAACCTCGGTCGCCTTGCGCCCCGACATCAGCTTCGCCGGCCCGCTCGAAGATCAATCGCATCTCGCGATCGGTGAACCTGCGGCCATCGGAACCGCCGGCGTGAGTGGCCATGTCTTACATTAGCGCGAGCGGCCCAAGGCGTCCAACGCCAGCAGCGAGCGTGGGAACGTCGGACGGGAGCGCGGGTAGTGCCCTCGTCCCTCGAAGCTTCAGGATCACATGCGCCGTCGCCTCGCGGTCCTTGTGGCACTCCTGATCCTCTAGTTGCCCGCCACGATAGGGCGAGGTCAAGCGGGCGCTGAAGTCAATCCGACCGCATGCTCGTGAGCGGATCCACGCGCATCGCACGCAGCGCCGGGGCGAGGCACGCCGCTACGGCGATGGCGAGCACGGTCGCGACGACCGCGACGTAGGTCTTCGGATCGAGCGGGCCCACGCCGTAGAGCGAGCTCGCGAGAACGCGACCACTGGCGAGCGCGCCGCCGACGCCGAGCACGACACCCGACCAGCGACAGGCGCCAGTCCTTGCCGCGCGACGAGCAGCATCACGTCGCGCGGGGTCGCGCCGAGCGCGAGCGCACGCCGAGCTCGCGCGAACGCGTCGTGACCATGTACGCTAACACGCCATAGATTCCGATCGCCGCCAGCATGAAGGCCACGACCGCGAACGCTCGACGCACACGGCGAGGGCGAATCGTCGCGGCGCGAGATCCAGGGCCAGCACGTCGTTTAGCGTCTCCACGTCGCGCGTCGCGAGCGACGGATCGGCTTGGCGAAGCGCTCGCTTGATCTCCCGCCGCGAGCGGCATCGGGTCGCCGGACGTGTGAACGAACAGCGTCATCGTGCGTTCCCACGTCTCATGGCGGTGATTGGCGAACAGCGTCGGCCTCGCGGGAATATCGAGCGACTGATCGCGGATGTCGCCCACGATGCCGATGATCGTGATCCACGCGCCCGTTCGGGTTCGGCCCGATGCGAATGCGGCGGCCGATTGCGTCACCCTTTGGGAAAGAACCGTCGTGCCGCCGTCTCGTTGATGACCCCCGTCTCGGGTCCGGTCGCGAGGTCTGTCGCGTCGTATGCACGTCCGGCGATCACGGGATGCGCAGCGCCTTGAAATAGTCGCCGCGAACGGAGATGTAACCGAGATCCGGAAGGTTCGTTTCGTCACTCGGCTCTCCTTCGATACGAATGCTGCTCGATACGCCGCCCCGCGTCGGAAGGCCGCGTGCCGCGCCCACAGCAACGACGCCGGGCGCGTGCGAAATCTCATCCAGCAGGCCTCATAGAACGAATTGATCGCGGCGGCACTGTCGTATCGCTCGCCGGACGCGCGGACGCGGGCCGTGAGCACCTGATCGGGGTCGAACCCGAGCCGGACCCGCGTCAACTCGGCGAAACTCCGCAGCAGCAAGTCCGGTGCCGACGAGCAAGATCACGGCGAGTCCCACCTGAACCGCGACAAGTGTGCGCCGCAACCGGTCGCCTGCCTCGACCGATGGTCGCCGAGCGACCGCTCTCCTTGAGCATCTTGCAGATCCGGCGCGCGCGGCGCCGAGCGCGGGCACGACGCCGAAGAGCACGCCCGTGACGACGGAAAGCACAAGCGCTGAAGGCGACGATGCGCCAGTCCACCGTGGCCACGAACATCGCGGGAGCACTTCCGGGTTGAGCGCAGCATGCGTCCCGTCGCCACGCGCGCGAGCACCACGCCCAAGGCGCCGCCGGTCAGCGACACGAGCACAGACTCGGTCAACAACTGTCGAACCAGTCGCCCCCTGCCGGCGCCGAGCGCGGCCCGGACGGCCAGTTCCCGCCGCCGCCCCATAGCGCGCGAGAGTGCGAGGTTCGCGAGATTCGCGCAGGCGATCAGCAGCACGATCAACGCCGCGCCCTGCATGAGGACGAGCGCCGACGCAACCGATCCGGCCATCGACGTCCTCAGCGGCTCGACCACCGTGGCGCGCCCGGTGTTTGCCTCGCGGATACTCGGCTTCCAATTCGCTTCGCGATGCCGAGCGATGATCGGCGCGCGCCGCGGCGAGCGACGTACCGGCCTTCATACGACCGATGACGTGTGCGTAATGTTGGTTCCGTGTCACGCACCGCGTTCGCCAACTCATCGTGGAAGTCGCTCGGCGTCCACACGTCCTCGTCCAATCCGAGCGTGAACCGCGGCGGCATCACGCCGATGAGTGTCGTATGCGTCGCCCGTTGAGCAGGATTGGCTTGCCGATCGCCGACAACTTGGCGCCGAGCTGAGCGTATGCCAGATTCGATACGACACGATGAGCCATCCGGTCGTTGCCGGCACTCCCTTCGCCGGAGCTGAACCTTCGTCCGTGCAGCGGCGACGCCCGGAGAACCGCTGAACAGATTCTCCGTGACCGCGACGCCGAGAGCATCTCCGGCTCACCGACGGGCATCCGCCACGTGAGTTCGCCCATGCCAACGTAAGCAGCCAGATCGGTGAACGCGTGTTGCCGCGTGCGATAGTCGACGAAATTCGGTGGGGACATTCCCGAGCGTCCGGCGGGGTCGTCGGGCCAGCTTTCGAAGACCGCCAACAGAGCCGTTTGGCGATCCATATGGCAGCGGCGCGATGAGAACGGCGCGAGCGACGGCGAAAATTGCGGCTGTTGGCGCCGATCGCGAGGGCGAGGGTCAGCAACGCGACCGCGGCGAAGCCCGGACTTCGCCGCACGGTACGCAGCGTGTAGCGCGCGTCCTGCGCCCAGCTCGGCGATGCGCTCCGTCACGCGAGCCTCTCGCTCGGCCCCCTCGTCGACGCGTCGGCAGTAGTCGCGTGTGAAGTCGAGATCGCCGAACTCCTCGCGGGCGCGCCGCGCGGCTTCCTCGCGCGAGACCCCGCGCGCACGCAGCTCCGCGACGCGCATCTCGAGGTGAAAAAAAGCTCGCTGTCGACGTCGCGCGCGATCGTCGACGGCGATCGCCACGGAAATTACGGAACCAACGAACGAGTGGACGCATATGGAACCTCAGTCCGGGGCTCAGCACTTTGCCCACGGCGTCGGCGTACGATCGTCCACACGGCCGACTCGGCGCGCAGCTCGGCGCGACCGCGCGCGGTGAGCTTGTAGTACTTTGCCTTGCGGTTGTTCTCGGAGACGCCCCATGTCGACGCGATCAACTTGTCGCCGCTCGAGCCGGTGCAGCGCTTGATACAGCGCAGCGCCGTCGACGGCGATCACGCCGTCGGTCTGCTCATCGATCCAGCGCGAGACGGCGTAGCCGTGCATCGGTTCCCAGGCGAGCGTGCGGAGGATGAGCATGTCGACGGTTCCTTGCAGGAGATCGGACGGCGTCTTGCGCACCGAGCCTTCCAGTCATCAGGTGAGTGGAAGGAATAAGAGCCGCGACGCAATGCGTCAAGGCGAGATCCTCCGCGCCACGCCGGTCGCCGAAGGAAACCGGGCGCGGCAGGGTTCGCTTGCGCGGGTTAGCGGCGCACGCCGGAGGCGATGCGGGAACGTCGGACAGCACCGTGTGTAATGCGGTCATCTCCCGAACGTTCCAGGATCACATGCGCCGTCGCCTCTCGGTCCTTGTGGCACCCCTGCTTCCCGCGTCACTCGCGGCCCAACCGTCGCCGACGCGCCAGTCGCCGACCGCGGCCAGCATTCAGTTCGTGAGGTTCGCCGACCTCTTTGGCGGCCGCCTTCTCGCCGCCCTCGATTCGATTCCCGCCGCTAAGTACAGCTACCGGCCGACCCCATCGCAGCAGACGGTTGGCTACATCGCCCAGCATCTCGAGGCCGCGAACTACACTCTGTGCGAGCGACTCGGCGACACCAGACATCCTCGGACATCCAAAGATTCCTTGGCGGACACCGTCAAGGCGATGTGGCCCAAGGACACGCTGATCGCACATCTCGATGCGTCACTCCGTTTTTGCGCCGCGACTCTCGAGCGGCTCGGACAGCTCGACTCGCCGGCGGTCGTGAGCAACCTCCTCCTGTTCGAAACGGATCTGGCCGAACACTACAGCCAATTGTCGGTCTACATGCGGCTGCTCGGCCTGGTGCCTCCGTCGGCGCTCCCTCCGAAACAACGAACGGCAATCGAGCTTCCGGCAACTGCGCTGATTCCGTACGTCGGCGCGTACGAGCTCGCGCCAGGATTCGAGCTCGTGGTCACAATGAGCGACGGCGCCCTGTCCATAAGGTCGAGGCCGGGCGGGTCGACCGTGCGCCTCTGGCCTGAAAGTGCCGTCGGTTTCTTCGTCAAGGAGGTCGACGCGCAAGTGACTTTCACGCGCGATGCCCGCGGTGCCGTGACCGGCCTCGTGTTCCGACAATTCGGACGCGACAGGGTAGCAACCAGGATCCGATGACTCGAGCGGCTCGACTAGCGCACTAGGTTGAGATATCTCTATCGGGATATTCAGATACTCGACAACCTCCCAGAAACAGTCAACGCTGAAAAAGGGGATTCGCTACTGCCGCGGCCGAGCGTGGTTCTCGTGACGGGCGCCACCGGTCGCGTCGGGCGCCTTGTAGTCGACGAGCTTCTGCGCGCCGGCGTGCCCGTGCGCGCGCTCACGCGCCGGCCGGAAAACGCGGCGCTGCCCGCTGGCGCCGAGGTCGTGGCGGGCGACTTCACCGTAGCAGAGTCGCTCGACGCGCCCCTTGAAGGCGTCGGGGCTGTATTCCTCCTTTGGACCGCGCCACCGGCGGCCGTTCCCGCGGCGATCGCGCGGCTCGCGGCGCACACGTCCGTCGAGCACCGGCGCGTCGTCTTGCTGTCGGCGCCGCACCGTACTCCGCACCCGTTCTTTCAGCAGCCGAATGCGATGCGCGGCCTTTACGTCGAGATCGAGCGCCTGCTCGGAGAGTCGGGTCTCGATGTGGCGATCCTGCGGCCGGGGATGTTCGCCTCGAACGCGCGGCACTGGTGGGGGCCACAGATCTCGCGCGGCGACGTGGTGCGTTGGCCGTACGGCGCCGCCGAGACGGCGCCCATCGACGAACGCGACGTCGCGGCGGTGGCCGCGCGCGTGCTGCGCGATGACCAGCGTGCGAATGGCGACTACGTCCTCACCGGCCCCGAGGCGCTGAGCCAGGCCGCGCAAGTGCGCGCGATCGGTGACGCGATCGGGCGACAGCTCCGATTCGAGGAGCTGTCGCCAGACGAGTTCCGGGCCGAGACGGCGGGAACGTGGCCCCGCAGCATCGCGGACATGCTACTCTCGGCGTGGGCGGCCACGCTGGGGCATCCGGCGTTCGTGACGTCCGCCGTCCAGGAGATCCTCGGATCGCCGCCGCGGACGTTCTTTCGGTGGGCCGTCGACAACGCGGCAGCTTTCGCGCGGCCCGAGGCGTCCGCGGGCTAACCGATCGTTAGACGCGACTCAGCGCATCGAGTCGTCTGAGCGATCCTCGTCCCGCACCCTCTCGTTCCCGATCGGCTCAGCCGGATCGTCGGACGGGGCGACCTGCTTCGGCTCGTGCGCCTCCCGATCGTGCCGGGCCAGATCGTCCTGCGAGTCGAAATGCGCGCCGCAAACGATGCAGTCGTACTCGTGCGTGTGGGTCACTCTAGCCTCGCTGAGTTGTCTGCCACGATTGCTGGCAGCATCCGTGCCGTTGCGGACTCAGCGTCGTCGGGCACTATCCGGTGCGACTCGGCGCGGCCGTTCAGGTACGATGGTCTCGCCGCGCGCGAGCATGGCGACCAATTCGGCGATCTTCTTCGCCCGGCCGGCCGGCGTCTTCATGTTGTTCGTGCGGAAGGCGAGCGCAAAGAGGTTCACTCGCCCGAGGGTCTTGAACGTCTTCCGCGCGCGTGCGTTGGCCTGGATGGCGGCGCGAAGGTCGTTGGGCAGGGTGGCCTCGCTCGCACTACGCATTGGTGCATAGGCGGCATCCCACCGCCCATCCGCTTTCGCCGCGTCGACGTGTCGCTGGCCATGGGCTGTCATGCGGCCGGCCGCCGTGAGACGCGCGATGTGTTCGCGGTTGACCTGGCTCCAGATGCTCTTCGCCTTGCGTGGCGTGAACCGCTGGAGGAACGAGCGCTCGTCGAATGCCTTTCGAATGCCGTCGATCCACCCCCAGCACAGCGCCACCGCGAGCGCTTGCGCGTGGGTCACGGTGCGTAGACCGGTTTCCTTCTTGTGGATCTTGAGCCAGATCTCCGTCTCGCGATCGTGATTCGCGCGGAGCCAGGTCTCGAACGCCGTTTCGGTCGGGAAGGCCTTGATCTTTTTCGGGTTCGGAACGACGGGCGCCATCGGGGAGTCCTCGCCGCGAGAATCTCTCAGTATAACGCGGGTCCCTCACACTCGTTCCAGTTCACCGCACACCGTCACCGCACTCGTTCCAGTTCACCGCACACCGCCACCGCACTCGTTCCAGTTCACCGCACACGGCCGCGGCCCTCTCGACCCCTCAGAGGAGTGCGGAGACGGTGTGCGGTGAACTGGAACGGGGAACGGGTGCGGGGGTCGGACGCTGGAGAAGGGAGGTCCAACCCTTTGGCCGACGATGGTGTCAGACTCTGTACCCTTAGTCTGAGACCCTCGTGGCCGACCAAGATCCCCTCCCGATCGTCAAAGGCACGCTCGACAACCTCGCGCTCAAAGCCCTGTGCTGGACCCCCATGCACGGCTTCGAGATCACCCAGTGGGTCGAGGCCCGGTCGCGCGGCGCGCTCGACATCCGCGACAGCGCCCTCTATCAGGCCCTCCACCGCCTCGAGGAACGCGATCTCGTGGTCGCCGAGTGGGGCGTGACCGAGAACAATCAGCGGGCGCGGTACTATCGGATCACGAAAGCCGGGCGCGCGCGGCTCGCCGCCGAGACGGCGCAGTGGGTCCGCTACGCGAAGACAGTCACCGACATCCTCACCTCGGCGCCGGGACCGGCGTAGGAGCGAACCGATGACGTCCGAGAATCGTGCCGAGATCCGCCCCGGGATTCGCCGGCTGCTCCGTCTCGTCACCCGCCGCAGCATGCAGCGGGACGCCGACGAAGAGATCCGCATCCACCTCGAGCTCCGCACGAAGCAGTTGATCGGCGAAGGAATGGTCGCCGGCGGCCGCGCGCGCGGAAGCGGAACGCCGCTTCGGCGAAGTGGACGACGAACGACGCCGATCGCGCGCGTCCGCGGCTCGGCAGGAACGGCGTCTGCGCTGGCGCGACTCGTTCGATCTGCTGCGCGGCGACCTTCGATATGCGTTCCGGACGCTGCGGCGCGACGCGGGCTTCACCGCCTTCGCGCTCGCGATCATGGCGCTCGGCATCGGCGCGAGCGCGACGGTGTTCAGTCTCGTCAACGGCGTGCTGCTGCGCCCTATGCCCTTCCGCGATCCGTCGCGGCTTGTCTGGATCGGGAACGTCGGCGACAACGGCGTCGACGAATGGCGCGTCCAGGTCGCGCACTTCGTGGATCTCGGCGCCCGAAGCCGCTCGGTGAGCGACGTCGCGGGGTATTTCGCATTCTATAGTATTGGCGACGCGGTCCTGAGCATGCCTCGCGGCGACACACAGCGCCTCACGCGCGTGCCGGTCACCTGCAACTTCTTCCCCTTCCTCGGCGTCACGCCGCGGCCCGGCCGGTCGTTCAGCGCGGACGAATGTCTCGACAACAGCGCCGCGACGACGATGCTGACGGAGAAGACCTGGCGCGCGCTCGTGATTCTGCTGCTCGTCGCGGCGACGGCGGGGTTGCTGCCGGCGCACCGGGCGTCGCGTGTAGACCCGAGCGTCGCGTTGCGTGACGGGTGAGGGTGGCGGCTAGAGCGAGTTGAGAAATGCGATCAGCGCCTTTCGGTCGCTCGCCGAGAGCGACTTGAAGCGCTCGCGAGCGTTTTTCGCTTCGCCACCGTGCCAGAGCACGGCCTCCAACAGATTGCGCGCGCGTCCATCGTGCAGGAAGTACGTGTGACCGTTCACCATCTGCACGAGCCCGATGCCCCATAGCGGCGGCGTCCGGAACTCGCGGCCGGACGCCCCGAAATCGGGACGATTGTCGGCCAGCGCGCTGCCCATGTCGTGCAGCAGCAGATCCGTGTACGGGTGAATCTTCTGGTTCGAGACGGCTGGCACGCCGGGGAGCACGCCCGTCGTGAGCGTCGAGACGTGACATGCGTCGCACCCGATGCCGTGGAACAGCCGCTCACCGTGCAGCGCTTGCGGATCGTCGAGGTTCCGCCGCGCCGGCACGCCCAACGTCTCCGTGTAGAACGCGACGTCGCTCACCGTCTGGTCGTCGAGCTCCGCCGCGTGATCCTTGCAGCGGAGGTACTCGCCCTTGCAATTCTCGCTCGGGAAGTACGACGTCGTAATGCTCATGTCGCCGTTGAACGCTCCGGCCGCTTGGTGCAACAGCGTTCCGACGTTGGCCTTCCAGCCGAAGCGTCCGATGATGTAGTCCTGTACGGTCACGTCGTACACGACGTTGTAGCGCCCCGAGATGCCATCGTGATCGGCGTCGTTGGGATCGGCGAGCGCACGAATCGTCGCCTCCGGAATTGCCTCGAGCAAGCCGAGCCCAAAGTTGACCGGCGCCACGCGCGGTGAGGTGAGCAGGTTGTCGGGCAGTGGTCCGAGGAACCCTTTGAACGAGTAGTGCGGGACGCGAAGCGTGTACGGCGTGCCGTCGTCAAATCGCCCACCCGAATCCGAGTACGCCACGCGCGCCGCCGCCTCGGGAAAGAATCCCGGAATCGCGAGCAGCTGAAGTTGGCCGCCGTACTTGCCCGCGGGATTCGGTCCGCCGTGCGGGTCCGTTCCGGGGATGCTCGCCCGAAACAGCATCGTGGTGAACGAGGCCCCGTCTGCCGGCGGCTGGCCGCGGCCGTCGCCGACGTGACAGGCTTCGCACGCGTTGTTGTTGAACAACGGTCCGAGGCCGGTGCTCGGTACGAAGATGTCGCCGAACGCGACGTCGCCGGCGTTGTGTCGCGCGAGCGCCGCCGCGTCGAGGTTTGGCGCCGGATGGCCGAATGCGCCGGCCGTGGCGTCGAACACCGTGGTTGCACCTCCGGACAACGCATCCGGATCGATTTTCCCTCCGAGCGAGATGCTGCGACTCGCAGCGCCGTCGGAAGGAGCAACGGGGTTCGTTGGCTGGACGGGCTCACTGCACGCCGCGGCCGCGAGCGCGAGCCAAAGGGCGCCGAGCAGCGTGGGGGTGGGGCGACACATCGGAGGGCTCCCACGTACGGGGAGGGCGGGCATGGCTGCGCTGAGCGTCGACGCTGAGCGGGCAGCGACTTGCGCGTTCCGAGAGCGCGTGCGTCGCCAAGGGGCAGGGTGCGTCGGATGGCGGGCTACACGCGCGGCGCACAGTGCTTGTGTTTGACTGTGCTGTCAGTGATTGACGTCACCCGAGCGTACTTAGTTCAGCGACGCCGAGCGACGACGAACGTCGCTCAGTCGCTAACGCGTCCGCCGGCGCGGCGCCGCCTTTGGCGCGGCAAGTCCGAGCACGCTGCGGATCATCCGCCGCATGTGCGGGATCACTGCTTTGGGCGTTCGTGTCGGGCCGGCGATGCCGTTGAACGTGGTGAAGTTGAGGAGCACATCGAGCGTGTTCACCAGCTCGGCTGGTGCGACCGCCGGTTGGTGATCCTCGCTGAGGCGCTGGACGAGCGTCTCGACGACGCGGCGGCGGCGCAGGTTCCGCGATCGCATCGCTTCGTCGAGGTCCGGGTCGAGGCCCGCGGCCCCCGCCATTCGCACCATCAGCGGACGGTTGTCCGTATAGAAGCGTCCGAGGATCGCGACCAGCAGATCGAAGGCCTCGCCGACGTCCGTCTGCTGAAAGACGTCCGGCATCTTGCTGAACGCGTCGCGCTCGACGAGGGTGTCGAACAGCTCGGCCAACAGCTGCGACTTGGAGCCGAACTGGTTGTACACGGTCATCCGCGTGACGCCGGCGCCGCGCGCCACGGCATCCAGCGAAAAGGACCGGACGTCGTCGAGGTTGAGGATGTCTCGAGCGGCGGCAAGGATCCGGTCGCGGCCGGCGTCGGCCGCCCGTTTTCGGTTGTGGTCGTCGTAGGGGCGTGGCGTCATCGTGACGTTAATTCATTTGACAGCACGTATAGTCCGGATTATACATGGAGTATAACCCTGTTTGTTCCGGAGGCGTGCATGAACTGGTATGGCGTTCTCAAGGTAGCGCACGTGCTGTCGGCGATCGTCTGGATCGGCGGCGGCGCGGCGTTGTCGATCCTCATGGCGCGGCTCCTCCGGGGGGCCGATCGAGCCGCGCTGGCCCCGGTGATCCCTCAGCTGACGCGCACCATGCAGGCGATCGGCGGTCCGGCGGCCGGGCTGTTGCTGCTGACCGGTATCGCGATGGTCCTCGTCGGGCGGATGACCTTTCGATCGCTCTGGATCGGCCTTGGTTTCGGCGGCATCATCCTCCTTGGAGCGTTCGGCGGACTGGTCATGTCGAAGCGGTTAGCTACCCTCGAGCAGGCCGTTTCGTCAGGCGATGACGCCGCGCTCACGCGGGCGGGGCTGCGGGCTCGCCAAGCGAGCATCGTCCTCCTCGGAATCATGGGATCGATCGTCGTCGTAATGATCCTCAAGCCGACGCTGTAGGAGGGGGGACCCATGACGGCAACAGCACTCGACCAGCGCCTGCACACGGCCGTCGTGCGGGCGGCGGACGGTGTCCGATTCATCGCGACGGCCGCGGACGACGACGGAGTCTCCTCGCAGTTGATCGACTACGTCGCGAGTCGCTGCGACCATGTCTTGTGGCCTGCGGCGGCGCGCGAGGTTCGGCGTCTCATCGCCGAGCATCGTCATGCGGAGGCCATCGCCACGTATTTCTCGAACGTCGGTCGGCGATGGGACGAGGAGTGGCTCGAGATCCGAACGGGAAACGCAATCGTCACGTGAACGCGAAGGTCGGTGGGCCGGTGGACCGGTGGACCGGTGGACCGGTGGACCGGTGAACCGGTGGACCTCTCACGAGATTTAGCATTCTCAGATATGGCCAAGCTCATGGCCGCTCCTGGCGGCGTTGTAAGCTGGCTGACAGGTGTCCGCCGCCTGGTGTCCTGGAAAGTTCCCCCTCAAACGCGGCACGCGAGGCGCCGCCGAGTGTATTGAAGGATGTAGAACTTCTCAGGATCGGGGGGCGTATGAAACGCAGACAGGTTTTTTCGTCAGCGGCGGCGCTGCTCTTGGTTGCGACGGCGGCACACGCGCAGCGCGGTCAGGGCGATCGCGGCGGTCACCAGGATCAGCGTGGGCAGGTGTCGCGACAGGATCAGCAACGCCAGGATCAGCAACATCAGGATCAGCAACGCCAGGGCAGCGTCGACCGGCGAGCCGCGATGCCCGAGCAGAGGGGCGGCGACCAGGGTCGGGCGGAACAGGCGCGCGCGGAGCAGTCACGCGCCGACCAGGCTCGCGCCGCACAATCGCGCGCCGATCAAGGGCGCGCCGAGCAGGCTCGCGCGCGAGCAGGCTCGCGCCGCGGAACTGCAGAATCAGCGTCGAAACGCGCAGCTAGCCGAGCAGCAGCGTGAGTGGCAGGCCCGTCAGGCTCAGCAGCAGCAGCTCGAGCGAGCGCAGCGGGCCGAGCAGGAGGCACAGCTCGCGCGACGAGAGCGCGACAGACAGGCCAGCGGCGCCTTCGACCGCGACCGCGACTACCGCCCGGGATACGAGTATCGGTACAACATGGGCGGCGTGTTCCGTGAGACGAACCAGTACGGAGTGGACGTCCTGCGACAGGCGGTCAACCAGGGGTACCTGGAGGGTTACCGCGCCGGACAAATCGACCGCCGCGACCGGGTGCCGGCGGACTTTCAGCGGGCGTTCGACTTTGAGAACGGCAACTTTGACTACGCAGGGTCCTACGTGCCGCAGAGCGACTACAGCTATTATTTCCGCGAAGGCTTCCAACGTGGGTACGACGACGCCTATTGGAGCCGCGCACGATACGGCACGTTTGTCAACGGGAACGCCTCGATTCTGAGCGACATCCTGACAGGCATTCTCGGATTGACGATGATTCACTAACCACGATGCTCGACGACAAAAGGCTCCGGCGGCTGCCGGGGCCTTTTGTTTTGTCGCCGGTCGCGACCGTCAGGCGGGGTGACGTCTGGCCCTGTGGCCAGTACGGCGCCAGATTGCGGCGACAGGGAAGGTTCCCACAGCCACCCACCTCACCGGAGAACCGATGGCGACGAAGCTACGGTTGGCCAAACCACCAGAAGTCAATCTGAAAAAAGAGCTCCTGGCCCGAGAGATCGGGCGTATTCTGCGCGACCGGCAGATGACGCAAACTGAGGCGTCGTATCTCATCCGCGAGCAGCCATCGCAGCTGTCGCTGATCACGAACGGCCGGCTGCGAGGTTTTTCGCTCGATCGCCTGGTCAAGTATCTCGCTCGCTTGGGGTGCGACGTGGAAGTTCGGATCGCGCCTCGAAAAGGCGGCCGGGCCGGCGCCGGAAAGGTGAGCGTTCGGGTGCGGTAGATGCCCGATTGGCGACCGTACCGTGAGCCACTGCGTGTAACCCTCACGCGGACGATCAGTATCGCGATCGTCGCCGGTGCGGTCGTCGCGTCACGGTCCGGGGGCATTCGCCGCTGGCCCTTTCTCAGCTTGCTGATGTTGTGGCCCGCGTTCGGCGGCCACTGGATCGACCTGGCGTTCTTGAATTGGCTCCGGCCACGTCTGCCGGCGTCCCGTGGAATTCAGATCGTCGCGCGCATCGCCGTGTGGTTCGTGGGCGGGATGGTGCTTGCCTTCGGCGCTCGGTTGACGGCGACGTTGCTGTTGGAGCACCAGTCGTTGGCGTGGCTGACGTGGGCTACGGCCGGCACGGTGTTCGTCGCGATAGAGCTCGTCGCCCACGGAGCGCTGTATCTGCGTGGGCGACCGAGTTTCTACAACGGTCTCGGCTGATCGCAACGGTGGGGCAGGTGAGGATCCTGTCCTGGAACATCCGCCAGGGCGGCGGGCGGCGCCTCGATGCGATCGTCGCGGCGATCGCGAGCCACGAGCCCGACGTGGTGGTGGTCAACGAGCTGCGCGCCCGAACGACGCCGCAACTCGTCGCGGCCTTCCGTGCGAGCGGCCTCGCGTTCCACGAACACACATCCCCGGCCAGCAGTGAAAACGGCACGTTGATCGCGGCGCGCGTTCCGCTCCGCCGCCGGCGGGCTGGCACGCCAGCGCGAGTCTTCCGGCATGGGCTCCTCGAGGTCGACGTGGATGGCTGGGCGACCGTCGGAGCGGTGTACGGGCCACTTCAGCGTGCAACGCTGCGCAACTTCTGGGACTCAATGGTCGGGCACGCCACGCGTCGCGCCGACCGTCGCTATCTGCTCATCGGCGATTTCAACGCGGGCGAGTCGTTCGTCGACGCGCACGCGTACAAGTTCATGAGCTCCGACTATCTGGTCGCGATTCGCGAAGCCGGCTTCGTCGATTTGTGGCGGTCACGCAATGCGGAGACGGAGCACACGTGGTTCAGCTTCGGTCGGGGCGGAGTGCCGCTCAACGGCTTCCGTATCGACCACGCGATGGCGTCCGCGTCATTGGCCGGCGACGCGACGCGGTGCTACTACTCGCACGTCGAGCGTGAGCGCCGCCTCTCCGATCATTCGGCGTTGCTCGTCGAGTTCAGCGGCGATTGACGCGCGGGATTGAGCAAAGCTCGTGCCCGACCGTGACACAAATCCGATGATGGGCGTACACGCTGTGCCGTTTGCCGGGGATAGGTTAGCGGCCCGCCGCGCAACGCCATCCGGCCGTCGTCCCGCCGGCCGGCGAGTACCCGAGGCGCGGCATGACGTTCAGCGCGATGACGGTCCACGCGAGGGCCACGCACCCCGTCGAGCCTATGAAAATCCAAGGCAGGCGGTCGCGCCAGGCGCGGATGGCCAGCGTAATGGCGCCGATGATCACGATGCCATTAGAGAACAGGTAAGCGGCGAACGGCATGCCGCAGCCGCGGCCGTACGGCCACCAGAAGAGTGACACTCCCAGCGCCGCGATGAGAATCAGTCGCGCCCAGATCCCGATGAGCGCGAGGCGCTCGAGGAATCGGTCCTTCGCGGCGATTTCTTGAATTTTCTGCAGGCGGAGCTGGGTCCGCGACCGTTCGGGGGGAAGCCCGTCGTACTCACGCGAGATCTTGCGGAGCTCGAGGTTCCAGTCGATGTCGCTCACTTGATGCGGAGTGATGGGGTGAAACGATGTTGACCAGAGCAGCCCTATTCTGCCGCGGGACGGTCAAGTTTTCGGTGATCCACGGTGGGGTGGAGGCGTAACAGAAATTGCCTGTGCCGTAGACGGCGGCAAAGAGTGGCAACAGGCGCCTCCCACGCGGATGCGGCCGACGGCTCTGCTTGCCGCGCCGATGAGCGCGAGCGATTGTCCAACGAGGCGTCGTCTGCCGAGCGAGCGCTCCTCGGTCCTCTATCTCGGAAAGGTTACGCAGTCGATGAACGCTGATTCTCCGGACGCTCATCAAAGAGAAGTGAAATCCGCGTTGGAGCGGCTTCGCCGCGAGTTGGCGGGCCTCGAGACCGAGATCGTCGGTGTCGAGGGACGTTTGAGCGAAATTCGGGCGCGACAGCGTGTCATCGAGCAGCGGGCGATGGATGCGATTCGCGCGGGCGACGACCGTGCCGCGAGGGCAGCGCTAGTCGAGATGCTGCCTCACGCGGAGGACGCGGCGCCTCTCGAGGCCGATCTCACCGTCTTGCGAGCTATGGCCGACGAATGTCGTCGGTGGCTCGCGACCGCGTGACCGCCGACGCTGATGGGTGGTTTGGCTGGCATGCGACGACTATTCAACGCCACGCTCGTGGCCACGCTGGTGATGATGGCCGCCATCGGTTGCGGCAGCGATTCAGTCATTCCCTCGACGGCGACGCTGAATGGCACGTGGATCCGCCCAAACGAGGTGCCTGGGTCCCATGAGAGCTGGACGCTCGCGGTGACCGGCAACACAGTCGCCGGCACGGGCGACTGGTCCGGCGAAGCCTGCTGTGGCGGAACGATCACGATCACCGGTGGGATCACCACCGACGGTGTTCACCTCGACTTGACCTTCGCCACGACTCAGGGCAATCCTCGGCCGGCCTTTCACGAGCGCTTCGACGGCACGTTGGTGTCGCAGAACGTACTCGAGGGAATGTTGACTCCCGATGGAGTCACGCCGGCGGAAGTCCGGATGCAACGTCAGTAGTCACGCCGGCGCAACAACTCCGCGCCCGCCCAGGCGGCGCCGACGACGATCGCGTCCTCGACGAGCGCGGCTGCCATCGGCGGCAGACGTCTGCCGAGCGCCCGCCGCATTCTATATGTAGCGTGCGCGCTCGCGAACGCGACGAGTCCGCCGAGGATCGCTGATCCGGCGCGATTCCGCCCTGCTCGACTCCCCACGGTCGCGCCCACCAACGCTCCCGCCGCTATACGCCCGACGAGGGAGGCGGAGCGACACGCGTCGGGCACGGTCGGCACCTTGTCGTAGACGAATTCGCCAGCGGCGAACAATTTCGGAGGCGTGCGGCGCGAGATGGCGGCGACACCGGCCCATGTACGCGCACCCGAGGCCGCGGCGAGTAGTGCCAGCGGCATCAGGGATCCACGTGCTTCTCGGTCCATGACGGCAAGAGCGAGCAAAGAGCCGGCCGCCCCGCGCTCGGCCGCCGAGTTTTCGACAGTCACATTCCTGTCATGCTCTCAGCGGACGTTGCCCACGCCGACCTTGCGGCGTACACTGAGCGCGGGTGCACCTGCTTTTCCCCCCCACGCAGCCCTTCGCGGGAAGACCGTCAATGACGTTTCAGAATCCCTGGCCCGGTCAACCGCGCGGCTTCAAAGATGTCTTACGCTGGCGTTTTCGCGATCGCCTACAGACACGGATCGCGCCGAACCCTCCGCGCGGCTGGCTGCCGCGGCGCACGCCGTCGATCGTCGTCCCCCGCGCCGATCCCGGATACCGCTCCGCCACGTGGGTAGGGCATTCGACCGTCCTGCTCCAACTCGGCGGGCTGAACGTCCTCACCGACCCGGTATGGGGTGAGCGCGCGTCGCCATTTCGCTGGATCGGTCCGCGGCGCCTGACTCCGCCCGGTGTCGACTTCGATGCTTTGCCGCCGATCGACGTCGTTCTCCTTTCACACAATCACTACGATCACCTCGACGCAACGACGGTCCGCCGCATCGCGAAGCAGTTTCCCGACGCGAACTGGCTCTGCCCGCTCGGACTGGGCGAGTTGCTGATGTCTCTCGGTGTGAGGAGCATCGAGGAGCGCAACTGGTGGCAGACGGTGGATGGCGCCGGCTATACCGCCACCTGCACACCGGCTCGCCATTTCAGCGGGCGCGGATTCCACGATCGCGGCGCGACGTTGTGGTGCGGGTGGACGATAGCTGCCGACGGAGTCCGCGTGTACTTCGCCGGTGACACGGCTCTCCACCCGGAATTTGCCGCAATCGGCGAGCGATCGGGGCCGTTCGATCTCGTGATGCTGCCCATCGGCGCCTACGCGCCGCGCTGGTTCATGGAGAGCGTCCACATGAACCCGGAGGACGCGATGGAGGCCTACCGCGCGGTCACCTCCCACGACGGTGGGCGGCCACCGTGCTTGGCGCTGCATTGGGGGACGTTTCGTCTCACCGACGAACCCGTCGAGGAACCGCCGTCGCGATTTGCGCAGCGATGGAACGAGGCTGAGTTGCCGCCGGACGCGAACTGGACGCTCGCGATCGGAGAGACGAAGCGCCTTTGACGGCGCACGCAAGATGTCGCTCGAACATCCATCATTCATCGGAGCGATCCCGTGGAAACAGAACATCGGCAACCGGTCCGCGTCGTGGTTCTGAGCGCGTCGCTGCGACGCAATTCGCTCAACGAGCGGCTCGCCCGGCTGGCAGAGCAGGTGATTCAGCAGAAAGGCGCCACGGTCGAACGGGCAACCATGGGGGACTTCGACAGCGTCTCGTTCGACTTCGACGTCGAGCAGGAGACGGGCGTCCCCGAGCCGGCGACGCGTTTTCGCCGCTGGCTCGAGGCGGCGGACGCGTTCGTGATTGCCTCACCGGAGTACAACGCGTCGATCCCCGGCGCGCTCAAGAATTTGATCGACTGGGTTTCGCGAGTACGCCCGCAGCCGTTCAATGGAAGGCAGGGCCTGCTCATGTCGGCGTCGCCATCGATGGCCGGCGGAAACCGCGGCCTATGGTCGCTCCGCATTCCGCTCGAGCATCTCGGGAGCCGGCTCTACCCCGACATGTTCTCACTCGCGCAGGCGCACGAAGCTTTTGCGCCCGACGGCAGCATCGCCAACAACGTTCTGCAGGCGCGTTTTGCCGAGACGATCGGGTGTTTCCTGGAGCTCGTGGAGGCCGCAACGCACTACCGCTCGCTCAAGAAGCAGTGGGTGGAATTTCTCGGCGAGAAGCCGGATGCGCTCACCGACCGCGTCGAGCTGCGGGTCGGCGCCGCCTGAGCAAGCGCTGCAGACAAGACGTACACGCCAGTGGCAAACTCGTGACCCTTTCGACACCACGCGCGCCGAACGAACGCCATCCTTCTCCCAGCGGAGGAACTACATGGACGCGAGCGCGCTGAGAATCGACCTCGTGGTGTTCAGTGTCGAAGGAACGACGGTGCGTTCCGGCGACTCAGTCGACGAATGCATTCGTACGGCACTCATCGCCGCGAATGTACCGGTCAAGCGAGAATCAGTGAGAGAGGCGTTGGGGATGCCGATACCGGACGCCATCCGGCGGTTGATCTCCCGATCGATCGGCCCCGACTCGGCGAGCGACGAGCTCGTGAGCGCAGTGCACGCCGATTTCCTTCACCGCATCACCGAGCATTACCGCCGCGGCCCAAGAATCGAGCTGATGCCGCACGTCGAGGAAACGTTCTTCCGCCTCAAGCGTGCGGGTGCGTTGGTCGCGTTGGCGTCCGTCCACAGCCGCATCGTGCTCGACGTGCTGCTCGATCGCCTCGGGTGGCGAGCCACTTGGCAGATCGACGCGACAGTGGCGGCTGACGAGGTCGGACGTGGGCGACCCCATCCCGATCTCATCTTCAGAGTAATGGCGCTTACGGGAGTTCGACGCGTGGAGTCGGTGACGTCGGTTGGCGACACGCCGATCGATCTCGAGGCCGGTGCGGCGGCAGGCTGCGGCCTGGTCGTGGGCGTGATGAACGGCGCGTTCAGGGCGCATCAACTCAGGCACTACCCGCACACGCACCTCATCTCACATCTGGGCGTCCTGCCGAGGTTGGTCATTGGGCGCGGACTGATACCGACGTCGTCGGGCGAACCGATGCAAGCGCCCGCTTTGCCTTGAGGGTCGGCAAACCTCACGCTACGGCGACGACGGCGCCGCCGGTGGCGGCTTCGGTAGCGCCCTCACCCGCTCCTGTATAGCGTGAAACTCAGGCGTGTCGCGGACTAGCCCCGCGGCGTGCGCGCTCGGCGTTTCAGATATCTGTCGGCGTGTCGCGCTGACCCGCGACTGGTCGGTCGGGTGGGTTGAAAAGAACACCTCGACGGTCGACGGCTGCTGCGCTTGCGTATCGAGCAGCTTTTGAAAGAACGACGGCAGGCCTTCCGGATCGATACCGGCCCGCACCGTGTTGGTGACGCCTTCCGAATCCGCCTGGGCCTCGTCGTGCTGACTGTAGCGCGCCCGCATCCCCTCGGCGCCGACGCCGACGAGGATGCGTCCGCCGATCGTTCGGCAGACGTGCGTGAGTGTGCAGAGCATCAAGAGGCCGACCTCGCCCTTTTTCGCCTTTTGCATCTGCTCGACGGAGTGACGCTCCACGACATGGCCGATCTCATGGCCCATGATCCCCGCGAGCTCGTCCATGCGATCGGCCTGTTCGATGGCACCGCGATTCACGTAAATGAAGCCGCCGGGAAGAGCGAATGCGTTCACCTCGGGCGAATTCACCACCGCGAACCGCCAGTCGAGGTCCGCTCGACTCGTGCGCGATGCCATCGAACGACCGAGCGTGTTGATGTAGTTCTCGACGACGCTGTCGTGGACGAGGGGCAACTGCGAGTCGACTTGCGCGGCGTCGGCCGCACCCATCCGGCGCTCCTCATTTTCGGACGTTCCGCACGCCGCGGCCACAATCAAAGCGCCTGCGCACGAGATCAATTGTCGGCTACGGCGTGACACTCGGAATACCTACCCGCGGAGGTTGCGTTGCGCGCGCACCGCTTGCGGGATGGAGAGATTCGTTCGCAGGATGGTCCCGCCGTATCCGCGGAATTTCTCCGCGACGAGATCCGGATTGACCGTGCGAGCGAGAACGAAGACAGCCGACTCGCCGGGGTGGATCAACTTGCCGACCTGATCGACGAACTCGTCCGAAATGCCGTATTGTCGCTTGAAATCCGCGGCGTCTTCCGCACCCATGGCGGCGCCGCCGATCGCCCCGCCAGCCGCACCAGCGCCTACCGCGCCGGCCGCCGCCGCTGCGCTCAGTCCGCCCGTGAACGGCGCGGCGAGCAATCCGCCGAGCAGTGCGCCGGCGAGCAAGCCCAAATCCGCGCCCTGACCGCGCGTCGCTTGGACGCTCTGATCGATGCGCAGCTCGCCGTCATCGGTTCGATATGCCGACACGCCATCCTTCAGATCGATCACCCAGCTGTCATCCAGTTTCTGCACTTCCGAGAGAACTTCGGAGGCGCGCCGAGTTCCCTTGAACCCGACGACGATGAGATTGTCAGCCATGAGCATTCCTTCCACCGGTTCGGTGGCGTTGGACGTCGCACAAACGCAAAGCGGGGGCGGCAAGGCTAAGGGCATGCCGGGCTTTGCGTCATTGGCCTTTCTGCCTAGTCATCGATTCGATCGGTGAAGTCTGCCGCGTCCAATACCGGCGCTCGCCACGCGTTCCGCGATGCTGTATGCTCGAAGGCTCATCGAACCATCGCGCAGGAGACGACAATGTCAGACGTCATTCGTGCTGCATACCGTCGTACCTGGTGGGCGCTCGTTCTACGCGGCCTCCTCGGCATTGCGATCGGTATTCTGATTTTCTGGAAACCGCTCGACTCGATCGCGACGCTCGCTCTACTCATCGCGTGGTGGGCGCTGTTCGGCGGGGTCGTCCAAGTCGTCCACTCGTTCGCGCTCCGTCCTGTCTTTCCGCAGTGGTGGGTGCTGCTGCTGAGCGGAATCGTGGGCATCGTGTTCGGCGTCGCCGCCTTGCGAAACTATCCCGGGCTGTCGCTCGCGTTCGCCGTCGTGTGGGTATCGTGGTGGTTGCTGATCACCGGTGTGTTCGCCATTTCCGCCGCGCTGCTCGAGCGGAGGATGGGAGTGTCGTGGGGGTGGACGCTCGCCTTCGGGCTGGTCGCGGTTGCCGCGGGGGTGTTTGCGCTCATGTCGCCGGGAGCCACGTTGGCTTCGATCATGGGGCTCATCGCCGGATTCGCGCTGGTGAGCGGGTTCGTCCACCTCATGGGGGCGTTCTCACTTTCCAGAGCGAAGGACGACGTTGTCGACCTGGGGAAGAGAACGGCGGCCTGAGGCTTCGCCCCGAGGGGGGACGCCCGGCTCTTATCGCGCTACGGCGACGTCGCCGTACGTGACCGACTCGAGCGACAGGGTGAGCGAGAAGCGCGAAAACTTCGTCTTCAAGAGGACCGGCAACCGGCGCTCGTCGTTCGTGAACCACACCTGCGCTTCGCCGCTCTCCGAGAAGATGCCGCCGGTCTTGATCGTCGGCCGAACGATCGTGCTGATGAACGTCCCGGCACCGACCGTTACGGTGTCCTCGCGCACGCCGGTCAAGACCACCGGGTTGCGGTCCGGCATGAAGTAGCGGTCGTCGCGCCGCGTTTCGCCAACACGAACGCCCGCGGCGCGGATAGCGTATATGAATGAGCCGTCGTCGAGCGGGTTCTGCGACGGTCGGCTTCGGCGGCTCGTCGTTTTTCCGATATTCGCCGCTCTCCGGCATGATCTCGTACGTCGTCTTGCGGGAGTATCGACCCTCGGAGATCTCTTGCCGGTGACGGAGCGAGGACAACGTCGCCACGTCGATCCAACTCTCGTACCGATCGTGGACGCGGAAGAACGGAACGCCGCCGTCGACGGCAAACACCACATGGTACGCCACACGTCCACGCACCGTGTCGATTCCTTCCACGCGCATTCGCGCCGAGCCGGCCGGGATCACGCCGAACTTGGCGTGAAACACCAACTCCTCGCCCACGGCGAACGGAACCGGGGCCATCGACGGTCCCGACTCGGCCGTCGCGGTTTGCGCGGGAAGGGGCCCTGCTATGAAGAGCGCTGCCGCAATGACCGCCGCGGTGCGCATGAAAGAACCCTGATCAGGAGACATGGAGAGGCTGCTGTGAGAGGGGCAGGGAGGCGCCCGGCGTCGGACGCCCCCATGTCGCTCAACCGCCGCTAGAAGCCGAACGTCAGCCCGGCCGCAAACTGGACATCGTTCCGCGACTTTCGGTCCTGGAGCTCACCGCTCAGGCCCTTGAACCACGTCACGTTGTCGCGGGCCTCGAGCCGGACACCGACCCGGCCGCCGGACGGAGTGAGGTCGAGCCCGAGCGCGCCGAACGCTAGAGGATTCGTCTGGGCGCTCGAGCCCGGAACGTCACGGAGATTGTACGTCCGCGCGCCGCCGCCGAGCGCGGCGAACGGCCGCGTAGCGACCGGCGAACCGGACGTCAGATCGTCCAACTTTCCCTCGATGCCGAGGTCGTACTGATACAGATCGACCTTGGGCCGCGGCGTGATCGTCTTGTCCTCGCTCGGCGACCAGGCGAACGACCCGCGCACGCCAAAGTTCGAGTTGAGGTTGTAGGACGCCTGTCCGCCGACGACGACCGCGTTCTTGAGCAGATCGCGCTCGTCGCCGGTGGCGACCAAGGCGCCGACGATCGGCCGAATGGTGATCGCGGACTGGACGGGTGTCTGCGCTTCGGCGCGCAGGGCAAAGGCCGTGAGCGCCGCGAGGGCGACGAGCGCAAGGCTACCGCGGAGCGTGGCGGGGCGAAGCGCGGCCGGAACACTCACGGCCGAGGAATCGGAATTGATGCTGCGAGACATCTGGTGGATCTCCTTCGACGGGAAACGTCGAGTCTGAACCTCGAGTGAATACAGCAGCGAACTGTCCTTCATTGGAGCGGATCGGGCCGGACCGAGCGCACTGGTGAAACCGCGCGCGACGTGTCTCATTTAAGTGAGCTCAGCGATCGACCGACTCTACTCGTAGAAGGAACAAAGGGTGGTACCGATCGGTAACATCGGTATGTTACCGACCAGTAACATCGGAGTCAAGCCACGCACCTTTGTGCCCATCGAGACGATGCCAGTCCAGCCACCGCGAGACCGGATCCTAGCCGCCGCCGACGATTTATTTCGGCGTGTCGGCATTCGCGGCGTCGGCGTGGAAGCCATCGCGGCGGCGGCGGACACGAACAAGATGACGCTCTACCGTCACTTCGAGTCGAAGGACGCGTTGATCGCCGAGTGGGTGCGCGGCATCATCGCGGAGAAAGAGCAGTCGTGGAGCGAATTGGCGGCGGCGCATCCGGGCGACCCGTCGGCGCAACTCATTGACTGGAGCCGCAGAACGGCCGCGACGCTCGCCGAGTTGGAGGACCGTGGCTCGGCGCTGCACAATGCGCTGGCGGAACTGCCCGAACCGGATCATCCGGCGCGTCGTGTGATCGACGAGTACCGCCAGCGAGAGCACACGCGGATTCTCGCGCTGTGCCGCGAGGCGGGGTTCGCGGAGCCGGAGCTCACGGCCGACGAGCTCTACTTCTTGCTCGAGGGCGCGCGGTCGTGCGTGCAGTGCATCGGGCTCAAGCGGGTCGGCCAACACCTCATGCGCCTCGTCGCCACGATGGTGGGGACAAAGGGCGCGGGTCTCGGCGCGAAGGCTGCTGTTCGGGCTCCGGGTCGGAAGCGATAGTCGCTTGCGGAGCGACTAGTCTCGTCGCTCCACCACGCCCTGCTCCCGCGCTATGGTTGCCAACCGCCGCCGAGCGCGGCGTAGAGCTGAACCAGCGCGAGCAGCTCGTTCAGCCTGGCTTGCGCGAGCTCCAGCTCCGCGTTGAAGAAACTGGTCTGGCTGGTCAACACCTCGAGGTAGCTCGCGACGCCGCCGCGATAGCGAATGTCGGAGAGGCGCGCGGCGTCCTGCGTCGAGGCGACGAGCGCGTCAGCTGCCCGCGCAGCTCGCGCGTCTTCTGATAGCCGACGAGCGCATCGGACACCTCGCGGAACGCCTGCTGCACGGTTTGCCGATACGTGTAGACCAGCTCCAGCTTCTGCGCTTCCGTCAACCTGACGTTGGCCTTGAGACGGCCGGCGTTGAAGATCTGTTGAACCAGGCCGCCGGACACGCTCCAGAGCGCGGCCGGTCCGGAGAACAGTGTCGAGAGCGCGTTGCTCTGGAATCCGCCGTCCCCGTGAGCGTGATCTCCGGGTACAGCGCGGCCTTCGCGACGCCGATGCGCGCGTTCGCCGCGACCAACGCCTGCTCGGCCTGACGGATGTCCGGCCTCCGCTCGAGAAGACTCGACGGCAGACCGGCGGGAACCTCCGGCGGCTCCGGCTGATCGACCAGCGGAAGGCCACGCGGAATCGGCCCGGGATTCTGCCCGAGCAGAATGCTGATCGCGTTCTCCTGCTGCGTGATCAGGCGCTCGGTGTCGGTGATCACCGACGCCGCCGTGTAGACGAGCTGCTCGGCCTGGCGCACGTCGAGCATCGAGACGATGCCGCCCGGCTCCTGAATGCGCGTCAGCCGCAGCGATTCCTCGCGCGCGGTCAGTGTTCGTCGCGCGATCGCCAGCGCGAGGTCCAGCTCGCGCAACGTGAAGTAGCCCTGTGCGACGAGATCGACCACGCTGACGAACACGGCGCGCACCGCCCATTGCGCGCCGAGCAGGTTGGCCCGCTCCGCTTCCGTGGCGCTGCGGAACTTGCCCCAGAAGTCGATCTCCCACGTCAGCGTCGCGTCGACGCGATAGAGGTTCTCGGTCGACGCGGGAACCGCGAAGCCGCCCGGCGGGTCGCCGGCGTTCGCTCTCCGGTTGCCGTCGCTCCCGCCGTCACGGTGGGAAACTGATCCGCGCGCGTGATCGTGAGTTGCGCGCGCGCCTGAAGGACGCGCGCCGCGGCGATGCGCACGTCGTAGTTCTCGATCAGCGCCCGAGCGATGAGCTTCTGCAACTCCTCGTCGCGAAACACCTCCCACCACTTCGCGTCGCCGAGCGACGCGGCCCGCGTCGTGTCCGCGCGGCTCGCCGCGATACTCGGCCGGCACGTCGACCGGCGGCCTCGTGTAGCGCGGTCCCACCCTGCACGCGGACGAGAGCACGACGAGCACGACGAGCACGCTCAGCGACCGTATGCCACTAATGCGCATCGCCATCGCCGGAGCCTTCGCGACGACCGGCTGCGTCGCGGTCGTCGCCGCGCGCGCGCGCTGAGCCGTTCCACGAGGGCGAACATCGCCGGAATCAGGAAGATCGCGAACATCGTGGCGGCGAGCATGCCGCCGATCACCGTCGTGCCAAGGATGCGCCGTCCGGCGCTGCCCGCGCCCGACGCGATCGCCAGCGGTATCGTGCCGATGATGAATGCCAACGACGTCATGAGAATCGGCCGAAACCGCACGCGCGCGCCGCTGAGCGCAGCCTCGTCGACCGGTTTCCGCGCTCGTAGTCGCGCTTCGCGAACTCGACGATCAGAATGGCGTTCTTGGCCGACAGGCCGATGAGCATGATCAGACCGATCTGCACGTAGACCGCGTTCTCCATGCCGCGGACCTTGAGGGCGAGGAACGCGCCGAGCACGGCGATCGGGAGCGTGAGCAGCACGCTGAAGGGCAGGGACCAGCTCTCGTACTGCGCGGCGAGGATGAGAAAGACGACGAGCAGCGAGACGCCGAACACGATCATCGGCGAGACGCCCTGCTCGGCCAGTTGCTCCTGGAACGACATGCCGAGATAGCCGAAGCCCATGTCGGGCGGCATCGTCTCGGCGAACGTTTGCTCGAGCGCGCGCCTGGCCTGTGCGGAGCTGTAGCCGGGCGCCGCGCTCGCGATGATCTGCGCCGAGCGGTAGCCGTTGTAGCGCATCGTGAACTCCGGTCCGGTCGCGGCTTCGATGCGCGCCACGGCGGACAGCGGGACGCGCTGACCGTCGGCGTTCGTCACGTAGAACTGACCGATGTCCTCGGCGCGCGTTCGATATTCGCCGTCGGCCTGGACGTAGACCTGCCACTGCCGGCCGAACCGATTGAAGTAGTTCACGAAGGCGCCGCCCATGAACGCCTGCATCGTCAGGTACACGTCGGCCAGGTTCACCCGCTGCGCGAGGACGCGCGCACGATCCACGTCGACGTAGACTTGCGGCACGTCGGCCAGCAGCGTGGTGGTCACGCCCGTCAGCTCGGGGCGCCGGCGCGCCGCCGCCAGGAACCGGTCCGTGTTGTCGGCGAGGAACTTGATGTCTCGGCTCACGCGGTCCTGCAGCACGAACGTGACGCCTCCCGACGTGCCGATGCCGGGGATCGCCGGCGGAGGAAACGAGAACGCCATGCCCTGCGACGCGCGGAGAGCTCACGATTCAGCTGCTGTTGAATCGCGTCGGCCGTCGGCCGCTCTCCCCACGGCTTGAGCGTGATGAAGAAGAAGTTGTTGTAGGTCGCCTGCACCTGACTCAGCAGGTTGAATCCGACCACGCTCGTGTAGCCCTGCACTCCCGGCGTGTGCTTCAAGATCTCTTCGATCTTGCGCGCCGCGGCGTCGGAGCGCTGCAGCGACGCCGCGTTGGGCAGTTGCAGCGCGACGTACGCATAGCCCTGATCCTCCTGCGGCAGAAACGTCGACGGCACTCGGCGCGCGACCAGGAACGCGCTCACCGCAACGAGCGCGAGGAACAGCAGCGCGAACGCCGATCGCCGGATCAGCAGGCCGGAGATGCGGATGTATCCTTCGTCGTTGCCGTGAAGACCCGGTTGAAGCCGCCGAACAGGCGGCCGATCAATCCGCGCCCTTCCTCGCGCGGGCGCAGCAGCATCGCGGCCAGCGCGGGGCTCAGTGTCAAGGCGTTGAACGCCGAGAGGACCACCGACACGGCGATGGTCAACGCGAACTGTTGAAACAGCCGCCCGCTGATTCCGGGAATGAACGCGGTCGGGATGAACACCGACGCCAGGATCAACGCGATCGCGATCACCGGCGTCGAGACCTCGTCCATGGCCTGCACTGCCGCGTCGTGCGGCGTCATGCCTTCATCGATGTGACGCTGCACCGCTTCCACGACGACGATGGCATCGTCGACCACGAGCCCGATCGCGAGCACGAGGCCGAAGAGCGAGAGCGTGTTGATGGAAAAGCCGAGGAGGGGAAAGAAGGCGAAGGTGCCGATCAACGAGACGGGCACGGCGGCGAGTGGAATCAGCGTCGCGCGCACGTCCTGCAGGAAGATGAACACGACGATCGCCACGAGACCGATGGCGATGAGCAGCGTCATGATGATCTCGCGGAGCCCTTCTCTCACCGCCTGCGTCGTGTCGAGCGAGACCTCGTCCGCGACGTCGGCGGGAAATCGCTGCTTCAGCTCTTCCATCTGCTTCCGGACGCCATCGGCCGCCTGAACGGCGTTCGAGCCGGGCAACTGGTAGATCGCCATCACGGCCGCGGGACTGCCGTTGTAGCGCGCGCTGATGCTGTACGTCTGCGCCGCCAGCTCGATCCGGGCGACGTCGCGGAGCCGCAGCACCGAGCCGTCGGGATTGGCGCGCAGGATGATCTCGCCGAATTCCTCCGGCGTCTCGAGGCGGCCTCGCGCCCGCACCGCGTACGTGAACTCCTGGCCTGGCGGCGCCGGCTCGCCGCCGATCTGTCCGGCGGGGTTCACGGCGTTCTGCGCCCCGATCGCGGTGATGATCTCGGGGACCGTGACGCCGAGCTTGGCGAGTTGATCCGGCTTGACCCAGCAGCGCAGCGCGTACTGGCCACCGAAGATCTGCACGCGGCCGACGCCCGGCACGCGCGTCAGCGGGTCCACCAGGTTGATGAACGCGTAGTTCGTGAGAAAGATCTCGTCGTACGTGCCCTTGGGCGAGTAGAGGCTGATCAGCATCAACGGCGCGGAGTACGACTTCTGCACCGTGACGCCGAACTGGATCACGTCGGCGGGGAGCCTCGCGTTGGCCTGCGACGCCCGCGACTGGGCGAGGATCTGATCGGTGTTCGGATCGGTTCCGACGTCGAAGATGACGTGCAGCTGCATCACTCCGTTGTTGGCGTTGACGGAGTACATGTAGCTCATGTTGTCCACGCCGCTCATCTGCTCCTCGAGCGGCGTCGCGACGGCCTGCTCGATGGTGAGCGCGTCGGCGCCGACGTAGTTGGCCTGCACGACGATCTCGGGCGGCACGATGTCGGGATACTGCGCCACCGGAAGCTGGAGGATCGACACCGTGCCCATGATCACCATCAGCATGGCGATCACCATCGCGACGATCGGGCGGTTGATGAAGAACTTCGCCATGATCAGTAGCCGCCGGAGCGAACGTACGGCTTGGCGACGACCTTGGTGCCCGCGTGCGCCTTCTGCGTGCCTTCCACGACCACGAGTTGGTCGGGCTGGAGCCCGCGCGTCGATCACCCAGAGCGAATCGATGCGCGGACCGACCATGACCGGCTGAACGCTCACCGTGCTGTCGGGCTTGAGCACCATGACCTGGTACGTGCCCTGTAGCTCGGTGACCGCGCGCTGCGGAACGAGCAGCGCGTTGTGCTGGACCTTCGTCGCGGCGCGGATGCGGGCGAACTGGCCGGGACGGAGCAGCCGCGTGGGGTTCGGAAACGACGTCGCGATGCGGATCGTGCCGGTCAGCGAATCGATCTGCCGGTTGGCGAAGAGAAACGAGCCGGTGTGAGGATACCGTGAACCGTCCGTCAGCGTGAGCTCGAAGGCGAGCGCATGGTTGCCGTCGCCATCATTCGCGACCGTCGCGCCGTGCAGGCGATCGGCGACGTCGAGATACTCCTGCTCGCTGATCGCGAACCACGCCTTGATCGGCTGGACCTGCGATACGGTCGTGAGCACGCTGGCCGGAGACACGAGGTTGCCGATCTGCACCTCGGTGATGCCGACGATCCCGTCGATCAACGAGCGGACGTGGGTGAAGCCGAGGTTCAGCTCGGCCTGACGTACGGCGCCGCGCGCCGCCTCGACTGCCGCTTCGGCCGCGCGGTGGAGCTGGACGTCGTTGTCGAGCTGGCTCTGCGGAATCGCCTGCGCCTCGGCGAGCGGCCGATCGCGCTCGACGTCGCGGGCCGTGCGACGCTCATCCGCGATTCGCTCCGCGAGGTCTCCGTTCGCCTGATCGAGCGCGGCTCGGAACGGGCGGGGATCGATCTCGAACAGCACTTCGCCCTTCCGGACAAACGAGCCTTCGCGGATTCGTTGCGCGACGAGATATCCGTCCACGCTGGACCGGATCTGCGCGTTGACGTACCCGTCGAGGGTCGCGACCCATTCGCGGTAGATGGGCACGTCTCGCTGCTGCACCCGCACCACTTCGACGGCAGGCGGAGGCGACGGCGGCGGCGCTTTTGATTGCCTGCAAGCCGACACGAGCACGATGACGAAGCGACCAACGCGTCCGAAGGAACGCCCGCTCACGACGGCTACGACTCGAATAACGTCTTCGCACCCCAGAACGAGACGCGTCGCCATGGAACCGGTTGCCTCATGGATGGGGCGTCTGACGGTCGAGCGCGTCGATTCGCGCGTGCAACATGTCGGCCGACGCGAAGCGTTCCGATGCGCTCGCGAAAGCGGTGGATGGACCAAGTGCCAATTCGCCATCGATGGTCGGTCACGATATTCACGGGTCGTTACGAAAGACACACCATCCCCGCTCGTGCACAGGCACGGCGTGGGCAACCCATTTCTGACCGGACTCGAACCTATGTCGAAGTCGCGAGGGCTGTTCGCCGCCTTGATCTGCTTGCTCGTCGCGAGGCCGGCGCTCTCGCACGCACAGGCCACGGATTCAACCAAGGGCCAAGTAGCGGATTCAACCAAAGAGGAAGCAAAAGATTTCGTTCACGACGTGTTGCGGGGCCTCCTCGGCCCGCAGCGGAACGTGTTCGTCCAAGGTGGATTCACGAGGGGCGATCGGTTTGTCCTTCAGCAAGCCGCCAATACGATCGATGGCGAGCGATCGCTGCAGGGTTCGACCGGATATAATCTTGGCCTCGGAGTGGGCGTAGACTTCCTTCTGCGCCAGGGACTTCGCGCGAGCTATACCTTCTCGTCGCGCAACTTGAATTTCAAGACGAACAATGGCAACGGCTCGGACGCGCTCGACATCGACGACGTCGGCAGGTTGAAGTCGCATACCGTGACCGTCGAGGTGATGCGCTACATGCTTCCGGCGCGCGCGGCCTTCACTCCGTACGGCACGCTCGGGGTACAGGGCACCTGGTGGGTGCTGGATGAAAAATCGCTGTTCGTCACGTCCAACGGCGCAGGGACGCCGTTCAGCGTCGGCCCGCTCTTTTCGTTCGGCGTTCAGTTCAAGGCGAGCCACCAGTGGAGCGGGCGGCTGGAAGCAACGTTGTCCTCAGAACACAATCCTTTTACCGGCAACAAGTCGTTTCGTGCGCTCTCGGGCCCGACGATCGACGAGCCCACCAACGTCAATCGCACGAACTACCGTCTCGCTGTCGTCTATAACTTTGCCAAACCAGGAATGCCGACGGCCCCCTTGCCTGTGGCGCATAAATGACGCGCTGAGGTACACTGCAGGGCATGAGCCCGGGCAAAGGCGTTCACCCCATAGAGAACTATGGTGTGATCGGCGACATGCGCTCCATCGCGCTGGTCAGCGTCGAAGGGTCGATCGATTTTCTCTGCTACCCCGATTTCGACTCGCCGACCATTTTCGCGGCGCTTCTCGACCCCGAACGCGGCGGTTCGTTCGCGCTCAATCCAGAGTGCGAGGACATGCGCGCCAAGCAGCTCTATCTCCCCAACACGAACATCCTGCTCACGCGCTTGCTCTCGGAAAAGGGCGTCGCCGAAATCACCGACTTCATGCCCGTTGGGATCGGACCGGGACGGACACAAGCAGCGATACGGCCACCACATCATCCGTGCGCTGCGCGTGATCAAGGGGGAGGTGCGCTTCGCGATGCGCTGCGCGCCGCGATTCGACTACGCCCGATCGACCCACCGCGCCGAGGCGGCTCGAGACGCGGTCATCTTCACGCCGGACTCTTCGACGTGCTCGAGAGTGGCACTGCACGCAACCTTTCCGCTGACGATCGTTGGCACCGATGTTCGTGCCTCGTTCACTTTGAACGCCGGCGAGGCGGCGATGATGGCTTTCGGGGAAGCGCCCGATGACGAAAATATGCCCGTCGAGTCCCTCGATCCTACCGCCGTCGAGAGGCTCTTCCGAACCACGGCGCGTTTCTGGCGCGATTGGATAAGTCGATCGACGTATCGGGGCCGTTGGCGCGAAATGGTCGACCGCTCGGCGCTGGTCCTCAAGCTGCTGAACAGCGCCGAGCACGGTTCGTTGATCGCGGCGGCGACATTTGGCCTTCCAGAAAAGATTGGCGGTGAGCGGAACTGGGACTATCGCTACGCTTGGCTACGTGATTCGGCATTCAGCATGTACGCGATGATGCGGCTTGGCTTTGTCGACGAAGCGCGTGCGTTCTCTGAATGGATTCGCCGCGTTTCGCGCGACGATGCCGAGCACGGACCGCTGCAGGTGATGTATCGCGTCGACGGAGGCCAGGAGCTGGATGAGACCACTCTCGACTCGCTCTCAGGCTATCGGAACTCGCGTCCCGTTCGCATCGGCAATGCGGCCCACGACCAGCTCCAACTCGACATCTATGGCGCGCTGGCGGACGCCGTCTATCTGTCCAACAAGTACGGCGACGCCATTTCCTACGATGAGTGGCAGGCCATAAATCGCGGCTTGGAATGGCTGCAAGAGAACTGGCAGCGGCCGGATGAGGGCATTTGGGAGGTCCGCGGAGGACGCCGCGAGTTCCTGCACTCGCGGCTGATGTGCTGGGTCGCCTTTGACCGGATGATCCGACTGGCCGAGAAGCGCTCGCTCGCCGGGCCAGCGGACCGCTGGCGGCAGGTTCGAGACGCGATCTCCGAAGACATCTTCATGAATTTCTGGAGCGAAGACCGCAAGGCCTTCGTGCAGCACAAGGGCGCGGACACGCTCGACGCGGCGGTGCTACTGATGCCGCTGATGCGGTTCATCAGCCCGGTCGACCCCCGGTGGCTGTCGACCTTGGACGCGATCGAGCGGAACCTCACGGAGGACGCACTGGTCTATCGATACGACACCGCCAGTTCGCCGGTCGACGGCCTGAGCGGCTCCGAAGGCAGCTTTACCGCTTGCTCATTCTGGTTCATCGAGTGTCTGGCGCGTTCACACCAGACGGAAAAGGCGCGCCTGCTCTTCGACAAGATGCTCGGGTATGCCAATCACCTCGGTCTGTACTCCGAGCAGCTCGGATCGAGCGGCGAACACCTGGGGAATTTCCCGCAGGCGTTCACGCATCTCGCGCTGATCAGCGCGGCGACTTTTCTCGATCGTGCGCTGTCCGAGACCGGACACGCCACGTGGCGTTGAAATGCCAAATCACCGAGTCTTCTTCACCGACGCCACCGCGAAGGCGTCGATGTCCCACCCGCCGAGCGTCGCCGCAGCCTCGTACGTGCTCTCGAGAAACGCGATGATCGCCGCGGCGGGATCGGGGGCGTTTCGAATTGTATCGTACGGGAGGATCCACTCGCGCATCTCGGGATGATAGAAGGCCGCGGCTGGCCGGATGCGTGCCTCTGCACAACCGGCGGGCTCCGGATACGCGTACGCGTACATCGCCGCCTCTGCCATCGGTGATCCTGCCGTACCTGGCCACCAGCCGGCACTGATGCACTCGTGCGAGTAGGCTTCGCGCATCACGTAGGTCGGGCAATTCGGGATTCCACCTGGGTGCGGCGGCGCCCGGCGGCCTGAGAAACGAGTGCACGCCAGGTCGAACCCGCCCCACCAGAAATGCACTGGGCTCGCCTTGCCGATGAACCGGCCACGGAATTCCTTCATCACGCGATCGACGCTCGAGAGCGCCCGGAACCACCTGTCTACCGCGTCGGCGTCGTAGCTCGCATGTGCGCGATCGTCCGCGAACGGAGTGGCGTCGGCGATTTCATTCGGTCGCGGCCAAATCCGGACGTCGACATCGAGACCGCGGAGCAGCTCGCCCCACTCTCTATAGAAGTCCGCCACCGACTTCTTCTCGAGCGCGATCCTCCCGGTCTCCCCATCACTCGCTCGCACCGTGAGCGCATGGTTCACGAAATCGAACTCCGCGTCGATCGCACGGCCGTCCACCGGCATCGACGAGGTGGTGAGCCCCCACGGAGTCACGTAGAGCGCGCTGTGCCACCAATGATTCATGAAGGGGGCGAGTCCGAGACGCGTCTTGCCGACGATCTGCACCCACCGGTGCAGCGTCTCATAGGTCGGGAGCCACTCGGCCAGCACCAGACGCGGCCACTCCGATGGTGGTGACGAGGCGGCTGCGACAGGCGCTTTCGTCGCTGCCACCCTCGTCCGTACCGGCGTGGATCCACGCCGACTGCGTGAGCGGCTGCCTGACATTTCTTACCGACGTGATGGACGCGAGGCGAGACGCGAAACGCGGGCCGCGGGCGCTCGCGGCGAGGCATGGTCGCTGCGTCCCAGCGATGATCAGTTGCTCGGTCCGCGCTCGTCGCGAATCACTGCTCCCGATCCGTCCCGCTCGCGCGCAGCGCCCGGAACAGAAATCCTCCGACGCGTCGTTCGTACTCGATCTTGTCGTACGCGTACAGGTCCTCGTGACCCGCACCCTGGACCGGCCAATAGGTCTTGGGAGCGGGAGCATGCGCGTAGAGCGACTCTGCTTCGGCGATCGGCGTATATGGATCGGCCGTGCCGGCAAGGAACAACAATGGCGCACGCAGGCGCGCGATCTGATCGATCGGCCGCAACTCGGTTTCCCGGACACCAACCTCGTCGCCGACAAAATGGAGGACGGCCGGCGTGAAGAGTCGCGCCACTCCGCCAAGCGGTCCGAGCCACGTGCCCAACCGATCGCTCACGGCCTGGCGAATCGTCGGATAGACCGACTCGAGGACAAACGCGTTGGCGTCGAGTGGGCCGGGTCCGAGTAGGGCCGCCGCACCGCCCATCGAGATACCGATCACGCCGACTCGCTCCGCCGGCATCGCGCCGCGCAGAAACGTCACCGATGCCGCGGCATCGAGGCTCTCGCGTGCACCGAACGTGACGTGATCGCCGGGCGACTCGCCATTCGCCTGGAGGTCGGGCGCCAGCACGGTAAAGCCAAGGCGGTGCAGGAATCTCGCGCGCTCCAGCATGCTCGTGCGATTCGCGCCGACACCGTGCAGAAGCAGCACCGCCCCGCCGCCCAACACGCCGCGGGCAAGCCACGCGTGGATGTTGCTACCAGAACCGCTCGGGTACGTCACACTCTCGGCGCCAAGATCCGCCGGGGCGGCGCCGATGGACGCGCGGGACGGGCGCGCCATGACACAGCCTGTCGTGGCCACCAGAACCGCGAGCGATGCGGCGACAAGCGATGAAGTGCGACTCAATGTGGCGACGCGGGCACCGCGTTGAAGGGAACGCTTGTAACAGAGGGCGGGCGCGGCGAGGCGCTCGCTGCTAGTGAAGCTAAAGCTTTGCCACTGGCGACGGGCTGATCGTTCCCCGCGTCGGATTGGACGAAAGCCACATCCCGCCGCGGCGCCGGCGTTCCTAGACTGTCTACCCCTCGCGCAACTGGCTCCAACGCCGCTTTACGATTGCCATGTCGGAAACGCCCTGTCTCGATCGCCGTCGCTTTTGCGCGGCCGCAGCGGCAACCGTCGTCGCCGGCCCGCTCGCCCTTCTCGATGGAACATTTCTAGGAAGGTCTAAACCCATGACTGACGTCATGTCCAAGCCTGCCGCTCGAATGCGCGGTGAGAATCCCGACATTCGCCCGTTCCACGTGAGCTTTCCGGATACCGACCTCGTAGAATTGCGACGGCGCGTCAGGGCCACGCGGTGGCCCGATCGCGAAACGGTCGCGGATGCGTCACAGGGTGTGCAGTTGGCGACGATGCAGAAGCTCGCGGCCTATTGGGCGACCGAACACGACTGGCGCAAGGTCGAGGCACGGCTGAACGCCGTGCCGAATTTCATGACGACGATCGACGGGCTGGACATTCATTTCATTCACGTCCGCTCGAAGCACGAGAATGCGCTGCCGGTCATCATCACACACGGGTGGCCCGGCTCGATCATCGAACAGCTGAAGGTCATCGATCCACTCACCAATCCCACGGCGCATGGCGCGAGCGCATCCGACGCGTTCGATGTCGTGATTCCATCGTTGCCTGGATACGGATTCTCAGGCAAACCGATCGCACCCGGCTGGGACCCGCCGCGCATTGCGCGGGCGTGGACGGTGCTGATGAGACGTCTCGGATACACGCGGTTCGTGGCACAGGGCGGCGACTGGGGAAATGCCGTCACCGAGAACATGGCGCTCCAGGCACCGCCGGAGTTGCTCGCCATCTCGACCAACATGCCGGCTGCCGTCCCAGCCGACATCGACAAGGCGCTCATGTCCGGCAGCCCGCCGCCGTCCAGCCTCTCAACCGACGAGCGCCACGCGTGGGACCAGATAGCCTTCTTCTATAAGAATGGTCTGGGATACGCCAACGAGATGTCGTTGCGTCCGCAGACGCTCTACGGGATCGTGGATTCCCCCATCGGCCTGGCGGCGTGGATGATCGACCACGACGCGGCCAGCTACGCCCTCATCGCGCGCGTCTTCGACGGAAAGCCGGAAGGTCTGACGCGAGACGACGTCCTCGACAACGTCACGCTCTACTGGTTGACGAACACGGCGATCTCGTCGGCTCGCCTCTACTGGGACAACAACCAGACGGCAAAAGCAGGATTCTTCGCCGTGAGGAACGTGCAGATCCCCGTGGCCGTGATGGCCTTTCCCGACGAGCTCTACCAAGCCCCGCGGAGCTGGGCCGAGCGCGCGTATCCCAAGCTCATTCGCTACAACAAGCTCCCCAAAGGCTGCCACTTCGCGGCCTGGGAGCAGCCACAACTCTTTTCGGAAGAGCTGCGCGTGAGCTTTAGACAACTGCGCAAGTAGTCGACGACTCTCATCGAAACCTCCGTTGGAGGATGGTCTCGAGCTCCAGGTGAGCGCGAGCGTGTGAAAATCCCCGGGCGCAGCGATGCGTGCCATTGGTCCTTCGTCGCATTCGGCGTGATGAACCGCCCTTAGGCCGAAAGGCCAATGCCGCGAACGCGTGCACGCAAGTACACTCGGCGGCCGCAGTCGAACGAGTGTACCTCGCACCCACCAGCTCGGTGGAAGGAAGCCTCATGGCCCAAGACCTGATCGTGGTCGGATTCAAGGGAACGCAGCGCGCGTCTGAAGTTCTCTCGGAGTTGCAGAAGCTCGAAGACAACTGGGTAGTCGAATTGAAGGATGCGGTCTCGGCGTATCGCACGGACGACGGGCAGCTACGCATCGACAAGAGCGTTCAATCGACGCCGGGCCAAGCCGCGGACCTCGGCGTGGTGGTCGGTGGATTGCTCGGCGCCTTGCTCGCCGTGCCGCTGACGGGTGGACTGAGCGCCGCCGCCGCGGCGGCAACGATTGGCGCGGGTGCGGCAGGTGTCGGTCTCGCGGGCGCGAAGGCGAGTGCGGATGACGCCGCGGACTTCAAGCGACGCTACGGGATCTCGGACGAGTTCGTTGACAAGGTCGGGAAGCTGATCAACCCAGGAGAGAGCGCCGCGTTCGTCCTCCTGCGCACGGCTGACCCCGACATCGTGGTGGATCGGTTCCGAGGGTTCGGCGGCCAGATTCTCCGGACGAACCTTTCGATCAAGGAAGCGGCGCGCGTGCAGCGCGAGCTTCGCGGGTGAGGGTATCACCCGCGCGAGCCCCGCGGCGAGCGGAACGGCGCCGAGAAGCGTCACGGCGATCGCGGCCGCATGGAGGAACAACGCCGCGCGCGCCGCGGCGCTTTCGTCAGCCGTCGCTTGCGAACGCCTGTCGGTGAGACGAAGTCAGGGTGTGGAGTCGGCGACGAACGCGGCCACGTCTCTCGTGAAACGTTCCGGAAATTGAAACAGCGATCCGTGTCCTGAATCGGGGTAGACGATCAGTTCGCCATTCGGAAGCTGTTGCGACAAGTCGTAAGAGTTCGCCGTCGGAATCATGATGTCATGGCTGCCGCTCACGACAAGGACCGGCTGCCTTACGCTGGCGAGGCCGCTCGGCGACGCAGGTTTCTGCGTCCACGCTCGGATCGCCGCGACGTGTGCCCTTACCGTATTCTCGCCCGTCGGCGGCTCTCGGTCGGTGCGGAGCATCAGCCGTTCGACGTGGCGACGCCCGGCACTCTGGCTCGACTCTGAAGGCTCGAAGAACAGTGACAGAAGTGACTGGGCGTCCGCGGGGACCTTCGCCGCCGCCTTCTCCACGTCCGGAGAGAACACGCCGGCGGAGCCCCGTGGACCCGTGCCGACGAGAATCGCGGTGCGGACGAGGTCGGGGCGTTCGATGAGTATCTGCTGGGCGACCATCCCGCCGAGTGAGAAGCCGAGGAGGTCGACATGTCTTTCGCCGAGCGCATCGATGAGTGCGACCGCGTCGTCGGCCATCGCGTCGACGTCGTTGGGCGTCGCTCCACCGCTCTGGCCGATTCCGCGCCCGTCGAAGAGAACGACGGGGCGCTCGTAGGCGAGTCCGTCAACGACGAGCGGATCCCAATCGTCCATGTTCCCGCGAAAGCGCTGCAACATGACGAGCGGGATGCCGAGTGACGGTCCAATCCGGCGAAAGGCGAGCGAGACCCCGTTGGCATTGACGAACTGGGTCTGCGCCGTCTGATGAGAATCCGTGACCGCGGTTGCGCCTCGCATTCATTCTCCTTGTGTTGGCGACCTGCGCGGAGAATGTCGATCACCACGAATCGTGCCCTTCGGAAGCAGGGTGGACGCTGGGGCGCTATCGACTAACGGTAGCGATCGTGCGTCCGTCGGATGCGACGGAAGCGAATACGGCCTCGGACGGCTCCGCGAACGAGAAGAGCGCCTCCGGTAGCGACGACAACGCAAAAACAACCGATAGCGAGAGCGGGGAGTGGCGCCGAGGCGCGCGTCGCCGATCCCAGCTGCGCGATGCCGACGATGAAGGCGGCGACGAGCGCCGCCAGGCCGATGATCGCGAGCAACAGTCTGAGCACCAGGCCAATCGGGCGCTCGGGGCCGGCGTTCACTTCAACTCGCTCGGCAAGATGCATAGAGTGTCAGAAACTCGGACCAGTCGCGCACGACCGGAACGTCAACACTGGGCCGGTCTACCGTGCGGCCCGACGTGAGCCAAACCGGCTGCAAGCCGACCGTGATCGCACCGACAATATCCTCGTCGAACGTGTCGCCCACGAACCAGGTCTCCGAAGCCCGAGTGCGTAGTCTCTCGAGCGCCGCCGAGTAAATGCCGGGCGCAGGTTTTCGCACGCGAAGATCGGCGCTCGACAACACGAATTGCAACTTCGTCGCGAGACCATGACGCGCAAGTTCGGCACGGATCGCCCGGCCGGAGAAAGCGGCATTGCTCACGGCGCCAACGGGCACTCGATCGTCGCTGAGACTCGCGAATACCTGGTCGACGCGTGGGAGCGGCTCCATGCGAACGACCGTCGCCCAGATCCGATCCTCGATCGTCTCCGACGGCAGCGCGGCGAGCGACGGCACCTGCGAGCGCAGCCACTCGGCGAGAAGGCACTCGTCGCCCCGATCGTACGCCGGAAGCTCGTGCGCACGAAATGCAGTCGCGAGCTCCTCGGACCTCGCGCGATCGTGCACGACGGCGTCGATGCCGAGCGAGAGGTCGAACCAGTGCTGTCGGAGAATCGTGTCGCCGACGTCGAGGAGAACGGCTTGGGGAGGCTTCAAAGGATGTGGCGATCCATGTCGATTGGGGAACAACGGAGCGACCAGGCTTTCCGGTTGGCGCTAGAACGCGAGGGAGTCGAGCGTTCGCCTTAGGCCGCCCCGGCCTCGATCGGATTCCCCAGGTCGCCGATGCGTTCGATGGCGACTTGCATCACGTCGCCGGGCTTGAGGAAGACAGGCGGTTTGCGTCCGTAGCCGACGCCGGCCGGCGTTCCCGTTGCAATCACGTCACCGGGTTCGAGCGTAGTGCTCCGCGTGATGAACTCGATGAGCTCGGGCACGCGGAAGATCAGTTGGCTCGTATTCGAGTCCTGCATCACCGCGCCGTTGACTCGCATGGTGATGCGCAGCGTGTGCGGATCGGAGATCTCGTCCGTCGTGACGATCGTCTGTCCCATCGGCGCGAAGGTGTCGCACGACTTGCCGCGCTGCCACTGCACGTCGCCGAACTGAAAGTCGCGCGCGGTCACGTCGTTGAACGCCGTGTAGCCGAGGACGTAGTCGTAAGCGCGGTCGGCGGAGACGCGCGACGCGCGACGCCCGATGACGACGGCGAGCTCCGCTTCGTAGTCCACCTGTTCGCTCGACGGAGGAATGACCACCGGTTCGCCGGGCCCGACGACGCAGCTCGAGAACTTCGAGAAGACCGCCGGCGCCTTTGGCACCGCGAGACCGATTTCCCCAGCGTGGTCGTGGTAGTTCATGCCGATGCAGACGATCTTGCCGGGGCGCGGCACAGGGGCGAACCAGTACGCCGCTTCAGCCGGTACGAGCCAACCTTGTCCTCGTGCGTCTGCTAGCGCGGTCGGATCGCGCTCCAGGCGACCGGCGGTGTCGCGCGCGGTTCGGAACCAGCGCCCGTCCATGTCGAACCACGCCAGCGGATTCGACGGTCGTTCGGCGGGGGCGAACAGCTTCTCGCAGTCGAGGCGCTGGCGGGTGTCGGCGCCGTTCGAGTAGAGAATGATGCCCATGCGGGGCGTCTTCCAATCCGATTCTTCCGTGGCGAAGGAGATGATGCGCATCGCGTCGCTCAAGGGCGTTGCGGACAAAGGTGGTGGCGGCCCGACGTCGACGCCAGTCGGCGACTTGCGATTCGGCGCTCACACCGGCAAGAGTACGATGTCGCTACCCGCCGCGAGGGAACGTATCATGTCCGACATGGGAGCATTTCGAACGACCATCCTGGTCGAAAGCGTCGAGCGTCGCGGCGAGACCCGCACCATCGACGATGCTCTCGTCGATACGGGCAGCGAGTACACCTGGGTGCCGCGCGACGTCCTCGTGGACTTGGGGGTGCGGCCGGAAAAGACGCAACGCTTCATCGTCGCCGACGGGCGCCAGCTCGAACGCCAGGTCGGAATCGCGATCGTGCACGCGGCGGGAGCGATGGCGCCTGATTTCGTGGTGTTCGCGGAGCCCGGAGACATGATTCTGCTCGGGGCGCACTCGCTCGAGGGGCTCAACGTACGGGTCGACGCGCAGCGAAAGCAGTTGGTTCCGGCTGGGCCAATTCTCGCCGGGGCCGCGGCCTGAGTTCGGGCGGTCCGGTGCCAGTGCCTCCTACGCGAATCAGTACCTGACCACGCTGTGCATCCACGCATCGGCGTGATACTCGCGATCGAACGCCGTTGCACGCTTGAGGTCTCGTGAGACGGTTACGCCGATCAGGGGCCGCGACGGCGTGCCGAGGAATTGGCTCTTTCCTGGCCCGCTCAAGCGATAGAGGTCGACCGACGCCTGCGTGCGATGGAGCGCAAGCAAGACGTCGCCGTGATCCAGCAGCTGAACGTCGCCATCCTCGCCGAACGCCGACATCCATTGCGTGGACGATCCGTCGGCGAGGTTGATCGCCGCAATACCGAGCGTATCCCCCGTCGTTCGGTTGAAGCCGCCGATGAAGAGCCGCCCGGCCGCAGGGTCCGAGACCAGTATGCCGATTCCCGAATACCATGTCGGAGCCGCGATCTCGCGGCGCTTTCCGGCCTGTTGCACGATCACGCGATCATGCGTCGCCGGAATCCATGCCCATCCGTCTCCGAGCGCGTCGGCGTTGGTTATCGTCGAGTCGCCGAGCGCGAGCGTGTTGCTCACCGCGCCGGTGCGAACATCGATGACGCCGAGATGCACTTTCGAGTCGACTCGCGAGGCGACGACCACGGTGACGGAGTCGATCCACCGCGCGCCGATGGGCGTCCCGCTGATCGCGAGTGGCGTCTCGGCCTCGCTCCCATACTGGCGGACGCCGAACCGGACCTCAGTGTGCTGTCCGGTCGTCGGCACAACGCGCCGGAAGAGCAACCGCCCGCCGTCGGGCGACACCGTCGCTTGGAGGTCGTTGGATGCGCGCGCGATGCGCCCTTGGTTCGACAGTTGCTTCTTGACGATTGACGCGAGGTCCGCGGTCCACACGCCGTATTCCAGCGTGCCCTCGTCCATCACCATCTTCGACCCGTCGGCCGTGACGGAGAATTGGTGAACAGTGCCGTGACCATCGTGTCCTGCGTCGCCGCCAAGTGTCCCGTGGCGCGGTCGACGGCGATGCGCACGATCGACTCGCCGGCCGCGTCGCCCTCGCGCCGGAGCCAGACCGCGTCGACGCTTCCGATTCCCCCGCACGTACAGGCGTTGACGACTCGGTCCGCAACCTTCCCCGAACGGTCGATCACCTGCCAGAGCCCGTGCGGCGCTTGAATAATGAGTGTGACGATCCAGCGCGTCCCCGGAATGACTGAAAGATCTGCCAGGGCCTGGCCGGTGCCCCGAACGACGACGCTGTCGCGCGCCACGCCGTCGAGACCGGACACACGTATGGTATATGCCGAGTCCGCGTGGTACCCGGGGCCGAGCAACAGCGAATCGCCGTCGGCATAGAACGACGCGGCGCCGTTAGTAAGAAAACGCGGCGGTCCGCCGAGGGCGGAGACGAGAAACGTTCCGTACCGACCGCCGACCGTACCGCCGAAGAGCAGATTGCGACGGTCCGGACTCCACTGCAGCGAGTACGCCGCTGTCGCACCGTCGAGAATCGATCGCGTCGTCGTCCCGCCCACGTCTTGCTCGACGACCGAGTACGTGCAACCGCCGGTGCCACACGTGCGATTCACGAACGCAAGCTGCTTCCCGTCCGGCGAGATGGCGGGAACGTGGATGCCGCCCGAGACCGTGAGTTGCGTCTTCGGACCGAGAGAAGCGCGCGTCTCCTTTCGTCCGAACATTCCGCGCGCGGCAAACGCCGCCGTTCCGAGCACGACGACGGCCGCGGTGGCGGCGAGGATTGCCGTCCTGTGTCGTGTCGTCGCGGCGGGCGCCGCTTGTTTTGCGCCCGCCTCCAGGGCGCGCACGAAATCGCCCGCCGACGTAAACCGGTCGGCCGGCGTCTTCGCGAGCGCCTTCGCCACGGCCGCGTCGACGGCATCGGGAAGCGTGTCGCGCAAGATGCGGAGATGCGTCGGCTTTTCGGTCATCAGCTTGGCGATCATCGCCTGCGCGCTGCCGCCGGTCACGGGCGGCTCACCCGCCAGCATCTCGTACAGCACCGAGGCGAGCGAATACACGTCGCTGCGCGCGTCGATGCTGCGGTCGCCCGTCGCCTGCTCGGGGCTCATGTACTGCGGCGTGCCGAGTGAGAGTCCGGTCTGCGTGAGTCGATTGCCTCCGCCTCCTTGACGGCGAGCGCGATGCCGAAATCGGTCAGCATCGCCTCACCCTCCTGAAGCAGGATGTTCTCCGGCTTGATGTCGCGGTGCACCAGCCCCTGTCGATGCGCGTAGTCGAGCGCGCTTGCGACCTGCTTGGTGATCGTGAGCGCCTCGTCGAGGCCGAGTTGGTGCTCGCGCTTCAACTTCTCCCGCAGCGTTTCGCCGCGAACGTAGGGCAAGACGTAGTACAACATGCCGTCCGCGTCGCCCGAGTCGATGAGCGTGAGAATGTGCGGATGGTCCAGCCGCGCCGAGATCTTGATCTCGGTGAGGAAGCGCTCGGCGCCGAGGACCGCGCCGAGCTCGGCGCGCAGGACCTTGAGCGCGACGTCACGATCGAGCTTGCGGTCGCGCGCCAGGTAGACGATGGCCATTCCTCCCGACCCGAGCTCGCGTTCGATCGTATACCGCTCGCCGAAAACAGCGGTGACGGGAAGGGGGGCGTCTGGAGACTCGGACACGGGCTTCGCTCCGTCGTCGGAAGGCGAGAATGGACGACTGTTCGAGGCAAGATACCGTCCGCGTGCGGGGCAGGCCAGAACGGCGAAGGAAGCTCGATTCATTCACCGGGGCGTACAGGGAATCAACTCGCGCGGGCGATGCTCGCGCGATACGTTCCCGCCCGTGACCGACCTGTCCGAAGCCGCACTCGTCGCACCTGTTTCGGCCGAAGGCGATGACTCCGGGTTGGCCGCGTTCTACCGAGGCATGTCCGTACCCGAGCGGCGCACCATGCTTGCCTGCGCGCTCGGATACGCGCTCGACGGTCTCGATTTCACGATCTATACGCTGGTCCTCGGCAGCGTCATCTCACTCTGGCACGTCGATCGTGGGTCGGCCGGCCTCACCGTCAGCGCGACACTCGTGTGCTCCGCGATTGGCGGATGGGTCGCGGGCTACGTGTCCGACCGCGCGGGCCGAGTGCGCGCCGTGCAGATCACCGTGCTCTGGTTCGCGCTCTTCAGTCTTCTCTCCGCGTTCGCGCAGAGTTTCAACCAGCTCGCGCTGTGTCGAGCACTGCTCGGCTTCGGCTTCGGTGGCGAATGGACCGCGGCGGCGGCCTTGATGAGCGAGACGATTCGTCCGCGCTATCGCGGGCGAGCCGTCGGATGCGTGCAGTCCGGGTGGGCGGTCGGGTGGGGAAGCGCGGTGCTGCTCCAGGCGGTCGTGTACACGCTCGTCCCCGAGCAACAAGCGTGGCGCTGGATGTTCGCGCTCGGTTTTGTTCCCGCGCTGTACGTGCTCTTCGTTCGGCGATTCGTCGAGGAGCCACCGCTCGCCGCCGCGGCGAGAAACGACAGAGCGGCGAGGGGCTCGATGTGGGAGATCTTCAGTCCCGGTCTCCTCAAGACGACCGCGCTCGCCGCGCTGCTCGGCACTGGCGCTCAGGGCGGGTACTACGCGGTGAATACGTGGTTGCCGGTGTTTCTACAAACGGAACGGCATCTCACGATCGTCGGCTCGACGAGCTATCTCGCGTTTCTCATCACGGGCGCGTTCGCGGGATATCTCACCGGCGCGTGGCTCGCCGACCGCCTCGGGCGACGCATGCTCTTTCTGATCTTCTCGGCCGGCGCGCTCGTCATGACGCTCATCTATACTCGCGCACCGGTTTCGAACAACGTGCTCTGGGTGCTGGGCTTTCCGCTCGGCTTCGTCGCGTCGGGCTATTTCTCGGGGCTCGGCGCGTTCTTCTCGGAGCTTTTCCCGACGCGCGTGCGCGGCTCGGCGATGGGGTTCGCGTACAACTTCGGGCGCGGCATCGGCGCGACGTTCCCCGCGCTGGTCGGGTACATCTCGGCCACCATGCCGCTGTCGCGCGCGATCGCGATCTTCGCGACGATCGCGTACAGCCTCATGGGGATCGCCGCGTTCCTCCTTCCCGAGACGCGCGGCCGAGCGTTGGAATCGTGACCGGGCGGGGGCGGGACGTACGGCTGGCGGCGAGATCGGGTACGCTCACGGGACCGACGGCGGGGCTCGCGCCGGGATTCGTGCAGGGGAATCTCGTCGTCGTGCCGGCCGGCGTCGCCGACGACTTCGCGATGTTCTGCCGGCTCAATCCGAAGCCGTGCCCGGTGATCGGCGTGACGGAGCCTGGCGTACCGCATGTGCCGGAGCTCGGCGCCGACATGGACCTCCGAACCGACCTTCCTCGCTACCGAGTGTGGCGCGACGGCCAGCTGGCGGAAGAGATCGGCGACGTGTCGCATCTCTGGCGCGACGATCTCGTCGGATTCGTTCTCGGATGCTCGTTCACGTTCGAGGAGGCGCTGACGGCGGCCGGGATTCCGCTCAAACACCTGGCGGCGGGAATCAACGTCGCGATGTACCGCACGAGCATCGCGTGTGAACCGGCGGGTCCGTTCTCCGGGCCGCTCGTCGTATCGATGCGACCACTCGTGGCCGCTGACGTCCCGCGCGCCATCGCCATCACGGCGCGGTTCAGTTCGGCGCATGGCGCGCCCGTGCACGCCGGCGCCCCTGAGGAGATCGGCATTGCGGATCTCTCATCGCCGCACTACGGCGACGCGGTCGAGGTCGCGACAGGCGAGGTCCCGGTGTTTTGGGCGTGCGGCGTGACGCCGCAGGCGGCGATCGCACGCGCGAAAATACCGTTTGCGTTGACGCACGCTCCAGGCTGCATGCTGGTCAGCGATCTGGACTCGCTAAGCTTCACGGGAGACCTCCCGACCGCCGGCAGGGCGGCGCAGTTTATCTCGTTACCTGAAAGAGATCGGTGAGCGACATGGCCAATCGTCCTCCGCGGTGCACTCACGTCGTCGGGCTTCACCCGCCGGAGCCAAAGACTCCCGACGGATGCGAGGAGTGTCTGGCATCCGGAAGTGAATGGGTGCACCTCCGGCTTTGTCTTACGTGCGGGCATGTGGGCTGCTGCGACGAGTCGCCGAACAAGCACGCGACCAAACACTTTCACCAAACGCAGCACCCGGTCATCCGGAGCTTCGAGCCGGAGGACGACTGGGGCTACTGCTACGTGGACGACGTGATGTTCGAGCCGATGCCAACGTTTGGATTGCGGACGATCGCCCACGCGTAACTGCTTCGGCTAGCGGCCGTCGGCTGACTTCAGCGTCCGCTTCACGTCCGCCACGTACTGGCGCAACGTACCTTCGTAGCCGATGAAGAATCTGCTGACGAAGCGGAAGATCGGGTTGTAGATCTCGCCGTCCTCAGTGATCTGAAGCTTTGTTCGCCCACCAGAGTCCGGCTGCACGTCGTAAGTCCACGTTCCGCCGAACGGCAGTGACTTGGAATCGATTCTCGTCACGAGGGTAACCGGCGGCTTCTCCGATTCGGCGACAAACGGGATCGTCCCGTTTTTCGACACCTCGCGCCAGCGCGGCCTCGTGTCGGACGACGGCAGGACGTCGATGGACTGCACTCCCGTACGCCACGTGGGAAATGCCGCCACGTTCGTGATCAGGGCGTACACCTGGTCGGGTGGCGCGGCGATCGCGGCGGTCACCTGCGCGCGGTGCTTCACCGGCAGACTGTACCCCGCAACCACGACCACGACGAGCAACGCAGCGACGACGCCGAGGGCAATCAAAGCGATCTTCATGCGAGCCTCCGTCGGTCAAGACGAACAATCCGTCGGGATTCAAGTGGAAAATCGTCCCGTCAGGGTCGCTCGGCCAGCCAGGCGATCAGGTGATCGGTCGGCCAGCAGTTGATCACCCTGTCGCGCGGAATCCCGGCCAGGCGGGCGTGCGCGATCGCGATCTCCGCGTTCCGCAGCTCCGGCGGCGAGTGCGCGTCGCTGTCCAGCGCGAAGAGGCAGCCCGCTTGGAGCGCCGCTCCCGCAAGCTCGTAGTCGACGTCCTGCCGCCACGGATCGCCGTCGATCTCGATTGCGACGTTCGCGGCGGCCGCGGCGGCGAATACCTGCGACCAGTCGGCTTGGATGCCGGCCCTCGTGCTGTACTGACGTCCGCGCGGGTGTCCCAGCACGTGCACTCCGCGAGCGCGAACGGCGGCGACCATGCGTGACGTTTGGTCCGCTGGGGAGCGAAGACCGGAATGTGGAGCGGCGACCACGAACTCGAGGCGCGCGAGTTCCTCCGGAGTCATGTCGATCGAACCGTCCGCGCCGATGTTGGCTTCGATCCCCTTGATCAGTCGGAAGCGGCCTTGGTAGCGCTGGTTGAGACCGTCGATCTCGCGGTGCTGTTCGGCGAGATCCGCCATGGAGACACCGCGCGCGATGCGAAGACCATATGAATGGTCGGTGAGGCCACAGAACGCGTAGCCGCGAGCAAGCGCCGCCTCGATGATGTCCTCGATGGTCTGCCTTCCGTCGCTCCACGTCGAGTGCATCTGGAGGTCACCACGATAGTCGGTCGCGGCGATCGCTCCGGGCGCGGGCGTCTCGAGTGTCTCGAGCACGCGCGCTCGGCTCATGAAGTTCGTGCGCAGCGCGCGACCCTTTTCCACGTCGGCCGCATGCGCGCTCGCCAGAATCGCCTCCTCGACGAACGGCGAGCCGCCCGTGCGCAACACTTCGAGCGCGACGCGTTCCGACTTCGGACCGACGCTGGAGATCTTGCGCAGTGTACCGTCAGCTTGGACGTAGGTCTCGAGCGGCCGCTCGAGATTGAAGACCGTGTTCGCTGCTCTCTCGTAGCCGAGGCTCGACTGTCGCTCCGATTGCACCGCTGCGAGATCGCGCAGCAGCCCGCTGACGAGCGCGTTGGTGTCCAATGTCCTCGCGTTCTGAGCCGTTCCTAGTGTGACTTCGTTCGACTCAAGCGCTGCTTTCCTTCACCCTGGGCGATGGTGAGACCGGTGACGCGGCCGGTGGAATCGGCCTCGAACGCCACGACGAGATCCGGTTTCCTCACGAAGAACTCGCTCGGCGACATTGCCAACAATTGGAGCGGCGTCGCCTGAGGCAAATGGATCAGAAGGTGACTGCCGTCGCGCGTGACGGGGACGGTCGTCGCCCCGAGCGAGTATTCACCGACGAAACGATCGAGTTGCGCAGGCGAAAGTTCGATCTCCACTCGGGCCGCGGCGGCCGCGGCCTGTGCAGCCACGCGCGGTGCAAACGCTTTGACGAATCCGTCGGTAACCGCGCGAATGTCGTACGGCGCGACGCGGCGCAATTCGGCGGGGCCGAAGCGGAGGCCGAGTATGCTGCCATCCGGCGCGACGTGAACGCGAAACGCGGCGCCCACGATCGCGGAGTCGCCACCGAAGAATCGCACGGGCGCGATGGTCACCGGTCGCGTCGGCTCGGACGGCGGATGGAGCGTGATCGACGTCGAGTCGACGTGCATGCGGCGAAGGCGCGTCAGCGCGAGCTCGACGCCCACGAACGATTGTCCGAGGAGCGGAAACGCCTCGCGCATCGCGATCGGCCGCGCGAACGAGGAATCCCGCGTGAAGAACCGGAGGCTGGCCGAATCTCGGCCATAGGTCACGGTGAGCGAGTCGAGGTCGGGGGGCGTAAGCGCGCCCGGCGTGCTGTACTTCATGGTATAACGCGCGGGGAGCCCGTTCTGGTCGAGCGTGATCCGGTAGTCATGAACGAACACGCCCGGCGGGTGCATTACGACCCATGTCCCCGAGACGACGTTGCCCATCCGTGAGTACTGCTCGAGACAGAACGTGTCCTTTCCGATCGTCGTGACGAACGAGGTCGGAGTCGCCGATTGCGCGAGCAGGCCGACGGGAATGAGCGAGAACAGAAACGGCGCAGCGCGGAGGGATCGCATGGAAAACCTCTGTTGGGGGCGGCGAGCCGAGTCGTCTCGGCGGCACCGCTCACTCGGCGGCGGCGCTCAGATCGTCGAGGTCAGAAATCGAGATGGCGGCGACGCGGTTCCAGCGCGCCGCCCACTCGACGAGCAGCTCACGATCGGCCTGCGTGGCCTGGCTTCCTTCGCGAGTGACGTCGAATGCTAGCGGACGCGGATCGCGCGGTCCGCGCCGCGCGACGACAAGGCCGTTTGCCTGCGCCAGCCGGCGCAAGTCGTCCGCGAGCGCCGTGAAATCCACGGTCGCACGCGGTTCGACTTGAATCGTGAAGCCGAAAGTCGGGCAGGGAGCGCTCACCGCGGCTGCCAGCCGGGGGGCGCGTCGTCCGGTCGCATGACGTTCACATTAGTCGGTCCGGCCAGCGCGCGCAGCATCTCCTCGAGATTGGCCAGCCGGAGCTGGATCTCGATCAGGCCCGCCGTCCTCAGTCGAACGAAGACGCCGGCTGGCTCAGCTCAATGCCGCTGGCGCGGCACGAAATAGTGCTCGGCGAGAGAGGACGTCGGCGGCTCGTATCGAAGCTGGACGCGCGTCATTTCTAAGACGAGTCGCTCGAGCTGTGGCGACGGCATCCCCGGGCACGCCTGCTCCATCAGCGTACGCACCTCGGTGCATGTGGCCGCGAATCGCTGGCGGGATCCCGGATCCGTTCGACGCTCGATCACGGAGGACACGCGAGATGCAAACGGCGGGCCATTGAAACATCGAGCACGTCTAGCGCTTGAATCGCTGAGACAGAAAGACCGCGTAGGCGCGGCCCCTTGCCGCGAGCGTACCCTCGATCTCACTCCGTTGGAGGCGCATGGTGTCCTCACTGGCTAGCGGCTGAGTGAGAATGTTGAGCAACCGCAAGCGAACCTCTAGAACCGGACCCGTCGCGCCCACGGCACCCTGGATAATGACGCGGTGTCCGATTCGTTCCCGCGTCGCGGAGTCGGGGATCTGGAACGGCGGTTTGTCCAGGTGGAGCGTCTCGGCCGGCGGAACGACGATGGAATCCGCATAGAAGCCGCGTTTGAGCGCGGCTGCGACGCGAGCGCCGTCGTCGGCGGTCGCACCGGGTCCGTCGCGCACATAGACCCTCAGCGCGATCCGGACCGGTGGGATCAGCGCGGCGAAGAATGTGAGAGCGGCGAACCAGGCGCGACGGCGTTCGTCGCGCTTGCGGGCCGTTCCTTGCAGTGCCTCCCAAGGCGCCTGACCTCGGGCGCCACAGCCAACCCCTACAATGCGCAGAGAACACATTTCAATGACGAAGCGCGCACTCACCAAAGGCCGCCACAACGGCCACTCGAACGGCCACGCCCGCCACGCGAACGGAGAGTCTCAACCGCGGCTCCATCAGCACAGCCCCGAGGTGCAGCGATTCGACCAGCTGGTCGACATGCCGATCGGATTGTCCTCGGACGTGCGAGCCGAGATGGCTCGAGGACTCAATCGTTTGTTGGCGGACACCCGCGTCCTCTACGACCTGTACAAGAAGACTCACTGGCTGATGCGCGGGCACACGTTCTATCAACTGCACCTGCTCATGGACAAGCACGCGGAGGAGCAGGAGGAGTTGATCGACATCGTCGCGGAACGCATCCAGACGCTCGGCGCGATCGCCGTGGGCGACGGCCGGCACGTCGCCGAGCTGACGAGCATTCCGCGTCCGCCCGACGGCGCCGAGGAGGTGCCGGCGATGCTATCGCGCCTGCTGGACGCGCACGAGCTGGTCATCGACCAGGCGCGGGAGCTTGCGACGCGCGCTGACGATCTCGATGACATGTCGTCGAACGACATTCTGGTCTCGAACGTGCTGCGGACGAACGAGCTGCAGGTCTGGTTCGTCTCGGAGCATTTGGTGGACACGCCGACGGTCGTGGCGCGGGGCTGAGGGAGGCGGTCGTCTAGCGCGTCGGCGGGGGTGGTCCGGCATCCGCACCTGCCATGGTCCGGGCGGGAAGCACGACCAACTGCCCCGACATCATCGGCAGGTGCGACGGCACCGAACAGAGAATCCTGAAGATGCCGGCGCGTCGTGCCACGTACGTCGCCTCCGTGGTCTTGCCTCCGGGCAGGGCGACGGCGAAGTCGGGCAGCACGAAGGAATGGAAGTCGTCTTCTGGGTTGATCAGCGTGAGGTGGATCGTGTCGCCCTCGACGACGGTGATCGTGCTCGGTGAGAAGGCATACACCTCCTTCCCATCGAGCACGCCGCCCTTGGCGAATGCCGGCTTCAGAAACGGATAGACGGTCTGCGCCTCCTTAACCAAAAGAGGCACGGTCGTCACGGTGATCTCACGCGTGCGCGGCTTGTACGAGGGAGAGTCTACCGGCCGCGCCACGGTTCCGCACGCCGCCGTCGTGAGCAGGATCGAAGTGGTTGTGAGAAACGTTCTCATCAACAGAACGTATGGAACGGCCGCTCACATCGCCACGGTCAAGGCCGCGGTCGTTCCGTAGCCGACGCCGCTCTGTCAGCGAGAGGTCAGGGAGCTGAGCTACGCTTCTCCGATGTCGACCGATCACACCCGTCCCACGGAGGACAGATATGAAAGCCGTCGCCGTAGCCGCAGCTGCGCTGGTGATTACCGCCGTCTCAGCGAGTGCCCAAGAGACATACAAGAAGGACATCCCCGACTCACTCGCGAAGCGCGCCAAGATCACCGAATCCGTCGCCGCGGAAACGGCCCAGAAACGCGTCCCGAAGGGAAAGATCGAAGGCGTGGAGCTCGAGATGGAGAAGGGAAAGCTGATCTATTCCTACGAAATCAAGACCGCGGGAAAAAACGGGACGGACGAGGTGAACGTCAACGCGATGACCGGCAAGGTCGTCGCCGTCAGTCATGAATCTGCCGCCGCCGAAAAGAAGGAAGCAGCCGGGGAACCGAAGCCGAAAAAGCCGTAGCCAAGTCAGAAACGGGCGGCCGGCGACTTATACGCCGACCGCCCGCCTGCTGTCCAGCGGTCCACCGGTCCACCGGTCCACCGGTCCACCGGTCCACCGGTCCACCGGTCCTACGGATTCGTATCGAGGCAGCCGTGGAAGTTCGGGTTGCTCCGCTCGCTGTCCGGCACGGGGAACTGCGTGAGCGTTCCATATTGACCGTTCTTGAAGAACGATCCGCCTTCGTACACCTGGTTCATCGACGCGGTGTTATCGCGGCGGCGCGTCCTCGCGGCGCGGCAGATTGATCGCGCTGTAGAGCGCCACGTCCCACGCGTTGTGGATGCCGACGAAGAGCAGCACCAACGTCGCCGATGCGATGAGATACAACGCGAGCTCCGTCTCCGCCCGCAACACGATCGCGGCGACGAGTAGGCCGACGTAGCAGAGGGCCGGAGCGACGCCGTGGAAAAGCCAGTCCTCGGCCACCGGCTTGTACTGTTCGAACGTCATGATGCGCCGCACCGCGAGTGACCGTGACCGTGCCGCCGGCGACCGCGCACACGCCGAGCAGCACGCTGAGACTCGCTAAACCGCGCCGCGGCATCGTGACCAGCGCGGCGATCGCCATCACGACCACGAAATGAAAAATGGACGGCGTGGTGAAGGCGCTCAGCCCCCTCTCGGTGGCCGGCGTGCTTCGGTCGGCGGCGAGGGCGACGACGACGAAGAGGAGACCGGTCAGCGCGCCGCCGGAGGAGCCGACGATGACGTAGAACGTCTCCCACGGTGCGAAGAGAGATTCGGGCAGAGTCATCGTGATCCTTTGCGAAAGACGATGCGCGGCGTGCGCGAGCCGACCCCGATCGCCAGCGCGGCAAGCAGAACGCGGTTGTTGGTCACTCCGGAACCAGCGCTTCCATCCACTCGCGGACGGTCCACTTGGCGACGAGACCGCTCGTGACGAAAGGATCGTGGGCCACGAAGTCTTCAGCGGCGCCGCGGCTGGTGAACACTCCCATCGCGCCGCCCGCCGGCTCGTCGGCGAACGGGCCGATCATCAGCAGGCGGCCGTCGGCTGAAAATGAGCGCCAGAGCGCGCGATGCGCTTCGATGTGCAGCAGAACCTTCGAGCGAAAGTCGGGCGCCGCCTCATAGAACAGGACGAATTTCATGCGTGAAATTGCGTCCGGCCGAGTGTCGGCCGCCAGCGGCCGGGTTCGGCGAAGTGGGAACGCGTCATGATCCATGCGCGCATTGGTACGCACACCTATGCGCGCGACGATGTGGTTCACGCTCCTGGCCGCCGCCGCGTGCCATCACCCGGCACGCGAGCGGCCGCGGCCGATTCCGTCGAGCGCGGTCGAGACTACCGGCGCGATCGCGGAAGCGCTGCTCTCGGCGCACGACTTCACCTGGCGGTCGTTCGCGACGACGCACTTTCGAATCCATCTCGCCACCGGGATGAACCCGGCGCGCATCGATGTGATCGCCGACTCCGTCGAGAACGCCCGGCGCATCGTCCTGGCGCTCATCGACGAGTCCGACATCGACGGCGAAGAGCCGGTCGAACTGTTCCTCGTCGAGACGCGCGACGACATGCGACGTCTGATCGGCGACCCGGTGACCGGCAATGGCTATCCGAGCGAGCTGACCGCGGTCCTCGTGGCCGGCGACGGCTACCGTGCGTTCTACCGCCACATGCTGACGCATACCTACGTCGCGCATCGATGGGGGCGTCGCCGAAGCGGATCGTGGCTGGACGAAGGCCTGGCCACGCGCGCGACGGGGACGTGTCAGGGCCACGCGATCGACGCGATCGCCGCCGGCTATGCGCGCGGCGGGGGAGATGACGCCGCATCGCTCACGCGGCTGGCCAGTGCCGCGTTCGACACGTTGCCGGAACTGCCCGCCTACTACACCGCGGCGAGCCTCGTCGACTTTTTCCAGCATCGTGAGCGCACGGCCGCGGTTCGGGCGCTGTGGCGGGGCGAGGCGCTTGGAGTCACGCCCGCGAATCCGCTCGGTTCCGAGACGCATACCGTATGGTCCGCATGGCGCCGCCACCTCGCGACTGTAAAGCCCGCGACGCTCGACGAGCCGTGGCTTCGCCAGGATGGATGCTGACCGCGGATCGCCTCGGGTTGCGCGCGCGCGCGCGGTACATTTCGTTCGACCGCGTATGGCAGACAACGTCACCCGCCGGACCCACGCTACCCGCCGACTGACGCAGCCGGCGCCGCACGTCGCGCCTTCCGACGCCGCGCCGGAGGCCGCCTCTCATCGCACGGCGTACAGCTCGGAATCAGGACGCACGTACCGCCTCGACAAGCGCATCGGAAAGGGCGGCTTCGGCGAGGTCTACCTCGCCACCACGATCGGCGGGCCGGCGCTGCCGGGGCAGGTCTGCATCAAGATCAGCGACCGAATGTCCGGCTGGCTGCGCGAAGCGTACTTCGCCGATCTGCTCGCTCGCGAGGACCGGGCGCTTCGCGTCCTCGACCGTTTCGCCGAGGCCGACGGCGACGAGGTTCGGTATTGCCTCGCGCTCGAGTACGCGGAGCACGGCGATCTCGGTGCGTGGCTCGCCCAACGCGGCGCGCAGTCGGAACGCTTCGTTCGTCGTGAGATCGCGGCGGTCCTGAGCACGCTCGATGCTGTTCACCGCGGTCAGGCGCTGCACCGGGACCTCACGCCATTCAACGTCTTCGTGTGCGCGGGTGAGAAGCTCAAGCTCGGCGACTTCGGGATCGCGACACACCAGCTGAGCCGCCGGGGCGTGACCGCCGACGCCTTCAACGTCTTCCACGCCCCGAACGAAATCGCGTGGGGACGCGTGCGGCGGTGGCAGCGGCGCGACGACGTGTACCAGGTCGGGCTCATCGCGGCGATGCTCCTCCGCGGCGACATCACGAGCGCGATGCACAGCAAGGACGTGCGCCGCCTGCCGTGCAGCGACCACCTCAAAGAAGTCATCCACCGTTGCCTCGGCTCGCGCGGAGCGCGCTACGAAGCCGCGAGCGAACTGATCGCGGCGCTACGCCACCGGCCCAAGGAGCCGCGATTGGGTCGTATAAAAAGTCTCAAAGACGTCCGGCTGTCGTTCACCGGATTTCTCCAGCGCCCCCGACGCGACGCGATCGCCGCCGCGAAGCGCGCCGGCGCGATCGTGCAGTCGAAGCCGGGGCAGGGCACCGACGTCCTCGTCCGCGGGCGGCCGAACGCGCTGCAGATCGCGGGGAAAGACGGCGGCTCCAAGCTGATCAACGTCCGCCGTCTCGCATCGAAGGGACACAAGGTGACGGTGATCGGCGAGGGTCAGTTCTGGAAGCTCGCCGCGGCGCGAACCTCGACGCGGCGCTGACGTCTTTCAGGTCGGCGCACGGCGCCGCCGCGCGCGTGCATGTCCCCATCCGAGCACAGCCGAGGCACGGAACTTGACCTACGAGTATCGGCCTCAACGGATGGGTGTCGCCGTGCCGGACCGCTTCCCCCGTGTTCGTCGAATCGCGTTGTCGATCAAGAGCGAGGATTTCTCGCGTCGAATCACCCCCGCGCCGGACGCCGGGCAGACGCTCCGCGGCGAGCCGTCGGATCTCAACGCAATCGTGTCGTCGAGCGAGGGCGTCCTCGGCGTGAACGAGGCGACCTCGACCGAGCTGTCCGGTTGAGTTAGCGAGTACGAGCGGAACGCCGCGCGCCTCGACCCTCGCCGTGAGGGCCTCGTCCTTGCCCTTATGACAGGGCATGAGAGCCGCGCTGATGAAGTCCCCGCAGCGCGCCGCCGTGTATCTCTGGCTCGCTGCCGCCGCGCTCGGTTGCGGACGCAGTTCCCCACCGAAAAACGCGCACCAAGCCGCGGGCACACTCGGGGAAGCCGACTCCGCCACTGAGATTCCTCAGTACACCACGCGGCAGTTCACTCCCGACGAACGGGCGCTCCTTCGACGAATCTACGGCGTCGAGGATCCGTCGCGGCTCTACCTGGTCGATCAATCGCAGGAGGGCGTGCTCAAATACGACACGCGGCGCAAGACGTGTCCGTCCTGCATGGTGAATTCGTACCGGATCGGTTTCGTATCGGTGCGTCACGTGGGGGAGTCGTGGGAGGAGGCCGAGCGCCGCGTGAAGTCGACGCCGCCGGCGGCGTTCCCCGAATCGGCGCACGTGGGCAGCACATCGACGTCCGCGTTGGATCCGGCGGTGCGCGGCGACGTCGAGCGGATGCTTTCCGACGCGCACGCGGCGGGTTTCGACATCCACGTCGTCGCCACGTTTCGGTCGCCGGTGCGCGAGGCGTACCTCATGCGTCTCGGCCGCCGTACCTACACGCTCACCTCGCTCCATTCGTACGGTCGGGCGATCGACATCATCATCGGCGATGCGCGTCTCAAGCGCCCCGCGACGCGCCAGCAGTGGGTCGCCTTTCGCCAGTGGGTCGCGGCCTATCACGACGGCGAGTTTAGAATTATTGGAAAGCCCGACCGTTCGTGGGACTGGCGTCACGTCGAAGTGCCGAGTCCTGACATCGGCTTCCGCAGCATTGATGCGGCGATCGCCCGGGCGCGCGCCTGCTCGGCCCCGGGTTCCACCGTTCCGTGCGACTTCAAGCCGTACGCATGCGGCGACTCCGAGTGCGGATGATTGTCGCGCATTCGCCGACTCCTGCGACAAAACGATTCGCCTGGCACGCCGGCATCCGAGACGAGGGGTCCCCCGTGGGTCGACACAGCGAGACGCGAAGTGCTTGAGACTTCGCAGTTCGCACGACCCGAAAGGTCGGACCTTGCTATGGTGGACTAGCGTAAGGCACGACGCGCGTGTGCGTTGGGTGATTTCATCGAGTGGGGCCCTGGTCTTGCCAACCTCGGCAGTGGCTCCAACTCACTCTATCCAGTCAGGAACCCATGCGTAACATGCGCAAAGGCTTTACCCTCATCGAACTTCTGATCGTCGTGGTCATCATCGGCATTCTTGCCGCGATCGCGATTCCGAAGTTCGCGAACACGAAGCAGAAGGCATACATCACGGCGATGAAGTCGGACCTCCGCAACCTCGTGACGGCTGAAGAGGCCTATTTCGCCGACAGCTCGCAGTACACCTCGACCGTGGGTAACCTGAAGTTCCAGAGCACGACCAGCGTCTCGGCGCCGACCATCACGGCGGGCACGGGCAACTGGTACGCGACGGTTTCGCACTCGCAGATCGCGAGCCCGTTCAAGTGCGGCGTCGGCATCAACACGACGAACCCGGTTGTGGCGGGCGCGTCTGAAGGCGAGCCGATCTGCCAGTAAACGCTAACGCGTCTTGAAGGACTGAACGACGGGGAAGCAGCCCGGTGGCGAAGAGAGGCGCTGCCGGGCTATTCCGCGTTCGGACCCATCGGCGCTAGGGAACGCGCGGCGACAGGCCCCGCGCTTCCTCGGGCGGTGCCGCGATCGCCTGTCGTGCGGCCGAGATCGCGAGCGTCGTCGCCGCCGCGAGGCTCACTTCGTCCTCCATCGCGGCGCGATCGGCAAGCGTATGGAGCTGGCGAAGAACGAAGTGCGCCATCGGCGCGGCGCACGTGAGCACGACCTCATGCCGCGGATAGCGATACTCGAAATACTCGAGTCGCGGCTCCAGCTCCCCGTCTATCCGTGCGCGAGCCGACAAATCCCAAACGGGAAGGGCTCGAGCGACGACGGTGGGAATCGCAAACCGGATCGTCCTGGCCAAGTCGAACACGGCACCGCTCTCGTGCAGGATGAGCCGTGATCGTATCGCGGCGCACTCGACGTGGCGAGCGGATGGAACACATTGATACAGCGTCCAGCGTCGCCCGGCGGCGACGATCGACTTGCGACAGCGAGCCCGTCAGCGAGCCGTTCCCATCAGCTCGGGAGTCCTCCAAACGGGCGGCACCTCGAGCGCGACTTCGGTCCGCGGCAACAGGAAGGTGAAGGTCGCTCCGCGATCTTCGTTGTTCGACGCCCACATCCGCCCGCCGTGTCCATCAACGATGGAACGGCAGATCGAAAGCCCGAGCCCGAGCCCGTGCGCTTTCGACGTGATGAACGCCTCGAAGACCGAGTCGACGGGATGACGGGTGATCCCGGCGCCGCAGTCGGACACGGACACACGAATGGCCGCGCCTTCGTTCGCCGTCGCGATCCAGATGTGGCGATCCGTCGGCGCGTTGTCGCCCATCGCATCGCACGCGTTGACGATGAGGTTCAGCAGCACCTGCTGGAGCTGCACGCGGTCCGCCGCCACGGACGGCAGCGATGGATCGAGACGCGTCGTGACCGTGACACTCCGCTGAATGAGGTCGCTGTGCGCGAGGTCGAGCACTTCGGCGATGAGGTCGTTCGCGACGACGCGCTGCGGTTCGGTCTCGCCCTGCCGCAGCATCGCGCGCACGCGGTGGATGACGCTCCCCGCCCGCCGGTCGTCGGCGGCAATGTCCTCGAGAATGCGGCTCAGCTCGACGCGATCCAACTCGTCTCGGAACAGCATCCGTTGCCCGGCGCGCGCGTTCGCGAGGATCGCCGCGAGCGGCTGGTTCAACTCGTGGGCGAGGGCACCCGAGAGCTCGCCGAGGAGCGCGACGCGACCGAGATGGGCGAGTTGCCGTCGCTGCGCGACCACCTCGTGCTCGGCGCGGCGGCGTTCGGTGACGTCCCTGATCATCGCGATGAGGCACTGCTCGCCCGCGACCTCGACAGTCTCCGAGGTCACGAGCGCGTACAGCGCCTCGCCGCGCCGATTGTGCAGCTCGACCTCGGCGTCGCGGACCGACCCCTGCGGCGACGAGAGCGGGCCGAGCCCGTCGCGGTGATTCGAGTCCCGCGGGCTGATCCCCAACGACTGCAGCGTCTGCCCGATCGCCTCCTCGCGCGAGAAGCCGAACATCGCGACCCAGCGCTCGTTGACCTCGATGAGGCGGGCGTCGGCGCGGCGGATGATCGACATCGCGTCGGGGCTGGCGCGGAATGCCTTGGCGAAACGCTCCTCCGATGCGCGGAGCGCCCGGCCGATGCGTTCGCGCACGTCGATCTCCTCGAGCAGCACGCGGTTGATGAGCGACAGCTCGGCGGTGCGCTCCGCCACACGCTGTTCGAGCTCTTCGCGGAGCGCACGGAGCGCGGCCTCCTCGCGGAGCGCGGCCTCGGCCTGCTTCCGCTCGGTGATGTCCACGTGAATGCCGAGCATGCGCAGTGGACGTCCGTGAGGGTCGCGCACCACGCTTCCTTTACTGAGTACCCAGCGCGTGGGGGAATCCGGTGCGCCGACTTGCACCTCAACCTCGTAAGGCTCGTCGTGCTGGATGGCGCGAGTCGTCGCGGCTTCGACGCGGTCGCGGTCCGCGTCGCCAAGCGAGTCGGCGAACGTGGACCATCCGATCTCGCACGGCGCGTCGGCGAGCCCGAAGATCTCGCGCGAGCGTCCGCACAGTGTCGTGCGTCCGCTCGAGATGTCGAGGTCCCACGTGCCCATCTGCGCGGCGTCGAGCACGAGGTTGAGCCGCTCCTCGTTGCGGCGCGCCAGCGACTCCGCGTGCGTCCGCTCCCGAATGACCGCGGACAGCACCATGATCGGGATGTAGGTGACGATGAGATACAGCTGGATGGACAGGACGTCGGCTTCGGCCGGGCCGACGAACGGACCCTCGCCGTGAACGACGCCCCAGATCGTCAACACGGAGAAGGTCAACAGACACGCACCTGCGCCGCCGGGTCCGAAGCGAACCGCGGCCCAGAGCAGAAACGGCAACGGCACGAACAGGAGAATGTGGGCGGTGAGCGGCAGGACCGGCTCCCGCCACACGACCAGCGTGCACACAAGGAGTAGCCCCACTCCGAGAAGAGCCCCCTCGGCGAGCCGAGGCCCTCGCGTCGCGCGAATCGCCTTCAATGTCTGGACGTCCCACGGCACGATGGCCGGGACGAGCGTCAGAATGGCGAGCGCGTTCGAGAAGAACCGCCCGCGCCACAGCGTCCAGTAGTCCGCCGCGCTGCTGTGCCAGTCGTTCAGCCGGACGAATCCGACGTCGAGGAACGAGGTGAGGAACGGGGCGAGGAAGGCGCCGAACCCGACGAAGATCGCGACGCGCTTGAAGCTGTCGAAGCGGACCGGCCGCCGGATCAAATACCGGATGCATGCGGCGCCGATGAACGCCTCGGCGCAGTTGCTCACGTACCATGACAACACCATGCCCAGGGGCACGCCGGCCTGGACCTCGGCGATGAGGTGCGCGGGGAAGGTCGCGAGGATGAGCGCGAGCCACCACTCGAGCGGCGCGAGCAGCAGGGCGCCGAGCAGGACGGCGTTCGGCGGCCAGAGGGTCGACACGGCCTGCGAACTCGGCGTGAGCGCGAGGCCGACTCTGGCCGCGGCGTAGTACGCCACGCCGGTGGCGAGCGCCATCAACGCAAGCTGCCGCGAGCGCTCGCGCGTCACGGTGTTGGTGTCTCCCGCCATCGGGTGGAATGCATCGTATCCGCCGGCACCAAATCGGCGTGTAGCGTGCGCGACCGGGGCGGCATCCCACAGTGGACTTTAGTCCAATGCCTGCCACACGCGGGCGACAGCGCACCGCATTGGACCAAGGACGACGGGCCAACAGCCAATACGCCGCCGAGCGCCCTACCGCCAAAGTGGATGTGCGGCGCGTGCCGCGAGTCAACCACGACAGCACCTTTGGAGGAGCACATGGTCAGAAGCATCAAGGGGGGGACGCGTCGCCGCGCATTTGGCCTCCGGCGAACACTCGGTCTCCTGAGCGGTGTCGCCGTGCTGGCGGGCATCGGCTGCAGCGACAACGGCAACCTGGTGGGGGTGATATCATCGGGGATCGTGACGACGTTCAAGGATTCCAATTTCAACTTCACGACGCTCCATACGTTCGCCATGCCGGACACGGTCGCGCACCTCGTTCCCATCACCGGGACGCCGCTGCCGATCACCGGCCAGTTCGACGCCGTGGCGCTGAACCAGGTCCGCGCGGACCTGCTCGCGCGCGGGTACACGGACGTCAGCAACACCCCGGGCGTCACACCCGATTTCGTCGTGCTCGTCGGTGCGACGGCCACCGACAACTCGGCCGCATTCGTCACCTTCCCGTGGTTCAACTTCTGGGGATTCTCGCCTGTTTTCAATTTCTTTACGCCGGGGTTCAGCTCGGCGTGGGGCATCATTTTCCCGTGGGCTCCGGTGACCGGCGTGACCGCGTTTGACCGTGGCACGCTGATCGTCACGATCGTGCCGACGTCGAGCATCGACCAGGCCAACGAGACCATCCAGGCGGCCTGGGCCGGCGTTGCCACCGGCTTGCTGAATGGATCGATCACGACGCTCACGATCACGACCGCGATCGACAAGATGTTTGCGCTGTCGCCATATCTGGTGGCGACGCCGGTGGTCGTGAACCCTTTGTACCGGTAGACCGGTAGACCGGTAGACCGGTGGACCGGTGGACCGGTGGACCGGTAGACCGGTGAGGTAGACTGAGCGATGGGCCGGAGGACCGAATGACGAGTCCGCCGGCCCACCGCCTATTGGACCAACGTCCAACATCCCGTTGGTCCCCGAACTCTAGGTCGGCGTAGGAGCATTCTTATATTGGAGACCGCTGCGGCCCGCCCGGCGATGGACGACGGCGCGACATTCCCATCGGTCCCCAATGCGCACTCAGCACGCTGCGAACCGAGACGCGATCGACGCCCTGGGTGTGGTCCGGTGGACCGCGCACGCCGGCACCTGGGCCATCGAGTCGATCGACCCGGGGGTCGTTCGGATGCTCGGCTACGCCAGCGACGCGTGGCGGGCCGACGGGTTCTGGCTCGACCGGACCCATAACCGAGACCGCCGACGGCTGCGGTCGTTTCTCGATCACTCGCACGAGGTAAGGCCGGACCGCGAGGCGTTCTGCGAGTATCGCATCTACGACGCCGGCGGATCGGTTCGCTGGCTGAGAACCAGCGTCCTTCGCGCCGACGACGAAGGCCGGACGGTGACCGGTGCGCACCTCGACGTGACCGACGAACACCGCGTGCTCGAGGCGTTGGGCCTCACCACGCGGCACCTGCGTGAGGCGCTGGGGCTCGGCGAGGTCGCCGGAAAGCACCCTGTCGCCGACTCACGCCGAGAGCGCGCGGGGGAGCGGCTGGCACTACACCCGCTCGGCCGAGAGGACGTACCGCGCGGTGTGGGACGCTCTGCCCGCGTCGTCCGCCGTCCTCGACCGCGACGGCGCGGTGATCGAGGTCAACCATGAATGGGTGAAGCTGTCACGCCGCTTCGGCCGCGACGACGCATTCCTGGGGGCCAGCTACCTCGACGTTGCCCGGCAGGTCGGCGAGTGGGGAAACGCTCGGGCCGGCGAAGCGGCGGACGGAATTCGACGGGTGCTGCTCGCCGTCGATGAGAGCTTCTCCATCGACTACAGCTGGTCGGTTCCCGGTGAGTCCGCCGAGCGATGGTTTCGCGTCCGCGCCGTACGCCTCGAGCCTCCACCGCTGGGGGCGCTCGTGATGCACGAGGAGATCACCGACCACGCCGCGGCCGAGTCGCTGACGAGGCGGCTCGACGACCTCACGCACATGCAGCGACTCGCCACGCTCGGCGAGTTGGCGACGACGATCGCGCACGAACTGAATCAGCCGCTGACGGTGATCATGACGGCGGCGTCGACGATCAGCCGTCTCGCGCGGAATCGCCCCGGCGACGAAGAACTCGAGCCCATCGCGCGAGACATTCTCGACGCCGCCTCGCGCGCGGCGGACGTGATGCGGCAGACGCGAGGGATCGTTCGGCGCGACGACGCCGTCGTCGAGCCGATTCCGGTCAACGACATCGTCTCGGAAGTCGCGCGGCTTCTCAAGAGCGACGCGATCATTCGCCAGGTGCTCATCGACCTCGAGCTGGATCCAGCCGCCGGGTCCGTCGCCGGCGGGCGGGCACAGCTCGAGCAGGTGCTGATGAACCTCCTGCTCAACGCGATCGAAGCGGTCAGCGAACAGCCGTCCGGTCGACGTAACGTCCGCGTCACGACGCGCCGCGTCTCGCCCGCCGAAGTGGAGATTCGGGTGCACGACAGCGGAGTCGGCATCCCGGAGCCCTTGCGCGATCGGGTGTTCGAACCGTTTGTTACGACGAAGCGCCAGGGCACCGGCTTGGGTCTCGCGATCGTACGCGCGATCGTGCAAGCTCACGGTGGCCAGGTGCGACTCGAAACACCACAGGAACGCGGCGCTGCTTTCCGGGTGACCCTCCCCGCTTGCTAGTGGATCAGCCAATGCTCGCGATACCGAAAGGTCCCGATTCGCGCTGGCAGATCGCTCTCGTCGACGACGACGCGACGGTGCTGCGCTCACTGTCGCGCATGTTGTCGATGTGCGGCTACGACGTGACGACGTTCCCGTCGGCCACCGCATTCCTGTCGTCGCTCGAGCGCTGGCAGCCGCAGATGCTTCTCGTGGATCTTCGCATGCCCGGCACCGACGGTCTGACGCTGCAATCGATGCTGACCGAACGAGGCATCAAGATTCCGACGGTGTTCCTCTCCGGTCACGGCGACGTCGCCACGTCCGTGCGAGCGATTCGCGCCGGAGCGCTCGACTTTCTCGAGAAGCCGTGCGACGAGCCGGTGCTGCTCGCCTCGCTGCACCGAGCGGCCGACGCGGCGCGACAGCAGTGGGAAGAAGAGGCGCTGACGACGGAGCTCCGTGCGCGCGTCGGCAAACTGACGCGGCGCGAGCGCGAGGTCTTCTCCTGGGTCGCCGCGGGTCGTCTCAACAAGCAGATCGCGGCGGCACTCGGCACGACCGAGAAGACCATCAAGGTTCACCGCGCGCGCGTCATGACGAAGATGCAGGCCGAGTCGATCGCCGATCTCGTCAGGATGTACGATACGCTGAACGGCGAGAAGCGCGAAGCGAACCGAGACACGCGCGAGGCCGTTCCGGCGCTCGGCTGACGGCGAGCGCCGTCAGCCGCTCATGCTTTGTCGATGTCCCGTGCGCGCGTCAGACGCGCGCGGCGATCCGCGTCGGGCTCACGAACTGCTGGACCGTTTCGACGATTCGGATCGGGCGCACCGGTTTGGTGAGCACGGCGTCGCACCCCGCCAGAATCGCGCGATCGTGATCCTCGGGGATCGCCACGGCGGTCAACGCGATGACGGCCGCCCCGGCGGTCGCCGGATTCTTGTGGAGCTGACGTGAGAGCTCCCATCCGTCGAGCCCCGGCATGATGAGGTCGAGCAGGACCACCGCGGGACGCAGAAGCCCGGCGAGGCGGAGCCCCTCCGAACCGGTCGCCGCCTCGGCCACTCGGAATCCGGCGCGCTCGAGAACCAGGCGGGCGATGGTGCGGCTTTCCTCGTGGTCGTCGACGACGAGCACGCACGGCGGCAGCATCGCGGTCGCGCTGAGGAAGTTCTGACGAGCAAGGTCGGACTGCCGAAGAGGAAGAGACATAGAAGGGGGGTTTGGAGCGGGGAGGCATAGTTGCCCCGCCCAGGCCGTCGGCTCCATAGGATCAAAGTCGTATTCGGGGCGGTCGCCTTGCCTGGCGGATGATCGCGCCGGCCAGCGACGCAGGCGTCATCGGTTTGTAAAGGAATTCGTTACAACCCGCGTCGAGGGCGCGACGGCGATCCTCGTCGGCCGGGGACGCGGAGACCGCGATGAGCGCCGCGTCGCACATGGCGGGATCGCGCCGCAGCATCTCGGCGAGCTGCGGCCCGTCGATCTCCGGGAGCACCAGGTCGAGAAGCACGACGCGTGGCCGGCTCATCTGCGCCAGGGCGAGCGCCTCGAGTCCCCTGCTCGCCTCGCGCACGACGAATCCGTAGTGCTCGAGGACGACGCGCGCGGCGAGACGCGTGGCGTCGTCGTCGTCGACCACGAGCACGGTGCAGGGCGCACGTCGCCGCGCCGGAAGCTCGAGCGCGCTCATGAACTCGTCACGCCGCCGGAGTGGTGTCGGCCAAGGGCGCCGCGGAGTCCCGCGCGCTCCCGGCACTCGTTGCGGCACTCGTCGCGGCGGTCACCGCGAGCGGCGCGGCGCTCGGAATTCTGAGCGTGAACACCGATCCCCGTCCGAGATTGCTCGCCACGGTGAGCTGTCCGTGCATTCCCGTGGCGAATTCGCGGCTGATCGCGAGTCCGAGACCCGTTCCGCCGAATCCCTCGAGCACCGGCGTAGCGAGTTGAACGTACGGCTCGAAGATCTCGCCCAGACGGTCGCCGGGAATTCCGGGTCCGTTGTCGCTGACGTCGAAGCACACGCTGTCCGCGTCTCGCTGACACGAGATGCGCACCATGCCGCCCGTCCCGCAGAACTTCACCGCGTTCGCCGCGAGATTGACGAGAATCTGTTTCAGCTTGTCGCCGTCGGCGGACACGAACATTCCGGAGCACGTCGAGGTTTCGAGCGACACATCGTGGCTCGACGCCAGCGGCGCGACGACCGACTGGGTGATGCGGATCGCCTCGGCCGCCGAGACGGGCGCGATGTGATACGACACGTGCCCGGCCTCGAGGCGCGAGAACGTGATCAGATCGTCGATGACGTGGACGAGCATCTCCTCGCTGTCGTGGACGCGGGCGAGCAGCCGTGCCTGCTCCGGCGTCAGCTGATCGGCGGCCCCGACGCGGAGCAGGTCGATGTAGCCGGCGATCGATTGGAGCGGCGTCCGCAGCTCATGACTCATCCGCGCGAAGAATTGGATCTTTGCGCGCCCCGCCTGCTCGCGCGTTCGCGCGCGCGTTCGGCGTCGGCCCGTCCGCGTGCCTGGCTGACGGCGACGACGACGAGACGCGCGCACTGCTCGATCAGTCTCACCATACGCTTGCTCGTCGTGCGCGCCTCGCGGAACATCATCACGAGCTCGCCGATGGTCTGTCCATCGAGGCCGAACAGCGGAACGATCTCGATGCCCCGGAAGCCGAGCGCGCTGGCGAGAGGGCCGAACGACTCGTTGCGTTCCAAGCGTCGCGCACGACGACGCGACGGTGCTCGAGCAGCGCGACGCCGAAGGCGTCGGCGCCGGATCGGTGTGAGCCGATCAGCGCGATCTGATCGTCATCGATGCCAAACGCGGCCGCCGGAATGAGCGCGCCGACCGTCTCGTCGTGGAGCAACAGGACGGTCATGTCCGCGCGCGCGAGCGTGAGCGCCAGCTCGAGCGCGGGACGTAGCTCCGCCGCGGGAAGCGGCCATGCGGGGGGACGTGCGTCTCGAGCTGCATCCGACCTTCCCAGTGGGTCTACTGCCATCCTACGACTGTCTACGAGGGGTGATGCATTGCCCGTTGGTCTACGGACTCGTCCGACGCGTCTAGGGCCATCGGCGCAATGGCAGCCGCGGCGCCCGCGCGCTCGCGCGCCGTGACGGCGATGATGATGTCGGCGGCGCGCGGACGCACGACCTCGAGACCGTCCAGGCGCACGATGCTGCGCGCGTGATCGGCGAGCAGCGCGTCGACGAAGCGGACCAACTCCGCCAGCGACGACGCGTGCAGCTTCTGCATGACGCGGCTGCGGTGGACCTTCACAGTTTTCTCAGTAGTGCCGATGCGCACGGCGACGGACTTGTTCAGCAGTCCGCACGCGACGAGCGCGCAGACCTCGGCCTCGCGCGGCGTGACGCGCTCGAGCTGCCGCCACCGCATCGCCGACGCGCGGCGCTCGTCGTGGAGGCGCTCCGACGACTCCACCGCGCGCACCATGACGGCGGCGAGTTCTCCGGCGGAGAACGGCTTGGCGAGCAGGTCGATGGCGCCTTCCTTCATCGCTTCGACGACGGTGGGCATGTGGCCGCTGGCCGTCATGAAGACCGTCGGCGCCTCGACGCCGCCCTCGCGCATCGCGCGCACGAGCGCGAGTCCGTCGACGTCGGGCATGCGGATGTCGACGAGCACGCACGACGGCGCGGCCGCGTCGAGATCGTCGAGGTAGTCGCGCGCCGAGTTGAAGGTGCGGACGCGGTACCCGTCGCGGCGAGAAGCCGCGCCACCGCGAGACAGGTCGCCTCGTCGTCGTCGATGACGGCGACGAGCATGGGATCACGCTGCATGGAGCGGCCAGGTGGTGGTGACGACGGTGCCGCCGCCGGGCAGCGGCTGAACGATCATCGTGCCGCCGTGGAGCGCGACGACGGAACGCGCGAGACTCAACTCCCAGTCGGCGCTGTGACCTGGAATTCCGAAAGCCCCCGGGCACGTCACCGACACTTCGGCGTCGCTTCCCGCGCGGTGCACGAGAATGCGCAGGATGTTCGGGCGGTCAGCCTCGGGCGGGATCGTCTCGAGCCCGGCCACGAGGACGTTGAGCAGCGCCTGTCGAATGAACAAGCCGTCACCCGCGACCGGCGGAAGCGATGCCTCGTCGTCGAGCTGCACGGTGACGTGCCGCGCAACGGCGTCGCTCGACACCAGGGCCGCCGTGTCGCGCACGGCGGCCGAGAGGTCGCAGGCGTCGCGTCGCGGCTCGCGCCGCGTTGCGAGATCTTGTAAGACCTGCACCGCGTCGCGCATGCGGTGCTCCTGGTCGAGCGCCCCGCCGAGGGCGTCGAGGACGTCGGCGATCACCGCGTCGGGACGGCGAAGCAATTGCATCGCCGCCGAGACGTTCATCTCGATGGCGGTGAGCGGTTGCCGCAGGTCGTGAGTCACCGCGGCGACCAGATCGCCGGACAGAACGAGACGGGGCGATCGTTCGTGTCCCGCGTGACCCGCGTTCGGCTCGCTAGTCGGGGTGGTCGTCTCTTCGAGCGTCATGTCCAACGAGTTTCTTGTGTAATCGAAGTCACAGTCATTGGCTCTTTGGCCAATAGAGAGTGTTTCGTTTGCGGACCAACATGTGCCGCACTCGATGCAACCCGATTTCGCCGAGGCGCAGATGCAGAGCGCGCGTTCGTCCCTTGGTCACCGCGAGAACATTCCCCTGACCATCGTCGGGGGCGCTCCGGGGACGGGAAAGACGTCGCTTGTGCGACATCTTCTCGAGCACGCCCCCGGCCGGCGCGCCGCCGCGATCGTGAGTGAGAGCGTCGAGATCGATCCGTCGCTGGTCGCGGAGTCCGACGGATGGAGAGTCGTGCTCAACAACGGATGCGCGTACGTACGCGCCGACGACGACGGCACGGCGGCGCTCGCCGCGCTCAGCGCGTCACGCGAACGTCCCGAGCACGTCATCATCGATCGCGCGGGCGTCGCGGACCTGCGCCGCATGACCGGCTACGGATACATGCCCGGCTATTCGCTGAACGGCGCGGTGCTGGTCGTCGACGCGTCGAATCCGGCGCTCAACGACATCGACGGGACCGACGTGTCGCACCTGCAGGAGCAGGCCACCATCGCGAACGTCGTCCTGCTGAACATGGTCGACCGCATCGACGCCGATCGCGCCGCGGCGGCACAACGCACGCTCGAGCGACTGGCGCCGGCCACACGCGTCGTGTGGTCGGATCATGGGCGCATCGCCCCGCCGTTGCTCCTCGGGTTGCCCGTCGAGCCGTCGGCGCTCGATGCGCGCGCTGTGCTCGCCGAATGGCGGCCCGACTACGTGCCGCAGCATGCGCGTCCCGCGCGGACGAAGACGTGCGAGAACCATTGCGCGTGGTGCCTCGTGGCCGACGCGCCGATCGACGGCCGGGAGTTCCGCGCGTGGGCGCAGCGACTCACCGGACGCGTCATGAGCGGACACGGAACGGTCTACCTCCGCGACGAACCGCAGCACCGCCACGTCTTTCACTTTCTCGGACGGCGATGGCGGCTCGACCGCGGAGCGTTGTGGGGAGACGACCCCCCGGCGACGCGCCTGTTGCTCGCCGGCGTCGGCAGCGGCGGAGGCGGCGGGGGCGGGGCGCAGCGGCCGGCCTCGAGGTCGGAACGGACCGCCGATGGATCAGAAGCGCCGGACCTTGGAGATGTAGCATGAACAACGAAGCACCGATCGGAAACAGCCGTACGACAGCCAGCGCCACGACCGGCGGCGGGCTCCGCGTGTTGCTCGTGGACGATCACGTCGAATCGGTGGTCAGCGTGGGACGCTTGCTGCGATCCCAGGGCTACCTCGTACGCGCCGCGTTGAGCGGCATCGAGGCCGTCTCGGCCGCGGTGGATTTTCTACCCGACGTCGCACTCATCGATCTGTCGTTGCCGTTGCTCGACGGTTTCGCCGTCGCGCGAAAGCTGCGCTCGATGTCGTCCACGCGAGCCACGTTCCTCATCGCGCTGACGGGCTGGGATTCGGAAGACATCGTCGAGCGCGCGCGCTCGGCGGGGTTCGACCGGCACATCGTCAAACCGCTTTCGTTCGACGCCATGCGAGCCGTGCTGTCCGAAGCGCACGCGGGAGCGGCTACCCTCGGTTAGGAGGTGGGACATGTCGGTGCCCTACGTAGACACGATGACGTCAACACCTGCGCCGGTCACGCACGAGCCGGGCGCGATGCCGCAATCGCCGCCACGCGATGCGCCGTCGCCCGACATGGTGTGGATTCCCGGCGGCACGTTCGACATGGGTTCCGACAGACACTACCCGGAAGAGCGTCCGGTCCATCGGGTGACGGTCGACGGATTCTGGATCGATCGGGCGCCGGTGACGAACGCGCGCTTCGCACGTTTCTGCGCCGAGACGCACCACACGACGTTCGCCGAGCTCCCGCCGAACGCGCGCGACTATCCAGGCGCGCCTCCGGAGCAGCTGAAGCCCGGCTCGCTCGTCTTCGTGCGGCCGAAGCGTCCAGTCAACCTCAACGACATCGCCAACTGGTGGCGCTTCGTCCACGGCGCCGACTGGCGTCATCCACAAGGGCCGGGGAGCACCACCGCGGGGCTCGACGACCACCCGGTCGTCCACGTCGCGTACAGCGACGCGGAGGCGTTCGCGAGCTGGGAAAGGAAGGAGCTTCCAACGGAAGCCGAATGGGAGTTCGCGGCGCGCGGAGGTCTCGACGGCGCGGCGTACGCGTGGGGAGACGAGCTCATGCCGCACGGCCGTCCCATGGCCAACACGTGGCAGGGACGATTCCCGCATGAGAATACTCTCGTTGACGGGTGGGAGGGCACGTCGCCGGTGGACGCGTTTCCGCCCAACGGCTTCGGGCTGTACGACATGATCGGCAACGTGTGGGAGTGGACGTGCGACTGGTATCGCACGTCCCATGTGGAGCAGGGCAAGACGAACTGCTGCACGCCCCACAATCCGCGCGGCGGCACGATGCTCGACAGCATGGATCGATCGCAGCCGGGCACGTGGATTCCGCGCAAGGTATTGAAGGGCGGATCGCACCTCTGTTCGCCGAACTATTGCCAGCGGTATCGGCCCGCGGCGCGCTTCCCGGAGCCGATCGACACGTCCACCACGCACCTCGGGTTCCGCTGCATCGTACGGCCGTCACGCTGAGCGGCCGGTTTGGGTCGGATGCGCGTCGTCCCCGCTACGATGCAGGCGACGCGAGCTCCCGCTTCTCCTCGGACAATTCCTTGGACAGGAAGTAGTTGAGCGCGGTACGAATCGCGGCGATGGCGGCGAGCTGCCCGATCTTCGACCACTCGGGCAGAGATCGCCGTCTCGAGGACGTCGGCCGCGAGCTGAAACTCGAGGGCGAGCACCAAATAGCGGGCGAGAATGAATCGCGTCTCGGTGAGGTTGACGTGTCGTTGCGCGTGGGATTGCCGCGCGATCCGAACCACGACCGCGCCGGCACCGATGGCGATCGTCGCGATGCCCAGCGTCTCGAGTACGAGGCGCGTCCACTCGGCGAACGCGTCGGCGAAGTGGAGGAAAGAGTGAAAGGCATCCATGTACGCGGATTGTGCCCGACGCCGGCGACGCGCGCGATGGCGCATTGGACCATTGGGCTTCCGTCCAATCGCCTCGCTTAGTACACCAGCTTGACCGTGACGCCCAGCGCATTCACGTAGCTCGGCGCCTCTCGAGATTGTCTTGCCGCGCCACGTACACGTCGACCGACGCCGGCCCGAAGAGCCGAGCCTCGGTTCCGACTCGGCCGGCGAGACGCGAGACGGCGCCGAGGCGCGAATCGTAGTAGACCTCGAATGTTCCGTACGGCGCCAGGGCGGGCCAGCGAGCGTTCGGCGGCACGCGCTGCAGATGAAGACGCTCGCGTACTCGGTACGACGGGTCGCCGTTGACCCAGCGCATCTCGAACCGCGCCCGATTGACGAGCCGGACCATCCCGTGCGAGAACACGCGCTCGACCCACTCGCCCACCAACCGGGATTCGCGGTAGCTCGCGTCGTGCGTGCTGAACGTGAAGCGGTAGCCGCCGCGAACGTATCCGTTCGGAAGAAACAGATAGTCCTGATAGAGACCCGCGGTGTCCTGCCGCTTCGAGCCTTCCTGTTCGACGGACGCCGAGAGCTCGAGAAACGTCCGTTGATGTTCGGCGGGCTGCCAGTACACGTCGAGCTCGGGCCACAACTCGCTGGTCTGCGCTCCCGCCGAACCGCCGACCGCGATGAGTGCCGCGGCCGCGGCCCGAAGCGCGCGTAGGCGCACGTCACTTCATCGCGTCTCGGGCCTCCACGAGGACCTGATCCATGCCGGTGACGCGGACCAGTCCCAACCGCGGATACTCGAGCTCGAGGATGACGTACGTCGCGGCCGAGACGACCGCGGCGATGCCGATGGTGAACATCCAGTTTCGCGCAGGACCGCTGGCCATCCCGTAGCCCGCGAACAGCGCCGCGGCCAACGCGGCGATCCCGAACATCACGTAGATCAACGGTGACGGGTGAACGCGCCGCGCGACGCGTTCGCGCTCGACGGCGTCGAACGTATCGTTCAGCGCCGGCAGGAGCAGCATGCGCGCCAGCTCGCCGCCCGGCGCTTTGCATGCCGCGACTGAACGCGCCCAGACACTGTCCTCGGCTTGCGAAAGCGGAGCGGGCAGACGAAGCATTGCGGTCGAGGTCATCGGCGCCGCGTAGTATGCGATGAGCTCGTCCATGTAGCGGCGGAGTCCGGCCCGAACGGGCGTTCGCTGTTCGTCGGGCAGCATGTCGATGCGCTTCCAGGTGCGTCCAGCGGAATTGGCGATCTCGCCGACGAGGAGCCGCCTCTGGTCGAAACGGTTGGCGGCGCCGGAGAACATGAAGCCGGCCAGGAGGGCCAAGAGGCTGTACACCGCGCCGTCCACGATGCCGACACCCGGCGCGCGCCTTACTGCCACGAGTGTGCGCGCGCTCGACGCCGATCCTGCGCCCGACTTCCAGGAACAACAACATCGCCAGGAACAAGCCGATGGCCAGCGCGATGCTGAGCACCACGAAGTTCGCGTTCAGCACGACGCTCTGCCTCCCGCGGCACTCCGTTGGCGTCCGAGTGCGTCTCAGTCACAGCCGCAGCTGAATTCGTGACTGAAAGAACATCGTCGCGCCGCGCAAGTCGAATCGCGTCAGCACCGCGTACCCGTACGCGAACTCCCAACGCACGTTGTCCGTGAGATACCAATTGATCATCGGCGTGATGCGCCAGAGGATGCCGCCCTGGATCGGACCGTTGGTGAGGTTGCTGTACGAGACCTTCAGCAACGGCGCCCACGCACCGGCCGCGCCTTGGATCACCGTGCTGTCGGGTACGACTTCGGTGAAATAGTTGCCGGCGAGGTTGAACGGTCTCACTTCACCCGAGGTGATCCAGGAGACCATCGCCTCGCCGCCGTGAAACCAAGGGTTGTCGTTTTGCGGTGACTGCACCTTTTGCCAGTAGTACTCCCCGCCCATCAGCACGCGGCCGAGGCGGTAGTACAGCTCCGGTCCGAACGCGAGCGCGGAGCTCGCGGGGAATTTGCCCGTATCAATGAAGTACGGGGCGGGGAATGCCTCCGGCTTCGAGCGGAGCCGCAGCGAATCCTTGTCCGCATCGCCGATGCGGAAGTTCATCGCCATGTGCAGGAGCTTCCCGGCCGTATCGTCGGCGAAACGGATCCATGCCCGCGCGGACGACGAACTGGTGGTTGTAGCTGGAGAACGTTTGCCCCTCGGAAAGCGCGTCCCCGAACACACCGACGTTCCAGAACAGATGATTCGATGGGCACGTAGCCGAGCCACTTGATGCCGTCGGCAAGCAGCGGGACGGTGGCATCGGTGAACGGAAGGCGCTCCATCGACCATCCGTCGTAGCCGCCCATCACCTTGTTGAGACTGAACCCCTCCTTCGCGCGCCCGACGAAGAAGTGGCTGTAGATCTCCGGGACCGAGACCATGAGCCCGGTCTGCCGGACGAGCCACTTGTTGGTCAGCTGGTCCCACATGATGCCCGCTTGCCACGTGAACGGCCGCTTCGTCTTGAAGCGTCCGCCCAGCAGGAAGCGCCCGTCGCGGAACTTGTATTGGGGAGTCAGATCGGGAAACTGCTCCTTGCTCGCGGAGTCCTGCGAGTAGGCGATCCACTCGAACAGCAGACCGCCGCCGACGTGCACGTGGTGAACCCCAGGTTCCACTCGAGGCGGCGGAGCAAGTTGCGGCGCATCGGCTCGTTGTCCGCCTCGCCGGCGGTCAGCTCGACGGACAAGGTGGAATCGCGCACCGAATCCGCGCGCGTCTTAGCCGGCTTCTGTCCGAGCGCGGAACTTCCCGCTGCCAGGCAGAGCGCGAGTCCCGCGAGCGATCGCGAATTGGGAGCAATCATCAGTCGCAGTGTCGGGGTGAAGTCGAAGAGGCCGCGCGCCCCCGACGCGGCCTCCCCTCCAAGAATCAGTACTCGTCGAAGTAGCGCTGGATGGTCTTCGGGTCGCTCGTCTTGAGCAGCGCCAGGCGCAGGAGAACGCGCGACTTCTGCGGATTGAGTCCCAGCGACGCGACGAAGTTGAGGCTGTCGTCCTTCACTTCGACGTTTCGTCCGACCTCGCCGGTCGTCACGCGCGTCGAGCGGACGCAGACGATCCCCTTCTTCGCCTGCGCGGCGAGCGCCTCGAGCGCGGGCTTCGTCATGTTCCCGTTGCCGACGCCGGCGATCACGATCCCTTTCGCACCGTTCGCGGCCGCGGCGTTGATCAGCGCGCCGTCCATGTTCTCGGTGGCCATGATGATGTCGACGCGGGGCAGCGTCGTGTTCTGATCCACCGAGAACTCGGAGGTCACGGTGTTCTTGCCGATGGGCCCGCGATACCACTCCATCACGCCGTAGTTCACCGTGCCGATGAGACCGGAGAGCGGCGACAGGAAGGTCTGCACGGCGGTCGTGCTGGTCTTCGTGAGCGACGACGCGCCGTGAATCCAATCGTTGACGACCACGAGCACGCCGCGACCGGCCGATTCCTTGTCCGCGGCCACCGCGACGGCGTTGAAGAAGTTGAGGGGACCGTCGGCCGAGAGCGCCGTGGAGGGGCGCATCGACGCGGTCAGGACGACGGGCTTCCGTGAATGCACCACGAGATTCAGGAAATACGCCGTCTCTTCGATCGTGTCCGTGCCGTGGGTGATCACGACACCGGAAACGTCCGGCATCGCGAGGATCGCATTGATGCGGTCGGCAAGCTTGATCCACACCTGGTCGTTCATGTCCTGCGAGCCGATGTTCGAGATCTGCTCGCCGCTCAGCCTGGCCAGCTTTTTCGCCTCGGGCACGGCGTTGAGCAGCTCGTCGACGCCGACCTGGCCGCTCGAGTAGCCGGCGGTCACGTTGCTCTTGGCCGCTCCGGCGATCGTTCCGCCCGTCGCGAGCACGACGACCTTCGGCAGCGTCATCGTGTCGACCGCCACCGATCCGCTCGCCGATCCGCCTTGCGCGTACGCGCTCGCCGACGCGACGACGACCATGAACAGCGAACTCAGATTCCTTTTCCGCATATGACGCCTCGACAGTGAGAACTCCCGTTGCGACAACCGCTTACCGGGCGACCAGCCACAGCCACCCGGTGCCCACGACCAGGTACAGCAAGATGCAGAATCGCGGTGTGAATCGCGCCCAGCTTGTACAGATCGCCTTGCGACAGGTACCCGCTTCCGGCGAACAGCAGGTTCGCGCTCGACGCCTGCGGTGCGATCGCCGCGAAATAGTTCGTGGCGAAGAGCAGCTGGAAGGCGAGCAGCGCCGGCGAGACGCCGAGCTTCACGCCCACGCCCAGGAACACGCCGAAGAGCGCGAGCAGATGCGCCGTCTGGCTGACGAACAGGTAGTGCAGCAGCACGTATGCGACGATCAGGATCACCGCGGCGAGCGGTATCGGCAGACCGCCGAGCCGCATGGCGAGTCGGTCGCCGACGAATTCCATGAAGCCGAGCTTGTTCAGCTGGCTGCTCAACGTGAACAGCGACGCGAACCAGATGAACGTGGCGAGGACGTCGCCTTCCTTGGCGATGTCGCTCGGCGTCAGCACGCTCGTGGCGAGCATGATCCCCAGCCCGAGAAACGCCACCGCGGTCGGATCGATGTGCAGCGTGCTGGCGAGTCCCCACAGCACGACCATGCCGAGGAAGGTGATCCCCACCACCTTCTGGTCCCGCGTGAGCGGCCCGAGCTCGGCGAGCGTCTTGCGCGCGTCCGCCGGAGCGTTCGGCATGGCCGTCACTTCGGGCTTGATGATCTTGTACAAGAGAAACGGTACGAGAACCATCGCGAGAATCGTCGGCACGACCGACGCGACCAGCCACGAACCAAAGCCGATGTTCACGCCGCTCTTCTTGGCGATCTCGGCGCCGAGCGGATTGCCGGCCATCGCCGTCAACCACAGCGCCGACGACAGCGTCAGGCTGGCCATGCCCGAGAACATCAGGAACTTGCCGAGGCGCTTTCGATCCTCGCGCTCCGGCGTCGCCCCGGCCGCTTCGGCCATGGAGAAAACGAGCGGGTACAGGACGCCCGAGCGAGCCGTGTTGCTCGGAAAGGCCGGCGAGATGAGCGCGTCGACGCCGAAGATGGTGTACGAGAGCCCGAGCGTGGATTTCCCGAACCAGCTGATCGCGCGATACCCCAGACGCTGGCCCAGTCCGCACTTCACGACGGCGTGCGCGACGAGGAACGCGACGATGATGAGGATGATCGTCGGGTTGGCGAATGAATCGTACGCCTCATCGGCGGACAGCGTTCCCGTGAGCACCGCGGCCGCGACCGCGAGGACCGAGGCGGTCAGAATCGGAAACGCGCCGATCACGACCGACAGGATCGTCGACGCGAAGATCGCGAAGAGATGCCATGCCTGCGCGGTCAACCCGCCGGGCGGCGGGATGAACCAGATGATCAGCGCGATCGCCAGCGAGATGGCGCGCGCGAGACGCTTCGGTTTCGGCGGCTCCTCGTCCGGCTTCGGCGCCGGCGGTGCCGCCGGCGCCGTGGACGGCGACTCGTCTGAAGTCGGGCGTCGCAGCGGCAGCGCCATGACGAGTCTCCCGCTCCTCTACCGTCCCTGAACCCGTCAGCGCGGCGGGGCTCAGAATCTCATCGATCTGCGCGTCCGTGAGGATGTGCTTCTCGCGCACGATCTCGAGAATTCCCTCGCCCGATTCCAGCGCCTCGGCCGCGAGCTCGGTCGCCTTGTCGTAGCCGATCACCGGATTGAGCGCCGTCACCGTCCCGATGCTCGACTCCATGTAGTGCTTGAGCACGTCCTTGTTCGCCGTGATCCCCTCGACGCAGAACTTGCGCAGCGTATTCGCCGCGTTCACGAGCAGCTTCTGCGATTCGAAGATGCAGGCCGCCATGACGGGCTCGAACGCGTTGAGCTGCAGTTGCCCCGACTCGGCCGAGATCGTGACGACGAGGTCGTTTCCGATGACCCGGTACGCGACCATGTTCGTGACCTCGGGGATCACCGGATTGACTTTGCCCGGCATGATCGACGAGCCGGGCTGCGTGGCCGGGAGGTTGATCTCGTGGAGCCCACAGCGCGGGCCCGATGAAAGCAGACGCAGATCGTTGCCGACCTTGGCGAGTTTGATCGCGAGACTCTTGAGCGCCGACGAGTAGAGGACGAACGCCTGCGTGTCCTGCGTCGCCTCGATCAAGTCCGGAGCGAGCCGAATCGGGAGATTCGTGACTTTTGCCAGATGGTCGGCGCACTTCTGCGCGTAGCCTTCCGGCGCGTTGAGGCCGGTGCCGATCGCCGTGCCGCCCATGCTGACTTCGCACAGAACGACTTTGACGGCTTCGAGCGTGCGGACCTCGTCGGCCAGCGTGCGCGCGAACGCGACGAATTCCTGGCCGAGTGTCATCGGAACGGCGTCCTGCAGCTGCGTCCGTCCCATCTTGAGCAGATCCTTGAACTCCTGGCCCTTCGCCTTGAACGCGTCGATCAGCTCCTGGTACGCCGCGACGATCTGTGCGTTGCCGAGCGCCATGCCGATGTGCATCGACGTCGGATACGAATCATTCGTCGACTGCGACCGATTCACGTGATCGTGCGGGTCGAGAAACTTGTATTCGCCCTTCTTCTTGCCCATGAGCTCGAGGCCGCGGTTGGCGATCACCTCGTTCGCGTTCATGTTCGTCGAGGTTCCGGCGCCGCCCTGGAGAATGTCGAGCTGGAACTGGTCGTGGAGCTTGCCGTCGATGATCTCTTGACACGCTTTCTCGATCGCGGTGAGAACCTCCTTCGAGAATCCCCCCGTCTCGAAGTTCGCGCGCGCCGCGGCGAGCTTCACCATGGCGAGTGCCTTGATGAAGTTCGGAAAGACGCTCAGCGGTTGGTCGGTGATCTTGAAGTTCTCGAGCGCGCGCGCGGTTTGAACGCCGTAATACGCGTCAGCGGGAACCTGGAAGTCACCCAGAAGGTCGTGTTCGGTCCGAGTATTGGCGGAGGGCATACGGGAGAGCCTCACGGTCGTAGATGGACGTGATGGTCGCAGACGGCGGAAGCGTGTTGCGCGGCGGGTGCGGTCGGGCAACCTACCGGCGCGTGCGGACGACGCCGCAGTGGACGTTGGTCGTACGAGGACCGGCCTCGCGCGAAGCGGCCGAGCGTCGGTGTCTGCTACTCAGCGGAGCTCGTGTTGACAGCGCGTCGCGAGCGAGCTGGCGCTTACGCCCGATGCCGAGATCGTTCGCTGCCTGTCAGCAGGCTCGAGGCCGATCGCGAGAATTCCCTCCCGCGCGAGCTCACGCGTGAGGTTGCCGATCGCCGAGTCGCCGAGCTTGACGATCGTCCTCGCGTCGCCCGGGTCTCCCCGTCCCGCCCAGACGAGCTGGCCGTCCGCCAGCGAATACACCTGCATTTCGATCGCGACCAGCCGCTTATTCGGCACGAGCGACGGATCGAACGGAGGATTCCAGACGCGGTTCCACTGCTCGCCGAATGTCCGCGCGGCGAGCGAATGGCGCGACCGAGGGAGGTCGGCGGCGAGGAGCGAGATGGGACGCGGGTCCGCGAGCACGACGGTCATGATGATCGCCGAATCGAACCGATTGTCGTCGAGCACGCGGCGAATCGCCGCAGAGTCGTCGGGGTCGGCCGAAGCGAACGCGCGATAGGAAGGAGTCGCTCCCGGAAACTGCGCGACGAGCCGATTCTCCATTCCGCGGCGTAGCGAGTCGTCGCTCGAGGCGAACACCGCCACCACGTTGTCGAAACTCATTCGCGCGCTGTCCGGGAGCGCCCCACATCGTGGTGACTTCGGCCCAGTGATAACACGACGCAACCAGCGCAAACGCCGCGACGGCGGCGCTCCTGACGAGAGGGCGCCACCAGCGGAGTTCTCGCATTATGTGCTGGGCGCCTTGGGGAAGGAAACGAAGAACAATGGTTCGAGGCCGGGCACCTTCCTGACTGCACTCCGCGACGCCAAGGCCCCAACACGTCGCATCCCCTCCCGGCCCGAAGGCCAGGAGGGTGGCCGAGTCCGCGTTGCGCGCGAGACCTGTGATGAACACGAATGGTCGCGTGCGTACGAGTGGAGATCGGCCTCGACGCAGCGTTACTGGTTCAAGCCGCGGTTGACGAGCAACCTGACGACTGCACGCGGCGGTTCATTGCACGGCCGCTAGCTGACGCGTTCGTAGCGATCGGCTCCGTCTCGGCGTAGCCGGCCGGAGTGGCGATGTCACGAAGAGCGATGCCGCCGGTCTGCGTCAGGTACTGCACGACAGACTGCGAACGCCAGTAGCTGAGGCGCTCGTTGAGCGACATGCTGCCGCGTGAGTCCGTGTAACCGGAGACCTCGAAGACACAACCGTGCATGCCCTTGCAGGCAGTGATCATGTCATCGAGCTGGCGCTTTGCCTGTGGAAGAAGCTCGGCGCGACCGCTGGCGAAAAACACCGCGCGGGACTGCGAAAGGTCGAACTTGTCGATGTTCTCGATGCGGTTGTTGATCGAGCTGATCGAATCGCGCGCGCGCATCACGATCGCGTTGAGCGTGTCACGTGCTCGCGCCGTCACGGCCTCGAGGCTGTCGCGGTTGGCTGCGGTAGCTGAGTCCATGAAGAACTTCATGTCCAACGTGCCGGCAGCGACGCCTTCAGCGACGTTCTGCGCGGTGGCGTGGAAGAGGATCGATTCGGCGACCAGCTCACCACCCATTCCACCGGTTCCCTTCAGATGCACCTTCAGGCCGGGGATGAGCGTGTCTTCGCCCTGCCGCTTCTTGCCGAGCTTCAGTGTGCCCGACGGCGTCGAGATCTTCGTCTCGTCGGTGACCGTCACGAGGCTGATCGCGTCGGTCGTCTCGTCACGCACGAGCAGGCTGTCGCCGTTTCGGCTGATGACGAATCCGGTGATCTTGGCCTCCGAACCTTGCACGTAACTCAGGCTCGGCTGCGGCCTCGTGGACGACACGTTCTGTGCGTGCAGGCGCGGCGCGGCCGCGAGTGCGCACAGCAGCGCCAGCAGACGCGCGGCATTTCGCGCCGGGCGTCGCAACTCCTGCACGTCGAGCATCATCGTTCTTGTCATAGCGATTACTCCTGATCTCACGTATCAGCGTGAGGTAAACTGCCTAGCCCCGAGCGGCTCACTCGAGGTGGCACGCTCCGGGTAACCGTCTCAATCTCACGAACGATGCCGCGGCGGGTCGGCTCGGTGCGTCAATCACACGCGTTGGACCAATGGTCCACGCGAGCCCGCATCGGCGTTGGTTCATGGGCCAATGCCCGGGAACACCGGTCGTCACCGACGTTGCGCATCGTGACGCGAGGGGCGCCGACACACCAGTCTCCGCCGTCGCGCCGCGGTCACGCAGCCGAGGTGGATGATGTCGTCGGGAAGGGAGAACGTCAGAGCCGCGTACGCTCTGCTCGCGGGAACCGCGCTGGCCGGTGGCCACGTCGCGAACGCACAGGCGTCGAAATCCGCCGCCGAGCCGCCGCGCTTCGTCGAGATGCCGTGCAACTCGACCTTCGGCCCGCCGCCGACCGCCGGCATCACGATGCGGTGCGGCACGGTGACGGTCCCGCAGAATCGCGCCAAGCCGAAAGACTCTCATCTGCTCGCCGTCGTGCTGCCGGTCGTCGAATACTCCATGGCCGGCTCGCGCGGCAATCCGGTCTTCTTCCTGCCCGGCGGACCCGGCGAGTCGTCGATCGATGCGGCGCAGCGCGTCCTGCTCGAGACGCCGGCCGGACAGACTCTGCTGCGCGACCACCCGATCGTCGCCTTCGACCGCCGTGGCTACTCGTCCGTTCCCGACCGCGCGTCGCCCGACCTCGGCACCATCGTGTTCGAGCCGCGCGCGAGGCGTGAGCTCGCCGTCAAGCCGCTCAACGATTCGCTGGTGCGTCGCGCGAAGGAGCTGCGCTCGCACGGCGTCGATCCGGCGAACTTCACGACGCTGCCGGCGGTCGAGGACATCGCCGACGTCGCCCGCGCGCTCGGCGTGACGAAGCTCGTCCTGCTGGGCGCGTCGTACGGGAGCCGCGAGTCGCTCCATTTCATGCGCCGTCATCCGGACATGGTCGAGGCGTCGATCCTCGACGGCATCGCGCCGCCGAGCGCGACGCAGATTCTCGACTCCACGTACGTCGCCACGGCCGGCCGCGCGATCGCCGCGCAGGTCGTCAACGAATGCCGCAGCGACTCCGTGTGCGTGGCGCAGTATGGCGACCTCGCGAAGTGGGTCGCGAAGTTGACCGACGGCGGCGGCGCGCTTCGCCGCACCGCGCAGTTCGGCAGTGCGGATCCGTGGCACACGATCGAGGTCGCCGGCGCGTCGGTGCTCAGCGTGCTCGGCGTCGCCTCGAGCGACGAGGGCATGCGGGCGAGCGTGCCGCGCATCATCAGCGAGCTCGCTCAGGACGACACGTTGCACGACGAGTTCGCGCTGCGAGTCTTCCTGGCGGCGGCGATCGATCCGTCGCTGCAGACCGCGTCGCGCCAGACGGCGCCGCTCATCTACTACATCGCGCTCTGCGGCGACCGCCCGCAGGGAGAGCCGAAGGCGGGCAATCGCATGCTCTGCGACGCGCTCGGCGTTCCATTCTCGGGTCACGAGGCGGTGGATCCGGTGTCGAGCCCCATTCCGACGCTGCTCATCTCGTCGGGATACGACGCGCAGACGCCCGCCGCGCTCGCCGACGAAGCCGCGAAGACGCTCTCGAACGCGCACCGCGCGCACTTCGCCAACGCGGGCCACGTCGCGTTCGCCCGCCCGCTCGCGATGGCGTGCGCGGCGCTGATCATGGATGCCTTCTTGCGGGACCCGCGCGTCGATCCGCCGACGTCCTGCATCGGCCGCGTGACACCTGCGTTCCTGCCGCCCATCGACTCGAGGTCAACGAAGCCGCCGACGCGCTGACCCGCCGAGACATCGGTGAGCGAAGGGTGGCCGAGGGGCAGGACCAACTGGTCCTGCCCCTCGGCCGCTTCTTGCGTGACGGCCTTGGCTGGCGGCCCGATCGGCTTCGGCTACAGAGGCTCGGAGTGGGACTGTCCTCCGCGGACCAGTGCACGTATTGCCGATACTGCCGGGCAATACTGCCTCGGCTCCGCTCCGGACAGCCCCACCCGCTCGCCTCACTCGGTCGGCGAACGGCAGGACTGCGCGACGCGTGCTCGCGGCCTCGCGCTCAGCGCGCGCGCACGACCGCGGCCCATTCCGCGATCGAGCTCGACGGCAGAGTCGCGCGACCCACGGGTGGTGGGCGCCGAGTGGTTCTGCGTGAGGACCGTAGGCGCAAGCCGAGTCACTAACGAGAACGCACCCGCTTCGGTGTTGATTCCGGTTGGACGGGCGGAGGTCCACGTCGTGGCCGGGGAAGCGGGTGCGTTCTTCGAAATGCAATCAGAATTGTCTTACTCGCGGCCGCGCGCCTGGGCGCGGCCCACTGCACTACGGAGGACTCACGACCACGTAGCTCACCGTCGTTCCGGTGAACTCGGGCTTGTACCACGTGCTCCCGCACTGCTGGTACGTGATGCCGTTCACGACCGTGCTCGTGCACGTGGTCGACGGCAGCTCGTACACCGTGCTTCCGATTGCAGTCGCGGCTATGGTGCCAGCGGCGAACCCCGCGGCGGCGCCCCAGCCTGACCCGTAGTAACAGCAGCCGTCCCAGTTGCCGCCGTAATAGTTGCCGCGGCCGACGACGTTCACGTCGCCAACGTCGATCGGGCGGTTGTTGATGATGTTGCCCGGCCGATTGTTGACGATGTTACCCGGCCGGTTGTTCACGATGTTGCCCGGGCGGTTTGCGATGGTGCCGCGGTTGACGTTGCCGCGGTTGAAGCCCGGGTTGCTGATCGGCTGACTCGGCCGGCTGTACGACGACCGGCTGAAGCCGCTCGGGCGCGTGACGCTCGATCGCGCCGCGCTACGCGAGAACCCGCCGCCGCCGCCGCCGCGGAACCCGCCGCCGCCGCCGCGCCGGCCGCCACCACCCCGTCGCTGCGCGTCGGCTTGGCCGACGATCAGCAGCAGGGTGAGCCCGGCCAGCAGGAGCTGTCCCATGATCCGTCTCATTTGTACCCCCCGGATTTCTTCTCGGCGGCGCGCGCCGCCGCGACTTCGGCGAACGTGATCTTCTTCGCGTCTGCCGGTGGGTCGAACACGAACGCCTTGTCGTTGTACGAGGGCGCAAGGTTCCAGGTGTAGAGCGAAGAGTGCTCCGGCCGCGCCTCATCCGTTGTCGTGGTGAGCACGAGCTTGAGCGGAAGCGGGAAATCGCCGTTCTGAATCCACACCTGCCAGTCGAGCCCCTTCTGGCGGAACGCGTACTGCTCGCAGGTCACGCCGTTGATCGACACCGGCCCGATGTCGGTCGCGTCTGTGATGTCGGCGACGTCCGACTCCGGCGTGCCCCAGCGGAAGAGATCGACGAACGGAACCTCGATGTCGAACTTGGCATCGAGGGTGTCCACCAGGTCGATGATCGTCGCGGGAGCGGGGGCGGTCGCGTAGTACTTCACGCGGGGCGCCCACATCGTGAACATCTTGCCGTCGTAGTACAGCGTGCGCGGCTGGCGCTGGTCGGCGATGTCGACCCGCATCTTGTTCGGCCGCACGGCGATCAGATCCGTGACGTTCGACCGCTGGATCTTCTCGCCGTCTTCCATCACGTCTTCGGTCGTCACGGTCGCGTGCACGCCGAAGGATTTGAGCGTGCGAAGGTACGCGCCCATCTTCTGGAGCGCGGCGATCGCGTTCGCGTCGATCCTGTCGGCGGCGTCGCCGGTGTCGGCGACTTGCCTCATGTACGTGCTGTCTTGAGCTGCGGCCCGGCTCGGTGCCGTGTTGACCGCGGCGAGCGCCGCTATTCCCACAGCGACGCGCGCCCCGATTCTCGAGTGCTTCATTACAACTCCTGCATCAGTGACCGATCGGAAACTCACGCGCGCACAAGCGACTCCAAATTGGACCTTTGGAGGAGGCATGCGCGTGAATCCGGTTGGTCAGCGCGACCGGCCGTTTCGCGTCGGCGGAGCGAGTCGTCCGGAGGAACCGCGCGTCGCGCCCGTCGCCGGCGATCGAGGCTCCGTTGCCGCGACGCCACGCTGCCGCGCGCCCATCCGTTTCAACCGTCTGATGTAGGGGACAGAGGCGAGCGCGGCGACGATGAACTGCAACAGAACCGCCGGAGCCACCAACCTGCTGCTCGGAAAGGCGGCGCTGGCGACGGCGATCGCGACCGCCGGATGTCTGCTCACGGACGCGAGCGCGAGCACCGGCCGGTTGGCGTCGACGGGTCCTCCGAGCTCGTGCCCGACGAAGAGCCCGAGCGCGGTGACGATCAGGATCGCGAGGAGCGTTCTGCCGCCGAGCAGGCTTTGCATCGCCGGCCACGCCGCGATCAGGATCAAGATCAAACCGATGGCGAGCGCGAACATTCCGACGGCGTTCACCGGTTTGGCCAGGCGCGTCGCGAACCCAGGAGCCAGGCGGCGAATCGCGAACCCGACGCCGAGCGGAGCGAGCACGCCCTCCAGCATCAGGACGGCCACCGGTCGGCCGGCGAGAGGAGCCGTCCCGCCGAGGAGGGCGGCAAGCGCGACGACGCTGAGCGGCACGAGAAGAATCGCGGCGAGCGAAACGACGGTGAGCAAACCGATCGCGTACGCCGATTCGCCGCCGGCTTTGCCGGTTTGAATCGGCAGAACCGGCGGAACCGGCGAGATCGAGAGCGCGACAATCGCCACCTCGACCGCGGGCTGAAGATCGAACGCCTGCGTGACGGCGAGCGCGACGAGCGGCACGATGACGTTGATCGAGAGTAGCGAGCGTGCCAGCAAGCCGGGCCGCCGGATGAGCCACAGCGCATCGCCCTCGCTGGAGCGCAGACCAATGGCGAGAACCATGAGCGCGAGGCTCAGCTTCACGAGCGGAACTATGAAAGCCTTCGCGACCATTAGGGTGGCGGACTGCATGGCTTCGAGCGTACGACTCGCTCGTCGGCGGCCCCATTGGCATTTGGTCGGACGGGCCCCCGGGTGCGGCGAAAGTCCAATGGGGAGCGTCTCGCTCGCACGCGCAGGTTGCGCCGATGCTAGCCCGCTGGTGAGCGCGACCCATGGCGTCTGACGATCCGGCCTCGCCGCGACCGCCGAGCTCCGCCGCGAATCCGTTCGACGATCCGTCCGTCGAGCTCGCGTCGCGGCGGACCGGGATGTCGTTCCAGCGGACCCGCATGAGCGCGGACCGCACGCTGATGTCGGTGATTCGAACGTCGCTCTCGCTGATCAGCTTCGGTTTCACGATCTACCAGTTTTTCGAGCGGATGTCCGACACGAAGACGATCACGGCAGGCAGCGGCCAGGCGCGACGGTTCGGCCTTTCGCTCGTGCTGCTCGGCCTCGTGATGCTGCTGATCGGAATCGGCTATCACCTCGCCTTCATGACGGGCCTCCGCGCCCAGCGGGAGACGCTCCGCGCGGAAGGACTGATTCATGCCGAGAGCCAATTTCCTCGATCCTACACGTTGGTCGTGGCGCTCTTGCTGCTCGTCATCGGCCTGCTCGCGGTGATGAGTCTCGCGTTTCACATCGGACCGTTCGGCTGACACATCCACATTCGACGAACGCACCGCATACCTCTGCCGTTAGGAGATCCGTGATGGCCACGCCAACCACGCAAGCGACTCAAGCCACGAAGAAGCCGAACATCCTGTTCATCATGGCCGACGACATCGGCTGGTTCAACGTGAGCGCGTATAACCTCGGCATCATGGGATACCGCACGCCGAACATCGACCGCATCGCCAAAGAAGGCGCGCTGTTCACGGACTTTTATGGGCAGCAGAGTTGCACGGCGGGTCGAGCGGCGTTCATCACCGGACAGTCGCCGATTCGCACCGGGCTCACCAAGGTCGGTTTGCCCGGGGCGCAGCTCGGATTGAGCGCCGAGGACCCGAGCATCGGGCAGTTCATGAAGAACCTCGGCTACGCGACAGGTCAGTTCGGCAAGAACCATCTCGGCGACCGCAACGAGCATTTGCCGACGGTGCACGGCTTCGACGAGTTCTTCGGCAACCTCTATCACTTGAACGCCGAGGAGGAGCCGGAGAATCCGGACTATCCCGAAGGACCCGGCGTTCCGCAAGAAGTTCGGCCCGCGCGGCGTGCTGCGCTGCAAGGCCACGGACAAGGACGACACCACGATCGACGCGCAGTTCGGCAAGGTCGGCAAGCAGACGATCGAGAATACGGGCCCGCTCGACAGAAAGCGCATGGAGACCGTGGACGAAGAGTTCCTGGCCTCGGCTCTGGATTTCATGGAACGGAAGACGAAGGAAGGCAAGCCGTGGCTCTGCTACTTCAACACCACGCGCATGCACATCTTCACCCATCTGAAGCCGTCGTCCGTCGGCAAGACCGGGTTGGGTCTCTATCCCGACGGGATGGTTGAACTCGACGGCTACGTTGGCCAGCTGCTCCAGAAGCTCGAGGATCTGAAAGTCGCCGACAACACCGTCGTCGTATTCACCACAGACAACGGCGCCGAGAAGATGTCGTGGCCGGATGGCGGCACGTCCCCCTTCCGCTCGGAGAAGGCCACGAACTTCGAAGGCGGCTGGCGCGTCCCGTTCGTCATGCGGTGGCCCGGCGTCATCGAGCCTGGTCGGGTGATCAACGACATCTGCTCATTGCAGGACATGATTCCGACGTTCGCGGCCGCGGCCGGCGAACCGAATCTCGTCGAGAAGGTGAAAAAGGGGTATGCGATCGACGGCAAGACGTTCAAGGTGCACCTCGACGGCTTCAACCTGATGCCGTTCCTCAAAGGCGACGTCGAGAAGTGTCCGCGCGAGGGATTCCTGTATTGGAGCGACGACGGCGAACTGATCGCGATTCGCGTCCACCAATGGAAGCTCTGTTTCTCGGAGCAACGGGCCCACGGACTCGGCGTGTGGAGCGAGCCGTTCTCGCAGTTGCGGGTGCCGAAGATGTACAACCTGCTGGCGGATCCGTTCGAGGAAGGCGAGGACGGGACGATGTTCTATGACAAGTGGCTGATAGACCGAGCGTTCCTTGTCGTGCCTGCCCAGGTGATCGCGACCCAATGGATGGAATCCTTCAAGGAATTTCCGATCAGGCAGAAGCCGGCCAGCTTCAACCTCGATGAGGTGGTCGAGCAGCTGATGCCGAAAGCCGGCTAAGCATCGGGAGGAGAGCTCACGATGATCAGCCTGGTCACCGCCGACAACTTCAACCGCGCCGAGACGGATCTCTACTTCGCCTCGGCGGCGAACGAAGCCGGCGGCGTGGGGAAGTTCTTTCATCGTCGCGACGTGATGCCGGTGGACCACCAGACCGTCGTGCGACCGAACCGCGACACGCTGTACTCGTCGGCCGTGTTCGACCTCGACGCCGGGCCGGTGACGATCACGTTGCCGGACCCGGGCTCGCGGTTCATGTCGATGATGGTCATCGACGAGGACCAGTACGCGGCCGGCGTCGTCTACGGCAAAGGGCGCTACACGTACACCAAGGATCGCCTGGGAACGCGCTACATCATGATCGCTGTCCGGACCCTCGTGAATCCGACGGATCCCGAGGATCTCCACAAGGCACGCGCACTCCAGGACGCCATCGTCGTCGGGCAGAGTGCGCGCGGCAGCCTCGAGCTGCCGGAGTGGGACAAGGCGAGCGAGAGGAAGGTACGCGAAGCGCTGCTGGCGCTCGGCACGACCGTGGGCGACTCGCGCCGCATGTTCGGCGCGCGAACCGAGGTCGACCCCGTTCGCCATCTCATCGGCAGCGCGATGGCCTGGGGCGGGAATCCTGAACGCGACGCGACCTATCTCAACGTGACCCCGGAGAAGAACGACGGCGTCACGCCGTACCGACTCACTGTGCGTGACGTGCCCGTCGACGGCTTCTGGTCGATCAGCGTCTACAACGCGCAGGGGTACTTCGAGCCGAACCCCTTCGACGCGTACACGATCAACAACCTCACGGCCGAGAAGAACGACGATGAGTCCGTGACGGTGCACTTCGGCACATGCGACGGCGGATTACCGAACTGCCTGCCGATCATGGCGGGCTGGAACTATACGGTGCGGTTGTATCGACCGTGCCCGGCGATTCTCCACGGCACGTGGACGTTTCCTCCCGCGCAACCCGCTGGGTGAGATCGGTTGGCGACACGCTTGGGCCAAGGTCCGATGGGCCTTCGGTGCATGCGCGGGCACTATGCGTCCGGGGAGGGAGGGACTGTCGATGGCCACGCAGGTAAGAGGCGCTCCAGCCAAACCGACGAAAGGGCACGGCTGGTTCGGCACGGAAACGGTCAGGACGCGGTTCGGAGCTTTCGAGTTCCAGAACAGCTTCCCGGCCGGCCCCGCGGCGAGCCAGCTGCGCAACTCGCTCGTGTTCATTCGCGCGGTGGAGGCGTATCTCGTCCACATGCCGCCCGTGTCGTGGCTACACGTCTGGCGGAGCGTCATCGAAGCCGGCGCGGGCAAGCCGAATCAGTTGGTGATCTGGGAATCGCTGATGGACTCGGCGTCGCTCGTGTTGACCGGCAACACGGAAACGATCTACGGTCTGGCCTCGCTCGATCTCAAGCGCGATGGTCCCGTCGTCGTCGAGGTTCCGCCGTCGATGCTCGGCGTCATCAGCGATCTGTGGCAAAACGCGCTCGCCGACATCGGCACCACCGGAGTCGACAAGGGCAAGGGCGGAAAGTTTCTCGTGCTGCCGCCTGATTCCAAGGATGACGTCCCCGGCGAATACATCGTCGTGAAATCACCGACCTACTGCGCGAGCCTCGGCGTGCGCGGCTTCCAGGCCGACGGAAAGACAGCGCCGGCCGTCGACCTGATCAAGACGACCCGGATCTATCCGCTCAGCAAATCCGACGCGCCGCCGCCGACGGCGTTCGTCGACGCGTCGCAGCAACCGGTCGACACGCTGTTCAGCGACGACGCGCGCTTCTTCGACGACCTGGCATGGATCGTCGAGCGCGAACCGGCGGACCGTTTTTCCGACCGGGACCGCTTCCAGCTCGCCGCGGTCGGCATCGAGCGCGGCAAGCCGTTCCAGCCGGACGCCGAGCGTCGCAAGCTGCTCGACGAGGCCGCGCAGTTCGCCGAGGCGATCGCGCGCACCAACAGTTTCGCGTCGCAGGACGACGCTCGGCTCGTGTATCCGGATCGTCGTTGGGAATGGGCGTTCGTGGGCGGCAGCGCCAAGTTCGACAGCCAGGGCTTCACGAACACCGACCGCCGCGCGAGCTTCGCGTACATCGCGATCGGAATGTCGCCGGCGATGGTCGAGAAGCACGTCGGCGCGGGGTCGCAGTATCTGTTCACGCCGCGCGACATGACGGGCGCGTTCCTCGACGGCGGAAAGAACTATCGCCTTCACCTGCCGGCCGACGTTCCGGTGAAGAACTTCTGGTCGGTGGTGGCCTACGACGCCGACAGCCGCTCGCTGCTGCGCAACGACCAACCGTTCCCTTCGGTCAGCACGTACACGGGCCCAAAGTCGAACGACGACGACTCGATCGACGTCTTCTTCGGGCCCACGGCGCCACCCGGCAAAGAGAAGAACTGGATTCAGACGAGGCCGGGAAAGGGATGGTTCGTGCTGTTCCGCTTCTATGGCCCGCTCGAACCGTTTTTCGACCAGACGTGGAAGCCGGACGACGTCGTCCCGACGTGAGGAGGAGCGATCTGGCTACTCCGTCAGTGGCGTAACGCACTTTCCCGTCCCGGGCTGACGCGAGATCTCCCGCTCGTCATCGGCATCGCGTGGGTGCCCCTCTTCGTCATCACGCTCGTTGACGGTAGGGCGGTCGACGGGGTCCGTGAGCCGTTCCTCGAGGACCTCAACGCGCAGGTGCGGCTTCTCGTCGCGCTGCCGCTGCTCATCATGGCGGACCGGCTCGTTCACTGCCGCTCGCAATATGTCGTTGGACCATTCCTGGAACGAGGGCTAGTCAACCCGAAGGACGAGGCGCGCTTCAACGCGCTCGTCGAGCACGCCGAGGCGGCGCGCACCTCGGGTATCGTGGCGATCACGCTCGCGATCACCGCCACGGTGCTGTCAGGCTGGATCTGGCACCAGATCTGGTCGCTTCGGCCTGGCGTCTGGTACCTGTCGTATCACGCGGGCGGCGACGTCTCGCTGACGGTCGGTGGCTGGTGGTACGTGTTCGTGAGCCTCAACGTGTTTCGGTTCGTTCTGCTTCGCTGGTACTATCGGCTTCTCGTTTGGTATCGATTTCTGTGGGGAGTCTCGCGGCTCGAGCTCGATCTGAATCCGCTACACCCGGACCGATCCGGCGGCTTGGGATTCCTCGCTCTGAGCGCGCCCGCGCTCGGTCTGGGTTTCTTGGCGCAGACGACGGCGCTCTCGGCGCGGATCGCCGGGCGCATCCTTCACTCCGGCGCGAGCCTGGACAGCTTCGCTCAGGAGATGTGGATCGTGCCGGTGTTCATGACACTCCTCTCCATTCTGCCGCTGACCTTCTTCTCGATAGCGCTCATCCGTGTTCGCATCACGGGCTCGGTCGACTACGGCGGCCTCGCGACGCGGTACGTCGACGGGTTCCGCGAAAAGTGGATGATCGACCCGAGCACGCAGACCACGGGCTTGGTCGGTTCGTCGGACATCCAATCGCTGGCCGACCTTTCGAACTCGTATCAGGTCGTGAACAGCATCCGGCTCCTGCCCCTGAGCCTACCGGTGTTGATCGCCCACGCGGCCCTGCTGGCCGCGCCGTTCATTCCGCTGGCCCTCACCAAGATTCCACTCGACGAGCTGATTCGGCGCGTCGTCGAGAGGGTGATCTAGGCCGGGTTTGACGGGGATGGTCCGGGCGGCGTCGCCGCGAACGTCGCCACGAGCATGAACCCCGCTCCGCGGCGCGACTCGATCGCGATCTGATCGGTGACCTTGGCGAGCTTCTGACGCAGTCGATGCATGGCGACATCGACGACGCTCGTCTCCGGGTCGAACGAATACCCCCACACGGCTTGGAGCAGATCGTCGCGCGATAGGAGTCGCCGCGGCTGTTCCACGAAGAGACTGAGGAGCGCGAACTCTTTCGCCGTGAGGCTGGTCGAGCCGAGCGAGCCGGACGCGGTGTGCGATTCGGCGTGGAGCTCGAGGTCGCCGACGGCCGCGCGCTTGGCCGAGCGGGCCGCGCGGCGGGCGAGCGCTCGGACACGAGCCGACAGCGTGGTCGCCGACACGGGCTTGATGACGTATTCGTCGGCGCCTGCGTCGAGTGCTCCCTCGACGTCGGCGTCACCGCCGCGCCCCGAGCTGACCATGATCGGCGTCTCGAAGCCCTGCGAACGGAGCTCCTCGATGAACCAGACGCCGTCCCGCGAGGGCAGGCTCATGTCCAGCACGATGATGTCGTAGGCCGCGCGGTTCGCGAGCGTCAGCGCGGATTCCGCCGAATCCGTCTCATCCACAGTGAAGCCATCGGCCGTCATAGCGCGTGCAAACGCGCGCCGCACGGCATCTTCGTCTTCGACCAGGAGGACGTGGAGGGGGCGCTCGTTCACGCCGCGAAAGCTGAACGATTGACCGAGCCCGCGCCAGGGTCTCCAAAAATTAGAGCGCTCTAATTTTTGGCACCCCGCCTCTTCGGCGGCTGTCCTGATTGGTGATCGCTCGCACAGCGAGACGCGACCCGACTAGTTTGAGCCCCACATTCGTATGACGAACACGCTCGTTCTCGACGAGGAATCGGCGGAGTGGATCCGCGATCTGCAGCCCGGCGGCGCGGCGCGCGAGGACGCGGTCGCACGTTTGCATGCAGTATTGCTTCGCACAGCGCGAGGTGAGGCCCTGCGCCGGCGCGCCACGGTCCCGGCGCGCGCGCTCGATGAGCTGGACCACCTCTGCGTCGAGGCGGCGAGCGACGCTCTCTTGGCGATCCTTGCGAAGCTCGAGTCGTATCGCGGCGCCGCCCGGTTCACGACATGGGCCAGCAAGTTCGCGATCCTCGAGACCTCGTCACGCCTTCGCCGCCTTGCATGGCGGAACCGCAAGGTCGAAATCGACGAATCGATCTGGGATCGGCTCCCCGACGCGGCGCCTCCCGCGCTCCAGGCCATCGAGCAGCGGCAACTGCTCGCGGCGCTTCGGCGCGCGATCGACGAGCAGCTCACCGAGAGACAGCGGTTCATCTTTCAGAGCGTGACCATGCAAGAAGTCCCGACCGATGTGCTCGCGGAACGCCTCGGAACGACGCGTGGCGCGATCTACAAGACGCTGCACGACGCGCGCGTCAAGCTCCGGCGCGCTCTCGAGGAGTCCGGGCACATCGACGGAGGAGTCGGGCAATGAGGGACATCGATCTGGATCGCCTGCTCGGCAGCGCGCACCATGACCCCGGATGCAACGAGGCCGGCGAGCTGATGGATGCCTACTGCGAGCTCGTGAGCCGAGGCGAACCGCTGACCGCCAAGTACCACGAGTTCATCACCCACATGAGCAACTGCGCGGCGTGTCGCGAAGACATGGAGGGCCTGCTGGCGGCGCTGCGGGACCCGCGGGACCCGCGGGACCCGCAGGACGAAGGCTCGAGGTAAGATTTCGCCGGCGGGCGACGCTAACTGGGGAATACTTCTCCAGGAGCGTCAGTTGTCGAACGAAACCAACTCCGTCGAATACGGGAGCATCGCCGTCGACGGTATCGACGTGGCCTATCGCGAGGCAGGCGATCGCGCGAATCCCAAGCTCGTGCTGCTGCACGGCTTCCCGTCGTCGTCGCACCAGCACCGCGACCTGATTCGCGCGCTGAGCCACCGTTTTCACCTCATCGCCCCGGACTACCCCGGCTTTGGTCTGAGTGACACACCCGACCCTGGGACCTTCGCCTACACGTTCGACCGAATCGCGGAGGTCATTGGCCGGTTTCTCACCGTGAAAGGATTTCAGCGCTTCGGCCTGTTCGTCCAGGACTACGGCGGCCCCGTGGGATTTCGGTTGGTGGAAGAAAACCCCGAGGCGCTCGAGTGGCTGATCGTCCAGAACTCGAACGCGTACGAGGTCGGTTTCAGTACCGCGTGGACGGGCCTCCGAGCGCTGTGGAAGGAGCGCACCGAGGAGACCGAGGCCCCACTGCGTGCTCTTCTCGCGCGCGACACGATCAAGGCGATCTATCTGCATGGGTCGAATCGCCCGGAGCTCGTGAGCCCGGACTCGTGGGAGTCGGACATCGCGCTTTTGCGACGGCCGCACGCGGAGCGCTTGCACTTCGACTTGTTCTACGACTATCGCACGAACGTGCCGCTCTACCCTCGGTGGCAGGCGCTCCTTCGCGAACGGCAGCCGGAGACTCTCATTTTCTGGGGGCAGGGAGACATGTTCTTCACCCCCGCCGGCGGCGATGCTTACCTCGCCGACCTTCCGTCCGCCGAAATACACCGTCTCGAGGCGGGGCACTTCGCCGTCGAGGAGCACCTCGACTACGTCGCGAAGCACATCGAACTCTTCTACTTGAACCGCGTCTCCTCGAGGACCCGGAGCCGCGCCGCCTAAGGCGGCATTAGCCGAGCTGAACTGCAAGATGGCGTTCCGCAAACTCGCGGAACGCCACTTTGCCGTTGCTGTAGTTTCCGAGCGCCGAGCGGACCAGCGGCGAAACGCGCCGGCTCTGGGCGCCTCTTGCGCCAATCAATTAGATGCTTATCTATAGATCGTACGATTTCGGGAGTATGAGCAGCCAGTGGAGTCCCAGCAGTTTCAGCGGATCGCCAAAGCCTTGGCCGATCCCAGGCGGTTTGAAATCCTCCAGCACATCGCGCAGCAAGCCGAGGTCGGCTGCCAGCGACTGTGCGGGTGTTTTCCGGTCCGGCAAGCTACTATCTCCCATCATCTCAAGGAGTTAGCTGGCGCTGGACTGGTCGAGTCTCGGCGCGACGGGCAGTTTGTCTACTACCGGGCTCGGCCGGACGTGTTCGAAGCCTACATGGCAGAGTTGCGCAGGCTGATGGGGGTGGAACCTGTCCCGGCCCCCGCCCGTTCCAAGGGAGGACGTGGGCGATTGGCTGCACACGTGCGAGAGTGAGAGCGGGGGGCGCCAAATCCGGGGTTGTCCGGATAAAAGTGGCCCACGCGGATGAACTAGCGACGCATAAGGTTGTACTACTGTATGACTTTAGGTTCGGCGCCGCGGGCGCCGGGGGTGATTGACCGATGTACCCGACCACAAACGACCGCGACCTCCTCGACCTCTATATAGAAGAGCTACGGGGTGAACCGGTGCTCAAGGCAAACGAGCAGAAAGAGCTCGCTCGCCAGATGCGCCGCGCCACCTCGGATGACGAGCGCGACGCTGCCCGTTCGGAGCTAATCCGTGCGAATCTTCGCTTCGCCTTCTCGGTCGCCAAACAGTACCAGAATCGCGGTGTGCCGCTCGGCGACCTCGTGAGCGAGGCCAACGCGGGTCTCGTTCGCGCCGCCGACAAGTACGACCCGGACGTTGGCGTCAACTTCATCAGCTACGCGGTGTGGTGGATTCGCCAGGCCCTCCACTCGGCCGTGCAGCGTCAGAGCCGAACGGTGCAGGTGCCCCTGAACCGAGCGGCGGATCTGTCGCGCGTATCACGCGCCCAGGAGCTGCTCCGCCAGCGCCTGTCGCGCGAGCCGTACGAGGAGGAGATCGCCAGCGTGGCCGATCTCTCGCTCGACGTGACGCGTGGCCTGGTCGCGCTGCTCCAGCCGACGCGGTCGCTCGACGAGCCGGCGATTTCGGGAGAGCCCGGCCGGACGCTCGGCGAGACGCTGGTCCTCGACCGCGGTGAGGACGAGGACGTTCTCCCCGGGGGCATCGAGAGCGACTCGCGGCGCGAGGCGATCGGCCGCGCGCTCGAGGTGCTCCCGCCGCGCGATCGGCGAGTGTTGATCCTGTACTTCGGCCTCGAGGGCAACCGGCCGATGACGCTACAGGAGATCGCTCGCGAGCTCGGCGTCACGCGCGAGCGCGTGCGTCAGCTCCGCGATCGGGCCCTCAAGCGGCTGCGCGAAAGCGACACGGCCGGAGTCCTGAAGGACGGGATGGCGGCGTAGACGATAGGTCTCTGGTCACAGGTCTCTGGTCTCTGGAAAGGACGAGCGCCACGAGGGAACGAATCCCTCGTGGCGCTCGAGTCATTTTGAGTCGCGCCGTGAGCTAGCGGGTTCGAGTTTGTTGCGCACGGAGTCGGGTGTTCGCAACTTATGAAGTCGTTCAACCAGGCTCGTTCACCGGTCCACCGGTCCACCGGTACCGTCTACCGGTCCACCGGTCCACCGGTCCACCTGTCAAACCACTCGTCATGTCCGACCTCGTTCTGCGTCCCCGCTCGGCGACCGAACTGATCGACGCGGCGTTTCAGGTGTACCGCCGCGCGCCGGTGCCGTTCATGGTCGCGATGGCTCTCATCTATGTGCCGTGGCTCGCCATCCGGCTGATCTTCCAGCTCAACGTTCCCGAAACGCCGGATCAGATCACGGCGAACCTGATGCGTGTGCTCTTCGCAACCGGCGCCGCAAGCATCGTGATCTATGGACTCGCCGGGGGCGCCGCCGCCGTGCTCACGCGGGCCGTGTATCTGGATGAGCCCATCGACGTCGCCGCGGCCTTTCGTCAAACCTTTCGGCGGATCCTTCCGCTCATCGTCGGCCCGCTCGTGACGTTCGTCCTGATCGCCATCGGGTTTGTCTTGTTCATCGTTCCAGGCCTGTACTTCGTCGCGCGATTCTTCGCGGTCAGGCAGACGATTGTGCTGGAGGACACGGGCGCGTTCGCCGCACTCGGGCGGTCGGGCATTTTGTCGAAAAACAACAAGCTGCACATCCTCGGTGCATTGATTCTCGTCGTGATCCTCACGACGGTCGTCAACGTCGGCGCCGTGATGCTCATCAACCTGCAGCCGAGCAAGGTGATCACCAGCGTGCTCGCTACGGCGCTCACCATCGTCGTATATCCGATCATCCCGATCACCGAGACGCTCCTCTACTTCGACGCCCGCGTTCGCAACGAGGGGTTCGACGTCGAGTATCTCGCGTCGGCGGTGACCGACACATCGCCCACTGCCGGACCCGTCGCCTAGCCGGGGGAGGGCCACATGATCCTCCTTCCGCCTCAGGCGGCAGTCGGACCGTGGACGGCGAAGCAAATCCACGACACGGTCGCGGCCATCGTGCGCCAGCCGGCGTACGCGACGCCGGTTCGCCAGTCCATCCTCGGCCGCGTCCTCCAGACTGTGTTCCGCTGGATTCGCGACCTTCTCGAGCAAATCAAGGCCTGGCCCGACGCGCGGTATGTCCTCATCGCGGCGGTCGCGCTGATCATCGTCGTGATTGCCGGTCGCATCGTGATCGGACAGCAGATGGAAGCGCGCCGTCGAGCCGGCGCGGGGCTCCGTGCGATCGGTGGCGAACGTCGCGACTACTGGGCGCTGGCCGCGGAGTTGGACGCGGCGGGGAACTACATCGGGGCTTGTCACGCGGTGTACATCGGCGTCCTCGACGCGCTCTCGCGCACGGGCGCCCTGCGATATCACGCATCGAAGACGAGCGGCGACTACGCGCGCGACCTGAGACAGCGGCAGTCGCCGGTCGCGAATGAATTCGCCGCGTTCGCGCGGCAGTTCGATCGAACCGTGTTCGGATGGAGCGCGCCGACGCACGACGAGTACGTTCGTTTGGCGCGCGCCGCTGACGGCATCGTGCCTCCCGCCAGGCGCTCCGCCGCGTGACGGTTCCTCCTCCCGCGCCGCCGCCGCCGGCCGCCGGCACGAGCTCCGGCCTTGGCCGATTCAGCGCGGCGAGCATCGCCATCGCGCTCGGCGTGCTCACGCTGCTCATCGCATTGTTCACCCCCGAAGCACCGGGCAAATCGCAGGGTGGGCTCAGCAGCTACTCGACGGCGCCCGGCGGCGCGGGAATCGTCTACGACCTGGCCGGCCGATTCGGTTGGCACACTGAGCGCCGCGTCACGACGCTCGATTCGCTGCGACGCCGCGGCGACACGCGCCCCACGGTGCAAGTCGTGCTCGCGCCGAACGAGCCGCTCGGCGCGCACGAGATTCACAATTTGCTCGAGAACGTGAGGAACGGCGGCGGCTTGATCTTCTCGCTCGACGGTGACGACGCCCTTCTCGACTCGATCGGGGTGACCGGCGGTTCCCGCGCCCAGTTCATGACGACGGCGGTGGACTCGACCTGCGACGGGGGCCGATTCACATCGAGCGCCGATCTGTTTGCGATCCCCCCCGAGGTGCGCGAGATCACGTGGACTCGGCATGCTCCGGGCCGGGTCGAGCACCTGATCCGCGGCGGTCCCGGCCCTCGACCCGTTCCAGGCGTGGGCTTCCGAATGGGGAAGGGACGTGTGACGGTCGTCGGCGGCTCCGACGTGTTCAGCAACGCCGCGGTTCGAGTTTGTCGCTTGGGCGCGGACGTCGCCGTATTGCGGCTCGTCGAGTACACCCGGCCGCCGAGCGGCACCAACCCCGTGCTCGTCTTCGACGAATTTCATCACGGGTTCGGCGTTCACGGCGGGAGTCTCAAGGCGGCGGTCGCGTACCTGTCGCGCGCGAGCACGGGTCACCTGCTCGCGCAGGCTCTGGCCGCCGGGCTCATTCTGCTGCTGGCGATGGCGCCCCGGCCGCTGGTGCCGCGAACCGTGACGCAGATCATGCGCCGCTCTCCGCTCGAGCACGCGGCGGCGCTCGGACGGGCGTACGAGGACGTCGGCGCGACGCGCACGGCGACGTCGAGCCTCGTCAGTGGGCTGCGAAGGCGGATGCGCGGCATCGTCGCCGTCCCGTCGTCGGCCGACGACGGCGAATTTCTCAAGGCGGTTGGGCGGCGCATTCCATCGTTGACGCCGCGGGTCGAGGCCGTGAACCGAGCGCGCACGAGCGATACCGCGAAGCGCGACTTCGCCGCTGTCGGCCAGGCGCTGGCCACCATCGAAGAGCAGTTGCAATCGACACCTTCAACGCGATCATGACACTCACGGTTCAGGAAGGAGCGGAGCTGGCGAAACGCGTGCGCGACGTCGTCTCGACGCGCATCGTCGGACAGGACGCCGCGATCGAAGACGTGTTGGCGACGTTCCTGGCGCGCGGCCACGCGCTGATCGAAGGCGTCCCGGGGACGGCGAAGACGCTGCTCGTCCGCGCGATCGCCAACGCGCTCGCGGTGCGATTCTCCCGCATCCAATTCACCCCGGATCTCATGCCCGCCGACGTCACGGGCGTCTCGTTGTACCGTGATCCCGTGCGCGGCTTCGAGTTTCAACCCGGCCCGGTGTTCACCGACCTCCTTCTCGCCGATGAGATCAACCGCGCACCGGCCAAGACCCAGGCGGCGCTGCTCGAGGCGATGGGGGAGCGTCAGGTGACGGCCGACGGCACGACTCGACCGCTGGACGCGCTGTTCACCGTGATGGCGACGCAGAATCCGGTCGAACACGAAGGCACGTTCCCGCTCCCGGAAGCACAGCTCGACCGCTTTCTAATGAAGGTCGTCGTCGGCTATCCGTCCGCCGAAGCGGAAGCGAAAATGCTCGAGCTCCACGAATCGGGATTCGATCCCGAGAAGGGCGGCGGGATGGTGATCGTCGAGTCGGTGCTCACCGCGGAACAGGCGCGGCAGTGCCGGCAGCTCGTCGACCAGGTTCGCGTGGCGCCCGAAGTGCGCGAGTACATCGCGTCGATCACGCGCGCGACGCGCGACGATCCGAGCTTCGTGCTCGGCGCATCGCCGAGGGCGAGCGTCGCGCTCATGCGTGCGTCGCGCGCCAGCGCCGTGATGGATGGCCGGGACTTCGTCACGCCGGACGACGTGAAGGCGCGCGCTCCCGCCGTGCTCCGACACCGCGTGATTCTTGCGCCCGAGTTGGGCGTCGAAGGGAGAACGACCGACGAGGTGCTCTTCGCGCTGCTGACCCGCCTCGTCGCTCCCACCTGATGGGCATTGCGGGTTGGTGGGCGCGCCTGCGGGCGAAGCGCCCGTGGTGGCGAGTCTATCCGACGCGCCGGCTCGCGGCGTTGGTGCTCGCCGCCGCGCTCGCATGGATCGTCCCGGTCGTCGGAACCAAGCTCGCGGTCGCACTGCTCGTCGCGATTCTCGCCGCCGTGGTCTTCGACTACCTGCGCTTGCCGCGGCGCGACGCGATCACCGTCGAGCGCACGGCGCCGGATACACTCGGGCTTGGCGACACGGCGGACATCACGTACGCGATTCGATCGGCTTGGTCGTGGCCCGCGCGAGCAACGTTGTTCGATCGAATCCCGGAAGGGATGTCGGGCGAGATGGGCGCCGGCGAGCACGATGTTCCGCCGCTCGACGAGCGAGTCCTCGCGCTGGCGGTCGTCGGGCGAGACGCGCGGGCGCTACGCGCTCGGCCCGGTCGCGATGCGGATCGTCTCGCCGCTGCAGTTGCTGGCGCGAATCGTCGTCACGCCGCCGAAGGAAGGCGAATCGATCACCGTCGTCCCGTCGCTCACCAACGTGCGCCGGTTCCGCTTGCTCGCGCTGCAGAATCGGCTCAGCGAAGCGGGGGTGCGCGCGCTCAAGCTGCGCGGTGAAGGAACGGCGTTCGCCGGACTGCGCGACTACGTCCCCGGCGACGATCCGCGGCTTGCTCGACTGGAAGGCGACGGCGCGACACGGACGGTTGATCAGCCGCGAGCAGACGATCGAGCGGTCGCAGACCGTGATCTCGCTCGTCGACTGCGGCCGCGCGATGACCCAGCTGGCCGGACACTACTCGCGTTTCGAGCACGTGCTTTCGGCGGCGTTGGTGCTGAGCGACGTCGCGGCGACGAGCGGCGACCGCGTCGGGCTGCTCGCCTTCGACGACCAGATTCGCGCGTCGGTGCCCCCTCAGCGCGGCGATCGCGCGTTGCGCGCGCTGCACCGATCTCTGAGCGGACTCGAGGCGACGCTCACCGAGCCCGACTACCTCTCCGCGTTCCGTGTTCTGGCGACGTCGCAGCGACGCCGGGCGCTCGTCGTCTTTTTCACCGACGTCGTCAGCGTGCGGTTGGCGAAGAACTTCATCGCGTACGCCGGCCGCTCGGCGCAGCGGCATCTGCTTCTCGTCGTGGCGATTCAGAACGAAGCGCTGTTGGCGGCCGCCAAGCCGAGCACGGAGGGAGCGACGGCGCTCTACCGGAGCGCGGCGGCCGAAGAGCTGGTGCACGAGCGGGACGAAGCCTTGGCTCGGATGCGGGGCGCGGGCCTCGTCGTGCTCGACGTGGCGCCGGCGCGAATGGCCGCGGCGGTCGTCAATCGATACCTGGAGATCAAGGCCCGCGGACAGTTGTGAGGGCGTTCTCGTGTCGTGCTCGTGGCTCGGGGTTGGGGCTCAGCGCACGTGGTTCGGGGTGGGACTGTCCTCCGCGGACCAGTGCACTATTGCCGACACTGCCCGGCAATAGTGCCTCGCTCCGCTGCCCGGACAGCCCCACCCGCTCGCCTCGCCGGTCGCGCGGACGAGCGGCTGACGCACGACATCGCGACGTGAATCGCCGCGGACTGCGGCACCTCGCCCGACTGACGTGACGCGCTGCGGACATGCTGAACGACCGCGCGACGACTCGGGCGGTTCAGACGCCGTCGACACGGCTCGTCGGTGCTGGCCGGGCTGCGTGTGCGTCCCGAGCGTTACTCGGCCGGACAGGTCAGCCGGCCGTCGAGTCAGTGAGCGAGAGCAGCGGTTTTGGTTCAGGCCCGCGCGGTGCCAGTTCGGCTGCCGGCGCGCGGCGACGCAATTGGAAGCCGCCGCGTGAGATAGGCGACCATCAACACCAGCGTAGCCGCCGACACCGCCATCTTGCCCCAGAACGGCCAGTTGGGAATCGGCGACACCATTCCCTCGAGCGAGCCGGCGACGATGAGGAAAAGCGTCGAGGCGGCGATGAGCTTCATTGCGCGGCGGCCGTTCTCGACGAGCGCGCGCCCGCGCGTGCGATCGCCGGGAACGAGCATCGCCGCGGCGATGAGAAAGCCGCCGCCGGCGGCGATGCATATCGCCGAGAGCTCGAGGACTCCGTGCGGCGCGACGAAGGCGACGATCAGCTTCAGAATCCCCTTGGACTGATAGAGGCCCATAACGCCGCCCAGCGACACGCCGTTGAGGACGAGCATCAACAGGGTGCCGAGTCCGGCGGTGATGCCGAACGCGAAGACGGCGAACGTCACCTGCACGTTGTTGGCGATGATTCGGCTCGCCATGAGCGGCCGAAAAACCTCCGGGTCGGGGATGTAGCCCGCCTGGTGCTTGGCCCGCTCGACGCCGTCCTCGGCGCGGTCGAGCATCGACGTCGGAATGAACGTTGACGCGACGTCCGGGTTGCGCATGACCGCCGTCCACGCGATCGCAGCCGGACCGAAGAGAAACGCCGCCCCGAGGGCGATCGGAACCACCGAGCGGCGTACCTCCGCCGGAACGTCGATCGCGATGAAGCGCGCGATCTCACGGAACGTGTTGCGGCGATCCCGGTAGAGCAGATTGTGCGCGCCGGTGACGAGGCGGCCGAGGTAGAAGAGGTCGTCGCTCGACGAGCCGCGCGTCGCGGTGCGCAGGCGCGCGAGATCGGTCGACAGCGCGCGATATTCTTCGACGAACTCCCGGACCTGCGTCTCGTTGAACGACCGCAGGCCGCGTCGCTGCGCCGTCGACAGCTGCGCCGCGAACGCGATCCAGCGCGGCGAGCGGGTCGTGACGATCGCGTAGCGCTCGCGACTCGCGCCCGTCGCGCCGCGCGAGGCGACGCCGCGTTGCCGGGCGCGACGCTCGCTCGCGAGGAGGCGCGACAGCGTGCCGCTCAGCTCGCGAGGCTCGACGTCGCCGATGACGTTGCGCAATCGGGCGCCGACCTGGCGCGTCAGCGCCGCGCGTCGGTCGGAATCCAAGTCCCCTCGGCGTGCCGCCCAGCGGTCGAGCAGTTGATATTCGGCGTCGCTGAGGAGCGCTGTCGCCGGCGCCGGCTCGGTCTCCGCGGTCGACTCCGCGCGCGAGATGGGCTGCTTCACCATCGCCTCGCGCACGACGATCGTCCCGGCGACGACGTCGCCGAGCCGCTTGCCCGATTTCGAGATCGCGATGCCGGCGATCCCGACGAGATATGTGAAGAGCGGCTGCAGGTCGATTATGCGCATGAGATTTCGCACCGCCGACGCGGCGAACCCCACCGAGTACCCCCCGTCGCGCACCGCGCGCAGTCCGAGGATCCGCTTGCCGAGTGTCCGCCCGTCGAACAGACCCTCGCACAGCAGGTAGTAGCCCCAGAGGATCGCGAACTGCATGAAGACGACGACGGCCGATGCCCACGCCGTCGACGAGTTGGTGCCCCGGCCGATCTCTTCCGGGCTCACCGGTGAGCCGACGAAGACGGCGAGCATGATGACGCCGAGCAGCAGCGCGGCGCAGACGAACAGGTCGATCAGACCGGCGGCGATGCGCGATCCGACGCCCGCCAGCGTGTAGCTGACGACGACGAGCTCCGGGGTCTCGATGTCGACCGTTTCGGCGAGGCGCTCGGCCATCGGCGGAGCATGCACGGATCGCTTACGGCGGGCAAGGCCGCCATTCCCCCCGACGCTAACTTGCGGCAGCGAGGAACACGACGATGATCGAACGCACACGAGAAGTCGCGACGCTGGGCGGCGGCTGTTTTTGGTGCCTCGACGCGGTCTTCCGCGAGTTGCGCGGGGTGGAACGCGTCGAATCGGGCTACGCCGGAGGGGATTACCTCAACCCGTCGTATCGCGACGTCTGTTCGGGCCTCACCGGGCACGCCGAGGTCGTGCAGGTGACCTTCGACCCAGAGGAGATCTCGTACCGCGACCTGCTTCGCGTGTTCTTCACGATCCACGACCCGACCACGCTCAACCGGCAGGGCGGGGACACGGGCACGCAGTACCGGTCGGTCATCTTCCACCACTCACGCCAGCAGAAGGAGACGGCGGAGTCGGTGATCGCGGAGCTGACGCGCGAGCACGTGTGGGCTGATCCGATCGTGACACAGGTCGTTCCCGCGTCGGCGTTCTACTCCGCCGAGAAATACCATCAGGACTACTTCGCGAACAACGCGAACCAGCCGTACTGCCAGATCGTGATCGCTCCGAAGGTCGCGAAGGTACGAAAAGCGTATCTGGAGCGGCTCAAGAAGCACGCATAGGGCCCCGGTCCTCCGGACCGTACGTAGGCGATCGGGCGTAAACGGTTGGGCCCGGCGATGGACCAAGGACCTCCCCTGGAACCGCGGGCGAGCGCCACGGTATATTCCGGCACCATTCCTGATCTGACGCGTCAGCGGTTGGGCGCGTCCCTCCCGTCGCAGGTATCGGTCGCATGTTTCTCCCGCTCGTCGGCCTCGCCGCCTCCCTTGTGATCCCGTCAGACTCGGCCGTTTCGATCACGCGGTCGGGCACACCGACCGTGAAGACGACGCCGGTGACCGGCGTGCGCAGCCACATCATTGCGGACAGCATCGTCGTCGAGAAGGAAAAGCGGACGCTGACGCTGTACCAGACGGGCATTGCAGTTCGCACATATCGCATCGCGCTCGGCGGCCAGCCCGTCGGCGACAAGGTGAAGCGTGGCGACGGGCGTACGCCGGAAGGCCTATACCGCGTCGACTACAAGAACGACCAGAGCAAGTACCACCTCTCCCTGCACATCTCGTATCCCGACGCGGCGCACCTGCAGCAGGCGAAGAAGATGGGTGTCTCGCCGGGCGGCGACATCATGGTCCACGGGCTGCCGCCGGTCTACAAGAGCGTCGGCGCCGCGCAGGCGGAGGTCGATTGGACGGAGGGGTGCATCGCGGTGACGGACGCGGAAATCGACGAGATCTTCACCGCCGTGCCGAAGGGAGCGCCGATCCAGATCAAGCCCTGACGGCCGAGATGCGCGCATCCGTCATTTGGTGGAGCGCGACGTCGGGAGCGATTCTCGGAATTTTCATCGACGCGATCCTCTTGGGGGTCGCGTTGTTGTTTTCGACCGTCGTGCCGGTGCGTGACTATCCGAGGTGGCTGCTGGCCGCGGGCGTGGCCGCGCTTGCAGGAGTACTGCTCGCGATGACGTTGCTCGGCTATTTCGAGGGCAGGCTGAAGGCGGCATGACGCCGCGTCAGCGCAGCGGCATCTCGATTCCGATCCGCAGCGTTGTCCAGACTGGATGCGCGACCTGACCCGAGGTGCCGGCGGGTATCAGCCGCCCCGTCGTGTCGGAGCGAAAAAGTGCCTCGCTTTCTCGAATGCGGGTGACGTCTCGCTCGAGCTCAGCGTAGAACCGAGTGGCCGGACCGCGGCTACTGACGCCGAGTGTCACGGCACCGATGGGAGCGGGATGTGCGTTCCAGATCATCCCGAAGCCGACGGTTCCTCGAACGATCACCGGCGAGAGCTCACTCGGCGTCTCGAACCCTCCATGCAGAAGAGTGCGGACTAGCGGCATGACGGGTGTTCCGGATACCGGCTGAAATCCAAGCTCCGAGAAGAGACCGGCAGCCTGCGTGTAGCCCAGTACGACGTCACAAGTGTTGGGGAACTGTGCCTTCATGGTGGCCCGAAGCTCGGCCTCGAGGAACACGGCCGATCTCGGCCGGTCGATCGCCGACACGCCGGCGCCGACACCAAATGCGTTCGGGCAGGCCGAATTCGAGCCGGGATGTGTGAATTCACCCGGATACGCCCCGACGTCGACGGAGAATGTGACCGCGCGGCTATGCGGGTCGAGCGTCGGGCTCTGCGCCGAGACGTTGAATGCAATCGCTCCACACAGGATGCACGCCGTCGTGCTTGCTCTCAGCGCAATCATTCTCACGGCCACGGCAGCTCGAGGCCCATGCGGAGTGTCGTCCACGTGGGGTGAATTCGTTCCGTCACGGCCGAGGTACCGAGCGGCGTCTGAACCGTGGAGTCCTGCCGATAGCGAAATCGAGTCTCGACCTGGCGAACGCGCGTGACATCGTGTTCCAGCTCGACGAACACGCGCTTGCCAGCGGAGCTCGAGCTCAGCGCAATCGACCCTGAAGCAACCGGGGCCGGGCGGCGGCCACTGACACAGGGTGGCTCCGCGCTGGGTCCCATGCGCGTTGCGTTCGGATCCGTGTTCCGAATCAGCGGACCGCTAACCTCGTAGGTTTAGCGACTCCAGACGACGAGCTGCGGAGGGCCTGAAACTATTCGGCGACGACGAGCTAACGCCGGCGATCTTGCCCGAGTTGTTAATCGCGTCAGCTTCGCTGACTAGCCCACTGAGTGTTCCGAGATCGGTCATGGAACCATCGGTCCAAACGAAGGCATGGAAAGAAAGACCGCCGGAAGTATAGCCTCCGCCGACGATCTGTCCTCGCGCGGTAATGCCCAATGCTTGGCTCTCTCGGGATGGTTCGAGCCCCCCGAGGTCGGTCGCCACGCCGTTTCTCAGAAGAAACGCATGGTTGCCCGCTCCGCCGCCCGGGAAAGAGACGACACTCTCGCCGACGACGTCCCCCGCGTTGTTGATGCCACGAGCAATGCCAGAAAGACCCAAGTCGGTGAATTGACCTCGGTCCCACATGGCCCAATGAGTATTCCCCCCCTCCCCGCTGAATCCGACGATGATTCCAGCGTCGTTGATGGCGGTGCCGATGCTCGAGACGCCAGGTACGCCCAGATCGGTCATCGCGCCGTTCTCCCAGAGAAACGCGTGTTGATCCCCTGATGCAGTGTTGGCCCAGCCGATCACTTGGCCGCGAGCGTTAATTGCCCAAGCGTCACTCGAGACGCCGCCCAGAGTGCCTAAGTCGATGATTGCACCGCCCGTCCAGAGGACGGCGTGCTTCTGGCTGTGGCCCCCAGGCACATCGGCGACACCGACGACGTCGCCGCGCGAATTGATGCCTCTGGCTACGCTTTCGCCTCCCAGGCCCCCGAGGTCATGGTAGACTCCCCCAATCCATAGCGCCGCCCCTCCGTTCGGCGAGGTCGCGAAGCCAGCGATATCACCCACTTCGTCTATTGCGTAAGCGTTCGCATCGGCCCGTGCAGGTGCCTCGAGGGGAGCGATTGAATAAGACTGGTTAGCAGAACTGAAGTTCGCCTCTGTCGCAGATACGTGAGGGCTCGTTGAGCGATCCCCGCAATCGCTGATCGAAATCGCGAGGATCCCGATCCTTAGCGCGATTCCGATCAGTCGCTCAATAGTCGGTGCGCCCGCGCCCTGTGAAGTCTTCCATGTGGCCATCGAATGTCTCCCACGCTGCCCACGACGGGGGTATGTGCCTCTTGGGTTTCGGTGAGGATTATGGCGAGGCGCGTTCAGCGAATCTGAATCGCCAATGTCCTCCATGTCTCCCAGCGTATCGGGGCCCCGAGCGGCGATCAACGGTTAGGCGCTGATGCGCTGAGCCCGCTCTCTACCCATCCCAGAACAGAGGCGACGAGACCGAACCCCGCGAGCGATTCCGTGTCAGCAGTCGAGGCCCGGCTACGCAAATGACGCGCGACTAATGTCCGACCGCTCGCGTGGTGAGCCGCGTGAGCTGACCGACCTTCCTCCAAGCCGGATCGGCGATTGGGACGAGCACCACGTATACGCCATCACGCGTCGGGGCGATCTGGGCTCCCTGTTTAGCCAGCGTCGCTTCGAGCTGGGACGGATTGAGATTGTACAAGCCGCCCGTAATAGCATCGACTGGAGCCCAATGATCCCGCCGAATACAACGTTGCCCCACACCCAGCCGGATACCGACTTCGTCAACGTCAACTCAGTCGCGGCATATCCGTCCATTGTGATTTTCACGATGTGATTGTCTTTGCGAGACAACTTCGCGATATACGGCGTTTGGCCGCCGGCAAAATTGTCCACGGCCACCTTTGCACCAGTTGGGGTAGACGAAATCCCGATGTCCTGAGAGCCACCATGCATGATGCTGGCGCAGGCGACGACACTCATTGTCACGAACCCGAGAACGACCTGTTTCACGGAACCTCCAAGTTCTATAGTCCTGAGAGTCGGCACACGCAACGACGGGCTCGTCGAGACTTGCAACAGTGTGGCTTGTACTCTCCTCATGCTACTGTCCTTAGCCGTTCAAGGATGCGTCCCGCAGTCAGCGTGGCAAATAGGGCGTTCTCCGTCTGATTGAGCGTGATCCCTGACGCACTGTGTCATCGCCTCACGGCCCCTCGGTAAGACCAGCGTCGCGACCGGCGTGACTCCCAGTGCGTGCGTCCGCTCGGCGAGCGCGGAGGAGCGCGGATGCCGGCGCCGCAACGGCACCCCCGAGCAAGAGTTCTGAATAGCCGTCCATTTCGGACCGCGGTTTCTGCGACGCGAAGGGGTTCGCTGGGTCCCATCCGCGCGGCGTCCGGAATCCCCTGGCTGTCGCAGCTGTCACGGCGCTGCCACGTTTGCCGGTCTCGAGACTGCCGAGCTAGACAGTGACGTCGCGTTGCTGCATTTTAATTCGAGGGTTTGAAATGAGAGCACCGGCGGCGCCGTCGAGGCCGTTCGGAATCCTGATCGGGCCTTAGAGGACGGAGGTTGCCATGAAGCGACTCATTCAGGCGTTGCTCCTCGCTGTCGCCGTCGGTTGCGGGAGTGATTCCAGCACCAGTCCGCAAACCAACCTTTCTGGACTTTGGATCTACAACGCGACCAACATCGCGACCACTGGCCTCTCGTGTAATCTGACCGGCGTCCAAATCACCCTTACTCAATCAGGAACAACCTTCAGCGGCTCCGTCGCCGCGGGAAGCCTGATTAGCTGTTCCGGCGCGGGGGGTACGCAGAGCCAGGTCCTCGGCGGTGATATCATCGCCAACGGCCTACTCAACGGCACCGCCGTTCAGTTTGACATCGGCACGCAGGACATCCACAACGTCGGCTCGCTATCGGGCAATTCGATCTCTGGCACGGTCACGATTCGTTTCATCAGCAACGGCGTCACGTTCATCCTGACCGGCAACTTCACGATGGTCAAACAATGATTCCAAGGTCCTTTGGAATCGCCCGCGCGTTCAGCAGCTTAGCCAACAAATCCGCTTTCGCCCATCGACAGTTTTCGCGGGTTCCACGCGCCATAACAGGCGGTGCTCGCAGCAGTATTCGCCACCAAAATGCCTTCGCGTAGTTTGGCGCCGTAGTCGGTAAGTGGCGCACTCGTGGCGAGTCGCCTCGATTCGGCCAAGAGTCTCGCCCCAACAGCCGAACTCAGACAGAAACTCGTGCGCCGCCTACGGCGCCTCGGAGTTAGAGTCCTCGAAGAAGCAATTAGAGAAACGCCTGCTCACACGTAGACGGGTGTACACGGTCGCGACGTTCATCGGGTCGGCGAACGCCATGGAGAGCGCGTCGGCGGGGAAGCTCCTTGACCTCAACCGTGGAAACGAGGCGCTATGCGAAGGGTCGCAGCAGTTCTCGCCTGTGTCGTGGCTGTTGAGTGTGCATCGACTGGTCGGGGCCCGTCACCCAGCGTCACGGCGGCAGGCATGCAAGCCAGGGCCGATTCGGCCGTCGCCACCGCCTTCGCTGCGAGAGACTCCTTTCTTGTCTGTATGAGCCTCTACGGCCGACAACATGCTGGCGGGACCGCCGCTGCCGCCGACATCGGCGAGGCAGGACTTGAGGCGTGCCGGATGGACTTCCTCACCTTCTCGGCCTGGATGCGCGAAGCAATGCGGCGAACATGCTATGCAATCATGGCCGGAGCCAACGATGGGGGGCCTGTCAGCGCGACGCGGAGTTAAAGGGCAGCGAGACCGACGCCGCGCTCAAAGAACGTGGGAGACAGGTTGCGATCAGAGGCGTCGTCGAGCCACGAACGCCGAACCGCCCTCGTGACTCGCACACTCGAACGTTCACCTGATAGACAAGGTGCGTCAGCACGCCGTAGCCGAGGCGCGCGAGCCCGACGCTCTGGACCAGCGCATCACGCCCGCGTCGAGGTGGTCCGGTGATCTGCCGATCGCCTTGCGGATCAGGTCCTTGCCGATCAGCTGGACGATTTGGTCCTGGCCGTGGCCCTCGGGGTCTGGTGGGCGTCTCGCGAAGCGCCGACGCTCAGCATTTCTAGCTATTTCGTCTAGCGAACAACATGGCTCGGGCACGCGGCTCCTAGCCACCCATCTTCCTCACCACAGCGAGGTCCGTATCATATATCATTTTTGAGATGTTGGACATCATTTGCAGCGTCTGCTGCTGCTTCTGCAGCTTATTCTGCAAGTCTACGTTGGCTAACTGCGCGTCGTCGCCGACGGTGTTCAACTTCGCTTCAAGGACTTTAACGTACGCTTCAAGGTCACCGGCGCGCGCCGTCGGCGGTGGTGGTCGTTCGATCACGCCTTGTCTTGGGGTAGGCATATAACCTTTCCTTTCACTGCGCTCCGGCGACTCGCGAAGCGCGTCAAATACGCCAATGTCGGCCGTCGGCACCGTAGCCACGAACCGCTCGGCGCTTCACGCCCTACAACGCGGTGATTGGTAAGCTCGGCCAATCGGGTGTTGTCAGAGGGTGCGTCAGCGGTTCGCTTACGTTCGAGATCCGACGATTGGCTTCCGCGCTAACCGTTGACCCTCGGCGCCAAAGCCCGATGCGCGACGCTGCGATGCCCGACTGACGCGATCAACTGGCTGCCGTAGCCTGTAGGATGTCATCTAACATCGACCGTCCTATGCGACTCACGCGCAGCACGCTGGTACTCGCGGCGACGACGCTCCTCGCCGCGTGTGGCGGGAGCGGTACGACCTCCCCCACCTCCGGCTTTGAGGGCACTTGGGTCGCCGTCTCGGTTGGGGGAAAAACCTTGCCAGCCCACTCGCTCGAGTTCCCGGCGAGCGCGGCCTACGATTCTGTCCCCTCGCGGACGCTCACCGTCTCACCAGGCGGCGACTTCGGTTCGTGGACCGACTCGACGTACACGATTTTCTCCGGCCTGCACCAGACCATCTTTATCGGCGGCGGCGGCATTCTCACATGGACGTCGACCGGCTCCGTCGTGCACATGCAGAGAAAGCTTCCCGCGTGCCTCTGCTGGGGCGCCATGTTTTTCACTATGGACTTCACCCTCCAATCCGACGGGACGCTCACAGCGCACATCGACGCGAGCGACGGTCCTCTGACGACCTTCCGGCGACAGTAAGCGTGATGGGTGTGACCATGGGCCATCGACGAGAATCTTGGATGGGGTCGGCGCTGCGCTCCGCTGGGTAGTGACGCTTCCTGGGGTGCGGCAATTAGAATGGCACGTCCCCGCGCGTAGCTCAATCTTTCATGCGACCCGCCCCCTCCCGCACAACCGACTCGATGAACCCCACGATCGTCCGCAGCGCGCTCCTGCTCGTCGGCTCCAACGTCTTCATGACGTTCGCCTGGTACGCCCACCTCAAGAACCTCGGCAGCCGCCCGCTGGTCGTCGCGATCATCGCGAGCTGGGGGATCGCGTTCTTCGAGTACACCCTTCAGGTGCCGGCCAACCGCATCGGCTTCGGCGCGATGACGCTCGGTCAGCTGAAGATCATGCAAGAGGTGATCACGCTCGGCGTCTTCGTACCGTTCGCCGTCGTGTACATGCGTCAGCCGCTCAAGCTCGATTTTCTCTGGGCGGGGCTGTGCATGGTGGGAGCGGTGTACTTCATGTTCCGCTCGTGAACGGCGAAACCCCAAGTGGTTGCTCGAGGGTTGTCGGTTGTGAGTGCTCGGTGAGGTTCAACCTCACTCAGGGTGGGCGATCGTCTCCAGGTGAAGCGTGCCGGTGACCGGCACGTCTCGCTGGACGGTCTCGGTCTGCTGTTGCGCGCAGACCTGCTTGCCGCCAGAGTCCGTCGTGTAGCGGATGCAGGTGGTCTTCCGATCCGTGACCGTCTTGGTCGTCCGATAGGTCGCCCGCCCGACTGGATCGAAGCGGTCAAAGGAGATGGAGACGTCGGCGCATTGGTACACGATGGGACCGCCTGCCGTGGTGTGCGGGTCGTAGCGGCACGGTCCCGGCTCGGCTTCGACGACGACGCTGTCATGGGTGACCAGAACCCGGCCCTGAATGGTCGTGTTGACTCCGTTCGGGCGCTCGGTGAAGCGGTACACGCCGATGCGGACCGGAGGGGCCGGCGCGCCCGAGCCGTGCTGCGCGCAGGCGGCCGCGATCAGGACGATGAGCGATGGCCGAGTTCTCATCATGAAACCATACCGTGATCGACGACGGATCGCGAGAAGGGCGTTGGCGGCTTACATTGTGCGCCTCGACCGTTTCTTCGTGAGGGGCTTGTGACGTCAGTCGCTCGACCGGACACGCCCGAGGCGGCAGGCATGCAGCGCAGCAGCATCTCGGCGCAAGTCAGGGCTTCGCCGAATCCGAGAACGAGCGACGAGCTCTATCTCGATCTTTTGAAGCGCACGCTCACTCGCGTGATCGTCGCGCGGGGCCAGGAGCGTCAGACCATCAGCCCCGACCGATCGTGGCTCCGCGCCGGGAATCAGCTTGTCCAACGCGCCCTTCGTCCGCTGGGCCTCGAGATCGTGCGCCTGACGCCAAAGAGTCTCGCGAAGCGGAAGGACGCCGGCGAGGAGGAGAGATTCCGCCGGTTTACGAGGGAGGAGATCGCCGCGAGCGGTGAAAATTTCGACCTCTCATGGTTGAAAGACGAGACCGAGTACTCGCGCGATGAATTGAGCCGAGCAGAAGTTCGTCGCGCACCGCGCGATCTGTTGGCCGTCGCCCGCAGGCAACTGACTAGGGCCCGGACGAGTTGGGCCGCACACTAAAAAAGATCCAGCCAATTGTTGCTCCGACGACGGTCCCGACCGAGCCTCCAATGATCATGGCCTGTTTCGTCGGTCCGGACGTCGCACCGCACGCAGAACAATGAGGACGTGGTGCCAGAAGTCCGCCGATAATGGTCCCCAACGGCATCCCAACGATCGCCAAGGCGACGACGGGTTCGAGCGAACGATGCGTTGACCCACTGTCCGCGCGAACCCACTTCGAAAGCGATTCTCGTTGCAATTCCTTCGTTCTGAATGCGCGCCATGCGGCGCTGTCGGCCGACCGAGGCAGCTGGCCGGCCAGCGGGGCGCTCAAGGTCAAAACCGAGACAAAGGCGGTCAGTACAGGGATACTCACTCTTCTCTCCTCGACGACGACGCTGTCATGGGTGACCAGAACCCGGCCCTGAATGGTCGTGTTGACTCCGTTCGGGCGCTCGGTGAAGCGGTACACGCCAATGCGGACCGGAGGCGCCGGCGCGCCCGAGCGTGCTGCGCGCAGGCAGCGAGTGCGAGAGCCAAGAGGCAGTATGGTGGGGTCCTCATGAACAAACCATATCGCCTTCCATGTCGATCCGCGAGACTGCTCATCCAGCCGCGGACTCGAACACTCAATCGCGATCAACTGGCTACTGGGGCGGGTGGACTCGAACCACCAACTTTCTGATTAACAGTCAGACGGTCTGCCAATTGACCTACGCCCCATCAACTACCGGCCATCTGCCATGGCTGACGGCCATCGGCTACAGCTAACGCCTCGGCTATCGCCAACTACCCACCGAGTGTCCAGACTTGCCGAAGGTCCCAACGTCACATCGCTGCACCCGGCCGTCGGCCCAACAAAAAGGCCCGCCGTATTCATCTTCTGGCGGGCCTCGCTTCACTGAACAGCCGAGTGCGCCCTAACCAGCTCTCCGGTTGGAGTTCCGATTATTCGAGCAATTGCGGTTCAGTGCGCCGTTCGTCATGCGGAGCAAGCTAGATACCGTCACGCGCGCGGTCAACGCCATCGCGTCACTCGCTCCGCAGGGCGACGAGCGGATCCACCCGCGTCGCGCGCCGCGCCGGCACCAGGCAGGCAACCAGGCCGACCAGCGTCAACACGGCGGCGACGCCGACGAAGATCGACGGGTCGCGCGGCTCAACCTGGAAGAGGATGGCCTTGAGCAGCTGGCCCATCCCCGTCGCGAACAGCAGGCCGAGCGTCATGCCGACGACGAGCTGGACGAGCCCTTGGCGGAAGATCATGCGTACGACATCGGCCGCGCGCGCGCCGAGGGCCATGCGGATCCCGACCTCGCGAATCCGGCGGCTCACCGAGAACGACATCACCGCGTAGAGGCCGACCGACGCCAGGAAGAGCGCGACGAAGCCGAAAATCATGAACATCGTGCCGAAGACGCGGACGAACCACACCTGCTGCGCGATCTGATTCTCGTACGTGTCCACCCAGTAGAGCGGAATGTCCTGGTTGACCGACGCCACCGCTTGGCGGACCGACGCGGTGATCGTCATCGGCGGGCCCGAGGTGCGTGCCGAGATCCAGGCGAAGTTGACCCGCGACTGGGCGAACGGCTGATAGATCGCCGGCACGATCGGCTGCTCGTTGTTTCCCGTGAACATGTTGCCCACGACGCCGACGATGGTGAGCCACGGCTGCTTGCTGCTCGAGTTACCGAGACGAATGCGCTTGCCGATCGGGCTCTGGTTCTTGAAGAACTTCGAGACGAACTCGCGGTTGACGATCGCCACCGGCAGTTCGCCCGGGCGATCGCTGATCGTGAACGCGCGGCCGTCGACGACGGGCGACTTGAGCGTGTTGAAGAAGTCGGGCGTCGCCGACAGCCAACGCGCGTTCGGGTAGTCCTTGTCCTTCAAGTAGCTCTGTCCCTCGACGCCGAACGAGTTGCCGCCGAAACCTTGTCGTGTGGCCGGGAGCCCCGAGCTCACCGACGCCGACACGACGCCCGGAATCGCCGACACCTTCTGCAAGGCTTCGTCGAAGAAACGCCATTGCGCGATCGTGTCGGTGTACGCGGCGGGGAAGCCCACGCGCGCGGTGAAGACGTCCTTCGTCGTGAACCCGGGATCGAGATTGCGCAGCCGCGCGACGCTCTTGACCATGAGTCCGGCCGCGACGAGCAGGCCGCACGACAGCGCGATCTCGAACATCACGAGGCCTTTGCTGATACGGCCGATGCGGAAACTGGACGACCCGCGCGTCTCGTCCTTCAGAATCTCATTGATGTCCAGGCGCGACGATTGATACGCCGGGATCGCCCCCGCCGCGAGCGTCGTGAGGGCCGCGATTCCGATCGTGAACAGCAGCACCAGCGGATGCAGCCGGATGTCGATGAAAAACGGGACCTGCGTCACCGTGATGGCGCGGTTGAACGCGTCCACGCCGAATTTCGCGACCACGATGCCCAGCACGGTCGCCGCCAGGGACAGCACGAGCGATTCGGCAAGGAACTGCCGCACGACGGCCCCGCGTGAGGCGCCGAGCGCGGTGCGTACGCCGACTTCCTTCGTGCGATGTGCCGCGCGGTCGAGCAAGAGGTTGGCGACGTTGGCGCACGCGATGAGCAGCACGAAGAAGACGGCGCCGAGCATCGTATACAGCAGCTGGCGGGGCTGCGGCCCGATGTACGAGTCGATGAAGCCGCGCGCATTGGTGACGAACCCCTCGTCCGCCTCCGGGTATGCGGCGGCGAGACGTTTGGCGATCGTCGCCAGCTCGACGTTCGCCTGATCGAGCGACGCGTCCGTCTTGAGCTTACCCAGGACCTGCAGCTGCGGACTGTTTTGGCGATTCGTCGCGTTGGGGTCCGTCTGCAACGGGAGCCAGATCTTGTCGTTTTGCGGAAAATCGAAGCGCTCCGGCATCACGCCGACGACGGTCGTGGGGACGCCGTTCACGCGGATGACGCGGCCGACCACGTTCGCGTCGGACGCGTACCGGTCGTGCCACATGCTGTAGGACAGGATCGCGACCTTCTCGCCCTGCGGCGTGTCCTCGCCGGCGCGGAAATGGCGGCCGACGATCGGCTTCACGCCGAGCATCGAGAGGGCGTTCGCCGTGATCCACGAGCCGTCGAAACGCTCGGCCTTTTCATCGCCGCTCACGAAGATCGTTCCCGACGTGACCGCCGCCAGCTCCGAGAACGACCGCTGCTGCGCCTTGTAGTCGCCGTAGTCGAGAATCGAGATTCCGGACTGGTTGATGCCGCGCGCGGCGTTGGACCGGTTGATGTTGACGATGCGGGCGCCATCGGGATACGGCAGCCCTTTGAGCAGCGCCCCATACACGATGCTGAACATCGTCGTCGTCAGCCCGATGCCGAGCGTCAACGCGAGCACGGCGACGGCGGTGAGGCCCGGAGCCTTCAATAGGGATCGAAGGCCATAGCGAACGTCGCGAAGCAGCGCTTGCATGTCGGTCCCGGCGAGAGTGAGCGCGACCTGCCCCTCGCGGTCGTACGTATTACGGGCGGTTGGGTTTCAGCCGGTGGACCGGTGGACCGGTGGACCGGTGGACCGGTGGACCGGTGGACCGGTGGACCGCTAAGACATCAGCCTCAGGTACTCGCGATCCCACGCGGCCGGCATGCTCTCGCGTGGCGAGTACGGGCCGGGCGCGTAGCGACGCGAGCTGATTCCTTGCTGGCTCAACGCGACGATGTCCCAATCCTGCCGGTTGGTCACGTCCCAGAACGCGATGGCGTCGGCGGGATTGAAGTCCGGATTGTGCTTGTTCTCGGGAGAAAACATCCACTCCGACTCGACGATCGTCCGGTCGACGCCGTCGGGCGTGAGGATGTAGAAATTGACGTAGTCCGGGTGGATACTCAGCATGAGATTCGGCATGAGCGTGTAGTAGAACGCGCGACGCCGATCGGCCTCCGGCAATCCTGGAGTCGACCAGTCGTCCGCACGCCCGGCCGCTGAGTGTCGCGCTCTCGTGCGGCGCCCTGATCTCCATATACCCGCCGAGGAACGGTCCGTCGATCAGGTCGTTGGCCCCGCTCTGGTACGGCAGGACGAGCGACAGCTCGGGGTGAATCATCGGACAATGCAGGCACTCCGAGTAGTTCTGGAAGACGAGCTTCCAATTGGCCCGCACCTCGTAGCGCACGCTGTGACCGACCTCGAGACCGGCGAGACCGAAACGCGAGAGCCGATGCATCATCGGCGCGAAATACTGGTCGAAGGGCTGGGGGTTGTCGCCGACGTTCACGAAAAGAAAGCCCTCGCATTCGGCGATCGCGGCGGCGTGCAGAGAAAAGTCGCGTTTGTCGAACCCGTCGACCTCATGCATGTGTGGCGCGCCGATGAGGCGCCCGTCGGTGGTGTATGTCCACGCGTGATACGGGCACTGAATCGTCTCGGAGAACTGGCCTGAGGCTTCACGGCAAATCCGCGTGCCGCGATGCCGGCAGACGTTGAAGAAGGCGCGCGGCTCGCCATCGCGGTCGCGCAGAATGATCAGCGATTCTCCAGCGACGGTGCGCACGATGTAGTCACCCGGCCGCGCAATCCGGCTCGCTCGGCCGACGCAATTCCAGTGGCGCGCAAAAATGCGTTCGCGCTCTTCGACGAGGATGTCGGGCGACGTGTAGTACTCGCGTGGCATCGTGCGCGCGCCCTGCTCGTATGCCTCGACCGTGCGATGAAACGTCGTCATTTGGCCCTCAGGATCCGTTTCGCCGCCAACCATCCCGCGCCGCCGAGGACACCCGGCCCCGGATGCGCGCCGGATCCGGCGAGATAGAGACCGTCTATTGGCATTGCGTACCGTCCCCAGCCGGGTACCGGACGCATGAACAGAATCTGATCGAGCGTCATCTCGCCATGTGTCAGCGCGCCCTGCGTGACGCCGAAGCGCGCCTCGAGGTCGGGCGGCGTGAGGATCTCCCGGTGCACCACAGCGTCCGCGAATGCCCGGCATGACCCGATCGATCGCGCGTGTGACCGTCTCGCCGAGCTCGCACGAACGCGTGTCGTCCCACACCGCGCCGTCACGCAACTGGTACGGCGCGTACTGCACTCTGGCGAGGAGCACGTGCTTGCCGGCGGGGGCAAGCGACGGCCAGCGCGTCGTCGGCGCCGTGATCTCGATGTGCGGCTCGCCGGAAACGCTCCCGTACTTCGCCGCGTCGTACGCGCGCTCGAGCGCATCGAGCGACGGCGTCAGACTCATCGTGCCGGTGAGCACGGCCGACGAATCATCGAGGCCTGAAACGTCCGGCAGACGGTCGAGGGCAAAACGCACGAGCGCCGTGCAGCCGCGGAACTTGATGTTGCGCACGGCGTGAAGGAATTCCGGATCGAGCCACACCGGATCGACCATGCCGAGCAGCGTGCGCGCGGGATCGGCAGTCGAGACGACGACCGGCGCCGAGATCTCATCGCCGTTGGCGAGCACGACGCCGGTGACGACATCGTCGCGCACGAGTATCCTGGCGACGTGCGCCCCGGTGCGGACGGCGACGTTGTTGGCGCGGGCGACGTCGGCGACCGCTCCGGTGAACGCGTCCGGTCCGTCACGCCACCACGGTCGCGCGAGCCCGGCCGGAGCGCCGACAAGATGATGCAGGAGCACGAACGACGTGCCCCCGGAACGCGGCCCTTGCCGTATGTCGCGAACGCCAGCCGGCGGCGACGGCCGCCTTCAGGATCGGGCTCTCGAACCAGTCGTCGAGCAAATCCTGAACCGACATCGGCATCACGCGCAGCAGCTCGAGCATGTCGGCGCGACCGAGCGCGCGGAACTTGCGCCCGAGAGATAGCAGCGGGGCGAGCTCGCCAAACGACATCGCCGCGTCGACGTCGGGTGGCGGGAGTTGGTAGAGCGCTTCGAGAAAGCCCGCGAGCTTCCCGAGTCGCTCGGTGAACGATGACCATCGCTCGGCGTCTCGCGACGAGTGGCGGCGGATGGCATCCGCGGCGCTGGCACGATCAGCGGAAAGCACGAGAGCCCGGCCGTCGCCGGCCACGGAGGCGACGACGCTTGCCGTCGTCGCACCGATAGCCGGGAGGGAGAGCCCCCTCGCGACGCTTGGCGGAAGCCAGCCCGTGTCGGCGGACAGCGGAGCGCGAAACCCGGGAGCGAACTCCGACGTTCGCCGCTGCCCGCCAATCTCCTCCGCGCTCTCGACGACGAGCACGCGTCGCCCGGCTTTGCCGAGCGCCGCCGCGGCGACGAGGCCATTGGACCCCGCGCCGATGACGATGGCGTCGAACCCGGAGGTCGCCGTCGAACGCCCGCTACTGGTCACGAGACGATCTGCATCGCCGCGAGCCGGCCCGACGCGCCCATGATGCCGCCGCCTGGATGTGTGCCGGCGCCGCATTGCCAGTAGCCGTCGATCGGCGTGCGATACTTGGCCGATTTCGCGGCGGGCCGAAGAAAGAAGAGCTGATGCAGCGCGAGCTCGCCCTGGAAGATGTTCCCTTCGGAGAGGCCGGTGATCCGCTCGATGTCGGCCGGCGTCAGCACCTGCCGGTGCAGGATCAGCGATTCGATGTTCGGCGCGTAACGCGCGACCGTCTTTATCACGGCGTCGCCGAACGCCTCGCGCTTCGCGTCGTCCCAGCCGCCCGTCAGGTTGTACGGCGCGTATTGGACGAAAATGCTCATGACGTGCTTGCCCGGCGGCGCCATGCCAGGGTCGATCATCGACGGAAACACGATGTCCATGTACGGGTTCCGCGAGAAGTTCCCGTATTTGGCGTCGTCGTAGGCGCGCTCGAGATACTCGACGCTCGGACTGATCGAGAACGCGCCGCGGTGGTGACGGTCCGACACCGGGGAGGCAAGTGAACTCCGGCAGACCACTCAGCGCCAGGTTCACCTTTCCCGACGAGCCGCGAAACTTGTAGCGCTCGACTTCCTCGACGAGGTCGTCCGGCAGCTCCTTGCGTTCGACCAGTTGCAGGAACGTGCGGCGCGGGTCGAGCCCGGAGACGACGATCGGCGCGGCGATCTCGTCGCCATTCTCGAGGACGACGCCGCGCACGCGGCCGTCCCGCACGAGCACACGCTCGACGGGCGCATTCGTGCGAATCTCGGCGCCGAGCGCGCGCGCAGCCGACGCGATGGCTTCGCTGATCGCGCCCGTTCCCCCTCTCTGAAACCCCCACGCTCGAAACGCGCCGTCGATCTCGCCCATGTAGTGATGCAGCAGCACGTACGCCGAACCGGGCGACCGCGGGCCGAGAAAGGTGCCGATGATGCCGCTCGCCGATTTCGTCGCTTTGAGCGGATCGAACTCGTACCACTCGTCGAGATAGTCGGCGCTGCTCATCGTCATCAGCTTGTAGAGCGCGTGAAATCGCTCCGCGCCCAACGTCCGCAGGTGACCGCCGAGCTTGAGGAGCCCGCGCAAATCCGACGGCGCCAGCGAAGACGGATCGGGCGGCACCATCCCGAGGATCGGCTTTACGGCCATCGCCATGTGGTGCATCAGCCGCCCGAACTCGATGGCCGCCTCGGCGTCGCGAGGCGAGTGCCGCGCCAGCTCGCGACGTGTCTCGTCGGGATCGGCCCACCCCGCGAGATAGTCGCCGTTGTCGAGCGGCGTGACCGTGCTCTCGAGCGGCAGTATCTGCAGTCCGTGACCCGGCAGGTCGAGGTCGCGAATGATCTCCGGCCGCAGAAGACTCACGACGTATGAGAACACTGAAAACTTGAAGCCGGGCAACACCTCCTCGGTCACGGCCGCGCCGCCGACGAGCGGCCGGCGCTCGAGGACGAGCGTCTTGCGTCCCGCGCGCGCCAGGTATGCGGCGCACACGAGGCCGTTGTGGCCGCCGCCGATGACGATGGCGTCGTACGTCTTGGGACGCCGGGCATACTCAGGCCTTTTTCCGGGGCGGGTCGAAGAACGGGAGCTTGCGCACGACTGCGTTCGCGCGCTCGCGACGATGTTCGACGGTGACCTCGAGCTCCACGGCCGCACCGGGTTGAAAGTGCGGCGCCACGACGTGGGCGAGCGCGAGATACTTCTTGAGCAGGGGCGACCAGCAACCGCTCGTAGCGTAGCCGATCTGCTTGCCATCTTTGTAGACGGGCGCGCTCGTTCGCCAGGCGACCGTCGGCAAGTGCGGCGGGAGCCCTCGCTCGGCGTAGATCCTCTCGAGTGATTCCCAGTCGACGTCCAGGCCCACGAATCCCCACGCGGGTCCGCGCGCCTCTTCGGCGCGCAACGCCCGACGCCCGTTGTACGGACCCTTGTCGGCGCTCACGGTCCACCCGAGGTTGAGCTCGAAGGGCGACGATTTCTGGTCCTCGATCACGGCGCGATGCGCCGAGAAATAGTCGACGTCGAGCATCACGAGGCCCGCCTCGATGCGGGCGAGATCGAGCGCCCAGATGCCGGCCGGCGTGATGCCGTACGGCGTGCCTGCTTCGATCAGCGCGTCCCAAAGGTCCGTGGCGCGCTCGGCGTCGACCCAGAGCTCAAAGCCGAGATCGCCGGTGTAGCCAGTCCGCGAGATCGTCACCGGGATCTCGCGTACCGTGGTGTGCACGAGCCGGAAATACTTGAGAGCGGTGAGATCCGTCGGTGTCAGCTGTTGGAGAATGGCGCGGGACAATGGACCCTGCAGCGCGAGCGCGCCGGTGCGCTCGGAGACGTCTTCGATGGAGACCTCGAGCCCAACGGAATTCATCGACAGCCAACGCAAGTTCGGCTCGGCGCTCGTCAGGCGGAACGTGTGCTCGTCCAGGCGGCTGATCGTGCCGTCGTCGATCACCTTGCCGTGGGCGTCGCACCACGGTGTGTAGAGCACCTGGCCCACGCGACACTTGCTGACGTCGCGGGTGACCATGCGATCGAGCAGGCGCGCGGCGTCGGGCCCCGAGACTCGATACTTGTACAGCGGCGACACGTCGAGCAGGGCCGCGGCATTGCGAACGGCGGCGTACTCGCGATCGGGATGCGGCTCGTACCCGCTCGCGACTTGATAGCCCGCCCATCGACGCCACGTTTGCGCGCGAACGAGCGGGGCCGTGCGGGCGTGGAATGGAGTCGTCTTGAGCGTCTGAGCGACGGGGGCACTCGGCATGCGGCCCAACTTAGCCCGGGAATCAGTCGCTCACGAGATGGCCGCGGCTTCATCGCCGAATCCTTCAGTCCCTCACGAGCGTAGTCCCTAGGTCGCAGTTGCCCGCGAGGTTACGGCTTGCAAGGATTTCAGTCCTCTGCTGGACATCCCCCGCGTACCGTGGAAGGATTCAACGTGGGCAGAGGAGGAGGCTCCTCCATGGGTTTGGTTGGGCGCACCACCGCCGTGCTGATTGTCGCGCTTGGCGCCGCCAACGCATCGGCCGGTGCGCAGCCGCGGCTGGCGCAGCTCGACTCGGCGAACCGATGGGTGGACTCCATCTTCGCGCCGTACAGCTCGACGTCGTCGCCGGGGTGCGCGGTCGGAGTCGTGCGAGACGGACAGCTCGCGTTCGCCAAGGGGTACGGCATGGCCGACCTCGAGCACGACACGCCGATCACGCCGTCGACGCGGTTCTACATCGCGTCGCTGTCCAAGCAGTTCACGGCGATGAGCATTGTCCTGCTCGCGCAGGAAGGCCGCTTGTCGCTCGACGACTGGGTTCGCCGCTGGGTGCCGCAGGTCCCGTCGTTCGGCGCGCCGATCACGTTGCGCCAGCTGCTCCATCACACGAGCGGGCTGCGAGACTACTTCACACTTCTCGCATTGTCGGGATGGCCGAGCGACGGGCTCCTCACCGAGCCGCAGTTCATCGACCTCGTGAGCCGGCAGAAGAATCTCAACTTCACGCCGGGCGACGAATTCCTGTACAGCAACACCGGCTACGCGCTGCTGGCGATGGTCGTCGAACGCGCGTCCGGCCAGTCGCTCCGCGACTACGCGGCCGATCACATCTTCAAGCCGCTCGGCATGGCGCACACGGAGTTTCGCGACGATCACACACAGTTGATTCCGCATCGGGCCGTCGGCTACCAGCCGACGGCGTCCGGCTTCCGCCTGAGCCAGCCCGAGCTCGACGTCGTGGGCGACGGCGGCGTGTTTTCAACGATCGAAGACCTCGCCAAGTGGGATGCGAACTTCGAGTCGGGGCGCGTCGGCGGCAAAGAAGGCGTGGCGGAGCTCGAAGAGCCCGGTCGCCTGAACAACGGCCAGACGATTCCCTATTCACTCGCGCTCACCGTGGGCGACATGGCCGGCATGTGGCACGTTCTCGCACCGCGGGGCGTACGGCGGCTACCGAAGCGCGATGCTCATGATTCCGTCGCGTCATCTGAGCGTGATCACGCTGTGCAACACGTCGGGCGCGCCGACGACGCTCGTCGACCAAGTGGCGACGATCCACCTTGGCCTGATCACGCAGCAGCGCACCGCGGCGGCGGCCCGCGCGATCGATTTCGCCGCGGGTCCGTTCAACGTCGGAACCGCTCCGTCGCCGGGCGATTCGACGATCGCGCGCAAGCGAAACGACCAGCTGACGCAGCTCGCCGGCGACTACTACAGCCCCGAGCTCGACCTTGCCGTGTCGCTCGTGCCGCGGGACGGCATTCTCCTGCTGCGGCGCGCGCACGAATCCGATCTCCGGTTCATCACGTTCACGACGGACCTGTTCACGAATAACGACCAGATGCTCCTGCGCATCGTGCGCAGCGACCGCGGCGCGATCACCGGCTTCACGCTCTCGATCAACCGCGTCCGCGACTTGGAATTCGTGAAACGGCCGGCGGACCGCAGCACTCCCTTCTGGCAATTCTGACGACGGCCGCGCCCCCCGCCCCCCGGTCGCGCTCAGCGGCGCGGCTTGGCGCGTTTCGTCGGCGCGGCGGTGAGCGGATCTTCGGGCCACTCGTGGCGCGGGTATCGCCCGCGCAGATCCTTTCGCACGTCGAAGTAGCTCGTTCGCCAGAACCCCGCGAGGTCGCGCGTCGTCTGCACGGGCCGGTGCGCGGGCGAGAGGAGCTGCATCGTCACCGGAACACGGCCGTCGAGAACGCGAGGCGACTCGGTCAGCCCGAACACTTCCTGTAGCCGTACCGCGACCTTCGGCGCGAGCGGATCCGAGTAGTCGATGGGAATACGCGACCCGGTCGGGACGACGACGTGCGACGGAGCGAGCGCATCCAGCGCGCGACGCTGCCGCCAGTCCAGCAGCGAGAGGAGCGCGTCCGCGAGATCCACCTGTTGAAGAGCCGAGAGGCGGCGAACGCCGGCGAGCGACGGCCCGAGCCATTCGTCGAGGCGCGCCGCGAGCGCGTCGTCGGAGACGTCGGGCCACTCCCGATCGTTCACCGCGACGAACGCCATGCGCTCACGTATTCGCCTCGCACCGTCCGCCCACGGCAGCGTCGCGACTCCGCGACGCCGGATCGCGTGCAAGAGCGCCGCGCGGAAGGACTCCTCCGAGGGCGCCGCGATCGACGACTCGCGCAACAGGATCGCGCCGAGTCGTTCGACGCGCCGCGCGAGCACGGTGCCGGTAGCGTCGTCGAAATCCACGGACTCCTCGCTCGCGATCTGATCGGCGAACAACCACCGGACGTCGTCCTCATCGATCGCGGCGGCGAGAAACACCTGCGCTTCCGGCTTGCGGTCGTCCAGTTGGGCCGCGACGATGAACGGCGACGCCGCGAGCGGATCGCCGTCGCGCAGCTCGGCGCCGCGTCCGTTGCGCAACACGAAGCGCGCTCGCGGTCCCCCCCCGGTCGACGGCGCGCGACGCGGTCGGGATACGCGAGGGCGACGAGTGTGGGTAGACCGGTGGACCGGTTGACTGGTGGACCGGGCTTGACCGCGAGCGATGCGAGGCGCGCGGCGAGTCGATCCGACTCCAGGCGAGCCCGACGAAGTGCGTCGCGATCGACGTTCGCCGAGTCATCTCGGGATCCGCGCATCAGGTCGAGCCTGTGAGAGAGGTCCGAATCGATGACGCCCTGCGGCGATCGGAGCACGTCGCGCTCCGATAGCAGCGCGGCGAGGTCGCACGCCATTCGCTCGGCGCCGATTTCCTTCGCACGGACGAGCATGTGCGCGAGTCTCGGATGGACCGCCAGCTCGGCCATCGCCTGCCCGTGCGCTGTCGCCATGCCGGAGGTGTCTACGGCGTCCAGCTCGACCAGCAGCTCGCGAGCCTGGGCGAACGCCGCGGCAGGCGGCGTGTCGAGCCAGGCGAGCTCCGAGGCTTCGTTCACACCGGCCACCGCGAGGTCGAGCGCGAGCGGGGCCAGGTCGGCGTGCAGAATCTCGGGCGGAGACTGCTCGAGCAGATGCGTCGTCTCGTGCTCCGCCCAGAGACGATAGCAGACCCCCGGCGCCGTTCGGCCGGCGCGCCCACGGCGCTGATCGGCTGATGATTTCGAGACCCGTACCGTCTCGAGGCGTGTCATCCCGGTACGAGGCGAGAAGCGGGGAGCGCGCGAGAGGCCGCTGTCCACGACGACGCGAATTCCTTCGATGGTCAGGCTCGTTTCGGCGATCGACGTGGACAGCACGACCTTCCGCCGCCCATCGCGGTCGGGAAAGAGCGCGCGATCCTGCGCGTCGCGTTCGAGCATTCCGTAGAGCGGCGTGACCACCACGCCTCCTGTCGACGCGTTCGGCGAGCAACGTTTCCACGCGGCGGATCTCGCCGGCGCCGGGGAGAAAGGCGAGGACGTCGCCCTCGTCGGCGCGCAATGCTTGGACGATCGCATTGGCAACCGCGCCCTCGATTCTCAGGTCGCGTCGCGGCTCGGCGTAGCGCGTCTCGATCGGAAACGACCGGCCGTGACTCGTCACGATCGGCGCGTCGCCGAGTAGTCTGGCGACCGATTCTCCGTCCAGCGTCGCCGACATGACGACGATGCGAAGGTCGTCGCGGAGGAGCGCCCTCGTGCGCAGCGCGAGCGCGAGGCCGAGGTCAGCGTCGAGACTTCGCTCGTGGAACTCGTCGAACACGAGGACGCCGACGCCGTCGAGCGTCGGGTCGCGCTGGAGCCGGCGCGTCACCACGCCTTCGGTGACGACCTCGATGCGCGTCGCGCGGCCAACGCGCCGCTCGCCGCGCATGCGGTAGCCGACCGTCTGCCCCACCTCCTCGCCGCGCAGGTCGGCCAGACGCCACGCCGCGGCGCGCGTCGCCACTCGCCGCGGCTCGAGCATCACGATCGATTGTCCGTTGAGCCACGAAGCGTCGAGCAGCGCGAGCGGAACCATCGTCGTCTTGCCGGCTCCCGGCGGCGCTTGCACGACGACGCACCCACGCTCACCGAGAGCGTCGCGGATGGCGGGCAGGATCGGCTCGATCGGGAGGGACACGGCTGAAAGCGAACAGAAAGGGCCGGCTGAAAATCAGCCGGCCCTTACGTGCGTTCATCGTTTGTCGGCTGTTACCGGTCCACCTGTCCACCGGTCCAGCCCGTCTACCGTCAGCCGTTCACGTCTTTACGATGATCAAGAACTTCGACGCTTCCCAGAACCGTTCCGGCTGGTCGATGCGGAGGCCGCCGGAGATCGCGCCGTCCTTGGACGCGAACGGCGAGGCGTACGCGGGATTCTGGCGCGTGAAGATCACGAAGTCGCCTTCGGGGAAGTTGATCACCTTGTCCTTCGACCTGTCGATGCGCGTGAACTTCGCCGGATCGAGCTCGCGGGCGGGGGACAGCGAGCGTCCGCCGAACAGGAGGAACCGACGGTGGCCTTCCTCGACGAGGACCCCCTGCTTGACGAGATCGTCTTTGGTGCCGATCACGTAGTAGGCCGTGTTCACCACCGTCGTGAGCTGCGTGACGGTATCGGTGAGGGTCTTGGCCTCGCCCATGAGGCGCGTGTTCTCGGTGGTCATCGTGTCGACCTTCGAGTTCAGCCCCGCGATCTGAGCGGTCTGCTTGGCGATCGTCGCTTCGTAGTCGGCGCGCTGCTGATCGACCGTGTGGCGAAGGTCGGCGATCGTCTTTTCGTATTCGGCGACCTGGGCGACGAGCGTCGAGTCACGGGTCGCCAGCCCCGAGGCCCGCTTCCGGAGTGCGGCCACGTGCGCTTCGCTCGAGTCCAGGCGGGCCACGATGTTCTGGATGCGCTTCATGACGGCCACGCGCTGTTCTTTGATGGCGGCCATGTCGGATTCGCTCGTCAGCTTCGTGGCGAGCGCGACGTTCTGTTTGGCTTTGAGCTTGGAGATCTCGCTGTTTAGGTCGTTGACGAACTGTGTCGACGACATGACCTCGTTCAGGAGGTCGTTCTTGATCGAGATCAGCGAGTCGGTGCGCAGCGAATCCGCGTGCGCGAGGGTTTTGAGCTTGCTTGACGCTTGTGGGTCACATGCTGCTAGCATCGAGACCGCGGCGACGGGGATGAGCAGACCGAGTTTGCGCATTGGACCGAGGGGCCGGGGTGAACTGAAGGGGAGTATTTAGTGGATGGGACCTGCCGGAAAGGAGTATAACAGCTTGATCGTGTTTCGGTCGGACAAGCTCAAGACGTCCACACGAATGAGCGGGGCCATGATGTCCTGCGGATTCAGGCTGTGGCTCAGTCCAAGCGCGTGCCCGACCTCGTGCAGCGCGATCGCGCGCATGCCACGGGAATCGAGCGGCATGCCGTCGCTGATGTGCGTCGCAAGGGTGATGTCGCCCTGCGTCAGCCAACCGTTGCGGTCCGTGCGCCAGGTGGTGGAACCGGTCTTGTGATCGAGGTGCGTCGTCCAATGCACGCGGATGTCGGCGTCGCGGCTCGAGGGAACGAAGGCGAATCGAACGGGAATGCCAGCCAATCCCCAGGTACCGAACGCGGAACGCACGGCCTCGGGGAAATTCGTCTGGGGCCCGCTCAAGAGCGGCGTCGAATCGATCCACACGCGGATCGGCTGCGCCACACGCGCCGGCCACCGCTCGATCGTCGAGTCGCGGTCGGCGAGAACCTGTTCGATGTAGGTGCCGGGGGCCGCGGAGAGCACCGCCTCGCGCGAAATGAAATCGCCGGGAGCTCGGCGTGGCTCCGTGAAGCCGTCGAGTGTTCCATCACGACCAGTGGCCGTGTACGCGGAACAATTGAGCGCGGCGGCCGCGACGAGCGCGGTACCAACGATGCCTGCGACGCGACCGAGCGCAAGAACAGACCGGCGATGCTGCATGTGACCTGCGGAGGAGGGAGCGACTGCGCCCGGGGAGGGAAGGACCTAGTTCGAGTCGGCGAATGAGACCGGGGTTCTCACTGCCGCTTGGAGGCGGGAGAGTGATCTAAATCACACTTGTCACTCTTACCCACACTCCACCACAAACGTTTCCAAAACGTTTCACTTTTTTCGTGCACCGCGCCGGAACGCGCGGCTCATTGCCCAATGGCACTCCAAATCAGCGGGTAAGTCGCCATCGACTGGCCGCGATACTGCGGCCGGAACCCGTAAAGCACCACATGTCCGCGCCCGACCTTTACGTCCACTAACGCGGCCTTGCCATTGAGCTTCGACCCCCCGAGGAGCCACCCTGAAAGGAGGGGGTTTCCTGTAACGGGATAGGTCGCCACCGCGGTCGCTTGGGAGGGGTCGGAAATCTCGAACGCGGGGCCGTTCTCAAACCAAATCGCGGGAACATTCGATGTGAAGCCTCGCGCAAGCGGGCTCGAGCGATCGAGCTCCACGGCGAGGATGGAACCGGGACAATAAAAATCGTTACTCGATACACCGGCGAGAACGTTTTTCACCGGCAGTTTGAGACCCGCGATCAATGCGTTCGACGCCGTATTGAACGCCAACACCGATCCGCCGCCCCGCACGAACGCGTCCAAGGGGCCGAACGGATCGGCTGCGCCGCCGCCGGCCGCGCCACCGCCGCCACCTCGGCCACCACGACCGCCCCCGCCCCCGCCTCCCCGGCCGCCGCCACCTGCGACACCGCCCTCGGGAATCACGATCACGTCGAAGCGGTCATTCAGCGAGCCCGCCTCGACATCCTTCTCGGTGATCGGCGTGAACGGGACCTTGTAGAGATCGAGAATCCAGTGGGTCCAGCCCTCGTCGATCGGCTCATTGGTGCTCGGACGGAGCAACGCGATTCGCTTCGACGTCGGAATCTTCGCGCTCACGTTCGGCTCGGGCACTTCCTTGATCACGGGCCCCGTCGCCGGCGCCGCGTCCATGTCGTGCGCGACGTCCACGCCGAAGAGCAGCGGCAGCGTGTGCGCCGTGACGTCGTATGGGCGCTTCGGTGGTCCGCCGGGGTAGTCGAAGAGGTCGGGGTAATGCTGCCGCTCGAGAAGCGCCTTCGCGTACGCGCCGAACGGCTGCTTCGTGAGGATCACGTAGCTGCCGGCGGGATAGGTCTTTTCGTCGATCGTCGTCGGCGCGGTGGATTCGCGCACTTCGACCTGCCCGTGCTGGAGCGTCCAGATCATTCGCTGAAGCGCCTGCGTGTCGGGCTGAGTCTTCGGAATCACGATCGCCGACGGCCACTTGTCGCGCCCCCAGGCGGGCAGATCGCCGAGCGAGCGATCCGCTTGCGCCGCGTAGCCCTCGAGCCACGCGCGGCGGTTGAGCGCCGCGTCCAGGAAGAGCGACCAGCTTGCCGCGACCTGGTAGCGCACGATGTCGCCGTAGCTCCAGTGTCCGCCCACCCAGAGCGACGGAAAATTCCACGAGACCGTCTTTGCTTCGTAGCCCCGTCCGGCACCGAGCTGGTCGAACGGAATGTCGATCGCCGTCGCCAGGCGTGCGCTCGCCGTCTCGGTGAGAAGCCGCGCGCCGCGGTGATACAATGAATATTGGCGCGCCGGCGACCACTGGTCGTATGACGCGTTGCTGCCGATGCCGGTGAAGCCCTCGTTCGTCATCCGCCACACGATCGACATGCCGAGGCCGTTCGTCGCCGCGGTGAGAATCGGGTCGATGTTGGGCTCGATCGGATCCATATACGGCGGAATGAAGATCCGCCCGGAGTTCGACCCTTGCTGGTGGATGTCGTTGACGATCTCCGGGTCCCACGGCGTGTAGAGCGAATCCACCGTGTAGCGCGTCTCGGGCTGCGTGAACGCGTACCAGTCGCGGTTGTCGTCGTGCCCGACGTACTTGTGGTAGAGCACCGGCGGGTCGCGCCCTTCCATCGGCGTGTCGAGCGTCGAGCGATAGTAGTCGCCGATGATGTCCACACCGTCGGGGTTCTGCGACGGCACGAGGATGATGATCGTGTTGGCGAGGATCTCCTTCGCCTCGCGGTCCTGCGCCCGCGCCAGTCGGTCGGCGAACACGATCGGCGTTGTGAACCCGCCCGACTCGTTGGAGTGGATCGCCGACGTGACGAGGATGACGTTCTTCCCTTCGTCGATCAGCTTCTCACGTTCGCCACGCGTCTGAAGACGCGGGTCCATCAGTCGTCGCTGGACCTGCCGGTAGTGCTCGAGGTTCGCGAGCGTCGCGGAGTCCGAGATGAAGACGGCCAGAAACGGACGGCCAAGCGTCGTCTTGCCGAGGACGCGCGTCGTGACGCGCGGGCTCGCCTTGTCGAGCGCCGTGAAGTAGTCGGTGATCTGCTTCCAGCTCGGCAGGTGCCTGTCGGCGCCGGGCTCGAAGCCGAGGATCGACGCCGGCGTCGGGATCGAGGATCGCTGCGCGGCGGCAGGCACGGTGCCGAGGCACGCGGCGAGGGTCGTTGCGGCGAGGGAGCGGAGACGCATCGAGGAGGGAAGTGAGGGCCGTAGACGATACGCCGCGAATTACGAGGGCGTAAGAGTCGAGTGAGCTACGACGTAGGCTGGCGACTCGTTGGGCGGAACCGCGGGCGTGGCCTCATGGCGTCTGCTGTGGCCGCTGGCACTCTAGTCGTCAGGCGGCAGCGACCGTCGACAGAGCGGCGCACTTTGACCTGGCGCTAACGACTGCCGCTGACGCCTCGAGTGCCGGTCCTCAGAAGATCGCGGTTCGTGCGCATCGCCCTTCGCGGTGCCACTAGCAACTCCGCGCGTTCCCTCCAGTTTTCTTGTCGCCCCGACTCTTCCGAGTTTCTCATGAGCCGTCCCGCTCTCGTGTTCCGCGCGGCCGCGACGATCTGCGCCGCCGTTCTTCCCTCGCTCACCGGCGCGCAGCGAGCGCCCTCGGCTCGGCAGCCGATGCTCGCATCCGTCGACACGTTGCTCTTCCACGGGCTTCGCTTCCGAAACGTGGGGCCGCCGCGCGGCGGCCGCGTCACGACGGTGACCGGCGTCCCCTCTCAGCCGCGTACGTTCTACATGGGCGTGGCCAGCGGCGGCGTCTTCCGAACGGCCGACGCCGGCGCGTCCTGGGTTCCGATCACCGACGGCAAGGTTCCCGTCGGTTCGACCGGCTCGATCGCCGTCTCCGAATCCGATCCGAACACGATCTACCTTGGCACCGGCTCCGACGACATTCGGAGCAACGTCTCGACCGGGCGCGGCGTGTTCAAGACCAGCGACGGCGGGACGACGTGGAGCTTCGCGGGTCTCTACGACGCCGGACAGATCGGCGCCGTGCGCATCCATCCGACGAATCCGAACGTCGTCTGGGTGGCGGCGATCGGGAACGCCTTCAAGGCGAACTCCGAGCGCGGAGTTTTCAAGACGACCGACGGCGGCAAGACGTGGCGCAAAGTGCTGTTCGTGTCCGACAGCGTCGGCGCGGCCGACGTCGAGCTCAACCCCGCGAACCCCGACGTCGTCTACGCCTGGATGTGGCGCGGCGAGCGAAAGCCGTGGACGATCGTCAGCGGCGCGCGGAACTCGACGGGCGTCGGCTTCTACAAGAGCACCGACGGGGGCGAGCATTTCACCAAGGTCACGGGTGGTCTGCCGACGGAGCTGGTCGGCAAGGCGAACCTCGCCGTCACCGCGGCGAATCCGAATCGCATCTACGCGCTCGTCGAAGCGAAGCCCGGCGGGGGGCTCTATCGATCCGAGGACGCCGGCGGTTCGTGGAAGCTGGTCAGCAGCAACGCGCAGCTCATCACACGACCGTTTTACTACGTCGCGCTGGCCGCGGACCCGACGAACGCCGACGTCGTCTACGCCGGCGCGGAAAGCTTCTACAAATCGGCGGATGGCGGCGCGAACTGGACGCCGCTTCGCACGCCGCACGGCGACAACCACGACATGTGGATCAGCCCGCACGACGGCAAGATCATGATTCAGTCGAACGACGGCGGCGCCAACGTCTCGCAGGACGGCGGCCGCACCTGGTCGACGCAGATGAACCAGCCCACGGCCGAGATCTACGGCGTGTGGCTCGACGACCAGACCCCGTATCGCCTCTACGGCGCGCAGCAGGACGCGAGCACGGTGATCGTGCCGAGCAATCCGATCGCGGGGAACACGAATCCGTTCGAGTCGGGTCCGGGCTGCGAAACCGGACCCATCATGCCGCACCCGAAGAATCCGGACATCGTCTACGGCGCCTGCAAGGGACAGTTCGGCCGGATGTTCATGAACACTCGGCAGGAGCAGAACTACTGGGTCGGCGCGCAGTCGCTCTACGGCAACGACGCGAAGGATCTCATCTTCCGTTTCCAGCGCGTGTCGCCGATGGAGACGTCGCCGTTCGACTCGAGCGTCGTGTACTACGGCTCGCAGTTCCTGCACCGATCGAAGGACGGCGGCGTGCACTGGACCCAGATCTCGCCGGACCTCACCGCGCACCCGGCCTGTTGCCAGGGCGGGAGCGGCGAGCCGATCACGCGCGACGTGACCGGCGAGGAGTTCTACAGCACGCTCTACGCGATCAGCGAGTCGAAGCTCGAGGCGGGCGTGATCTGGACCGGGTCGAACGACGGGCCGTTTTACATCTCGCGCGACAACGGCAAGACGTGGAAGAACGTCACGCCGAAGGACCTGCCGAGCGGCGGACGCGTGCAATACATCGAGACCTCACCGCACCGCAAAGGCGCCGCGTACTACGCGGTCTACCGCTACCTGCTCGGCGATTTCGAGCCGTATATTTATAAAACTGAGAACTACGGCGCGACGTGGACGCGGCTCACCGACGGGAAGAACGGCATCCCCGCCGACTGGCCGACGCGCGTCGTCCGCGAGGACCCGGTACGCGAGCATCTGCTCTACGCGGGTACCGAGTTCGGGCTGTTCATCTCGTATGACGACGGCGCCCACTGGCAGTCGTTCGAGTTGAACGTCCCCAACGTTCCGATCACCGACATCAAAGTGCACCACGACGACCTGATCGTGTCGACGCAGGGGCGCTCGATGTGGATCCTCGACGACGTCTCCGCGCTGCGGCAGGTCAACGCGCAGACCGCGACGACCGCCGCGGTGCTCTTCAAGCCTCGCGAGGCTGCCCGCGCGCGGATCGGCGGCGGCAGAGGCTTTGGAGGGGGCGGGGGTGGCGGTGGGGCCGTTGCGTCCGGGCAGGCGCAGTTCGGGCCGAACGGCGCGTCGATCGAGTATTACTTGGCGCAGGCCGCAATCCGGCCCGATCACGATCGCGATTCTCGACTCGGCGAATCACGAGATCCGGAAGTACTCGAGCGAAGCGTCGATCACAGCCGCGTCGGCCGACGCTCCGGCCGCCGCGCCGGACGATGAGGAGGGCGGGGGCGGATTCCGCCGAGCAGCGCCGCCCGTTCGGTTGACGGCGAACGCCGGAGTGAATCGGCTCGTCTGGGATTTCAACAACGACGGCGGGTTGATGCTGCCGCCGGGCTCGTATCGCGTGAAGATGTCGGCGGGTTCGTGGACCGACACGGAGCCGCTCACGTTGGCGCCGGACCCGCGGCTCGTCGCGGATCACGTCACGACGGCCGATCTGCGCGAGCAGTACGAGCACAACGTGCGCATGCGCGACATGGTCGCCGACGTCGGGCGCGTCGCGAATCGCGTACGCCAGGCCCGGACGCGACTGCGCAACGGCGGAAGCGCCGACTCGCTGGCGAAAGTGGACTCGCTCGCGACGACGCTCTTCGGCGCCGACGAGGGCGTTCGCTACGGGCGCCCGGGGCTCCAGACGCAGATCACGTATCTGGCCGGGATGACCACGCGCGTCGACCAACGCATCGGCCGCGACGCCGTCGACCGGTACCAGGTGCTCCGCAAGGACCTCGACGCTCTGCAGGCGGCAGTGCTTCGAGTGCTGGGGCCGGAGGTACGGCCCAAGGCGTGATGCAACGATCGTCGATGACGGAGCGGGTCCGGCTCCGCCCGGCGGTGTTCGATCGCAGCGCGACCAAGATTTCAACGCAGATGCCGCAGATTGAAACGACAATCCCGCAGATAACAACCAATAGCACAATCCGCGAGATTGCTTTTCAAAATCTGCGGCATCTGCGCAAGCTCACGGCTGAGTGCTCTGAGTGAGCGCGCTGTAGAACATTCTGAAGTAGCGTTCAATGAAAAGCGTCCGCTCCAGCCGTTCGACCGTCATCGTCGAGTCCATCTTGATGCGGCGAAGGCCGAACCGGTCGGTGTGCGGGGAGTTCATGCGGCCCTTTCCGCGGACCGCGCAGCGATAGCCGGTGTCGCGCGCGGCGCGGCGGACGAGGCTGTTCTGGTTGCTGAAGGGATACGCGACCACGTCCACGGCGTGGCCGAGCAGGTCGCCGAGCGTTTCGCGCGACCGTCGGAGATCGGCGGTGGCCAGCTCGAGCGGCACGCGAGCCAGCGGGACGTGGAGGTCGCCGTGCGATCCGAATCGTACGCCGTCGCGCTGCAGCGCCGCGATGCGGTCGGGGGCGAGCAACGGGAACGATCGTTCGTCGCGATCCCAGGAGTTCGTGCCGCCGATCTGGCTGGCGACCAGAAACACCCACGCGCCCATGTCGCGCGCGCGGAGTGCGGGCCACGCGTGGTCGTCGAAGCACGTGTAGCCGTCGTCGAACGTGAGAATCAGCGGCCGCTTCGGCAGGGTCCGGCCGCCGTCGCGGTAGGCGAGCCAGTCGGCGAAGTCGATCGTGCGATAGCCCCACGCGTCGAGCGCGTCGAGCTGCTGCGCAAAGAGGGCGGGTCCGACGAAATTGCCGGGAGTGCGAACGTCCGATGCCAGCTCATCGATCTTGTGATACATCAGGATCGTGAGCTTCATGCGTCGGTCGATCGGCTCCTGGAAAAGAGGAACGCGTACTTCAGGAACGACGCGAACCCGCTCAGCGCCGACGCGACGAACCCGACGCTTCCGTCGCGCCACCCGGAATACACGAAGTAGTCACGGAAGAATCGCCAGGCCGGGCGGCCGACCAAGTCGCGCATTCGCGCTTCGCGGCCGCGCGCGTGAAGGTCTTCCGCTCCCCACCGGGCATACTTCACGATCTTCGCGACGTGATGGGTGAGATCGCGATACGGACGGTGAACGATCGGCCCCGTGAGGGTTCCGACGTCCTCGATCGCCTCGAGGTGCTCGTGCACGCGATGGCACACGTAGCGCCGCTCGTTGGTGAACAGCCGCGTGTGCCAATCGCGCCCCCACGGTCCGTGGTGCAGCTCCCGTCCGAGGTAGTGGTTGCGAAACTTCATCCGGTACGCGGCGTGCGTGGGGTTTCGCCCCGTGACGATCTGCGAGATCTCGGCGCGCAGCTGGGACGTGACGCGTTCGTCGGCGTCCAGCGCGAGAATCCAGCGATTTCGTGCGGCTTCGATTCCGGCGTTCCGCTGCGCGGCGATCGTCTCGCCGCAGACCACCATGACGCGCGCGCCGGCGGCCTCCGCGATCGCGGCCGTCCGATCCGTCGAGCCGCCATCGACGACGATGACCTCATTGGCCCATGACAGGTCGGCGACAGCTTGGCTGATCTGCACCGCTTCGTTGAGCGTCGGCATCACGACGCTGACCGCGACGCCGTGTTCCGGAGCGGCATCGGTAGGGGCGACCGACGTCCCCTCGTGCAGAGCCGACAGGTTCAGAGGTACAGCAGCGGACATCGGAGACGCTAAGGTGGTGGGTGTGCCGACGAAACGCCGCCGACGGACGTTGCGTTTCTCTAGTCGACGGTCCATCTATAATGCCCCCACCTCAGATGGATGTCAGACGGTCCCGCCGCCTGCCCGATGACCACCCCCCTACGACTCAGCACCTTCGGTAGCGTTTACCTGTCGCGGGACGGGGAGATCCTGACGGGGCCTGCAGGGCAGCGTCGCCTGCTCGCGATTCTCACGATTCTCGCGTCAGTCGGCGATCGCGGAATGTCCCGCGACAAGCTGCTCGGATTGCTTTGGTCCGAGGGCGAGCCTGACAAATCGCGACACGCGCTGACTCAGTCGCTTTACCATATAAGAAAAGCGCTCGGCGTCGAGCGAATCTTCCTTAGCGGTGCGGACTTGCGCATCGACCCCACCGCGATGACGTCGGACGTCGGCGATTTCCAACTCGCACTCGCGCAGGGCCGTCTCGCCGATGCGGTGAGCGCGTATCGCGGGCCGTTCCTCGACGGCTTCTATCTGAACGGCGATCCCGATTTCGAGTTCTGGGCCGCCACCGAGCGAGACCGTTTCGCGCGCGCGTTCGCTCAATCGCTCGAGTCGCTCGCGCGCGAGGCGCGCGACGCCGGCGATCGCCAGGCGGAAATCGCGTGGCGCATTCGGCTGGCCGATCAGGATCCGTTGAACGGCGTCGCCATGGCCGGGCTCATGACGGCGCTCGCCGAGAGCGGCGATCACGCCGGCGCGCTGCAGCGCGGGCGCTGGCATGAGATCCGAATGCAGAGCGAGCTCGACCTTCCGCCGGCGCCAGAAGTAGCCGAGCTCCTGGTCAAGCTTCGCAAATTGGCGCCGCCGCGCGAGACGCCGCCCTCCGCCGACACACCGACGGGCGCACCAACGGATTCGTCATCCGTTCCCGCGACGACGTTTTCCGTCGCAGTTGGGTCGAGTTCCGATACAGTCGTCGCAGAGCGCGTCGAGTCGCGCACGCGAGTGCTGAGTCGGCTGAAGCCGTCCGCCGCCGCATGGATGGGGGGGGGGCTTGCCGCGACGATCCTCATCGCGATCGGCGCCATGTCCGCGTCGGCGTGGCGTCTCGCGACCGCGCGCGCGGCGGAGCGCGAGCCGGTCATCGCGGTGGCGCCGTTCCACGTCAACGCGTCGGACGCGTCCGCGTCGTACGTCCGCGAGGGGCTGCTCGAGCTGCTCGGTTCGCGCATCGCCCTCGCCGACGGAAAGCGCGGGACCGATCCGTCGCGCGTGCTTCGCCTCGCGCGGTCGACTGGATTCATGAGCGACACGTCGACGCCGCCGACCATCGCTGATGCCGTGCGTTTGGCCAGGTCGCTGAGTGCGGAGGAGATCGTGTCCGGTTCGATCGAACCGGCGGCCGCGGGGGCCGTGGCGATCGCGGCGTCGCTCGTCGACGTGCACGACTCCCGCGTCGTCGCGTCGGTGCGCGTTTCCGGGCCGGCCGACAGTCTCATCGCGCTCGTCGACAAGATCGTCGCCGGATTGGTTCTCCCCGAATCGGGAGACCGCGCGTCGTCGCTGCCCGAGCCGCCGAGCATCTCACCGTCGGCGCTCCGGGACTATCTCGCGGGCCGAGCGGCCTACCGGCTCAGCGACTATAACCGCGCGCTTCGCGCCTACGGGCAGGCGCTCGCCGAAAAGCCGAGCTTCGCGCTCGCGGCGCTCGGGCTGGCGATGTCGGCGGACAAGGTGAACTCCGCCGAACAGCACGATCGCGGCGTGGCGATCGCGTGGGCGCAGCAAGCGTCGCTTCCGCCCGCGGACCGCGCGTTCCTGCGCGCGTTCGCCGGGCCGCGGTATCCGCAGCCGTCGTCCGCCGCGGAGATTCTCGACGCGTGGCGTGAGGTGGTGCGCGTGGCGCCGGACCGCGCCGACGGGTGGTACGAGCTCGGCGAGAGCTTGTACAACGACGGCGAGATCGTCGGTCTGCGCGACGCGGCGAGTCGCGCGGGCGAAGCGTTCTCGCGCGCGCTCCAGCTCGATCCCTCGTTCGGACCGTCGCGCCGCATGCTTGCGCTGCTGTACGCGCGACTGCGCGACACCGCGTCGTTGCGCCGGCTCGTCGCGACGGCGCCGGCGGCCGACTCGAGCGACGCGTTGAGTGTTTTCGTACGATGGCGCGTCGCCGAAGCGCTGGGCGATTCGCAGGACGTGCGGCGCTTGCGTGCCCGGCTTGGCGACGCGCCCAGCGGCGCGTTGCGGAGCATCGCCATGGCATCGCAGTTCGACGGCATCAGCGTCGGCGACGGCGACCGGGCGATCGAGATCCTCGCCCGCCGCGCGATCACCGACGGCGAGCGCGTGGATGTCGCGCTGGCGCGCCACAGCCGCGCGCTGAACCGCGGCGATCGCGTCACGGCGAACGCCATCGCGCACGATCTCGAGTCGTTCCCACCCGGGCTGCACGCGGGACTTCGCCTGCGGGTGCTCGACGCGCTCTATTCGGGCGACGTGCCCGCGTCGGCGCGGAGAGAGGCGGACGCGCTGAGCGAGCACCTTCGCGAGCCGCGCATGGCGTCGGTGGCCGACAGCGCCGTACGACTGGCGGACGCGTGCGTGGTGGGCCAATGGCGTCTCAAGATGGGTGACGTGCGCGGCGCGCGTGACGCGCTCGGCATGCTGCGCACGGGTGGAACGCCGGCGTTCGGGGTGCCGGTCGGCGCGAGCCCGACCGCGTGCGCGACGCTGCTCGACGCGGCGATCGCGATCGAGGCCAACGCGCCGAACGCGCGCGAGCGTCTCGCGCATTTGGATTCCTTAATGCTGAGCGGCCCGGCCGTCGGCGACGCGATGCGTTACGCGAATCTTCTCGTCGCCCGCGAGTATCGCACCCTCGGCGATTCCCGACACGCGCTCGCCGCGCTGCTGCGTCGTTCGTTCGGCCGCGGATGGCCGCGATACAAGGAGACCGGACTGCAATTGCAGATCGATCTCGCGACCGAGCTTGGGGACACGGCCGTCGTGCGCAACGCGCGCGAACGCCTGCTTTCGACGAGCCGGTAAGGCCTGAGTACGGTCACGCGGGAGCCGATGCAGTTTCGGTGGGACGATCCGTCCCAAAACGGGCCGAGTTACACGCCTGAAAGCATCGGGGCAAGCGATCTAGCCAAGTCATCAGGATTGGATAATATATGCGTCGCGGTTGTGTCAATTTCCGGGTGACGATTTGTCACCTCGAGGGGTTCTCTCCCTGACGCCGGTGGGATCACCGGTGGGACGAGCGTCCCCGTTGCGCTCGTGGTTCGCGTAGTCGCAGTTCCGTGCTCGCGCCGAGTTGCGATTTCCGAGTAAACGCATTCGCACGTGCTCGCCCATCGCGATTCGGCCCTCACCCCGTATCACGGTCGATGGAGGAGGCATGGCACTCTCGTTCCGCGGCATCCTTGCGTCTTGGGCTGTCGCAGTAGCGGTGCCGGTCGCTCTCGCGGCGCAACAGCCCGCGACGATTACCGGAAAAGTCACAGGGGAAGGTGGTAGTGGTTTGGCCGGTGTCGCGGTCTCGATTCCGGAACTGGGACTGGGCGGATCGACCAAGGACAATGGGACCTATCTATTCACGGTCCCCGGCGCGCGCGTCTCGCGGACGGCCGTCACGATCACGGCACGTCGCGTGGGCTACAAGCCCAAGACCGCGCGCGTCACGCTGAACCCCGGCACGATCACGCAGGACTTCACGCTCGAAGCGAATCCGCTGCAACTCGGCGAAGTCGTGGTGACCGGCGCGGGTACGACCATGCAGGTCGAGAAGCTCGGCAACGTGCGCAACCAGGTCGACTCGACGCTCGTTCAGAAATCGAACGAAACGAACATCGTCCAGGCGTTGGCGGCTAAGGCGCCGAACGTCGTAGTGAGCCAGCAAGCGGGCGATCCGGGTGCGGCGTCGAAGATTCAGATCCGTGGCCTCCGCACGCTCAACGGCCAGACGCAACCGCTGTTCATCGTCGACGGCATCCCGGTCAACAACTCGACCGTCTCGACGACGAACTTCAATCCGATCGACGCGGGCGGCGGCGGCGTCGGCGGCCAGGACAACGGCGGCGAGTTCGAGGGCACGTCCGCTCCGAACCGCATGATCGACATGAATCCCGACGACATCGAAAACATCGAGATTCTGAAGGGCGCGGCTGCAGCCGCCATCTACGGCGCGCGCGCCGCGAACGGCGTCATTCTGATCACGACGAAGCACGGCCGCTCGGGCCAGACGCACTACGAGCTGCGTTCGTCAGGCTCCAACGACCAGGTCACGCGCAAGGAACCCCTCCAGCGCGGCTTCGGCCAGGGGTTGTTCAACGTGGCCGCTGGTACGTGCGATGACATCGGCAAGGCGAGCTGCCTCCGCAGTTGGGGCCCGGCGATTCCGGCGGGCACGGCGACCTACGACCACGCCAGCGAGGCGTTCGACACCGGTCACGTCCTCGACAACACGCTCAGCGCGTCGGGCGGCAACGACCGCACGACGTTCTATCTCTCTGGCAACTACAACAACAACCAGGGCGTGTTCATCGGGCCGAACAACTACTTCGACCGCGGCACGGTTCGCCTGAACGCGACGCACCACCTGACGGACAACTTCACGCTCGGCGGCAACTTCTCGTACGCCGACACGCGCGGTCACTTGACGCAGCGCGGCAACAACGTGAATGGTCTGCTCCTCGGGTTGTTCCGCACGCCGCCGGCCTTCAACAACTTCCCGGCGCTCGACCCGACGACCGGCCTCCATCGGTCGTACCGCTTGCAAGACCCGACACCGGAAACGGCGGGCCAGTCGCGCGGCTTCAACAATCCGATCTTCACGTTGGAAGACGAGCTGAACGACCAGAAGGCTGGTCGCACGTTCGGCAACATGAATGCGCAGTACATCGCCAACAACTGGCTGACGTTCGCGTACACGCTCGGCGCCGACTACTCGAACGACGAGCGCACCGAAGGCTGCCCGGCGGAGTGCTCCGACGTCGCTGCCGGCGGCCGTGTCACCGAGGGCAAGATTGTCGACTACCAGATCGACCATAACCTCACGGCGACGGCGACCTGGAACTTCAACTCGAATTTCGGCGGAACGTTCACCGCGGGCCAGAACCTGAACGCGCGCAACCTCCGCACGTTCTCCGTGGTGGGGCGCACGCTCATCGCGCCGCAGCCAATGGACATGATCAACACGCTGTCGCGCGACCCGGCCAGCGACTTCCAGACGCAGATCCACAATCAGTCGTACTTCGGCCAGGCAACGTTCGACATCCATCAGCAGCTCTACCTCACGGGCGCGCTCCGCAGCGACGGGTCGACGACCTTCGGACGCTCCAACAAGACGAGCACGTTCCCAAAGGCGAGCGCCGCGTGGAACTTCACGAACTTCCATAAGATCCCGAAGCTCACCTACGGCAAGCTCCGACTCTCCTACGGTCAGGCGGGCAATGAGCCGCAACCGTACTTGACGTCGGCGGTGTTCAGCAGCCAGGGCACCGTTGGCGGCATCGCGCAGGGCACCGGGCTCACGCCGACGCAGAGCGGCCTGGGTGGTCTGTTCTTCACGGGTGTGAAGCCGGCCGTGTCGCTCAAGCCCGAGCGGACGTCGGAGAGAGAAGCGGGCTTCGACCTCGGCTTCTGGGGTGAGAAGGCCGACCTCAGCGCCACGTGGTACAAGTCGCGGACGACGGACGTCATCCTCGTGACGCCGATCTCACCGTCGACGGGATTCGGCAGCGAAGCGAAGAACGCCGGCATCTTCCGCAACAGCGGCGCCGAGCTTTCGCTCAACCTGCGTCCGCTGATGGGCACGAACTATCAGTGGGATCTCGGGTTCGGCTGGGGAAAGAATCAGTCGCTCGTCGAAAGCATCGCCGGGGCGCAGTTCCTGTTCACTGGCTCGTCGTTCATCGGCACGGTGGCGATGGCCGGCCAGCCACTGGGCGCCATCCGCGGTCTGGGATGGATCCGCTGCGGCGTGACGCCGACCGACTATCTGACGGCCAACTATCCAGCGGCTGCGGCCGCGTGTCAGGGCAAATCGAAGGGCACGCTCTACATCGATGACGGCACGAACGGGTGCGCAAACGCCGGCATGCCGTGCGGCGATTTCGACAACCAGCGCATCCTGGGTGATCCGAACCCGAAGTGGACCGGCAACATGCACTCGAGCCTCAAGTTCAAGAAGCTCGAGCTCTCGACGCTCCTCGACGTCCGTCACGGCGGCTTGATGTGGGACGGCACGCGCGGCGCGCTTTGGAGCTACGGCACGTCGGGCGAGACGGCAGAACCGCGCGACCTGCACGGGCTCGTCGAACGCGGCCTGCTCGGGCAATCTGCACGCCTTCGGCGATCCGGATTGGTATCCGGGACCGGTCACCGGTCCGGGCGCCGGCCAGAAGATTCCGATCGGTGAGAACTGGTATCGCAATAGCGGAATCGCCGCGTGCCCGTTCACGGGCATCGACGAGCCGTGCCTCGAGAACGCCGGCTTCGTGAAGCTGCGCGAGATCTCGGCGGCGTACACGTTCGACGGTGCGTGGGTGAACCGGCTGCTCAACCTGAACACGATGACGGTGCGCGTCGCCGGTCGCAACCTGAAGACGTGGACCAAGTACAAAGGCCTCGATCCCGAGACGAACGTCGCGGGACCGTTCGAGCAGGTCGGCGCGGCGGATTATTTCAACCTCCCGCTCACCCGCTCGCTCGTCGTCTCGGTCAGCCTCAACCGCTAACGCGAGGACTCTCGAATGCGAATCTCCAAATATGCCGCGTTCGTCGGGGTCGTCGCGCTGGCGATCCCGAGCGCGTGCAACAGCTTCCTCGACTCCGAGGCGGCGGTCGCGAACCCGAACGCCCCGACGGCGGCCACGACGAACCAGCTCTTCGGCGGCGCGATCGCCAACGTCATGGGTGAGCAGGAAGGCCCCGTCGCCATGAACATCTGCGAGTGGATGCAACAGTGCGCCGGCACCGGCGGACGGTTCGTCGACCTGCAGGGCACGTACGCGATCGACTCTGACTCGTTCGACGGCTCGTTCCAGTCCATCTACGACGGCGGCGGATTGATCCAGATCCGCCAGGTGGAGGCGAACGCCACGGCCGCGAACGACAAGGCCTATCTCGGCATCGCCGAGGTGGTCGAAGCGATGAACGTTCTGTGGGGCGCGGACATCTGGGGCGACATGCCGTACCGCGAGGCGGTCGCCACCAACTCGTCCCCGCACTTCGATCCGCAGCAGCAGATCTACGCCGATCTGCTGACGCTTCTGGACAAGGCCATCACCGACATGGGGTCGGGCGGAAAGGGTCCGGGCGCGTACGATCTGATTTACGGCGGATCCACGGCCAAGTGGATCGAGGCCGCGCACACCCTCAAGGCCCGCATCTACCTCCACCAAGAGGAGAAGCTCGGCGCGGCGCAGTACACGAGCGCGCTCAGCGAGGCCAAGAAGGGCATTTCGACCGCGGCCAACGATTGGCTCACGGTGCACTCGTCGGCCACGTCGGAGCGCAACCTGTGGGCGCAGTTCCAGCTCACGTCGTTCGGCCAGGATCTCGTCGCGGGCTCTGTCCTCGCCAAGATCATGGTCGCGCAGAACGACAAGCGCCTGCCGGATTACTTCGCCAAGAATTCACACGGCCTGTATGGCGGGTACGACGTCTCCACGCAGACGACCCCGGCGGATTCGATCTCGTCCGTCCTGGGCTCGAATCGCACCAACAATGCGGAGTTCAGCCAGCCGATCATCACGTACGACGAGACGCAGTTGATCATCGCGGAGGCGGCGTTCCAGACCAACGACAAAGCCACGGCGACGACGGCGCTCAACAACGTGCGTGCGCGCTACAGCAAGGCGCCGATCGCGAATCCCACGCTCGCCGACATCATGACCGAGAAGTACATCCTCACGTTCCAGAACGTCGAGGCGTGGAACGACTACAAGCGTACCTGCATCCCGGCCCTCAAGCCGGCGCGCAACAAGCTCGCGGTCCCCGGCCGATTCCTGTACGGATCGACTGAAATGCAGACGAACACCAACGCGCCCACTGCCGAGCCCGGGCTCGCGACCGGTCGCAACTGGAACGACCCGAACGGCTGTCCGTAAGCCGCTCGGCGCAAGAACAGAGTTCAAGTGCTAGTGTTGGAGCGGGGAGGGTGAGCGTGCCTCGCCCTCCCCGCGATCTCTTGCAGGAGTGAAGTCGCATGATCGTAAACAGAATGCTTGGTGGCCGCGTCCTGAGCGGACCGGCGCGGGTCACGGCGATCATCGTCGCCGGCCTGCTCGCCTCCGGGTGCTACGCGTACACCACGCCGCGTTTGGGTGAGTCGGAACGTCTGACGGGGCGCCAAGTACAGGCGACGCTCACCGATTCCGGTTCCGTCGTCTTGGCGGCGAAGGTGGGGCCGGCCGTCGAGCAGTTGCGAGGGAGCGTCGTCTCCGAGGATCTGACGTCGCTGTCGGTCGCGATGGACGAGTCGGTGCATCGCGATGGAACCGGCGCGCCGTGGCGGCAGGAGGTGGTGCTAGTGCCGCGTCCACTGATTCGAGAGATCGACATCCGTGGGTTCTCACCGTCGCGCACCCTGTTCGCCGCGTTCCTGACGTCGGCGGCGCTGCTCGCGGTGGAGAAGGGGTTCCTGAAGAACGGCGGGGCGAACGCTGCCGGGACTGGCCAGACGGGGACTCCGGTCGCTCGGTGAGCGAGGCCGGCGGGCTCGTGGTCGGGCCCGCCGTTGATTCGCGACTCGCGGCCGCCGCTCGCGCGGTTGCGTCGGAGCCGATCGCGTCGTAAGTCATCGCCGTTTCCACGAGACGTCACCCTCGATGGTATGGCGATGACCACACGATTCCGTTTTCGCTCCGGGCTCGCGCTCCTCCTCGTTTTCGCGGCGGCGCTGAACGCGCAAGCGCCCGCGAGCCGACTCGTCCACGACACCGTCCATTCGACGGCGCTCGAGGGAAACAAGTACGGCGACTCGCCGAATCGGTCGGTGCTCGTCTACCTGCCGCCGAGCTACGCGTCCAACCCGACCAAGCGATACCCCGTCGTCTATCTGCTGCACGGCTTCACCGCGAGCGAAGCCTCGTGGGCGCGCGGCTACGCCGGATTCGACATCGGCCGCTCGACTGACTCGCTCGTGGCTGCCGGCGCCGTACGCGAAATGATCATCGTCATGCCGAACGCGCTCAACCGATTGCGCGGCAGCTTCTACGTGAACTCGTCGTCCGCGGGCGGATGGGACGACTTCATCTCGGCCGAGCTCGTGTCGTACGTGGACTCGAAGTACCGGACGCTCGCGACGCCGGCAAGCCGCGGGCTCGCTGGACACTCGATGGGCGGGTTCGGGACGTTCTACCTCGCGATGCGGCACGCCGGCGACGTCTACAGTGCGGCGTACGCGCTCAGCGCGTGCTGTACGCACTTTCGCATGTCCACGGACCCCGCCGCGGCCGCGGGCTGGGGGCTGATCGAAGATCTGACGTCACTCGACGACGCGAAGCGTCTGCCGTTCGGCGCGTCCGCGGATCTCGCGCTCGCCGCGGCGTTCTCGCCCAACCCCAACCGCCCGCCGCTCTACGTAGACTTTCCGCTCGAGCGGCGCGAGGGCCAATGGCAACAGATGGACGCGGTGTCGGCGAAGTGGACGGACCATTTCCCTCTCGACATGGTGCCGCGCTCGGCGGACCGGCTGAAGCGACTCGCCGGACTGGCGTTCGACGTCGGGCACGCGTGACGAGCTCGTGCCGCTGTCGCAGCTCACGGCCATGGACACGGCGCTGACGCGCGCCGGCGTGCCGCACACGTTCGAGACGTACGACGGCACGCACACGAGCCGCGTCGGCGAGCGAATCATCACGAAGGTGTTACCATTCTTCTCGCGAACACTCGCGTTCGGTTCTTCACCGACAACCGACAGGCACAATCAATGAGACGATGCTCGACTCTTGCTGCGCTCGCGGTTCTGGCGATCCCGGCGCTTCTCGGCGCTCAACGTGGATCCGAGAAATGCGACCCTGACGGCGCCGGACTCAAGCTTCCACAAGGATTCTGCGCCATCGTGTACGCGGACGGTCTTCGCGCCGCCCGCCATATGGTGGTCGCGACGAACGGCGACCTAATCGTCTCGGCGCAGCAGCGTGGCGGCACCCGCGGCACGCCCGCCGACAGCAGCGGCGTGTGGATCTTCCGCGACGATAACGGCGACGGCAAAGCCGACCGTCAGGTCCACTTCGCGAGCGGATTCTCGTCGTCGGAGGTCGCGCTGTTCGACGGGTATCTCTACACGGAAACGACCACGGCGATTCTGCGGTTCCCGTTCGCGAACGGGACCTTCGCGCCGGCGGGAAAGCCGGACACTGTCGCTGAAGATCTTCCCGGCGGCGGCAGTCACCCGGTCAAGACGTTCGCGATCGACCACGCCGGCAATCTGTTCGTGAACTTCGGCACGGCGACGAACTCGTGTCAGGCGACGGACCGCCAGAAGGAAGTTCCCGGCAAGCGCCCCTGCGACGAGGTCGAGATTCGCGGCGGGATCTGGAAGTTCGACGCGCGCAAACTGCATCAGAAGCCGAGCGCCGATTCCGCCTCAGCGGCGGCCAACCTGAAACTATCGAATCATTTCGCGCGGGGCATTCGTAACGCCGTCGGTATCGCGATCAATCCGATGGACGGCAAGCTCTGGACGACGCAGCACGGCCGCGACGGACTCGGCGGCGAACCGGAAGGGGTGGGGCAGTGGCCGAACGACACCCACTACAACGCCGAAAATCCCGCGGAAGAGTTGCTGCAGGTGAATCAGGGCGACGATTTTGGCTGGCCGTACTGCTACTACGCGGTCGAGGAGCATCACCTGGTGCTCGCACCGGAATACGGCGGCGACGGCAAGAAGGTCGGCGAGTGCGCGCAGAAGAAGGAGCCGGTCGCCGTCTTCCCGGCGCACTGGGCGCCGAACGGGCTCATGTTCTACACGGGCTCGATGTTTCCCGCGAAGTACAAGAGCGGCGCGTTCATCGCGTTCCACGGGTCGTGGAATCGCGCGCCCGAGCCGCAGGCAGGGATACAACGTCGTGTTCCAGCCGTTGAGCGGCGGCCAGGCTGCCGGTCCCTTCGAAGTGTTCGCCGAAGGCTTCGGCCCGCGTCAGCAGGGGAATCACCGGCCCACCGGCCTGGCGCAGGGCAACGACGGTTCGCTGTTCGTCGCCGACGACGCCGGCGGACGCATCTACAAGATCGTCTACGAGCGCAAGTAATCCGGCTAGCTTGGGAACTTGGGTGGACCGGTGGACGGGTGGACCGGTGGACCGGGAGAAGCGAGGAGAAACGACGTGAGTGAGAATCGACTCAAGGACCTTCACGACGCCGGCGTGGCGATCTGGCTCGACTTCATCGATCGCACGATCCTGAAGAACGGCGACCTCGCGCGTCGCATTCGCGACGACGCCGTGACCGGAATGACGTCGAACCCGACGATCTTCGAGAAGGCGCTGGCCGAGGGATCGACGTACGACGATCAGATTCGATTCTCCGCCGGCGACTTCACGGCGATGGAGCTGTTCGAGCGTATCGCGACGACCGACGTGCGCGACGCGTGCGACATCTTCCGTCCGACGCACGACGCGCTGCACGGCGCCGACGGTTTCGTGTCGATCGAGGTCTCGCCGGGCGCGGCCAACGACGCGACGGCGACGATCGACGAGGCGACGCGCCTCTGGAAAACGGTGGACCGGCCGAACGCGTTCGTGAAAGTGCCGGGGACCGTCGAGGGCGCGAAGGCGGTGCGCCAACTGACGGCCGCCGGCGTCAACATCAACATCACGCTGCTGTTCGCGATCGAGGCGTACGCGCGCGTCATCGACGGGTACATGGCCGGGCTCGAGGAGCGCGTCGCGGCGGGAAAGGACATCTCGAACATCCATTCGGTGGCGAGCTTCTTCGTGAGCCGCGTGGACACCGAGACCGACAAGCGCCTCGACGCCGCGGCCAAGGGACACGCCGCCGACGCGAAGGCGCTCGAGGCGTTGAAGGGAAAGGCGGCCATCGCCAACGCGAAGCTGGCGTACAAGCTCTATCAGGAACAGATCGCGTCGCCGCGCTGGATGGCGTTGTCGGCGAAGGGCGCGACGGTCCAGCGCCCGCTGTGGGCGAGCACGAGCACGAAGAATCCGGCGTACCGCGACGTGATGTACGTCGAGCAGCTCATCGGTCCCAACACGGTGAACACGATGCCGCCGCAGACGGTGGACGCGTTCCGCGATCATGGGAACGTGGCGCGAACCGTCGACAAGGACGTGGACGAGGCCCAGGCGACGATCGACGAGCTGGCGAAGTACGGCATCTCGATCGACGACGTCACGGCCAAGCTGTTGGTCGACGGCATCGCCAGCTTCCAGAAGTCGTACGACTCGCTGATCGCGGGCCTGCAGACGAAGACGAAGGCGCTGGGCAAGGAGCTGGTCGAGAGCCACTGAACTCACGCCGTCAACACGAACTCCACTATTGCGCTACTGCCGAACGAAGATCGTCTGCACGTTGGGCCCCTCGAGCTCGACGCGCGACGCGTTGCGCGGCCTCGTCGGCGCGGGCCTGAACGTCGCGCGGATCAACTTCTCACATAGCACGCACGAACAGCACGCGGCGACGATCGCGCTTGTTCGCGACGTCGCCGCCGAGACGAAGCGGCCGATCGCCATCCTCGGCGACCTCCAAGGTCCGCGGATCCGCATCGGTGAGCTGGGGCAACCGCGCGACCTGCCCGACGGGAGCGACGTCGTCTTTGCGCCCGAGGGGAAGGAAAACGGCGCCGAGATCCCCGTCACGTACGAGGCGCTGGCCGACGACGTCAACGACGGCGACCGGATCCTCATCAACGACGGACTGATCGAGCTCGTCGTGCTGGACGTGAGCAAGCCGCGCGTGACGGCGCGCGTCGTCCACGGCGGCCAGCTCTCGAGCCACAAGGGCATCAACCTGCCGGGCGTGCAGGTGTCGGCCCCCTCGATCACGGCGAAGGATCGCGAGGACATCGCGTTCGCCGTGCAGCAGGAGCTGGAGTACATCGCGCTCAGCTTCGTGCGGCGCGCGCAGGACATCGCCGAGCTGCGCCAGCTCGTGACGAAGCACATGCTCGTCGTCGCGAAGATCGAGAAGGACTCGGCGCTCGAGAACATCGAATCGATCGTGCGCGCGTCCGACGGCGTGATGGTGGCGCGTGGCGACCTCGGCGTGGAGCTGCCCTTCGAGGAAGTGCCGTACGCGCAGAAGCGCATCATCGCGCTCTGCAACCGGCTGGGAAGACCCGTCATCACGGCGACCCAGATGCTCGAGTCGATGATCACGCATCCGCGCCCGACGCGCGCGGAGGCGAGCGACGTCGCCAACGCGATTCTGGACGGCACCGACGCGGTGATGCTCTCGGCGGAGACGGCGACGGGCCAATACCCGCGGCTGGCCGTCGAGGCGATGACGCGGATCATCACCGAGATCGAGAGCCGCGTGCGTCCTCGTCATCGCGACGAGCGCCGGCGGAACGAGACGGCGATATCGACCGAGTTCGCGATCGCCGCGGCGAGCGCGGCGGCGGTGACGATGCTCGGCGCGCCGGTCTTGATCGTGTTCACGAAGAGCGGCTTCAGCGCGCGCGTCGTGGCGGCGCACCGGCCGAGCGTGCCGATCCTGGTGCTCACCGACGTGCCCCGCACGTTCCGCCAGCTCGCGTTGGTGTGGGGCGTGATTCCCGAGCTCGTGAAGCACTGCAACACGTACGACGAGATGGTGCAGCTCGCGCTCGAGGCGGTTCAGCGGCGCGGCCTCGCCCGCGACGGCGACCGCGTCGTGGTGACGGCGGGCGTGCCTTTCGACGTCCCAGGCACGACGAACCTGCTCAAGGTCGAGACGGTGTGACGGGTTCGTCCCGTCGCACGACCGTGGCATCGTGAAGCTCACCTTCCTCGGCACTGGCACCAGCTTCGGCGTCCCCAAGATCGGGTGCCGCTGTCCGGTGTGTTTGTCGCCCGACCCGCGCGACAAACGCAACCGCGTCGGCGCCGTCGTCGAGGATCCACACGGCACGAAGCTCCTCATCGATACTCCGCCCGAGTTGCGGCTACAACTGATCGCCGCGGGCATCGACCGCGTGGACGCGGTCGCGTACACGCACGGCCACGCCGATCACACGCACGGCATCGACGACCTGCGCGCGATCACGGTGGACCGCGAGGCGCCGCTCCCTATTTACGGCGCCAAGGAGACGTTGGACGAGTTGGAGGCGAAGTTCCGCTACATCTTCGACGACCGGATCCGGCCATTGCCCGGGACGTCGAAGCCCGAGGGCAAGGCGCACCGGGTTGCGGCGGGCGTCTCCTTCTCTGTCGGCGACATGGAAGTGCTGCCGGTCGGAGTGCCGCACGGGGCTGTCACGGTCTTTGCGTATCGAATCGGACCGATTGCCTACGTCACGGACGCCAAGTCGCTGCCGCCGGACGCGCTCCGATTGCTCTCCGGCGCGAAGGTGCTCGTGATCAACGCCCTCTTTCGAACCGAACACCCAACGCACTTGAGTCTCCCCGAAGCGGTGAGCGCCGCGCGCCAGGTCGGAGCGGAGCGCACCTATCTCACGCACCTGACGCACGACAACTTCCACGCGGACCTCGAGGCCGAGTTGCCGCGCGGCATCACGCCGGCGTTCGACGGACTCGTGGTTCGCGTCGACTGACGCGCACCCCCCGCACGCACCACGACCATGGCGCTCGATCTCGATTTTTCGAACATGATGGGGGACGTCGTCGCCGGCGGGATCTCGGCGGCGGACTGGGCGGCCGCGCCGGCGGCGTTCAAAGGGGCGCACGACACGTTCGGTAAACGACGCGCCGCCGGAGAGCTGGGCTTTCTCGCTCTCCCCGACGACGTCGCGCTGCACAAACAGTCGACCGACTTCGCCGCGCGGACCAAAGGGCAGTTCGACGACGTCGTCGTACTCGGCATCGGTGGCTCGGCGCTGGGTCCGATCGCGCTGCGCACGGCGCTGTTGGCGCCGGACTGGAACGCGCTGAGCGACGCCGAGCGCGCGGGCAATCCGCGCCTGCACGTGCTCGACAACGTCGACCCGTACACGATCACCGCGCTGCTCGATCGCCTGTCGCTCGAGCGCTCGCTGTTCGTCGTGATCTCGAAATCCGGCGGAACGGCGGAGACGATGGCGCAGTACCTCGTCGTCCGCGACCGTCTGAACAAGGGAACGCGCGACGCGAAGGCGCATCTCGTCTTCGTCACTGATCCGAAAAACGGCGCGCTGCGCGAGATCGCAAACGCCGAGGGGATCCCGGCGGTCGACATTCCACCGGCGGTCGGCGGGCGCTACAGCGTGCTCACGCCGGTCGGAATTCTGCCGGCGGCGCTGGCTGGCATGGACACGGCGCAACTGCTCGCCGGAGCGCGCGACATCGCGGCGCGTTGCGCCGGCGATGCTTTGTCGAAGAACCCTGCCGGTCTCTTCGCCACGCTCGAGTTCCTCGCCGACTCGACCGCCGGCCGGCACATCCACGTGCTGATGCCGTACTCCGATCCGCTGCGCGACATCGCCGACTGGTTCGTGCAGCTTTGGGCGGAAAGTCTCGGGAAGCACCGGCAGCCGGGCGACCACGGCGTCGGACCGACACCGCTCGCCGCGCTGGGAGCCACCGACCAGCACAGCAAGGTGCAGCTCTTCATGGAAGGACCGCTCGACAAGACGGTCACCTTCATCGCCGTCCGCGAGTCGCCGTCGGACGTGACCATTCCTTCGCTACATTCCAACGTGAAGGAGCTCGGCTATCTCGGCGGTCATCGACTCGGCGAGCTGCTGTCGATCGAGCAACGGGCGACGGCCGGCGCGCTGGCGCGCCGCGGGCGGCTGAGCATGACGATGCACATCGATCGCGTGGACGCGTGGCACCTGGGCGCGCTGTTCATGCTGCTGGAGATCGCCACGGTATACGCGGGCGCGCTCTACGGAGTGAATCCGCTCGACCAGCCGGGCGTGGAGCTCGGCAAGCAGTTCACTTACGCGCAACTCGGCCGCGTCGACGCGGAGCAAGCGCGAAAGGAGTGGAACCTTCTGCCGAAGCCGGATGCGAGATATGGGTGGACGGGTTGACCGGTGGACCGGTGGACCGGTGGACCGGGGCCGGTAGACCGGTGGACCGCGTGGAACGGAACAACTTGTAGACTCTCATGAATACTGTCGAATCACTCAACGAACTGTTCGGCGCCGGCGTCCGGGTGCGCGATGGACGGGTGAGCGTTACGAACGCCAAGGCCGTTGCGTCGCCGGCGATGGACTCGCTCGTGCGCGCGGCGGTCTTCGACGGCGGACCCGAGAAGGAGCATGCGCGCTGGTTGATCTGGGAGATCGCACAGGCCGTCGGCGTGATTCCGTCGTCGATCCACGAGCTGTACATGGCCCGCGGCCGCGGCGAGTGCCACGGATTCACGGTGCCGGCGATCAACGTGCGCGGGATGACGTACAACACGGCGCGGTCGATCTTCCGAACGGCGATCGCCAAGAAGGCGGGCGCGTTCATTCTCGAGATCGCGCGCTCGGAGATCGCGTACACCGACCAGCGCCCCGCGGAGTACGTCGCCGTTGTGCTGGCCGCGGCGATACGCGAAGGATTCCGCGGCCCGGTCTTCATTCAGGGCGATCACTTCCAGGTGAACGCCAAGAAGTACGCGGCGGATCCGACTCCCGAAGTGGACGCCGTGAAGGCGCTGGCCCGCGAGGCGATCGCGGCCGGTTTCTTCAACATCGACATCGATACGTCTACCCTCGTCGACATCTCCAAGCCGACGCTCGACGAGCAGCAGAAGCTCAACTGCGAAGTCGGCGTCGACATTCTGAAGGTCGTGCGAGAGCTGGAGCCGGACGGCATCACGATCTCCATCGGCGGCGAGATCGGTGAGGTTGGCACGCAAAACAGCACGGTCGAAGAGCTGCGAGCCTACATGGACGGGCTGATTCGGCGGTTACCGAAGGATACCGTCGGCCTTTCGAAGATCAGTGTCCAGTCGGGAACGTCGCATGGCGGGGTGGTGCTGCCCGATGGCTCGATCGCCGACGTGAAGCTCGATCTCGACACGCTCGAGCGACTGTCGAAGGTGGCTCGCGACGACTACGGACTCTCGGGCGCGGTGCAGCACGGGGCATCGACGCTGCCGGATACCGCGTTTCACAACTTCCCGAAGCGCGAGACGGCGGAGATCCATCTGGCGACGAACTTCCAGAACATGCTGTTCGATCATCTGCCGGATTCACTGCGCGGCGAGATCTACAAGTGGCTCGACGCGAACGCCAAGGATGAACGCAAGCCGACCGATTCCGACGAGCAGTTCTACTACAAGACTCGCAAAAAGGCGCTCGGTCCGTTCAAGCGGCAGATCTGGGATGTTCCCGACGCCACACGCGCCGCGCTCGACGCCGCGTACGACGAGAAGTTCGGCTTCCTGTTCGATCAGCTGGCCATTGGCGACACGGCCGCGATGGTCGCGCGCTTCGTGAAGCCCGTCGCCATCCACCGCGACGATCCAACGCGAGCCGTCGCCGTGGCGGCGGCTCCGGACGACGCGGAGTTGAGCGACTGACGCTTGGCGACGGCCGAGGAGCTGTGGCTGGGAGTCTTCCAGCGGCTCTGCGACGCGACGGCGCACCAGTTCAAGGGCGCCTTGAACGGCGTGGCCGTGAACCTGGAGGTCGTGCGGTCGCGCAGCGGGGCGGCGCGTGGTGAGGCTGCAGCCTCGGCGCTGCGGCCCTTCGCTGAGGCCGCGGCGGCCGAGTTGGAGTCGGTGATTCAGTCGGCCGAAGCGATACTGGCCTTGGCTCGGCCCCCTCGCGGACCGGCCAACATCGCGCGCATCACGCGCGACGTGGCCGTACTGGCTTCGCGTGGCTCGGGTGCGGCCGAGGCCGAAGAAGGGGGGGCCAGGCGACTTACGGTCGACAAAGGGGTAGAAAGCCTCGGGACGACCAGCGCGCCGACGTCGGCCGCACGTCTCGCGATCGCGGCGGTGCTTTTGGCCGCCGTCGAAGCGTCGAAGGACGTGGTTTGCTCGGCCGTGGACGAAACCGGCGGTCCAGCGATCAGGGTTTCTTGCGGCGAGCGCGACGGATCGAGATTTGCGCTAAGCGACGAGGTCGTTTCGGCGGCATATAGTGCCGGCGTCCATCTCGACATCTCGGAAAGTGGCGCTACGATTACGTTCCCTACCTGAGGGGCGGTAGGCCACGGGGTACCCCGACACCGACCGAATGAAACACGCGAACGCGAAGATTCTCATTGCGGACGACGAACAGGCGATTACGTCAGGCCTGAGCGCCATTCTGGCCGACGAAGGGTATACGGTCGACATCGCCCCGGACGGCCAGAAGGCGCTCGAGCGGTTGGCGAACGACCGCTACGGCGTGGTGCTCGCCGACCTCAAGATGCCGAAGCTCGATGGGCTGGCGCTGCTTCGTGAGCTACAGCAACGCCGAATCGCCACGGAGTGCATCATCATCACCGGGCAGGCCACCGTCGACTCGGCCGTCCAGGCGATGCAACAAGGCGCATACGACTACATCGAGAAGCCGCTCAACGCGGACAAGCTCAACCGCCTCAAGGCGTTGATTCCCAAGGCCCTCGAGAAATTCGAGGTCCAGGAAAAGAACCGCGAGCTCACGTCCCGCCTCGAAGGGCTCACCCACTACGGCGAGCTCACCGGGCAGTCGGAGGTCATGCGCGGCGTTTACCAGGTGATCGACGCGGTCGCACCGTCGACGGCGAGCGTGCTCATCCTCGGCGAGTCGGGCACCGGCAAGGAGCTCGTCGCCCGCGCGCTGCACAGCAAGAGCGAGCGCTCGAGCGGGCCCTTCTTCGCGCTCAACTGCGCGGCGCTGCCCAAGGAGATTCTCGAGAACGAGTTGTTCGGCCACGAGAAGGGCGCTTTCACCGGTTCGGTGAACGAGAAGCCGGGCGCGTTCGAGATGGCCAGCGGCGGCACGATCTTCCTCGACGAAGTGGCCGAGATGTCGCCCGACATCCAGGTCAAGCTGCTGCGGGCGCTCGAGACGCGACAAGTTCGACGCCTCGGCGGCAAGAAAGAGATCTCCGTCGACATCCGCATCGTCGCGGCGACGAACCAGGATCTGCAACAGGCGATCAACGACGGACACCTGCGCGAGGATCTGTACTATCGGTTGGCCGTCGTCGAGATCTCGCTTCCGCCGCTGCGCGAGCGAACCGAGGACATTCACCTGCTCGCGACGGAGTTTCTCGCGCGATTCCAGGAACAGAACGGCAAGAAGATCGGCGATTTCGACGACGCCGCGTGGGGGTGGATCCTCGCGTACCACTGGCCGGGGAACGTGCGCGAGTTGAAAAACGCCGTCGAACGCGCCGTGATCATGACGCGCGGGGACACGATCACCCTGAGCGACGTCATGCCTCGGCATCTGCGGGCTCCGGGCGGGGGCGCCGTGCCGACGTCGGTGACGATTCCGGTGGGCGCGACCGCTACCGAGGCGCGGCGGCTGCTCGCGCTCCAGACGTTCGCATCCACCTCCGGCGACATCGAGAAGACAGCCAAGCTGCTCGGCATCGTCGCGGATGACGTACGTCGGGACCTGCTGTCGTTCGTGAACGAGGTTCCCGCCACACTCGCTTCGGCGCCGCCCGCCCCCAACGGCACGGACGAAACAGCGACCAACGGCCGGCCCAAAGCCCGACCTGCCACAAGAGCGCGTCCTGGCTTCGGTGAAGAAGCCGCTGGCGCGAAAACGCTAACTCACAGGAGCACCGCGATGTCACGCCGAGACCTCGAAGACAACGACCCGTACGTGGTGATCGAACAGCGCTCGACCAGCGTGATGCCGTTCATCATCGGGCTCGCGCTGGGAGCCGGTGCCGCGCTGCTGTTCGCGCCGAAATCCGGCGAGGAAACGCGCCGCGACCTCAAGCGCCGCGCGATCCGCGCGCGCAAGCTGGCCGAACGAAAAGCATCCGAGCTCACGGACACGGTCAGTGAGACGTATCAGGACGCGCGCCGCCGCGTCGAAGAGACGATCGATAGCGCGAAAGACGCGGTGGATCTCAAGCGCCGCCAGGTGACGCGGGCCGTCGAAGCCGGTCGCGCCGCCGCCCGCGATGCGGTCGACGCCGGTCGCGCCGCGGCGCACGACGCGCGCGAAGATCTGGAAAACCGACTCGCCACGACGAAGGCGGCGTACACCGCGGGCGTCAAGGCGGCAAAGCGCGTCAACGACGCGGCGTCCGACGAGCCGGTCGACGGCTGATCGGATCGAACACTGATCGGCGAACCCCGCACCGCCTTTGTCCGCGAGCGTGAACACGGGTGAGAGCGGGGTCCATCGGTCGCCCGTCTCCGATTTTCTGTGGACGGCCCGCGACTACATCAAGCGGGTCTGGGACAACAGCGGCGAGGACAACGTTCTGTTCCTCGCCGGCGGCATCGCGTTCAACATCCTGCTCGCCGCGCTGCCGTTTCTGCTGCTCCTCGCCGCCGGCATCACGTACCTCCTGCCGATCGTCTACGCCGGTTCGATCAACTCGACGGACCAGATCGGCGTCTTTCTCGACCGGCTTCTGCCCGCCCACGTCGAGACCGACTCGCCCGTCCACAGGCTGATCAACGACCTGCTGCGCACGCGCCGGTCGATCACGATCTACAGCGCCATCGGCTTCGTCTGGTTCTCGACGCGGCTCTTCGGATCGCTGCGCACCGTGCTGGCGAGCGTCTTCGACATCGAGACCGAGCGCGGCATCATCGCCGGCAAGGTGTTCGACGTGAAGATCACGGTGGTGTCCACGCTGCTGTTCGCGGCGAGCGTCACGGTGACGACCTACGTGGGCCTGGCGTCGCACGCGCTCGTGTCGGTCGGTCTGCGCACGGACGTGCTGAGCGGCGTCGACTACTGGGTCGGCCGCGTCCTCGGCTTCGCGTTTCTGGCGCTCATGTTCTACGCGCTCTACAAGTTTCTGCCGATCCGCCGCGTGACGACGGCATCGGCGTGGGTCGCGGCGGGATTCACGAGCGTGTGCTTCGAGGCCGCGCGCACGGCGTTCGCGTACTACACCAAGACGTTCAACCCGGTCGGGATGTACAGGGGGACGCTCACGGCCATCGTGTTCGTCGTCGTGTGGTGCTATTACGCGGCGCTCATCTTCATCCTCGGGGGCGAGGTCGGGCAGGTGTTCGAGCTGCGGCGTGTGCGGAAGCTGCAGCGCGAGGTGCTCACCGATTGAATCGGCTGACGGCGCCAACTGCCAGAAGGCGCCAACTTCCAGAAGACGCCAACTTCCAAAAAACGCCAACTTCCAAAAAACGCCAACTTCCAAAACGCGCGAAGGGCGCGAACTCCCGAGAGTCGTTCAAAATACGACGTTAGCGCTGTTCGAGGCGCAGTTGGGAAGTTGGCGGCGCTGGGACGTCAGCGCCGTTGGGAAGTCAGCGCCGTTGGGACGTCAGCGCCGTTGGGAAGTCAGCGCCCTTAGGAAGTTGGCGCCCGTGGCCCTTCGCGCCGTCTGATGCCGGACGCATATTCCGCCGATGCCGATCGACCTCAGAAGCGACACCGTCACCAAGCCCACGCCGGGCATGCGCGCCGCCATGGCGGCCGCCGAGGTGGGTGACGACGAGCGCGACGGCGATCCGACGACGCGGCGGCTCGAGGAACGCGTCGCCAAGATGCTCGGCAAGGAAGACTCGCTCTTCTTTCCGAGCGGCGTGATGGCCAATCAGGCCGCGGTGTGGCTGCTCGCACCGCGTGCGACGGAGGTGTTGGCCGACGTCGACGCGCACATCGTCCACAGCGAGATCGCCGGCGTCGCGGCGCTGGCGGGCGCGCAGATCCTCGCCGTCGTGCCGGAAGGGGGGGGACGCGTGATGTCGGCGAACGATTTGCGGCGCGCGTTTCGACCTCGCTCCCGGTATTATCCCGCTCCCGGGCTCGTCTGCGTCGAGAACACGCACAACGGGGCCGGCGGCGTGATCGTTCCGCTCGGCGACTTCTGCGAGATGTGCGCGATCGCGCGCGAGCACGGCGTTCCGGTCCACCTCGATGGGGCGCGGTTGTGGAACGCGAGCATCGCGAGCGGCGTGTCGCTCCCCGAGCTGGCGGCGCCTGCCGACACGGTGATGGTCGATCTGTCGAAAGGCCTCGGCGCGCCGATCGGCGCGATGCTCGCCGGGACGCGCGAGGCGATGGAGCGCGCCTGGACGGCGCGCAAGCTGTTCGGCGGTGCGATGCGACAGTCCGGTGTCCTCGCCGCGGCGGCGCTCTACGCGCTCGACCACCAACTCGCGCGGCTGGCCGACGACCACGCGAACGCGCGTGAGTTGGCGGCGGCGTTGGAAGGCATTCCCGGCACGGAGATCGTCGCGCCCGATACGAACATTGTCATGGTGGACCTGGTCGCCGGCCAATCGGTGCCGAACGTCGTCGCCGCGGCGCGGGAGCAGGGAGTGCTCGTTTCCGAATGGAGCTCGACTCGAATCAGGCTGGTGACGCACATCGACGCGGGCGCGGACGATTGCCGCCGCGCCGCGACGGTGCTGCGTACGGCCCTTACGCGTGGACACTGAATGCTGACGCTGACGCTCGACGATTTCGTCCAGACGCGCGCCCGAATCGCGCCGCACATCAAGCACACGCCGTTGTTGACGTCGCAGCAGTTGAGCGACGCCACCGGCTACGACGTTCGTCTCAAGGCCGAGCTGTTTCAGCGGGTCGGGTCGTACAAGATACGCGGGCCGCTCAACAAGTTCGCGTTGATGTCGGACGAGGACAAACGCCGCGGCGTCGTGTGCTCGTCGGCGGGCAACCACGCGCAGGGCGTGGCGCTCGCCGCGCGCATTCATGGGATTCGAGCGGTCGTCTGTATGGCCACCAACGCGACGCCGGCCAAAGTCGCGGCGACGAAAGCGTACGGCGCCGAGGTCGTGCTGCACGGCAACATCTGGGACGAGGCGAACGAGAAGGCGAAGGAGCTCGTGCGCACGGAGGGACTCACCTACGTGCATCCGTTCGACGACGCGCAGCTCATCGCGGGGCAGGGCACGCTCGGCCTCGAGATCGTGCAGGACTGGCCGAACGTCGACGCGGTGGTCGTCCCGATCGGCGGCGGCGGATTGATCTCCGGCGTGTCGATGGCGGTGAAGGGGCACAACCCGAAGATCCGCGTTATCGGCGTCGAATCGTCCGACGGTCCGGCGATGCAGCGCAGCGTCGAGGCGGGCAAGCTCGAGACGATCGACTGCAAGACGATCATCGACGGGCTGCGCGTGCGGCGCGTCGGCGAGCTGAATCTCTCGGTGGTTCAGCGGTTCGTCGACGACATCGTCACGCTCCCGGACCGCGAGATCTTCGAGGCGATGATCTGGGTGATGGAGCGGTGCAAGCTGGTCGTCGAAGGCGCGGCGGCGGCGCCGGTCGGGGCGCTGCTGCACGGCCTCGTGAAGATGCCCGCCGGATCGCGCGTCGTCGCGGTGCTGTCGGGCGGCAACGTGAATCTGGACCAGCTTCGCGGATTGTCCTGGAACTAGTCAGCGCGGGTGAGTGGTCCGGCGGGTGCGATTAGGGTCGCGGCGCCGGTGGCCTCGGAGTCAGCATGAACACGAGGAGCGGCGGCAAAAGCCGGAGCTGAATGGGCGTGAGCACGCCGCGAATGACGATGCCCTCGGGCGACGCATCGGAGACGCCGTCATTGAACTGGTTCATGCGCTGCAGCGCTGCGTCGGGATTGTAATTCGTGGGCAAGCCGGCCAGCTCCGCCGCAAAGGTGCGGTAGGTCGAGTCGATGCGCGCATAGTACCGGGCCGCGTCGGCGTTCAGGGCGTTCGCCTGCTCAGGCGACAAGAGCAGTGAGTCCGAGTTGGCGAGGATCCAGCCGTACGGGCTCGCGGGCGACACGCCCGTCGATCGGAGCCGCTTGAGAATCGTGTCGGCCGGCGGCCGCTGGCCCGGCGCGGAGCGCGTCGGCCGGAGGTAGATGTTCAGTTGTTGCATTTGCGCGTTGCCCGTGAGGCTGAACGTGAAGTCCACGGTCACGCGAAAAGGATTGACGAAAGTGCCCAATGACGGGCGGGTGTTGCCGAAGCGCGGATTGACCTCGTAGAGGAACTGCTTCGTCGCCGGATCGAAGCCACGCACGTAGAGAAGCGTCGGATCGGGCGCGGCCGGCGTCCCCCAACCGCGTAGGTGGCTCCCGCCGTGCAGCAGCTCGTCGAGTCCTCCCAAAGGATTGAAGAAGTTGATCGACCCCTGCAGGTAGTGATAGAAGTCGCCGAAGCGGCGATTCCACGTGAGCCGAGCATTCATCGTCGCGGTCCACGGGCGGCGACAACTGTTTCGATCGGCGACGCCGCCCAGCTGCGACGTCAGGCAGTCACGCGCCTCGCTGGTCGTCGATGCGAGCAGCGTTCGCATCTGATTCGCGACCGCGGCTGACGCATTCGCCGGATCGAAAACGAATGCACGGTCGTTCGCCAGCCCATCGCCGTTGATGTCGCCGGACACGACCGGCGTGTACGGGTAGCCGGACTGGAAGTTCCAATAGGTCGTCAGCGTCGAATTGATCGGTCGAAACCAGTAGCCGAGCTGTGTGCGAATCTGGTGACGCGGAAATGAGCCGCTCGACCATTCTCGAATGGACGGGTCGCCGAACGTCGAGTTGTCGAATCCTCGCGTCAGACTTCGCGACGTGGCATAGGTGTACGATCCGTTCACCATCCATCGTCCGAGTCGCTGCGGCACCCACGGAACCACGATGAGCGTTGCCTGCGTGACCTCCGAACGGAGATCGGACTGGTGGCCGAGGACGCGACCAAACTCCGAGGATGTGCGCGCGTCGACTGGCGATACGAGACCGGTCACGGGATCGATGCTGCCGGGGTTCACGAACACCGGCCGGCCACTCTCGTTCGGCAGCGAGAAGCGGCGAATACCCGAGAAGTTGAGATCGACGAATCCCGGTTGCTCCAGGTTGAGCGACTGGGACACGCTGATCGTGTAGTACATCGCCTTGAGCGCCGACGACCAATCGAGATTGCCGGTCCACCGTCGTGCGGCCTGGAACGAACGGTCGAACAGTTCGACGGCAGTTGCCGAATCGGCGAAAACGGGGGCGGCGCCGTCGGCGCACGTGGCGGGCAACGAAGACGCGCGCGAGACCATGTCAGCCCAATTCGCCACGGGAACGGCGGGGCCAGTGCACGTGAGGCGGCGCGTCGTTTCGCCGGGCAGGCCGGTCGCGACGCCGGCGTTCGACAGCAGGGTCGACGGGTACGGGTTGCGAAACTCTCCAAAGCCGCCGCGCAGCACGCCCTTGGGCGGCGTGAACGCCATACCCATCGTTGACATGACGGTTCCGGACGGGCGACGCCCACCGTAGAGCCAGTTGAATCCGAAGCGGGGGCTCACGTGCACGCCGCCCGGCGCGAAGCCTGTGTTCGCGCCAAATACGCGCGCGATCTCGGGATTCTCCGGCGCCGTGCGCAGAAACGTGCTCCATTCGAGGCGCGGCCCGAATACGAACTGCAGCTCGGGAGACTTCGTCCAGAAGTCAGCGACCGCGAACGCGCCGGACGCTTCGCCGCCCCTGTGCTCAGGGGTGAAGAGCGTTCGTGTGAAGCTGGCCGGCGTATTGGCCTCGAGATCGGCGAGCGAGCTGTAGCTGAACGTCCCGAGCGAGTTGGCCTCCGACACCTGGTGATATCCCTCGAGCTGCGCCTGGGTGAAAAGCTTGAGCCGGTGTGAGGGGTGGTTCAGCGGAGTGAACGACACTTCATTCGACGCTTCCCAGCGCCACGACCGCGAGTCCGTGCGCGACGGTGATCCGCCGAACTGGAGCTGCGCGACGCCGCTCGATCCGTCCGGCAGGGCCGACGTCACGACCACGTTTCCGCTCGGGAGAGGCGTCAGCGGTAACAGTTGCGACGCGTTATAAGAGAGAGCGGTCTTCGTCTCGCTGAGATACGCCGCGTCCGCACCGAGGTACTGCGAGAGGATCGCCTGTAAGGTGCCGTGGCCCGAATTGACGACCTGTCCCCGCGCCGGCGGGGCGAGCACGAACGCCGTGGCCGGGTCGGTGTGGTTGTACGCACCGAGCGCGATGACCGCGAGGTGCGGCTTGGTGTCGATCTGCGTGCCGTACGAGGACGGTGCCGCTCGGTCGAGCCGAACGGCGCCATTCACGCTCGTGGACAGAACGCCGTCGCCCAGACCGGCAACTCGTGTCGGAACGCCGCGGCCCGCGAGCAGATTGAGAAAGCGCGACGCGGAGTCGGACGCGACGCCGTAATGCTGCAGCGCAGACTGATCCGCTCGTCACGATCGACGGCGCGTCCGCGGTCCTGCGCGTGCCTTCGATTGAAGCCGAATAGACCCAGCGGTCCTGCGACAGCTCGCCGGTGCGGCCGTAGCCGGCCTGGAATCTGGTGTACGCGCCGCCGAGCTCTCGTGCCGTGGCGTCGGCTGCCTGCAACTGCGGTGCGTCGAGGCTTACATGCCCCTGGCCTTGAGTGAGAGCGCCCCCGGAAATGATGTCGACCGAGATCAGCGCTCCGCCGAATCCACCGATTGTGGGATCGTACGCTGAGCTCGAGACTCGCACTCTCGTCCGCAGGTCGCGCGGCACGGAAGCGCCATCGAACGTGAGACCGCTCATCGTGTAACGGTTCTGACCCGCGTCGAGCCCGAACACCGAAATGCCGCCGTCGGGAGTGACGGCGATGCCGGGAACTGTCGCGGCCATGGCGGCGAGGTCGCCCATCTGATCCGGCGAGAGCGCTCCATTCACGCCTGAGTATTGCGTGGTCATGGAGCCGACAGTCGACGGAACGTCGTCAGAACGGGGCACGCGGGTGCGCTGCGCCGTCGTCCTCACTGCGGCGACGGTCGTGACCTCCTTAGCGAGGCTCGCATCGACGACAAAGACGGAGTCGTTGCCGCTCCGCGTGACGCGCTTTCTCAGCGCGCGCCGCCCCGGCGCGCCGATATACACGAGATAGTCGCCGGTCCCTTTGGCGATCTCGACGCGATATTGGCCCGCGGAATCGGAGGTGGAGCGAAACACGTCGCGGTTCGGGGCCATCGTCACGATGACGTCGGCGCCGGCAATGACGCGGCCGCTCGTCGGTCGCCACCCTGCCGCGAATGACCTCCGGGCGCGTCTGACCGCAGGCCCGCGAGGTCGGCCAGACTCCGGCGGCGATCGCCACGAGCGCGACCACGCTTCGTAGACTCGGCACTTTGGCTTCCCCGAGGAGGCTGACTAATTAGCAGTCTCTCATGTGAGAAAGTCAATGCCTTCCGACAGGTCGGGTAGCGTGCTTGCGACTGACGGCCGATCGGCTACGGCTAACGGCAGCGGCTAACGAGCGGCTTGGCTACTCGATACGGCTGGGGCCGGAAGGGCCTCAGCGGGCGCGTTTCGGGCGCGGCTGCTTCGCCGGAGATCGTGTCGCCGCCGTCGAGCAGCGGGATGACCTTCTTCGGCGCGCGGCGGCGCCAGGCGTCGCGCAGCAAGCTCCTCGATCTCGCCCCACGGCGGATTCTGGTCGAGCCACGCGCCGATCCAGCCGTACGCGCCGACGTATGCGGGCTTGAAGTACTTGTCGGGCCGCGAGCGGATGACGAGGTCCTGCTCGACGCTGATCGAGTAGATCCACACCGCCGGACGCCCGCCGCTGTGGTGCGACGACGGCGAGGCGTACATCGCGAACAGCTTCCCGACGCGAAACGTCGGCGCGCCCCACGCCTCCACCTCCGTGCTCTGCGGGAGTCCGAGGCAGATCGAGCGAAGACGGTCGAGCGGATTGCGCGCAGACTTCCGCACCGCGGCTTGACCGCGCGTTTCGATGTCGAGCGTGAGCGAGAGGCGTTCTTCGGCATCTGTTCGGTAAGAATCGCCGGCTCGCTCCGACGCGCGCAAGAGTGGCAAAAGCCGAGGGCCGCCGAGCTCGGCGTTAGCCCGCAGGGTTAGCCGAGTGCGGTCAGCCGTAGCCGATCGGCTGTCAGCCGCAAGCCGAGGCTGTTTGTAGCAACCGTCCCCCAGGTTAACTTCAAGGTGCCTCAGGTCCCGGAGGGCGTCAGCCTTCGAACTCCGTCAGGACCCCGAAGGTAGCAGCGGTAAGAGGTGTCTGATGTTGCTTCGTCAGACCTGGGGTATCGCGCGGGAGACAACGCTCGTTCGAGCGATGTCCCCGCGCTTTGCTTTTCGGTACATTGTCCACCCCGCTCCACCGTCCTCCGCACTCGCTCAATGTCGCTCGCGCTCGCCAGAAAATACCGTCCCAAGCGTTTCGCCGACGTCGCCGTGCAGTCGCACGTGTCGTCGACGCTCAAGGGGGCAATCGCGAGCGGACGCGTGGCGCACGGCTATCTCCTCTGCGGGCCGCGTGGCGTCGGCAAGACGACGCTGGCCCGCGTGCTCGCGATGGCGCTCAACTGCGAGAGGCGGGCTGATCCCTCGCTCGGCGGCGAGCCGTGCGGCGAGTGCGCGTCGTGCCAGCGCATTTGGCTTGGCGCGACCAGCCTCGACGTCGTCGAGATCGACGCGGCATCGAACCGCGGCGTCGACGACGCGCGCGAGCTGCGCGAGCGAGCGATGTACGCGCCGTCCGGCGCCGACCATTACAAGGTCTACATCGTCGACGAAGCGCACATGCTCACGCGCGAGGCGTGGAACGCGCTGCTCAAGATTCTCGAGGAGCCGCCGCCGCGCGTCGTGTTCGTCTTCGCGACCACCGAACCTCAGAAGATCGCGCAATCGGCCGCGCCGGTCCTGAGCCGGCTGCAGCGATTCGACTTCAAGCGCATCGGCTCCGCCGAGATTCGAGACCGGCTGTCGCACGTGCTGGCGGAGGAGAAGATCGCGTCCGAGCCCGAGGCGCTGGCGTCGATCGCGCGCGCGGCCGACGGCTCGATGCGCGACGCGTTGAGCCTCACCGACCAGGTGCTCTCGATGGGCGACGGTCGCGTGACCGCGGACCGCGTTCGCGACGCGCTCGGCCTTGTCGCCGAAGACGAATTCATCGCGCTGATCGACATCATCGCCGACCGGCGCGCGGCGGACGTCTTCCCGGCGGTCTCGCGGCTGGCCGACGCCGGCATCGACTTCGGCGGCTTCCTGAACGGACTCGCCGACACGCTGCGCTCGCTGCTCAGCGTCGCACTCGGCGGCACTGCCACTGAAATGTCGGAGCGCGGGCGCGAGGCGCTCGAGGCTCGGCGCGAACGGATCGCCGCGTCCGATCTGCTTCGCATGCTCCAACTGATCATCGAGCTCGAGCCGCGGTTCAAGAAAAGCGGACAACAGCAACTGTTGGTCGAGACGCTGCTCGTTCGGTTCGCGCTCATGGATCGCGCGGTCGAGATCGAGGGACTGATTCGCTCGATCGGCGGGTCGGGAAGCTCGGGCGGCGGGGCTTCAAGCGGCGGTTCGTCATCAGCGCGGTCTGAGACCAGCGCCGCACCGACTCCGCGAAGAGAGGCGCGCGTCGACGCGGCTGCCGCACCAGCGCCGAGTGCGGCGAGCGGCGCGCGCTCCGTTGGTTCGCCTCCGGCGCCGCGCCCGAGCGCCCGTGCGGACGGCCCCGCGGTTCGCGCCGAGCTGGCCGACGCCGCGCCGGTGAAAATCCGCGGGGAGCATTTCGAGCTCGTCGCGGTCGCCGGAGCTGATGGAAAGATGGCCGGCGTGGTGTCGTTGGAGATGAGCAAGCTCACGGCGGTCTGGGATCAGATCGTCCTTCGCCTTCGCGCGACGAAGCCGATGCTCGCGTCGGCGCTCTCGCACGCGACCCCGGTCGCGGTGACCGCGAGCGGCGTCGTCACGATCGAGCTCGACGAGCCGAACGACATTTACACGCACGCCATCGGCACCGGCCGCGCCGAAATTCTCGCCGCGCTCCGCGATCGATTTGTCGGCGTCGAGCGCGTCGACCTGCGGCGCGACGAGAAGGCCGCGGCCGCGCCGCCCAAGCGGCTGACCGACGAAATGGTGCGGGCCGAGCGCGTGGCCGCGCTGAGGAAGCGCGAGCCATTGCTGGATGCGGCGATCGAGGCGCTCGACCTCGACGTGGCCGACTGAGCGCGCGGCCCCTAGGTTTGATCACATGCCAGACTTCATGAAAATCCTGCAGCAAGCGCAGGAGGTCCAGGGTCGCTTTCAGAAGATTCAGGACGAGCTGCAGCAGCAGCGGGTCTCGGGATCCGCGGGCGGCGGCATGGTCACCGCCGAAGTCACGGGGACCGGGCAGATCACGAAGATCAAGCTCGACGCGAGCGTCGTGAATCCGTCGGACATCGAGATGCTCGAGGATCTCATCCTCGTCGCCGTGTCCGACGCGCAGCAGAAGGCCCAGGCGGCCGCGCAGGAACAGATGGGTAAGCTCACGGGCGGCCTTCAGCTGCCGTTCAAGCTCCCGTTCTGAGCGCCGGAACCACCAAACTCGAGTAGGGCGAACCAGACGTGTCGGCGATCGACGATCTCGCGACGGAACTGGCGCGGCTCCCAGGCATCGGTCGCAAGACGGCGCTGCGGCTCACGTACTACCTCCTGAGGCAGTCGCCGGAGCAGAGCAAGCGTCTCGCAAACGCGCTGGTCACCCTCGGCGAGCGGGTGCGAACGTGCACCCGGTGCTTCAACCTCACGGAAGACGACGTCTGCTCGATCTGCCGCGATCCTCGGCGCGACCCGTCGCTGATCTGCGTCGTCGAGCAGGCATCGGACATCGGAGCGATCGAGCGGGCCGGCGAGTTCCGAGGCCTCTACCACGTGCTCGGCGGACGGCTGTCTCCGCTCGACGGCGTGGGTCCTGCTGATCTGACCGTCGATGCGTTGCTGGCGCGAGTGCGCCCGGCGGACGCCACCGGGACCGTGAATGGCGCTGCTGGGGAGGCTGAGGGCGCCGGGGTGCGCGAGGTCATCCTCGCCACGAACCCGAGCCTCGAGGGTGAGGCGACCGCCTTGTACGTGCAGACACAGCTCGCGCCGACCGGGGTGGCGGTCTCGCGCATCGCGCGCGGGCTGCCGGTTGGCGGCGACCTGGAATACGCCGACGGCGTGACCATCGCGCAGGCGCTCAGCGCGCGGAGGGCGATGTGAACGGCAGGTGGACGGGTGGACAGGTGGACGGGTGGACAGGTCGGCCGAGAAAGCGCGGAAAACGCGTAAGTGGAACAGGATGGGCCGTGACCGGGGGCTTCCTCGTCGGTCTAATAGTCGGAGCGGCCGCATGGAACTCACAGATCCGGCGGTCGAGGCGTGACTTGTTCAGCACGAAGCCCGTCAGGCGCCTGGCGGCGCTCGGATACCTCGGTCGCCGACCGGGGCCCGAGACCGTCCACCTTCTGCACGATTACGTAGCGTGGGAACGCAGCCCGTCGCTTCGCCGGACGGGTGAACGGCTCCTCCGCCGCATGTACACCCACCTCGAATAGGACCGTACTCGCAATGGCCCCTTCCGTGAGCGCCAGCTGGTCGTTCACCGAAGATGATTTTGGCGCGATCACGAAGGCGCTCGACCGGTTTCTCGTTGACTGCAACGCGCGGTGCGCGCTGCTCGTCGATCGGACCGGTCAACTCGTCGCCACCGTCGGCGAACGTCCCACGTTCGATCCGACCGCGTTCGCGACCCTCACGGCCGCTGATTTCAGTGCCAACGATCAACTCGCGAAGCTGATCGGCGAGAACGATTTCAACTCGCTCTTTCACCAGGGTGAGAAGGAGTCGATGTACCTCGCCGACATCGCCCGCCGCGTCATCCTCGTCGTGTTGTTCGACAACCGGACCACGCTCGGCTTGGTGCGGCTCAAGCTTCGCCACACCGTCGGAGAGCTTACACAGTTGTTCGAGAGCGTATTCACACGGAGCGCGAGCGAGCATGCGGCCGGGGCGCCCAGCGTACTCGCCGGCGCCGACGACGAAATCGACAAGCTGTTTCAATAGCGGAAGACAGCCATGTCGATGATCAACTACGCGTCACGCGAGATCAACTGCAAGATCGTCTACTACGGTCCCGGGTTGGGCGGGAAGACGACGAACCTCGAGCACGTCTACGGCCAGGTCGAGCCGGACACTCGCGGCAAGCTCATCTCCCTCGCCACGGAGACCGAGCGCACGCTCTTCTTCGATTTCCTTCCGGTGGACCTCGGCACCATTCGTGGATTCAAGACCCGGTTCCACCTCTACACGGTGCCCGGCCAGGTCTACTACAACGCGAGCCGCAAGCTGATTCTGAAAGGCGTCGACGGCATCGTCTTCGTCGGCGACTCGCAGATGGAGCGGCTGGAGGCGAATCAGGAGGCCATGCAGAACCTGTATGACAACATGGCCGAGTACGGATACGACCTGACGTCGATGCCGTTCGTGATCCAGTACAACAAGCGCGATCTGCCCAACGCCTCCCCCATCCGGGAACTCCAAGCCTCGCTCAACCCGGGCTGGGAGGTCACCGATCCATCGCGGATGCGCGTGACGCCCGACGCCGCGCACCCCGGCGAGCGTCTGGTCGAACAGCTCACGACCGGAGAATGGATCGAGCGCGCCCCGTACATCGAGGCGGTGGCCGTGAACGGCGACGGTGTGTTCGACACGCTCAAGGCCGTCAGCAAGCTGGTGCTGAAGTCACTCGCCTGACCGCCGCCGGGTCGGCGGACGGGTCTTGGAACGGGCGTGGGAGGGCGGGAGATTGTAGGTAACTCCGTGCGCGATCCGTTGCGCCGCCCGCAACCCAAGTAGGTTCCCCGTCGACATGAATCTGCCGAACGCCCTCACCGTTGGCCGCATCGTCGCGACGCCGCTCATCGCGACCCTGCCGCTGGCGAACTCGTGGGGGCTTCGCCTCACGGCGTTCATCCTGTTTCTCGCGGCGGCGATCAGCGACTACATCGACGGATATCTCGCGCGGTCGCGCAAACAGGAAACCGACCTCGGCCGCCTCCTCGATCCGCTCGCCGACAAGCTGCTGCTCGTCGCGACCTTTATTCCGATGTACCTGCTCGCCCAACACCTGCCGTTCGTCACGCCGCTCGGGATGGTCGGCTTGCCGCTCTGGGTGGTGCTCGTCGTGCTCGGCCGCGAACTGTTCATGACACTCTTTCGACAGGCCGCGGCCCGCCGCGGCGTGGTGATCGCCGCGATCGGCCCGGCGAAATGGAAGACGGCGATCCAACTGGTGTGGCAGGGCTGCGCCTACTTCTGGTTCTTCGCCGTCGCGCTCAAGGAAGCGCAATCATGGGACGGCGAGCCCTGGCGCGCGTTCGCAATGTTCAACGGCACGGTCGGATTTCTGTCGATGATCGTCGCCGTCGCGCTCACGATCTATTCGCTCGCCGTCTACCTGCGCAGCTTCGGAAGCGTCTTTTCCACCGCGGTTCAGAAATGACGCGGGCGCGCGGCACCGCGGTGGAGATCGTCACGATCGGCGACGAGCTGCTCCTCGGCTTCACGGTCGACACCAACGCGGCGCACCTCGCGAGAGCGCTCGCGGCCATCGGCATGCATGTCGTGCGCAGGGCCACCGTCGGCGACGCGGCCGCGGCGATTCAGCGCGCCGTCGGCGATGCGCTCGAGCGCAGCGGCGCCGTCATCACGACGGGCGGACTCGGTCCCACGTCCGACGATCTCACCAAGCAGTCGATCGCCGAGCTTTTCGCCCGAGGAATGGAGCTGGACGAAGAACACTTTCGCTGGATGGAGGAGCGATGGCGTACGCGATTCAACCGCCCGCTCCCCGCGGCGAACAAGCAGCAGGCGATGATGCCGGTGGGGGCGACCAAGCTCGAGAATCGCCACGGGTCGGCGCCCGGTGTGTGGCTCGAGGATGAGCGCGGCCGGTGGGTCGCGATGCTCCCCGGTGTTCCGCGAGAGATGCGCGGCATGCTCGCCGACTCGCTGCTGCCCCGACTCGCCGCACGCGTCACGTCGGGAACGGTCGTTCGCTCGCGCACGCTGCGCACGACCGGCATCTCCGAGTCATTGCTCGCCGACAAGATCGACTCCATGGACGGCGGCCCGCTGGGCGTGCAGCTGGCGTACCTGCCGTCCATCGCCGGCGTCGACCTCCGTCTCACCGTCCGCGACGCGCCGGAGCGCGACGCAATCGACGCCATCGAGCGCGCGTCGGCTCGCTTGCGCGAGCGCGCGGACAAGTGGATCTACGGGGAAGACGACGACGACCTCGCGGCCGTCGCGCTCCAGATGTGCCGCTCGCGTGGCCTCACGATCGGCGTCGCGGAGAGCTGTACGGGCGGCTTGCTCGGCGCCAGGCTCACGGCGATTCCGGGGTCGAGCGACGTCGTGCTCGGCGGCGTCATCGCGTACCACAACGACGTGAAGCGCGAGACGCTCGGTGTGAGCGACGCATCGGTCGCGGCACACGGCGCCGTGAGCGACGAGGTCGTGCGGGAGATGGCGGCGGGTGCGCGCCGCGTCACGGGCGCGCGCGTCGGCTTGGCGATCACGGGGATCGCCGGACCGTCAGGCGGGACGCCCGAGAAACCCGTCGGCACGGTCTGGCTGGCGGTCGACGTCGACGGGGACGTGGCGACACAGCGTCATCACCTCTGGGGCGACCGGGGCGAGATCCGCGAACGAGCCGCGCAGTACACGCTTGATCTCTTACGAGTTCAGCTTCTCGCGAATCACGCCGCTCCTACGGGCCCCGCTGCAAGCGCAGCCGTCGCGCGATAGCTGCATCTTCACGCGTAGATCGAGATCTACGACTCGGGAGCTACAATTTCGCGGAGGGAGCAGACAACCGCGGAAACGTCAAATGCAAAAACGAAAAAAAATTGATTTGCAGTTTCCGCGAAATCCGCTTCCTCCGCGAAAATTGTAGTTCAACTCGTAAAGGCTAGAACGGGCGCACGAAGGCACGCCGGGCGTAGATGCCTTCCGGCCTGTCTACACCGCCTGCAGCGCGGCGCCGACTGGTCCTCGAGTGATCGCGGTAGCGTTTTCGAGATAGTCGAAGTGCTTGACGCTCACGTCGTGCGCGAACGGGGCCGACTTGAGGTTCGCGACGATGGGTCCACTGAGGTAGGCGTCCGCGGATTCGCGGCTGTCGAAGCAGTAGATCCCGCCCGCTTCCTGCGTTTCCGCGTTCGTGATCCAGATCTTCCAGCGCAGGCCGGCGACGCCCGAGATCGCATGTGAACCGTGCTCGATGGCGTGCTCGTACTGTTCTACGGGAATCGACAGCTTGAAATTGATTTGCAGCAGATGGCCGGCCATGGAAGCCCTCCGAGTTGATTGGTCGCCTGCGACACTCAGCCTACGACCGTCCGTACGGTGCGGCCAGGGGCCGCTGCCCTTCCGGCAGCGATACAGGGTATGCCCGTTGCACCCCGTGACCGGTGCCGCGAACATTCAGGAACGATGAAGCATCCGAAAAAACCAGACGTAGGATCGCCCCCCGAATCCGACGCCGCGGGCCACCAAGCTGACGGTGACGCGGACGGTGCGGCCGACGACATCGATGCCGCTGCCGCGGACTTCGCGCCGGAGCCCGATCCGGCCGACGACGACGCGCTTGGGGCCGGGCCAGTTGTCGCCGACTCCGACGTGCGGCGCGAGCTGTCGGCGGAACGCGACAAGTACCTCCGGCTCGCCGCCGAGTACGACAACTATCGCAAGCGAACCGCTCGCGAACGTGGGGAGCTGACGAGCCGCGCACAGGCCGATCTCACCAAACACCTCATCGACGCCCTCGACGACCTCGGGCGATTCGCGCACGTGGATCCCGCCACTGTCGACCCGGTGACGCTGGCCCAGGGCGTGGAGATGGTCGAGCGGAAGTTCCTCAAGTCGCTCGGGACGGCAGGCCTGCAGGTGATCAACCCCATCGACCAGACCTTCGACCCGGCGCTGCACGAGGCCGTAACTACGGAGCCGGCTCTGTCGCCGGAGGACGACCACGTCGTGTCGCGCGTCTTCCAGGTGGGCTACCTGTTCAACGGCCAGCTTTTACGCCCGGCGCGCGTCGTGGTGAAGCAGTGGAACGGCTGAGCACGTACTGATCCATATGGCTCAGACGAAGGACTACTACTCGGTCCTGGGCGTGTCCGCTTCGGCGTCGCAGGACGAGGTCAAGAAGCAGTACCGGAAGCTCGCCGCCAAGCACCACCCGGACAAAAACCCCAACGATCCGAAGGCCGCCGAGCGCTTCAAGGAGATCTCGGAGGCCTATCAGGTCTTAGGCGATGCCGAGAAACGCAAGCAGTACGACACGATGCGCTCGCTGGGCGCGTTCGGCGGGTTTGGCGGCGGCCAGCGACGCGGCGGGCCAGGGGGGGGGCAGCAGCCCGGCGCAGGCGCGCAGAATCCGTTCGGCAGCGGCTCGTTTCGGTTCGAGGACTTCAACGAGGTCGGGCTGGGAGGGATCGGAGATCTCTTCAGCTCGATGTTCGGGGGCGGAGCTCGGGGAGGGCGGCCGCGCGGCCCCGAACGCGGTCAGGACATCGAGGCCCAGCTCAACATTCCGTTTCGCGTTGCCGCGCTCGGCGGGAAGGTACCCATCGAGCTCGAGGTGAACGAAGAGTGCCCGACGTGCCACGGCAGCGGCGCCGCCGCCGGCGCGAAGATCCAGACTTGCCCAGAGTGTCAGGGGCGCGGGTCGATCTCGTTCGGCCAGGGTGGCTTCGCCGTCCAGCGGCCGTGTCCGATGTGTCTCGGGAAGGGCACCGTTCCGAGCGAGCGCTGCCCGACGTGCAACGGCGCCGGCGAGGTTCGCACACGGAAGAAGGTGATGATCACCGTGGCGCCGGGAGTCGATACCGGAACCAAGATCCGTCTCAAGGGCCAGGGCGGGCGCGGAACGCGCAACGCCCCGCCTGGCGATCTCCTCATCACGTTCCAGGTCGAGCCGGACCGCTTTTTCCGGCGAGAGGGACTCGACGTCGTCGCGCCCGTGCCGATCAACATCGCGCAGGCGACGCTCGGCTCGAAGATCAGCGTCAAGACGCTCGACGGAAAAAAGGTCGCGATCAAGATTCCCGCGGGAACGCCGGCGGGAAAACGATTCCGCGTACGCGGTCAGGGCATCACGAAGGACGACCACACCGGCGACCTGATCATCGAGGTCCAGGTGAGCGTGCCTGAGAAGCTCACCGAAGAGCAGGAGAAGGCGATGAAGGACTTTGCGAACGCGGGCGGGTTGAAGTACTGAGAGAGTGCGGAGTGCGGGGGCGGGGGCTGCGGAGAACTGGGCGGTGGAACGGGGACGGTGCGAACGGGAAGGGCAAACGCTCGCCGACAAAACGACGAGCTATGCGGCGCGGACGGGGAGTGAGCGCTTTGCCGATCGCTCGATCAATCCCGCCGCCGAGCACGCGTGCGCCGTCGTAGAGCACGAGCGACTGGCCGGGCGTGATGGCGGCGACGGGCTCGTCGAGGGCGAGCTCGATCTCGTTGTCATCGACCCGCACGATCTCGGCGCGCGCCGGCGCGGCGCGATGGCGGACCTGAATCTCGACGCGTGAGCCGACGGCGGGCGCATCCACCAGCCAATTCATTTCTCGCGCGATCACGCCGCGTCCGAGCAGTTCCTCGCGCGGACCGATCACGACCGCGCGGTCCTCGGGACGAATCTCGACGACGAACATCGGCTCGCGAAATCCACCGGGGAGTCCGCGCCGCTGCCCGATCGTGAATCGCGCGAAGCCGTCGTGCATGCCGGCGATCTCGCCGTTGGAGAGGACGAACGGTCCGCGCGCCAGTGAGGGTGCGTCGTCGCCGAGCCGCTGGCGAATGATCTTCGTGTGGTCGCCGTCGGGAACGAAGCAGATGTCCTGGCTCTCGGTCTTTTCGGCGACGACCTCGAGGCCGAGGCGGTGCGCCACGGCGCGCGTCTCGGGCTTGGTCCGCGACCCGACAGGAAGCATCATGCGAGACAAGACAGAACGGTTGATTCCCCACAGGAAATACGACTGATCCTTCGACGGATCGACACCGCGGTGCAGCACGCCGTCGATGACGCGCGCGTAGTGTCCCGTCGCGACCCATCGAGCGTCGATCGCGTCGGCCTTCACGACGAGGTCGCGGAACTTCGTGAACGTGTTGCAGCGAACGCAGGGAATCGGCGTCCGCCCGCGCGAATACTCGCCGACGAAATCGTCCACCACGTCGCGGCCGAACGCGCTCTCGAGGTTCAGCACGTAGTGCGGAACGCCCAGCGTGTGGCAGACGCGCCGCGCGTCGTTCACCGAATCGAGCGAGCAGCACGGGCGGTCCGGGAGGTCGCCGTCGTGGCAGAAGAGCTTCATCGTCGCGCCGACGACGTCGTAGCCTTGCTCGACGAGGAGCGCGGCGGCGACCGACGAATCGACTCCGCCGGACATCGCGACGAGAACGCGCTCTCCGGCCGGTGGACCGGGAGACCGGTGGACCGGTGGACCGGAACCCCAAACGGCGCTCATCGGCTGATCAGTCGGCGGCGGCCGCGGACATGCCGCGCGCCTTGGTGACGAGGGCGGGGTAGACCTCGGCCACGCGATCGATCTGCGCGTCGGTCGTGAGAGAACCGAGGCTCATCCGAACCGCCGCGTTCCCCAGCTCCGGGCGAACACCGATCGCCTCGAGCACGTGCGACGCGTTGACGCTCCCGCTCTGGCACGCCGACCCCGCGGAACAGGCGATGCCGCGGAGGTCCAGCGCCATGAGCATCGATTCGCTGTCCGTACCCGGCACCGAGACGTTCACGATGTGCGGCGCGCGGCGTGGCGCGCCCCGGCCATGAATCACGGCGTCAGGAATGCGCGCCATGATCGCCTGCTCGAGCCGGTCGCGCAGACGCTCGAGTCGCGTACACTCCTCCTCCCGCTCGGCCACCGCCAGCTCGGCCGCGCGCGCCAGACCAATAATGGCGGCGACGTTCTCCGTCCCGGCTCGGCGCCCTCGGTCCTGCGTGCCGCCGTGCAGCAGCGGTTCGATGCCGATGCCGCGCCGAATGAACATCGCGCCGATTCCCTTCGGCGCGCCGATCTTATGTCCTGAGACTGATGCCAGGTCGAATGGGATCGCCGCCGCGTCGATCGGGATCTTGCCGAACGCCTGGACGGCGTCGGTGTGGAAGATCGCCCCGACGCTCTTGGCGTGGGCGGCCAGCTCGGCAACCGGCTGGACCGTGCCGATCTCGTTGTTCACCCACATCACGCTGGCGATCGTGGTGTCGCCGCGTACGACCGACGCAAAAGACTTCGTGTCGACGACCCCTGTGGCGAGCACCGCGCACTGGCGCTCCTCCGCTCCCTCGTGCGCTGCCTGATGGACGGCGCCGAGCACTGCCTTGTGCTCGATCGGCGAGGTGACGACGGCGTTTCGGCTGCTCCCGTGGAGCGCCCGCCAGGTTCCGAGAATCGCAAAATTGTCCGCCTCGGTTCCCCCGGAGGTAAAGCAGATCTCGTCCGGCTGGGCGCCGAGACAGTTCGCGACCTTTTCGCGCGCTTCGTCCAGCGCGGTGCGGGCGTCGCGCCCCCAACGGTGCGTGCTCGAGGGATTCCCGAAGCGCGGCCCGTAGAACGGGAGCATTGCCTCTAGAACCTCCGGCCGGACCGGGGTCGTGGCGGCGTGGTCGAGGTAGATGGGTTCCGGCATCGCAAAAATATAGGCTTTTGTAGCCGTTCTATCACGCCCCGGCACTGGCCTCAGTCGGGCCAGTGCCTCACGCCCCGCCCCCCCCGAAGAAGCGCGAGCGGACCTCCCAGAGGCGCGGGAAAAAGCGCTGGTCGATCGTCCGCATCAGGTACTGGGAGCCGAGCGTTCCGCCGGTCCCACCGGTCTGCGGGCCGAGCACCCGCTCCACGAGCTGGACGTGCTTGAAGCGCCATTGGGCGAACTGTTGCTCATACTCGAGCAAGGCCTCGGCCACGAAGAAAAGCATCTTCGGCCCGGGCCCGAGGTAGAGGTTCTCGATCGTTGTGTCGCTCGCTTCGACCAACTGGAGAAACAGGTCCTGCAGCGTCGGCCGGTCGAGCGCGCGTCGGACGAGATCGGGGATCGGCCCGTGCTCCTCGAGCGCCTGCATGAAGTGCGGATCGCGGAGCCCGGATGCCGCTTCGATCGCGCGAAACTGGACGCTCTGCGCGCCGCTCGACGTGCCGAGGAATCGGCGGAACTGCGCGAAATGCTGCGGCGGAAGCGTCTCCAGCGAAGACAACTGCGCCGAGACGATGTGCACCAGACCGTTCAACCGCTGCAGGTGCCACAACGATTGCCCGGCGTCGCGCTTTGCGAGCGAGCCGACGAGGCCGTCGAGGTCGTGGAGGATCGCCTTGAACCACAGTTCGCTCGCCTGGTGCACGACGATGAACAACATCTCGTCGGGATGCTCGGGCGACGACCGCGGGCGCTGGAGCGACAGCAGCTCGTCGAGCGACAGATACGACTGGTAGTTGACCTCGCTCAAAACGTCGACACCTCGAGTGCGGCGACGTCGTCCACGGCGACCATCTCGGTCGTGTAATACGGCTCGCCGTAGCGCCGCCGAATGAGCGTTCCGTAGTACGCGCCGTAATGCCGGACGACGTCCTCGAGCGGCTCGCCGCTCGGATACACTTCGCCGGCTTGGGTCTCACCCTCGAACTGCGACTTGTAGCAACGAATCGCCTCCATCTTCAGCTCGAACGTGTCGGACACGTCCACGACGAACGACGGCCGGATGAAATCCTGCCGGTACGCGAGAGAGTGCAGGATTTTGAGCGGGCGGTGCTTGGCCCGGTCGGGGGCGACCTTGGCGAGTCCGGCGATGAAGCATGCGTCGCGCACGAGCTGGGCCGACACGTGATGGTCGGGGTGGCGCCCCTCGAGAGCCGGCGCGATGACCACGCGCGGCTGCAATCGCCGAATCGCGCGCGCCAGCTTCTCACGCGTCGGCGGATCGTTCATGATCGCGGCGTCGGGGAGCGCCAGGTTCTCGCGCAGCGTGATGCCGAGGATCTTCGCGGCCCGCATCGCCTCTTCCGCGCGCACCTCGGCGGATCCTCGCGTCCCCATTTCGCCCTGCGTGAGGTCGAGGATGCCGACGCGGTGGCCCTGGCGCACGGCGCGGGCGAGCGTTCCACCGCAGGTCAGCTCGCAGTCGTCGCGATGGGCGGCGATGGCGAGCAGGTCAACGTGGTCCGGCGCTTCGGGTGGCATGCGCTGAAAGTAAGGGCCCCGAGAAACGGTGGACCGGTCCACCGGTCCACCGGTCCACCGGTCCACCGGTCCACGCCTGGCTCCACCGGTCCACCGCTTTACTCGTAGCGCAGCGCGGCGACCGGATCGAGGCGGGCGGCGCGAACGGCCGGGAGCATGCCGAAGACGACGCCGGTGACGGCGCTCGCGGCGAGCGCGGAGACGATCGAGGAAAGCGGCGTCGACGCGGGAATCGACGGCCAGGCCGTGCGAACGATGACGGTCGCGGCGAAACCCAGGATGAGTCCGACGGCCGCGCCGATGCCCGTGAGCGTGACGGCTTCCACGAGGAACTGCCAGAGGATCGCGCCGCGGGTCGCGCCGAGTGCTTTGCGCACGCCGATCTCGCGCGTGCGCTCGGTGACCGAGATCATCATGATCGCGATGACCCCGATCCCGCCGACCAGAAGCCCGACCGAGGACAGCGCGATGCCGACGACGAAGAACGTCCCGAAGAGCTGATTGTAGACGTCCATCAGCCGGTCCTGCGTGACCACGGCGAAGTTGGTACGGTCGCGCGGGCGCAGCCCTCGGCGCGAGCGCAGGTACGCCGTGACGTCGTCGACGGCGTCTTGTACGCCCACGGTCGCGCGCGGCTTGACGATGAGGTTGTTGCCGCGCACCCACAGGTTCATGTGGCGCCGGCCGGTCTCGATCGGAATGATCGCCTTCGGCGAATCGCCGCCGCCCGCGGAGGTGGGCGTTCCCATCGGGCTCGCCGTGTAGTGATAGAGGCCGATCACCGCGAACGGCGCGCCGTTGACCATGACGACCTTGTCGATCGGGTCGGACGTGCCGAACAGCGTCTGCGACATCTTGTCGTTCACGATCACGACGCGCGCACCGCCGGCGTTCTCCGCCTGCGTGAAGCTCCGGCCCGGAGAGATGTCGCCGCCGTCGACGTCGGTCCAATTCGCCGAGTAGTACTCGATGCCCGCGTTCAGCGAGCGATCCTTGTACTTGAACTCGGCGCCGCCTGCGACGTGCTGCGTGACGGCGTAGATCGAAGGAAGCGCGGCGAGCCCGAGAGCCTCGTCGTTGGTGATCGCCGGGTTGCGCCGTTCGGGGCACGAGCTGGGGTCGCTCGGGTCGCAGCTCTGGAAGGGGCTGAGCGGCCGCCGGTAGACGAAGAACGACGTCGGGCCGGCGGCGGCGACGTCGCGGGCGAACGACTCGTTCACGCCGCGCACCACCGACGACAGCGCGACGACGACGAACACGCCGATCGCCACGCCCATGATCGTGAGGGCTGCACGGAACTTGTTGGAGCGAATCGACTCGAGCGCGATGAGCACGCCCTCGAAGCCGTGCAGGAAGAACCTCACGTCTCGTGCCTCAGCGCCTCGATGGGATCCAGGCGAGCTCGCGCGTCGAGCCGGATAGACGCCCGACACGATGCCGACCACGGTGCCGAGCAGCGTGGCCGCCACGATCGACCAGGGCGCGACCGCCGCGGGCAACGGCGTCTTCATCGAAATGATCTTTGCCGCCGTGATGCCGAGGGCGATGCCGATCATCGCGCCGAGGGTGCTGAGCGTCGCCGCCTCGACGAGGAACTGCCGCAGGATGTCGCGCCGCCGCGCGCCGAGCGACTTGCGGATCCCGATCTCGTGGGTTCGCTCGGCGACCGAGACGAGCATGATGTTCATGATCACCATGCCGCCGACGATCAAGCTGATGCCGGGCAGCGCGGCGCCGATGATCGTCATCGTTTGCTTGATGCGCTCGAAGAACGCCAGCGCCGACGCGGTCGTTTCCATCACGAAATTGTCCTGCTGCGCCGGCCGGAGGTGGCGATGCGCACGAAGCGCCTCGCGCACGAGCTCCATCACGTCGTCCATCATCAAGGTGCTCGACGACTGAACCAGCAACCCGTCGATGTCGCCGCGCGGATTGGTGAGCCGATGGAGCGGCGACGCGAACGGCGCGATGGCCATTTGGTCGAGCGACTGGCCGAACAGCGAACCCTGGTGCGCGATGACGCCGATGACCTGGTACGGAATACCGGCGATCCGCAGCTCGCGACCGATCGGGCTCAGGTTGGGGAAGAAGAACTTGCCGACTTCTTCACCGATCACCACGACCGGCGTGCCGAGCTCGTATTCCTGCGGCGCGATCGTGCGTCCCGAGGCGAGGTCGTACTTCTTGATCGTGAAGTAGTCGCCGTCCACGGCGTGCGCGTCGACCTGTCGCGGCCGGGCATACGGCGTCGACGCCATCACGTTGTCCTGGCTCTCCACGGCCCACCGCGCCGACGGCGGGAGCACCGACCGCACGAACGCCACGTCGGCCGTGAAGACGCGCGGGCGTCGCTGCCATTCGAGCCACTCCGCCTGCGTGACGTGGTTGCCGAACCACGGATAGCGCCGGAGGGTGAAGGTGTTGGCGCCGAGGAGACGACCGGCGAAGTCGTCCTCCATGTAGCGGCCCATTCCCTCGACGATCGAGACGACCGCGATCAGGAACATCACACCGATCATCACGCCCAGCAGCGTGAAGAAGCTCTTGAGCTTCTGGACGCGGATCTGGGCGAGCGCGAGGCGCACCGCCTCGAAGATCGGCATTATTCGTATCGCAATGCTTCGACGGGATCGAGCTTCGAGGCGCGCATCGCCGGGAGCATCCCGAAGAGCACGCCGGTGATCGCGCTGGCGCCGAGCGCCGCGACGATCGCGAGCGGCGGGACCGATGCCTTGATCGGCGTCGCGCTCCGGATGATCACCGAAGCCGCGCCGCCGAAGAGCAGGCCGATGATCGCGCCGATCGCGGTGAGCGTGACGGCTTCCACCAGGAACTGCCAGAGAATCGTCATGCGCGTCGCGCCGAGCGCCTTGCGCACGCCGATCTCGCGCGTGCGTTCCGTGACCGAGATCATCATGATCGCCACGACGCCCACGCCGCCGACCATCAACCCGATGGCGGACAGCACGATCATGACGAGGAAGAACATCCCGAAGATCTTGTTGTACGTGTCGAGGAGCTGGTCTTGCGTGATGATCGCGAAGTTGTTGTCGACGCCCGGACGGAGGCCGCGCCGCGCGCGCATCGCCGCGATCACGTCGTCCTCCGCCTCGTCGCGCGTGACCTCGTCGCGCGGAAGGATCGCGATTCCCATGTTGCCGATGCCGCCCTTCAGCGTGCGGTAGCCCGTCTCGAACGGCACGATGGCGCGCGGACGATTCCCGCCGGCGAGGAAGCTGGCCTCGTAGTGATAGACGCCGATGACGGTGAACGGCGAGCCGCCGATGGTGATCACCTTGTCGAGCGGATCGGAGTCGGCGAAAAGGCGCTTCGCCATCTCGTCGTTCACGATCACGACGCGCTCGCCGTTGGCTGCCTCGGACTCGGTGAAGCTGCGGCCCGGATACAGGTCGCCGGCGTGGTCGACGAGCGTCCAGTTGGCCATCGCGCCGATGACCTGCGTGCCGCTCAACACGTGGTCGTGGTACCGCACTTCCTTGTTCATCCCGAGCTGCGCCTCGGCAGCCATGATGCTCGGCAACGTGTTGAGCATCTGCGCGTCGGTCAGATTGAAGTGCGGGTTGTGCCGCCACTTGCAGGTGTCGTCCGTGCCGTCGCACGCCTCGAACGTGATCGGATAGCGCGAGAGGAAGAACGTCTTCGGCCCCGCCTTCTCGAAATCGCGCGCCACGCTCGCGTTGATGCCATGAATCGCCGCCGAGATGACGACGACGACGAACACGCCGACCGCGACGCCGAGAATGGTCAGCGCGGCGCGCACGCGGTTCGACCGGAGCGAATCGAGCGCGATGCCGACTCCCTCGAACAGAGTGAGGACCCGCACGCCAAGGTTCGACATCAGGTCTCGTGCCTCATGGCGGCGATCGGATCGAGCAGCGCCGCGCGACTCGCCGGATAGACGCCGGCAATGAGGCCGACGCCCGCGCCCACGCCGACGCCCACGAAGATCGACCAAATCGCGACGGCCGCGGGCAGTGGCGAGATCGCGGCGATGCCCTTGGCGAACGCGATGCCGAGACCGACGCCGAGCGCGGCGCCGAGCGTCGAGAGCGTTGCCGCTTCGACGAGGAACTGGTTCAGGATGTCGCGGCGCCGCGCGCCGAGCGACTTCCGAATCCCGATCTCACGCGTCCGCTCGGCGACGGCGACGAGCATGATGTTCATGATCACGATCGCGCCGACGACCAACCCGACCGTGGGCAGCGCGATGCCGGCGATGATCAGGTAGCTCTGCAGCTTGTTCCAGAACTCGAGCGCCGAATCGGACGTCTCGAGCGCGAAGTTGTCTCTTTGCGACGGGTGCAGATGGTGACGCGCGCGCATCACGGCGCGCGCCGCTTCCTTGGCCTCCTTCATCCCTTCGTCCGAGGGACCCTGAATCACCATCTGGTCGATCACGCCGTGCGGATTCACCCAGCGGTTGAGCGGCGCACGCTCGGGCGCGATCAGGAACTTGTCGAGCGACATGCCGAAGACGCTCCCCTGCTTGTCGGCCACGCCGACGACGGTGTAGGGAATGCCCTGGATGCGGACGGCGCGCCCGATCGGATTCAGGTTCGGGAAGAAGTGGTCGGCGACGTCCTGCCCGACGATCACGACCGGCGCTCCCATCTGGTATTCCTGCGGCGCGATCGGGCGTCCTTGCGATACGCCCATCTTCTTGATCGTGAACCACTGCTCGGACACGGTCGAGCACTCCGTGTTGCGCGGCGACGCGTACGCCGATTCGACGTTCAGGTTGCTGCCGCTCTCGGTGGCCCACAGGACGTCTGGCGCGAGCGCCGCCGCTACGGCAGGCACGTCGGAATCCAGGATGTGCGGGCGCTTGCGCCATTCGCGCAGCTCGTCCTGGGTCACGTCGCCCAGTTGAATGTCGGGTCGCTGCCGGAGGTTGAACGAGTTGACGGCGATCAGCTTGCCGATCAGATCGTCCTCCATGTAGCGACCCATGCCGCTGACGATCGAGACGACGGCGATCAGGAACGTCACGCCGATGGTCACGCCGATCACCGTGAAGAAGCTTTTCAGCTTCTGCACGCGGATCGTTTCCCACGCAAGTCGAACGGCTTGAAAGAATGACATGGCCTGAAATGCGAGCGGGAGACGCGATCGGGTCGGATGCCCGTCAGACGTCTCCCGTTCCTACGAGGAAACCTCGGCCGAAGTTACGACGCGCCGAGCCGGGCGACGTAGGCCTCGCGGCGCTCGTCGGTCGAGATGAGCCCGTCGCGCAGCACGACGACGCGGCGCGCGTGGGCGGCGATGTCCGGCTCGTGCGTCACCATGACCACCGTCTGTCCGGTATCTGCAAGTTTCTCGAACACTCTCATGATCTCTTCAGACGTCTGGGAGTCGAGGTTCCCGGTCGGCTCGTCGGCCAGGAGAATCGATGGGTTGTTGACGAGCGCCCGCGCGATGGCGACACGCTGCCGCTGACCGCCGGAGAGCTCGTTCGGCCGGTGGTCCATGCGATCCTGGAGCTGCACCTTGGTGAGCGCCTCGATGGCGCGCCGCTTACGCTCGTCCGAGCCGATTCCGGCGTATACGAGCGGCAGCTCGACGTTGTGCAGCGCGGAGGCGCGGGGAAGGAGGTTGAACGTCTGGAAGACGAACCCGATCTCCTTATTGCGGACGCGGGCCAGCGCGTCGTCGCTCATCTTCGAGACGAGCTGGCCGTTGAGCCAGTACTCGCCGCCGTTCGGCGTGTCGAGGCAGCCGATCACGTTCATGAGCGTCGATTTGCCGGAGCCGGACGGGCCCATGATGGCGACGTACTCGTTGCGGCCGATGGCGAGGTCGATGCCGCGCAAGGCGCGCACGATTTCGCCGCCCATGTCGTACTCGCGCTTCACGCCGCGCGTCACGATGATCCACTTCGAGTCGGGCGTCGCTCCGGCCTTGCCCGTAATGATCTGCCGCTCGGCCGTTTCGCCGAGCGGTGTTTCTAAGGTTGGGTTCACGACTTGGTTCCTGTCCCCGGGGTGGCGGCTTTCTTGGGATCCGGCTTGGTCTCTCGAACGAGGGTGCCGTCCTTCAGGTCGCGAATCGCCTGGTACGTACCGGCGACGATCCGCTCCCCCTCTTTGACACCGTCGATGATCTCGAAGTGCTTCTCGCCGGCTATACCTACTTTTACGGCCCGGAAGGTCACTTTGTTGTCCGTGCCGACCACGAAGACCCCTTCGACGTCCTTCTTGCCAACTTCTTTGGACGGTTTGGCTTTGCCCAACCCCACCGCCGTGTCGCCCTGCTGAATCGTCTGGTTCTCGCGCACCGTGAGGGCGATGATCGGCACCGACAGCACGTGCGTCTTCTTGTCCGTGATCACCTTGGCGGTCGCGGAGAAGTCCGGGCGGGTGTCCTTGGGGGCGTTCAGAAGCTGGATCGTGACCTCGTAGTCGACGGCCTGGTCGGTCGTCGTCGTGCCCGCCGCGCCCTTGACCGAGCTGTTCGAGATCCGCGTCACCCGGCCCAGAAAGGTCGTGTCGGGGAACGCGTCGAGCTGCACCTGGGCCGAGTCACCGACCGAGATGCGGGCGACGTCGGTCTCGTCGACCTTCACGCGCGTCTCGAGCACCGACATGTCGCTGATGGTGAGCAGCAGCGCCGGCGTCCTTGCTGAACGTCCCCGGCATCGCCGTTTCACCCTGCTCGACCGCAAGCCGCGTGACCTGGCCCGACATGGGCGCGAAGATCGTCGTCTTGTCGAGCGAGCTCTTGCTGTCGTTGACTGACGCGATGGCTTGGTCGACGCCGTGCCTGGCGGCGTCGGCGAGCGCGCTGTCCACGTCGACGGCGGTCTTGAGCTGCTCGAGCTGCTCGTCGGAAATGAGCTGCGCGTTCGCCTTCTTGATCTGGGACGACCGATCGTAGCTCTTCTTGGCCAGCTCGAGACTGGACTGGGCCTGCGCGAGCTGCGCGCGGCTCGACGCGAGCACCGCCTCGGCGCGCTCGACGGCAGCCTGTGCCTGCGTCGGATCGATTTGCAGGAGAAGCTGGCCGGCCTTCACCATTTGACCTTCTTTGACGGCAAGCTTGGTGATCTTGCCGCTGACGTCGGACGCGACGTCGACCTTCGTCTGCGGCCGCACCTGTCCGCTCGCGGTGACCGACGCGATCAGATCGCGTTTCTGCACCGGTTCGATGCGGACTTCGACCGCCTTGTTGCCGCGTTTGGCGGCACTGAACGCGAAGACGGAGACGAGCCCGGCCAACAGGACGACTCCGATCGCGATCTTCGATTTCTTACCCATGATGGTCAGCAGTCCTTTAGCGGAGTGGGCGCCCGACTGCGCTTTCGAGATTGGCGAACGCCGTATGGTAATCGTAGATCGAGTTGACGCGGCCGATCTGCGCCGTTTCGTACGAGCCGCGCGACGTCGTGACCTCGAGGAACGTCGCCGCGCCGACCTTGTATCGCTCCTCGACCGCCGCGAGCTCCTCGGCGGCTTTTTGTGAGGTCTGCTCCTGCAACTGCACCGTCTTGGCGGCCGCGATCAACGTCAGATAGGCGTTCGTGACGTCGGTGGTGAGCTGGAGCGATCGGGCCCTGAGTGCGTAGGAGGCGTTGTCGCGCGTCACGCGCGCCTGCTCGAGCTGGGCTTCGCGCGAGTAGTTGTTGAAGATCGGGAACGACAGCTGTGCGCCGATGCTCAGCGGATTCTTGATGAACTTGAAGGGGAACTGGTTGTTGCCCGCCTTCAGCGCCGACGCCTCATCCGCGGACAGCAGGGTGGTGCGACAACCAAGGCTCGCCAGACCGACGCGCGTGCGGAGCGAGTCTAATTCCAGGCACGACGACGCGCTTTGCAGAATCTGGTTGTTTCTCGAGGTCACCAGGAAGTTCCCGTCAGCATACGACGACGAGTTGCCACCCCAGCCGGTGCTGATGCCCAGCGACGGCAGGTAGCCCATCGACGCCGTTTTCACCCCCATCTCCGCGGCGAATTTCCGAGATTCGTCGGCGGCGATGTCCGGGTTGACGTGGCGAGCGAGGCCGAGAACCGAATCCAGCGTGAAGTTGGGCTGCGAGATCGCGAACTGCGTCGTGAGCTTCGTCGACGTGTCCGCGGGCACGCCCATGAACTGGAACAGGCGGATCTTGTCGATCACCGCCTGGTTGTGGGCTAGAACTTGGTTCACCTGCGCCTGTCCAACCGCGACTTCCGCTGTGCGGATGTCGACGATCGTAGCCGAGCCGAACTTCATTTTGGCGTTGGCGAGGTCGAGCTGCCCGGTCGCCGTCGCCACGAGCGAGTCGGCGAGCGAGGCCTGCGCCAGCGACTTGAGCGCAGCGATGTATTGGTTGGTCACGAGCGAACGTGTGGCTTCCGCAGAGCTGACGACGTCGGCCTCCGCGGCCTCGCGGTTGGCGCGCGCCTGCCGCGGAGCGAACGCCACTGCGCCCGTGATGAAGTAGCTCACACCGAGCCTGTACGACGACTGATACGTGTCGCCGCTCGCCCCGAGGGCAAGGCCCTGAACGTACTGGGTGCCAGCCTGTTGATAGCTCGTCGCGAAGCTCGACGAAACCGAGGGCAGGAGCGCCGAATACGCCTGACGAATCCCCGACGTCGCCACGCGAACGTTGTTCTGGGTCGTCAGGAAGTTCGGATTGTTCAGGCGGGCGATGCTGATCGCCTCATCGAGCGACAGGGAGCTGCGACCAGCCGGTTGCTGCGCAAACACTGCCTGCGCGGAGATCGCCAGGGCCGCGACGAACCGCAACGAACGCATTTTCGGCAATCCTTGTGGATGGGGTCTGGGGGGAGTACGGAGACACGCCGAGACGGGTTTCAGGCCGTCTCGTCTTCAGCGCTTTCTGGGCAACTCGTCGCGAACGGCCTTGAGACCCGAGGACGTTTCCGCCCGCAACACCCGACCGTCGCCGTCGACCCAGAAGTCGCGTCGGTCCGCGCCGTTGACGAGTGAGAGATGCGTCGCCGTGACCGATTGCCCGCCCACGTCGATGGGTTCCATGCCATGGGCGGAGATGACGAACATGCCCGCCCGAGCGATGTGTGGACTGATGACGCGAATCCCGCCCGATCGGCTGGACAGACCCGAAAAATACAACTGGTGCACCAATTCGTCGTCGAGAATGACGGTCCGCTCCCGGCCCATTGGATAATCCCGGTCGGACTCATCGCCCCGCTGGTTTGTGACCCGGGTCGCCAGCCTCCCCGACTGGGCGGCAGCCTGGACCGCTGCGGTCCTCGCGCGGTTGTCCACGACCGTCAGCGTATACGTGATGGGCGTGCCGATCGAGTCGGCCACGAGGTTCGTCACGAGGCGGCGCGTGCCGGCGTTCAGCTGGCTCGTGGCGACTAATTGACCGTTGTCGCCACGCGAGATCCGAAAGCTCTCAACCTCGGTCGCGGCTCCCCCACCACGAGAGATCCGAAAGGCGCCTTCGTCGACGATGGCGCCCTGCACGGCCGCGGCGTCGCGCAGCCAACCGCCGGCGCTCGCGACCATCACGAGGCCGGCCAAACACGTCGCGGCGGTCATGGAACGGACGTGTGTCATGAGGTTACCTACCCGGTTGAGACCGTCTGGTTCACGCCTCGTCCCTCGGCGACACGAAAATGCGGTCGCGAATGCGAGTGTAAATCCGTTGATAGATCGCTCGGCCCTTTTCCGCCGACGCCAGCGACGGGCGACCGATCGACCCCGGACTCGCTCGCGGGACGCGCAGCCAGCCGCGCCTGTAACGTCGCACCTCGTCCTCGGACATCATATAATCCTGCACGCGGTCCGTGGCGACGAGCTCGGGTGCGATGAACAACAGCAGAGAGGTGTCGACCTCGTCACCGTGCATCGGTTCGCTTTGCCCCTCGAGCAGGTCACTGAAATCCACGCTCAAGACGTCGACGACCCGCACGCGCGCGCCCGACGTAATGACCGTCGAGAGCGCTTCGAGATGCGGGTCGTGCTCGTGCGAGGTGAGCAGAATGAACTCGCGAATGCCGGTCGATTCCCAGGTGTCGATGAGGTCGTTGAGAACGCGGTGAAGCGTCTTTTTCCGGAGCGAGGCGTTGCCGGCGTATTCGCGCTCGGTGACGACGTTCACGCCGTACTCGACCGTCGGCGCCACGATGACTCCGGATTCCGCCGACAGGTCGTTGGCGAGCCGCTCGACGATGATCGAGTCGGCGCCGAGCGGCATGTGCTTCCCGTGCTGCTCGCACGTCCCGACGGGGACGATGAGCCGAGGGTCGCGCTGAATGCACTCGGCCACCTGCTCGGGCTGCATCAGCTTGAGACGGCGCGGCGAAAACACGCCGTCGACGGCGGGCAACTGACTCATGTCGTCCAGAAACTCGGGTCGGTGGTCCGGGCAAGCAGTCGGGACGGCGACGATGGCTGAGCGCCTCGCCTCCCCCCGATTGCCCGCGGTATGGACGTGGTGGGCGACGGCCGCCGGACTGTCGCTGCTTACCGCGAGCCAGTGGCTCCACGCGCCAAGCGTAGAGTATCTGGTCCCGCTGATCATCGCCACCGCCGCGACCGTGGCGACGGCGGTTCGGGTCCGCGGCCCGGCTCGACGCTGGGCCCTCGCGTCCTTCCTGGCGCTGATCGCCGTGTCGCTGATCGCCATCGCCGCGCAACGAGAGCTCTGGATCACGACACACGACTGGGAAGCCGCGCGCCGCGACGAGTCGGCACGTGGTCTGAGCGCGCTCAAACGCGCGCTCGACGACGCGACTCAAGATGGTGCGCGCCGCGCCCGTGCCGCGCTCGAGGTAGCCACCGACTCAATGCGCGACCGTGCGTTTGATGAGATGAGCAGGGTCGCACGCGGCCTGGACGACGGCGGCGTGGTCGTCTATCGCCGGGACAGCGCGTTCGCATGGGCCGGAGACTTTCGCGCCCCGATCGACCAGGTCCGCGACGGGACGACGATCGTCGCGACACCGTTCTATCTGGCGCTGCAGGTCACGCAGCGGCGCGGCGACGACCGCGCCGTCGTCGCCGTGTTGCTCGACGCCGCCCCTCCCGCCGACCGATTCGTTTCCACGCTCGCGCAGCCCATCGCCGATCGCGCCGGACTCAAGGAGTTCAAATTCATTCAGCCGAGCGACACCGCTCCCCCGGACCTTCTTCGCTACGCCACGGGACACCTGCGTCTGTTCGACGTGGCCGCGGTGACGCTGACGCAGGGCGAGGTCTCGCAGCAGATCGCCGAAACGGCCCGCGCGCGCGCCGGCATCGCGCTGGTCATCGCGCTCATGTGTTTCGTGATCGGCGTTTGGCGCGCGACGAAAACGAACGCGCGTCGGGCGGCCGCGCTCGCGGTCGGGCTCGCGTGCGTGGGGCTGGTTCCGCTCAACCAGTATTCGAACTCGAGCCGCCTCTTCGACCCCGCGGTGTACTTCATGGCGCGGGGCGGACCGCTGACCGGAAACGCGGCCGCGCTGGCGATGACGAGCGCGGTGGTGTTGCTCGGCGTGCTGGCCGTTTTCCGTCGAGGTGGACGTCGCACGTCGCGCTGGGCCGCCGTCGTCACGACGCTGGCCGTCGCCGGTCTCGGTCCGTTTCTGCTGCGAGATCTCTCGCGCGGCGTGCACACGCCGCTTCGCGGCGTCGACGCGTCGCTCTGGCTCGTGTGGGAAGTACCGCTCTTCCTCGCCGCTGTCTCGGTGCTGCTCTCGGGCGCCGCCGCGGGTGCCATCGTGCTGGGGCCGCGCCGCGGTGCGCCGCCCTGGCTCGCTCCCCTGATCGCCGTCGCGGCGGCCGTGTTGGCGCCGGTCGTCTGGGACGCGCCCGGCAGGTGGCCTTGGTGGTACTCGATTCTATGGATCGTCGCGATCGGCTTGCTCGCGCTGAGCCGCCGATCGCGCCGCGTCATTCTCAGCGCGTCGACGGTGGCCGCGCTCGGCGCGACGACGCTCGTCTGGGGACGCACGGCGCGCGGGAGGGTCGAGTCGGCGGAGCACGACCTGGCGAGCCTGGGCCAGCCCGATTCCGTCGCCGCGACGCTGCTTCAGCGCTTCGGGCTGAGTCTCGCCGGCGAGTTGGCGCCGACTCGCGAATCGCTCCTCGAGAACTACGTCACGTCGGACATCGCCGCGGCCGGGAATCCCATCATCCTCTCGGCGTGGCCGACGGATTCCGGAGCTGTCGCGATGTTCGCGACGGCGGACATTCCCAATCCGGCCGCCGAGGTCGCGCGCGTGGTGGCGATGGCGCGACGGACGGGAAACGTGATCATCGAACCGGTAGCCACGGACACGGCGGTCGAGCTGGTGATGGGCGCGCCGTCCGCCGGAGGCGGCGCGACCGGCGTCGTGCTAGCGCCGCCGAGTCGTCTCTTCCAGTCGAATCCGTTCGCGCAGCTTCTCGGCCTCGCCGAGGAGCACGACGTCGAGCCACCCTACTCGGTGCGGCTGCGCGGTCCGCTGCTGCCGCGTGCCGACACGACAGTGGGTCCGACGAGCTGGCGTCGCGCGGGTACGCAGCTGCACGGCGACCGGATCGTCGCTACCGGCAGAGGAGCCACGCCCGCCCACGTGGACGTCGAGCTCCGATCGCTCGACGCGCTGGTGGAGCGGGGCGCGCTCATCGTGCTGCTCGATCTGGCGATCGTCGGCGGACTCTGGCTGGCGGCGGTGATCGCCGACGGCGGGGCGGGGCGGTGGCTGCGCGCGCGCCGCCGCACGCTTGGCCGGAGCTACCGCGCGCGGCTCTCGCTCGCCCTTTTTGCGTTTTTCGTCATTCCGGGTCTTGCATTCGCGATCTGGATGTACGGGCAGCTGGCGGCCGACGCGATCCAGTCGCGCGCCGTGCTGGTGGGCGAGACGCTGCGGTCCGTCGAGCCGAGCGTGGGCGCGCTTGCCCATCTCGCCAACGAGAGCGAGCGTTTAGAAACGCCGCTGTTCCTGTTCCGCGGCGGCGAACTGCGGCAGACCAGCGACCAGCTCTACGACGACCTCGCTCCGACGGGTCGCCTGCTCCCGCCGAAAATCGAGTCGACGCTCGCCGTTCACGCCGAGGAAACCGCCACCGAGGTCGAGTCGGTCGGCGACGCCCCGACCCTGTTCGGCTACCGGTCGTTGACGGTGGCGCCTTTGCCGCCGGTGGTGATCGCCGCACCGGCGCGCGCGACCGACGCTCCTCTCGGCCGGCGACGGCGCGACCTCGGCGTGCTCGTACTGTTTGCCACGGCCCTGGGCGCGCTCGCCGCGCTCTGGCTGAGTGGGGCGGCCGCTCGACAGCTCGCGAAGCCGATCGGAGCGCTGCGCGAAGCGGCGCTCGCGATCGCGGGTGGCAGTCGCACGCCGCCGCTCGAGTCCGAGCCCACGGTGGAGTTCCTCCCCGTGTTCGCCGCGTTCCGCCGGATGACGGCCGATCTGAACGCGAGCCGCTCGGCGCTCGAGGAAGCGCAGCGGCGAACCTCGGCGGTGCTGCGCAACGTGGCGAGCGGTGTCGTCGCCGTGGATCGCGAGCGGCGGATCACGCTCGCCAACCCGCGAAGCGAGCAGCTGCTCGGCGTGTCACTGCCGGCGGGCGCGCACCTCGACGACACGGTGAACGCCGAAGTCGCCCGCCGCGTGGGGGATTTCATCGACAGCGCCGCCGACGAGCACGATTTCGAGGTGACGGTGGATCAGCGACAGCTGCGCGGCACGCTCACGCGTCTCTCTCGCGGCGGCGGCGGCATCGTCATCACGGTAGACGACGTGAGCGAGATCGCGCGCGCGCAACGCGTGCTCGCTTGGGGTGAGATGGCGCGGCAGGTCGCCCACGAGATCAAGAATCCGCTCACCCCCATCCGGCTTGGCGTCCAACACCTGCGGCGGGCGCGGGCCGACAAGCGCGTCGACTTCGATCGCGTCCTCGACCACAACGTCAACCAGATTCTGGCCGAGATCGACCGGCTCGACGAGATCGCGCGCGCGTTCAGCCGGTACGGCGCCGCCCCCGACGAGCGCGCCCGGCCGAGCGAGGTGGACATCGCCGCGATCGTGCGCGAGGTCGTGTCGCTCGAGCGAATGGGCGGGGAAGGCGGGGAGGGTGACGACGTCGAGTGGATCGAAACCGGCGACGACTCGCGCGTCACGGCGCTGGCGCGTGTCGACGAGCTGAAGGAAGTTTTGCTGAACGTTCTGGAAAACGCGCGGCTCGCCGGCGCGGCGCGCGTTCACGTGAGCGTCGACCCGCCCGGAAACGGCAACGGCGAGCACGCGACGATCACGGTGAGCGACGACGGCCACGGAATTTCGGCGGACGTGCTGCCTCGCATCTTCGAGCCGCACTTCTCGACGCGCACGAGCGGGAGCGGCCTCGGTCTGGCGATCAGCCGGCAGCTCGTCGAAGGGTGGGGCGGCTCGATCACCGTGCGGAGCCCGAGCGTCGAACCGCCGACCGACGGACGCGGCGGTGCGACGGTGACGATCGCGCTACGCGCCGTGGCGGAGCAGCACGCGCCTACTCCGTAGCGCTGCCGGAGGACGCGGCGGCGCCGCGGATGCGGACTGTCTTCACGTTCACGAACTCGTGCATGCCGAACGCCGACAGCTCGCGGCCGTAACCGGACTTCTTCACGCCGCCGAAGGGGAAGCGCGCGTCCGACGCGACCATCCCGTTGACGAAGACGCTGCCCGCTTGGAGCTCGCGCGCGAATCGCCGGATTTCCTTCTCGTCGCGCGACCATGCGGCGGCGCCGAGCCCGAAGCGCGAGTCGTTCGCGGCGGCGATGGCGTCGCTCGTGTCGCGGACACTGGTGATCACCGCGAGCGGACCGAATGTCTCCTCGCGAAATGCCGCGCTGTTGCGCGTGTCGTCGCGCATGACGGTGGGCTCGTAGTAGAACCCTTTGCCGGCGCGCGGCGTGCCGCCGACGAGAAGCGACGCGCCATCCTTCTCCGACCGGGTCACCTGTGAGTGCAGGTCGTCGCGGATCTTGGCCGTCGCCAATGGTCCGACGTTGGTTCGCTCGTCCATCGGATCGCCGACGACGAGGCTCCGCATGCGCTCGACGAATCGCGTGGTGAAGTCCTCGACGATTCGCTGCGCGACGATGAAGCGCTTCGCCGCGATGCACGACTGGCCGTTGTTGATCGTTCTGGCCGTCACGGCGGTCCGCGCGGCCGCGTCGAGATCCGCGCTTTCCATGACGATGAAAGGATCGCTCCCGCCCAGCTCGAGCACCGTCTTCTTGACGTGCCGTCCAGCCGCCGACGCGACGCTGGTCCCCGCGGCCTCGCTCCCGGTGAGCGTCACCGCGGCGATGCGCTCGTCGCCGATGAGCGACTCGACCTGGCCGGCCTCGATGAGCAATGTTTGAAACACGCCGGCCGGCGCGCCGGCGTCGGCAAAGAGCTGCTCGAGCGCCAACGCGCACTGTGGAACGTTGGACGCGTGCTTGAGGAGTCCGACGTTGCCTGCCGCCAGCGCCGGCGCGGCGAACCGGATTACCTGCCAGAAGGGAAAGTTCCAAGGCATCACCGCGAGTACCACGCCGAGCGGCTCGAAGGCCACGTACCCGCGTTCACCGTCGACCGCGACCGGGGCATCGGCGAGAAATTCGCCCGCGTGATCGGCATAGTAGCGAAGACTCGTCGCGCACTTCGCGGCTTCGTCTTTGGCGGCGGCGAACGTCTTGCCCATCTCGCGCGTCATCAACTTTCCGTACTCGTCGCGGCGCTCGTCGAGCAGGTCGGCGGCGCGGCGAAGCACGCGCGTGCGATCGTCGAGCGGGGTCGATCCCCATGCGCGCGCGCCGCGCTCGGCGCACGACAGCTTGTTCTCGATCTCCGATGGCGTCAGCGGCGCGAACTCCCGCAGCGGCTCACCCGTGGCCGGATCGGTGCTCGTTATTCCCATCCGTCGTTCCGCCTACTTGGAGAGAAACGTGTCTCCCGTCCACGAGACGCCGCCCTCGGCGGCGTCGCCGGCGAACCAACGTCTCCACCACGGGACCTGTCTGTCCTGCTCGAGAACGGCGCCGATCGCGTCGCGCCACGCGGCCTGCATGGCCGCCGCGTCCTCGAACCGCTCCGCCGCCGCCGCCGCGAGACCGCGGCGCAACCACTCGGCCAGCTCCGTTGGATGCGACGACAGGTCAACGTCGCCGCGCAACTCCCGCGCCAGAATCGACGCGCTGTCCCGCTCACCGAACGGCGGCGTTCCGGTCAACGCGTACGCGACGATGGCGGCGAGCGAGAAGCAGTCGGCCGCGGCGTCCTGTTCTTCGCCGAGCAGCTGCTCGGGGGGCGCGAACGCGGGCGTGCCCGACGCGCCGGCCGTTTCTTCGCCGGTGGCGTTGGCGATGCCGAAGTCGGCGAGTCGCCATCGTCCATAACGGTCGATGAGAACGTTCTCCGGCTTCAGGTCGCGGTGAACGATGCCGACCGCGTGCGCCGCCGCGAGGCCGTTGAGGATGAAGTCGATCTGCGGCGCGATCTCATTGAGCGTGCGCGGGCCGGATCGCGCGACGAGATCCGCGACCGATCCGCCTTCCGCGAGCTCCATCGTGTACCAGGCGACGTCGCCGCGGCTGTCCCAGTCGAAGATCGGAACGATCGCGGGGTGCGCGAGCTGCGCCGCGAGCCGCGCCTCGCGACGAAATCGGCCGACGATGCGCTCGTCGCGCGCGACGCGCGGATGGAGCAGCTTGAGCGCCACCTCGCGGCCCAGCGTCAGGTCGCGCACACGCCACACGGAGCCGAACGAGCCGGAGCCGAGCGCGGCGAGCACCTCGTAGTCGTCGGCGAGCGCCCAGCGGAGTCGCGTTTCGGGCGACTCGTTGGCGCGCGACGTCTCAGGTTCGTCGCCCGCCAGCGCGACCATCGTGCGTCCGCCGATGAGTCGATCGATCGAGCGAAGCAAGGCGGCGATGGACGGAAATCGCTTCTCAGGATCCGCGCTCAGCGCGCGATCGATGATGCCGGCGAGCGCGCGCGGGCAGTCGGGACGCATGAGCTGGATCGGCGGCACTCCGTCAGGAGGCGGGTTCTCACCCGTGAGCGCGGCGAAGCACGTCGCGGCGAGCTGCCACTGATCGCTCGCCGGAGTCGGACACCACACGCCGTCGGTCCATTCGTGCGGCACCGGCATGAACCGGAAGTCGGGCGAGATGCCGGTAGGGATCTCGGACATCGGCATCGCCCACTGCCATCCCATCATCCACAGACGCCCCATCGGCGACGCGAAGACGGTCTCGGGGGCCATGCATCCGTGCGCGGCCCCGAGGTCGTGGAGGTAGCTCAAGCCCGAGCCGATCTCACGCAGGACGCGCAGCGCGCCGGGGACGTCGTCCGGTCCCATGCGCGCCAATCGGGCGGCGATCGTTTCACCGGCGATCCAGCGGCGCAGATAGCCGGGGCCGCGCTGATTGACCGCGAAGGTCGACCAGTAGTGGTACGTCGTGGGGATGGCCGGATGGTTTCGATGCGCCAAGTGGCGTGCTTCCGACTCGAGCCACACAGCATGCGCCTCGTTCGGCGCGGTCACCAGCGACAGTGATCGCCCGAGCGCGTCGACGACCTCTTGATAGTGGCGATGCTGCGTGTGGAGTCCTTCGGATCCCCACGCCCAGCCCGGTGGCAGCCGCCATTCGCGGAGGTGCGCCGGCAGCTCCTGCGTCCGGGTGTACATGGACAGGAGCCGGCCCGTTGCGAGGTCGGCTCCCGCCAATCCATCCCCCCCCCGGTCACCCGGCTCGACGGAGCGTCCGTCACATCTTCGACTCGGAAAGGATCCTCTCGGCCGCCGCGGCGAACTCGGGGACGAGGGCGATGTCAGGCAGCACGGCGACCTCGACCTGTCGGACGGCGAGCGCAGACCCGTCGCGCTGCACCGACGAAGCGAGGGACGGGACGTGCACCGTGACCGAGACGATGCGCCAGAGCGTGCTGGGTCTCGACTTCTCGCCGGTGTCGTCCAGGGTGTCGAGCTGCAGCACCTCGCCGCGGCTGGGGATCACGTCGCTGGGAACCTCGGCCAGCACCAGTTCCCGGTCATGACGGACGACGCGCAACGTGACCATCGAACTCTCGTGCGTAATGCGTGGTGGGCACCGCGTGCCGTCTCTCAGGCCGCCACGCCAAAGCTATCGGACGGCTTCGGCTGAGACTAGCGGCGCGCTGAAACTCCGGTGCAGGATTCACGTACTGATGCACGAGCAACGTCGCGTGTCATTTCGGAGGGTCTCGTGTTCCACTTCTTCGCTTCGATCACCGGTCTCGCCATGACCGTCGCCGCAACGGCGCTCGGCTTCTGGCAGGCCCGTCGCTTCACCGTGAACCGGCTGCAGTACGTGGACGCCGTGCAGAACGGCTTGGCGCCCGTGCTCGCCGGAGTTGGAGCCGCGATCGTGGCCATCCCGATCGTGATGATTGTGCCGCTCATAGGGACGGGGACGGCGTTGCTGTTCGGGTTGTCGGTCGCGCTGGGGGTGTCGTCGGGGGCGAGAGACATCCGGAAGAGACTCGGCGCCGGCTGAGACTTCGAGCGAACGGCGCGGGCGATCGCGGCCATTCTTTGGCTCGTCGTCGCCGCGGGCAGTCCGGCTTATCACTCGAAATCTGAAGTCTGCCGTCCGACATCTGACTTCAGACCAGGCGTGACGCGGTAGGACTTCGCGTCGCCTGCGACTCCTCCACCGGGACGCAGGGTCCGATGTCAGACGTCAGACGTCAGACCTCCGACTTCGAGTGCGAAGCCGATCCATCCAACCGGCCTGAACTCAAAGTGGCCGAGCGCTCTTCACGCCTTCCTTTTCGCATCGTACACTTCCGCGCACCCTCGCCGGAGCCTTCGATGCGACTCGCCGTCGCGCTTGCTGCCTTCGCACTTCCCGCCACGCTCTCCGCCCAATACCAGCAGGGCACTCCGTTGCGCGCCGACCAGCGGCTCGCGCACGACATCTACAAGGAGATGGTCGAGATCAACACCGCGGATTCGGTCGGCAGCACGACCGTCGCGGCGACCGCGGTAGCGAAGCGCCTTCGCGACGCCGGGTTCGCGGAGTCCGACATCTTCCAGGGTGGTCCGCGGGCGGACAAGGGGAACATCGTTGTCCGGTATCACGGCAACGGGTCGAGCGGGCGCAAACCGCTGCTTCTTCTCGCGCACCTGGACGTCGTCCAGGCCCTCAAGAAAGACTGGTCGCCGGATCTCGACCCGTTCGTCTTCACCGAACGCGACGGCTACTACTACGGCCGAGGGTCGGGTGACGACAAGGCGATGGCGTCGATCTTCGTCACGACGCTCATTCGGTTCAAGCAGGAACACTATGTCCCCGACCGCGACATCATTCTCGCGCTGACGGCCGACGAAGAAGGTGGGCCCGCGAATGGAGTGCGCTGGCTCATCGCCAACCACCGCGAGCTGATCGACGCCGCGTACGCCCTCAACGAGGGCGGCGGCGGGTCGCTGCGCGAAGGCAAGCCGTTCATCAATTCGGTCGGCGCGGCGGAGAAGGTGTCGGCCAACTTCACCGTGTCGACGGCGAACCGCGGCGGTCATTCGTCGGTGCCGCGCGACGACAACGCGATCTATGAGTTGGCTCAGGCGCTCACCCACATCGCGACGTTCCAGTTCCCGGTCATGCTCAACGACGTGACGCGCGAGTTCTTCACGCGCACGGCGACGATCGAGACGCCCGAGATCGGCGCCGCGATGCGCGCGATCGTCGCGAATCCGAACGACGCCAACGCGTCGGCGACGCTCTCGCGCGACCCGCGCTACCGGTCGATGCTCCGCACGACGTGCGTCGCCACGATGCTCACCGGCGGTCACGCGCGGAACGCGCTGCCGCAAGCCGCGAGCGCCAACGTGAACTGCCGCATGGCGCCGGGACACGATCCGGAGGACGTGCGCGCCTCGCTCTTGAAGTCGACCGGTGACACCGGCGTCAGCATCTCGCGCGCGCCGGCGATGGAGCACGCGGCGCCGTCGCCGCTCACGCCCGAGATCATGCGCCCGATCGAGAAGCTCACGCACGAGATGTTCGGTTCCGACGTGCTCGTCATTCCGACGATGGGCACAGGCGCGACCGACAGCAAATACCTGCGCGCCATCGGCATCCCCGGGTACGGCGTTTCCGGATTGTTCGGCGACCCGAACGACAACCGCGCGCACGGCAAGGACGAGCGCGTGCTGATCAAGTCGTACTACGACAGCGAGGAATTCCTCTATCGCCTCACCAAAGAGCTGTCGTCGGGCAAGGTCGTTCCGTAGACACGTCGCCGTCGCGTTCGCGCTGAGCGCCGCCGCGCTCGGCGCGCCGCGCGCGCCGGCGGCCGCCCAGTCGCGCGCCCGCGGCGACACGTGGCGCGACACGACGCACCACACGAGCGGCATGGTGCGCGTCGCGCCGAGCGTCAGGCTTCATTACCTGGACTTCGGCGGTCCGGCCGGGGCCCCGACGATCCTCTTTCTCGCGGGCCTGGGCAACACGGCCCACTCGTTCGACGACTTCGCGCCGCTGCTCACCGACAAGTTCCACGTCGTCGCCCTCACGCGGCGTGGATTCGGCGAGTCGGATCACCCCGACTCCGGCTATGACACGCGTCGCCTCGTGGCCGACATTCGCGCGGCGATCGCCGCGCTTCATCTCGGCCGCGTGACGGTGATCGGCCACTCGATCGCCGGCGAAGAGATGACGCGGCTGGCCGGACAGTACCCGTCGCTCGTGGACAAACTCGTGTATCTCGACGGGGCCTACGATCGCGTGGCCGCCGATGCGCAGTTGCAGGAGATCTTTCCCGTTCCGCCGAACATCCCGGGCCGCCCCGAGCCGACCGCCGCCGACACGACGACGCCGGCTGCGTACGTCGCATTTGTCCACCGGGTGCGCGGAGTGAACATCCCCGAGGCCGACATCCGCGTGCGCTTCAAGTACGATGGCTGGCGCGAAGACATCACCAATGCGTATCAGTCGATCCAGGCGGAGCACCCGAACTACGCCGACGTGAAAGCGCCGGCACTGGCGATCTACGCCGTCACGGACTCAGTCGCCCAACTCGAGCCGTGGCAGCGCGCCGATCGCGAGCACGCCGCGGCGTGGCAAGACGTGATTCGCGGACTCGACCGCGTCGACCGCAACTCGCGCGAGCAGTTTCGGCGAGAGGTCGAACACGGCACCGTTCTCGAGATCCACGGCGCGCACCACTGGATCTTCGTGAGCAATCGAGACGAGGTACTCGCCGCGGTGCGGCGCTTCCTGGGTGGCGGGTGAGCTGGGCGTGGCGGCCCGGGATGCCAGACCAGCATCGCGCATTCAGCATCGCGGATGCGAGGCGTGAGAACTGCTTTGGACGCCACGTGCCTTGAGCGGCTGCTACGGCCCGACCCAGGCCTGAGGACTGCTCTGAGTCCTGAGGTCGCAGGATCAGGGGTCGGGCTCGAGGCGTGAGGGCGAGGTGTTACGGGGGCTAGCCAGGACGCGCTTGCGGTAGCCGAAGATCATTTTACGGATCTCGATCGTCTCGTCATTGAAGCCCTGCCAGATCGTGATATCCAGGAGCTCCAGATCGCGAGATTCGAGTAAATGGTATTCGACCTCGTTGTCAGATTTGATCGACATGTCGAGAAATCGAGCGAATTCCTTGTTCGTTGCTGCTCCGCAGCCCTCGACGATGTTCGCGGCAACCGCGTCGGCGGCACGAGTGAGCTGCGACCGCAGGTGAGCATAACCCATTCGCCCGAAGTGCCGCGTCGCCTTGTGAAGCGCGATCGCCAACGCGTGCGCCCTCTGCCACGCCTTGATGTGTTTGAAGTCTTGCATCTGACAACTGTACCCTGGCGTCTCTCATCTACACGGACCATTCGCACGCCAAGGATCCCATTTTCCAGCATCTCACCCCTGGGGCAGTCCTGAGACCTGGGTCGGGCCGTATTGGCCGTTCAGGGCACGTGGAGTCCAAAGCAGTTCTCACGCCTCGCATCCTCGACGCTGAATGCGCGATGCTGGTCTCGCTCCCACATGGCGAAACGCGACAACGGTCTCTGTGCACGAACGCAGCTCACAACTGAACTCTGAAATTCTGGATCCCAGACTCAATCCAGAAATCGCCCGCGCTCCTCAGCCGTCGGAATCACGCACGCCGCGCCGTCGACGGCGAGCCGGTGCCGATGTCGCGCGACGAGATCGTACCCCCAGTCGCGAACGCCTCGAGGCACCAGGCCAGCGACAGTCGCCAGCGCACCCCAGGCGCCGCCGAGGTAGCGCATCACACGCAGTGCGGCGGCTGATCGCACGAGCGGCGTCGCGTCGTTCATTCCCTCGAGCCAAACCACGGAATCGGCCGACGCGAGCTGGGGATGGCGGCCGCGGATCGCCGTCCCCATCGGACCCTGCAGGCTCGCGAATTTGAGTTTCCTCGCGCGCACGTCGTGCCGCAACACGAACTGCACCGTCTCAGCGCAGAATCCGCAGCTCCCGTCGTAGAGGAGCAGGGGACCGTCCGGCGCCGCCTGGCTCATTTCGAGGCGCGAGGGCCGTTCGACTTGACCGGCTTCGCCGATCGGCGCGACGCGAGCGGACGGACGAGCTTCTCAGCCGTCAGCGTGTCGGAGACGCGCGCGACTTTGGTCGCGGTGAGTCCGAGCTCCTTCGCCTTGGCGAAGATCGCGGTGTCGGCGATGCCTGTCGGTCCCTTCGGGTGCACGACCCAGATCGCACCGTCAACCGTCCCGTCCGCCTCGCGCGCGGTGCCTTTCTCGACGACGCGCACCCGGCACTTCACCTCGTAGCCCACGAGCCCGCCTCCGTACTCGGCCCTTTCGCAAGTTAAGTCGCGCCGCCGCACGCGACGAGCCGGCCGCCGAGTTAGACCGTTCCTTGCGATGATGATGAAGAAGGCGAGGACACCCCGGCGAACCCGCCGGCGCGTGGGGGGATACGGCACACATGGGAGAAGCTGCGCGCTTCGTGAAGTCATCTCGGGTGACAACCGGGAAATGGATTCTCGCCGCATGGCTCGCGGCGGACGTCGCGGCGTGCTCGGGTCCGACGACCCCCGCCATGGCCGCGGGCAACGTGGCCGACTCGGCTGGGCGCGCCGTGCGTGATTCGGTCGTCGATCCGAACGTCTCCCCCGTCCTCACGATGCGAAACGTCCAATTCAGGTTCACGAAGGACCTGGTCGTCGGCATCGACAGGATTCACGCGCAGATGCGTCCGGCGCCGCCGGCCACCGTCGTGTCGTTCGACGATCCGGCGAGCTTCGACCTCGATGTGAGCGGCGCGTCGGTTCACCTGACGAAGCCGCAGGTCGAGGTCCTCTTGAACACGCGGATCTTCGCCTATCCGAACGCGAACGTCCGCAACCTCCGCGTCGAAGCGGACGGCCAGAACCTGGTCATTCACGGAACGCTCTCGAAGGGCGCCACGATCCCGTTCACGATGGCGGGCACACCGTCGATTCGCGAAGGACGGTGGCTGGCGATCGAGACCAAAGAGGTGAAGATCGGCGCGGTCGGCGTGACCGGCCTGCTTAGCGCGCTTCACATCAGCCTTTCGGCGATGATCAACGTCCCGGCGAGCGGCAACCTGCGCGTCGAGAAGAACACGATCCTGATCGACGTGTTCTCGAACCTGCCGCCGCCTCACCTGCACGGCGCGATCGCGTCGCTCGATTGTTGCGCGAACGGCATCGGCCTGGTGATCGGCTCGCCCAACGCGGTCAGCGATTCGGCGTTGCGGGGGCTCGTGCCGTCAGCGATGGCGTCGCCGAACTTCGTCGCCATTCGGCGCGGCCAGCTCAAGTTCGGCAAGCTCACCATGGTGGATTCCGACCTCGACCTGGTCGACGCCGACTCCCGCGATCCGTTCGACTTCTATCTGGGTCGATATCAGTGCCAGCTCGCCGCGGGGGACGCGCACGCGACGCTTCAGTATGGGTGGCGGGTCCGGATGCCGGACTTCGACAAGCTCACCGCCGAGCAGTGCCCGATGGATCCGTCGCGCTGAAAGGGGACAAATCGTCCGCCTCGATTGCCCGATGTCGGAGATCCGTCCCACAATTCGTAATGTTCAGCAGTCCCTCGACTTGGTCCGTACATTGGGTTCGGGCCCGGGATAGGGTGTCGCACGGGCTGCCACCGACTACATAGTTAGAGCTTGATTCCCACCCTCGCTCTCGAACGCCGACCCCTCCGCCGGATGTTTCCGTGCGCCCCCCGTCTGCCGCGCAGGGCGATGGCGGGCAGCGTCGCTCTGATCGTCGCCGCCGCGGTGTCGGGTAGCGCTCAGCGCGGGAAGAAGGACCAGCCGGAGTTCACGCGTCAGGGCCTGCTCATCGTGAACTTCGCGCCGCATGCCGGCGCCGACATGAAGCTCGGCCGCAAGGCAGCGGACGCGGTGCGCTCGCGGATGGGCCGCCTTATCGACAAGAAGGAGGTCGACCTCATCGACGCGGGAGACGTCGGCTATCGCATGGAGCGCGCGGGCTACAACCCGGACACGACCTACGACCTTCAGGAAATCCGCTCCGCGGGCAAGTTCTTCCGCGCGGACGAGTTCGTGATGGCGTCGGTGTCCAACGGGCCGGCGGGTCCGCGTCTGTCAGGCTCGCTCATGCTGCTCCGCGACGAGCGGCTGCGTCAACCGCTGCCTGACGCTATGGCGCCGAAGCTCGATTCGGCCGCCGTACTCTTCGCCCGGTCCATCGCCGCGGCGCGTGTGCAGCTCGTGCACGAACGCCGCTGCGAGAACGCGCTCCGAGCGGGGAGCGGCCTACGCGCAGTCGAGGCGGCGCGGGAAGGCGTCAACGCGTATCCGCGTGGTTCGATCGTTCGGACGTGCCTCGTGTGGGCATTGCATCAAAACGGCGCTCCGGCGAAAGAGGTACTCGCCGAGGCCGAGTCGCTCCTCGCGATCGATTCGGTGAGCCCGCATGGTCTCGAGGCGGCCGCGGTCGCCCTCGACTCGCTGCGGCGGCGCGAACCGGCCGCGGGGTATTGGATCCGCCTGGCGGCGACGGACACGACGGACCTCGACCTCGCCGTACGAGTCGGCTACGCACTGCTCGACGGCGGCAATGCGTCGGCCGCCGAGCCGTTCCTCGTCGCGCTCAGCAACGCGCATCCGGATGACATCCGGTTCGTCCTGCAGAAATGGCGCGCGGCGTACGAGAACAAGCACTGGCCGGTGGCGATCGCCGCCGGCGAGGCGCTCCTCGAGCGTGACTCGGTCAGCCGACGCGATTCGCTCTTCTATTACCGGCTTGGCTTCGCGTACCACTCGGCGAACCAGACGATCAAATCGGTCGAGACGCTCGCGCACGGCGTGAACGCCTTCCCGAAAGACGCGAAGATGTACGCGCTGTACACGCAGTACATCAAAGCCGAGGCGGACACCGTGTTGCCGCGCGGGCTCGCGCTCTTTCCGCGGAGTGTGGAGTTGTTGAACCTCCACGCCACGGAATTGCACGCTCGCGGCAAGGTCTCCGAGGCGTTGGACGCCACCAGGCAGTTGGTTCTGCTCGACTCCGCCACCAAGCACGGACATGTGGCGATCGCGCAGTACCAGATCGAGCTCAATCGCCCGGACAGCGCGCTCGCCTCGTTGCACGCGGCGTTGGCCGGCGGCGACGACTCGACCTTCGTGGCCACGTTCGCGTTGGCCAAGGGGAACGCGTTGTATCAGGCGGCGGCGAGCGGTGCGCAGTCCAACGCCGATCTCGCGGCCGCGCTTCGCATGCTGGCATTCGCCGACTCGGTGCAAACGTCGGAGCAAGCCCGGTTCCTGACCGGAGTGGCGGCGCTGGCCGTCGCGCAGACGGCGCTCAAGGAATCGATGAAGCTCACCGACAAGGGCGAGAGCTGCAAACGAGTGCGCGTGGCGACCGACGTGATCCCGCTCGCGCGTACCGGGCTTCACGCCGGCGAGGCGTCGTTCGCCGAAACCGCGAAGCAGTCGCTCGACTTGCTCGACCAGATCGACCCGTACGCGCAGCAGCAACTCAAGGTGCTCTGCGTCGACACCGATCGTCCGCCGTCGCGAAACTGAGATGCTCGCGCGCCTAAGGCGCGCGACGCATGAGGACCGACACAGTTGTCGTGTCGTTTGGCGCGACGTTGACGGTCACCCTGGTCGGTTCATAGCCGAGCCGCTGTACTGGGATGCTCGTGCGGCCGCGTGGAAGCCAGCCGAGACTCGCCTCGCCGGCGAAATTCGTGGTCGCTCGCACCTCGCCGGTCTCGTCGTCGATCAGGGAAGCGCTCCGGATCGGATTGCCGTGCTCGTCGACGACCTGCATGTGCGGGCGCGGAACGGCGGCACGGTCAGGCGCAGGGTGACATGCGCGAGGAGCGAATCGCGGTGCGAATGGAATCTCGCCTCCCCGGACGCGTCGAGGCTGTCGAGCACGCCCTTGATGAGCACCGTGTCATCGGCGGCCAGGCCGCAAATGTGAAACGTGCCCAGGGTGTCCGTGCGCGCGTGCTCGCGAAACCCTCTCCCGACGTCGAGCACTGACTCGCCCCAGAAGGCTTGGATCGCCGCGCCGGATGCGTTCGACGCGTCCGGGAGAAGAACGTTCCCGAGGAGCAGCGTCGCTCCGGGGCCCGACACGACTCCTTGCTTGCAGTACGCCTTGATCCGCGCGGCGAGCGTCGGCACCACGAGCCGCAGCGGCGGCATGACGGTCGAGTCGATCTCGACACGCAGCGAGTCGTTCTGCTGAAACACCGAGCGATCGGCCGGTGACTCGGCCGCGAACAGCGGATATGGACCCGGCAACAGTTGCGGCAACTCGAACGAGCCGTCGGCGGTGGTGCGCGTCGAGTCGTCGCTTCCCATGAGCCAGACGAGCACGCCGGGCACACCCGACGTGCTGTCCGGCCGCACGGCGCGTCCCGCGCAGCGTCCCGAGCGGCGCCTGCCACTCCGAGCCATCCGGCCACACAGCCTTCGCGATCACCGCGCCGACGTCGTGCACATCGATCACGCGCCAACGGTCGCCGCCATTTCCGCTCGAGGGCAGCGTCGAGCCGCCGACTCGGGTCGCCGGGCCCTCACGCCGTTGAGCCGCGACGATGTGTTCGATCGACGGGAGGTGAAGGTTCCACCGATCAATAACGGAGAGCCCGTTCGTCGCCGTGCGAAACGACACGAAGCCGCCGGTCTGCGCGTCGACGATCGGGTGCTCGACGCTCGTGTACCGGAACTCGATCGTGCGCAGCGCCGGCGCCGCGACGTCGACCCACATCACGCCGTCGATGTCGATGATGCCGGGCCGGTCGCGGACAGGCTCGAACGCGAGGCCGATCTGCCCCGGATGGCCGCTCTTCTCCTCCCGCAGTGAAAAGCAGTGCCCGTCGCCGAAGGCGGGGTCGAGCAGTACGTCGGCGTCTGGTCCGTAGTACGTGCGCTGGCTCGCAACGCCGTCGGCGTATCCATCGTCGCGAAAATCGCCAACCTGGCGTCCGGCGATGAAGGGGCGGTTCGTCGGCAGCGAGTCGCGGTGAACCTTCTGCCGCACGATACGGCCTCGACGATCCACAGTCCGGTCATAGGTGATCACCGCGATCAGCGGTGGGCGGGATTCACGCGCGACGACCGTCGCCAGGAGCGCGGTGCGCGCCTGCTCCCAAAGCGCGAGCGCCGCGGCGCGGTCCGACCGGCGGCTACACTTGGGCTGGTCGTCGACCTGCACTGCGTCGAGCAGCGTCGGCAGCGCGGCGAGCGTGATGTCGAGCGTCGTGTCGTTCGCCGCGGCGCTCTGAAACCGGACGACCCGCGGACGGAATCCAATTCGTACCACGCGAAGCTCGTGTCCCGTCGGAAGCGCGTTGAGGCGGTAGCGGCCGTCGCGGCCGGTGATCGTCCGCTCCAACTCTCGATTGGACGCGTCGAACAATCGCACCACCGCGCTCGGCACCGGCTCTCGCGACGCGCTGTCGCGCACGACCCCAGTCACGTGCTGCGCGCGGGCCTGGCCGGCGACCGCCGCGAGGGCGATCACAATGACAACGGCGGCTTTCGAGCGAACGCTCATATCCGTTGCACGATGCGTCATCCGGCTCGATTCGGCAATGCGATGATGACGCGTTCGCCTGGTCCTCTGCCTAGTGTCGCGGTATGCTCGCCGCGATCCGCTCTGCAGCCGTGCTCGGAATCGACGCCTACGACGTCTGTGTCGAGGTCGACGTGGCCCAAGGGCTGCCGCACTGGACGATCGTCGGCCTCCCGTCCGGCGAGGTGAAGGAGAGCCGCGAGCGCGTCTCGGCCGCACTCGCCAACTCCGGCTTCGCGGTCCCTCCTCGGCGCGTGACCGTGAGCCTCTCGCCTGGCGATCAACGAAAGGCGGGGACCGGATTCGACCTTCCGATCGCGTCGGCCTCCTCGTCGCGCTCGGCGCGCTCGCCCGCCGAGTGCGTGGAGGGCCTCGTGTTCCTCGGCGAGTTGGGGCTCGACGGCGCGATTCGGCCGGTGCGAGGCGTGCTGTCGGTCGCCCGACATCTCGCCAGCGCGGCTGCGCTTCGCGGAATGGTCATTCCGCCGTCGAACGTCGCCGAAGCGTCGCTCGTGCGATCGCTGTGCACGTTCACCGCTGACTCGCTGGCCTCACTCGTCGAATCATTGCGGACCGGATCGTTGTCCCGCGCCGAGCGAGCGATGGAGAGCGTGGCGTGCGACGAGAACGTGGATTTCGCGGACGTCTCGGGGCAGGCGAGCGCCAAGCGCGCGCTGGAGATCGCGGCGGCCGGCGGACACGCGTGTCTTCTCGTCGGCCCGCCCGGTGCGGGGAAGACGATGCTCGCCCGCCGCCTGCCGTCCATTCTTCCGTCGCTCACGGAAGATGAAGCGCTCGAGGTCACGGCGATCCACTCCGTCGTCGGGCTCTTGCCCGTCGTCCGGCGGACTCGTGTCCGCTCGGCCTTTTCGCGCGCCGCATCATTCCATTTCGTCGGCGGGGCTCGTCGGCGGCGGAGGCATTCCGAGACCCGGCGAGGTGAGTCTCGCGCACCACGGCGTGCTCTTTCTCGACGAGCTGCTCGAGTTTCCTCGCGGGGCGCTCGAGGCATTGCGGCAGCCGCTGGAAGACGGCCGCGTGGTCATCGCCCGCGCGGCGCTGAGCGTCGCCTTCCCCGCGCGATTTTCACTCATCGCGGCGATGAACCCGTGTCACTGCTGTTACTTCAGGACACCCGACGAGACCGTGTACTTGCAGCGAAGTCCGAGATCGTGAACTATCGATCGCGCCTCTCCGGCGCGTTGGCCGATCGAATCGATATGCATGTGACGCTGGCGCCGATTTCGAGGGACGCATTCGAGCGTGGAGGCGACGGCGAACCATCGTCGGCGATTCGAGCGCGGGTCGAAGCGAGCCGCGCGATTCAACGCATTCGGTTTCGCCGAATGGCGACTGGGTGTAATGCTGACGCCTCCGGTCGATGGCTGCTCCAAAACGGCTGCATCGATCGAGAAGCGCGATCGCTGCTCAGTGCCGCGGTGGAGTCACTCCATCTCTCGGCACGGGGCTATCACCGCGTGTTGCGTGTGGCGCGGACGATCGCCGACCTCGATGCTTGCGATGGAGTCGCCGAGCAGCACGTCGCCGAGGCATTGCGATTTCGGCCGCGATGACGCCTCGGGCGATGTGCGGATCATCACAGAAGGTCAGACCTCAACGCCGAGCCGCGCGGTTCCGGGCTGAGCAACTGGCGGCAGGTCGCCGGTTGTCCAGTCGCGTCAGCGTCCAGCCGGTGGCGGGAGCCCTGGTAAGGGGAGCCGTGAGCCCCTGGTCTTCTCCCCGTGAGCGGAGTCAGCGAATAGGTTGGGAGTCCTGATCCGCCGCGAGGCGGGGAGGACGCATGAAGAAATCGCGGTTCACGGCCGAGCAGATCGTCGCCATCCTCAACGAGGCCGCGGCCAAGGAGACGAAGCTGGCCGAGATCTGCCGGAGGCACGGCGTCGACGAGATCGGCTATCTCCCGGTCTCGCGCACCGGCGCCATGCTCTTCTTTCAGCTCATGGCCCGGCGCTACGAGCACGCGAGCACGGTGCTCACGTCGAACAAGAGCTTCACCGAGTGGGGCGACGTGTTCGGCGACGACGTCATGGCCGCGGCCCTGATCGATCGCCTCGTGCACCACTGCCACATCGTGAACATCCGCGGCAACAGCTACCGGATGCGCCACCACACCGAGCTCACGCGCGCGCTGGGGGCCACTCGCCACCCCCCGGCTCGCGGCCCCCAGCGCGGCTCTACTCCCACTCACCCCAAAGCCGAGAACCTCTCAGCGTGATCGGGCTCGCCCCCCAGCCGAGTGTGCAATTTCAGACCGGTGAAAGTGTGCAATTTTCTCCGGCGTTGACAGTTCTCCCATCGTCCTGGGTACATGCGTCCGGGGTGGACGCCGAGCCGGCGTAAAGCGGAGGTCACGTCGGCGAGGGAGTCCCTCACGTACCGAGCCCTGCGATCGCGGGACGGTATTTCGGCACGTGTCCTCTCGTCGTCGTGGCGGACCGCGACTCCCAACCTATGAGCCCGCTTCGTTTTCAAGGAGGACGTTAGACTCTGGGCGCGGAAGCAAGCAACGGCAGCGCGCACCTGCGTGCTGCCGTTGGCTCGCTTCATCGGCGTCGTTGAAGGACTAAAATCGAGCTCCGATCGTTAGCGGCACTAACCAGAGCGTCCGACCGTGGACATTGAAGGCGACCATTCCGTGGATACCAGCAGTCAGTGCCCCTCGCCCGCGGCGGACAAGGTCGAAGTCACCACCGATGTCTGCGGCGAACGCAGTGAGCGACGAAGCGGTGGGCGTGGAACCAATCATCGCCGGTCCCACGCCCGCGCCGAGACGTAGCGTCCGAGCATTCGACATGTTTGATGAACTCGAATGTATCCCGTCGATCAACAACGCGACTATCGTACTCGGGAACGAGGTCGTGCATTCTGTAGAGGGGCTCACACAGCCGGACGACGCGGTTCTCGCAAAGAAGTTGCCGTCGACGTCGAGTTGCCATTGAGACGACAAGCGGATTCCCATACCAACTTTTCCAAACAAACCGCCGTTGTCACGAGTATTAGGGCCTCCACTCGCGGCACCTCCGGCCGCACCGTGGAGCTCGACTCCGTCTGAGGGCCTCTGGCCACGAGCAAGGCCTGGACTCGAGACTAGCACAAGGAAAACGATCGTCAGTCTCGTGGTCATGTGTTGTCGCTGCCTCGGAATTGGGGACCGCATCAAGTTCCACGCTCTCGCCTAGTGGCAGTTGGGGCTACACGTGCCGTCCGGCGCAATGTTGAGGGTGATGGACTGCGTTATCGTTTTGCCGGCCGACGTGTATTGGGAGGTGATTGATGTCCACCCCGATTCACCTGCGTGAATCGTACGGGTGTAAGTATTCCCCGAAGCGGTCGCTTGAGTTGCAAAATTGGTGTGATTCTGCTCGAACCAAACGAAGCTGCGGTTGTTGGGGTCACCACCATGCGGAGTCATATGGTATACGACCGTGAAGCTTACGTCCGTCGATAGCACGCTGGTGGGGCCGCCAATGTTCGCAGTCTGGTGCAGCGAGTTCACGAGGAAGTTGTTTGGCGTGCTCGGGTCGTTGATAACGCGATTTCCGGATATCTGAAGTTGTGACAGCACTCCACCCGGTCCAATATCAGGCTGTTCCTGCAAGATCTGAGCTGCCACGCCACTGACGATCGGCGCAGAAGCGGACGTCCCACTGAACGAATTTCCCAAGGGATTGGCCGTAGTCGCAACGTTGGTTCCAGGCGCAAAGAGCGAAACGCACGACCCATAGGCCGAAGAAAAACCGCCGGCCCACACCGACCGGTGATCAGTTATGTCACTTGCTGCGACTACGATTTCATTCGTCTGCGTGTCTTGCGATTGGGTGCAAGCATCCTCGCCTGCGTTGCCGGCTGCTTTCACGACGACATAGCCCGCCGAAATAGCCTCACCGATCTTTTCGGAAAGAAAGCGAGGAATTCCGTCGTCGATGTAAACGTCGCCGTTTTGATCTCCTAGGCTGAGATTGGCGATGCCCGGTTGTATTCCGTTGCTTCGTAGCCAATCGAGCCCGGCGCCGATGTTGCTGACAAACTCGCCCTCCCCATCCGCGACGCGTACTGAGTGCAACGTCGCTCCCTTGGCGACACCGTAGGCTGCGCTCGCTGCGATCGCGGCTACGCCAGTGCCATGGCCATAGGTGTCTACGTATGGATCGCAGCCCGGGGTGTGCGTGCAGACAGCCAGAGGTGATATCGACCCGGCCACGTCGCTGTTGTTTCGATCGATCCCTGTATCAAAAACGTAAATATGAACGCCGGCACCGGTGAAGTAGTAGTTGAAGGTATTGTTGAAGACCAGAGCACCATTTGGCTCGTCGATCCTGTCGAGCGCCCACATCGTGCCACCGGGTGTCAGGGATTGGGCGGTCTTCGTGTGCAGGAGCCGATCACGCTCAACGTAATCAACATCAGGGAGCTGCTTGATTGCCGCCAACGCGCCTGGCGGCAATCCACGCAGAACAACGGCCCTAGTCCCTGTTTCGAATACTCTCAGCAGCTGGCCATGAAAGGCGTTGACCAGGCTTGCTGCTCTCGCGGAGGCATCGCTCACGCTGGGTTTCAGGACGATAATGTATCGGGACGTATCCGGCCCAGGCGGACCGGCGGCGATGAGATCGGTGGAGGCCGACCGACGAACCGCGAGCGCGGTTGGAACCGTTTGGTCCATACACGCGGCCACTGAGAGCAGCGGGGCCAACATCACGAGCGAGAACGGGTGCCGTGTGGCGAACCGCTTTCTTCCCTCTTGCATTGGCTTTCTCCCATGGTAGGAGTAATCCGCACTCAGACTTGTGGACTTGCGCGACTGGTATTTCGAGCCTCCGCTACCCCAGATAGCGTGGCTTTCAGCCCGAAGGCTTTCTGGAAGGTTGAGGTACGCGCACCCCAGCCCCCGTGCCGAGGCGGCCGTTTGCCGGACGTGCTTGGAGTCGAGTGGATGGGAGAGGCGGGCCGAAGCCCGTCGTAGCAGGTCAACGTCGCACTGCCCAGTTGCGCCAACGAAATGCCGCAGGCCGCTATCGACACAATAGTGCGCAGCACAAATAAGCGCAAGAGTGCCAGAATGTACGGACAAAGATTAGAACGCTCTAATGTCTAGACGGACCTAGCGCGGTTCCGCACATCCCCGGTGCCAGGCGGCAGAGCGAACAGAGGCTTCGGGGACAGTCAGGTAAGAGACGTCACCGTTCACCCATGCCGACATTTCAGTGCCGCATAGCGCAAGAGTCCGCATGAGGGACGCGGTCACGAGGCTAGTGGCCTTCACGGTGGATCCCCAGGGTTACCAGAACGGCTCGAACTGCGCGAAGAGCGAGGTGCGGAGTATCGTCTTCAATCCGTCTAACGGTTGCTTCGTCGACGGATGCTTTGACGGCCAGTCGCCTGCGGGACCAGCCGCGCGCGATGCGCGCGTGCCTAATCCGCTCGCCCATCGTGGTCGGCAAGGGTGACGGGTTGTAACCCAAGAAACGGATGACGGCGGGCATGAGCCTGTCGGCTGGGGTCGTCCGGCCGTGCTCCCAATTTTCGAGGCCTCCTGGGTGAACGCCGAGTTGGGCGGCGGCTTGCTTTTGCCGGAGACCGAGGTCTAGACGCCGTTTCAGGACGTGGTGCCCGATGTGGCTGAGGGTGGCCGGATAGCGTGGAATCGGGGTCTGGGCGGTCAGGGACCACCGGTAGAATGGCAACGAAACCCTGTTACTGCTGTTACTTAGGACACCCGACGAGACCGTGTACTTGCAGCGAAGCGGAGATCGTGAAATATCGATCGCGCCTCTCGGGCGCGTTGGCAGACCGCATCGACATGCATGTTGCGCTGACGCCGCTCTCACCGGAGTCGCTCGAGCACGGCGAAGGGGAGTCGTCGTCAAGCATTCGGGGGCGCGTCGAGCGAAGTCGTGCGATTCAGCGCGCGCGATTTGCTGGAACTGGGTCGACGTGCAATGCACAGGCGTCGGGTCGATGGTTGCTTTCTCACGGCAGCATCGATCATGAAGCGCGCACGATGGTCAGGGCCGCTGTGGAATCACTGAACCTCTCGGCGCGCGGATACCACCGCGTTCTTCGGGTCGCGCGAACGATTGCCGATCTCGCGCTCAGCGACGTCGTGACCGCGCCGCACGTTGCGGAGGCTCTACGATTTCGGCCACGCTGAACTGGCCGAGGCGTCGAGATCGGCGGACATCCTCGATTCGTTGGTGTTCCCTCGCATCGCGGCGGTGGCGCCGGGAAACGCCCGGATGCGATTTTCCGCTGTTGAAGCGTGATCCAATGCCAGAGCCAATCCCGCGTCGCGCCCACTATGCGATCGACGGAATTCTGATAGCCGCAACGAGCCGCGAGGCGAACTCCGCCGTGGACATAGCGCGAGCCGCAGTTTGGAGGGGCGCGCGAAGCAAAAGGCGGCATCGCTCCCGCGCTTTGCGTTCTGTGGTGAATCCTGAGCGCTCGAGGATCGCCTGGTGTCCTAGGCCTGATGGCGCAAAGTCGCGATATCGAGCAAGCCGAATGCAGTCCAGTAGCAGTTTGGGACCCCGGAACCCGGCTTGGCGCGTCCATCGGTCCAGCGTATGCCGCGAGGCTCGAATCTCTTTCGCCAGTGCGTTCACGGTAGTCGGCACGAGCGGACCGCAGAGCGCAGAAACAAAGCCAACCTGGAGCCGCTCTGGCATTCGCGCTATCTCAGCGCCAACGGCATCAAGTAGGCAGACTCGCGTTTGCGCCTCGCGCGCCCGTTCGAGACAACGCCTAAAGCTCGGTGGCGCATCGTCAAAGTCCTGAAGTACTATACAAGTACAGCCGCGTGCGGCGGCGGCGGTTATGCGACGCGCGACGACCGGGTTCATGGGCGGCGAATAGAGGCACAACGGAACGAACGAAGCCTCAACCACTTTGAGGACACTGTCGAAGAAATCGTCGCGCCCAATTCTGGGATCGAGAACGAAAACGCCCCAAGCTTCACTTGTGATCGCCGCGCAGGCCAATTGACCTGTGACGGCTACCACAGAGTTTCGGTGTTCCAAGGCCGCCCGACATCGAGCCAGCAGGTCTGGAAGAAGACAGGCGAGCACACGCATCGCAAACCGCAATCATTTGTTGGGCGTCAATAATAAAACTTAGGTTATCGATTCGGCAAGCGTCAGGCGCACTAGTTTTCTTGGAACTCTGGCAGGCGGCGGTGGGATTCGCCGTTAGTTGACGGCGCGTGAGGCAGGAGGAGACGACCGATGCACTTGCTCCGGGGCTGGCGTCGAGATTGGGTCTTGGGCGGTTTCGTTGTTCTGACTCTCGCGATTGGGATTGGAGCGAACGCAGCCGTGTTCGCGGTCGTTGACCGGCTGCTTCTTCACGGCCCTGAGGGAGTTAGTGACGCTCAGCACGTCGCGAGGATTTATCGCAGTGAATCGCGGGCTGGCGGCCAATCAGCCGAATCCAGTCCGTTCGACTTCCCAGCCTATGACGCCTTGCGGTGGGGCGTGCACGGCTTTACCGAGCTAGCTGCGTACTCCTTTGGGGATGCGACGCTAGGTGACGGCCCCGGGGCGCGTCACGTAACTGTTGAGTATGCCTCAGGCAATCTGTTCTCAATGCTTAGTGCCACGACTCTGCGGGGTCGTCCGCTCGAGAACAGCGATGACGTCGCGGCGAATGATTCGCCAGCGGCTGTCATTAGCTATGGTTTGTGGCGGTCTGCCTTTGGCGGCGCGGCCGGCGTCATCGGCCGTAAGGCCGACATTGATGATGCGACATACACGATCGTTGGGGTCGCCGGCCCTGGTTTCACCGGTCCTGAGCTGGGCGCCATAGACGTTTGGCTTCCTCTACGCGTTCGTGGCGAACAACTCGATCGTAGCTATAGAGTCGACTGGGACGGCCCGTGGTTGTATATCGCCGCGCGCCTTTCGCCAGGCGTTGAAGCCGCCTCGATCACGAATCAGGCAACCGCTGTGTTCCAGCACGCATACGCGGGCGTAGATCGGCCGACGGCGACCTCTCGATTGAAACTGGAGCCGCTTTCGCGTAACGCGCACGGCCAATGGTCACCAGAGGCCTCCGTGTCGTTCGGTGTTCTTGTCCTATCCACCCTCGTTCTTGTCATCGCGTTTGTCAATTCGCTTCAGCTAATGTTTGCTCGTCAGAGCCGTCGAAGCGGAGAAACGGCAATCCGCGTCGCGCTTGGCGCGTCGCCGCGGGCAATTGCGGGGATGTTGTTTCTCGACAGCGCCGTCATTGTATGTATGGCGGCTCTGGGTGCAGTGACCGTTTCGGCGGTGTTGTCGCGAGTCATCTGGGTGAAGCTGCTTCCCGACATCGCGTGGCCGGTCGCAACAATGCTGACACGCGTCGGTGCCACTAGTGCGCTAAGCGCCATGGCAATCGCGCTTATTAGTGGGTTCGCTCTGTGGCTGAACGGAAGGAAGGTCAACATCGCAACGATTCTGCGAACGCTGGGGCCGTCGCGGCGTCGTGCCACGACTCGTCATGCTGTTGCCACCATCGTGCAGTGTTCTCTTGTCGTCGTTTTGCTCTCGCTCGCCGGGTTGTTCGCTCGCAGTTTGATGACGGCTTCGAGCATTGACTACGGCGTCGATGTTGACCGAACGGAAATCGCGGCGATTCAATGGCGACACCAGTCGGATCGCATCCTGGCTGATACGGCAGGCGCCTGGTCGCGGCACCTAGACATTTTGCGCCGCGGCGCTGACCGGCTGCGCGCCTCGGGCAAGTTTGACGCGGTGTCCATTGCCATCGACATGCCCTTTCATGGCGGCGCGCAGGCGCGTTCCTGGCCGGCGGAGGGGCCGCGCCCGACGACGCCGACGCGGTTCTTTGTGTACGCAGTTGATACGGCATACTTCGCAGCTGCAGGTACCCCAATCGAACATGGTCGGGCCTTCGATGAGGCCAGCACCGACGCGGGCCACGTCGCTGTTATCGGCCAGGAGGCAGCCAATCGCCTCTGGCCGGGCGAGAACCCAGTAGGGCGCTGCCTCGCCATGATCAACGACTCGCTTCCCTGCGCGCGGGTAGTCGGGGTGGCGGCGGACGTCCGTGATTTCCACGGAACACCTCGGCCGGTCATATACGTTCCGATTTCTGCCACTAGCCGGCTTCGCGATCCCGTCATCGTTGCGCGACCGCGGGAAGGAGTGGGCTCCGTCGGCTCGCTCGAGACGTCGATTCTCTTCGCGCTATCGCCAGACATTCAGTATGTCGGAATCAGCCGACTCTACGATGCAGTCGCTCCGCAACTTCGTCCGTGGAAGCTCGGCACCCTATTGTTCGCCATCATGGGTTTCCTCGCGCTCTCAGTCGCAGCCGTGGGAATATTCGGAGTAGTGGTGAACGAGGCGACGTCTCGAACCCGTGAAATGGCGATCCGCCGCGCTCTTGGCGCGCGAGCGAGCCACGTCTTTCGGTTGCTAGTTGGCCGGAGCTTGTTTGCCACGATTGTCGCCACCGCCGTTGGCGTTGGGGTAATAGTTGCAGCGCGACGAACCATTCTCCCGCTCTTGTTTACGCCAACGGGTATCGATCCGGTGGTGATAGCAATCGTGGCTATGGTCTTTTATTCAGTGGTCCTATTGGCGGTGTCCGGACCGGCGATTCGAGTAACCCGACTCCCGCCGGCGAGCGCTCTGCGGGCCGAATAGCAGCTCTCGTTTGGTCATTTCCGACGAGTCAGCACGACCGTAACGGGACTGGTGTCATTTGGTGCGATGGTCACGTCGAGCAAAAGATCCGCAAAGCCAGTTCGGTGTATCAGGAGTGTCGAATTGCCCTCCGGAACGAAGCTGAGAGACGTTAGGCCGTTGGGCGGAGTCATAACGCCGTTCGAGGTGCCAAGAATTGTCACCTGCGCATCGCTGACGGGCGATCCTGAGTCGCTGTCATAGACGCCGAGGAGTCGGCGCCGATAAGGAGGCAGTCGCGCCAGGCCGGCGGGCAAACCGCCTCTAGTCGTATCCGCGATCGGGGAGCCGATCACAGCACGCTCATTGTCGACGACGAAGGAGCCGAGTCCTGGCTCGAACGCCACTCCGGGCTTTAGCACGATATACAATGCACTATTTGCGTGCAGGCCTGGCATGGACGTGTCCAAACAGTCTTTGTAATCCATCTGCTCGATGTGCTCGGCCTTTATCGACCACATGATTGACCAGACTGCTTCCTGAGCACTCCTACTGGCCGCCGAGGCGTGGCGGTTGGGGGGGATGTGCGCTACGGCGATTGCGTCAAGCGGCGGATTCACGATGCGCACGCCGTTCACGAAGATGTTTTGAACACCGCACCCAGGAGCCCTCCCCTCCAGAATGTCGGGCTTCATCTTCGTCAAGACGTCCATGCCGTTCATGATCAGGCGACGGCTGGCGACAATTTCATCTGCATCTACGTAGTAGGACCGTCGCTTAACGTCCTCCTGAGCGGTAACAGCCACGGTCGATAGTTTCTGCGGCACACGATCGAGCCGCAGCACGACCTTTATTGAATCCTGGTCGGCATGAAAGAATCGGGCTGATGGGCGAAAGCCAATCCGTCGGGCCGTTATTTGGATTTCGGACCCCGTCTGCTGGATCCGCAAGTTCGTCAGACCGCGACTGTCCGATCGCGCTGATGCCAAGACTTGCGTGACGCTGTGAATGACAGAAACGTCTGCGTCGGCAATCGGTTGATTGGCACTGTCAACAACGGCTATAACCAACGTGACGGATCCGGTCTTCCTCGAAGCTGAGTCGGATGCCGTCTGTGCGGCGAGACCATTGGCGACAACCAATATGAGACCAGCTCCGATCCGAACCCGGGCTAGTCGTGCTTTACGCATGCTTCCTGGAAGGCCGGTGTCATGCATGGTAACGTGCTCTGCACCGCTCGTGCCGGCTACGCCGACCCTCAATTCGTAAGCCGGGGTTCGTGCTTGATGATGTAGTTCTCTCTCAAGGCTCTATCCTTGACGGCCGGTCTTTGGTCGGAATTTCCAGGTGAGTCGGCAGCGGCGGGCACGTCGGCGAAACGGTGCTAGCCGCAAACGGGTCTCGCGCGATCAGGATCTCGTGGGTCGCGTGGAGGATCAGTCGCCCGTGCTCGTCTGCTCGTACCCAATCGACGCCGCCGGTGGGGAGTTGGTACGCACCGATTAAACGACCTCTCAAGTCATAAGCCTCGAGATCATCGTCGACAACTAACCATTGGCCGGCTTCCTTAAAAAGCCCATTTGATACAGCATTGTGCACGACCGAGTGAGCGCGAACGGCGTACAAGATGCCGGACGGAGCGAATGTCGCTGTGGTGATCGCGGGGACGGCGGAAAGACTGAATACGTCTCCCCCGCCGTATTGAATCCACGGAAGAGTTACGACTTCTTCGCTCGGCTTCTGAGCCGGCAGATAGCGCTGGAGTGCAACGCGACGGACAAGGTGATAGGCACCGCCAGTGCTCCTGGCGAACACACTCAGATTCGGCTCGAGCAAGCCCACGGTCAGAACGCTATCGTGAAGTTTACCGACCGCTAGCCAAGCGCGTGCCCACGGCAAGAATCTACCGGCGGCCTCGGTGAGTGAATCGACGGTCGTCCGGACCTGCCCACTTAAATCGACGACCTCGATCAGAGGGCTCGAGATCCACTTCGCAGGTCTTTCTCGCGCGGCGGTTTGATCGCTTACTGGCGCTAGCGCCAAGGAACTGTCGTCCAGCACAATGGCGGGACCGGTCCAGTGACCTCCCCATGTCGCGACGGGGACGGGGATCGACCTGACGCTCCAATCGGACGTCCGCATGATGCCCCACCAATCGGGAGCGTGGGCCCAGAGCACGACATTTGATCCGCTGCCGCTGGCCATGGCGAAGTGAGGGTTGCCGGGAACCCAGCGCGACGTCGTGTCAAAGAGCCCGTCCGAGTGAAGTATGGCCAGGGCGCCCCAACTTGCCCCCACAAAAGCAAGGTCGCAGGCACGGCCCACGACGACGCCCGAGGGGAAGAACGAATCGTTCTCTGCGATTCTTGTTTCGACAACCAACGGTGCTCTCTGGATGGGGGGCCCAGCTTCGTGACCCCAATAGTCACAGCCGATCAATGCCAGACAGGTTAGGACCGCAGCACCGACCTTTCCGCGGCGCCCAGCCATCACTCACACACGCGGCGAACGCTATCCGCCGGAGGTAGGGCGTCGCCGAGAATACCGATACGGAAACGCAGTTCGCGATCAATCACATAGACGGTCGGAGTTCCGTAAACCCCAAGCCGCGCCAATGAGTTCACGTCTGTCAGCTCTTCCTTTCGAATCCAGTCGAGGCCGAAACCCCGATAGAACAGCGCCTGCTCGCTGTCGCTCTGCGGCGCCGCCCACACGACGCGCAGCGGTTGTCCAACCGAATCCTGCCACACTCGAAACCGCGCTGGCCAGGTATAGCGCATTCGCTGACAGATAGCACAAGCGGTGCTCACTATGACTAGCATCGTGCACGTGCGTGCCGGCACCCGACTTGCGCCCGCAGACACGCTGTCAACGCGTGACTCGAGTACGAGGCCAGGTACCGCCGGAAGCGGCTCGTCGAGTCGCGGGCCCACGAGTGGCGGCGGTGCCGCCGTCCGCCGCCACATTGTAAAGCCAAACTGTCCGACAAGAAGACCTGCGAGGAGACCGACCGTCGGTCGAGTCGCAATCCGAGTCTCACTCGACCTGCGCCGGTTTGGCAACGTGATGCAACGACGACATGCAGTTCTCGTCCGTCGAGCACGAGACTCCGGTGGCTGCGCCCTCGATGCAGGTTGCTCCTACTCCGGAGCCCTGACACGCGCAACCAGATCGGAGACAGATGAGTGGCGCATGCCTCTGTTCGCCGTGCCGCTCAGCGGCGCGTGCGGCGGTAACGGCGAAGGCCACGTTTGCTGCTGCAAGAAGTACGATCGCAACCGCACGTCCCAGATGGTTCTTGAACTCAACACGCATAATCCCTCCGTGCTAAACAACCCGTGATGGATGCGCCGCTCCGCGTCGACTCGGCGTCGCCGCAGATTTCACCAAAGGCTCCGAGCGCGGTAGACGCGTTTGGCTCAACAACGGTGCGTTTGCGCGAGGGCCGTCGGATTTGTCGCAAACGTCGCAGGCATGTTAGCGCCAGCTGATTCGTCCCCTCGCTGGGGCCAGGGTTTTGGGTTCACTTGAGTCGGGCCGACTGGCCGCGAGGGCACAGGAACTTCCTTGAACTGGAATCGTTGGACCGCGGTTATCGATTCGTTGTTGCGTCCTGACGTGTGTCAGCCAGGATCCCGAGCACCCTGCAGACCGATCGAACCCCTCGATTCGCGAGCCGGAGGGCATCTCTTTCGATCCGAGTCACCGTTCCTTCGTCGACTCTCGATCGCGTGGCTAGTCGCTTCCGAGACCACCCTCGAGCAAGCCGCTCGCGGCGGATTGCTTCACCGCGAGTCACCGCGACTGGAAGCGGATTGTAGCCCAAGAACTCGATGATGCGGGGGTAGTGGCGTAGGTGGATGGCATGCCGGCCGGATTTCCAGTTGCGCAGATTCCAAACCCCCGTCCGGAGCATTCTGGCGGCTTCCTTTTGTTGGAGCCCTAGCCCAAGGCGACGTTTCAGGAGATGGTGCCCCATGTGGTCGAGGTTCAGCCGGATAGCCCCGGAATCAGCCGTTCGGGCGGCCAGCGACCACCGTAGATTGGCAACGAAACCCTGCCCCTGCGGCAACGCCGGCGAGCCGACGCGCGTGTGCACGTGTTCAGAGTCCGAGATCGTTCGCTACCGTGCGCGGCTGTCGGGACCGCTCGCCGACCGCATCGACATGCACGTGACGCTGGGCGCCGTGGCCCCCGCCGCGCTCCAGCACCCGAGCGACGGCGAATCGTCGTCGGTGATCCGCGCTCGCGTGGAGGAGAGCCGCGCCGTGCAGCGCCGGCGCTTCGCGCGCATCCAAGGCGTTCGGTGCAACGCGCACGCCTCCGGTCGCTGGCTGCTCTCGCACGGCGGCATCGAGCCGTCCGCGCGCGAGCTGGTGACGACGGCGATGGAAACGCTCAAACTGTCGGCGCGCGGCTATCACCGCGTGCTGCGGGTCGCGCGCACCATCGCCGACCTCGGCGGCAGCGACGTCGTGTCTGAGCCGCACGTGGCCGAAGCGCTGCGGTTCCGTCCGCGATGACGACTGCGACGCGGATCACGCGGCGTGCGGCGCGGATCATGCCCTAAGGGCTAACACGCGCGCGACGCAACTCGAGCCGCGCGACGTTAACGCGACGTTCATCAATGATGAGGTATAGCTGCCATGAATGACCGAACTCGACGGCCGTGGGTGCATATCGGCCTCGTCTCACTCGCCGCCGCGACGCTGCTCAGCACGCGCGTCCAGGCGCAGCAACCTGGAATGTGGGGGCGCGCGCGCGACGCGTGCAGCGCCGCCGCCGTCGCGCGCCGGATACGTAGTCCTGCGCCGCGACCGTGAATCGCTTCACGGAAGCATGTACGCGTTTCCGATGCACGTTCGCCGCGGCGCCACCGAGATCGACGTGACCTGCCGTTACGACGGGGCTCGCGGCTTGGTGGATCTGCCCGGATTCGAACGATCGGGGACCGCCGCGGGCCGTTTGGAAACGCAGGACCAGCGCGCCCAGCGCCGCTGTGAGGATTTCGTGAATTCCGCGCCTGGCTATCGCGTGTTGGCCGTTGGCTCGGCGACGCGACGCGGCGGCCTATGGGATGTCGCCCTGACCACTCGCCATAACGGACGCGATGGTGTGCCGATCACCTGTCGCTACAACCCGTCGAGCAACCGGCTCTCGATCCGCCGGTAACGACACGTTCGACAGCAGACCCGATCCCGGCCGAGCCTCGCTCGACCGGGATCGTTCGTTGGATGGACGTCAAGCGAGCGTGGCGCGCGTCGAGGGCGATTACGTTTCCCGCATGGCGGCCCACAAGGAAGCTGAACTGCGCGGCTGGCTGCTGGACCAGGGGCGAATCGCGATCGGATACAGCGGCGGCGTCGATTCCGCGTATCTCGCGGCGGTCGCCGTCGGTGTGCTCGGTGCGGACCGCGTTCTCGCCGTCACCGGGCGAAGCGCGTCGTATCCGGAAAGCCAGTGGATCGCCGCACGCGAGACGGCGCGCGCGATCGGACTCGAGGTCCTCGAGATCGATACGGCGGAGTTGGAAGATCCGCGCTACGCGGCCAATCCGACCAACCGCTGCTACTTCTGCAAGTCGGAGCTCTGGTCCCACGTCGTGCCGGCGGCGCGCGCGCGTGGCATAGCCGTCGTGGCCGACGGCACGAACGCCGACGACCTGAGCGACCATCGGCCGGGAGCGCGAGCCGCGCGCGAATTCGGCGTCGTTTCACCGCTCGCCATGTTCGGTCTCACCAAGGCGGAGATCCGGGAGCGCTCGCGCGCGCTCGGGCTGCCGACGTCCGAGCAGCCGTCGTCGCCCTGCCTCTCGTCGCGCATCCCGTACGGCACGCCCGTTACAATGGGAAGGCTCAAACGCGTAGAGCGCGCCGAAGCGTCGCTGCGCGAGCTCGGCATCGCGGGCGATCTTCGCGTTCGACACTTCGGGGAGCTGGCTCGCGTCGAGCTTGCGGCGGTCGAGCTGTCCCGATGGAATACTGGCGAGCGACGCGCGGCGATCGAGCAGGCGCTGATCGAAACAGGGTACCAACGCGTGGAGATCGATCCGCGCGGATTTCGCTCCGGCGCGCTCAACGAACTGGCGCGGATCGGGGGGGCCCGAACAAACGTCTCGGACACGGCGAGTGCGCCTGTTTCTGGCGATTAATCTGCCGATCGACGTCCGTCGCGAAATCGTCGCGGCGACGGAGCCGCTGCGCGAGTGTGCCCCGGAGCTCGGGTGGGTGGACGAAGCGAGAATGCACCTCACGCTCAAATTCCTCGACGATCAGCCGCCCGAAACCGCCGATGCGGTGCGTGCCGCGACGGCCCAGATCGCGGGCCGCCACCGCGAGCTGACCATGCACCTTGGCGGCATCGGGGCGTTTCCGAACTTTCGGCGGTCGCGAGTCGTATGGATGGGGGTGGAACGGGACCCGCGGCTGGAATTGCTGCACAACGACATCGAGGTCGCGTGCGAAGCGCTCGGCTTCGACGTCGATGGGCGCCCCTTTCACCCGCACCTCACCTTGGCACGCGTGAAGCATCCATTGGCCGAGGAACGCGTGCGCGCATTGACGGACGCCGCGCGCGGCGTGGACTACGGGGCCGACGTGACTGTCCAGTCGCTCGACCTCATGCAGAGCGAGTTGGGACCTGGCGGCTCGAGGTATTCGACCGTCGCATCGGCGCCGCTTCGGAGCGAATGACATGGGATGCATCACGAGACTCGGCTGTCTGTTCGTGCTCGTCGGGCTGGCGGTGGCCGGCTGGTTCACGCGCGACATGTGGATGTCGCGCCTCGCCACGCGCGCCAGCCATGCGCCGACCGCCGTCGTGGCGACGGAACACTGGGAGCCGCTGTCCGACGCCGCCGCCGACACCACGCGAGCGGCGCTGAAGCGGCTCAGCGAGCCTCGTGGCCAGGTCTTCGAGACGTTGTCGCCGGCGGCGCTCGCCTCGTACGCCTACCAGCAAGTCGCGAAGCGGCTGCCGACCGCCGCGGACAGCGTCGAAGCGATGGCGAACGGCGACAAGCTTTCGATACGCGCCGTGGTGTCGGTCTCGGATCTCGGCGGCGCGATCGGCGACGCGGTGGGCATCGTGCACGATCGAGAGCGCGTGGAGCTCACGGGAACGCTCGGCGTATCGAAGCCGGGGGTCGCGGCGTTCGAGGTCTCCGACGCGCGGATCCACGGGCTGCCGATCCCCAAGGGCATGATCGTGTCGCTCATCGACCGGATCCGGTCCGGGCGATCCCAGGCCGGGGTCGCGCCGAACGCGCTCCCGTTGCCGATCCCCGGCTACATAGGTGACATTCGAGTGGCGAACAGCAAGGTCACCTTGTACAAGACGGTGCGATGAGCATTGCGCGGCGCATCCTGATTGTCGACGACGAGCAAGGGATTCGCGCGACGCTCGGCCAGCTGCTCGAGTTCGAGGGGTACGAGGTGCGTGCCGTCGGCAACGCCGTGGACGCGATCTCGGAGTACCAGAAGCAGCGGCCGGACCTCGTGTTCCTCGACGTGAAGATGGCGGGCATCGACGGCGTCGAGGCGCTCAAGAAGATCAAGGAGCTCGATCCGAGCGCCATCGTCGTGATGATCAGCGGCCACGCGACCATCCAGACCGCGGTCGAAGCCACGCAGCTAGGCGCGTACGACATCCTCGAGAAGCCGCTCGACACGGACCGCATCCTCGTCACGCTGCGGAACGCGCTCCAGCACCTGGATCTCCACGAGGAGAACGCGCGGCTCCGCGAGACGATTCAGTCGCGCTACGAGATCGTCGGGCGGTCGTATGGCATCCGCCTCGTCATCGACAAGATCGACCGCGTCGCGAAGACGCCGGCTCGCATCCTGATCACGGGTGAGAACGGCACGGGCAAGGAGCTCGTGGCGCGCGCGATCCACTCGCAGTCGACGCGCGCCGAGGAGCCGTTCGTCGAGGTCAACTGCGCGGCGATTCCGAGCGAGTTGATCGAGAGCGAGTTGTTCGGCCACATGAAGGGGTCGTTCACCGGCGCCATCGCCGATCGCGCCGGCAAGTTCGAGCAGGCGCACGGCGGGACGATCTTCCTCGACGAAGTCGGCGACATGAGCCTGGCGGCCCAGGCAAAGGTCCTCCGTGTCCTACAAGACGGCGTCGTGACGCGCATCGGCGGCGCGAAGCCGATCGAGGTGGACGTCCGCGTGCTCTCGGCGACGAACAAGAACCTCGAGGCCGAGATCACCGAGCAGCGCTTCCGCGAGGATCTGTTCTATCGTTTGAACGTGGTTCCCATTCACGTTCCACCCCTGCGCGAGCGGCGCGAGGACATTCCGCTGCTGGTCGCCCACTTCGTGAACGTGCTCACGAAGCGCGAGGGCGTCGCCGCGCGGACGGTCGCGCCCGAAGCCGTCGAGCGGCTGTCGAAGCTCGACTGGCCGGGAAACGTGCGCGAGCTGCGCAACGCCATCGAACGGCTGCTCATCCTCGCGGCCGGCCCGCGCGTGACGGCGGACGACGTCGGGCGGCTCGGCGGTCGGCACGACACCGACCAGACGGGACTGGGATCGCTGCTCGACTGCAAGACGTTCGAGGAGTTCAAGCACGCCGCGGAGCGGGCGTTCCTGCTCGCGAAATTGCGTGAATACGATTGGAACGTGTCCGAAACGGCCCGCGGGCTCGACATGCCCCGCTCGAACTTGTACAAGAAGATCGAGCGCTACGGCCTTACGAGGGAGAGCGTGACCTGATGGCGCCTGATCGCGATTGGGAGAAAGAGCTCGCCAAGATCGACAAGCAGCTGGCATCGCTGCCCGACGAGGCGCTCATGCCGGTGGCGCCCGAAAAGCAAGTCAAAGGCGCCGCGAAAGCGGGCGGCCGCGCGGCCGTAGAGGCCCCGACGGAGCCGAAATCGACGTCGTCGTTCGGCGTGTTCGCGCGACTCACGTTGGCGCTCGCCGTCGGAATCGCCATGGCCTTTTGGCCCTATCCGTCGCGGTGCGGTTTGGGACTCATCGGCTATCTCGGCGCCGTCGGCGTGATGACGGCCGGCGGCGTGTGGGCATCGATCTGGACATGGCGCCATCGCGCGAGCCGCGCTCATCTCGTGTCGCTCGCCATCACGGTATGGGGCGTGCTCCTCGGCTCCGTGGAGATTCTGCCCCGTATCGGCTATGCGTATCCCACCGACAAGCATCCCGCGGCCTGGTCGTGTTCCGCCGTTCCAACCAAGCCTCAGCAGGCACCGGTGCCCGCGCCCACCACACCCGCGCCCTCTCCGACGCCAGCGAAGCCTCCGGCCCCAACTACGAAACCATGAAAACGTTCGAGAACTTCATCGGCGGCAAATGGGTGCCGCCGGTGAGCGGTGAATATTTCGCGAATCAGAATCCGGCCGACGCGCGCGACACGATCGGCCGCTTCCCGATGTCCGGCTCGGCCGACGTCGACCTGGCGGTCGAGTCCGCGCAGCGAGGATTCGAGCTGTGGCGCCGCACGCCGGCGCCCGCGCGCGGCGACGTGCTGCGGCATGTTGGCGACCTGCTCTCCGCCAGAAAGGAAGACGTCGCCGACCTGATGTCGCGCGAGATGGGGAAGCCCCTGGCCGAAACGCGCGGCGACGTTCAGGAAGGGATCGACACGGCGTACTACGCCGCGAGCGAGGGACGCCGGCTGTTCGGTCACACCGTGCCCAGCGAGTTGCGCGACAAGTGGGCGATGAGCTTTCGCCGTCCGATCGGCATCGCCGGCATCGTGACGCCGTTCAACTTTCCGCTCGCCATTCCGACGTGGAAGATGTTCCCGGCGCTCGTGTGCGGAAACGCGTGCGTCTTCAAGCCCGCGCGAAGACGTGCCGCACACCGGCCACGTGCTCGTCGAGATTCTGCTCGAGGCCGGGTTGCCGCCCGAAGTGATCCAGCTCGTCCACGGCGTGGGCGAAGCGGCGGGCGCGGCCATCGTGAACCATCCGTCGATTCCGGTCATCTCATTTACCGGATCGACCGAAACTGGGCGCGTCGTCGGCGAAGTCTGCGGGCGCATGCACAAGCGACTCTCGCTCGAGATGGGCGGCAAGAACGCGATGATCGTCCTCGACGACGCGAATCTGGATCTTGCGCTCGACGGCGTGCTCTGGGGCGCGTTCGGCACGACGGGGCAGCGCTGCACGGCGACGAGCCGCCTCATCGTGCAGGACGGCGTGCACGACGAGTTCGTGAGCCGCCTCGTCCAGCGCGCGCGGTCGCTCAAGCTCGGCGACGGGCGCAAGGCGGGGACCGACGTCGGTCCGCTGATCAATCAGGATTCGGTCGCCAAGGTCGAGCGTTACATCGACATCGGACAGAAGGAAGGCGCCGATCTGTTGTGTGGCGGGCGCCGGGCCAACGGGTCGGGGCTCGATCACGGGTATTTCTTCGAGCCCACGATCTTCGCGCGCGTCCGCGCTGGCATGCGTCTCGAACAGGAAGAAATCTTCGGACCGGTGCTCTCGGTGGTTCGCGTCCGCACGCCGGACGAAGCGTTCACGGTCAACAATGACGTCCGCTACGGCTTGTCGTCATCCGTCTATACCCGGGACGTCAACGTGGCAATGCGCGCGATGAACGAGCTCGACACCGGAATCACCTACATCAACGCCCCCACGATCGGCGCCGAGGCACATCTTCCGTTCGGCGGCGTAAAACAAACGGGGAATGGCCACCGGGAAGGCGGGTGGGAAGTGTATGAATTCTTCTCGGAGACGAAGGTTGGGTATCTGGATTTCTCGGGCGCGTTGCAGCGGGCGCAGATCGACAACTATCTCGGCACACCGGATTGATGTCGTGGGTGCACTAGCCGAGTCCGTTGTCGGGCGTTATCTCACAACCGCATCCCCGGCAGTGAGCGCGGTGAGCATTGGATGAGTCTCAACGAGCAGGCGTCGCCGTCACCGAACCAGGAACCCGTCACGCCACCGGCCGGGAACACGGCCGCGCCCGCTACGCGCTCGATCTCCGATCAGCAAAAGTCCGACGCGCTGCGCGACCTCAACCGGAAGCGCTCCGGATTGGACTTCCTCGGCGAATGGGCGAAGATCTTTCTCGTGTCGGTGCTCCTGTTCGTCGTGATCAGAACGTTCCTGGTCGAAGCGTTCAAGATCCCGAGCGGAAGCATGGAGAACACGCTCCAGATCGGCGATTTTCTGCTCGTCAACAAGCTGGTGTACGGTGCCGAGGTGCCGTTCACGCACAAACGGCTGCCGCGGCTTCGGGATCCGCGGCGCGGCGACGTAATAGTGTTCGAGTACCCGGGCGACGTGACGAAGTATTTCGTGAAGCGGTTGGAAGGTGTGCCCGGCGACACAGTCGAGATGCGAGAAGGGACACTGATTCGCAACAGCCACGTCGTGAGCGAGCGGTACGTCGAGCATACCGAACCGGATATCGACCCTCAGCAGGAAGAATTTCGGTGGCAGCGCGATTACCTTGTGAAGTCGGCCGCGGCCGCTGCCGTGGCATACCGCCCTTCGCGAAACAACTGGGGTCCGTTGGTCGTCCCAGAAGGGAACTACCTCGCGCTCGGCGACAACCGCGACAACTCGTACGACAGCCGCTACTGGGGCTGGGTCGCCGACTCGTTGATCAAGGGTCAGCCGTTCGTGATCTATTACAGTTATGCGCCCGACTCCTCCGAACACAGCTTGGCTTGGCTCACGCGCATCCGCTGGACGCGGCTCGGTGAGCGGATCCGATAGATTGCCTCGACGACACCGCATGGCTGCTACCGGCAACAAGAAATCGTCGTACGAAGAAGGCTCGCTCGACCAATATCTCCGCGACATCAGCGTCTATCCGCTGATCTCGCGGGATGAGGAAGTGCGGCTCGCGCAGAGCATCCGCGACGGCAGCCAGGAGTCGCTGGACAAGCTCGTGCGATCCAACCTGCGTTTCGTCGTGTCGGTCGCGAAGAAGTATCAGAACCAGGGCGTGTCGCTTTCGGATCTGATCAACGAGGGCAACCTCGGGCTCATTCGCGCCGCGCACAAATTCGACGAGACGCAAGGGCATCAAGTTCATCTCGTACGCCGTGTGGTGGATCCGCCAGGCGATCCTCCAGGCGCTGGCCGAGCAGTCGCGCATCGTGCGCGTGCCGCTCAATCGCGCCGGGACGCTCCACCGGATCGGAAAGCGCGCGAACGCTCTGCTCCAGGAGCTCGGCCGCGACGCCACGCATGCCGAGATCGCGCACGGCATGGACATCACCGAGGAAGAGGTCGCCAAGACGATGGCGATCTCGCAGACGCATCTCTCGCTCGACGCGCCGCTCACCCCTGGTGAAGACAACAAGCTCCTCGACTACCTCCCGGACACGCTCAACCCGACGCCCGACGAGCAGACGTTCGAGAAGGCGCTCACCGAGTCGATCGAGGAAGCGCTGTCGCACCTGAAGGAGCGCGAGTCGAAGATCCTCCGGCTCTACTTCGGCCTCGACGGCAGCGAGCCGATGACGCTCGAGGAGATCGGCGCGCTGCTCGGCATCACGCGCGAGCGTGTCCGGCAGATCAAGGAGAAGGCGCTGTCCAGGCTTCGGCACGTGAGCCGCGCCCGTGCGTTGGAGTCCTACCTCGGCTAGCCCTCGGCGCCGCGCCTCGAGCGCGGCGCTCGGCGTTGTAGTCTGCGGCTGCCTGTCGGCCTGCGGCTCGTCGGGAACGACCGACACGCACACCTCCGGACCGACGGCGAGCGTCGTCGTGAGTCCCGCCCCGATGCTCGTGAGCGTCGGCGGATCGGCGCAGATCAACGCCCGCGTTCTGGATACGTCGAACAATCCGGTCTCCGGGGCGACGCCGACCTTTCAGTCCTCCGACCAATCCATCGCCGGCGTCAGCGCCGCCGGGTTGGTGACCGGCCTGCGCGCCGGCGTCGCGACGATCAGCGCGACGTATGGCGGCGCCACCGGCACGACGAAAGCGACCGTCGTCACGCCGACGTCGGTCGCGGGGCGTGTCGCCGCGATCGACGGAGGAGCCGTCGCGGGACTCGTCGCCGGCGTCGAGAGCGGCTCGGGTACGAACATTCAAGACTTCACCGCGTCGCTCGACGCCACGGGCGCCTTTCAGATCGCGGCGCCGCTCACGTTCGGGCCGACCGATTCGATGAGCGTTCTCGTAGACGTGGCCAGCGGGACGCGGCGCTATCACCCCATCTTCTCGCTCGTGGCGACGAACCGTGTGTCGTCGACGGCATTGCGGCCGATGCTCGTGCCCAGGGCGTCCGTCTTCTCGACGCCGACGTACCCGGCGTCGTCGGTCGACGTGAGTCTCACGCAGGCGTTCCAACGCGTGTGCACCGACGACTCGAACGCGAACTGCAACAGCTTCTTCCCGCAGATCTGGAAGTCCGCGGTCATCTTATGGAACGATGCGGATCTCCCCGTCCCCCTGGCGTTCAATACGAGCGCGACGACCTCGCCGATCACCGCGGCCGATTCGATCAACCTGTGGAGCGTCATCGCCGAGATGCAGAGTGAGCTGGGCCGCCAGCTCTTCGTGCCGGCGACCCTCTCGTCGCTGCCGCCGCCCGACGTGAACGGCTTTTCGCGCAAAGCGGTATTGGTTTGGGTGGACAGCACGCTCACCGGCTTCGCGGGGTACACGAACTGGATCTGGGACGGGAACCTCAACATGCTGTCGGCCAAGACTCGCGTGACGGCGAACGCCGCCCTGGCGAGCCGCAGCCTGATGAAGCACGAGCTGCTGCACGCGCTGGGATTCCACCACACGTGCGCGTGGACGACTGTGATGGGCGGCTACGGCTGCGCGTCCGCGCAGTCGGTGACGAAGTCGGACGCGGCGGCATTCAGCCTCGGCTACCAGACGCGCCGGACGATCATCGCCAGCGCGCCGACCACGACGCTGGGAGACGCCTTGCGAGGAGAACAGCTCCGCGAAACGGGCGTCCTCGCGGCCCGCACGGGCGGGGGGATCGCGGCGGCGATTCCGTTCGCGCCCTTGAGCGCGAAGCAGGTCTTTTTCGGCGGACGACTGGTCTCGGCGGACGGCGCTCCGTAGGCTTCCCGCATGCCCCAACAAGCGTCGTTCGACGTCACGACGGGCGTCGATCTCCAGGAAGTCGACAACGCCGTCAACCAGGCGCAGAAAGAGGTCGCGCAGCGCTACGACTTCAAGGGCTCGAGCGCGGCGATCGAGTTCAAGCGCGCCGAGGCGCTCCTCGAGCTCGTGGCCAACAGCGATTTCCAGATGCGCGCGCTGTTCGACATCGTCCAGTCGAAGCTCATCAAGCGCGGCGTGTCGGTGAAAAACCTCGACGTCGGCGAGATCAAACCGGCGGGCGGCGACACGGTGCGCCGCGAGATCAAGCTCAAGACCGCGCTCGACTCGGAGACGGCCAAGAAAGTGGCCGCCGCGATCAAGGACGCGAAGCTCAAGAAGGTGCAGGCCGCCATCCAGGGCGAGCAGGTGCGCGTCACCTCGCCGTCGAAGGACGACCTCCAAGCGGCGATGGCGCTCCTGCGCCAGAAGGACTTCGGCGTCGAGCTGAAATTCGGCAACTACCGTTAGTGCGGGTCGGCGGTCGCGCACCCCTCGTTAGCCAGTCGCGCAAGATCGGCGATTCGTGCATCGACGGCGCGGAAGGCGATAACGTCGTCGTGATTCCAGTAACGCCACGCGCCCGTCCGCTGTGATGCCTGCCGAGCGCGCGAGGCCGGGCTCCATCGATTGAGCAGCGTCTTCGCGGCGAGGCATCGACGCGCCGCCGGAGAATTCGGCGTCGATGCGGACGAACCCAGCGCATCGGCGTGCACCACGGCCTCGGCGGCGATGGCGGCTCCCTGTCCGTTCAGTGATGCGAGATGCTCCAAGTCGAGCGCCGGCTCCGTTCCGGGCGTGACACGCTCGGCGCGCGACACGTTGACGCGCGCGACGATCGCGTCCGGGTCGACGACGTTCAGCCCGACGAGAAACGCCATCCCCGACAGAACCGCGCCGCCGACGAACGGCCGTCCCCAATCGCGAAGCACGGTGAACCGCGAGCCACACGATGACGGTCGCCAGCCAGAGCATGAACACCGCCGGGTAGAAACGGTCGGTCGTGAGGCCGTAGTAGTGCACGTACATCTTCATGCGCAGCATCGCCGAGCCGATGATCGCGCCGAGAAGCACGATGACGGGGATCGACAGCAGCGTGTGACGGCGCGCGAGCGCCTTGCCTGGTCCCAGAGCGGCGCGCGTGCCCACGAGGACGGGGACGACGAGCGTCACGACCCAGACCATTTGGAAGAAGCCCTGTCGCGCGTAGGCCGCCGCGGTGAGCCCCGTTCTCGCGTGGAGGAGCTTCTCGCCGCCGAAGAGCCAGCCGATCTGCGACGCGACGAACGCGGTGAAGAGAACGACGAGCGTGCCGAGCGCGGCGGTGATGTCGGCCGCACCGAGCTGAATCGGGAGCGGCGCGGTCGAACGGCGTGACGTCGGATTCTCGACGAGGCCCGCGCGCGCCCAACCGGCGACGATCCAGGCGAAGAATCCCGCGACGATCAGGTGCGATACGATCGTGCCGACGTCGAAGGGGATGTCGACCCAGCTGGCGAAGATCGGGTCGGCGGCTCGGAGCAGCGCGCCGAAGATCGCGAGTGCGACGACCGCGATCACCACCGGGCGAATGAACGCTCGAGCGCGCCCGAACGCCTGCTTGCCGGCGTCGTTGGGGACCGCCTCCCGGAACGCGAGCGGAAGTACCCCGACGGCGGTGTTCGCCGCGACGTCGAGCCCCGTGAGGAGCGTGTCCCGCATCCGCCGGGCGAACAGGGCGGCGCGCGGATCGCGCACCGAGACGGCAGCCATCGCGAGCGAGAAGAGCGTGGCGAGGAAATCGAAGGCCTGAAGTGTTTCCGAGTTTCGCCAGGCGAGGCCGAGGGAGAACAACACCGCGGCGGCGAGCCAGAGAAGCGCTTGGCGAGTCGGCGTGCGGCCGACGCGGAAAAACAGCGCGGCCGCGTTGACGGCGAGCATCGCGATCCACAGCGCGAGTCCGACGCCGCCCGGCCCGTCGTGCATCAGCCCATCGGCGGCGGCGCCGAGGAGGACCGCCGTAGTCAGCGTGGTTCGAGCGACGTCGGGAGAGACCGCCGGGGCGGGGTCCGCGCGGCGGACACACCGGAGGGCGCCGCGCCATAAAGAGGTGATGTCATGGCAAGTACTTTATGTTGCAAAGTGCAGGCCCGCAAGCCTCAATTCGTGCCCGCGCGCCCGTCGAATGAGGCCCCCACCTCGCCCGACTTTAGATTTCGGGCGCTCAGGCGGCTGCCATCCGGCCCTGTCGCGCCACCCGCCGTCACTCCAGGATCATGCCCCCCATTTCCGCTCGATGAAGGTCTCGGTCATCACCCTCGGTTGCGACAAGAACACCGTGGACAGCGAGCGCTACGTCGCCGCAGCTCGCCGACCGCGGCGCGACCTACACCCGCGACCTCGACGAAGCCGACGTCGTGCTCGTCAACACCTGCGGCTTCATCGACGCGGCAAAAAAGGAATCGATCGACGCGATGGTCGAGGCCGGGCGGCTCAAGGACCGCGGCTCGTGCAAGGCCGTGGTCGGCGTGGGATGCATGGTGGAGCGCCACAAGGAAGAGCTCCTCTCGGCGCTGCCCGAGGTCGATCTCTTCCTCGGCGCCTCGGAGATGGATCGCCTCGTACCGGAGCTCACCGAGCGCGGCCTGCTCGCCGCCGAGGACGCGCCGATCCCGCATCCGGGCGTGCGGCAGTTCGTGGCCGGACTTCCGCACGTGCGCTACCTCAAGGTCAGCGAGGGGTGCGACCACGGGTGCGCGTTCTGCGCGATTCCGCTGATGCGCGGCAAGCACAGATCGTTCACGCTCGACGACATCGTGCGCGAAGCGCAGCTGCTCGAGGCGCAGGGAGCGCGCGAGATCAATCTCGTCGCGCAGGACCTCGCGCACTACGGCCGCGATCTGCGGGGAGGGGACAAGAAGCTCGGTCTGGTCGACGTGCTCACGGCGCTCGTGCGCGAGACGTCGATTCCGTGGATTCGAATGCTCTACGTCTACTCGGCCGGGCTCACCCCGTCGGTGCTCGAGCTGATGGCGACCGAATCGCGGATCGTGCCGTACCTCGACATGCCCATCCAACACGGATCGGACGCGGTGTTGGCGCGCATGCGGCGGCCCGAACGGCAGCGGACCGTGCGCTCGCGAGTGGAGGCGATTCGCGCGACGGTTCCCGACATCGCCATTCGGACCACGTGCATCGTCGGATTTCCCGGGGAGACCGAGGACGAGTACGAGACGCTGCTCGCGTTCCTCGAGGAGATCCAGTTCGACCGCGTCGGCGCGTTCACGTACTCCGCACAGGAAGGGACGCGCGCCGCGGAGATGCCCGACGACGTGCCCGAAGCGTTGAAGCGCGAGCGGCTCGAGCGGTTGAACGAGACGCAGCGGCTCATCACGTCCGAACGATACGAGCGGCGGCTCGGCCGCACGGTTCGCGCGATCGTGGATCGCGTGGACGACGACGGCGTCCAGGCCCGCGTCGTCTGGCAAGCCGACGACATTGATGGGGTGACGCGGCTCGCCGGAGCGAGCAGGGTCGCGCCGGGCTCGTTCGTCGACGTCGAGCTGGACGACGTCGTCGACGACGTCGATTTCGCGGCGACGTCTGGTGAGCGTCGTGTCGGCGCCGCCGGCGAAAGCGCGCCGCGTGCGGGCGCTTCCCATGCTCGGTTCGATCGGAAGCTACGGTCGGTGAGCGGCGGCTCGCGCGGAATCATGCGCCGGGCGCGCGAGCTGTTCCCCGGCGGCGTGAACTCGCCGGTGCGCGCCTTTCGCGGCGTGGGCGGCGACCCGTTCGTCGTCGAGCGGGGAGAGGGCGCGCTCATCTGGGACGCCGACGGCCGCGAGTACATCGACTACGTCCTGTCGTGGGGGCCGCTCGTTCTCGGTCACGCGCCGCCCGTGGTGCTCGATGCCGTGGGGAGAGCGATGCGCCGCGGCACGAGCTTCGGGATCCCGACCGAAGCGGAGGTGGAGCTGGCGGAGCTCGTGACGGAACGGATGCCGCACGTGGAGATGCTGCGCTTCGTTTCCAGCGGCACCGAGGCGACGATGAGCGCGATCCGGCTCGCGCGCGCGGCGACCGGCCGCGACGTCGTCCTCAAGTTCGACGGGTGCTACCACGGCCACGCGGACTCCTTTCTCGTGCGCGCCGGTTCGGGCGTCGCGACGCTTGGGCTGCCCAACTCACCCGGCGTTCCCGACGCGCTCGCGGCGCTCACGGTCGTCGCGCCGTTCAATGACCTCGCCGCGGTCGAAGCGTTGCTTGGCGCGCACTCGGTCGCGGCGATCATCGTCGAGCCGGTCGTCGGCAACGCCGGCTTCATCGCGCCCGACCCGGCGTTTCTTCCCGGACTCCGCGAGCTGGCCGACGTTCACGGCGCGCTGCTCGTGTTCGACGAGGTGATGACGGGATTCAGGATCGCGTTTGGCGGAGCGCGCGAGCGCTTCGGCATCACCGCGGATCTCACCACGCTCGGCAAGGTGATCGGCGGGGGATTCCCGGTCGCTGCCTACGGCGGGCGTCGGGATCTCATGCGGCAGATCGCGCCCGACGGTCCCGTCTATCAAGCGGGAACCCTGTCGGGGAATCCGGTCGCCATGGCGGCGGGAACGGCCACGCTCAACGCGCTGACCGAGGACCTCCACGACGAGATCGTCCGGCACACCGACCGCCTCGTGCTTGGTCTGCGCGGTATCGCGGCTCATCGTCGCGTTCCGTTCACGGCCGACAGCGCCGGGACGATGTGGGGATTCTTCTTTCGGGAGGAGCCGGTGCGCTCATTCGCCGACGCCAAGACGAGCGACGTCGCGCGATTCGGGCGGTTCTTTCACGCCGCGCTGGAACGGGGAGTCTATCTCGCGCCATCCGCGTTCGAGGCGGCGTTCATGTCGTCGGCGCACACGGAACGCGTCGTGGACGAGACGCTCGACCGCCTCGACGCCGCGATGGCGTCGGTGGCATGAACGGCCGGACGGCGCTCGCCGCCGCCGCGCTCCTCGCTATCGCGTCGCCGAGCCGACGCGACGGTAGGGCCGATCCGCCGGCTCAACGCTCCGAGACGCTCATTCGCGTTCTGCTATCGGCGCGCGCGGCGGCGGCGCGCGTGTCTCGTCTCCCTCCGGCTTCAACCTCTTGAGCGCCGGCGGCAGCCTGATGGCGCGCGGCGCCTCGGGTGCCGCGTGGCGGATCGAGCATGACGGGCATCGCGTTCGCGCGGTGCGGCCCGACGGAGTTCCCACGGTGTGGGCCGACGGCTCCATTCGCGTGCAGCCGGTGGAGTCCGCGCTGCTGTCGCTCGACGGATCGCCGTATCGGGGCGAGCTCGCGTTCGCCGGCTCGGACAGCGGGCTCGCGGAGATCAACGCGCTGTCGATCGAGGACTACCTGCTCGGCGTGGTTCCCCTCGAGATGGGCGACCGTCCGCCCGGTGACTCGGCGGCAGTGCAGGCGCAGGCCGTGACGGCGCGGAGTTACGCGTACATCCACCTCACGCCGTCGCGCCCGTACGACGTGACGGGCGGCGTGCTCGATCAGGTGTACGGCGGGGTCGCGGCCGAAACCGCCATCGGATCCCAGGCCGTGGAGTCGACCCGGTGGCTCGTCCTCACGTTCGGCGGCCGCGTGGTGAACGCGCCGTATCATTCGGCCTGCGGCGGGTCCACGGCGGCCGCGTCGGAGATTTGGCGGACCAACGACGAGCCCTATCTCCGGGCGGTGAGCGACCGTATTCCTGGAACGGAGCGCTTCTACTGTGACGGCGCGCCGCGATTCACGTGGACGCGAACGTTCGACGCGGCGACGCTGAACGCGGCGATCGCGCAGTATCTTGCCGCCTACGTGAACGTGCCCGGGAAGAAGCCGGGCGTCGTGGAGGCCGTGTCGATCGCGTCCCACACGCCGTCGGGGCGCGTGGGGACGCTCACGGTGACGACCGATCGCGGGAACTTCGTGCTGCGTGGCAACGACATTCGGTTCGTGCTTCGCAAACCCGGTGGCGAGATTCTCGAGAGCACCTATTTTTCCGTCGCAACGGCGCCGGCGCCCGACGGCTCGCTCGCGCGTCTCACGCTCCACGGGATGGGCTATGGGCATGGTGTCGGCATGTGTCAGTGGGGCGCGATCGGCCGCGCGCGCGCCGGCCAGGATTTTCGCGAGATTCTCCGGGCCTACTATCCGGGCACCGCGATCGGGCCGGCGCCGTAGCGCCGCATTCGCGCGGGCATTCGCGCTTGCGAGCGTTTGCGCGATTCCGCTCGCGTGACACAGGCGCAGGGCGGAGGATCCGCTCATCAACCTGGACCGGCTGCAGATCATCTCGCTCGGCGCGTCGGTCGGCCGGGTGCTGCCGTCGCAGGTCGAGCCGGCGACCGTGTACTCCATGCAGGCCGAGTACGGCCCGTTCGGCCAGAAGTGGCATCTGTCCGTCTCGGTCAGCTATTGGGAGTCGCGCTATCGCGACGAGGTCGTGCGCACCTTCGTGGATTCGCTCGACAAGAGCCTAACGGACACTTCGGCGCGCGTTCAGGCGTCGCGCATCGACGTCTTCGACGTCACCTTCGGCGGTGACCTGCGCTACTCGCCCGTCTCGAACCGCTTTCTCAAGCCGTTCGCGGGGGTCGGCGTCGCGACGCACGTGATCAACGCCGAAGGAAAGCTCATCAAGGGTACGTTCGTCGAGCGCTCGCTCGACGACATCGCGTTCGGCGTCTACGGAACCGCGGGAGTCGGCATCCGCATTTCGCGTTCGTTGGGAGTGGAGGGCCTTGTACGCGGCGACCTCGTGGGCGGCCTCCGCTCGGTGCAGGCCCGCGCCGGGGGCACCTATTACTTTGGTCGCATCCGCGGCATGTAAGAGGCCTCAGAGCGAATCCATGAAGGACCCCGTTCGAATCGGCGTCGTCGGCGCGGGAGCCATCGCGCAGCTCGCGCATCTGCCTGTGCTGGCCAAGATGCGCGGCGCCCAGCTCGTCGCGCTCTGCGACAACGACCGGCCGAAAGCGCGCGCGCTTGCCGACCGGTTCAGCGTTCCCGACGTCTACACCGACATCGAGGATCTGCTCGAGCAGGACGCGCTCGACGCGGTCGTCATCGCCACGCCGAACCATCTTCACGAGCCGCACGCGCTCAGCGCGCTCGCGTCGGGCAAGCACGTGCTCTGCGAGCGCCCGCTGGCGCTGCACTCGCGCGGAGTCGAGCGAATTCTCTCGGCCGCCACGCGCGCCGACCGCGTCGTGGCCGTCGCGAACAATCACCGCTATCGCACCGACGTCCAGACGCTCGCGCGTTTCATCAACGGCGGCGAGCTTGGGACGCATCGTCGGCGTGCGGGCCGGCGCGTTCCGCGGGAAGCGCCCGCCCGACGGCTGGCGGTTTCGACGCGCCGAGGCGGGCGGCGGCGCGTTTCTCGAGCACGGCGTCCCGCTGCTCGACCTCGCGCTCTGGCTGGCCGAGAATCCGGATCCCGTCCGCGTCACCGCGCACATGGAGCGCGGCCGCGGTGCGAGCGCGGTCGAGGACGCGCTCCTCGCGCAGCTCGAGTGCGCCCCCGGGATCGCCTTCCTCTTCGACGTTTCGTCGGCGTACGTCGGCGAAGAGGAGCGCTGGTGGTTCGAGGTGCTCGGCACGCGCGGCAGCGCGCGCCTCGCTCCATTGCGAGTGGTCAAGGAGCTGAACGGCCGAGCCACGGATGTGTCACCCAGCGGCGCCGCGAGCCGCGATAGCGCCTTCATCCAATCGTATCGCGCGGAGCTCGCGCATTTCGTCGCCGTCGTCAACGGCGAGACCGCGTTCGACCCGCCGACCGACCAGGTCGTTCTGCACAAGATCGTCGAAGCGATCTACAAGGCGGCCGACGAGGGAAAGGAGTTCCGCTTCTAGTCGGACGAGGACGCGCGCCCCGGCGCGCGAACGTCGATTCCCTCGTACTCGAACGCCGATCGCAGCCGCTCGGCGAATTCCGCGGCGTGCGGCCCGTCGCCGTGGATGCAGATCGTGTCGGCGCGCAGCGAGACGTCGTTTCCGTCTACCGCGCGCACGCGCCCCTCTTTGACCATGCGGATCGCCCGCCGCACGGCCTCGTCGGCGTCATGGACGTGCGCGTCCGGCCGACGCCGGGAGACGAGCGATCCGTCGCGGCATGTAGTTGCGGTCGGCAAACGCCTCGCTCGCCGTGCGCAGGCCCGCTTTCTCTCCTTCGCTGACGAGGTGACTGCCGGGGAGACCGAACAGCACCAACCCGCGATCGACGTCCGCCGTGGCGCTCGCGATCGCCGCCGCGAGCTCGCTGGTTGACCGCCGCCATGTTGTAGAGCGCTCCGTGCGCCTTCACGTGTTGCAGCTCGACCTTGGCCGCTCGAGCGAAACCCATGAGCGCACCGACCTGGTATACGACGAGGTCGTAGGCCTCCTGCGGCGTCACGTCCATCGGCCGGCGGCCGAAGCCGATGAGGTCCTGGAAGCCCGGATGCGCGCCGACGGCGACACCGCGCTCTTTGGCGCGCGCGATGCGTCGTCCGCATGACGGCGGGATCGCCGCCGTGATAGCCGCACGCGACGTTCGCCGACGTGATGAAAGGGAAGACCGCTTCGTCGGCGCCGATGCGTGTACGCGCCGAAGCTCTCCCCCATGTCGCAGTTGAGATCGACCTGCATCGTCATGGCGCGTCGCCGCCTCGAGAGAAACGAAATTCGAGTCCGATCTTCATTTGAGCCAGCTCGTGTTCGCGCTCAAGGTACAGCCGCTGCGCGTCGTCGAGCGAGATGGGCGCGAACTGTACGTGGTCGCCCGGTTTCAGCTGGGCCATCAGGGGGAGATCGACGGTCGCGACCTCGCCGATGCGCGGATAGCCGCCCGTCGTTTGTCCGTCGGCCATGAGCACGATCGGCGCGCCGCCAGGCGGGAGCTGCACCGTCCCGAACGTCACACCCTCAGACAACATCTCGACTCGCTCTCGCAATTGAAGCTGCGGTCCCTCGAGTCGATAGCCCATGCGATCCGAGCTCGCCGACACGCGAAACCGGCCGCCGAACAGGCCGGTGCGCGACGTGGCGTCGAGCGAGTCGGCGTGCGCGCCCGGGATCACGCGCACGATCGGTTCCTGGGAATACGGCGGACGGAGCGTGATCCCCGCGTACCACTTCGCCAGCCCGAGCCCGCCCGCTTCATCGTGGAGCGAGGCGGCGATGCGTCGCGAAAGCTGCGACCGCAGGCCAAACGCGATCTCGTCGCCGTCGCGCAGCGCTCGGCCGTCCATTCCGCCGAACGCGCCGCGCAAATACGTCGCGCGGCTTCCGAAGACCTCCGGGACGTCGATGCCTCCGCCGAACGCGACGTAGGCACGACAGCCGGCTTCCGGTCGGGCGAACCGCAGCGTGACGCCCGCGGGCGCGAGCACGGCGCGCCAGCGGCCGAGCGGAACCGAGTCGATCGTCGCTGTGAGGTCGGCGCCACAGATCGCGATCAGCGTCGGCTCGTCGAACTCGAGCGCCGGCCCGATCAGGGTCGCTTCGAGGCCCGCAGCGCTTTCTTCGTTTCCGACGAGCAGATTGGCCAGGCGGAGCGCCATGGTGTCCATCGCGCCGCCGACCGGCACCGCGTGGCGCTGCGTGTGCGCGCGGCCGAGATCCTGCACGGTCGTCTGGAGCCCGCCACTCACGACTCGCGCGCTCACGCCGGCCAATTCCGGAAGTCGGTCTCCGTGATGGCGCGGAAACGAACGCGATCTCCGGTCGCGAGCAGGGCAGGCTGGGGGCGCGTGATGTCGAAAACGGCCAGAGGCGTCTTGCCGATCAAATTCCATCCACCCGGCGAATCGAGAGGATACACGCCGGTCTGGCTCCCGCCGATGCCTACCGTGCCTGCCGGAACGACGGTTCGCGGCGTGGTGCGCCGTGGCGTCGCGAGCTTGGGCGACAAGCCGCCGAGGTACGCGAACCCGGGCATGAAGCCGACCATGTACACGAGGTAATCGCCGCTCGTGTGGATTCGCACGACCTCGTCGGCGGTGATCTCGTGGGCGCGCGCCACGTCGTCGAGGTCCGGACCGTAGGTACCGCCGTAGCACACGGGGACCTCGACGATGCGCGCCGGGGGAAGCCGCTCCGCGGTCAGCCCGTCGAGGGCGGACGTCAGGTCGTCCACGACTCGCGCGTACGGCGTCTTGGAGGTCCCTCGCGCGGCGATGAGAGGATCGTAATGGACGGCGATGCTGGTGAACGCCGGTACCTGGTCGACGAATCCGGCCGGCGGACGCTGGTCGATCCGGACCGACGCGCTTCGCACGAGGCGGCGTGTCGCCTCGTCGATCGTCGCGCCGAGCGTGATCATCACGGCGCGGTCGCCCAGCGGCGTGAAGCGCACGCTACACCGTGAGCGTCATTCCTTCGGCGGACGCGATCACCTTGAGCGCCGAGCCGCGTCGAGCCACCGTCGCCCGGCACGCCGCGAGGCGCGCGTCGAGGTCGTCATCGTGGCGTTCGGGCTTGTGGTGAAAGAGCACCAGCTCGCCGACACCGCTGTCGAGCGCGAGGTCGAGTGCGTCTTCGTACGTCGAGTGTCCCCAACCGCGGTGCCGATCGTATTCCTCGGGCGTGTAGGTCGCGTCATGAACCAGCATCGCGGCTCCGCGCACGAAATCGACAAGTCGGTCGCGCCACTTCGGGTCGTCGCCGTAGCTGGCGTGCGGCGCGAGCTCGTTGTCCGACACGTGGACGAACGACCGTCCGCCGGGCGTGGTGTCCGTCACCCGATACGCGAGCGCGCCGCCGGGATGGTGTAGGGCGAACGCCGTGATCATGTATCCGTCGCCGACGTGCGGGCCGTCGGTGAGCTCGGCGAACTCGACGCGCGCGGGGAGCGAGTCGAACGTCACGGGAAAGACGACCGGCGACATCTGGTCGCGCACGACGCGGCCGACGTTGGCCCGCAGTGACGTGGCGCCCCAGATCGTGAACTGGTTGCCGCGCTCGAAGATGGGAGCGAAGAAGGGGATTCCCTGGATGTGATCCCAGTGCGCGTGCGAGAGAAAGATGTCGCCGGCGATCGGCGATCCGTTCGCGCCGTCGACCAGCGACTGCCCGAGCTCGCGCATTCCGGTGCCCGCGTCGAGGATCACGAGCGCGCCCGTGCCGGTGCGAACCTCGACGCACGGCGTGTTGCCCCCATACCGCACGGTGTGCGGTCCGGGCGTCGGAACGGATCCACGCGTCCCCCAGAAGTGCAGGTGCAGCGTCATGACCGTACGTGCCGGGCCGACGCGACGCGGTTAGAGCTTGGCCTGAGCGCGAGCCTCGAGCGCCGGACGATCCGCCAGAGTAATGCGCCGGCGTTCGACGGTCACCCAGTTCGCGTCCTGAAAGTCCTTCATCGCGCGCGACACCGTCTCGCGGCTCGCGCCGATCATCTGTGCGATCGTCTGATGCGTCAGCGGCTTGTCGATCGTGTCGCTCCCCATCTCTTCGGCGAGATCGAGCAGCAGCCGGGCGATGCGTCCAGGAACGTCGAGCAGCACGAGCCCGCCGATCTTCTCATCCGCGCGGCGGAGGCGGCGCGACAGCTCGGTGAGCAGCGCCCACGCGACGGCCGGCGACGACTCGACTCGCTTGCGGAAATCCTCGCGCCGCAGCACCAGCAGGTGCGCGTCGTCCATCGCGATGACGTGCGCGGACCGCGGCCGGTCGTCGATCAGCGACAGCTCGCCGAAGTGCTCGCCAACGCCGAGCACGCCGAGGATCACTTCGCGCCCGTCTTCACCGATGAGCACGACCTTCACGCGTCCCTGGCGGACGACGAAGAGGGAGTCGCCCGGGTCGTTCTCGAACAGGATGACGCTGCCGCGAGGATAGAACCGTTCGCGCGTCAGGTCGGCAAACCGTTGGAGCTCGGTGCGATCGAGCCCGTTGAACAGCTGCACCGTCGCGAGAAAGTCTACGGTCGTGGTGGTCACGTTCTCGTATGGGATAGACGTGTGGCGAAATTAGTACGGATAGGGCGAACTTCCAAACCGGCGGACGGCCGAACCTCGCGACGGCCTGAGAGCGCAACGGCCAAAAGGCGCGACGGCCGGAGGGCGCGACGGCCAACTGGCGGGGTGCATCCGAACGGCGCTGCGGCCGAAAGAACCAAAGACGAGCGATCATCGCCGCCGCGGCCTGGGTCGCCTCCGCTTCTGGCGCAGTTAGCGCCTCTCGGACGTACCCGCATTCCGGCCCCGCGCCGTTCGGCCGTCGCGCCCCTCGGCGACCGCGCCTTTCGGCCGTCGCGCCGTCCGCCCTATCGATCTATATTTATCAGGCTACAACCTACCGGAGCCGTTCGTGGTCGGGGGTTGCCGGGCACGTCCGTGCCTCGCGCTTCGGCCCATCGAGGTTCCACCGAACGAGAGTCGTTACAATGAAATCCGACATCCATCCTGAGTACGCTACGGCCACCGTCAAGTGCGCCTGCGGCAATACGTTCCTCACGCGATCCACGCAGGCCGAGATCCACACGGACGTCTGCTCGCAGTGTCACCCGTTCTTCACGGGGAAGCAGCGTCTCGTCGATACGGCAGGGCGCGTCGAGCGCTTCCGACAGAAGTTCGCGAAGCAGTCGACCTGAGGCTCGGTTCGTCTGGCGCTTCGCGATCGGTTGGCGGCCGCCCTCGCCCGCGCGAAGGAGGTCGAGAGCGCGCTCGGCAATCCGGGCGCGCTGAACTCCGGGCAATTCGCCGAGCTGGGACGTGAGCATCGGCGGCTGACGCCGATCGTCGAGATGGGCGCGCAATTCGACCGCGCCGAAAACGAGCTCGCGCAAGTGCGCGAGCTCGTTTCGTCTGACGACGCCGAGCTCGCCGCCGAAGCCCGCGCCGAGGTCGAACGGCTCGAGCCGGTCGTCGCCGAGCTCCAGGCGTCGCTCACGCAGCGCTCTCTTGCCGCGCGATCCCCTCGACGAGCGCAATGCGATCGTCGAAATCCGCGCCGGCACCGGCGGCGACGAGGCAGCTCTGTTCGCCGCCGACCTGTATCGCATGTACGCGCGCTTCTGCGAGCGGCACGGCTGGAAGCTCGAGACCATGTCGCTCTCCGACGGCGCGCTCGGCGGCATCAAGGAAGTGATATTCAAGGTCGCCGGCGACGGGCCATACGGCGCGCTGCGGCGCGAGTCGGGGGTTCATCGCGTGCAACGCGTTCCGGCGACCGAGAGCCAGGGCCGCATCCACACTTCGGCGGCAACGGTCGCCGTGCTCCCCGAGGCCGAGGAAGTCGACGTCAAGATCGAGGACAAGGACATCCGCATCGACGTCTTCCGCGCGTCGGGTCCGGGCGGTCAGAGCGTGAACACGACCGACTCGGCCGTGCGGATCACGCACCTGCCCAGCGGACTCGGTGGTGAGCCAGCAGGACCAGAAGTCGCAGCTGCAGAACAAGCTGAAGGCGATGGAAGTGCTCCGCGCCCGGTTGCTCGACCTGCGCGTCGCGCGAGCAGGAGGCCGAGCGCGCGCGCATGCGGCGCACGCAGGTCGGCACCGGCGACCGGTCGGCCAAGATCCGCACGTACAACTTTCCGCAGAGTCGCGTGACGGACCACCGCATCGGCTGGACGACGCACGACCTGCAGGGATTCATGGATGGGGAGATCGCGCCCGTGGTCGAGGCGCTCAAGCTCGCCGAGGTCGAGGAGCAACTCGGCGGCGACGGCGACGGAACGCATTCATGACGGCCGACGGTTTGACCAAGGCGCGGACCGTCGCGCGGCTGGCCGAGGAGCTTGCGCGCGCTCTCGACGAGTGTGGCATCGCCGAGCCGGTCTCGGAAGCACGGGAGATCGTCGCCGCGCTGTTCGACGTGCCGCGATTCTGGTCGTTGACGAACGGCCATGTCGAGGTCGACGACACGGTGCGCACGCGCGCGCGGATAGCCGTCGAGAGGCGCGCACAGGGAGCGCCGTTCGCCTACGCCGTCGGGCGCGCGAGCTTCCGCCACCTGACGCTGGAGGTGGACGAGCGCGTGCTCATCCCGCGCGCGGAGACGGAACACCTCGTCGACCTCGTGCTGGAGGACTTGGGGCAGGAGCGAGGCGGTGTGGCGGTCGACGTCGGAACGGGATCGGGCGCGCATCGCGCTCGCCCTCGCGACCGAAGGTCGCTTCGCCCGCGTCTACGCGACCGACATCTCGCTCGACGCGCTCGCCGTCGCGCGAGCGAACGTGGCGTCGGCCCGCCGCTCGTTGCGAGCGACGGTCGATCTCGTGCATGGTTCGCTGCTCCGCCCGCTACTCGACGTCCGCTGCCGAGTGGTGGTGTCGAATCCGCCCTACATTGCGCTGAGCGAAGCTGACAGTGCTGCCGGCGGGCGTGCGAGACTGGGAGCCGGCCGCCGCGCTGTTCAGCGGGGGTGACGGTCTGGCCGCTACGGCGCGGCTTGTGCGCGAAGCGGCTGCGGTGCTCGAGCCCGACGGCTTGTTCGCCATCGAAGTGGACGCGCGCCGCGCGTCGCTGGCCGCGGAGCTCGTGGCGAGCGAGCGGCGCTTTCATGCTGTACGAGTTGAGCTCGATCTCGCCGGGCGCGAGCGCTTCGTGCTCGCCCGGCGACTCGACTGACTCTGCCCCTTTGAGGGAGCGATGATCGAAGACAAAGCCAAGGATCTCGGGCGGTTGATCGGGCAGAGCAACGAGTACAAGGAAGTCAAACGCGCCAGCGATGCGCTGAACGAGGACAAGGAGACCGTCGGACTGCTGCAGAAGATGGAGCAGCTCCGCGTCGACGCCCAGCGCCTGCTCGCAGCGCGGCGAGCGCCCGACCGACGCGATGGAGAAGGAGCTCGACGTGCTCCTCGGCCAGATCCAGGGACGAGCCACGTATCAGCGCCTGCTCGTCGCGCAGGAGAACTTCGACAAGACGATGGCGCGCGTGAACGACTGGATCCTCGACGGCATCGAGAAGGGCGCGGCCAGCCCGATCATCACGCTCGGCTGACCGGGGCGAGTCAATGTCTCGCGGTCTGCTCATCGTCTTCGAGGGAGCAGAGGGCGCCGGCAAGACCACGCAGCTCAGGCGGTTGGCCGATTGGATTGGCGCGCGCGGCCGCGACGTCGTGGCGGTGCGCGAACCCGGCGGCACGGTCGTCGGCGACGAGATCCGCCGCGTGCTGCTCGATCCGTCGTCGGAGATCACGCCGCGCGCGGAAGCGCTCCTCTTCATGGCGTCGCGCGCGCAACTCGTCGATCGAGAGATCCGGCCGGCGCTCGAGCGCGGCGCCATCGTGCTCCTCGATCGCTTCTTTCTGTCGACCTACGCATATCAGGGACGCGGACGCGGCGTCCCCGAGGAGGCGCTGCGCGCCGCCAACGGCATGGCGACCGGCGTGCTCGTACCCGATATCACGCTACTGATCACGCTGTCCGTCGAAGACGGATTGGCGCGCGCGATGGACCGCGGCGGTCACGATCGGATGGAGCGGGCCGACCTCGACTTTCATGAACGCGTCTCTCGCGCCTTCGCCGATTTCGCGACCTCGCCGTGGCAGGCCGCGCACGCCGAGTGCGGGACGATCGTACCGATCGACGGGCGCGGGACCGAGCGCGAAGTGTTCTCGCGGGTGTTGTCGGCGCTCGCGACGCGCTGGCCGGAGGAATTCGCGACGACCGACTGACCGGCCGTCGCGCGTTCGACTACTCGGGCTTGGTCTGGTCGACGATCTTCGCGCCGGCGGGCATCGAGAAGGCGAACAGCGACTTCGAGACCTGCGCGTTTGGCTCGACGGTCGTGAGGTGCACGTGGCGCGAGATTCCGCTCGCTTCGGTCACGTCGAACTCTCGAATCAGCGCGTCGTCGTCGTCCACCCAGACCGTCGCCTTGGCGAACGGCGCGCTCACGCCGGCCTTGGGGATGAGCAGCAGTCCGTGCGCCGCATGGCCGTCGACGGTCTTCGCCGGCGCGGCGGTGATGTCGTACTTCGTGCGAGGCGAGTCGAGAAACGCGCCGGTGAGGTCGATCGGCGTTTCGCTCCGATCGGTGGCAGATCGCTTGATCACCTGGCCCGGGGCCGTGCTCGGCAGATAGACCCAGACGGCCTTGCCATCCGAAACGATGGCATCGGACGCGGGCTGCGTGAACCGGATCGAGAGCAAGTTCGGCCGCTGTTGCGCGTACTCACCGCGTGCGGTGGCGGTCGAGCTCGTGAGCTGATTGGTGACCGTCTGCTCGAACGTCCCGCGCACGGTCTTGACCTTGCCCCACGCCGCGACGGCGCGGTCGATCGTGGCGTCCACGGACTGACCGCGCGCACCGGGCGCGACGGTCGCGAGAACGATGGCTGTTACGGCGAGTGGGAATCGCATGAGTTTTCCTACACGCCGGCGGTCGCCGGCGTTCCCGCCGTGGCCACGGAGCGCCCAATGGCCGCCCCGATGGCACGGAGCTCTGTGACCAACCTCGCAAACTGGTCCGGGTAAAGCGACTGCGCGCCGTCCGACAGCGCGCGGTCCGGGGTCGGGTGGACCTCGACGATCACCCCATCGGCGCCGGCCGCGATCGCCGCCCGGGCCATCGGAATCACCTTGTCGCGCAGCCCCGTGCCGTGGCTCGGGTCCGCGATCATCGGCAGGTGCGAGAGACGCTGCACGAGAGGAACCGCCGTGAGATCGAAGAGATTGCGCGTCATCGTGTCGAAGCTGCGGATGCCGCGCTCGCAAAGAATCACCTGTCCGTTTCCCTCGGCGAGGATGTACTCCGCGCTCATGAGAAGCTCGGTGATCGTGGCCGCCATGCCGCGCTTGAGCAGCACCGGCTTGTTGAGTCGTCCGACGGCGCGGAGCAGGGAATAGTTCTGCATGTTTCGCGCGCCGATCTGAATGCAATCTCCGTACTCGGCCACGAGGTGCGCGCCTTCTTCGTCGAGCGCCTCGGTGACGACGGGCAGGCCCGTTTCGCGCCGTGCGAGCGCGAGCAGCTCGAGTCCCTTCTTGCCCAGCCCCTGAAATGCGTACGGTGAGCTGCGCGGCTTGAACGCGCCCCCGCGCAGCGCGGTGGCGCCCGCGGCACGTACGAGATGGGCCGCCGAGATGATCTGTTCCTCGGACTCGACGGAGCACGGACCGGCGATGATCTGCACGTCGTTGCCGCCGAAGGTGACGCCGGGCGCGATCGTGACGAGGGTGTTCTCCTCGCGCCATTCGCGTGAGACCTGCTTGTACGGCTTGCTGACGTGAATGATCTCGGCGACGCCCGGCAGCGCCTCGACACGCGAGCTGTCGACGCGGCCGTCGTTGCCGACGAGCCCGATGGCGATGCGCGTCTCCCCCGGCATCGGCCGGGCGGCGTAGCCCATCTCCTCGATCGTCTTCACGACGCGGTCGATCTGCTCCTGCGTCGCGTGGTTCTGCATCACGACCAGCATTACTCGTCCTCGAAGTCGAAGTACCAACCGTCGCGTGCGAGCGTGACGGGTCCGGCGAAGCGCGCGCCGACGAGCGCGCGAATGTCGACCTGCTCGACGGGCGGATAAAAATGCGTCAGCGCCAGATGCTTCGGCGCCGCACTCGCGGCGAGATCGCCGCATTGCTCGGGGGTCAGGTGCTCGGGAATGTGCATGCCGGTGGGCAGCGAGCATTCGCAGACCAGCAAATCGCACCCCCGGGCCCACGCGGCCAGCGCCTCGGAGGGCCCCGTATCGCCCGTATAGACGATCCGCCGACCGTTGCGCTCCATGGAATATGCTACGCTCTCGGGCGTGTGCGGAACGGGATGGCACGACAGCCGCAATCCGCCCGGGAGGGCGAACGCATCCGACGGCCCGATCTCGTGAATCGTGAGCGGAAATCCGGGCGCGGTGACCCACTCGCCGTACGCCGCGGCCAGTCGCGCGAACAGGTCCGCCGTTCCCACCGGTCCGATGACGTCGACGGGCGCGGACCGCGGCGGGAGGAATCCGTACTTCCAGGCGAAGATCAACGACGGCAGGTCGCCGTGATGGTCGATGTGAAAATGCGAGATGGCGACGTGCGTGATCGTCTGCCATGACGGGCCGAGCTCGGCCAGCCGGCGCGTGATGCCGCTGCCGCAGTCGACGAGAAGGCGGACGTCGCTCGTCTCGAGCAGATAGCCCGCACAGCTGCGCGCCGCCGAGAGCGAGATCGTTCCGGTGCCGAGCGCGGTGAAGCGCACGTCAGGGACCTCTATACAGGATCTTGATGGTCGAGCGAAGCCCGTCGGCCGTGAAGACGGCGATGTAGACGCCGGGCGGCGCGTTGCGCCCGGCGGCGTCGCGCCCGTCCCACTGGAGGCTGCTGTTGCATCCGCCCTCGGTCCCGCTCTGCCGTCCGTAGGCTCCGGAATCGAGCTGCGCCGGCAGCAGGCCGGGGACGATCGTCCGCACGTGGCGCCCGCGCAGGTCGTACACGTTGAGCGACACGTTCGCGCGATGGGCGAGGTCGAACCAGAAGCAGGTGTTCGGCTGAAGGCCGCCGCCGAACGGGTTTGGAAAATTCTGATAGAGGAGCGTCGCCGTCGGGCATTCGGCGGTCTGGATGACGAACGTCCCGGGGCTGTTGGCCGTGATCTGATCCGACGCCGGCCCGTTCACCATGTTTGCGTGAACGCTCCACCGGTACGACGTGCACGCCTCGAGCGGTGTCGGCGGAACGAAGCTCGTATCGTTGGCCGTGAACTGCTTGATCTGCCCGTTCGCCGTGTTGGTGATGGTGATCTCGTACGTCCACGGCCCCGGCGGAAGCGTGACGGCCGGGCTGCTCCAGGTGAATGTCGGCTGGCGGGTGAACAGGACGTCGTTCACGCTGCGCGTCGGGCTGACCAGCCGCAGCCAGGTGCGGACGGGAAAGAACACTATCTGTTCCTTAAAGTTGCCGAGCCGGTCGAAGATTCGGGCGCGGAAGAAGACGACCGTGCGCTCCGGCAGCAGCGAGTCGACCTGGAACGACGGCGACAGGTCCGACGAGGTGCGGACGAGGAACGGCGCGCGAAAAAGCGGCTCGAGCGCGACCTCCAGGGTCACGTTGTACGGCCCCAGCGACGGCGGCCCCGGCGTCGCCTGCACGAGAATCTGCGGCGCCGGCGAGATGCTGTCGTTGACGACGGCAAGCGAGACCGACACCGCCGCTTGCGCGAGGCCGCGATTCGTCACGCCCGCCATCAGTCCGACGACCAGCGCGAGCGCCGCGTGGCGGCGCCGTGCGATCATGCCGCGTCCGTCACGTCCGATGGGTCACACCTGCGCCACGACACCGTCGGGGGTCACCGTGGCGAGCACTTCGTCCACCGACGTCGGGCCGCGCATCCGTACGCTGACGAGCGACGATACGCCCGGTTCCTGCATCGTCACGCCGTACACCGCGTCGGCGGCTTCCGTCGTCGTGCGCGGGTTGTGCGTGATGACGATGAACTGCGTGCGAGACTTGAATTGGGTGAGCATCTTCACGAAGCGGCCGACATTGGCGTCGTCGAGCGGCGCGTCCACCTCGTCGAGCAGGCAGAACGGACTCGGCTTGGTGAGGAAGATGCCGAACAGCAGCGACAGCGCGACGAGCGCGCGTTCGCCGCTCGACAGCAGGTGGATCCGCTGCGTGCGCTTGCCGCGCGGCGAGGCGTGGATTTCGATGTCGCAGTCGAGCGGTGCGTCCGGATTCTCCAGTCGGAGATCGCACTCGCCGCCGCCGAACAGCGACATAAAAATCTGTCTGAAATTGTCGCGCACTTCGGCGAACGTTGTGAGAAAGAGCTCGCGCGCCGTGGTGTCGATCTCGCGGATGGCCTGTAGCAGCGCCGCCTTCGCGTCGGCGAGGTCGGCGCGCTGGCTGGTGAGGAAGTCCTGGCGTTTGACCGTTTCGTCGTGCTCTTCGATCGCGAGCACGTTGACCGGCCCGAGGCGCTCGATCTCGTCGCGAAGCGAGTCGGCTTCGGCGCGGAGCGTCGCGTCGTCCATCTCGAGCGGCTGAACCTCGCTCAGCATGTCGTCGAGCGGACGCCGCCACTCGGCCTCGAGTCGCTCGCGGATCGCCGTGCGGCGGCCGCCGAGCTCCGTGTGCCGCAACTCGGCCTGGTGCAGCTCGTCGTGGTGCGCTTGCGCGCGTCGTCGTGCGTCGTCGAGCGCGTGCTCGGCCGACGTGAGCGCTTCGTCGGCGCTCTGCACGCCTTCCTCGGCGAGGACGAGGCGCCGCTCGCCGTCGGCGAGTGTGGCGTCTCGCGTCTCGAGGTCCAGCTGCCACCCCGCCATCTGCTCGGCCAGCTGTGAGTCCACCAGCGCCAGGTCGGACAGCTCGGCACGGAGCGCTTCGAGGCGACTCGCCGCCGAGCGTTGTTCCTCCGTGAGTCGATGCTCGCGGTCGTGCGCCACCTGGAGACGCGCCTGGCATTGCGCGACCTCGATCTGCGCCGCCGTGCGAGCCTCGCGGGCATCCTCGTACGCGCGTTCGGCGACGGCGAGCGCGTCGCGCGCGCGCGTCCCTGATTCCGCTGACTCGAGAACCGTGCGCGAGACGGCGAGCGCCTCGTCGTCGAGCCGCGCCGCCTGATCGGTCAGCTGGTCGCGGCGCTGTGTGAGTCGAATCGACAACGCGTCGGCGTCGCCGACTTCCTTCTCCACGCGCTGCCGCCGCCGCTCGAGCTCACCGTGATGCTCGGTCGCCCGCCGTGCCTCGACCTGCGCTGCCTCGAGCGCGGCCGACGCGGCGATCGCCGCGCGCTCGGACTCCTGCGCCGCCGCGCGAGCCGCGTCCGCGACTTCGATCGCCGACGCCCGTGCTTTTTCCGTCGCCGTCAGCTCGGCGCGCAGCGCGAACAGCTCGGCGCGGCGCCGGAGCGGACCAGCGCCGCCGATGAGGCCCGGCAGCCACACCGCGCCGCGCATGTCAATGAACGCGGCGCCCTCGTCCACGGGGCTCGCGTGACCGAGGAGTCCGCGAACCCACGCGCGCACCGGACCTGAAGAGTCGACGCGATGCGACAGAGCATCCGGGCGCTCGTCGGCGACCAGCGCGTCCGGGATCGCGTCCAGCGGAAGAAGAAGCAGCGGCCCGGGGTTCGCCGTCGCGTGCCACGCGCGCACATCCGTCGCGACGGACATGTCGCGCACGACGACCGCGTGAACCGTCGCGCCGAGGAAGCGTTCGACGAGCAGCGCCGAAGGCTCGTCGGCGTTGATGAAGTCGCTGAGCGGGCCGAGCACCGCGCCGTCGCCGAAGCGATCGCGCTCGCGCAGCAGGCGCGCCGCCGCCGGGGCGAGTCCGACGCGTTCGCGCTCCAGCGAATCCAGGGCGTTGACCCGTCCCTGAATCGACGTGTGCGTCTCGTCGGCGCGGAACAATTCGGCGCGCGCCGCGGACTCGCGTTCGCGCGCCTCGCGATCTGTGGCGCGCGCGGCCTCGAGCGAGGACACCGCATCGGCGACACGCCGATGTGTGTCCCCCATGACCACCGAGGCGTCCTCGATTTCGCGGGCGACGCCGGACAGCGCGTCCGCGAGCTGCGCGCGCTCCTCGGCCAGTTGCTCGAGGCGCTGCACCAGCTCGTCGCTCTCCTGGCGCGTCCGCTCGCGCTCGATGTCGACGCGGCGCGACCGATCCTGAAGCTCCCGGTGCGCGCGCTCGACGTCGTCGACCGTCGCGCGGCTTCGCGCGACCATCTGCCTCGACTCGTCCTCTCGCTGCTGCCGCTCGGTGAGCGTCCCGCGCGCCGCGGCCAGCGCTTCGTCCTGTCGCGCACGATCGTCCGTGGCGAGCTGAATGTCCGACGTGAGGCGCGTCCCGTGGGCCACGCCCTCCGTGGCCTCCGTCTCGGCGCGCTGGCGGCGCGCCGACGAGTTTCGCTGACGCTCTTCCGCCACCTTCATCTCGGAGCGGATCTGGAGCGCCTGCTCGCGCTGGCTGGACACGAGGCGAAGCAGCTCGGTGCGCTGCGCCTCGGCAGCCGCGCGATTCCCATGCGCGGTGTCACGTGCCTGCTCGGCCGTGCCGACCGCGCCATCCGCCTCAGGAGCGCCCTCGCGCAGTGCGCGCACGCGCTCGGTCAATCGTCCCAGCTCGTCGTGCCACGCTTCCATCTCGCGCTTGGCGAGCGCCAGCTCGACGGTGAACCGTCGCTTGTTGAGCTCCGAGTGCCGCTCAGCGCGGCGCCGCTGTCTCGCGAGCGAACGTACCTGGCTCTGTACTTCGTTGATCAGATCGTCGAGGCGCTGCAGGTCGACCGTCGTCTCGTCGAGCCGCCGCTCCGCCGTGCGCCGCCGGTCGCGATAGAGGCCGACGCCTGCCGCCTCTTCGAACAGCTCGCGCCGGTCGTCCGGCCGATCCGACAGGAGCGCGTCGATCATCTTGCTCTCGATGACGACGCCGGTGTCGGCGCCGAGACCGGTGCCGCGCAGCAGATCGGAGATGTCGCGCAGCCGGCACGGCGCGCGATTCAGGAAGTAGTCGCTCTCGCCCGACCGCGAGAGCCGGCGTGTGATGACCACTTCCTGGAACGCGACGGGCAGCGTGCCGTCTTCGTTCGAAAAGTGGAGCGAGACCTCGGCGACGTTCACCGCCCGCCGCGCGGACGATCCCTGGAAGATGACTTCTTCCATCTTCGCGCCGCGCAACAACCGCGCGCGCTGCTCACCGAGCACCCACCGCACCGCGTCCGACACGTTCGACTTGCCGCACCCGTTCGGCCCGACGATCGCCGTCACCCCGGCATCGAACTGCATCTGGGTGTTGTCAGCGAACGACTTGAAGCCCTGCAACTCGAGCTTGGTCAGTCGCACTAGAAGGATCTCCCTTTGCGGTAGACGAGCAGCGGCTTGATACCGGCCGCACGGAGCGAGGGAACAGCCAAGGCCGATTGACCGATCGACTCGAACGCGCCGACGAGCAGCCACGCCGAGCCGTTGGTCTGTTGGAGCGCGTACGCCGGCTGCCCCCGGAATCCCCACATCGAGATCACTCCGGGTACCGCCGATGGTGGCAATCCTGAATCGATCAAGAACGCGAACGGCAGTCGCACTACGGTGCCGCTGGAGCGATCAAGGAGCTTGCGTTGCCTCAGCGCGCGAAGCAGCGAGTCGGCTTGCGCTCGCGTCGTGTACGCGCCGCTGACCACCTTGTACCACGTCGCACCCTGCACCTGCGCCCGCGAGAAGGTTTCCGTCGGGACGTTGTTGCCGTCTTGTTGCAGCTTCAAAATAGCGCCTGACTGCGTGTTTGCGGCAACCAATTCGACTCCGAACGCGGCGGACGACGTGGAGTCGGACGGATTGGCCACCAGATACGGGGTGTCGATCGCCACCGTGTCGACGCCGTCGGGGGTGGCGGGTTGCACGGCGATCGGCGCGGGAATGACGCGGTGGTTCACCGTGTCGGGCTTCGGGCCGAGGTGCGCCGGACCACCGGCGAGCGGCCGGTACGCCAGCCACCCGACGAGGATCACGAGCAGCGAGAGCAGCGCGATTCCCGGCATCGAGTTGACCTTGAACTGCCGCCGCTTCGCGGGTGCCGCGCGCGACGCGCGCTGCTCTCCCGCTCTTGCCGCGGCCGGCCTCGACTCGCGCAGCATCGCGACGACCGACGACGCCTCGATGCCCGCCGGCACTGCGTCGCCCACTACGACGACGCCGTCGGTCAACGCCACGAGCTCGGCGATGGCGTGCACTCCTGCCGGCGCGATGAGGATGAGAAGCGAGTCGGAAGCCCGCGCGTCGGAGGCGACTCGCGCCCACCGCGGATTCGAGAGCAGCTCGTCGTAGTCCGGCGGCTCGGAACCACTCGGGATCACGAACAGACGGGTCGAGCCGGCGACGGGGCGAGTGACCCGCGCGAGCGAGATGCCGTACGAGATGGCTTCGACGAGGCCGTGCGTGTCGCCGTCGTCCTGCACGAGCCGCTGAATGGGCGGTGAATCGGCGAACAGGTCGCCGAGCGTCACGCGCCGATGCGCGGACTGCGCTCGCGCGATGCCGAGGGCGACTTGCCCGGTCTGATCGGGATTGTGACCGGCCACCACGATCGCGTGGTGGAGATTCAGCGATTCGCCGAGACCCTGCCCGGCGGCTTCCCAGTCGAATCCCCGCTCCGTCGCGGGCGCCGTCATGTCCGCCGTCGAGGCGGAGTGGACGAACGCGGAGGGCGCGCCGCCGTCAGAAGCTGGGCCACAATGACCACGTCCAGAGTCCCTTGTGGCCGTCCTGGTTCACAGGAATCGCGTAATCCCACCGCAGGATGGCGTAGTTGAACAGGTTGAGTCGCAAGCCGAGGCCGTAGCTGCGGAGTGGAATGCGGTCCTTGGTGACATCGTAGCCGGGCGCCCGCGAAAGCGAAACTGATTGACCGTGCGACCAAGCGAGTCCCGCGTCGTAGAAGAAAAGTCCGTCGAGCGGCGGCAACGCGCCAGGGAGGAATCCCAACTCGAGGCGGCGAATCAACGGAAAGCGAAGCTCGGCGTTCGCCACGGCCACACGACTTCCCAGCAGCTGTACGGCGCTGCAGTTGGTCGGGTTTGCGCCGACGACGGGGCAGGAGAGGTAGAACGTGCTGTTGCGGTCGTAGCCGCGCACGAAGTCGGGACGGGCGATGTACTTCTGGAACGCGGTTTCGTCCTTGCCGATCGACAGGTCGGTGTAGGCGCGCGTCGCGAGCGTGAGATAGTTGAAGATGACGGGGTCGTAGCGGCGATAGTCGGCCAGGTACTCGACCCAGTGGTACGTGCCCGTCACGGGGCTCACCTGGATGCGGAACCGGCGCCCCATCACGGGCCCGGTGTAGCCGAACACCGTGTTGTCGGAGACCAGGGCCACCTGGCCGTCCACGTAGTTGAGCGACGGATCGCGATGCGTGCTGTCGACCGAGTAGCCGCCGGCGACTCGTCCGTCGTTCACGTTTCGCGTGATGAAGTCGCGGGTCCTGTCGATGTTGTTGAAGCCCGCGCCGAACTCGATTCTCGTGAACCGGTCCAGCGGGTACGCGGTGACCGCGAAGGCCTGGCGCGCCACGTACGTGGTGATCTGCTGGTTCTCGGTCGCGACGTCGGGATCGCTCGTGTTGGCGATCGAGTCCGCGGAGAGGAAATAGTACGGATTCTGGGAGAGCGCCGTCGTGAACTGCCACCGATGTGCGAGGTTCGTGTATCCGAGCAGCGCCGCCGCCTCGCGAATGCGTCCGTTGATTTCGCCGGAGATCGACAGGTGGTTGTTGCCGAGCATGTCGCTCATGACGAGCGTGGTGCCGCCGAACACCGTGCGTCCGCCAAGGGCATCGGGCGAGTACGCGATCGTCGGCCGGGCGGAGAAATCGGGCGTCAGGCGGACGCGGTAGGGCACGACGCGGAAGCGATTCGTGTCCGGAAGGCCCAGCTCGGCCGAATCGAGCAGCGCGACGAGCGACACCGTGCGTGTCAGGCTGTCCTCGGGCGTTTGCGGCGTCGGGACCGCCGTCTGCGAGAAATCGACGATCGCCAGCTCTTGGAACGGCGTTCTGCGCAGCGATCGCGGATTGTTCACGGACCACACCGTGTACGCGCCGTTCTCGAAATACGTGAACGCCAGCTTGTCGGCGCCGCGTGCCCACGTGATCGACGGACTGAGTTCAGTCACGGCCTGAACCGCGCCCGCGACGCGCGTGAGTTGATAGTGCACGCGCGCGTCGAGGTCGTAGAGGAAGACGTTGGGGGTGCCGGTGCGATCCGATACGTACGCGATCGTCCGCCCATCCGGCGCCCACTGCGGGTTCAGGTTCAGCCCGGTCTGACCGGGAAGAACCCTGACCGACCCCGACTCCAGATCGAGCAGCGCGATGCGCCACGGCTTGAAGCGGAGCAGAGAGAAGCTGGCCGAATCGCGGTCCGTGGCGAAGGCGATCGTTCGCCCGTCGGGGGACCATTGCGGCTGAAAGTCGCCGAACCTGTCGTCGGTGAGTCGGCGGAAGCCGGTGCCGTCGGCGTTGACGACGAAGAGGTCCGTGACCCCGCCCGCTCCGCCGCTGAACGCGAGCTTCGTTCCGTCGGGGGACCAGGTGGGACTGGTGACCGATTCCAGCGCGAGATTGAACTGCTTCGTGACTTTCCGCGAACGAACGTCGAGGATGTAGAGGACGTCCTTGCCTCGCCGCTGCGCCGTGAACGCGAGTTGTTGTCCGTCCGGCGAAAAGGCGCTCTGCGAGTAGAGGAAGCGAAGTTCTTCGAAGTCCGGGTCGTACTGGCTCGGGATCAATCGCGCCGTTCGCTTGCCCGTCTCGGCGTCGGCGAGCCAGAGGTCGATGAACACCTCGCCGCGCCGCACTTTGCCGTTCGAGAGAAAGGCGATGGAGTGTCCATCCGGCGAAAGCGCCGGCGCGAGGAAGATGTCGCCCTCGGTCTGCTTCTTGGTGAGAACGGCCTGCGCGAATTTTCGCGGCCGGTCCATCACCCCGATCGCCGGCAGAAGGCGCGTCTGCACGTCCTCGCGCCACTGGTCGCTCAAGTCGTCGAGCGTGACGCCGAGCTCGCGGATGAACGCGCGCTCGACGCCGACGGTCGGCACGGAATTCATGATCTGTCCGATCGTCTCGTCGCCCCAGTTCTGGCCGACGAACGCCCACACCGACTGCCCGTAGCGATACGGGAAGTACTTGTCGGGGTCGTCGCTCATCTGCTCGATCGTCGGGAGCTTGCCGAACAGCGACGCGTCGCGCATCCAGACGTTGGTGATCGTGCTGCTCGGCCCGAGCGACAGGTACTCGGCCATTCCTTCCATGAACCAGGCGGGTGGCGACACCTGGGCGAGCGTCTCGAGCCCGTTGCCGGCTTTGCCATGCGCGAAGATGTCGTACTGGAACGCGTGTACCATCTCGTGCGTGAGCACGTGCTCGAAGCTGCGGTAGTCGCCGGTGAAGTTCACCAGCATGCGGTGGCGCGTCGCTTCGGTGACGCCGCCCGTGCCTTCGCCGAGGTCGCCGGTGACGTTGTTCTGGCCGAAGTCGGCGCGCGACGAGAAGAGCATGATCGGCTTCTTCTCGCGGAACTGATGGTCCAGGACGCGGGAGAGGCGGGCGTACGCGCGCTCCGCCATGCGGGCCGCGTCCCACGTCGCCTGCCGTTCTTCAGGGTAGTAGTAGATCTGGAAATGTTCGGTATCCAGAACCTGCCACTTGAAGTTGTCGTACTGGACTTGATTCTGGCCGAAGTAGTTCTGCGCGCGCGCCGCGCGGCCGATGCCCGTCGTCGCGCCCAGCGCGAGACCGAGGGCCGCCGCGAATCGGCGCGCCCTCGCCCGACTCGCGACGAAGGGCGCTAGGCGCCCGTCTCCAGCTGAATCTGCTCGGCGTCGGACCACAAGCGCTCGAGTTGATAGAAGTTTCGCAGCGTCGGGTGAAACACGTGCGCCACGATGTCGACGAAGTCCAGCAGCACCCACCGTCCCTTCTCCAATCCTTCGACGTGATGGGCCGGCCAGCCCTCTTTCTTCATCCCCGTCATCAGGTGCTCACCGAGAGCGCGGACGTGCGTGTCCGACGTGCCGCTCGCGATCAGGAAGAAATCCGTCATGTCGGTGATGCCCCGCAAATCCAAGAGAACTACGTCGTGCGCTTTGTTGTCGATGGCGATCTGCGCCGCGCGCTGGGCCGCAGCGAGCGCGGTTCCGCTTGTCGAAGTGGCTGGCATGAAGGTCCGGCTGACGCTCCGCTGAGATGGGGAGCCCCGAAAGGCTCATTGGTAGGATAACGTTGGTTCTCAAGAAGGGTAGAACGGATCGAGCTCCTTTAGCGCGAAACGGCGTGGCAGGCGCCACGCCGTTCGGGTCATTTCGTCCCCCCCAACCGGCGCGCCGATCTATCCCTTGATCACCCAGACGCGGACTTCAGGCTTGACGTCCGCGTGGAGGCGAATGGGCACCCTGTATACCCCGAGCGCCTTGATCGGCTCGTGGAGGTCGATCTGCCGTTTCTCGATGCGGTACCCCTGCGCCTCGAGCTGCTGCGCGATGTCGGTCGCCGTCACCGAGCCAAAGAGCTTGCCCTCCTCGCCGACCCGCGCCGAAAAGGTGAGCGATACCTGCTCGAGCTTCTCGGCCAGTCCTTGCGCCGTGCCTCGCCGTTCGCTCTCGGCGGCTTCCAGGCGGTTGCGCTCCTGTTGGATGCGCTTGAGGTTGCCCGGCGTCGCCTCGTACGCGAGGCCGTGGGGCAGGAGATAGTTGCGGGCGTACCCGGGTTTCACGTTCACGACGTCGCCCGTCTTGCCGAGGTTCTCGACAGCTAAGCGAAGAATGATTTCCATGACTGAGCTCCGATCGAATTTGCCGAATGTGAAGACGACGTTACGGCGCGGGCCGAGCGGCGCGTCCGCGCCAGTCGGCCCACGTGTCGCCGAGGCCGAGCGCGATCGCCGCCACGGCGAGAAAGAGGAAAGCGAGTGCGGCGAACACCTGTAGCACGGGAGCGAAGAGCAACACCGCGCCGATGGTGAGCGCGACGCCCAGGGTCCCGGGCGCCATGAACCATGACAGAACGCCGAGGCCGCGCACGGCGTAGAGCGTTCCGAAGAAAACGAGCAAGTTCTGACCGACCCCGCGGAGCGTCGAAAGGGTCGGGACGAGGACGGTCGTCAGTCCGACGATGAGTCCCCAGACCAGTTGATCGTTGAAGCGAAATTCGCGCAGCGGCTGCAGCGGCGCGCCGAGTCGCGTGCGTCCCAGACGATGATACGTGGCCCAGGCGAGCGCGAGCGCGGCGAGCGATTCGAGCGCGAGCAGCGACGGAAAGATCGTTCGCCCCACGTCTGACACGGACGCGAGGCCGCGCTCCGTTTCCGTCGGAAGCGTCCGAAAAGGCGGGAACCTTGTCGACGAGTTGCTGCCACTCCTTCGGATGCGACTCGATCACCGAGGTGACGGTCGCCATCGTCTCGCCGTTGCGGCGCGAAAACTCGTCCGACACCAGACGTGGCCGTGCGCGACGCCGAAACGGGGCCGAGCAGAGCCATCACCGTGGCGAGTCCCAGCGTCATCACCAGCGCGGCCATCGCGCGGGTGAAGAACGGCCGTTCGGTGGACAACAGGCACACGATCCCGAACGCGCCGGCCAGCAAGAGACTCCACCCGCGCGCCAGGTTGTTGAACGCTCCGATCGTGCCCGGCGGTTGCACCGTGAGCACGACGGCGATCGCCACCCACGCGATCGCGAAGAACGCCCGCCCGCCCGCCCACCATCCGACGAGCGCGCATGCCGCGACGGCCGGCACGAAGAGCAGCATCGTCTGCTCGATCGGCAGGACGGCGCGCACGTACGGCGTGAGCGGCAGGAATACGAACGCCGCGAGCGCGAGGAAGAGCTTCCCCCAGCCACGTTCCGACGGCGCCGGCGAAGGCACCGGCGCCGAAGCGTCGGTGGGCGGCGGCGAAACGTCGGTCGGCGACTGGGGTGCGGGCGGGTTCGTCGCGGGGTCGGTCATCAGCTAGGGCTGAAGGCCCCGCGTGTACGGAATGATCGCCAGGAATCGAGCGCGCTTGATCGCGGTCGAGAGCTGGCGCTGGTGTCGCGAGCAGGTGCCGCTCAGCCGGCTCGGGAGAATCTTCCCGTGGTCCGTGATGAAACGGCCGAGCGTGCGATCGTCCTTGTAGTCGACGTAACGGACGCGCGTCTCGCAAAACGGGCAGGCTTTCTGAGGTCGTCGCATGGTCTACTCCTCGTCGTCGTCGTCGTCTGAATCGCGACGACGGTTGGCGGCGGCGATCTCTTCTTCCGACATCGGCGGAGCTCCGACCTCGTGCTCGAAGAGCGTGATCAAGTGACGGACGATGCCGTCGTCGAGCTTGATCGCGCGCTCGTACTCGGGGAGCGTCGTCGCGTCGGCGGTGAACCTCGCCACGGCGTAGTAGCCGGACTCACGCCGGCCGATCGGGTAGGCGAGCTGTCGCCGGCCCCAGTGATTCAACTGCAGGTCGCCGGGATTGCCCAGGAGTCCGTGCAGTCGACCGAGCTTCTCGTTGATGGCGGCGTCTTCGAGGGTCGAGTCGAAGACGTAGACCGCCTCGTATTGGCGCGTCATGCGCTGGCAATCCTCCCTTTGGTCTGAGCCGCCCCTCGCTGGTTGCCTTGAGCGAGAGGAGGGGAAGTTGTGTGCTGTGCGCGGACTTGCGCCCAGCCCGCTAATCATAGCCCCGGCAACGAATTATCTCAAGCTGCGTGGGCTCTGGCACTCGACCTGCCCCATGCGTTGCCAAGGGCCAATACGCACGGCCCACGCAATCGTTTATGGAGGATACATGAAGAACCTGCGAATCTTTGCCGCCCTCCTCGCCATCGCGCCGATCGCGGCCGGGGCCGGGCTGAGCTCGTGCGGCCGAACGAACGAGGCCGGCGGTGAGGTCGTGCCCGCTACGGCGATCGGCCTCGACGTCAGAAACCAGAACTTCCTCGACGTCGACGTGTTTTCGATCGTCGACGGCTTGTCGACCCGACTGGGGACGGTGACCGGCAACAGCGGCCGGCACTTCCTGCTCAATCCGTCGCTAGGGTCCCGTGACTTCCACCTGATCGCGGTGCCGATCGGAGGCTCGGGGCGCGCGTCGAGCGGAAACGTCGCTGTCGGCCCTGGTCAGACGATCGTCTTCACCGTGGGCGCCGTTCTTCAGAACAGCAACGTGATAGTGCGCTAGCGCTCAGGTGGCTGTTAGCGACGCGCGCGGAGCCACGCCGGCGGACTCTGTCCGTGGGCGAGGGCTTCGAGCGTGGGGTACACCAGGGCCCCGTCCGACCGCCGCGACATCGGATCGAGGATGTTGTGCGGCAAGCCGAGCGAATCAGGGAACTCATATACCGAAACCGGAACACCGCGGTCGTTCCAGACTCGCGCCAGGTCGAGCACGGCCGGCGTCTTCACCGTGCCGTCGTCGGCGTTGACGAGGAACAGCACCTCGGCCCGCGCCGGCACGTCGCGCGGCGCGTCGCGACGTACGGCCATGCCGAGTTTGAGCACCTGCGCCAAGGCATGAGTCGTGTACCCGGGGTCGCGATCCGGTCGAGTCGTGTCCGGTGCGGCGCGCCGTGTCACGTTGGGCACGTGTGAACTAAAGTTGACCAGCGGCCTCTCGAGCATCGACGGGACGTGGCTGACCTCGAACGGCGGGGCGATCACAACCGCCCGGCGTACCTCCGGGCGATGCTCGGCCGTCCACGCCGCGATCGTGCCGCCGACGCTCAATCCGACGACGATGACCGAGTCGCCGAGACCCGCCGCGATGTCCACGGCGGCGTCACCGGTGCGGCAGAGATCCGCGGCGGAGAGCCGCGCCAACTGCCGCGCGTCGCGTCCGCGCTCCGCATGGTGGGGAAGCCGCGGAACGAACACGTTGTCGCCGCGCGCGTAGAGCGAATCGGCGAGAGCGGCGAACTGCCGCGGCGAGTCCGTGAAGCCGTGAAGCAGCACGACGGCGCGCGGCGTCCTCGCGCCATGGACGAGCAGGATGGACTCGCCGCCGGGCGCGACGACCGCGGAGTCGGCGGCGATGAACTCCCTCGCCCGCGTCACACCCGCCTGATAGTCGTTGGTCGGGTTGGCATGCGAGCGCATGTCCCCGGCACCGGCTGGAAGCACAGCCGCGATGCCGAGCACCACCATGGCGCTTCGCCAAACGACACCAAGACCCGGAAGAATCAAGAGCATTCTCTGAGATGGGGCGGTCGAGATCGCCGCTACTTGATACTACGCTAGTGCCTGGAAATGGGTTCAACAGCTCATTCAACAGGTTCGGTCCGCTTTCGGTGGGACGATTCATCTGGTGAATCGGAAAACGCGGGAGAAGCCGAACCGTTGGCCTAGTCGACCTACGGCACTAGCTCACACGTTGAAGCGAAATAGCATTACGTCGCCGTCCCGGACGACATAGTCCTTGCCCTCGGAGCGCACGACGCCCTTTTCACGCGCGCCTTTCCATCCGTCGTTCGCGACGAATTCGTCGTAGCCGACCGTCTCGGCCCGGATGAATCCACGCTCGAAGTCGGTGTGGATCACTCCCGCCGCGACCGGCGCGGTGTCGCCGTTGTGGATCGTCCAGGCGCGCGCTTCCTGTTCGCCGGCGGTGAAATACGTCTGGAGGCCGAGCAGGTGGTAGCCGGCGCGAATCAGGCGGTCGAGTCCCGCCGACTCCAGGCCGAGCGAGTCGAGAAACGCCTTGCGATCGTCCTCGGGCAAGTCCGCGAGCTCGGCTTCGATCTTGGCGGAGAAGGGAACGACCTCCGCGGGCTCTCCGCTTTCCGCCACGGCCCGGCGCAACTGACCGATGTGCGTTCCCTCCTGATCCGCGCCGGAAAGCTCGGCGTCGGTCACGTTCGCGGCGTAGAGAACCGGCTTGAGGGTCAGGAGCGAGAGCGGCGCGAGGGTGCGGCGGTGCTCGGCCGGCAGCTTGGCGTGCCAGAGCGCGCGCCCCTCTTTCAGCTGGGCGTTCGCTGACTCGAGCGCACCCAGCTCCGCGAGCGCCTCTTTGTCGCCGGTCTTCGCGGCCCGTCGCACGCGGTCGAGACGCTTCTCGACGATGCTCAGATCGGCGAGGGCGAGCTCGAACTCGATCACCTCGCGGTCGCGCACCGGATCCACGGCGCCCATCACGTGCAGCACGTCGTCGTGGTCGAACGCGCGCACGACGTGCACGACGGCGTCCGTCTCGCGGATATTCGCGAGGAACTGGTTGCCGAGTCCCTCTCCCTGCGACGCGCCTTTGACGAGCCCCGCGATGTCGACGAACTCCACGACGGCGGGGACGACGCGCTCCGGGCGTACGATGCGCGCGAGCACGTCGAGCCGCGGGTCGGGGACGTTGACGCGGCCGACGTTCGGATCCTTGGTCGCGAACGGATAATTGGCGGCCAGCACGCCGGCCGACGTGAGGGCGTTGAAAAGAGTGGACTTGCCGACGTTCGGCAGTCCGACGATTCCGAGTTTTAACATGATATGAAGTTCGGGACTTGGTGCCGAGAAATCTGACGTCTGAAATCAGAGATCAGACTTCAGATTTCTCGCGGTACCGCTGTTTCAATCAGCCTGTTTCGTCGCTGCCGCCGTTCTCGCCGGTCCCGGTAAACCGGTTCATCACGGGCGTGATGCCGTGCGTCGTCCACAGCTCCATCGCCTGCGTCAGCGTCGGCATCAGCGAACGGACGACGTCCGCTTCATGCCTGGCGAAGTTGTCGAGCACGAAGTCGCTCAGATCGCCGCGGCGGCGCGGGTCGTCGGGCGCGATGCCGACGCGAAGCCTGGCGTAGTCCTGCGACCCGACCGCGGCCTCGATGCTCTTCAATCCGTTGTGTCCGCCGGCGCTTCCGCGGGCGCGAAACCGGTATCGGCCGAGCGCCAGCGCGACTTCGTCCACCACGATCATCAGGTCCGACGCGGCGGACCACGCGGGACGGCGCAAGTACGACCGGAGCACCGACCCGCTGAGGTTCATGTACGTCTGCGGCTTCACGAGGCGCACGCGGACGCGGCCCACCGAGCCGGTCGTCACGCGCGCTTCGCCGTCGCGCTTGAACGGCTCGAAATGCCAAACGTCGGCGAGGTGGTCGACGACCCACCAGCCGACGTTGTGCCGTGTGCGCTCGTATTCGCGTCCGGGGTTTCCGAGCCCGACGATGACTTTCATGGCTTCGACGTCGGGTTCGTCGGCGCGGTCCGCCGATTCGGCGTCCGGCTTCGACGATCGTCCGCGTCCGAACAGGAATCGCAGCACGACGCCGACTACTTGGCCTCTTCTTCCTCCTCCTCGGGCTTCGGCTTGCGGATGAGCTCGGGCTCGGCGGCCGCCTCGGGCGCGGCGCCCTCTGCCGCAACGGGCTCTTCGATCGCCGCGGCGGGGGCGGTGCAGACGCACACCGTGGCGCCCGCGTCGTCGAGCACCTGGACGCCTTCGGGGAGCCTGAGGTCGCGCACGTGGATGCTGTGTCCGATCGTGAGCGGCGTGACGTCCACCTCGACCTGTTCGGGGATCAGCGACGGATCGCAGCGCACGGACAGTTCGTGCATCGTCTCGGCGAGGATGCCGCCCGAGTTGCGAACGCCGTCCGCCGTGCCGGTGAACCGGATGCGCACGCTGACGGTGACCTTCTCACCGGCGACGAGCTGCTGGAAGTCGATGTGGATGATGTTGCGCTTCACGGGATGCCGCTGGACCTCGCGGATCAGCGTGCGCGCCGTGGTGCCCTCCACCGAGAGCTCGATCACGGTGCTGGCGGCCGAGATCGTGCCGAGGAGGCGATCGACCTCGCGCGCCACGAGCGAGAGCTTCTGCGGCTCGCGGCCGTGGCCATAGATGATCGCGGGGATGTTGCCGGCCTGCCGAACTTTGCGCGCGAACCCGGTTCCGACGTTGTCGCGAACCGTTGCGTTCAAGGATGCTGTTGCCATTTCAGTGAATTCCGTCGAATTGCCTGACCATCGCAGCCCGCTCGCGCCGTCCGTCTACTCTCGGGAGGCTGCGTCCTCCCTACCATGAGACGGCGAAAGCTCCCTACAAACCTGCCTTAAGAGGAGAAGTCTGACGTCAGACGTCCGACATCAGACCTCAGATTTCTCGCGGTACCGCCGTTCGACCGGTCCACCGGTCCACCGGTCCACCGGTCCACCACTCAATCGAACAACGAACTGACCGACTGCTCCGCGTGCGTGAAGCGAATCGCCTTGGAGAGCAGCTCGCCGACCGACAGCACGCACAGCTTGTTCGGCCGTCGCTCGTCCGGGATCGCGATCGTATCCGTGACCGCGACTTCCTTGATCGGAGCGTCGTTGAGACGCGACCGCGCCGGTCCGGAGAGCAGCGCGTGCGTCGCACAAATATAGATGTCCTTCGCGCCGAGGTTGCGAAGCGCGCGCGCGGCCTCGCTGACGGTCCCGGCCGTGTCGATCATGTCGTCGACGAGGATACAATCGTGCCCCTCGACCTCGCCGACCACGTTCACGACCTCGGAGACGTTCGGCTGCGGACGCCGCTTGTCGATGATGGCCAGCGTCGCGTTCAAGCGCTTGGCGAACCCGCGCGCCATCTTCGCCGACCCGACGTCCGGGGCGACGACGACGGGCTCGTTGAGCTGCATCTTACGATAATGCGCCGTGAACACCGGCATCGCATAGAGATGATCGACTGGAACATCAAAGAAGCCTTGTAACTGGTGCTGGTGGAAATCGATGCCGAGCACGCGGTCGACGCCGGCCGCCTGGATCATGTTCGCCATCAGCTTCGCGCCGATCGGCACGCGCGGTTGGTCCTTCCGATCCTGCCGCGCGTAGCCGTAGTACGGCATCACGCACGTGATGCGGGCCGCCGATGCGCGCCGCGCAGCGTCGATCAGGAGCAGCAGCTCCATCACGTTCTCGGCGGGCGGATTCGTCGGCTGGAAGATGAACACGTCGTTGCCGCGGACGTTTTCATCGATGCGCACGGAGATCTCGCCGTCGGCGAAGCGCCCGAGGTTCACGCGACAGAGATCCACGCCGAGGTTGCGCGCGATCTCCTCGGCGAGCGGCCGGTTGGCGGTCCCGGCGAGCAGCTTGAGGCCGTGGCTCGGTACGGCTAGTCCATCCATGCGCGGCGCTGGGGCTTGGGCGGTAAGCATCGAACGAGCGGGGTTGGCTGAAAGCTGAAACGGGAGAGGACGTGGCGCGCGTCCATTTCCTTGCCGTCGGGCTCGCGGCATTGCCCCCGGTGGATTCGAACCACCATTCTCGGATCCAAAGTCCGATGTCCTGCCATTGGACGAGGGGGCAGCGAGCCTTTAAAGCTACCGATCGACGGTCACGCGTTCAACTCGATCGCTGGTCCATGTGGTGATGACGCGCACATTGCCGTCGAATCCCATCGACGCGACGTCGGGCGGAGTGTCGAAGACGCCGAACACGGTCGACCCCGATCCGGCGAGCAGGGCGATTGACGCTCCGGCCGCGCGGAGTCGCTCGGTGAGCGGGGCGATCTCGGGGTGCCGCCTGGCGACGACGGCCGCAAAGTCGTTGTGGGCTGATGCGGCCGCGTCTTCCCACGTCGCCACCGGTTTGGCGAGGCCGGTGCGCGGCGTCAGGGACAGCGCCGCGCGGTCCGCGTCGAGCCAGGCGTAGGCGTCGGCGGTCGAGATCGCGAACGGCGGAACCGCGAGCACGATGGCGCGGGGCTCGAGCGCCGGGATCGGCTTCAAGCGGTCCCCGCGTCCGGACCCGAGCGCCATCGGCTCCTCGATGGTCATGAAAGGGACGTCAGCGCCAAGTGTTACGGCGACTTCTGCGAGGCGGGCGGCCAGTGGACGCGGGGAGAGCGCGTCGAGCGCGCGGAGGACCGCGCCGGCATCCGCGCTCCCGCCGCCGAGTCCGGCCCCGGCGGGAATCCGCTTCACGAGTTCGATCGCGAACCCTGCCGGCCATCCGGTCGCGTCCGCGTAAGCCGTCGCGGCGCGGTACGCGAGGTTCTTCTCGGTGGGACCGAGTCCGCCGGCGGGCAGCGCGGGCCCGCTCACATCGAGAGTGCGGCCCGACGCCTCGCAAACGGTGACGTCGTCGGCGAGGTCGATTCGGAGAAACGCGGTCTCGAGGGAGTGGTAGCCGCTCGGCTCCCGCTCGAGCACGTCGAGGAAGAGGTTGATCTTGGCCTGCGCGGCGACGTGCGCGGTGGCGGTCAAGGGGCGTCGGAAGGCGGAGCGCGCATGTCGCCCATCGAGAAGCCGAGCCGCAACGCGTAGTAGGCGCCGATCAGCGTGATCGGGATGAATGAGGCGATGTGAAAAAGGAGCGCCCACGTCGCGGCTTCCGACTGGCTGACGCCGTAAAGCGAAAGGCCGATCGCCGCGCCCGCCTCGAAGGGGCCGAAGAACCCCGGCGCCGACGGCAGCGCCACGAGAATGACGATGATCCCTTGCACGATGAGCGTGGCGGCGAGCGGCACGTGCACCCCGACGGCGAGGAATGCGAGCCAGAAGGCGAGCGGCTGCACGAGCCAGTGCGCCAGCGTCCAGCCGAAGACGGCGATGAAGTGTCCCGGCGTACGGAGCACGCTCAATCCTTCGGAGAAGCGCGCCAACATCTCGGCGCCGCGCCGCTCGATGCCCGGGGAAACGCGCCTCGCGACGAGCTCGAATGCTCGAATGAGCGTCTTTGGAAAAAACACGAGGATGTAGAACGCGACGAGCAGGGCCAGCGCGCCCCCGACGACGAACCCCGCGGCATGCGTCAGCGAGTAGCCGCGAATGGTCGTGTTGGTGGGGAAGTGCGCGACGGCCACGCCGATCGCCAGTAGCACCATGACGACGATGCCATCGAAGACGCGATCCACGGCGACCGACGCGAGCGCAGTGGAGAAGCTCACCGACGGGACCTGTCGCGTGAGCGCGAGCGGTCGGGCGAGCTCGCCGGCGCGCAGCGGGATGACGTTCGTCACCATCACGCCGATGGCCGTCGACCGCCAAAGCGGGCCGAACGGGAGCTTCGGCGCGACGGGATCGAGAATCGTTCGCCACCGTCGCGCGCGGAGGGGAAACGTGCACGTCGCGACCGCGGCGCTCAGGATCAACAGCCAGTAGTTGGCCTCGCGAGCCGTCTTGACCGCTGTCGCGAGATCGAGATCCTTGAACGCGAAATACAGGAACGCGATGCTGATCGCGATTCCCAGCACCGCGCGCCAGCCGAACTTCATTCGAGATTACTCCGTGCGTGCGAGATCGATCAGCTCGAACAACTCGTCGAGGGCCGCCTTGTTCGTCGATCCCGCCGACTGGCGCATCTCGTCGCGGATCTCGAGAGCACGGTCGAGCGCGGCGCGGCCCCGGTAGAGCAGAGACCCGATCGGCACCAGAGCGTCCTCGGGGATCTCGACGGCCGCCGCGAGCGGCTGGGCGCTCAGCGATTCGATGGCGAAGACGGCGGAGTCGAGCAGCGCCGCCACTCGTCCGGGGGTGCGGCCTCGCGGCGATTCGAGCGGCGCCCGAACAGTCGGCGCGGGCGGCGTCGGGGCCCGCGTCGCCGTCTTCTCGGCGATCTGACGAAGGCGCGTGCGAAGGTCGGTGCCCGGCGACGTCGCGTCGGTGAGGGCGGCGGCGACCGAGTTCAAGTCGTCGAGCGCGCGCCCGTCGAGCTGGCTCAGCGCGTCGATGCGCTGGCCGATCAGCCTCGAGACCTCGGTTTCACCGAAGCTCTCGGCGGCCGCCTGCAGGGCGCGCAATGCGCGGCGAAGATCGCGTTGCGATCGCGCGAGGGCCGCCGAATCCGGCGCTTGTCGCGCGCCGGCGACGACTTGCCGAAGGTGCTCGCCCTGGCTCACGAGCTCGAGGCGGAACCGCTCGGAGGCCGAGGTCGGCGGCGCGGAGGCCGCGGCCACCAGGCCCTCGTTTTCTCCATAAAACAACTCGGCGATCGGAACGACGCGCTCGCGCTCGCTCGTGCTGGCGCTCCAGTTGTCGAGCGCGGCATTGAACGCGTCGCGGGCCAGGCTGGGCGCATTCACGTCGACCCCGCCTCGCATCGCGCTCGACAGCGTTCGGAGGTACGCGGCCGCGGCCTCGAGGAGCGCGCGCGCTTGGGGCGTCATTCCTTCGCTGCCGGTCTCGAGTCCACGCGCCGCGTCCTCGGTTGCCTCGAGAGCGTCGGCGAGCGGCCCGACGCTCGACACACCGGCCACACCCCTGAGCGCCCGGACACGCTTGAGCACGTTGGCGGCGGTGGCGATGTCGCCGGGACGCGTGGTGAGGAGCTCGAGTCCGGCGGCGATGTTCGCCGCTTCTCCGGCAAGGAATGGCGCCGCCGTCGCCGTCGCCGCGTTCGGGGCGACCGGCGTGCTCGATGCGCCCGGGAGATACTTCGCGAGCTCTGACGCCCGCGCCCGGGCTCGCGAATCTTCCGCGGGCGACCACGACCGGACGGCGTGCAGGAGAACCTTGAGATCGTCGACCGCGGCGACGAGCGCGCCTCGCAACGCGGGTTCCCAGCGGAGGGCGCCGTCCTGCAACACACGGCCGACACGCTCGAGCGCGGCGGCTACCTCGGCGAACGGGCCCAGCTTGGCCATCGTGGCGGTGCCGCGCAGGGCGCGCGCCGTTCGCTGGAACGCGGCGCTGTCCGGCCCCGACGCGCCGGCGCCGAGCAGGAGGCCGTCCAGCTGCTCGACGTACTCGCTCGCTTCCAGGATGAAGAATTCGAGAAAACCCGCAGGTGCGGTCATCCGTTCTCCGAGTGATCCGATTTGCCTGCGCCGAGCGCCAGCAAGCTAGAAAGTTGCCCGGGCGGCGTCCATCGCAAGGCGCAGCTCACGAACCGCGTCAGCCAAACCGACGATGATTGCGCGGCCTATGACCCAGTGTCCGATGTTTAGCTCCTCGATCTCCGGGATCGCTGCGACCGGGCCCACATTCGCCGTCGTAAGTCCATGTCCCGCATGCACCGCCAACCCAATCGACGCCCCGTAGCCCGCCGCGTCACGGAGATCGCGCAGGTGGTCCGGCCCGTGGGCATAGGCGCCGGTGTGCAGCTCGATCGCGGCGGCGCCCACGGCGCGAGAGGCCTCGATCGTCGCGCGATCGGGAGCGACGAAAAGGCTCGTCCGGATGCCGGCGGCGTTCAGACGCGCCACACCCGCCTCGATTCGGTCCTTCTCGCGGAGTACGTCGAGGCCACCTTCGGTGGTGATCTCCTCGCGTCGTTCGGGGACGAGTGTGACCTGGTGCGGGCGGAGCCGGAGGGCGATGCCGATCATCTCGTCGGTGCACGCCATCTCCAGGTTGAACACCGTAGAAACTGTTTTTGCGAGACGCTCCACGTCGTCGTCTTGGATATGGCGGCGATCCTCGCGCAGGTGCGCGGTGATGCCGTCGGCACCGGCCCGCTCGCACACGACGGCGCCTTCCACCGGATCGGGGTAGGCCGACCGGCGCGCTTGGCGGATCGTGGCGATGTGGTCGACGTTGATGTAGAGACGCTGGTGGAGCATCTCAGGTCGCTGGTCTCAGGTCTCTGGTCATAGGGGGGTTCGTGTGAGGAAAGTAATCACGGCCGTATTCGCGCTTTCGACTCTCGCCGCGTGTTCGTCGGCTCCGACGCCCGCGCCAAGTCCGATGACGGCCGCGGCCAGCGGCGCGACGGGCGCGCCGGATGCGACGAGTGCGGTGCGCGGCTTCATGGCGGCCGCGAAGCTGCAGAGCATGCAGTCGCTCTCGCTCTGGTGGGGTGACTCGCAGGGAGCGACCCGCGACTTGATCGCCAAGGACGAGCTGGAGAAGCGCGAGCTGATCATGCTCAAGTGCCTCAAGCACGATCGCTATGAGGTCGTGGGCGACGCGCTGGGTACGGCGGGTACGCGCGACGTCATCGTGAACATGAAGTACCACGACTTGGAGAACACGACGCACCTCACCGTGGTGGCGGGTCCTCACAGCCGGTGGTACGTGCAGAACGTGGACCTCAAGCCGCTGCAATCGGTCTGCATCGCGTAGCGTCGCGACGACGAGCGGAATCAGCGCCCGGTCAGCTCCACGAGGACGCCGGACGTCGACGATGGGTGCAGGAAGGCGATGCGTTTGCCTTCCGCTCCCGTCCGCGGCGTCTCGTCGATGAGCCGGATGCCGAACTCGCGGCAGCGCGCCAACGCCGCGTCGAGATCGGGCACCGCGAAACAGACGTGATGAAGACCGCCGCCGCGTTTGGCGACGAAACGTCCTATCGGCGAGTCGTCGGTCGCCGGCTCCAGCAATTCGACGAGCGCGTCGCCGGCCGCGAAGCCGGCGATCCTCGCTCCGTCTGAATCGGCGAGCGGAACCTCGCTCAGGCCCAGGACGTCGCGGTAGAACGAAACGCCCGCGTCCAGACCGCGCACCGCGATGCCGATGTGCGCGATGACCGCGCCGCCGCGCGCTTGCGCGCTGTCGGAAGCCTTTTCCATGTGATTAAGCTACAGTCAGCGGGCTGAGGACGCGTTCAGTTCTCGCCCATCCAACCGCCCCAACCGGCTCCGGCACAGCGTCCGGCGCCAATGAGAATATGTCCGAGGAAACCATGTCCAACGTCTTGCACGTCACCGACGCCACGTTCGAGGCCGAAGTCGAGAAACACGACGGCCTCGCGATCGTCGATTTCTGGGCGACGTGGTGCGGCCCGTGCCGCATGATCGCGCCGATCCTCGATCAACTCGCGACCGAATACGAAGGCAAGGTCAAGGTGACCAAGCTCGACACCGATGCCAACGTCCGAACGAGCGCGCGCTTCAACGTGCGGTCGATCCCGACGCTTCTGTTCTTCAAGCAAGGGCGGGTCGTCGATCAGATCATCGGCGCCGTTCGTCGCGAATTCATCGAGGCGAAGCTGCAGCAACATTCGGCGGCGTAAGGCCGCGGCGCGCGCGCAGTGTCGTCGCCCGCCGCCCTCCATTTTCCGCACAGCCGCGTTCTTCTGGCGCGAACGCGGCTCGCCTACGTCCACCTTCGCAACCTCCTCACCGACGCAAAGCGCGATCGCGGCGCGCGCATCTCGGGCTACGTCGCCGTTTCGCAGCTCGACGAGCTCGTCCTCTTCTATCTGCTGAACGGTGAGGTCGCCAACGCGACCCTCACGGACACGCACGACTCGCGCGCGATCCCGATCGCCAGCGCGCTGGAGAAGGTCCCGCACGAGCCGGAGTACGGCGAGTGCTGCTTCCATGAAACGGCGCCTGAAGAGCTGGCCTGCATCTTCGCGTCGCGCACGGTCGCGACGGACCCCTGGCCCTCCGGGATGAATGCGAGCGACGCCACGGTCCTCTTTCCGTATCTCGCGTCCACGACGTTCGACGGATTCATCGAGATCGTCGCCAACGATCATGTGAACTACCTCGTGCTGCAGAACGGCGCCGTATCGAAAGCATTCCTCAGCACGCCGGTGATGGGAACGATCGTCGAGCGCGTGGCGAAGCTGTTCAGCCGCGAGGGGCGGGTCGGCGAGCTCCGTGTGAGTCGATGGGCGCCGCCGACGCCGGTTCCCACGCAGGCGTCGCACGCGCTGGTCCAAGCGTACCGGGACCTCGTGTGCGCGCTCGTCAGCCGCGTGGCGGAGCGCGGACAGGAGGACGCGCCTGCGCTCGCCGAACGCGCGCGTTTGATGCTCGCGCCGAAGCATCCGGTGCTCGACGCATTCACGATCACGGGGCGGCCGGCTGCCGATCCCGTCGCCGACACACGCGAACTGACGAGCGGGGTCGCGGCCTGGATCCGCGAAGTTCTCTGGACGGCGAAGGGCGCGGACGACGCGCCGCCCGAAGACCTGTTCCGCGAGCTCACGTACGAGCGGCGGCACATCTTCCAATCGGCCGGGCTGTTCGACCAGATGCCGTGGAAGGTGGTGTGACGGAGGCGGCACCCGGAACCCTGTTCATCGTCAGCACCCCCATTGGCAACATGGGGGATTTTTCTTTTCGCGCGGTCGACGTGCTCAAGTCCGTCGCCCTCGTACTCGCCGAAGACACGCGGCACACTCGGCATCTGCTCGATCGCTACGACATCTCGACTCCCGCGACCCCGTATCACGAGCACAACGAGGCCAAGACCACGCCCCGATTGGTGGCCCGGCTACTCGAGGGCGAGTCGCTTGCGCTGGTGTCCGACGCGGGGACACCGCTGATATCCGACCCCGGCGCCCGGCTCGTTCGCGCGGCGATCGATGCGGGCGTGGCCGTCGTGCCAATCCCCGGGCCGTCGGCCGCGCTCGCCGCGCTCGTCGCGTCCGGTCTCGAGGCGGACCGGTTTCTCTTCCTCGGATTTCTCCCGCGGTCGGGGCGCGACCGGCGTGCGGCGTTCAACGAGATCGTCGACTCGTCCCATACGGTGGTGGTGTACGAATCGCCCAACCGCCTCGCCGACACCCTCGCCGAGCTCGAGCGCCTCGGTGGCGGACTCCGCCCGGCCGTCGTGGCCCGCGAAATGACCAAACAATTCGAGAACATCCAAAGAGGAACGGTCGCGGACCTCCTCGCGTATTATCGGGAACGGCCTGTGCGCGGTGAGGTCGTGCTCGTCGTCGGCGGGGCGGTCGGGGGGCTCGCGTCGCAAGTGAGGAGGAAGTGGCGGCGCGCATGCGCTCACTTCGCGCGGCAGGCCTCAGCGTCCGCGACGCGTCGGCCCAGGTTGCGGCGGAGATGGGTGTTTCCAAGCGTGTGGCGTATCGTCTCGCTCGAAGTGACGGTGGAGAAACCGGGGAATGACTTTCGGCCTGTTGCATCGATATCGCGCCTTGGCGCTGGCGGCCTTGCTTCCGCTGGCGAGTGGAGCGCGTCCGGCTCCCCCGGTCCTCACGATCGCGCGTCTCCAGTACGACGGCGGCGGCGACTGGTACGCGAACCCGTCGAGTCTCCCCAACCTGCTGGCCGCGATTCGGCAGCGCACGTCGCTCCAAGTGGACAAGACCGAGGCTCGCGTCACGCTGATGGACGACAAGCTCTGGGACTATCCCTTCATCCACGTCACGGGGCACGGCAACATCCATTTCAGCGACGCCGAGATCGTCCGCCTCCGCGACTACCTTGCGAAGGGCGGCTTTCTCCACGTCGACGACAACTATGGCTTGGATGAAAGCTTTCGACGAGAAATCAAGCGAGTGTTTCCCGACCGGCCGCTCGTCGACGTGCCGCTGACGCATCCGATCTACCACATCGTCTATGATTTCCCAAAGGGAATTCCGAAGATCCACGAGCACGACGGGCTTCCGGCGCGTGGATTCGGCATCTTCCTTGGAGATCGCCTGGCGGTGTATTACAGCTTCTCGAGCGACCTCGGGAATGGTTGGGAAGATCCAGAGGTCTACCACGATCCGCCTGAATTGCACGAGGCCGCATTGCGTATGGGCGTGAACCTTTTCGTGTACGCCGTCACGAGCCGGCCAACGCCGTGACCGTCGTCGAGCTGGTCGAGCGCGAGCGCGCGAGACTGCGCCGACTCTACGTGCTGGCGGGCGCCGCGCTCGCCATCGGGGCGACGTGCGCACTGCTCGCGGCCGCCGCCTCCGCGCTCGGCGGCGCGCGGTGGATCGGGATGCCACGAGGCACGCCCTTCCTCGTGTGGCTCGGGGTTCTCATCGCGGACGCGGCGGTCGTCGTTTGGACGATCCGCCGGCTCGACCGCCGGGCGACGCGTCACAGCGTCGCGGCCGCGATCGAGCGGGAACAGTTGCTGCGCGCGGGATCGCTGCGCGGTGTCATTGAAGTGGCGGAATCCGGCGCGCTCGGCCGGCGAGCCGCCGCAACACTCAGCGAACGGCTCGGCCCCAAGGCCGGGAAGCTCGCCGTCGGCGAGCGACGACTCGTTCGCAGAGGCGCGGCGCAAGCCACCGGCGCGGCGACGATGGCGGTGGCCGCGCTTGTCTTCGCGGTGCCGAACTTCAACGACGGCATGCTGGCGATTCTCGAGCCGGTCAGCGCGTGGAAGGGCACGCTGCTACCGCATCTGGCGTTCGAGAACCTGCCGCCCGACGTCCTGCGCGGAGAGACGGTTCGAATTCGAATCAACGCGCCGCGTCGTACGTCGGTCTCGCTGTCGCAGCGAGTGCCGGGCGAGGCGTGGCGGACACAAACGCTAGCGGTCGATCCGCGCACCGGGATCGCGTCGGTCGAGGTGGGGCCGCTGCGCGGCGATCTGCGCGTGGTGGCAAGCGACGGACGCAGCGCGAGCGATACCGGCCTTGTTCACGTGACCGACCGCCCATTCGTCGGCGCGGTCTCGATGCGCGCGACCTATCCGTCGTACCTGGCGCGCCCCGCCGAGGGGCTGCCGATCGGTGAGCCTGCCAAGGTGCCGCAGGGGACCGTCATCGACGTCGCGGGGCGCGCATCCGCGGCGCTGCGCAGCGTGCGGCTCGCGGCCTCGGGGGACACCGTAAACCTCAACGCGAACGACCGCGTTTTCTCGGGTCGCTTCGCGGCGCGCCACACCGGTCGCTACACATGGATGGCCGCCGGTACCACGGGGCCGATCGCCGACGTCCCCGCGCCGGTCGAGCTCGAGGTCGTTCCAGATTCTGCACCGCGCGTCGACATCGTTTCTCCGCAGACCGACACCCTCGTCGCCGGCGACGATCGCATCACGCTCCACGCGACGGCCACGGACGATCATGGACTCGCCACGGTCGAGATCATGTCGTGGGCAAGCTCGTGGGTCGGCCAGCGTGCACCGATTCTGCAGCGCGCCGCGGAATCCGCGGGCACCGTCTGGAACGGAACGAGCACCCTCGACCTCGGCCAGCTGAAGCTCCATCCCGGCGACGCGCTCCACGTGAAGTTCGTGGCGACGGATAACTCGCCCTGGTCGCAGCACGGCGAGAGCCGCGAGCTGTTGCTCAAGATTCCAACGCTCGAGGAACGTCGCGCGATCGTGCGCGACGCGATGGATTCCGCCGTGAGTCAGGTGAAGGCGACCGCGGCCGCCCAGAAGTCGCTTCAGGAGCGAACAACCGACGCGGCTCGCGATCGGCAGCGAACGCCGGCCGACGCTCCGCCGCCGACGGGCGCGAACGGCAAGCAGGGGAACATGACGTACGAAGCGGCGGAGAAAGCCAGAGCCGTCGCGAAGGACCAGCGCGAGCTGGCGGACCAGGTCAAGAACCTTCAGCAAACGGCCGCGGCCATCGAGCAGCAGTTGAAGCAGGCGGGAGTCCTCGACACCGCCATTCAGCGGCAGCTCCAGGAAGCGCAGGCGATGCTGCGCGACGCGCTCACGCCCGAGCTGCTCGCGCAGATGCAGAAGCTCGAGAACGCGACGCAGCAACTGTCGAAGGATCAGTCGCAGCAATCGCTCAAGGATCTCCAGGCGATGCAGCAGCGCCTGCGGGAGCAGCTGGAGAAGAGCGCCGAGATGTTGAAGCGCGCGGCGCTCGAGGGCTCGATGGAGACGCTCAAGGACGAAGCCAAGGACATCGCGCAGAAGGACAAGGCGCTCGCCGACTCCGCCGCCGCCAAGCAGACGGAATCGCAGAAGCGCGACGCGAAGCAGCTCGCCGATCGCTCGCAGCGATTCTCCGACGAGGTGAAGAAGCTGCAGGAGCGCCTCGACAACGCGAAAGCCGACGCGGGGGCGAACGGCGCGAAGGAAGCGAAGCAGCACGCCGACGCGTCGCAGGAGGCAATGCGGCAGGCGGCATCGGATCAGCAGAAGCAACAGGCCGGGCAGCAGCAGAACGGTCAGCAGCAGGCCAACGGCCAACCGCAGCCGAACGGTCAGCCGCAGTCCGGACAGCAAAGCAACCCGCAGAGCGGGCAACAGCAGAACGGACAACAGAATCAAAACGGACAAACCCAACAAAACGGCCAAAAAGGCGGCGGCCTCTCGCAAAACGCGCAGGAAGCCGCGTCGCAGATGGAGCGCGCGTCCGACGCGATGAAGCAGGCACGCGCGGCGCAGGTCGGCGAATGGAAGTCCGAGCTGACCAATGCGCTCGACCAGGCCGTTCAGGACATGCTGCAGATGGCGCGGCAGGAACAATCGCTCGAGCAGCAGGCGCGGTCTGGTCAGTCAAAGCCCGAGGATTTGCGCGGCGCGCAGAGCGCCGTGAAGCAAGGGCTCGACAACGCCGCGCAGCGCTTGCAGCAGGAAGGACAGAAGTCCTCGCTGCTCTCCGGCCGCTCCGAGCGGTCGGTCACCGAAGCGCAGCAGAAGGTGGGCGAAGCGCTGCAATCGACGGGCGACGCGCGGGGCAGCCAGCAGACGGCGAGCTCGCTCGGCGAAGCGGCTGACGCGTTGAATCGCGCCGCGGCGTCGCTGGCGCGCGATCGCGAGAAAGCAAATTCGTCGAGCTCGGCGACCGGGTTCGCCGACATGATGCAACAGCTGCAGGACATGGCGAAGAAGCAGGGTTCGATCAACGCGCAGGCGCAGGGACTCTTGCCCGGACTCGGCCAACCGATGTCGACCGGGAATCAGGCGACGGCGCGCGCGTTGGCGCGCGAGCAGCGTCAGGTGGCGCAGCAGCTCGACGAGCTGGGCGAATCCGTCGGCGGTGACCGCGCCGCGCAGTTGGCCAAGGAAGCGAAGACGCTCGCCGACGCGCTCGACGGTGGACGCCTCGACGCGGCCACGGTCGCGCGGCAGCAGCAGCTGTTCCGGCGCTTGCTCGACGCGGGCCGTTCGCTCGAGAAAGAGGACCGCGAGGACACCGGCAAACGGCAAGCGACGTCCGCCAAGCCCGGAAATGAATTCCAGCCGCAGAACGCGAACGCCACCGGCAAAGCCGCGGTGAAGTTCCGCGAGCCGACGTGGGAGGAGTTGCGCGGTCTCACGGCCGACGAGCGTCGGGCGATTCTGGAATACTTCAAACGGATCAATGCGGGGAATCCGCCGTAGCGCCGCGCTGATCGCGTTCGTCGCGCTTTGCCCTTCGCACACCCCGCTCGGCGCGCAGGCCGCGGACACGATGGCGTTCTACCGCGCCATGGAGCTCGAGTCGGCGGGCAAGTACAAAGAGGCGGCGCCGCTGTTCCGATCCGTGTTGCGCACACCCGCCGGCGTGAACGCGCTGCTCGGCCTCGAGCGTGTGTACGCGGAGCTCGGTTGGACCGATTCGCTCGTCGCCCCGCTCGATTCGCTGATCGCGGCGAACCCGAAGGAAGAGACGTATCGCACGGTGCAGCTGCGCACGCTCGACGCCGTCGGGCGCGACGCGGAGCTGCATCGCGCGTTCGACAAGTGGATTCACGACGAGCCGTCGAGCGCGGCGCCGTATCGCGAGTACGCGAAGCTCTTGCTCCAGCACAATCGCGCCGCGGCGGCCGACAGCGTGATCGGTCGCGCCACGGCGGCGCTCGGCACGACGAAGGATCTCTCGCTGGAGGTCGCGCAGGCGCGCGCGGCGCAGGGGCAGTGGGTCGAATCGGCGCGCGCGTGGCGAGACGCGCTCGCCAACGCGGAGTATCTCTCGCAAGCGGCGTCGTACGCGCTCGCGCCGGCGCCGTCGTCGGCGCGGGATCTTATTCGGGACATCTTTCTGGCTCTCCCTATCGACGTCGCGGCACGCCGCGCGCTCGCCGACCTCGAGGGAAGCTGGGGTTCGCTCGCCGACGGTTGGAACGCGCTCAAGGGTCTGCCGCCGGACAGCGTGTCGGCCGCGGCCTGGTCCGACTTCGCGCAGCGAGCCGAGGCCGAGGACCGATGGACGCTCGCGCGCGAAGCGCTCGAGTCCGCCCTGCGCTGGAAGCGAACGCCGGAGCTCGCGGTTCGCGCGGCGACGGCCGCGCTCAACGCCGGAGACGGCGCTGCCGCGCTGCGCCTCGCGCCGCTCGCCGATGCGGGCACCGACTCGGCGCTCGCCGCGCGCGAGTATCTGCCGGTTCGCGTCAAGGCGTTGTCGGCCGTCGGCCGGCCGATCGAGGCGCAGCAGCTGGTGGATGCCTATGACAGATTCCTCACGCCCGGCGCCAAGAACTCGTTGACCCGCACGATCGCGTGGGGTTGGGTTCGCACGGGCGACATGTCCAGGGCGCGCGCCGCGCTGGCGGCGACCGGTGTCGAAGGCGACTCGAGCGACGCGGCCGGTTGGCTCGCGCTCTACGACGGCAACCTCAAGGTGGCGCGCGGCCTGTTGCGCGGCGGCACGGAGAGCTCTCCCGAACTGGCGCTCGCGCTGGGACTCGTCGCGCGCCTCAAGGTGGACAGCGCGCCGGCGGTCGGCCACGCGTTCCTCGCGCTGGCGAAGGGAGACAGCGCCGGCGCCGCGGCGCAATTCGTCGCCGCCGGGGACTCCACTCCCGCCGTCCGCTCGTTGCTTCTCGCCACAGCGGCGCAGATCGATCTGGCGTTGGGGAACGAGGACCAGGCGGTCGCCCTCTGGACTCGCGTGCTCGACCAGGACAAGGATTCGCCGGAGGCGCCGCAGGTCGAGCTCGAGTGGGCGCGCCTTTTGCGCCGCAAGGGTGACGCGACCGGAGCGGCGAATCATCTCGAGCATCTGATCCTCACGTATCCCGGCAGCTCGCTCGTGCCGCAGGCGAGGCGCGAGCTCGACCTCGTCAGAAATCCCCCTTCCGTACCGCCCGACCGATGAGAATTCTCAAACAGCTTTCAGTTGCCGCCGTCGCCACTCTGGTCGCGCTCGCGCAATCGGGCGCGCAGCGACTGCTCGTGCCGATGGACGACGCCCAGCAGAACCACCTCAAGGCGTACGGGCTCACCTACAACGCCATCAAAGCCGGCGTGACGGCCGAGTGGCTGCTCAACTACCGCGGCGGGTCGTTCCTGCTCGGGGATACGCCGGAGATGCGACGCCAGGCGGGCCTGGCGGGAATCACCTTCGAGCCGGTCAACGACGCGAAACTCGGCCAGATCCGTTCGCAGATCGCGTCGAGCAACATGGAGTCGGTCCCGCTCGAGAAAGCGCCGAAGATCGCCGTCTACACGCCGGCCGACGCGCTACCGTGGGACGACGCCGTCACGCTCGCGCTCAAATACGCCGGGATCGATTACACCGCGATCTACGACGACGAGGTGGAGCGCGGCGACCTGTCGAAGTACGACTGGCTGCATCTGCACCACGAGGACTTCACGGGGCAGCTGAACAAGTTCTACCTCACATATCGCGACGCACCCTGGTTCATCGATCTGCTCCAGAAGAACACGGCGGCAGCGAAGCGGCTCGGGTTCGCCAACATTCCGGCGCTCAAGAAGGACGTGGCGGAGAAGATCCGGGAGTTCGTCGACCGCGGCGGCTTTCTGTTCGCGATGTGCGGAGCCACCGAGACGCTCGAGCTGGCCATCGCGAGCCAACACGTAGACATCGCCCAGGCGTTCATCGACGGCTCGCCGATGGATCCCGACGCCGACAAGAAGCTGGACTGGAAGCGAACGTTCGCGTTCAAGGACGCGCACCTCGAGATGTCGCCGTTCGTGAACTCGATGAGCGACATCGATGGGCATCAAGTCAACGTTGCGGGCAGACGCCAGCCGCTGGGGACCTTCACGCTGTTCAACTTCTCGGCGAAGATCGATCCGGTGAACTCGATGCTCGTCCAGGACCATCGCGCCGTGGTCAACGACTTCTTTGGGGTTACCACGAGTTTCAACAAATCCGTCCTCAAGCCTGGCGTGACGATCCTCGCCGACGAGGAGGGTGCGCCCTGGGTCAAGTACATCCACGGCGACTACGGCAAGGGCACGTGGACCTATCTACGGCGGCCACGATCCCGAGGACCCGTCCCACGGAATCGGCAACCCGCCCACCGACCTGTCCCTGCACAAGACGTCGCCGGGCTACCGGCTCATTCTGAACAACGTCTTGTTCCCGGCCGCGAAGAAGAAGCCGCTCAAGACGTAGGCTAAATTTCGGGCCATGCCCTCCCACGCGGCCGCGGATCCGGCGACAAGACTCAGCCCGACCGCGGCCGTTGCCATTCGCGCCGCGATCCGGTTGGCCGGCGGACGCGAGGTGTGCTTCGCCGCCACGCTCGACGACGAGGGCGTCGTCCTGACGGTCAAGACGGTGGCGCGCGGCGACTCCACGTCCGTCCTCGCGCTCCCCGGATTCGCGCAGCGCGGGCAGATGCTGATCCACAACCACCCGTCGGGCAGCCTCGAGCCGTCGAATCCGGACCTGGAAGTCGCCGCGCGGATCCACGACGACGGCATCGGCTTCGCGATCGTCGACAACGCCGCCTCCGAGCTCTACGTCGTCGTCGAGGTCCCGGAGCACGCCCAGTTGCGAGAGCTCAGCGCCGGCTCCGTAAACGACGACCTGGGTCCCGGCGGACCGATCGCCGACGCGTTGCCGCGCTACGAGGATCGTCCGAGCCAGCGCGCGATGGCCGCCGAGATCGCGAAGCTCTACAACGATGGCGGCGTGGGACTACTCGAGGCGGGCACGGGCGTCGGCAAATCGCTGAGCTACCTCGTGCCGGCGCTGCGGTGGGCGGCGGTGAACGGTGAGCGGACGGTCGTGTCGACGAACACGATCAACCTGCAGGAGCAGTTGGTCGGGAAGGATCTACCGTTTCTCGAGCGCGCCCTCTCCGATCAGCGCGTGCGCTTCGCGTTGCTCAAGGGTTGGCGCAACTACCTGTGCCTGGTGCGCCTCGATCAGGCGAGAGCGGCGGGAAATGCGCTCTTCGACGAGGGGCTGAGCGACGAGCTCGAGGCGATTCGTGCCTGGTCGGAGCGGACGCGCGACGGATCGCTGAGCGACCTCACGATCTCGCCGCGACCCGAAGTGTGGGACGAAGTGGCCGCCGAGCCGGATCTCTGCCAGCGCGCCCGATGCCCGGCGTACGAGAAGTGCTTCCTGTTCAAGGCGCGGCGCGAAGCGGCCCAGGCGGACGTGATCGTCGTCAATCACCATCTGCTGCTGTCGGACCTCGCGGTGCGGCGCGTCTCGGGCAATTGGGGCGAGTCCGCGGTGCTGCCGGCCTACAACCGTCTCGTCGTCGACGAAGGGCACCATCTGGAGGAAGCGGCGGCGAGTCACCTCGGCGCGACCGTCTCGCGGCGCTCGTTGCAGCGCCTCTTCGGCCGTCTGGACCGTCGCGGTAAGGGATTGTTCGGCGCGCTCATGGCGCGCCTCGCGAAATCCGACGACCTGCTCAGCACCGCGAGCTTCGATCTCGTGCTCACGCGTCTCGCTCCGGCGCTCGAATCGGCGCGCACGAAGGCCGCCACGCTGTTCGATCTGCTGGAAACCTTTCTCGCCAACAGCAGCGAGCCGGTGCTGCGGCTGACCGCCGATTTCGGCGAGCACCCCATATGGCGCTCGGGCCTGCGACTCGCGCTCGAGGACACACTCGGCCAGATCGACCTTCTCGCCGACGGTCTCGACCTCGTGCGCGAGCGATTGGAGAGCGCGCAGCGACCGGACGATTCGGTGATGATGCTCATCAACGAGATCCGCGCGGTGACGCGGCGGCTGCAATCGGCGGGAGACGGCTTGCGTCGCGCACTCGACCCACCTGTCGACGACGATCCGTCGATTCGTTGGATCGAGGCGAAGGGGCGCGACCGCGCGGCGAGCGTCTCGACGGTGCCGTTGAACCTCGCGCCGATTCTGCGTGAAGATCTGTTCCGTCGCGCGACGACGACGGTGGTGACCAGCGCGACTCTCGCCAACGACGGGCGGTTCGACTTTCTCACGTCGCGACTCGGCCTCGACGACCCCGAGCTCGAGCCGCGAACCGGGATCTACGCGTCGCCGTTCCGGTACCGCGAGCAAGCCATTCTCGCCATCGCGCGCGACGTGCCGCCGCCGAACGTCGACGCCGCCGGCCACTTCTCGGCGCTCGCGCGCCTCACGCACGATCTTGCCGAGGCGAGCGACGGCGGAATGTTCGTGCTGTTCACCAGCCACCGCGACGTGCGCGCCATGGCCTCCGAGTTACGCGCGCGGGGTGCGGAGAAGCGCTGGCCCATACTCGTACACGGCGACGACTCGCGCGATTCGCTGCTCGGACGCTTCCGCGACTCCGGGGGCGCGATCCTGCTGGGCACCTCGTCGTTCTGGGAAGGCGTGGACGTGCCGGGCGACGCGCTGCGCGCGCTGCTCATCGCCAAGCTCCCCTTCCGCGTTCCGACGGAACCGATCACCGCGGCCAACTGCGAAGCGATCGCGGAACGGGGCGGCGATCCGTTCGTGGAGTACATGCTTCCGCACGCCGCGCTGCGATTGAAGCAGGGATTCGGACGACTCATCCGAAGCGGCACCGATCGCGGCGTGGTGGTCATCGCCGATCCGCGTGTCGTCACCAAAGCGTACGGGCGCGCCCTGATCGAAGGATTGCCGCCGGCCCGCCGGCTCGTCGGCGCATGGGCGGAGTTGCTCCCGGCGATTCGAGAGTTCTATACAACATCGGTCGGCGCAATGCGCGTCGGCACTTCACTCGGCGCTCGCGCCGCGAACGTCCTCCCCCATTCGACCTGAGATGAACCCGTCCTCTTCGACCAGCCAGCGCCCCGGAAAAATCGTTTGCGTCGGCCGCAACTATGTGGACCACGCGAAGGAGATGGGGAACGCGGTTCCGAAAGAACCGCTAATTTTTCTCAAGCCGCCGAGCAGCGTCATCGGCACCGGCGACGCGATCGTGCTGCCGCCGCAGTCCGCGCAGGTGGAATTCGAGGGCGAGATCGGAGTGACCATCGGTCGCACGCTGCGGCGTGTAACGAGCACGGAGGCGCGCGGCGCCATCGCCGGGATCGTGGCGGTGAACGATGTCACGGCTCGCGACCTGCAACGCTCGGATTCTCAGTGGACCCGTGCCAAGGGGTTCGATACGTTCTGCCCGACTGGCGAACTCGTTCCGCCGCCTGCCGATTTGTCCAGCTTGACCGTCGTTACGCGGGTTAACGGCGTGGAGCGGCAGCGAGCGAAGGCCTCGGACATGGTGTTCCCGATCCCCGACGTGCTCGCCTACGTTTCGCAGGTGATGACGCTCGAGCCCGGCGATCTGGTCCTGACCGGCACGCCGGCCGGCGTGGGGAAACTCTCACCCGGGGACGAGGTAGAAGTAGAGATCGTCGGGCACTCTCGCGTGACGAACCCAGTAAAGGTGGACGCTTAGTGCACTTGCCGCGGTTGGCCGCCCGTTTCGAGACGTTGCCGGAGTATCCTCTGGCGACGATTCCGCAAAAGAAGCGGGAGCTGGCCGCGCGCGGCGTCGACGTCATCGACCTCGGCGCCGGCGACGCGGATCTTGCGCCGCCGCCCAAGGCGATCGAGGCGATCGCGAACGCGGCGCATCAAGCATCGATGCACCGCTACGGCTTCGGGCTCGGGCTCGTCTCCTTTCGCGAGACCATCGCCGCGTGGATGCGCAAGCGGTTCGGCGTCGAGTTCGACGCGTTCACGGAAATCGTGCCCCTCATCGGATCGAAGGAAGGGATCGCGCACCTCGCGTTCGCGTACATCGAGCCGGGGCGCGTCGCGATCGTACCGGAGCCGGGATACAACGCGTACCAGGGCGGCGCGCTGCTCGCCGGCGGCGAAGTGTTTCGCTATGCCCTTCGGCCGCGCACGAATTTTCTCGTCGAGCTGGACGAGATCCCCGACGGCACGCTGCGACGCGCCGGTATCGTCTACCTGAACTACCCGAACAACCCGACGGCGGCGATCGCGCCCACGGACTATCTCGCGCGCGTCGTCGCACGGTGCCGCGAGCTTGGCATTCTGCTGGTCTACGACAACGCGTATTCGGAGCTGGCGTTCGACGGCTATGTGCCGCCCAGCATCTTCGAGATCGACGGCGCGCGGGATGTGGCGATCGAGTTCCATTCGCTGTCGAAGACGTACAACATGACCGGCTGGCGATGCGGGTGGGCGGTTGCCCGGCCGGAGATCGCGTCGGCGTTGACGCGGATCAAGATGTTCACCGACACGGGGCAGTTCATGGCGGTCCAGGCGGCCGGGGTCGCGGCGCTCGAGAGCTATGAAACCTTTGTGCCGGCCAACGTTGCGACCTTCCGCGCCCGCCGCGACGCGGCCGTAACGGCCTTCCGGGCCGCCGGCTTTGCTTGCGAATCGCCGCGTGCGACCATGTATTTGTGGATTCCTCTCCCGGGCGAGGTGCCAAGCGCGCTGTTCGCTGATAGACTATTGGAAGAGGAAGGAGTGGTCGTGATGCCTGGGTCGGCGTTTGGTGCCGGTGGGGAAGGGTTCTTCCGCATCTCGTTCGTCACGTCCCCGGAGCGAATAGCCGAGGCGGCGAGGCGTGCGGGCCGCGTGCTGGCATCGATCGCCGCGGAGGTCGCATGACCACTCGCCGCTTGATGATCGCGCCGCCCAAGAAGGACAAGGGCTCGATCGTCCTGTCGTTGGTGATTCACGTGTTCGTGATCGTCGCCATCGCCTCGATCACGTTCAGTTATCCGCTGTCGTCGCTCTTCACCTCGCGCGACAAGTCGCAGATCGAACGCGTCCAGTACGTCCGCGTCGCGCCCGCCGCGCCGTCGGGCGCAGTCGGCAACGGCGCCGAGCCGAAGCGAAGGACGCTACGCGCGCTGAGCCCCGCGCAGTTGCTCCCGCCGTCCACGATTCCAACGGCGATTCCGGCGCTGCCGCCGCCGACTGTCAGCCCTGGCGCCATCTCCGGAACGCCCAATGGATCGGGTGGCGCTCCGAACGGCATGGCGACCGGAATCGAGCCGGCGCTCCCCGACCCGCGCATCGAGCTGCGTCCGAACGGGCAGCGTCTGCCGCTCACGATGGCGCAGAAGAACGACAGCGCGGTGAAGGCGATCTACGTCGCCTTCCGCCAGGCGGAGATCGAGGCCGAGGAGCATCGCGGCCGCAGCCCGCGCGACTGGACCATGACGCACGACGGCCAGAAGTACGGACTCGACTCGCAGTACATCTACCTCGGCAAGTTCAAGATTCCGTCGGCGATTCTCGCCGCGCTGCCGCTCAACCGCGGCGGCGTGGAAGGGTCGCGGATCATCGAGGCGCGGAACGCCGCCTGGATTCAGAACGACATCTACTCGCACTCGCAGGGGATGAGCGAGGACGACTTCCGCGCGGCCGTGAAGCGCATCCGCGAGCGGATGGACCGCGAGCGGAAGGACGCGTCGGATACGAAGGCGACTCAGTCGCCGATCATTCCATAACGTCGCCCGTAGCGGCGCCGCCCCGCGGCGCCGAGCCAGGCGAGCGCCGCGTCCAAGCGGGCGAGCGACCGCTCGCGTCCCAACAACACGAGCACGTCGAAGATCCCCGGGCTCGCCGTGACGCCGGTGAGCGCCAGGCGCAGCGGCTGAAAGAGCTTTCCCGCGGCGATCCCGCGCGACTCCGCGAACGTGCGGAGCTCTCCCTCCAGCGACGCCGCGTCCCACGGCTTGGCGTCGGCGAGCGCGGCGCGAGTCGCGGCGAGGACCTCGTGCGCCGCCTTCGGATCCTTCCACGTCTTGGCGACGGCGTCCTCGTCATACGCGATGTCGTCCTGCAGATACGGCGCGGCCTGACGCACCATGTCGTCCACGGTGCGCGCGCGCACCTTGAGCAGGTCGACGAGCAAGCGGAGCCAATTCTCGTCGGCCGCCGAAATGCCGACGACCGAAGGCGGACTCGCGGCCAACACCGCTTTCACGAACGTCGGCATCAGCTCCTCGGCCGGGATCATGCTGAGGTGCTGGCCGTTCATCCACTCGAGCTTCTTCGTGTCGAACACCGCCGCGTTCTTCGACAGGCCCTCGACGGAGAACGCCTGAACCATCTGCGGCACGGTCATGACCTCGACGTCTCCGCCCGGCGACCAACCAAGAAGGGCGAGAAAGTTGAGCATCGCCTCCGGCAGAATTCCCATGTGGCGATAGTCGCCGACGGCGGTCGCGCCGTGGCGCTTGCTCAGCTTCTTGCCGTCGAGCCCGTGGATCATCGGGAGGTGCGCGAACTCCGGCACCGTCGCGCCGAGCGCCCTGTAGAGCAGAATCTGCTTCGGCGTGTTCGAGATGTGGTCGTCGCCGCGCATCACGAGCGTGATGTCCATCGCGATGTCGTCCGACACGACCGCCAGGTTGTAGATGGGGGTGCCGTCGGAGCGAAGGATGATGAAGTCACCCTCGCCGATGTCCTTGTTGGCGAACTTGATCGGTCCATGGACGAGGTCCGTCCACGACGTCTCACCGTCGGGCATCCGGAAGCGCACGGCGAACGGCCTTCCGGCCGCGACTCGGCGGGCGACCTCGTCGGGCGCGAGGCGCGCGCAGCGGCGATCGTACTTGAACGCGTCACCGCGCGCCTCGGCCGCCTTGCGCATCTCATCGAGCTCGGCGGGCGTGCAGAAGCATCGATACGCCGCGTCCGCGTCGAGCAGGCGCTGTGTGTCGGCCTGATGCCGCGGCAAATTCGCTCCCTGAAACACGACGTCCTCGTCCCAGCCGAGCCCGAGCCAGCCGAGTCCTTCGAAGATCGCTCGCGTGCTCTCCTCGGTGCTGCGCGCGCGGTCGGTGTCTTCGACGCGCAACAGGAACTGGCCGCCGTAGTGCTTGACGTAGAGCCAGTTGAAGAGTGCCGTCCGGGCGCTGCCGACGTGGAGATATCCCGTCGGCGAGGGAGCGAAGCGAAGTCGATGGGCCATGGGATGGTGCGATTCGTCGTTCCGAAAACGACGAGAGCCCGCCGGTCGCGGGCTCACGCCGTTCTTACGGGAAGGGAGGGATTCGAACCCTCGATACGGGTTTAAGCCCGTATAACGGTTTAGCAAACCGCCGCCTTCAGCCTCTCGGCCACCTCCCCCGACTCCAGCAAATCTAGCACGAATCGCCAATCTCGGGGGAATATATCCGACGCGTAGGTACCGCTACACTGTGATGGGACGCTCGAGCGCGTTCGCTCGTCGTCCTAAGAACATTTCACCCGGCATGGCCCGCTGAAGACTCCCGTCTACCTGCACGGCGCGCGCAAACATCCGCGCGCGAATTGGCCCGGCGCAATCATCGGCGCGTCGATTGGTTTCGTGTTCGTCGTCGTGTACGAGGCGACCGGTCTTCCGCGTCCGATCCCGTTTCCGTGGCTCGATATTCCTCGTGAGCGCGGTCGGTGCGTGGCTCGGCGCGCGCGTGTCGGGGCGACCAATCGCGATCGGAAGCGCGATCGTCGCCGTCCTCGTTTACGTCATCGGCTTCACGTCGGTCATGAGAGGACCGGTGCACGCGCTGATCCGCCGAGACTCGATTCCCGCGGAGCGACTCGATGCCGTGATCGTACTGTCGTCATCCGTGAGCGCCGACAGCCTGCTCGACCCAGCCGCCGTCGAACGGCTGCTGACCGGCCTCGCGGTGTTCCGCGATAACGGCGCGCGTCTGCTCGTGACGACGCGTAGCGCGGTCTCCGAATCGGATCATCGTCTCGAGTCGGACACGGATCGGCGCCGACTGATCGATCTCGCCGCGGACACGGGCCGCTGGCACGCCGTCGGTCCGGTCTCCATCGACGCGCGACGAAGCCGTGAGGACCGCCGCGCTCCTGCTCCCACTCGACCAGAAACGCGTGGCCGTCGTCACCAGCCCGCTCCACACCCGTCGCGCCTGCCGAACGTTCGAGAAGGTCGGCTTCCAGGTGACCTGCGTTCCGGCCGACGAGCGGCTCTACACCGTGTACACGTTCAACTCGTCGACCACACGCCTGCTCGCTACGGCGGATTGGTTGTACGAAGAGCTGGCGATGCTGAAGTACCGGCTGCGCGGGTGGATCTGACGACGGAGGGAGCGATGAGAGGGACTGCGCGCCGGCCCGTGGATTCAGTCCAGCATCGAGCGTCGAGCATCGAGGAGCGAGATCCGGGAACCGCTTTGGACTCCGTGCGCCTTGACGAGCTACGGTGGCCACCCAGGCGTGAGACAGCCGAGTCTTCAGCTTCGTGACGTCAGGCGTCTGAAAGCTGCGCAGTCGAGCGGTCCTGATTCCTGGGTGGGATCAGTGGTGAGTATAGGCGAAGGAGTTCAAAGCGGTTCCAAGATCTCGCCCCTCGATGCTCGACGCTCGATGCTGGTCTCGCTCCTGGCTACGCGGCCACGCGCGAGAGACCAGCACCCCACGCCCGCCGTTACCGCCCTCTCCGCCGTGGCCGCGACGAATCACTCGGTCGTGGCCCGATCCCCGGCGGAAATCCGAACAAGTTCCGATCGCGGATGTTCCGGAGCTGATCCCGCTGCTGCGGCGTCAGGATCGAGTCGATCTGCGCTCGCGTCTGCTGGAAGATGCTGTCGACCTGAGGCTGGATCACTTCGCGCGCGGCGCGGAAGCGAGCGGTCTGCCGTGAGAGCACCGTGTCGAGCTTCACGCGCTGTGAGTCCGTGAGCGCGAGCTCGGTTGCCAGACGATCGCGCGACGCGGCCTGGCTCGCCGGCCAGAGTGCGCGCGGGCCGCGGGGCGGCGGGGCGCGGCGGCCGATGTGGTTTGGGATGAGGAGCACGCGGTCGAGCACCACACCAGCGATTGTCCCGACGGAAACGCACAGCGCCAGAACGACGGCGGCCGTGCCGCGCGCGGTCATCGCGAGACGGCTCCGTTCAAGACCCAGTCGTGCGTCGCCGGGCCGACCAGTGAGTCGGTGAGCTGTGTTCCGGTGACTTCCGGAGACGCGACGGCGGCGAAGGCCACGACGGGCGCACGCAACGCCTGTTGCTCCTCCACGACCGGCAGCGCGAGCATCGCGGTGACCGCGACACCAACCAGCCCGGCGGCGCAGGCGATCGGAATCGCCGCGTGCGACCAACGGGCGGTCCAGTCCCACCACCGATCGCCTTCGCCTGCCTCGAGACGGGCGAGGCGCTCGCGCGCGCTGGCCGAGATCGCGCGGCGAAGTGTGTCCGTGTCCGAGACGGCGGCGTCGCGGCGCCGCAGCGCAGCGGCCAACGCCACATCGCGCGGCGGATCGCGATCCAACGGATCGTCTGGCCTGGTGCGGGAAGGGCGCATCGGGGGGAGCGTCACTCGAGTCTCCGTGGCCGTCTCAATCTCTGACGATTCCCAGCGCGTCGCGCAAGATGAGGCGCGCCTGGTGCAAATGCCACCGAACCGTCTCCTGCGCAATCCCCAGTCGTTCGGCGATCTCCGATGACGGGACCTCGTCCACCTCGAACCAGGTCACAATGATGCGCTGGCGAGGCGAGAGCGCCGCCAGCGCCGCGTCGAACCGCTCCCGAATCTCGAGGCGTTCCACCACCTCGTCCGGCCCGGCGTCCCCCGACGGCGCATCCACCGCCTCGGGTTCCGTCATGCGCAGCATCCGCGCGCGGCGCGCGTTGAGACCGGTGTTGGTGAGTACGCGAAAGAACCACGGACCAAACGGACGTGAGTTGTCGAAACTGGCGATTCGGTCGAGCGCGCGCATGAACGCGTCCTGCACCAGGTCCTCGGCGTCGTGCGTGTTGCCGGTGATGCGTCGCGCGACGACGAGCGCCCGATCGATGTAGCGGCGTACGAGGGCGTCGAAGGACTCGACGTCGCCGCGCTGCACGCGCGCGACGATCGCCCGTTCCTCCTCCGCTGCCGATGGTACAGCCCCGGGCTCGGGATCGTTGGTATGACCCTCGTCCCCGGTAACTTTGTCCCGATGAGTCATCCCATGATCGTGAGAGGGCGTCCGGATCCGAAAGCCCCCAGACCGCCGCTCCGCGAGCGGCTCGCGGCAATGCGCCTGGTGCCGAGACTCATCGGCTTGGTCTGGCAGACCCACCGCGGATACACCGCGGCGATGATCGTGCTCCGCGTGACGCGCTCCTTCGTACCGGTCACCAGCCTCTGGGTCGGAAAGCTCATCATCGATGAAGTGATCAGATTGGCGCGGGTGGGTGGCGAGTCGCGCCACCTGTGGATGCTCGTCGCGCTCGAAATGGCTACGGTCGTCACCGGGGAGTTGTTGGCGCGCACGTCCGGGCTCATCGAGTCCCTGCTCGGCGACCGCTTCACGAACCGGATGAGCGTTCGCCTCATGGAACACGCCGCGACGCTCGACCTCCATCAGTTCGAGGACCCGAAGTTCTACGACCGGCTTGAACGGGCGCGGCAGGGCACTGCCGGACGTGTCGCGCTGCTCTCACAGCTCCTCGGGATGGGGCAGAGCATGCTCACGCTCATCTCGCTGAGTGTCGCGCTCGCCGCGCAGGCGCCCTGGTTGCTCGTGCTCCTGGCGCTCGCGGTGCTCCCAAGCTTCCTCGGCGAGACGCACTTCGCGGCGCTCTCGTACGCGCTGCTCTTCCGCTGGACTCCCGAGCGGCGTCAGCTCGACTACGTGCGCTACATCGGTGCCAGCGACCGGACGGCGAAGGAGGTCCAGCTCTTCGGTCTGGCCCCGTGGCTCATCGACCGGTATCGCGCGCTCTCCGACCGGTTCTATGCCGAGAACCGGTCGCTCGTCATCCGGAAAGCGCTCGTCAGCTCCCTGCTTTCGCTCGTCGGCACGGCGGGATACTACGCGGCCTACGTCGTCGTCCTCGTGCGCGCGATGCACGGAGCGATCACCATCGGCACGCTCACCTTTCTCGCCGCGTCGTTCCGCCAGAGCCGCGACCTCATTCAGTCGCTGCTCATGTCGGCGAGCGGCATCTACGAGCAGAGCCTCTACCTGAAGGACCTGTTCGACTTCTTCGACATGCAGCCGTCGATCAAGAGCAAGCCGGGCGCGCTCGCCGTGCCCAAACCGCATTCGCCAGGGCTTCGTGTTCGAGGACGTCGGCTTTCAGTATCCGGGCAGCGAGCAATGGGCGGTGCGCCATCTCTCGTTCGCGATCCACCCGGGCGAGCGGGTCGCCCTCGTGGGCGAGAACGGCGCGGGGAAGACCACGCTCACCAAGCTCCTGGCGCGCCTCTACGACCCGAGCGAAGGGCGGATCCTTCTCGACGGCGTGGACCTTCGCGAGTACGACCTCGACGACGTGCGCCACGCGATCGGCGTGATCTTCCAGGATTTCGTGCGCTACGACATGCGCTTCGACGAGAACGTCGGCGTCGGCGAGGTCGAGGACGTGCGGCACTATCTCGACGCCGAGCCGTCGAGCACGAACGGCGTCAGCCGCCTGAGGCGATCGCGCGCGCCGCCGAGAAGTCGCTCGCCGCCTCGCTTCTACCGAAGCTTCCGGGCTCGTACCGGCAGATGCTCGGCCGCCGCTTCGACGACGGCGTGGACCTGTCGGGCGGCGAGTGGCAGAAGGTCGCGCTCGCGCGCGCCTACATGCGCGACGCGCAGCTGCTGATTCTCGACGAGCCCACGGCGGCGTTGGACGCGAGGGCCGAGTACGACGTGTTCCTCCGATTCAATGCGTTGATGGCGGGCCGCATGGCGGTCGTCATCTCGCATCGCTTTTCGACGGTTCGCATGGCGGACCGGATCGTGGTGCTGACGAAGGGGGAAATCGTGGAGCAGGGCACGCACGATCAACTCGTGACGTCCGGTGGACTCTACGCGGAGTTGTTCGCGATGCAGGCGGCGGGATATCGGTAATGTGGTTGCCGTCTGTTTAGAGGGCTGGCATATTCTTCGCTGATAGCCGCCCCGCTTGGTGTGAGGCTTTGGTGGTGGCCTGTCCGCGACTCGGAGCGCATCGCTGTGGCTGCAGAAACGGAGAGCAGGCGCGGGAGAGGGGGGGGCCTGCCGGAGACGACGCCGACGTCCGCGCCCCACGTCGTCATTCAGTCCGACCGCCGGGCGCGCGACCCGCTCACCCAGGGCGCTCCGAAGGCCGCGTGGCGGCTGTTCGGCTGGTTCGGGCTCCTGCTGGTGGTGATCGGCGGCAGCGACGTGGTGTCCCAGTGGTACCCGCCGGCGTTTCACAGCGCGGAGTGGGAGTTCGGGACCGCGGCCGTGACGATCGCGTCACTCCCGCTGTTGACGATCGGCATGACGATCCTGCTGGCCAGCTTCCTCGCGCGAGCCAAGCGCGAAGGAGTAATGGTGATGGGCGTGGCGTTTCTTTGTCTCTTCTTAGTGGTCGGCGCAGCGCTGGTGCTATTTGCGCTCGACGTCCCGTTGGCGTTACGTTCCCCGCCTGGACCGCCGCTGACGGCGATCAAGAAGGCGATTGTTCGGACAGTGATCATGGGCGCGTCGTATGAGATCGCGTATTTGGCGGCTCTGATCCTGTCGTTCCGTTACGTGTTCGGGAGAATCAAGGATGCTTGAGCGTCTCGTGAAGTCCGGCGTCGTCGCGCTGCGTCGTCTGCGCGGCTCCGCTGGCCTTCGGCGCACGCGACGCGTGACGACCGTGTGCAGCACGGGAAGCGCGAACGTCTGCGTCGACTTCTCGCTCACCAACATCGGCACGACGTTCACCCTCCAGGTGAGCGTGACGAGCGCACCGGGCACGGCCAGCCTCTATCAGTTCGGCATTGCGTCGAAGACGGAGGCGTCACGCTGAGCAACCCCGGCAATCTGCTCGTCGACGGGGCGTCGAATGGCGGATGGGGGTTCGGCTGCAACGGCCTTCCCGGGCTCGGCGAGTGCGCGCAGGGACCGACCGGTGGCGGTGGGCTTCACCAGGGCGACTTCGCCTCGTTCACGTTCACGGCGAACGGAAGCGACGGCAGCTTCGCGAACGACCTCCAGGTGCACCTGCAGGACGTGTTGAACGGATGCTCGATGAAGATCGGCACCGGTGCGAGCGATTTTTCGACTGCCGGGAAGAACGGCATCGGCAGCTTCAACTTCGACGACGAGGCCTGCGACGGGATCCCCAACTCCGACGACTTCCACGCCTGAGCCGGCGAGTCTGTGGCTGGTGGGGACCGGTCTGATCGGAATGGCAGGCGCGGTCCATTCGCCGAAGGCGTCGAAAGTCGTAGCGCGCTTCTCCGGATCGAACCGCTGGTGGCCGCCGCGACAATCGCGGCGGCCTTTTTTGCGCCTCGTTCGCGCGCATAGCGTTGGATCCCAACGGCAGTTCTGTGGCGGCGCATCCACACTCCGTGGGCCCGTCCAGGGCGTGCTCCGGGGCTTCCGACAGCGCTAAGCGACTTTCATTGCATCACGTCTTGTGGTATTGCGGCCTCTTGCCGCGCCTCCGGCGGTCTCCGGGCACGCGGCGTGCGGAAGTAACGCACCGACGTGTGTCGATCAACCTCATCAAGATGAGAATCGGGTGATGCTGACGCTTGGACGAGTGCGTTCGATCAGCCTTGGTCGCCGGTGCCGTTGGGCTTCTTCCGCTGTCGACCGCCGCCGCGGACACGACGCTCGAAAGCACCGCCAATTCATGCACGGGCGGCTCGCTGAACATTTGCCTCGGGCTTCAGTCTGATCCAGATTGGGACATTCGAGCTCGCAGAGCTATTCCCTGGAGCTGATTCTCAATTCGATCAACGGCGGGGCTCGCCCGGTCCGGCGTCGGGTTTTCGGCGTTCGGGCTGTTCGGCACGAGCGGCGAGCGGCACGTTCACCGGCGTCGAATCCCTGCGCCGCCGGCAGCTGCACGGCTGGGATTTCACCGGCTGCACGACCTGAATCCGCAGAGCACCGTCATCTGCGACAACAAGAACGGCGCGAAGTCCACCGACGTCGATTCACCTTCACGTACACCGGCGCCCCGGGCGACATCTCCGGAGGCGATGTGGCGGCCCACATTCAGGGCCTCTCGACGGCTGAGGGTCAGTTGCTCGGCGAAGACTCAACCAACGCAGCGAAGGCGGGTGCCACCTTCTACGCGAACGATCGCCGGGCTGCGGACTGGGACCACGACGACGACCCCGGAGCCGGCGAGTCTCTTCCTGGTGGGCACGGGTCTCCTCGGGCTCGGTGGATTCGGCGCCGCGCGCCGCCGTCGACGCGCGAGTAGAAGCAGCGTTTCTTTCGGACGTTTCTGGGCCGGGCGGGTTCGCCCGGCCCGTTTTGTTCTCGGCTCGCAGTCGTCTGGCTTGTATCGAATTGGCGTCGCGGGGTTGGGGCGCCAAAACGGTATATTGAACGGCGCCACCCAGCTCCGTAGCGGCCTGGCGTCCTTCGTTTCGATCAGGCAATAGGGTATGGAAACCGGCATTTCCGCTCCTGCGATTTCCTCAGATTCGTCGGAATCGGCCGCCTCCGGCAGCGCGGTGGATGCGCGCGCGTGCGGTGCTATACCTCCCGTGGGTCGCGACTGCCGTCGTTTTCGGCCTCTTGTTCGGGAAGCCGATCTACTTCCTGGCGCGCGATTGGTGGACCATGCCCGAGGCCGGCCACGGCCTGCTCCTGGCGCCCGTCGCGATCTGGATGGCGTGGAAGTCGGGCATCGGTCCCGACGCGAAGCCGAATCGGACGCTGGGAATCACGCTGCTGCTTTTCGCGATCGCCGTGCGCACCGCGTCCGGGTTGGCCGCCGAGCTGTTCACCATGCGCGGCTCGGTCGTGATCGCGCTCGCCGGAATCACCGTCTACGAGTTCGGCTTCAAACAGCTCCTTCGTTGGTGGCTCCCCTTCGCTCTCGTCTGCCTGTCGATTCCGCTGCCGGAGCTGATCACGCAGACGCTCGCGCTGCCGCTCCAGTTTCGCGCGTCGCGCATGGGCGCGGCGCTCCTCCAGATGCGCAACGTGCCGGTCCGTCTCGCCGGAAACGTGATTCAACTGCCGGGGCGCGAGCTGTTCGTCACCGAGGCGTGCAGCGGCCTTCGGTCGCTGACCGCGCTCCTCAGCATGGGCGTGCTGCTCGGCGCGCTCGCTGCTCAAGAAGCCGGTGACCCGCGTGGCGCTCCTGCTGCTGGCGGTTCCGGTGGCGATCGTCGTCAACGGCATCCGGGTGTTTCTCACGGGATTCCTCGTGTACTACGTGAGCCCGGCGTACGGCGAGGGGTTCATGCACATCACCGAGGGGTGGCTGCTCTTTCTCGTCTCGTTGTCCATCCTCGCCGGCATGGCGTGGCTCGGTGGCCTGGTCGAACGACTGTAGCGGTCGCCCCTCCCGTCGCAGGAGCCCGAGCATGCGTAGCCCCAGCGACGGCCTCGGTTGGCGAGCGTTCGTCCCCGCGTTCATTCTGCTCGTGGGCTGCGGCTTCGTGTGGCAGACGCACTCGCAGCGCCCGATGCCGTTGGCCGCGCCGCTGTCTTCGATCATCCCGTCGCTCGACGGCTATACCGTCGCCGACCTTCACATCGGCGACGACGAACGGCGCGTCGCGGGCATGTCCGACTACGTCGCCCGCGCGTACATGCGCGATTCGGTGCAGGCGTTCCAGACCCTCGTCTCGTACTACGACCGTCAGGGCCAGGGCAGCACGATCCACTCGCCGCGAAACTGTCTCCCCGGGGCCGGCTGGGAGGTGCTCCGCGGCGGCGCGCGGACGATCGTCGTGGACGGCGCATCACGCGACGTGAATTACTACGTGCTCAAGAACGGGAAGGCGACCGACGTCGTCTACTACTGGTACCAGGGCCGCGGCCGCGTCGTCGCCAGCGAGTATCGCGTGAAGTGGAATCTTCTCCGCGACGCCGCGCTGCTCGGTCACACCGAGGAAGCGCTGGTTCGCATCGTCATCCCGATTCACGTTCCAAACGCCGCCACCGCCGCATCGCCGGAGGCGCGGAGCGCGTTCGCGGCAACCGATTCGCTCGGCGACGGCGTCGCCGCGCGGCTCATTCGTGAAGTGACGCGCGCGCTTCCGGGCCGCGCGGGCTGACCGCGCGGTCCGCCGCGCCGATGTCCGATGGGCCGACCGACCAGTCGTCGACCGGCGACCGCATTCCGGCGTTCGTCAACACCAAGGCGGGAAGCACCGCGTCGATCCGCGACGCGCTCGGCCGCGATGCGCGCTTCGAGCCGCGTGAAGCCGCTCCCGACGAAATCCCCGAGCTGATTCGCGCCGAGGCATCGAGGGCCGGGGGACGAAGGCGCGTCGTGGTTTGCGGCGGCGACGGGACAATCGCGGCAGCGGTTGGGGCGGCAGTGGGGACGTCGCTCGAGCTCGCCGTTCTCGCCGCCGGGACGCTCAATCATTTCGCTCGCGACTACGGCCTGCCGCTCGATCCGGCCGAGGCGCTGGAGGTCGCGGCAACAGCGTCGTCGCAACCGATCGACGTCGGCGTGGTCAACGGCCGCGTCATGGTGAACACCGCCTCGGTCGGCGCGTACGTCGACTTCGTGCGGCACCGCGAGTCGCGCGAGCGGTACCTCGGATACCACCTGGCCAGTCTGATCGCGGCGGTCAGCGTGTGGTTTCGTCCGCGGTGGGTAGAGGTTGGCCTGCGAACGAACGAAGGCAAGCGCCAAAGCTTCCGCACGCCGCTGCTTTTCGTCGGCGTCGGTGAGCGTGAGTTCGGGCGCGGCGGGTTGGGCAAGCGGCGTCCCCCCTCCGACGGCCCGCGCGCGCTTCACGTCATCGTCGTGGACGAGAGGCGCCGGCCGCGGATCGCGGCGCTCGTTTTCGGCGCGCTCCTGCGCGGAAACGAAGAGTTCCTCCGACTCGAGGCGATCGATTCACATCTCGTCACCGAGGCGGACGTCGCGCTACGGCATCGGACGGCTACGATCGCCGTCGACGGCGAGCTCGTCGCGATGGAGACGCCGCTTCACTTCGAGCTCAGGACGGACGCGGTGCGCCTGGTCCGGAGTCCATAGCCCGACCTACGGCTTCTTCGGGTAGGTCTTGCGATCCTCGGCGCAGCCGCCGAAGACATGGTCGCTCAAGGCGTCGTCGATGCGTCGCAGCGCTTTCGCGTCGCGTGTAGCGTCGATGGCGCGCTGCTCCGCGGCGTCGATCAGCGTCTTGCCGGAGTCCGGGAACGACTTCAGCAAGCGCTCGGTCTCGCACTCGACGTCGACGTGGGCGGAGAGCGGATCCGTCGCGGTGAGCTGGCGCCGGAGCAGGCCGTACAGCTTCCAACCGGGATTGCCGGCGCGGATGGCGCGATCGGCCGCGATCGCGAGCGACTGATTTCCGGCGACGGTGATGGTTCCCTTCACGCCGATCGACGCATCGTCGAGCAGGACGACCGGATTCTCGAAGCCGGCGTCCGCCGCGATCGAGTACGCCAACTTTTTTCCGCGCGGCGAGACGATGGCGAGCGTCCGAATGTCGTCGCTGCCGGCGCCGAGAGCGCGAATCGACTGCGCGCCGACCCTGCCGCGAATCCCCGGCCCGGCGACGATCGTGAGTGTGTCGATCGCCGCCGATCTCCGGGGCGCCGCGGGACAGGCGGGGCGGCTCGCACGGCCCGATCTCCGGCCGCAGTGCGAGCAATCGGGTTGTTGCGACATCAGGGTGACTGGGATCACGGCCCCCGCGACATTCCTTGCAAGAGCAGACAAGAGAATTTTCTAATGGCGGCCATGTGTTAAGGACGAGCCGCGATACATTGCCGTCACGGTAGACCGGTCGACCGGTGCACCGGTCCACCGGTCCACCGGCCTCTACGGCTTCCGCGCCTGAGCGATTTTGCGGAGGAGCAAGCGAGTCGGCACGAACGGAATCGCGTCTGGCGGCGATCACCGCCGCGGATCGAGCGAGCCCGGCGCGGATCTCGGCGTCGATCACCGAGTCGCGCATTCGTTGTTCGCGCGAGCGCCCGCGCGAGAAAAGTGGAACGCCGATGCTCCCGGTCCCCGGTCCTCCAGCGGCACCGACGCCGTCCTTACCCTGGCCGGTCATCACGTGCACGTCGCCCGAGTTCCCCGCGGTTCCGACTCGTTGGGAGAGTTTGGTGATGGCTCCGGTGCTCTGCGCGACCTCGCCCTTCGCGCCGGGGCTCATCGTGCTCCAGCGCTGAACCTCGTGCGCGAGCCGCGGCCCAGGCGGCGAACGCTGAGTCGTGCGACGTCATCGTCGCGGCTCCTCGGGCGGCTCGGGAATTGTCGATGATTCCCGCCGGCGCCGAGGGCGATCCGAGGCCAGAACGAGCAGCGGGAGCATTTGATCGGAGCTGGATGCGATCGCTCGGAACCGTGATGTCGGTCAGCCGGGCCGGCGGGGGGGCGGGGACCGTCGCCGTATCGACGCGTGATGTCGCTGGCGGAGGAGTAGGGGCGACCGGCTGTGCGACCTGCGGCGTAGCGGGCACCTGTTCGCGGACCGTCGGTCTTGGTCGAGCCGCCTTCTCGCGCGGAGGAACGGGCGTCGGCGGCGGCGAGAGAAACGTGACCTCGGTCGGCGCGCGGCTTTCTTCCGCTGCGAACGTTCGGTCGACGAAACCGAGGTCATCGAGACGAGCGCGGTGAGGAAGAGCGCGATCGTCGCCGCGCTGGACGTCGCGAGCTCGGTCCAAGGCGGTGAACTTCGTCGCGGGTCGAACGCGCGGCCGAGCCGTTTGGCGGTGCGCACGCCGTACGGAGGGCTTGCCAGCATAGAAGCAATCTACTTGCGGCGATTGGCGCGCCGCTGGCCTCCGGCGGCGTCTTTGCGGCGCGGCGCGTTCATACGTTCATACGTTCATACGTTCATACGTTCATTCAACGGTCGTGGCCGCCGCGTGTTCAGCGTGCGCCGCCGCACTTTCCGCGCACATCAACGAACGTTCAGCGGGCAACAACGAACTTTCAGCGAGCAACAACGGCTGTGCGGCGCAGATCAACGCCGGCTCCACACCATCTCGCACCGTTTCGCGAACACTCGTCGCGATTTCGCTGACATGCAAAGATGTCTCGCGTTCGCCTCATTCCGTTGCGCTGGCATTGCACGGCGATCGAGACCCATGAACCGGGGGTGGCCGATCATCAACGCTTGATTCAGTAACGTTATTCTTCGGCAGACGACGTCGGCACGCCGAAACCGAACGTCAACGTGTTTGAACGGAACGTCAACAGTTTGGAATCGAACATAAAGAACTTCGAACCGGGCACCAACACGTCAAGAACGAGCACCAACGACTTCTCACCGAGCATCAGCGACTTGGAACCGAGCACCAACGACTTGTCACCGAGCATCACGCTTACCAGCACCAACACTTCACCAGCATCACACTACCCAGCACCAACGACTTGTCACCGAGCATCAACGACTTGGCACGGACCACCAACGACTGGCACCCGCCACCAACGATTTGTCACCGAGCACCAATGACTTGGCACCGAGCATCAACGACTTCGAAACCGAACTCCAACACGTTGGACCGAACGTCAACGCGCTGGAACCGAGCACCAACACGTTGGAACCGAGCACCGGCCCCCTGGAGAAGCGCACCAGCCTCGGCGACGGAGCTGCCGAACACCTGGAATTTCAGAAGCCGAACAGATTGGAATCGAACGCCAACACGTTGGGACCGAGCGCCAAGACGTCGGAACCGAACGTCAACACATCTGAACCGGACATCAATAGCCCGGAACGGTGTGTCAACTCGCCAGAACCCCACATCTCCCGGTGCGCCGCGCATTTCGAGGCGTCAGGCCGGGACTCCGACGAGGCTCAAGGCGACCCATTCTGGAGCGAAGCCCCTTTCCGAAGACTCACGAGTCAGCGCTCGTGCGTCCACAAGAGCAGAAGGCCGCATTCGTTGGCTGAGCCGGTGAACTCAAGCGGTGCCTCCGCCGGGCCTGCGTAGAACTCGACGCTTCCGCGGCCCGTAGGGCGACACCGACAAAGTGTGGCACAGGCTCAACACAGTTCGGCACTGAAATACGGGTTGACAGTTGTAGCAGTTTGATCCTAACGTTAGTCGCAGTAGGCTGTTATGGCGGAGCCTCCGGATTTGGACGCTCGGGCGCCGTCGCTGGAACGCGCTGTCCAGGGCGCTTGGAACGCCATCTGATTGCTGGGTGACCCCACTGGAGAAACTCGGAATGCTGACGGTTCGAGGAATGCTGCGATCCGCTCTGGCCGCCACCACAATTGGCTTACTCCCAATGTCGGTTGCCACGGCTGGCGTCGTTGAAAGCACGTCCGGCGCCTGTACCGGTGGCTCCCTCAACATCTGTTTGGACTTCACGCTGACCAATACCAGCGGAAACAACTACTCGCTCGAACTGGTCCTGAACAGCATCGCCGGCCAAGCACCAGGGGGCGCCGGGTTCTCATCCTTCGCGCTCTTTGGATCGCCAGTGAGCAGCACGTTCGCCGGACTCGATGGCGGTGCGCCCGGCTGGGTATTCACCGGTTGCAACGACCTGGACCCGCTCAGCAGCTTTTACATCTGCGACAATAAGAACGGCGCCAAAGCCCACGACATCACGTTCACATTTACGTATACTGGGAACTCGAGCGATCTCGCGTTCTCCAACGTCGGCGCGCACATACAGGGCATCACGCAGTTGGGCGGAAATTGCTCGGCCAAGGTTGAAGTCACGCCGAACGAGTCAGCGGACTTTTTCGCCCCGCCTCCCACCGATTGCGGCACGACGACTACCACGCCGGAACCCGCCAGTTCTTGCTCTCGTGGGAACTGGTCTGATCGGGTTTGGCGGCGTTGGCCTAGCGCGCCGTCGTCGTCGATCGTAACGCGAGCAACCGACGTTGAAACGGGGCCGAGCGACACTCGCTCGGCCCCGTTTCTTTTGGCGGTGACTTGGTTAGAACCCCGCGTATTCCGGTCAAGGCGGGATCGTGCGCTAGGTCGCCGCGCTCATTGTCATGTAACTCCAACGGAGGGCGAGGGATTCGAACCCCCAAGTCCTTGCGGACGCCAGTTTTCAAGACCGGTGCATTAGCCATTCTGCCAGCCCTCCCACGTTCAAAGATCGTCGGGGCCGATGCGAAGGGAAAGCGCGAACGATGGCTGGACCGGTCCACCGGTCCACCGGTCCACCGGTCCACCGGTCCACCGGTCCATCCCGCGCCGTAGATTCTCACAGGACGAACCGCTCCCGCTCTCTTCCCCCGCGTCTCGTTGCGACCGTTGGCCGAACTGGATTCGTCTCTCGTTGAGGCGTTGTCGGACCGCTATGCGCTCGAGCACGAGCTCGGCAGCGGCGGAATGGCGACGGTCTTCCTCGCGCGCGACCTCAAGCACGACCGACTGGTCGCGCTCAAGGTGTTGCGCCCCGAGGTCGCGTACGCGCTCGGGCCGGATCGCTTTCGCCGCGAAATCCGCGTCGCGTCGAGCCTCCAGCATCCGCATGTCCTGGCCGTCCACGACTCGGGCGACACGGGCGGCCGGCTCTGGTTCACGATGCCCTACGTCGATGGCGACAGCGTGCGGGCGCTCCTCGAGCGCGAGCATGCGGTTCCCGTCGACCAGGCCATCGCGATCACGCGCGATGTCGCGCAGGCGCTTCAATACGCGCACGACCGTGGCGTCGTCCATCGCGACGTCAAGCCGGAGAACATTCTGTTCCAGCAGGGGCAGGCGCTCGTCGCCGACTTCGGGATCGCGCTATCGACGGACGAACGCCTCACGGCCACGGGGCTCGTCATGGGAACGCCGGCCTACGTCAGCCCGGAACAGGCCGCCGGGGAGCGCGACGTGGACGCGCGCAGCGACCAGTACAGCCTCGCCTGCGTGCTCTACGAACTGCTCGCCGGCGAGCCGCCGTTCATCGGCGCCAGCGCGCAGTCGGTCATCGCCAAGCGATTCGTCGATCCCGTGCCATCGGTCAGGCGTCTGCGCACGACGATTCCACTTGCCGTCGACCGCGCGATCGTGCGGGCTCTATCGCGCTCGCCGGCGGACCGCTTTCCCACGATCACCGCATTCGCCGAAGCGCTGACGCAACCCGCCGGCGCCGCAACGCGTCCCGCTTCGGTGGCCGTCCTCCCGTTCCGAAACATGAACGGCGAGGCGGAGAACGATTTCTTCGCCGACGGAATCACGGAAGACGTGATCGCGCAGTTGTCCAAGATCCGTTCGCTGAAGGTGATCTCGCGGGCATCCGTGCTCCGCTTCAAGAAGCGCGACCAGGAGTTGCGCGAGATCGGCGCGACGCTCCAGGTCGCGACGGTTCTCGACGGCAGCATCCGACGCGCGGGAAATCGCGTGCGCATCGTCGCCTCGCTCGTCGACGTCGAGACGGACGAACACCTCTGGAGCGAGACGTACGACCGCGAGCTCACCGACATCTTCGCGATCCAGATGGACGTCGCGCTCCAGATCGCGGCCGCGCTCAGAGCCGAGTTGTCCCGCGACGAGCAGGCCCGCATCCGCCGCGAGCCCACGGCGAACGTCCACGCGTATCAGCTCTACTGGCAAGGGCGCTTTTGGAACACGCGCTACACCGCGCAGAGCTTCCAGCGGGGCGTCGAGTACTACCAACAAGCGATCGCGGCGGACCCGCAGTTCGCGCTGGCCCACAGCGCACTGGCGCAGGCCTACGCCGAGATGGCGATCAGTGGGGTCGTGAAGGAGGCCGAACCGATCAAACGTGCGCGGGCCGCGGTGACCCGGGCGCTCGCCATCGACAACAGTCTCGGCGACGCGCACGCCGTGTCGGCGCTGATCAAGTTCTCGCAGGACTTCGACTGGGCCGGGGCCGAACAGGAATTCAAGCTCGCCCTGGAGCTCAGTCCCGGCAGCGCGGACGTCTACGATCACTACGGCTGGCTGCTCGGATCGATGTGCCGCTTCGACGAGGCGTTGCGCATGGTCAGGCGCGCTCACGAGCTGGATCCGCTGGTTCATCGGACGGACGTAGCGTCGATGCTCCTCCGTGCCGGCCAGTTTGACGCGGCGCTCGAGGCGGCCAAACAAGCCGTCGACTTCGACCCCGATGACGCGCGCGCGTACGCGGTGCTCGGCTGGGCGCACCTCAAGCTCGGAGAAGCCGCCGAGGGAATCGCGTTGATCGAGCAGGCAGTGGCGAAGGCGCCGGAGAACATGATGTTCCTGGCGCAGCTCGGCGAAGCGCTCGCGTTGGCCGGCGACACGGCCCGCGCGCGGGAAATCTTGCGGCAGTTGGAGGATCTCTCGCACGAGCGGCACGTGTCGCCATACCACTTTGCCTACGTGCACACCGGCCTCGGCGAGCTCGATCGCGCGATGGACTGGTTGGAACGGGCGTACGCGGACCGGGGTGGAAGCATCTACGGCGTGAAGGGATCGTTCCTTTTCACGCCGCTACGAACGCATCCGCGCTTCCTTGCGCTGATGAGGAAAATGAATCTCTCGTGACGATGTCTCGGACGATCGAATGCTGACGCGCGCTGCGGTTCCGATTGCGCTGGCGGTGGTGGTCGCCACGGCGGGTGCGCAGGGTCAGGAGCGGCCGCGCGGTACGATCGTCGTGAGCAACATGAACGACAACACGATGATGCTGCTGGACGCGGCGAGCGGCCGCGCGCTCGCCACGCTGCCGACCGGCGAGGGCCCGCATGAGGTCGCCGTCTCGCACGACGGGCGCCGCGCTGTCGTGAGCAACTACGGCGTACGCGGAAAGCCCGGTCACTCCCTCACGCTCGTCGATGTCGAGAGGCTCGACACGCTGCGCACGATCGATCTGCACGACTACCAGCGTCCGCACGGCATGGTCTTCCTTCCCGGGGACACGCTGCTCGCGGTCACGTCGGAGGTGAGTCGCGCGGTTCTGCTGGTCGACCTCCGTCGCGGCACGGTCGTCGCGACGCGGCCGAGCTCCGGGCGGGGCACGCACATGCTCGGCCTCAGCGCGCGCGGCGATCGGCTCGTGATGGGCAACATCAGCGACGGGACGATCACCGTGCTCGATCCGTTCGCGACCGACAGCGGGCGCGTGATTCGCGTCGCCGCGCAGCCCGAGGGAGTCGCGATCTCGCCCGACGGAGCCTTCGCGTGGGCGGGGAGCAACCGTGACAGCGTGGTGCTCGTCGTCGACCTGCGGAGCGCCGCGGTGGTGGACACGTTGCGGGGATTCGGCCTCCCATACCGAATGGCGATCTCGCCCGACGGCCGCACGGCGGTGGTCACCGATCCGATCAAGGCCCGAGTGCGAGTGTTCGACGCGGCCACGCGTCGCCAGCGGTTCGACATCGCGGTCGCCGCGGACAGCCTCGTCGCCACGGCGGAAGTGGCGGGATCGCCCTCGCCGGAGGGGGTCACGATCTCGCGCGACAGCCGATGGGCGTTCGTGACGCTCCAGGGGCGCAATCGCGTGGCGACGATCGACCTCGAGCGTGGCGCGATCATTGCGCTCGCCCCGACCGGCAACTGGTCCGACGGCGTGGCATTCTCTCCCCTCGTGCATCCGTCGCGCGGTTCGCGTCACTAGCGCGGCGGCGGTCCCTCCACGATCACGCGATGATCTGCCTCGAACGAATCACCATGCGCGAGATCCATCTCGCGCTGAAAGAGCCGTTTCGCATCTCGTCGGGCGTCGAATCCACGCGCCGCATTCTGCTGCTCGAGCTGGTGGACGAGAGCGGGGCGCGAGTGTGGTCGGAGTGCGTGGCCCCGGCACTGCCCAACTACACCTCGGAGACGATCGACACCGCGTGGCTGGCGATCAGCAAGTGGCTGGCGCCTCGCATTCTCGGCCGTCCGCTCGTCGATGCGTCGCACGCGCAGTTCGAGCTCGCCGCGAACGTCCGCGGCCACAACATGGCGAAGGCCGCGATCGAGATGGGATGCTGGGGGCTCGAGGCGGTGATGCGAAAGCTGCCGCTGTCGGTGCTTCTCGGTGGAACACGCACCGAAGTCCCGACGGGCATCTCGCTCGGCCTCCAGGAAACGCCCGCGGCCCTCGTCGAACGCGCGATCGCCGCTGTCGCCGCTGGCTACCAGAAGGTCAAGCTCAAGATCGAGCCGGGTCGCGACGTCGAATTCGTGCGGGCGGTTCGCAGAGCGGTCGGACCGGACATCGAGCTCATGGCGGACGCCAACGCCGCGTACACGATCGACGACGCGACGCATCTCTCGCGGCTCGACGAGTACGGACTCATCATGCTCGAGCAGCCGCTCGGCGCCGACGATCTGCTGGACCTCGCCGCGCTGCAGCGCCGGATGCACACGCCCATCTGTCTCGACGAGTCGATCACGGACGTGAAGCGTGCCCGCGAAATGATCGCGCTCCGCAGCGGCCGCATCGTCAATATCAAACCCGGGCGGGTCGGCGGACTCGCGGCCTCGAAGGCGATTCACGACGTCTGCGCCGACGCCGGAATTCCGGTGTGGTGCGGAGGGATGCTGGAGAGCGGGGTGGGGCGAGCGTACAACGTAGCGCTGGCGTCGCTCCCGAACTTCTCGCTCCCGGGGGACTTGAGTCCCAGCTCGCGTTACTGGGCGACGGACATCGTGTCGCCCGAGTGGACGATGGACGCGAACGGGATGGTGCACGTGCCGCGCGAAACGCCGGGGCTCGGCGTCGCGGTGGACGCCAATCGGATCGGCGTGATCACGACGCGCCGGGAGGTCTTGCGACCTCCCCGGCGCGACTAGGGCTTTTTCGCAGGCGGCTTCGTCGCCGCAGGCCTGGTCGCGGTCGGCTTCGTCCCCGGCTTTCCGGCCGACTCGCGTGTTGACGGCGCCGCGCCTGGAATTGCACCGGGAATCGCACCGGGGAGCGGGGTCGCCGCGCCGGTGTCAGTCATCTGGTTGAACTCGGCCTCGGCGCCGCGCACGAGATCCTCGAGCCGCACGGCCTGCGCGACCTGGCTGCGCCGAGTTGAAGACCTGCGTTCGCCTGCGCGGTCTTGCCGTGCATCTTGAGCGCCTCGGCGAGCTCCATTCCGGTCGCGACGTAGAGATACGGAATGCCGACCGACGGACGGTCGATCCAGTCGCCGGTGTTGAGCACCGACTGCGGGCCCGTGAACGACGTGCATCCAGAGCGAGTCGCTGCGCGGCAGGTCGAGCCAACCGTCGCCCTGCACGTAGACGGTGTCCTTCGCGCGCCGCGGCGCGGCGGCATGAACAGCTTCGACGGCGAGGCCCTGCGTGAGCACGTTGTCGCCGAGTCCGAGCGATCGCGCGTAGCTGCCCGACGTGCGCGCGAAATAGATCGGCCGCTTCGGCCACGCGTCCTGGATCATGCGCAGCACGAACAGGTCCGCGCGCTGGAGCACGCCGTGGTCGAGGTTGCGCGGATCGATCGTCGCCTTGAGCGGGCCCGCGGTGAAGCTCATCGGCGCGTTGAGCGGGTAGTACGCCGGCACCGAGTCGGCGTCGTGCATCGTCATGTGGATCGGCGAGCGTCGTCGGCTTCGTCCACTGCTGTTGCGGTAGATCGCCGGCCCCTTCGCCGCGTCGTACTCGTAGATCGGGCGGCGAATGATCTGCCGGACGTACCAGTCGGTGTTGAGCAGCGACGTGTTGGCGACGATGACGTCGCGGCGGATTCCCTCGACCTCCTGCGCGTACCAGAGCGGGAAGGTGTCGTTGTCGCCGACGGTGACGAGCACGCCGTACGGCTCGACGGAGTTGAGCAGGTCCGCGGCGAAGTCGCGCGTGTCGCGGTGGCCGGCGCGCGACGCCCAGTGCCAGTTGCGCGAACAGCGGGACGAGCGCCAGCGCAGCAGCACCGGCGAGCTGCAGTCGCCAGCTCGTCTGCGTCGGCATCGATGACCGCGTCGCGTCCGACCTTGACCGTCTCCGTGCCGAACAGCGCCGCGATCGACTCCCAGACGATACAGCAGCCCGAGCGCGGCCCACACGCCCCACGCCGAGAAGCTCCAGAGGAAGAAGTAGTCGCGGTCGCGCACCTCGTGCGGCGCCTGCGACGTCGGATCCTGCGACGCGCCGAGCTTGAAGTTCAGGTAGTAGATGAGCACCAGCGTCATCGTGAACATCAGCGAGCCGAAGTACCAGAAGCTTCGCCGGTCGCGCTGGAAGTGCACCCAGCCGCCGAACAGGCCGAGCACGAGGAACGCCGGCGGCGAGCAGCGCCTGCGCGAACGGATGGTCGCCGTGCGCGTCGCGGATCCACTGCCACTTGAAGTACAGCCACCACATCCCGATCTGCTCGCCGAACGACGCCTGGCGGTCGCGACAGGTCCGGCTTGCCGTACTGGCCGCGATTGAAGTTGTACTTGAACGCGTCGAACGTGCCCTTGGAGAACGTGCACGAGAGCTCGAGCTTCGTGCGGCACGCCGTCGGCTCGCCCTCGTTGATCGCCGGGAAGTACGCGGCGCGAATCGGCTGCGTCGCGAACGGCGTGAGGCCGAACACCAGCAGCGCCGAGGCACGCGAGCGAGCAGCTTCCACCGGAAGATCGTTCGCGGGCGCACGGATCAGCACCGCGAGCCCACCGCCGGCGCGGCGAGCATGCCCGCCATGTGGTTCGCGTAGCCGAGCCCGCAGATGTACGCGACGAGCACGAGGATCCGATCGGCCTTGCGACCGTCGGGATCGTCGGACCAGCGGATCATCAGCCACGAGATGATCGCGATGCCGACGAGCGAGACCGTGTAGACCTTCTCGTTCACGACCGACTGATTCCAGACGGTGAACGCCGTCGCGCCGATGAGCGCGCGCGAGCACGCCGCCGAGGATGCGCTGCCAGCGCTGCGGGAACCAGCTGACGAGCACGCGCTCGGTGATGAGGAACCACATGCCCGCCGACACCGCGCTGCAGATCGCCGCCAGGATGTTGATTCGCACGGCGACCGTGCGTCGCGATCGGCAGGATCGAGAACACGCGGCCGATGATGACGAACAGCGGATTGCCCGGGCGGATGCGGAAGCCCGAGCGTGTACGCGGCCGCGATGTATTCGCTCGTGTCCCACATCGCGGTGGAGGGCGAGAGCGTGATCAAGTACAACACGAGTGCGCCGAGCGACACGACGAGGGCGGCGCGGTAAGACGGGCGGTAGTCCAGCTCGGGGGACGAGGGTGAGGACATTATCAAAACGAGGGCGAAGGTGCCGAATTGCGAGACTGCCGAACTCCGAAACGGCCGAACTCCGAGACTACCGACCTCCGAGACTGCCGAACGCCGACCGGTCCACCGGTCCACCGGTCCACCGGTCCACCGGTCCACCGGTCCACCGGTCCACCGGTCCACCGGTCCACCGGTCCACCCCAATCCTAGCGGACTCGCCTACAAACCGCCGAGGTGCTGCATCTTGAACGTCGCGACTGCCCCGACGACGCCGGCGGTGCCCGGCAGGGTGCCTGGGACGATTCGTGCCGCATCCACGGCGGGGCGAAAGGCGCGGCGGCGGACTTCGGCACGCATCGGTGTGAACAGCGTTTCGCCCGCCTGAGTTACGCCGCCCGCGACCACGACCACGTCCGCGTTCACGATGTTGAGGAGGTTGGCGATGCCGGCTCCGAGATAACGCGCGGTGTCTCGCACGATCTCGTTGGCGACGGCGTCGCCCTGCTGCGCGGCCTTGTACACCGTCTCAGCCGTAATGGATTCGAGCTTGCCATCCACCATCGACGGGAGGAGCGACGCGGTCTCTTCGCGCACGAGCACCTCGCGCGCCCGCGTGGCTATCGCCGGGCCCGACGCGTAGGCCTCGAGGCAACCATAGTTACCGCATTTGCAGTGGCGGCCGTTGAGGTCGATGGTCGTGTGACCGATCTCGCCGGCGACGTCGGACGAGCCGTGAAAGAGCTTGCCGTCGATGATCAACCCGCCGCCGATGCCGGTGCCGATCGTCATGCCGATGACGTTCGTCGCTCCCTGGGCGGCGCCCTGCCACCATTCGCCGACCGTCGCGCAGTTCGCGTCGTTGTCGAGCGTGGCCGGGAGGTTCAGCTTTTCGGCGATTCGGTCGCGGAGCGGAAAGTTTCGCCAGCCGAGGTTCGGCGCGACGATGACGATGCCTTTCTCACGGTCGAGAGGACCGGGTGCGCCGATGCCGACGCCGAGGAACTCGTCGCGCGAGGCGCCCGTCTCTGCCATCGTCTCCTTGATCACGTCCTCGATCAGCCCGACGATCCGATCGGCCACCGCTTCCGCCCCGGACTCGGCGCCCGTCGGGATGGAGCGCATGGCGTAGTGCTGCGTGCCGTCGGCCGACATCGCGCCGACGACGATATTGGTGCCGCCGAGATCCACGCCGATGATGTATTGCTGCTGCTTCTTGGTGGCCGACGACTTGGTCGCCATGAATCAGGAGTTCCGGGAGACGAGAAGGGCGCGCGCCAGGGCCGCCACGTCGCCGGCAGTAATCTCGCGCATACAGCGCCAATGTCCGAGGGGGCAGCGCCGTGGGCCGTGCCGGTCGCACGGGCGACACTCGAGCCCTTCTATCTCCGCCACCGCGGCGCGCTCGGCCAGCGGGCCGAAGCCAAAGGCCGGGACGGTCGGCCCGAAGACGGCGAGGGTCGGGGTGTTCATTGCCGACGCGAGATGCAGCGGCGCCGAGTCGTTCGTCACCAACAATCGAGCGCGGCCGATCACCTCGGCCGACGCGAGCAGTGAAAGACGGCCGGTGGCGTCGATCGAACGTCCGCCCGTCGCGTCCGCGATCTCGTCCGAAAGCGAGCGGTCCGCCTCCGCGCCGACGACGACGATGCGCGCCTCGCCAGCCAGGGTTCGTGCGAGGTCCGCGTAATACGGCCACCGCTTGGTCGCCCAGATGCTCCCCGGCGCGAACGCGATCATGGGTTCACCCGGCGCGACGCGGCGCAATAGCTCGTCGGCCGCGGCGCGTTCGCCTTCGCCCGGAAAGAGACTTGGCCGCGGATGGGCGCGTTGGGCGTCGCCGACCGTCGCGCCGCGATCCGCCAGCGAGAGGAGTCGCGACGCGTGGTGCTCGCCTTCAGGCGACACGACGCGCCTCGTATAGAACGCGCGTCCGGCTGACGTCGAAAAGCCGATTCGTTCGGGGATTCCCGCCGCGAACGCGAGCGCGCCGCTTCGCACCGAGCCCTGGGCCAGGAATGCGGCATCGTACCGTCGGGCGCGGAGTGCACTCGCGAGCCTGGCCATTCCACCGAGGCCGCGGTCCCTGCCGCGCTTGTCGTAGACGATCACCTCGCGCACCGCGGGGTGATTCGCCAACAGCGCACCGGCCGCCGGCGTGCAGACGACGTCCACCATCCCCCCCCCATCCGTCGCCAAACGGGCGAGGAGCGGAGTGGTGAGAATCATGTCGCCGAGAAAACTCGTTTGAACGACGAGAAAGGAGGGCAAGGGAGAGAGTATGTCCGCCGCCCCGCGCCGCGTCCACTCAGCGCATGTGTCGGGCGACTCGTTCGACGTCCGCGAAAAATCTACGCTCGGCGGCGGCCCGTTCGCCCTCAGGCGCCCGCAATACGGCGGACGGATGCACCGTCGCGAAGGCGACGGGGGCCAGCTCGGACTCGAGCGGAGTGCCCCGTTGTTTCATCACGCTGAACGCCGGACCGAAGACCGCCTTGGATGCGGTCGCGCCGAGGCAGAGGATCGCCCGAGGATGAATGAGCGACAGCTCGGCCAACAACCAGGGGCGGCACGCGCGGACCTCGCCGGCGCTCGGCGTCTTGTGCCGACGCCGTGTGGTGCGGCGGTCCCGTGCCCATTTGAAATGTTTGACCGCGTTGGTCACGTAGATCTCGTCGCGATCGATGCCCGCCAACTCGAGCGCACGGTCGAGCAGCAGTCCCGACGGTCCCACAAACGGATGCCCCGCGCGATCTTCGGCGTCGCCCGGCTGCTCGCCGATGACGAATAGCTTCGCCGACTTGGGCCCCTCGCCGAACACGGCTTGCGTGGCGTTCGCGTACAGCGTGCAGCCGCGACAGTCCTGAACCGCGGTGCGCAGTCTAGGAAGGGTCGGCCGAGGCGGCACGAAGTCGCTCGCCGATCCCGTTGATTCGACGGTCGTGGCCACGCGATCGGTTCGCTGTGTTGACGAACTTCAAGGAACTGGCAAGGCTCGGACCGACTGCAGGTGCCCGCGGCGCCAGCGGTCGTGGCCGCTTGGTCCCAAACCGTCGGGTACGACAGTTGCCCTCGTCGGTCGAATCCTGACCGACTCGAACTGAGGCTGAATCAATGCTCTACACATTGGCCGTCGTACTCGTCGTTCTCTGGGCGCTGGGTTTCCTCGCGTTTCACGTCGGCGGCGGGTTGATCCATCTGCTGCTCGTCATCGCGATCGTCGCGGTGCTGCTGCGCGTGATTCAGGGTCGTCGTCCGATCTGACGAGGGTTCGTCATCGGCGGCGAAGGATTCCGGCGGCAGCTCGCCATCCGGAATCGATCGCGCCGTGAACGGTTCCGGTGCGGCCGAGTCGATCGGCCGCTTCACCGGCGAACCAGATTGTGTCGCGCACGGGACGGCTGAGCGTCTCGCACGCGCGCGCGCCGCCGACCCGCGAGTACGAGTACACGCCCCGCGAGAATGGATCGTTGATCCAATCGTGGTGGAAGGTGGCGACGAGCTCGCGTTGGATTGTCGCGGGCTTCACCGAAAGAATCGTCGCAAGGGACAGGACCGCGCGGCGCTCGAGCTCCTTGCGAGGCAAGCGGGAGAGTTCGGTGGCCGGCGGACCGCCGACCCAGGCCACCATGACGGACGAGTCGATCGGGTACGACGTCCACCACACTGGGAAGGGCAGTCGCTCGCGCGCCTGAAGGAAGGACGTCGTGTCGAGGTCGGGGAGTCCGAGTCGCGCGGCGAGCCTTTCGTCTCGCCAGAACGCGCGCTTGAATCTCAGGACGATCTTTATCACCGCGCCCATTGCGGTGAGGTTCATGGCCCGCAGCATGGCGGGAGGAAGCTGCGGATCGAAGCGGATCGCGCCGGTCGCGCCGTCCGGCGCGGAGAGCACACCCGCCGGCACGGTGACGACGAGTGCCCGAGCGGGGACGCTCGCCAAGTCCGCGCCCGCGACGTCGCGGCACGCGACCTCGACGTGACCGTCCCTCCAGGCGACGCTTGCGGCGATCGTCTCGAATCGAACGTCGGCGCGCACCGGGTCGGCGAGACGCTCGATCAGCGTGTCGTAGCCTCCGACCACTCGTCCTATGCGCATTTCGCGATGGTCTCCCTGCGGCCAGCCGCCGTCGGCGAGTGCCTGCTCGCTGATCACCTCCGGATCGGCGGCATGGAAGCCTTCGACGAACCGTTTCGCCCGATCGCGGTCCGCGGGTCGCAACGATCGATTCGCGGCAAGCGCGTCGGCGAAGGAGCGATCGGGGTCGCGGTCGGGATCGAGTCGCCGCATGAACCGATCGATCCGCCTCCAGTAGTCATCCGCCACCGCGAGCCTCCCGTTTCCGCGCGTGAGGCGGTGTTGCGCGATGTCGAGCGTGGGAAGATGATGCTCGGACGCGACGTCGCGAATCGGCTCCGCCTCGCCGTGAATGAATTCGGCACCGAGCTCGATGGGAACTTCGAGGTCCGCCTGATGCTGGGTGAAAACACGGCCGCCGAGGCGCGAGCGGGCTTCGAGCACGACGACGCTACAGCCCTCCTGGCGGAGTTTGGAGGCGGCCGCGAGGCCGGCGGCACCTGCACCTATTACCGCAACGTCGAATGACAAAGCGCGAGCTCAAGAATCGAAGGAGCCGAGCAGCGAAAGTGCCATACGGCGAAGCTAACGAGGGCCGAAGGAGCCGAACGGCCAAGCCAGAACGGACGCGGCGGTGGTCGGCGAGAGTGACGCGCGAGAGCAACGCGCTCGACCTCGATCGCGGTGTGTTCACGTGGGGAGATCCGAGGCGAATTGCGAGATCGCTCAAGCGCTCGGCCGAGCGCAGCCGACGGCGCAAGGCAGATCCATATCGGTCGGCGATGTCGATGCTGACGTTCTACATGAATCGGGCGGGGGCGAACCTCGCGCCGACGCGGCGACGCGTGCTCGAGCGCGCCAAGGCGGAGCTCAAGCACGCGTTTGGCCGCGGCTAGCGGCTGTCGCAGCGGCTAACGGCCGTTCCGTGCGCGAGTGCGTGCCGCCTTCTTCGCGGCGGCCGATCGTCCACGAGCCCCCTTTGTGCGGGCCGCCTGCTTCGCGGACGCGGACCGTGCGGACGCGCTTCGGCGTCGCGCGCTCGCGTGAGCTTGTCGGCTCAGCGCTTTGCGCGACGCGGCGCGGCTGCCCTCGCGGCGCAGCGCGCCTTCCACCGCGCGCGCGCGGGTTCGCGACGTCTTGCGCTTGGGGCGCTTGCCCTTGGCGAGATCACGCTTCGCCTGGGCGCGTGTCCGCGCCGAGCTGGTCTTGCTCGCGCGCAATTTCACGCCCGAACGGCGCGCCTTGGACAGGCCGATGGCGATCGCCTGCTTCGTCGACCGCGCGCCGTGCTTTCCTTCACGAACGTGGTGAATCTCCTCGCGCACGAACTCGCCAGCCTGCGTCGACGGCGACTTACCCTGCGCCGCGTCGTGATGCGCGCGCTCGATCGTTTCTCGTTCCGGCATGAACCCTCCGTTTGTGTCGCCGGCGGCCGAGGCTCACCGAATCTGGATCTGCCGCGCGCGACGTTCTTCGAGCTTGGGCGCGGGCAGCGTGATCTCGAGGACGCCGTCCTTGAACGTCGCCTCGCAATTGTCGGACTCGATGCCCTCCGGCAACGGGATCGCCCGATAGAACGACCCGTAGCTCCGTTCGCTCCGATAAAACTCGTCGCGATTCTCTTCGCGCTCAGACGAGCGATGCCCCGAGATCGTGAGCATGCCGTTGTCGATCTCCGCCTTCACGTCATCCTTCTTCAGACCGGGCAGGTCGGCGCGCACGACGAGCTTGTCGCCGCGACGGAACGTCTCGACCTCCGGGAGCCAGGCCGATTGGTCCTCGGCCTGAGCGCCCCGCCACAAGCCGCCCGGAGCTCCGAGTCCGAACGCGCGACCGAGCCCGAAGTTTTCGAACAGGCGGTCCATGTCGTCGGCCATGCGCCGCATCACGGTGAAGGCTCGGGAGCCAGTGCCACGATCCGGCGTGCTGGCGGGCGCGGTCGTCGCGCTCGGGTTTCGCGTCTCGCGCCCCGTCTCTATCGAGCGCTCCGAGTCGGACCTGCCGATGTTCTTCCCGAAGCTGTGGCTTGCGCCCTGATGAGGGTTCTCATCGCGCGTGTAGTCCCGATCGTCGGCCATTGGATCCTCCTGTGAACCCCGGGGTGCGGGCAGGGAAGTGCATGGGGGGGGTGCTCGGCGCTGTTTGCGCCGAGCGATTGCCAGGCTGCCTCTCGCCGCAATCAATATGCCCGGAACGGTGGCGATTCCGCCGCGTGAACGATCGACGCGGCACGCGTGGGCTACTTCGCGCGGCGCTGGCCCGTCGACTGCGTTGGGTAACCCTCGCATGGCGGACCCTACTCTGGACCGGCAGTGAAACCAAAAACAGCTCTCGTCATCTGCGCGGCATGCGCGCTCCTTTTCGGCGCGATGCTGATCACGACGCCAGACGCCATTCTTCGAGGTCTTGGCCTCGACGCGCACGGCGACGGAATTCTCGTCGCCCGTCACATGGCGATCGTTGTGTTGGGATTTGCCGTGCTGAACTGGTTGGGGCGCGATGCCGAGGGGAACACCCTCCGCGCGATTCTCATCGCGAATCTGTTCGTGCAGGTCGCCGGCTTTGCGCTCCGTACCGCGGAGATCGTGAGCCACCAACTGCCCGGCGCCGCGTGGCCGAGCGTGGTCGCTCAGGCCATGCTCTCGACGATCTTCGTATTCGCCCTGCTCTCGACGATCGCTCGCAATCGGCGGCGCGGCGACAACGTCCTTTGAGACGGTTGAGCTCGCGCCGCCGACGAAGAATGCTACGGCCGGAGCTCGGAATCGCGATCGCGGCCGAAATCGCGCTCGCGAATCGGTGTCGACGGGACCTCGCGGTCGACCGCGATGCCCTTCTCGGCGTCCGGGTTCACGACGCTCTCCGCGATCTGCGTGAGCTTCTTGTTGGTCTCGCCTTCTTCGTCGAGCGTCTGTTGAAGGAGCTCCGCGTCCTCCTCGAGACCCAGCGCCCGCGCGTACGCGCGCGCGCAGCCGTAGGCGGCCATCTCGTAGTGCTCGACACGCTGCGCCGCGGCGATGAGCCCAGCGTCGATCACGTCCTGGTCCCCGTCGTCCTTGATGAACTCTGCGCCTTCCTTGAGAAGCCCCTCCATGCCTTTGCACGTCTTGCCGTGCGGCGCTTCGTTCAGGCGGCGCGCGATCTGCTCGAGGCGTGCGGAGTGTTGTCGAGTCTGCTCGAGATGCTGCTGAAAGCCGTCGCGCAGCCTGACGTGCGACGCCTTGTCGATCATCTTCGGCAATGCGTCGAGAATCTGCCCTTCGGCGCTATAGAGATCCTGAATCTGGTCGACGTATAAATCGCGCAGCGTTTCGAAAGCCATGGTCCTGCCTCCGTCAGACGGTGTGAGCGTCTGAGCGCTGCATGAAGTAGACCGAGGAACGGCTTGACGGCTCGTCAGCCTGACAGCTTGACGGCCGTCCTGCTGTCACGCCGTCCTGCTGTCAAGCCGTCTCAGTCCACCTGGAGCACCGCCAAGAATGCCTCCTGCGGAATCTCGACGGAGCCGACCTGCTTCATGCGCTTCTTTCCTTCCTTCTGCTTCTCGAGCAGCTTGCGCTTGCGCGTGATGTCGCCGCCGTAGCACTTCGCGAGGACATCTTTGCGCAGCGCCTTCACCGTCGTGCGCGCGATGACTTTGTTGCCGATCGCCGCCTGGATCGCGACCTCGAACAACTGGCGCGGAATCAGCTCTTTGAGCTTGTCGGCGATCTTGCGCCCCCACTCGTAGGCCTTGTCGCGGTGGATGATCACCGAGAACGCGTCCACCGGGTCGCCGTTGATCAGCATGTCGAGCCGGACCAGCGAGCTCTCGCGGTAGTCCAGCATCTCGTAGTCGAGGCTGGCATAGCCACGACTGATCGTCTTCAGCTTGTCGAAGAAATCGAGGATGATCTCCGACAGCGGAAACTCCCAGTCGAACTCGACGCGTGCCGAATCGAGGTACGTCATGTTCTTGTAGACGCCTCGCCTCTCGGTGCCGAGCGTCATGATTGGGCCGATGTAGTCCGCCGGCGCCATGATGCGCGCTTTGACGTACGGCTCCTCGATCCGAGCGATGACGCCGGGGTCTCCCAGCTTGGCCGGGCTCTCGAGCAGCTCCATCGTACCGTCGGTGTGGTACACGTGGTACTCGACGTTCGGCACCGTGGTAACGAGAGCCAGGTCGAACTCGCGCTCGAGCCGCTCTTGTACGATCTCCATGTGCAGCAGCCCGAGAAACCCGCAACGGAATCCGAAGCCGAGCGCGGTGGACGTTTCCGGGAGGTAGTGCAGGGAAGCGTCGTTGAGCTGGAGCTTCTCGAGTGCGTCGCGCAGCGTCTCGTATTGCGTCGTGTCCGTCGGGTAGAGGCCGGCGAACACCATCGAGTGGACGTCTTTGTAGCCCGGCAGCGCCTCGACCGGCGGCGCCGACGCGTCGAGGATCGTGTCACCCGCGCGCGTCTCGCGCACTGTTCGCACGTTGGCCACGACGTAGCCCACCTCGCCCGGCCCGAGCACGTCCCCTTCCACCTGCCGCAGCTGGTTGTAGCCCACCTCCGCGACGAGGTACGAGTCGCCCGATCCGGCCGCGAACTTCACCAGCATGCCCGGGCGAATCGATCCGTCGACGACGCGCACGCTGGCGACAGCGCCGCGATAGCGGTCGTAGTAGGAGTCGAAGATGAGCGCGCGGAGCGGCGCGTCCGGGCGGCCCGACGGTGCGGGAACGCGAGCCACGATCGCCTCGAGAAGCTCGTCGATGCCCAGTCCCTCTTTCGCGCTGACGAGAAGAATTTCTTCCGGCCTCGCGCCGATGAGGTCGTGCACTTCCTGCTTGCGGCGCTCGGGCTCGGCGCCGGGAAGGTCGATCTTGTTGAGGACGGGAATGATCTCGAGCCCGGCGTCGAGCGCGAGAAACAGGTTCGACAGCGTCTGCGCCTGAATCCCCTGCGACGCGTCGACGACGAGGATCGCGCCCTCGCACGCGGCGAGCGAGCGCGACACTTCGTACGTGAAGTCCACGTGCCCGGGCGTGTCGATGAGGTTGAGCTCGTACGCCTCGCCGTTGGCCGCGGTGTGCGTCATCCGCACCGCGTTGAGCTTGATCGTGATGCCACGCTCGCGCTCGAGGTCGAGCGTGTCGAGCACCTGCTCCTTCATCTCACGCTTTTGCAGCGTCCCGGTCGCCTCGATCAGGCGGTCGGCCAGCGTGGACTTGCCGTGGTCGATGTGCGCGACGATGCAGAAGTTGCGAATATGGTCGAGCTTCAAAATTCAGAACTCGTCGCGGGGCGGTCCAAGTGGTGGGCAAGAGAGCACGGCGCGCGCCCGGGCCGTTTGCGCGCGAGTGAAACCTATTGATGTTCGCGCGAATCCGGTCGCGCCCGGTCCGGAAACGAAGACGGGCCGCCAAGACTGGCAGCCCGTCTTCTCCCTCACCCCAAACGCGAACCCCTAGTTCTTGCCAGGCGGTTTCCCGGTCGACGAAGACGACGACGATGCTGGAGCGGGAGCCGACTGCTGGGTGCGCTTCGGGCCGCCGGCTCCGACCGCGGTGCTTCGACTCGCGGAGGCGGGGGCGAAGCGGCGCGCGGCGTCTCCATGCGCGGAGATTCGACTCGCGGTGATGGCGCCGGCGCCATGCGCGGCGCGTCGGAACGCGGAGACTCGACCCGCGGCTGCGGAGCCGCACGCGGCGCGTCGTTGCGCGGCGAATCGACGCGCGGCGAACTCCCGTTCGGCGTGTCACCACCGCGAGCGCTTGGCGCGCGGCGGTTGCCGGATCCGTCGTTGCCCGCGTCCGCCTGCGAGCGGGAATCGTTGCCACCGCGGATCACCATGCCGCTCGTCTGGAAACCGTTGCCCGCGTCGCGAGCGCGACGATCCGGACCGACGGTACGCGGCGCGAGAACTTCGGCGCCGACCGGATCCTGATGCGCGACGAGTCCGCGGGTCCGGTACTGCGGCGTCGCGTCGTCAGGCGCCAGCACCATCTTCGATCCACTCGCGCCGCCGACATCCATCGCGCCCCCCGGCGCGAGGCGCATTGGTCCGGGCTGCGGCGTGAGCGGTGGACGGCGAATCTGATCGACGCCGATCAGTCGTCCGACACCGGGGCTCGCGGTAGGCGGACCCTGCGCGATGACTCCATATCCATAGCCGCGTGGCCGGCCGAACGGGAAGTACGTCCCAGCGCGATAGTAGCAATCGTACGCCGCGCTGTAGAGGTACTCGCTTCCGCGCCACCAGAACGAATAGCCGTATCCATACACGTACAGACTCGCCGGATTGAACGAGCTCGATCCAAACGGCGTCGACGGAAAACCGTACGAGAAGCCGAAGGACGGCCCGTTGCACATCTGCGCGCCGAAATTGTTGCCCAAGAAGACCGAGCTCAAGCCGCCGTAGAGCGTTTGCGTGTCGTGCACGTTCGCGAAGCGAACCGTGTAGCTCGACGCATTCGTTCCCGCGAGCAGCGCGGCCAGCTCGTACACCGCCGGGCGCGGATCCTTCATGTAATCGGCGTAGTTCAGCTCGAACGAATCCCAGAAGCCGCCCGTCGAGAATTTCTCGAAGTGCATCGGCTGCCACGAGGCGATCACGAACACCCAACCGAGTCCGCCGTCGTACGAATCGTTCGGCGCCGTGCCGCCTAGCCGGGGCATTCCGGCCGCGAATCGGGTGCGATACTGGCCGACGAATCCACCGAGGAACTGCGCGCGTCTGATACGACGCGTGGCCGTGGGCGAATCCGTTGTCCACCGGCGTTTCGGGAAACGTGATTCTCAGCACGCCGTCGGCGTCGATGTGTCCGACGAGGACGTAGGCGTCGTCGTCGAGGTGAAAGTTCGCGCGAACGAGATTCGCGCCGCTGGAGGTCTCCACCTCCGCGTAGATCGAAACGCGGGGGCCCCCATCCTGATTCGCGGATCCGCCGGCCCGCGTATCGTGGGTGAGGACTCAATCCCACCGGAAGGCGCCGAGGCCACAGCCTGGTCCTGGTTGAACCAGGAGCTCGAGGACGCGCCGCTCGAGGCGACGCACGCGCTGCCCGCTATCGCAGCACAGGTGATCGACGCGACAACTCGACGACGCGACATCATTCGCGACTCCCGCGAAAGAGAGGTGTATACAATTAAGCATACACACGGCCGGTCACGCAAGACCCAATTTTCCGGCGACTTCCGGCCCCGCCGGCCCGGCCCACCTTTCCCTACCTCTATTACACCTACGCCACGAATTAGATGGGCGTTGCGGCCCAGACGCAACCGCGCGCCCCCCCGGTTTACCTTTCCCGCCTTCCCATGGAGAGCACCAGAGCCCTCCGAGCAGACCTCTTCGACCCAGCCAGCCTCGCTGCCCTGGGGCGCATTGAGATTGTTGCCCGGTGGGTCGTCGACGGCTTCATGGCGGGCCTCCATCGCTCGCCGCGCAAAGGCTTCTCCGTCGAGTTCGCCGACTATCGCCCCTACCAGCCCGGCGACGACCTCCGCTACATCGATTGGAAGATCGCCGCTCGCTCCGACCGGTGGGTCGTTCGCCAGTACGAGGAAGAAACCAACCTCCGCGCCACGATCGTTCTCGACGTCAGCCGCTCCATGGCCTGGAGCGGCTCGCCCGAGCGATTGACGAAACTCGAATACGCCGAGCGCCTCTCCGCCGCACTCGCGCTGCTGCTGCTCCGACAGCGCGACGCCGTCGGTCTCGTCCGCTTCGACGATCGCATCCGAAGCGCCGTTCCGCCCCGCGCCCGACACGGCCAATGGCGCCGCGTCATCGCCGCGCTCGAGGAACCGGGAGAGGGCAGAGAGTCGAGCGCCCCCAACGCGCTCCAGCAGGCCGCCCGGTTGATCAACCGTCGCGGGCTCATCGTCCTGATTTCAGATCTGCTCATGGACATGCCCGACGTCGAACGGGCGATGCGCACGCTGCGCGCGATCGGTCACGACGTCGTGGTGCTCCACATTCTCGACCCGGACGAGCGCGACCTCCCCGCCGCGGGCGAGGCGCTCTTCGTCGATCCGGAGAGCGAGCTCTCCGTGCCGGCGAGCGTCGCCGACGTTCGGGCGGCGTACCGGAACACGGTCGTCGAGGTGATCGATGAGTGGCGTAGTGTTCTGGGGGCGGCCGGGGTGAGCTACGAGGTCGTCTCCAGCGACGCTCCCTTCGGCGTTCCGCTGCGCCGCGCGTTCGCGGTGCGCCAACAGCTGCCGTGAGCTTTCTCGCGCCACTGTACCTCGCACTTGGCGCCGCGATCGCGGTGCCGCTCCTCATCCATCTGATGCGGCGCCGCATCGGAGCGCGCATCGATTTCCCCGCGGCGCGCTACCTGCTTCGCGCCGAGAAAGAGCACAGCCGCACGCTGCGGATCAAGAATCTGCTGCTGATGTTCCTGCGCGTGCTCGCGGTGCTCGCCATCGCATTCGCCGCGGCGCGGCCGTTGGCGGAATGGGTCGGCGCCGGACACGCACCTACCGCGCTCGCCGTCGTCGTCGACAACTCGCTGAGCTCGTCGGTCGTCGTCAACGGTCATCCGCTGCTCGCCGAATTCAAGTCGATGGTGCGCGACGTGTTGTCGAGCGCCACGTCCGCCGACCGTGTGTGGATCGTGACCATCGACGGCAACGTGCGCGGCGGGAGCGTCGCGCTCCTGCGCGACGAGATCGATCGTATGGAAGCGGAATCGGGTGCCGGCGATCCCGCGCTCGCGCTCTCGCGCGCCGCCGCCGTCGTGCGCGCATCGGGACTCGCGGCTCGACAGATCACCCTCGTCACCGACGGCCAGCGCACCGAGTGGCAGCACATCCCTCCGCTCGCCGACGCGCAGATCGTGCTGTACGTGCCGAACAGCCCCGTGGCGGTGAATCGCGCCGTGACGCTCGCCGAAGCGCGTCCCGCGCGCTGGACGCCCCGCGGAGAAGTCGCGGCGCGATTCCAATCCACCGACTCGACGACGTACCGCATTACGCTGAACGGACGGACGTTTGCGCGCGGAACGGCAGCGCCAAATGAAGAGGTCACGGTGCACGCGTCGCCGCCCGAGCGCGGCTGGCTCGCCGGCACGGTCGAGCTCGAGCCCGACGAGCTTGCCGCCGACAACTCGCGTCCGTTCGCGGTCTGGATTGGTTCCGCACCCGGCGTGAGCGTATCGGCGGGCGCCGGGCAGTTTCTCAAGAACGCGATCGACGTCCTGAAATCGTCGTCACGCGTCGTGGATGGGCACGACATAGCGGTCGTCAGCGCCAATGAGCTTGCGACGCTTCCCGCGCTCATCGTCGCACCGAGCGATCCCGTTCAGCTCGGCGCGGCGAACCGCGCGCTCGAGCGGCTCGGCATCCCGTGGCGCTTCGGCGCGCGGCGATCCGGCGAAGCGACGGCGCGCGGCCCGGAGCTCGACGGCGTGACGAGCTCCTCGCGCTACGAGCTGGTGGCGCAGACCGGCGCGGTAGCCGACACGCTCGCCAGTGTGGGGCAGGACGCGTGGGTCGTCGCCGGCGCGCGATACGTCATCGTCGGCTCCCCGGTTTCTCCCGACGCGACGAATCTTCCCGTCCGCGCATCGTTCGTTCCGTGGCTCGGCGGCGTGCTCACCGAGCGCCTCGTCGGCGAACCGGGGCAGGTGCTGACCTCTGAGCCCGGAAAGCATCTGCCGCGTCCGCGATGGGCCGACGGAATCGAAACGGCGGATGGACAGCGAACGCCGATCGGCGACGCGCTCGACGTCCCCAATCGCACGGGCACGTACTTCCTCACACTCAATGGCCGGCGCGTCGGTGCGCTCGTCGTGGCGCCTCCGCCCGGCGAGTCGGTGCTCGATCGCTATTCCGCGCGAGACCTCGCGCCGAGCCTGCGTGTGAACCGCGTGCTCGTCGCGCCGGACGCGGGGGCGTGGGCATCGCTTTCGTTCCGGGCCGCCGCGCGCCGGTCGCTGATCGAGCCCGCTCTGTTCGTGGCTCTCCTGCTGCTCGTGGCAGAGGCCCTCGTCATTCGGCGGCGCGGCGCGCTTCGTCAGGCGGCCTGATGGCGCTCGACTCGCTGCTCGACACGCTGGAGCGACTGCCGGCGTTTCAAAGAATCGTCAACACGCTGCCGTCGCCGGGTGAGCGGCTGCGCGTCTCCGGACTTCCCGGGTCGGCCGGCGCGGCGATGCTCGCGACCGCGGCCCGTCGGCTTCCTTCTCGATTCTTCGTCGTCGCGGCCGACGGCGTGGCTGAAGCGGAGCGATGGTTGGCCGACCTCGAGACGCTGCTCACCGACATTCCGGTGGCGCTCTATCCGCCCCGCGAAGGATTTGGCGAGGCCGAGCCGCACATGGAAGTCGCCGGCGAGCGCGTCGAGACGCTCGAGCGTCTGTCGCGCGGCGAGCTGCGCGTGCTGGTGACGACCGCGCGCGCTCTCTCCGAGAAGACGCGCATGCCCGGCGCGCTGCGCGACCTTCGCGTCGAGCTCAAGAAGGGGGACAGCCACCGCTTGCCCCAGCTCTCGGATCATCTCGAGAGCATCGGCTTCGAGCGCGTTCCATTGGTCGAAGACGTGGCGCAGTTCGCGATTCGCGGCGGCATCCTCGACGTGTATTCGTTCGGGATGGCGGAGCCGGTCCGCGCCGAGTTCTGGGGCGACGAGATCGTGGACCTCCGCCACTTCGATCTCGTGACTCAGCGCTCGAGCCGCGTCGTCGATCGCGCGCTCGTGCTTCCCGTCGACGGCCAGGTGCGCCACGGGGCCATGGATGGTGAGCGCGGCGCGATCACGTCGCTCTTGCCGCCAGACACGCTGCTGCTCATCCCGCGCGGCGCGCACCTCGAGCCCGAGTTCAAGCGAACGTGGGATGACGCGCAGCACCACATCGACCTCGCGCACCGCCGTGGCGAGGACGTCAGCGACCGCGCCGAGTTGTTCGAGTCTCCCGACGTCACGGCCGCCGCGCTGCGCCGTCTTGGAACGATCGCCGTGTCCGAGGCGGACGAGGACGCCGACGTCGTGCTTCCGCTGAAGCCGCCGGAGCCGATCGACCGCGACATCAAGCAGCTCAAGCGCCTCGTGCGCGACGGGACGCCGACGATCATTCTCTGCGACAACGAGGGTCAGGCGGAACGTCTCGACGAGTTGCTGGCCGACGACGATCGGCGGGCCTCGCCGGCGGCGCTCTCGATCGGCGTGCTCGACGGTGGATTCGTCATCCCGCATGCGCTCCGCCTGCTCACCGACCACGAGATCTTTCGCCGCGAACGCCGCATCCGGCGCGCGCGCCGCTATGCGACGGCGACGACGATCGACACGCTGTCGCTCAAGGCGGGCGATTTCGTCGTGCACTTGGAGCATGGCGTCGGGATCTACCGCGGCATCGAGACGATCTTCGTCGGCCAGAGCACCATCGAGGTCGCGGTGGTCGAGTACGAGGGCGGGGATCGTCTCAACGTTCCACTTTATCGTATAGATCAGCTCGAGCGATATCGCTCCGCGGACGACGTCTCCGAAGACGCGCCGCCGCCGCGCCTGCACCACTTGGGCGGACGTCGCTGGGCGCAGCAGCGCGAGAAGGCGCGCGCCGCGATTCAGGAGATGACGGTCGAATTGCTCGACCTCTACGCGCGGCGCAAGATCGCGACGCGCCCGGCGCACGTTCCCGACACGCCGTGGCAGCGGCAGCTCGAATCGGCGTTCCTCTTCGAGGACACGCCGGACCAACGCACGGCGACGGTGCAGGTGAAGGCCGACATGGAGTCCACGCGGCCAATGGATCGCCTGCTCGTCGGCGACGTGGGCTACGGCAAGACAGAGATCGCGGTGCGCGCCGCGTTCAAGGCCGTGCAATCGGGTCGGCAGGTCGCCGTTCTCGTCCCGACGACGATTCTGGCGGACCAGCACCTGCGCACGTTCAGCGAGCGACTGGCCGATTTTCCACTGCGAGTCGCCGCGCTGAGCCGATTTCAGAACGCGAAAGAGCAGGCCGCCACGCTCGTCGAGCTGAAGGAAAAGAAGATCGACGTCGTGATCGGCACGCACCGACTCCTCAGCGAGGACGTGCAGTTCGCGGAGCTCGGCCTGATCGTCGTCGACGAAGAGCATCGCTTCGGCGTGAAGCACAAGGAGCGGCTCAAGCGGCTCAAGCTGCAAACGGACGTACTCACGCTCACGGCGACGCCGATCCCGCGCACGCTCCATCTCTCGCTCGCCGGCCTGCGCGACATGACGGTGATGCAGACGCCGCCGCGCGACCGGTCGCCGGTGCTCACCTACGTCGAACCGAATGACGACGGTCTCATCGAGGAAGGCATCGCGCGCGAGCTCGATCGCGGCGGCCAGGTGTTCTTCGTGCACAACCGCATCGAGACGATTCAGGCGAATGCCGACCATGTGAGGAGGATCGCGCCGCGCGCCCGCGTCGGCGTCGCGCACGGGCAGATGCGCGAGCGCGAGCTGGAAGACGTCATGCACGCGTTCGTGAACGGCTCGATCGACGTGCTCGTGTCGACGATGATCGTGGAATCCGGACTCGACGTGCCCAACGCGAACACGATGTTCGTGAACCGCGCCGACCACTTTGGACTCGCACAGCTGTACCAGCTGCGCGGGCGTGTGGGCCGGTCGCACCGTCGCGCGTACTGCTACCTCATGGTGCCCGACTCGATCGACCCCAACGCCGAGCGGCGTCTACAGGTGCTCGAGCATCACACGGAGCTGGGGGCCGGCTACCGAATCGCCCTCAAGGACCTCGAGATGCGCGGAGCGGGGAACCTGCTCGGCGCCGAACAATCCGGGTTCGTGCAGGCCGTGGGCTTCGACATGTACCTGCGCATGCTCGAGGACACCGTGCGACGGCTCATGTCCGGAGACTCGTCGCCAAAATTTGTTCCATCTGAAGTCACGATCGATGTTCCGAACTATCTGCCCGACGACTATGTCGTCTCGCAGGACGCCAAGATCGACGTTTACAGAAGGCTTGCGCGCTTCGAGGAACCGACGGACATCGAGCAGCTGCGCGGCGAACTCCGCGACCGGTTCGGCCCGCTCCCCGCGCAGGCGGAAGCGATGCTCGCGCTCGCCCAATTGCGGATCATTGGAGGCGCCTTGGGGATAGAAGGAATCCTGGTGCGGGGCGACGAGGCGCGTATTACGTTTAGAGGTTCCGCGGTTCCGAGGGTCAAAGGCCTTTCGGCCGCGTTTCACGACGTGCAGTTCCAGGCGGATGTCCGCCGCGCGGTTCCGTTGTCGCTCAAGCTGACTCGTCTCGGCGGCGCACCGATGCTCGACGGACTCGTCCGGGCGCTGCGAGGGCTGGTTCAGCCCGCCGCTCGCTAGTCGCCGCACGAAGTCCACAACGTTCCGCAGCTCTTTTTTCTCTCACTCGTTCATAATCTCCGGTTCCCGAATGCGATCTCGCTCTCTCGTCGGCCTCGTCGCCGGCTGCGCGCTGTTGGCGGCGTGCGAAGGATTGAAAGAAGCCCTCACCGCGCACGTCGACGTCGTCGCCCGCGCCGGCTCTCAGGAATTGTCCGTCAACAGGCTCGGCGAACTGCTTGGCAACGCCAAGATCCAGGTTCCCGTCTCCCGTGAGACGGCCGCGATCCTGACCGACATCTGGACCGGCTATCAGCAGATGGCGTACGCCGCCGCGCATGGCGACTCGCTCAACGACAAAAAGGCGATCGACGTCGCGCTCGCTCCGATGGCGAACGCGAGTCGCCTGAACATGTTCATGGACTCGGTCGCCAAGACCTTCAAGGTCGACTCGGGGAGCGAAGCCGCTTACAACCAGGCCGCCGGCGGCCTGATCGCGGCGCGTCATATTCTGATCGCCTTCAAGAACCCGCAGGTGCCGCCGACTGCCGCCGAGAAGGATTCGGTGCGCAAGAAGGCGGAGGGGATTCTGCCGCAGGTGAACGCCGCGAACTTCGGCGACATGGCGAAGAAGTACAGCAACGAGCCCGCCGCCGCCCAATCGAAGGGCTATCTCGGCGTCTTCGCGAAGGGCGCGATGGTGCCGCAGTTCTACGACGCGGCCGCGGCTCTCAAGCCCGGCGAGATCTCGAAGCTCGTCGAGACGCAGTACGGCTTCCACATCATTCAGCGCCTTCCGTACGCCGAGGCGCAGAAGGATTTCGCGCAGCAATACGCGCAGATCTCCGCGCGCGTCGCCGACAGCACCTACCTCGAGCAGGCCAAGGCCGCGGCGAAGATCCAGGTCAAGGACAACGCACCGGCGGCGATCAAGGAAGCGGCGAAGGAGCCGGCCAAGCACCGCACCGACAAGGCGACGCTCGCCACGTTCAACGGCGGCGAGTTGACGACGGGCGATTTCATCAGCTGGATGGAATCCGTGCCGCCGCAGCAGGGCATCCTTCAGCGCATTCCCGGCGCGTCCGATTCGGCGCTCAAGCCGTTCCTCCAGCAGGTCGCGCTGCAACAGGTCCTTCTCCATCGCGCCGACAGCGCCAAGGTGACGCTGAAGGACGAGGACAAGGCGAACATGTACTCGTCGATCGGGCAGCTCGTGGGCAACCTCGAGACGACGCTCGGCGTCGAGCCGAAGATGCTCGCCGACAGCGCGAAGAGCGTTCCGGAAAAGGAACGTCTCGCCGCATCGCGGGTGGACGCGTACCTCGACCGCATGATGGCCGGGCAAGCGAACCCGATCACGATTCCGCTTCCGCTCAAGAAGCTGCTCGACGCGAAGTACGAGTCGTCGGTCAACTCGGCCGGCATCGATCGCGGGCTCGAGCGCGCGCAGAAGCTCCGCAAATCGGCGGACTCGACGCGGGCGGCGAATCAGCCCAAGTCGCAGGTTCCGCTCCCCGGCGTGGGCGCGCCTCCTGCTGGACAACCACCGCAAGGCGCGCAGCCGGCGCAGCCCGCTCCGGCGCCAACCAAGCCGCCGACGACCAAGAAACCGTAGTCACCTTGGCATGAAACGCGTCGCCGCTGTCGCTTCACTCGCCCTATTCGCCGCCGGACCGGTTGCTGCTCAGCAACCGGTTCCGGCGACGCCGGCACCCGCCCAGCAACAATCGGTGCTGCTCGACGGCGTGGTCGCCGTGGTTGGCGATCAGACGATCACGATGATCGATCTCAGGGAGCGCGCGCTGGGTCGAGTACAGCGCGGTGAAGTGCCCAAGCCGGCGAATGACTCGGCGGAGCGGGCGCTCGAGATCGAGACGCTCGACGACATGATCCAGGAGGAGCTGCTGATTCAGAAGGCGGCCGACCTCAAGATCGAAGTCACCGACGCCGACGTGTCACAGATGGTCGACCGTCAGGTGCGCGAGACGCGCTCCAAGTTCACGACGGAATCGGAGTATCGCTCCGCGCTCGCGCAGGCCTCGCTCGGCTCGCCGGACGAATACCGCAAGTTCATGCTCGACCAGTACAAGCGCCGCTTCCTGCTGGAAAAGGTCGTCAGCAAGCTGAAGCAGGACGGCAAGATTGTCTCTATACAGGTGAGCGACGCCGAGGTCGCGGCCGAGTTCAACCGCTCGAAAGAGTTCCTCCCGCCGAAGCCGCCGATGGTCACGTTCAAACAGATCGTGATGGCGGTGCAGCCGAGTCCCGCGGCGAAAGAAGCGGCGCGTGTGCGCGCGGAGTCGCTCCTCGTGCGCCTCAAGGCCGGGGCGGACTTCGAGCAAACGGCGCGGCACGAATCGATGGACCCGCTCACGAAGGAATCGGGCGGCGATCTCGGCTGGGCGCGCCGCGGCGACAACGTTCCCGAGTTCGATCGTTGGCTGTTCGGTGGTCCGTTCCTCGCTCCCCTGGCGCCGGGACAACTCAGCGCGGTCTTCGAGACGGCGCGTGGGTTCCATATCGTGCGCGTCGATCGCGTGCAGACGGGCGAGGTCAAGTCGCACCAGATCCTCATCATGCCGGCGATCGACTCCAGCGACATCGCGCGCACGGCGCGCCTCGCCGACAGCGTGGCCGACAGGCTGCGCCACGGCGTTGCGTTCGACACGCTCGCCAAGAAATTCCACGACTACGCGGGCAAAGAAGAAACGAGCCTGCTGACCCCGTGGGTGCGCGACAGTCTTCCTGCCTCGTACCAGAAAGGCTTCGGCACGGCGAAGGCCGGCGACGTCGTCTCGTTCCAGATTCCGGGCTCGTCGCAGCGCCCCGACGTTCCAAAGTTCGTAGTCGTGCAGCTGCTCACCGCGGACGAGGGCGGCCCGCAGACGCTCCAGGAGCTCAAGTCCGCCGTGCGGAGCGATCTCGCCCAGCGCGGCGGCGTTCGCCGCTACGTGGACCAGCTCAAGAAGCAGACGTTCGTGGCCATTCGGTATGACGCGTTGACCAGCAAGTCGGGCGACGCGAGTAAGCCGCAGAATCCGTAGGGGGCCGACGCCGGCGTGAACGAGGAACGCAAGGTGCTGCTCGCCGTAACACTCGGCGACGCGCGCGGAATAGGACCGGAGATCGTCGAGAAGGCGGCGGCTACGCGCGAAGTGCGCGAGGCCGCCGATCTCGTTTTCGTGGGTCCGTCCGGGGTGGGGATCGCCGTGACCGAATCGACGGGCTCATGGACGCCGGGCGGTTCGGCCGGCGACGCGGGCCGATTCGCGGGCCGCGCCATCGAGCGGGCCGTTGCGCTCGCCTTGCAAGGCGAGGTCGACGGCATCGTCACCGCGCCGATCGACAAGGCGGCGCTCCTCGCCGGCGGCTACTCGTTCCCCGGCCACACCGAGATGATCGCGACGTACACGGGACGAAAGGTCGCCATGATGCTCGCCGCGACACGCCCGTCGCCGGGTTCACAGAGTCCGCTGCGCGTGGTGCTCGCGACGACGCACCTGCCGTTGCGCGACGTGCCCGCGGCAGTGACGACCGAAGCCATCACGTCCGCGGCGAGCATCGCTCGCCGCGGTCTCATCGACTGGTTCGGCATCGCCGAGCCGAGAATCGCGCTCTGCGCGTTGAACCCTCACGCCGGCGACGACGGGCGTTTCGGCGACGAGGACGATACAGTGTTACGCCCGGCGGCCGCCGAGTCCGGTATCGCCGGGCCGTTCCCCGCCGACACGGTGTTCGTGCGCGCGATGCGCGGCGAGTTCGACGCCGTGATCGCGCCGTACCACGACGTCGGCATGACGGCGATCAAGGTCGCGTCGTTCGGAGCCGCGGTGAACGTCACGCTCGGCCTTCCGTTCCCGCGCACGTCGCCCGACCACGGAACCGCCCTCGACATCGCCGGCCGCGGCGTGGCGGATCCGTCGAGCATGATCGAAGCCATTCTCATGTGCGCCCGAATCGCCAAGCGAGTCCGGGCCTCGGCGCCGCGCGAACTGCCGCTCGGGAAGCCATAACAAGAATCAAACGGACACAAAATCCGTTTGTTTCCGTGTCCCATTGTTACGGCTCGTTCTAACGCCGCAGCACGCGCGATGCGTGGAGCCGGTTCATCAACTTTTTTTCTCGGACGTCTTGGCCGCCCGCGCCGCGCCGAGGTTGACGGCGAGTGAGTCCACGCGCCGGCCGTCCATTTCGGTGACGCTGAAGACCGCCCCGCCAGCCGCGACGCGGTCGCCGACGGTGGGCAGGCGTCCGAGCGCGCCGAAGACGAAGCCGCCGATCGTCGTGTAATCCTCTTCCGGCACGTGGAGGCCGTAGCGCTCGTTGAGCTCGGCCACGTCCGTCGCCCCGGGCACGATGATGATGTCGGCGCTGGCGCGCTCCGGGTGTTCCGGAGGCTCGTCGTATTCGTCGAGGATCTCGCCCACGATCTCCTCGAGCAGATCCTCCATCGTCACGAGGCCCGCCGTGCCGCCATACTCGTCGAGTACGATGGCCATGTGTTCCTTGAGTCGCTTGAAGTCGGACAGGACCTCCTCGACCTGCCTCGAGCCCGGAACCACGTGGACCTTTCGCGCGATGTCGCGCAGAGAAAAAGTGCGCGGCGGGGAGCGCAGGATCGGGAAAAGGTCCTTGGCGATCAGGATGCCGACGATGTCGTCGATCGTGTCCTCGTAGACGGGATAGCGCGACCGCCGGCTCTCCGCGATGAGCGCGACGATGTCGTCGAGCGTCGCGTCAATCGGCAGGGCGTCGATCGCCGTGCGCGGAGTCATCACGTCGCGCGCGTTCTTCTCGGAGAACTCGAAGACTCCCTCGAGCAAGTCGGCGTCCTGCGTCTCCAGCGCGCCGCCCTCTTCGCTCTGCTCGACGAGCATTCGCAGCTCCTCGGCCGAGTGCACGTTCTCGCGCGCCGAGCGAAGGCCGAACGTGCGCAGCACGACCTGCGACGATCGATTGAGCAGGTTCGTGAACGGCGCCACGAGCCAGGCGAACGCGAGCAACGGCGGCGTCAGCCAGCGGGCAACATCCTCCGGGTGCGCGAGCGCCACGCCGCGCGGCGCGAGCTCACCGAACACGACGTGCAAGAAGGTGACGATGGTCAGCGCGATTGCCGCGCCGATGCCGACGCGCAAAGAAACCTCAATGAAAAACGGCAGCTCGGCGAGCTGACGCGCGAACACACCCGCTAGAGAGCTCTCCGCCAACGCGCCGAGCCCGAGGCTCGCGAGCGTCACGCCCAACTGGCTTGCCGAGTAGACCCGCGCGAGATTTCCGGAGGCGCGAAGTGCGAGCCGGGCTTTCCAGTCGCCGGTGCGCGCGATCGACTCCAACCGCGTCCTTCGCGACCGAACCAACGCGAACTCGGCGGCGACGAAGAAGCCGTTCACGAGCAGGAGAACGGCGATGGCGATCAGGCGCGCGAGCACGGGGTGAATCTAGGGCGGCCGTGGGTCACCGTCGATCCTGACGTCCCGCGGAGCAGTCACGACAAGACGGAGCGTCATGGGGCATTCACACGATCATCAACACCACGGCCATTCGCATGGCCACAGCCACACGCATGGCCCCGTGTACGGCGCCGGAACGGCCGCCTCCACGCGCGCCCTGAAATGGTCGCTTGTTCTTACCGTCATCATTCTGATTGCCGAGGGCCTCGGCGGGTGGCTGTCCAACTCGCTGGCGCTGCTCGCCGACGCTGGACACGTCCTCACCGACGCGGGCGCGCTCGGCCTCTCGCTGTTCGTTGCCTGGCTCGCTCGCCAGCCGGGGTCGGGAGCGAAGACATTCGGCTATTTACGGTGGGAGATTCTCGCCGCGCTCATCAACGGCGCGACGCTGCTGCTGATCTCGGTGTGGATCGTGATCGAGGCGATCTCGCGCTTCAAGGCACCGGAGCCGGTGTCCGGCGGTCTGATGATGGGCATCGCCATCCTCGGCTTCGTCGTCAATGGCGTGGCGGTGTGGCTGCTTCACGGTGTGCGCGAAGGCAGCCTCAACATCCGCGGCGCGTACCTCCACGTGCTCGGAGACATGCTTGCGTCCGGCGGCACCGTGGTGGCAGCCGTGATCATCCGGTTCTCCGGCTGGTTCGGCGCTGACCCGATCGCATCCCTCCTCACCACGCTGCTGATCGTCGCCGGCTCGTGGCGACTGGTGCGTGAGTCGGTGGACGTCTTGCTCGAGAGCGCGCCTCCCCACATCGCGCTCGACGCGGTTCGAACGAAGCTGGAGTCCATCCCCAACGTCGAATCCGTCCACGACCTGCACGTCTGGACGGTGACGTCAGGGATGGTCGCGATGAGCGCCCACGCGATCGTGCGCGACGCGGGGTGTCACCAGGGCGTACTCGAACAGGCCCACGATCTCCTTCTGGAGATGGGGATCCAGCACGTCACCGTTCAGCTGGAGTGCGAGGCGCTAGGAGGGAGAGAGCTGCACCCGCACCCATAACGGCTTCCGCGAGAGATCGGATGTTCGACGAGAAATCGGACGTCTGATATCGGATTTCCGACGTCAGACTTCTCCTCCGACCTCCAGGCTTCTGCCTACGAAGCCCGACCTACGTTTCAACCGCTGTCTCAGTCTCCCCAGCTTCAGGAACCGGATGCTCGCCGGTCAACTCGCCGCGAGCCTTGGCGTATTCGTCGCGTTCCGCGTAGCCGTACCCGCCGAACACTTCGCCGCCGCGCATGTAATCGTGTCCGTAACCGCGTCCGTGGGGATAATTCTCCAACGCGGCTTCGTCCGCCTGATTCATGGTCTCACCTCCGCGAATGGCGTCCTGGGACTTGTTAGGGGATCGTACCCCCCCATGCATGGTGCGTTCGACCGGGCTGTTACGCAAGGGTTACTGAGAACGCCCCAGCCTGCTGACGCCTCGCGGTAGGCTGACGGCTGTTGCCTAACAGCCGTGGACTCATGGCAATCGCTGCCGAGCCGGGCACTCTAGTCGTCAGGCGACAGGCGTCAGCGCCAGTCCGCCTGCCTCCTGGCACTGAGGCTGACGCCTACAGGATTCGACTCCAATACCGACGCCATTAGTGCACGCCCCCGCCCTGCATGGGGCCAACACGGCGCCTTATCTTTCAAGGCTATGCAAATCCGCAACATCGCTATCATCGCCCACGTCGATCACGGCAAAACAACGCTCGTGGACAAGATGTTGCGGCAGGCTGGGGCGTTCCGCGACAACCAGGTTGTCCAGGAACGGGTCATGGATTCGAACCCGCTCGAGCGCGAGCGGGGGATCACGATCCTCGCCAAGAATACCGCCGTCAACTGGCGGGGCAACAAGATCAACATCGTCGACACGCCGGGACACGCCGACTTCGGCGGCGAGGTCGAGCGCATCCTGCGCATGGTTGACGGCGTCCTGCTCGTCGTCGACGCGTTCGACGGGCCGATGCCCCAGACGCGGTTCGTGCTTCGCAAAGCGCTCGCCCTGGGACGCACGCCGATCGTCGTCATCAACAAGATCGACAGACCCGGAGCGGACCCGCTCCGGGTTCATGACGAAGTCCTCGACCTCTTCATCGAGCTCGAGGCTGACGCGGCGCAGCTCGACGCGCCCGTCGTCTACGTCTCGGCGCGTGACGGCACGGCGACGATGGACATGGACCAGCCGCTCCAGGATCTCACGCCGCTCTTCGAGACGATCGTCGCCAAGGTGCCGGCGCCGCCGAGCGACGCGGCGAGTCCATTTCAGATGCTCGTTTCCACCATCGACCACTCGCCGTACCTCGGCCGGCTGGCGATCGGCCGCATCGAGCGCGGCGTGGCGCACGTGGGCGACAACATCGCGCTGCTGCCGCTCGACCTGAACCAAAAAGTCGAACAGGCCCGCATCACCAAGCTCTACACCTTCGACGGCCTCGATCGCGTCGAAGTACAGAATGCACCCGCCGGCGAGATCGTCGCGTTGGCCGGGATCGAGGACGTCGAGATCGGGCTCACGCTCGCCGACATGGAGCACCCGGACCGTCTCGAGGGCATCGCCGTCGAGGAGCCGACGATCTCGGTGGACTTCATCGTCAACAACTCACCCTTCGCCGGCAAGGAAGGGAAATTCGTCACGTCGCGCCAAGTGCGCGAGCGCCTCTACCGCGAGCTGGAGCGCAACGTGGCACTCCGTGTCGAAGACACGGATTCCACAGACACGTGGACTGTCTCCGGGCGCGGTGAGCTTCACCTGACGATTCTGATGGAGACGATCCGCCGCGAGGGCTACGAGTTCCAGGTCTCGCGCCCTCGCGTCATCACGCGCGAAGGCTCGCGCGGCGAGCGACTCGAGCCCTACGAGGAGCTGTCGATCGACGTCCCCGAGGAATTCCTCGGCACCGTGATCGAGAAGCTGGGCCCTCGGCGTGGCGAGATGCTGGAGATGAAGAATCCGGGGCAGGGACTGGTGCGGCTCCTGTACCGCATTCCGGCCCGCGGCCTGTTCGGCTATCGTTCCGAATTCCTCACGGACACCCGGGGAACGGGAATCATGCACCACCGCTTCCTGGACTACGGTCCGTGGGCGGGGCCCCTGGCGGGGCGCACGCGCGGATCATTGGTCTCTATGGAACATGGCACGATCGTCGCGTTCGCCCTGGCGAACCTGCAGGAGCGGTCCACACTGTTCGTCCAACCGGGCGACGCGGTGTACGAGGGGATGATCGTTGGAGAGAGCGCGCGGCCGGGCGACATGGATGTGAACCCGACGAAGGAAAAGAAGCTCACCAACATGCGGTCCAAGGCGAGCGACGAGAACATCCAGCTGGAGCCGCCGCGGGAGTTGACTCTGGAAGCCGCCCTGGAGTATATCGAGGACGACGAGCTGATTGAGGTGACCCCGCAGGCGATCCGGTTGCGCAAACGCTACCTGAGCACGTCTGACCGCAAGCGCCAGTCGCGCGAGGCCAAGCGCGAACGCGCGTCGGGGTGACGTTTCGAAGGAAACGCGATACCCTTCTCGACCCCTTCTTCACTCTTCGATCTCCAAAGGAGAACCGAGCAATGTCGGCCATGTTCGAGTCGTCGCATCTGTCGCGCCTTCTGGACGCCAAGAAGGTCGATGACGACGATCTCGACGACGAACCCCTCGACGACGACGATCTCGACGACGACGACGAGGATCTCGACGATGACGTCGACTTCGACGACGAGGACGACGAAGACGACGACGATGAAGACGAGGATGAGGACGAGGAGGACGAGGATGACGACGAGGACGACGACGAGGACGACCTCGACGAGTTCGACGACGAGCTCGTGGACCTCGACGACGAGTACGACGACGTCGACGAGGAAGATCGACCCCCGCGGCCAGGCCGCTACGAAGAGTGAGTGAAGGACGCGGGACGAGAAGCGCGGCTTCGCGGCACGGTCGACGCTTCTCGCTCCACGCGATCGTCGTCGCCGCGGCTGTGGGGTGGACCGGTGGACCGGTGGACCGGTGGACCGGTGAACTGCCCAGCCGTCAGGCGTCGGACTTCAGACATGCGTTCGCCGCTTCCCGTCAACCGGTCCACCGGTCAGTCATCGAATCCCGGCAACGTCGTCGTCTCCACGGCGCTGGCCGCGCGACGGCCGGACTTCCGCATCTACGCCGACCCCGGCACCGGCTCCATCCCGCCCGCGCCGCGCTCCCGCGACCAACTGGCCGCGGAGCTGAAGAACGTCGTCATCTACCTCGAGGGCGACTCGACCACGCTCCCGGCAGGCCCCGAGCGCGCCGAGCGCTATCGCCGCGGCAGCATCGCCCAGCGCGATGAGCGTTTCGTCCCCCACGTCCTCCCGGTTCTCCGCGGCGCCGTTGTCCAGTTTCCCAACGAGGACAACGTCTATCACAATGTGTTCTCGCTCTCGAGCGAAGCCGCTCCAAACGGGAAGGGGTTCGACCTCGGCCGGTACCCCAAGGGCTCGTCCAAGTCCTGGACGTTCGACACGCCGGGAACCGTCCTGGTGTTCTGCCACATTCATCAGGACATGAGCGCGGTCGTGCTCGTGCGTCCCAATCCGTTTTTCGCCTCGCCCGCCGACGATCACCATTACGTGATCGACGACGTCCCCGCCGGCGACTACACCATCGTCGGGTGGCACGAGCGGGCCAACGCGGTCGTGAAGCGGATCCACGTCGCTGCCGGACAGACGACGACGATGGACTTCAACATTCCGCTCGCTCCGGCGCCCAAGCCGTAACGCAGCCTTTCTCATGATGGCCGCGTCGAACACACCCGCCGAGTCCGGAGCGTCGCTCTTCATGCGGCTTCGCCGCAGCGCGTTGAGCGTCAAGCTCGCCGCGCTCGGCGCCCTGGTGACGGCGATCGTGGTTCTGCTCGCGTTTCTCGCGCTGAGCGTGGAAATCCGCGGCGAGACCGAACGCTCGCTCAACGCCGAGCTGCAGCGCAACCAGAAGACGCTGCAGCAAATCGAAGCGCACGACGCGTCGCAGCTCGTCTCCGCGGCGGGCCTCATCACGCAGGTGCCGAGCTTCCAGTACGACCTCTCGATCTACCGCGTCGAGAAGAACACGGCCGGGCGCTCACGTACGGATCTCGTCAACACGATGGAGGACGAGCTCCGCACGCGGCTGCGCCGCGTCGACGGGGATCTGCTTCTCGTGACCGACGACTCAGGCCGGGTCTTTGCCGCGGCGGGATCGGGCGGCATCACCGTGCCTCGAGGAATGAACCTCACGGCGCTCGGCGCGGTCGCCAGCGCGCTCGACCCGCGCGCGCCGGCGGACGTGGGCGGGCTGGGCGTGCTTCGCACCGACGTCGGCTACTATCAGGTCGCCGCGTATCCGCTCGTGCAGGCCGGCATCACGCTCGGCTCGCTCGTGTTGGGTCGGCGCCTCGACTCGGCGTTCATCGCGTCGGCGCGTGCCACGTCGGACGCCGGCGTAATTCTCACCGCCGGTGGGACCGTCGTCGGCGCGGGCGACTCGGTCGTCGACGCTGCCGCGGCCGCGCCGCTCCTCGTGGCGCGCGGCACCGACACCGCGGCGGCCGTCGTGCGCGTCCACGGCGCCGACTACGTCGTGGCCCCCGTTCTCCTCGGGGAGACGCAGGCGCGAGAGCCGGTGCGGCTCTGGATGCTGCATCCGCTCACCGCGCGGGTCACCGCCCTCATGCGCCCGCTGCGGACGAAGTTCTTCGTCTACGGCGCGTTCGCCGTGTTCGTCGCGGCGGTCGGTGCGGCGTTCACGGCGCGCACGGTCCTCGGCCCGGTAAAACGCTTCGTCGGCTACATGCGCTCCGGCGCCGCGGCGGAAGAGCGTCAGGGTGGCTTCGACGCGTCCAACGAGGCGCTCGAGGTGCGCACGCTCAACGAATCGTTCAACCAGCTCATGGATTCGCTCGCCACCCGCCGCCGGGAGCTCGAGGAGCGGACGGCCGAGCTGATCACGGCGAACGTCGTGCTCACCGACGAGATCAGCGAGCGGCGGCGCGTCGAGCAGGCGCTGCGCGAGAGCCAGGCGCAGCTCCGCCAGTCGCAGAAGCTCGAGGCGATCGGCACGCTCGCCGGCGGCATCGCGCACGACTTCAACAATCTCATAACGGTCATCACCGGCTACACGCAGCTCGCGTTGATGCGCACGCCGTCAGGCACGCCCGAAGCAGCCGATCTGCGCCAGGTCGTCGACGCCTCCGACCGCGCGGCGAACCTCACGCACCAGCTGCTCGCGTTCAGCCGCAAGCAGGTGCTGCAGCCGACCGTGCTCGATCTCGGCGCGGTGGTCGATGGAATCGCCCCGATGCTCCAGCGCATCATCGGTGAACACATCGAGCTGCGCATCGAGTCCGCCGGCCCGCTCGCCCGCGTGCGGGCCGACCGCGGGCAGCTCGAGCAGGTTCTGCTCAACCTCGCCGTCAACGCGCGCGACGCGATGACCGGGCGGGGCGGCAAGCTCACGATCGCCACACGGACCGTTGTGACGTCCGATCGCCCGAGCGCGGTTGAATTGTCGGTGAGCGACACAGGCGCAGGCATGACCGACGACGTCCGCGACCGGGCGTTCGAGCCGTTCTTCACGACCAAGGAACCGGGGAAGGGCACCGGGCTCGGGCTGTCGACCGTGTACGGCATCGTGAACCAGTCGGGCGGAACGATTCGCGTCGACAGCGCGCCGGGCAGCGGCACGTCGTTCACGATCGCGCTGCCGGCGTCGGAGATGGTCGGCGGCGGCGAAGAGCAAACGCCGGATGAAGGCGAGCTGCCGCGCGGCACGGAGACCGTGCTCATCGTCGAAGACGCGGAAGACGTCCGCATCCTCGCGCGACGCACGCTCCAGGAGCGCGGCTACACCGTGCTCGTGGCGCGCGACGCCCAGGAAGCGATCGAGATCGCCGGCGCGCGCCGCGTCGATCTGCTGCTCACCGACATCGTGATGCCGCGCACCAGCGGGCCGCAGCTCGTCGCCAAATACGCGTCGATGAAGGACCGCCCGCTCGTCGTCTACATGTCGGGCTATGCCGACGACGCGCTTTCGCAGTACGAGCTCGATCCCTCGGTGGTATTCGTCCGCAAACCCTTCACTCCCTCGACACTCGCGCGCGTCATTCGCTCGGCGCTCGACGCGCACAAGGGGGCGGGGGCAAATGCCGCGGACTGAACTGAGGGGCTGGACCGGCTGGACCGGTCGACCGGTGGACAGCCGCGAGACGCCGTTAGCCCGGTCAAGCCGTCTAGCCGGTCAAGCGGTCAGGCCGTCTCATTTGCGCGCTGCTGCTCGCGTTACTCGCAGCCTCCCCAGCGCGCGCGCAGGGCGGCGTTCTCGTGCAGGGCATCGCCGACGGCGAGGGTTGGTTCACTAATAACTCGTCGAACCTGCTCACGAGAAACGGCGGACGCCCCGCCGGGTTGGTGCGTCTCGATCTGTGGGGCGCCGCCGAGCCGGTGCGCGGGCTCGTGTTCTATGCCGAGGGCTATGGCGAAAGCGGCCCTGCGGGATCGGAACGCAGCACGACGACCAGCTTCTGGGGCAACCAGCTCGGCGTGCGCTACGCGCAGACGCCGGCGTTCGTGGTGGACGTCGGCAAGATGACGCCCGTCATCGGCACGTTCGCGCCGCGTCACTTCTCGACGCGCAATCCGCTCATCGGCATGCCCGACGGATACACGCTGCAGTATCCGGTGGGCGTGAAGGTCTCCGGACGCGTGAGCATCTTCGACTATCGCGTGGCGATGGTTTCGCTGCCGACGACACACGTCGGCTACGAGCCGGAACCCAGCCCGAGACTGCGCCCCGCCGTCGGCGGGGGGATCACGCCGATCGTCGGCCTGAGACTCGGCGGTTCGTTCACCGTCGGCTCGTACCTGAACAGGGACGACTCCCTCTCGCTCCCGGCGGGGACGAGCTGGTCCGATCTCCATCAACGAGTTGCGGCGTTGGACGCCTCATACGCGCGCGGTTATCTGGAGACGCACGTCGAGGCGGCACGAGGTACGTACGACCTGCCGGCTCGCGGTTCGATCACCGGTTTCACCTACTATGGCGAAGTGAAGTACACGTTCACTCCGCGCTTTTTCCTCGCCGGCCGAGCGGAGCGAAACGACTATCCATTCATTCGCGCCGCGACCACCGTGGGCGGAACGTACGCCGGCCGCCTCACCGATTTCGTCGACGGCGAGATCGGCGGCGGCTATCGCGTGTCGACGAGCGCGCTGCTCAAGGTGTCGGTGCGCGGCGATCGCTGGTGGGTAAAGCCCGGAGGGGGATTCAAAGGACAGGGCGGCCACGCCATCGCGATCCAGATGTCTCAGGCGTTCGACGTGATGGACTGGCTCGGGCGGTAGCCCCGCGCCAGTCTTCGCTTAGGGAGCGGCGAGCCCTACCGTTTGCCACCTTCCCACTTTCAGTAAGAGTATTCCCTGACGCGCACACCCCTCATGGTATTTCGCGGTTCCCCGATGTTTCCCGAGAGCTCGAGGAAGCACCATTCAGTCGGTCTTCCAACTGGGGGGAACTATGAAGAAGACTCGAATGGCAACGTTGTTGATGATCGCCTCGGCAGCAGTCCTCGCGCCGGCCAACGCGCCGGCACAGCTCGCCGGCAAGTTCATCGTCACGCCGTACGTCGGCGTCTACGTGCCGTCCGCGGACCTGGTGCAGACGAGCTTAGCGGCGGGGGGCGTTTCGGCCGCCGTGTCAGCGCGTCACCGAAGCAGCGTGGCGTTCGGGACCACGGGCAGCTTCTGGGTCACGGATCGCGTGGGGCTCGAAGGAGGGTTGCTCTATTCGAGCAGCGCCCTGAAGAGTGAAGGCTTCATCAACGAAGGCGGAAACTTCACGCCGGGTTCGGGCCGAGACAATGCGAACGTTTGGCTGGGCAGCGCGAAGCTCATGTTTCAACTGCTGCCTCCCGAAAGCGACTACAACGTCCGCCTAGGCTTTGGGCCCGCGCTCATCACGCGTAACGGGTCGGCCTACAAGTCGGACGCCGAGGGTAGCTTCACCGGCCTGACGGATGTCGGTGCCGTGATGTCGCTGTGCACGCGGCTCCGCCTGACGGACAACTTCTCACTGCGGCTTCGCGGTGAGGACTACCTGTATCAGGCGAACCTCGGGTTCAAAGACGCGACGAACGGACAATCGATCTCGTTCGGTGAGCGGCGGCAGAACGACGTCGTGGTCTCGCTCGGGTTCCAGATGTTCCTGAATCCATAAGGAACGAAGGCGGTAGCCGGATCAATGGTGACGCAACTCGAGTTAGAACGTCGAGAGGGCGAGAAGCGAGGTTCGGCTTCTCGCTCTCTCGTCTTTGCGGGAACGCGTTTCTGATTGACCGAGTCGGCGAATCCCGCTAGGTTTCCCGGTTCGATGAAAATGCCCGTAAGGGCCTGTAGCTCAGGTGGTTAGAGCGCACGCCTGATAAGCGTGAGGTCGGTAGTTCAACTCTACCCAGGCCCACTGAAATTTCCTCAAGCCCCGCAATCAGTTAGCTGATCGCGGGGCTTTTCAGCGCCATGATTGGCGTGGGGTCAGTGACAGAAACAGTGCCAAACTCGCGACAAACGGTGTCAAACGAAACCAGCAAACGCCGCTGCATCTTCTGTGGCGGGGAGAATCTGAACGAGGAGCATGTCTGGCCCGCGTGGCTCTGCGAGATGGCCAACGAAGAGCTCGAAACGGCGATGGGCTCATTGACCCCGTGGGAGGGGCTGCGGGCGAAGAGGACCTACGAATCCGGTTCGATTACTACGACCGTTCGGCGGGTATGCGAGGAATGCAACGGTGGCTGGATGGGGAGGCTTGAGGGGACCGCCAAGTCCGTTCTCGCGCCGCTGATCTTTATGGGCGTCGACAAGCGCCGGGCCATTCCACCGGCCACCAAACCCGTCGTGCTCACTCTGGAGAGCCAACGGCTGTTGACGACGTGGGCGCTCAAAACCGCGTTTGTGGCTGACTGCGTGTACCCAGAGCGCAGCCTGGCGGGCTACCTACCCTCCGATTTCCACATTCATAACAAACCGCCGAGAGACTGTCTCGTTTCGATCGCGGCCCCCGGCACTCCAAACATGATTTTCGCGACGCGTTTTTTCCGGTGTCGCGTCCGACTGTCCAATTTCGTCACGACCGACGGGATCATTGTTTCAAATTCCGAGTCGATCGAGCAGCCGGGTGTATTGGTAAGTCTGGGGATGTTTCGACTCATGCTGCAAGTTCTGTTCTTCGATGGACGAGGGTTCCGCGCGAGCGCCTCCTGCAACGAGGAGCGGAGAATCGAGTGCATCTGGCCCGCACGAGGAGAGGATGTCGCCTGGCCGCCCGCGGGCGAGATCCTCAGCGTCGCGAGCGCGAGCAGCCTAGTCGAGCAGCACCCGCATCTGCGCCAACGCTAGAACTACCCCAAGGCTGTCCGCTCTAAGGCGCTCGGGCGTCCGAATGGATTGAAGACATCTCACGTTCCGCGCCGTACGTTTATCAGGCCGCACCACCCACCCGGGACCGCAGGCATGACCGAGCTTCGCGACCAACTTCAGAGGGCCCTGGGCTCCGCATACGTCCTCGAGCGCGAGCTCGGCGGCGGCGGCATGTCCCGCGTCTTCGTCGCGGAGGAGACGGCGCTCGGACGCAAGGTCGTGGTGAAAGTGCTGCACCCCGATCTCGTCGCCGGCGTGAACGTCGACCGGTTTCGGCGCGAGATCCAGTTGGCCGCGCGGCTCCAGCAGGCGCAGATCGTTCCGCTACTCGCCGCGGGCGAGCTCGACGGCATTCCCTATTACTCGATGCCGTTCGTCGAGGGCGAATCGCTGCGCGCGCGGCTGGATCGCGGTGGCTCGTTGTCCATATCGGAAGTGGTGAGCATTCTGCGCGACGTCGCCCGCGCGCTGGCCTACGCGCACGAACGCGGCGTAGTGCACCGCGACATCAAGCCGGACAACGTGCTGCTGAGCGGCGGCAGCGCCGTCGTCACCGACTTCGGCATCGCCAAGGCGCTCGCGGCAGGTCGCGGCGACCGAGCGACAAGGACACCGGCGCGCTCACGCAGCTCGGGACGTCGATCGGCACACCGGCGTACATCTCGCCCGAGCAGGCGTCGGGCGATCCGAACGTCGACCACCGGTCGGACATCTATTCGTTCGGCTGCATGGCCTACGAGCTCCTCACGGGGAAGCCGCCGTTCGCGGGACGCACGCCGCAGAAGACGCTCGTCGCGCACCTCACCGAGCAACCGGTTCCGATCGACTCGCTCCGCCCGGACACCCCGCCGGCGCTCGCCGAACTGGTGATGCGCTGTCTGGCCAAGGAGCCCGAGTCACGGCCGCAGTCGGCAACCGAGATCGCGGGCGCACTGGATTCGGCGGTCACCACCGGTTCACATGCGACGCCGTCGCTGCTCTCCGGGCCGCACGCAGGCACGCGTGCGTTGGTTGCGGCCGTCGGCGGCGCTCGCGGCGGTCGCCGTGCTGGCGAAGGCGGCGGTGGTCGGCTTCGGCCTCCCCGACTGGGTGTTCTCCGGCGGGTTGATCCTCGCGGTCATCGGGCTCGCCGTCGCTCTGTTAACGGCGCTCGCATACCGAACGTCGCATGCCCTCAGCGCTCACATGACTTGGCGCCGCGCGTTCCGCGGCGGTGGGGTTGCAGTGGGTGCGTTTGCCGCCGCCGTCGCCGCGATCATGATCATGCGCCTGTTCGGCGTTGGGCCCGCGGCGTCGCTGCTCGCCGCCGGAACGCTGCATGGCCGTGAGCGGTTGCTCGTCGTCGACTTCAACGCGGGCAAGGATTCGTCGCTCTCGCACGTGGTGACGGAGGCCGTGCGTACGAACCTCGGACAATCGAAGGTAGTGTCGATCATGCCGCCGACGGCGATCGCTGCCGCGCTCACCCGCGCGCAAAAGCCCGCGTCGACGCCGCTGGACCTGCCTCTCGCGCGCGAGATCGCGCAGCGCGAAGGCGTGAAGGCCATCGTCGCGGGCGACGTCACGCAGCTCGGCGCCGGCTATGTCGTTGCCATCCGTCTCGTATCCGCCGATTCGGGCAGCGAGCTCGCCGCATATCGAAAAACGGTGAACGGAACGAGCGAGCTGCTCGAGGCGATCGACGACCTCACGCGCAAGTTGCGCGGCCGAATCGGCGAGTCGCTCAAATCTGTGCGCGATGCCCCGGCGCTGGACCAGGTCACCACGTCGTCGCTCGAGGCGCTGCAGAAATACGCCGACGCGAACCGTGCATTCGATCTGAGCGGCGACTACGTGAAAGCCGCTCAGCTCCTGCGCGAAGCCGTGGCGAAGGACACGACGTTCGCCATGGCGTACCGAAAGCTCGGCGTCGCGCTGAGCAACATGGGCATGCCGCGGGCGCAGAGCGACAGCGCGTTGACGCGTGCCTATCAATTCCGCGACCGGTTGCCGGACAGGGAACGCTATCTCACCATCGCGACGTACTACTCCACCGGCCCCGGACTCAACCGACAGAAAGCCGCGGAGGCGTTCCAGCAAGCGCTCAACATCGACACGTCGGATATGACGGCGGCGGTCAACCTCGCCAACCAGCTGCGAAGTCGCCGGCAATTCGCGCGGGCCGAATCGCTCTACACCGCCGTCAATCGTTCCTTGCGTGCGTCGCAGATCAGCATGGGCAATCACGCCGGCACGCTCGTCGCCGACGGAAAGGCAGCCGAGGCCGAATCGCTGTACCGCGAGATGGCGAAGCGATTCCCGGCGGCCCGCGCTTCACAAGTGTACCCGGTGATCTTCCTGTATAAGCGCGGCCAGTACGACTCCGCCGAAGCATTCTGGAAGAAGGAGCGCGACAACCCCAATCCGATCTTCAAGCTTGGCGCGGTGAGCTCGCTCGCGCAGTACGCGCAACTGCGAGGACGATTGAAGGAGGCGCGTGCACTCTCGAGAGAAGCGACCGCGCTGAACGCCGCGCGAGGCGTACCGGTCAATCCGCTCGGCGACTCACTCGGATCTGCTTCTATCGCGATCTGGTACTTCGACGAGAAGGATCGGGGGGCACGCGCGCTCGACGCCGCGCTTGCTCAGGTTCCGCTACGCACACTGCCCGTAGAGCAGCGGCCGTACTTCCAGTTCGCCGCGTATTATGCCCTCGCCGGCAAGACCGACAAGGCGCGCGCGATGATCGCGCAGTTCGACGCGGACGTGAAGGACACCGCCATTCGTCTGAATAGCCAACCGGCGCGGCACTCCGTGTTGGCGGAGATCGCGATGGCGGAGAAGCGGCCGCTCGATGCCGTGCGCGAGATCTGGGCGTCAGATTCGCTGCCTGACGGTCCGGTTGGCGACTGCGCTCGCTGCGGTGACCGCGACCTCGGGCGCGCCTACGATCTCGCCACCATCCCGGACTCGGCCATCTTTTACTGGGAGCGCTACCTGAACGAGGCGACGGCGCGCGGTCCGGGCGTGGACGGAGGTTACCTCGCCGGGATCTACAAGCGCCTCGGTGAGCTCTACGAGGCCAAGGGCGATACCAAAAAAGCGGCCTCATACTACGTCTCGTTCCTGGATCTCTGGAAGAACGCCGATCCGGAGTTGCAGCCCAAAGTTCAAGACGTGAAGCGCCGACTGGCCGCAATTCAGGCGGGCGAAAAGCGCTGAGCGGCCGCCGGATGTCGATTTCCGCCCCGCCCGAACGTCGTGGGGTAGGGAGCATTGACGACGCCGTCTTCGCCCCTCAACCTGTCTGACTCACGCTTTGCCCCCGACCGACCATGTTTCTCTCAGATCTTCGCTACGCCTTCCGCAGCCTCGCCCGAGCCCGCGGGTTCGCCATCGCGGTCGTCCTCACCCTCGGGCTCGGCATCGGCGCGAACACGGCGATCTTCAGCGTCGTCCGCGGCGTGCTGCTCAAGCCGCTGCCCCACCGTGACGGCGACCGCCTGGTCTACCTGCGCCAGTCGATCAACGGGCCGGGCGGCGAAAACATCGACTTCTCCGTGCCCGAGATCCTCGACTTCCGCAACGGCGCCAAGACGCTGGGCGGGATCGCCGAGTACTCGGAGATGACGCTACACGATCCAGGGCGAGAAGGAGGGGCAGGCGTCGCGGATCAACGTCGGACTCGTGACCGGCAACTACTTCAAGGTCATGGGGCTCTCGGGCGTGCTGGGCCGGTTGCTCGACGACAGCGACGACGGCACGGCGGTCTCGCCCGTCATGGTGCTGACGTACGAGTACTGGATGAAGCACTTCGGCGGCGACCCGAAGCGTCGTCGGCCGCAAGGTGACGGTCGACAACAAGCCGGTGACGATCGTCGGCGTCGCGCAGCCGGCGCCGACGTTCCCGCAGCGCATGGACGCGCTGCTGAACATGGTCATCAGCGAGCACCACACGAGCGCGATGATGGTGCAGGGGCGCACGCACCGCATGACGGAGATGATCGCGCGTCTCGCGCCCGGCGCGACGGTCGAGCAGGCGCGCGCCGAGATCAAGACGATTCGTGAACGCGTGCAGAAGCGCATATCCGGAAGCGTACGACAAGAATTCGGGCTACAAGGTCACGGTGACGCCGTTCCAGGAAGTGCTCGGCGAGAAAGCGCGGCTCACGCTGTGGCTGCTCATGGGCGCGGCGGCGTTCGTGATGATCATCTCGTGCGCCAACGTCGCGAACCTGACGCTGATGCGCGGCGTGCGGCGCGAGCAGGAGCTCGTGGTGCGCGCGGCGCTCGGCGCGGGCGCGGCGCGACTGCGACGCTTGCTGCTCGCCGAGAACCTCGTGCTGGCGTTCGGCGGCGCCGTGCTCGGGCTCATCATCGCGATCGGCGGCGTGAAGCTGCTCGTCGCGCTGGCCGCAGCGCTATTCGCCGCGCGCCAACGAGATCCGGCTCGACGGCGTGGTGCTCGGGTTCACGCTGCTCTTGAGCGTCGTCGTGGCGATGCTGCTGTCGTTCGCGCCGAGCTTGGCCAAGGAAGGCTCGCTGGCGGCGTGGATCACGGCGGGAGCGAATCGCTCGAGCGGCGGCGTGCGGCGGCAGCGGCTGCAGCGCGGGCTGGTCGTCGCGCAGATCGCCGTGTCGGTGATCCTGTTGACGGGCGCCGGACTGCTCACACGCACGATGATGCAGCTCGCCGAAGTTCGATGACGGACTGTCGACGGAGCAGGTCCTGACGATGGAAGTGCCGATCGCGATCGGGCAGCGGAGCGACGCCGACGCGCGCGCGATGTACGACCGCATGCGTCTCGAGATCGGCGCCATCCCCGGCGTGAAGGACGTCGGCATCGGCTCGACGATCCCGCTTCGCTCGACACAGTTCCAGCTCGACGTGAAAGCCGAGGGCCGGCAGCTCGCGATCGGCGAAGCGCAGCCGCACGCCGAGTTCCGCACGGCGGACCCGGGCTACTTCCGCGCGTCGGGGATTCCGCTGATCAAGGGGCGCGAGTTCGCGACGACGGACCGCGACAGCTCGGCGCGGGTCGTGATCATCAACAAGACGCTCGCCGACAAACTCTTCCCCGATCGCGATCCGATCGGCCAGCGCATCGCGTGGACCGGCGAAGTGCTCAAGTTCATCGGAATGCAGCGAGGAATGGAGCACGGTGGTCGGCGTCGTGCGGCGACACGAAGGACGGCGGGCTTGACGCCGAGCCGCGGAACGTGGTGTTCCAGCCGTTCACGCAGGACGCCGGTGTTTCAGGGCGCGGGGCTCGTGATCCGCGCCGGCGCCGATCGCGAGAACGCCGCGGCGTCACTCGCGCCGGCGGCGACGCGACTGGTTCGCGGCATCGCGCCGCGCGATCCGATCGAGAACGTGCTGACGGTCGGCCAGATTCGCGACGAGAGCGTGGCACCGCGCCGGCTCAACGCGATGCTGGTCTCGTCGTTCGGCATCCTGGCCGTCGTCATCGCCGCGGTCGGCATCGCCGGCGTGCTCGCGTTCTCGGTGAGCGCGCGGACGAACGAGATCGGCATCCGCATGAGTCTCGGCGCCGACAGCGCGCGCGTGCAGCGGATGATCTTGTGGGAAGGCGGCGTGCTGCTGATCGGCGGACTGGTGATCGGCGTGGTCGGCGCCGTCGTCGGGCACGCATCTCATTCGCGGGCTGTTGTTCGGCGTCGAGCCGAACGATCCCATCACGCTGTTGGGTGTGGCTGCGGCGATGGCCGTCGTCGGCGTCGCGGCATGCTGGCTGCCGGCACTGCGCGCGGCGAAGATCGATCCGGCGGTGGCGAT
>CAWJXW010000019.1:0-174160 GCA_963846925.1 uncultured Gemmatimonadaceae bacterium | reverse complement strand
AGCTCGCGGACGGGCGAAACGATTTTGGGGTTCCGGCAGCGATGATTCCGCGCCACTCTGCGCCCCGACGGAATGAAGGTGCGCTCATGCACTGGCCCGGTCGTCGCTGGTCCACGCGCGCCCAACCACCGAGATCTCGAGTGAGTCGTTGGGTTGCGTTTGCCTTCGGTGCGCCCGGGCTCGCGCGCCGGGGCCGGCGCCGGACGCGAAGCGCCGGGGCTCCTACCATCTCGAGCACGGCGTCGGGTTGTGCGGCGCCCGATCGTTCCGCCGCTCGCGACCGGCCGTGCGGCATGAGCCGGTCGCGCCAGCCCATGTGCGCAAGGGCCGTGCACCCATTGAGAGATTCCTTATCCCCGTCCTCCGCGCGCCCGCGAGCTAACGAACGTTGCTGCTGACAAAGCGGCCAACGTGGCGTAACATTGGTTGAGAATCGCCCTGGCCGCTTTGCACCAGAACTGGGGCGTTAGATGGCCACGGGCCACCGGCTAGTCAAACTATCCGTCAGCCGTTATAATAGATACCGTGATAGCCAGCTTCGCCAATGGCGCCACGGAGGACCTGTTCAACGGTCTCGATAGTCGCCGCGCTCGCGCGACGTGTCCGAGCGAGCTCTGGTCGATCCTCCGACGGAAGTTGACGCAGCTAAATCGCGTACGGGACGTCCGGGAACTGGCGATCCCGCCAGGAAATCGCCTCGAGCGGCTGAAGGGCGATCGACGTGGGCAGCACAGCATTCGCATCAATGACCAATATCGGATCTGTTTCCGCTGGGAGGGCAGTCATGCCTACGAAGTCGAAGTCACGGACTACCACTAAATCCCGAGCGGAGTCGCGCCCGCTCGTTCGGCGTCGCCTTCCGACCGAGGTGCCGCCCGTTCACCCGGGTGAGATGCTGCTCGAGGAGTTCCTCAAGCCGCTCGGCGTTTCCCAGTCGGCGTTCGCCATTCAGCTCGGAGTGTCGTTTCCGCGACTGAATGAGATCATTCGCGCCAAGCGCGGCGTCACGCCCGATACTGCGTTGCGTCTCGCCCAGGTCACGCGGATGAGCGCCGACTTTTGGCTGGGGCTGCAACAAGATTGGGACTTGTGGCACGCCTTGCGGTCGGCGAAGGCCCAACAAATCGCCAAACTGACACCGCTGCCACGCGCCGGCTAGCCGATCTGAGATCTCGAAACGGCCATCTAACGGACGCTGAACTTGACGAGCGATCTAAGGAAGCTCGCTGCGCTCGCGTTTTATTTGGCTCGCTCGCAAGTTAGCTGGGGCGTTAGATGGCCACCGGCATCGCGTCCGCTCCGAGTGGCGCGCTCGTCATGCGTCTCTCGGGCGCCTTTTCCCCGATAGGTACGGACCTAGGCTCAAGGCCGATGTTACTGCGGCCCGTACGGCGTTGCCTTCCCAACCGGCAAAAGGCGGAATACGCTGCTCCTTGTACAAAGTCCGCCGAATGCGTCTGCGCCGTGTGGCCAACGCACATTGAACGTGACAGCGGCGACGATCGACACGAGCATGGCTCCCATCACCGGCTACCGCATGAGCTCCATCGTTAACGGGTCTCGCGTCGTCGCGTCCTCTGGTGCGTTCAGCTTGGCGGGCGCCAGCGACTTCGCCACCGTGGCACAACCTGCGATGGCGATGCTCGCGATGCTCGCACGGGAACGCAATGAGAACATCGGGTGGCGGCTCATTCGATTCGCTTCGCTCGAGTGGTGCCGCCACCCTGATGAAGAACGATCGCCGTCACGCGTCCGCGCGCGTCCGCCTCGAAGGTGAGTTGCACGTCGAACACTTTGGCGAAAAAGTCGCGCTCGCCCTCGGGGAACACCTGGAACTTCTGTTGGCCAGTCGCCTGCGTGAAAAGTTGGTCGCCCTCACGCGTGACCGTCAGGATGAAGTTGGGCCGTAGCTCATACCGACCGACGTAGCCGTCAAAGCTCTTCGGGTCGACCGAAACCACGCGATGCTGTTTCGTCGCGTCGACCACCCGCGAAAGAATGTCGACCGCCAAGCGATCGGGGTTCTCGCGCCCGCCGGTGACATTGTGGAAGAGCACCACGCCGACTTGGGCCGCTCGGTCGAAGTACATCGACGCACCATAGCCGGCCACGCCGCCGTTGTGGCCGAGGTACGTGAACGTTCCACGCCGCATCGCCATGAAACCGAGTCCATAGCCGGCGCTCATGTCGGCGCTGGACGCGACAAGTCCGGCGAACGCGGTGTCGAGGCGCGCCGGAGGGAGTACGCTTGCCGGACCGTGCCCGAGCTCGAACGCGACGAATCGACTCAGATCGTCGACCGTCGTGAAGATCGCGCCATTGGGCACCTTGTAGCCGCGACCCTCTCGCGCTTCGGCCGCCGGCGGATCGCCGTCGAGCGAGCCGTCGCGGTGCGCCATGTAGCCCTTCGCGACGTCCGCCACGATGCCTGCGTCGATCTCGAATCGAGTCCTCGTCATCCCGAGCGGCTCAAGCAAGCGGGCCCGTTCCCAATTGACGTACGACTCGCCCGCGACGCGCCCCAACGCGGCGCCGAGGATTGCGTAGCCGATGTTCGAGTAGGAGAACTGCGTTCCGGGAAATGTTTCATAGCTCGTATGCGGAAGCGCGGCGATCAGCGTGTGCTCCCAGCTCGCGACGGGCCCTGTCCAGAATGGACCTTCTTCGCGCGGCTCGCGCGCGAGCCCGGCGGTCATCGTCGCGAGTTGCAGGAAGGTGACCGGCGGCGCGCCTGCCGGCATTCCGCCGACCTGCTTGATCTCGGGGAAGTATTTCTCGACGGGATCGGAGAGGCGAATCTTGCCTGCCTGCACCAGCTGCATGAGCATCACCGCCGTAAACGGCTTGGTGATCGAGCCGATGCGATAGACGGTATTCCGGTCCGCCATGTGACGCGACTTCATGTCCGCGAAGCCGTAGCTATGCGTCCACACGAGCTCCGCTCCCGCGATGACACCGACGGTGATGCTGCCGAGGCTGTCCTTGGCGAATTCGGCGGCAGCGAGCGAGTCGATCCCGGGAAAGGCGGGAGCAATGCGCGCGGCGAGCTGTGCGTGCGCCGCTCCGGCGAGGCCGACGAGGCCGACCAGAGATCGCGGGAGCATGCGACGAATGATCTTCACGGGAGCCACCTTGGTTAGAACGATCGTTGAGCCCAATGAACGATGGCCACAGGCATCGCGTCCGCTCCCAGTGGCGCGCTCGTCATGCGTCTCTCAGGCGCCTTTTCCACCATAGATACGGACCCACGCTCAAGGCCGATGTTGCCGCGGCCCGTACTGCGTTGCCTTCCCAACCGGCAAAAGGCGGAAATACGTTGCTCCTTATACAGAGTCCGCCGAACGAGTCCGCGCCGTGTGGCCAACACACATTGAACGTGACAGCGGCGCCGAAGATCGACACAAGCATGGCCCCCATCACCGGCCACCGAAGTGCCGCGCGCCGTTGACCAGCGACGAAGCAGCAGCCAGCTGCGAGAAGTAACGGTAGTCCAAACGTGTAGAACACTCGTATCGCGGCAAACCACGACCACGAGTCGGGGGATCCCCAACGATTCGTGAAGGTGATGAGGTCGGCGTGAAATGCGCCGGAACGCCCAAGGATCAGGAGGATCCCGAATAAGGCCAGGAGCAGCGCCAGCGGCGGCGTCACGCCGTACGCGATCCACGGCCAACGGGACATCCACGATCGAAGCTCCGGTCGCGCGATGATTTCCGCCGCCAATGTATCCGCATCGCCGAGGCGAATCGCGGCCTGCATCTCCGCATCCTCCATGGAGCAACCTCCGGAGAATGCCTCGGCGAATAAGTCGGCATGATGATCCCGCAACTCGGCGATCATCCGTCGAACGTGCTTGGGTGCAACTCCACCTCGCAGCAAGCGCTCCCTCAACCAAGCGTAATCGAGCTCACGCATGGCCCGCCTCCGCTAGGGCGAGACGAATGCCTTCGCTGACGCGCATCCAGTGCGTCGTTAGCTTTGCAAGCCTGCCGTGCCCCTTTTTCGTCGCGACGTAATAGACACGCTCGCGGCCATCCACGACGCGGCGCCGAGCTTTGAGGGCGCCTGCCGCTTCAAGCGCATGCAGCGCGGGGTACACGACGCCTTCCCCGAGGGAAATCGCATCCCCAGTCGCGGCACGAATCCGCTTGACGATTTCGTAGCCATAGAGCTCATTGTCGGCCAAGAGCTTCAACAGCAGAAGCTCAGGGACACCGGACATGAACGGCGAGTTGTTTCGTTCCATAATGTCCTCGCATACCTTGTGGCGATAGGTATCATACCTTTTGACGCGATGTATCGCAAGCCTGGCAACAAAGGTCGCGCGTCGACTTCACTCCTGCCCGAGCCCCAGATGGTCATCAACATCGTTGCGCAGGGAGGTTTCTGACGCACTGCCGACCGCCACACGCGGACGTGTCCATTTCGTGATCCAGTCTTCCAGCCAACGAGTTCATGATCTCTCGCTCATCAACGGTAGCCCTCAGCCTGATCGCGCTAGCGGCGTTCGCCCCGTGTCATGCCGATGCGCAACTCCCCGATGCTGTGGAAATCCAGGTGCCCAAAGCGCCGACCGCGGCGCGAGTCGGAGACACAGTTGCCGCGCTTGGCTACGAGTTGCAAATCACGAATCTGACAACTGCTCCGATTGCGCTGACCGGGATCGAAGTGCTCGACGCGAAGATCGGTGGCGTGTTGCTGACTGTTGCAGACAGTGCGCTGATCGATGACCTGAATCGCGCCGGCTCAGACATCTCGAGACGCGAGCGCGCGACACTTGCTCCGGGCTTGCATGCGGTGGTGTTCCTCTGGCTTGCACTACCCAACAGGCTCGCACCGACGTCGATCTATCACCGACTTTCGTTTCGGGCGCCGTCAGTCGACACGCTACTGCACCGTGTCGCGGGCGGACGTGTGGAGGTGGCCAGAACGGTCGCTATCATCGGGCCGCCGCTGGCGGGCGAGTGGGTGGCCGCCGGGGGCCCGTCCAATTCATCGGCGCATCGCCGGTCGATGATTACGCTGGACGGACGGACCACCATTGCTCAGCGCTACGCCATCGACTTCGTCCAGGTTGACGAGCGAGGCCAATCCTACCGGGCCGATGTCGCGGGTCCGCTGCGCAATTCCAGCTTCTATGCGTGGGGCGCGGAGGTCCTGTCGGTTGCCGATGGAATTGTCGTCGAGGCGAGCGACAGCATACCCGAGAACGAGCCTGGCATGAATTCGCGGGCGGTACCAATCACTCTTCAGACCCTCACGGGCAACACGATCGTCGTCGACATCGGTCGTGGGCGTTTCGCGCTCTACGCACACCTGCAACCACACTCTGTACGAGTACGGGTCGGCGATCACGTACGTCGCGGGCAGGTGCTCGGGCTCGTGGGCAACTCGGGCAATAGCACCCAACCGCATTTGCATTTCCAACTGACCGATGCGCTGGCCCCAGGAACGTCGACCATGGGTGCGGAGGGAATTCCCTACGAGTACGAAGCACTCGAGGTGCAAGGTTCCTGTGTGCTTGCCTCACCCATGATTTGCAGTCGCACGGTCACGCCTTCGATGTCTCGAGCCATGCCGGCAGAGAATCAGATCGTGCGGTTTCCGGCACTGGCTCACGATGGGAAGCATCCGAGCCTTTGGCAAACCCGGCGTTTGCCTGGCGCCGGCGAAGCATTGAATGCCTACCGCCGGTCAGCCGTTGATAGCGCCGGTCGCCGGCCATCTAACGAACGCTGAAGCTGACAAGGAGTCTGCCGACTGGCGCGGGCTGCGCCCGCGCCTCCTATTAGAACTCCTTGCAGCTTAGCTATGGCGTTAGACCGCGACACACTTCTCGAACATGACGCTAGCCGCAGGCGACCTCCTCACCGCGATTGTTAAGCAGTATCTAACGTCCGGCGACTACAACGGGCTGCCTGGGTACGTCGCCACGACAACGTTGCCGGCGCCGGTCGATGAAGTGAAAACAGCGCTTGCACATCTGATCAGTGATGGAAAGGCTTCGGTGCTTTTCGGAGATCGCCACCCGAACCCCCACATCCGAGCGTTCGACGACGAACCCGTCTCCGATCAACTCGACAAGCTTGCCAAGTTGAGTGGCGAGTATTTCGTGATGTATCCCACGGCACCCGTGCTTGCCAATGCAGTTGATCGCTCACAGTACACGGGGCGCCCGTATTCGCTCTCCCTGGCTCTGGGCAAACCGCAGCTCGACTTTGCGTCGTTTGACCCGATCGTACTCGATGGCTACCGCCGCGACCCTCGATATCACTTCCGGAGCGACGATATCCAGGGAAGTCTGTCTATAGGCGACGAGGCATACGAATCGAGTACGTTTCCGGAGAAGCACAAAATACTGCTCCAGTCCTTCGCCTTCTCCTTTAATGACCAGCTGGAACGTGCGGTCGCCGTTTTCTATACAGATTTGGATCGCCTTTCCTCTGAACACCAACAGATCTGGGCGGCGCGGGAACTGTCGGGCGAGTTCCACATGCACCCAGATGCCTACCGTGCCCTCGTGCTGGGCGATTGGAATCTCAAGATCTCGCTCGGAGATGCTTTGGTCGAAGAGATTCGGACAATCAACCGCATGTGCGAGTTGATCGGCTGGCGCCCGTTGTTTAGGCAGGCGTTCGAGCGCCCGAAGGAACTCGGCTTTCTTCTTCGTCCAACACGCCGTGAATTGAACGACTTCATCTTGCTGCTGGACAAGATGCTGTCCGACAATATCAATGGCGACTTCTTTCCGGCGAGTATTCCTCGAACCACGGAGAGCCCGCGAGCCGACGGAAAGATTGTCGTCCAGCAGCGGGGCACAATCGCTCTGCTCGAGGAATGGCTGAATACCGCGGTCCGCATTCCCGATCCCGGCCCAAAGGAGGACATGCTTCGCGAACTGCGCGAAATTCGCAAGCTCAGACAGAAGCCCGCGCATGCGGTCGATGACGACGCCTACGATCCCGAACTGTTCACGGAGCAGCGGCGGCTCTTCCTGAACGCCTACGACGTCGTTCGCACGCTCCGCCTCCTGCTTTCGAACCATCCCAAGGCCAGGCCGGCTCTTACTGAGATGAATGAGCAGGTGCGAGTCGGCGAGATATGGAGCGTCTAGGCCGCGGTCTAACGATCGTTGAAGCTGACGGGCGATCTGCGGATTGCGCGTGCTTCGCACGCGCTCTCATTGACTCGCCCGCAGCTTAACTCGGGCGCTAGACCGCGATGGCAGGTTCATCTCTACCCAGGTACCCCTCGGATGACGAAGCTGACTCCCGCGTGCCTCCTTCTGCTTCTGCCACTCGCCGTGGGCCGCGTTTCGACGGGGGCCGCTCAGCAAGTCGAGGCTGCAACTCCGCCAACGGTGACACTTCCCAACACCCGCGTGCACACGCTTCGCTCGCAGATCAATGGGCGGACGTACCGCATTGAGGTTGCTCTGCCGAGCGACTACGACAATGCACGCTCGGTCGCGACGAGGCGTTACCCAACGCTCTATCTCCTCGATGGTGGACTGGAGTTGCCGATGTTTCACGTGTTCATGCGATCGCCCGACGTGTCTCCCAATGTGCTGCTGGTCGGTGTGGAAGCTGCGGACAGCCAGGCACAGCGACGTGACTTTGACTACACGCCTCACCCATTCGATGACTCGCCGGCGGCGAAGGCCCGCTGGCCGGACGGATCTCCCCGGTTCGGCGGCGCCGCAGCATTCTTGCGTGTGCTGAAAGAGGAGGTCATCCCGTTCGTCGATCGTACGTATCGCACGTCCGAGGATCGTGGACTACACGGTCACTCGTTCGGTGGTCTGTTTGCCGCCTATGCAATGTTCGAGCAGCCCGACCTCTTCACTCGATACGCCATCACGAGTCCTGGGTTCTACTGGAGCAACCGAAGCAAGGACACGGTGCTAGCCTTGGAGCCCGCGTTTGCCCAGCGCCACCCGACCTTTCCGAAACACATTTTCTTGTCCGTTGGATCGGAGGAAGATCCGGGAATGGCGAGAAACATGTGGCAGCTTGCCACGCAGCTTTGCTACTCGATGAGCAAGATGGGGGGGCGCAACTACAAGGGGCTGGACCTGGTTGTCGAGACCATCGCCGGTGAAACTCATGCCAGTCCTGTGCCCCATTGGCATGCGATGAAGGCGCTTTATCCTGCGGATTCAACCAGCCCCAAACCGCGTGGCATCATGCGGAACTGTGCTCCGCCTGGCTAGCGATCCGCGACTTCGGCACGCAGTCTGCGCGGACTACGCGCTGACGCAGTTGCGCTGCTCAGAAGAGGAGTTTGCTTGTGCGCCCAGCGAGAGCGTGGCCACCCATCGCTACGGGGATTCTGACTGTCCTGTTCGCGAGGACCGGACTCAGTAGCTACGTCTCGAACGAGCCACCCGCGCGAGTTGCAGCAACCAGTGCGGCTGCTCACGGCGAAGCGATCAACAACGTCAGCTGCTTCGATACCTCCCCGCACAAGACGATTCTCATCACGGTCGCCCCCGGCGTCCAGCTGGAAGTGCTCGACTGGGGCGGCACCGGCGAGCCCATGGTGTTGCTCACGGGCTCGGGCGACAACGCGCACGTCTACGATCAGTTCGCATATCAGTTCACCGACCGTTTTCGCGTCATCGGCATCACACGCCGGGGCTTCGGCCGCTCGAGCCAACCCGCGAGCGGGTATGACCTCGACACGAGAGCGCGCGACGACATTGCGGTTCTCGACACACTGAAGATCGGCCAGGCCGTATTCGTCGGACACTCGCTTGCCGGAACGGAATTGAGCAAACTCGGAGCGGCCTACCCACATCGCGTCCGGAAGCTCGTCTACCTGGATGCGCTCGACATCGGATCGGGCGGATGGGCGTCGATCCCTCAGCCGCCGGCCGCTCCGGATCCCACGGCCGCGGATCTGGAATCGGTGCAGCGTCTTGCCGCGGCCTTGGCGCGTGACGATGGCTACCGAAAGCCGCTCGCCGCGATTTGCAACATGATCCGGATGGATTCATCGGGCAGAGTCGTCGGACCGGTTACGCCTCCGGAGATTTCCGCGAAACTCATGGCCGGGTTGCAGCCGGCCGAGTACGACCGCATCCGCGCGCCTGCGCTCGGGATCTTCAATAGAATCACGCCTCGATTCCGTGCGCCCTACTACTGGTCGCTGGCGCCCGCGAAGCAGCAGGAGTTCAATCGGAGCATCGCGATGCTGTCGCCCTGGATCGACAAGGCGATCCGGCGCTTCCGCGCCGAGGTGCGCGGCTCGCGAGTCGTCGAACTACAGGACACGAACCACTACGTGTACATCGTGGATGAAGCGTTGGTCGTTCGGGAAATGCGCAAGTTCTTGCTGCATGACTGAACGCAGCTCATTTACGTTTGCGTTTCTTCTCCGCCACCTCGAGCCGCAACGTCACGCCGCCAACACGCCGGCCGCCGGAGAACTGGCCCACGTGGATGTCGCGGTGCTCCAACGTCGCGCGGGGCCGAGTCACTCGTAGGTTGACCGGCATCGCGGCCGCCGGCGCGACCCGCAGGCAGGGAATCGTGACGACGGCGTCCGCGGCGGAGACGATCGTGGCGATGCCGTTTCGCACTCGCAGCGCGCTGGCGCCGACGATGCCGGTCCGCGATCGAATAGCCTCGCCGTCGAGCGTCGCGACGATCGCGGCCACCGGGTCGACGTCCGCATCCGAGCAGCCGTAGGGCATCCGCCGGTGACGCCCCAGCACGCGCGCGTCGCGCCACGGGAGCGCCTGCACCGGAAGGCTGAGCTCCACTTGGCCGCCGGCGGCGCGCCCGATTACGACCAGCCCGTCTTCGTCGTCGGTGCCGCGCACGAGAAAGCCGATCTCGGCCGGCGACTGCTGAACGTGAACGTTGCGCAGCGCGACGTTGTTGCGACCGGCGATGACGTCCCAGCCGCCCGGCCCGACGTTTGATGGATCGGCCGCGTTTTCGAGGCGAGCGATGAGACAGAAATGATCGTCGTGCCGGATGTTGCTGCCGGGTGCCGGCGGCGCCCACCCGAATTGGACGGAGACGGCCGCGCCGGGCGCGATCTGTGGAATGACGACCTTGTTGCCGATCGTCTGGAAATTCTGCCCGACGAACATGCCGCTGTCGTTCCACACGGTGAACGGCAAATAGGTCGCGGGGTCCGCCCAGTAGAGATAAACCTCCGTGTTCATCGCCGGCTGAGCGCCGCGATTGCGCGCCGTCACGCGGATGATGTTGTTGAACGCTGCGTTCGGGTTGTACTTGGGGTTTGCCACCGGCTGGCCGTTTGCATCGAGCACCTCGATGTCGGGACTCAGCCAGCTGACAGGACCCGTGAACGGCTCGACGCCCGTGTCGGAGACGTCGTCGCGCAACCAGACGTCGACGTTCTGCGCCGGCGGCGAGCATGCGGCGGCGAGCTCCATGTAGCCGGCCCCGAATGCGTTGACGGGGCTTTCGGGCACCGCGTTGGCCTTGAGGATCGACAGGAGATCGGCCCAGGTCGCGCTCGCGCCCTTGCACTGAAAGAGCATCGCACACGCGCCGGATACCATGGGCGTCGACATGCTCGTCCCGAACTTGGCCACGTACAGTGGGCCGGGATTTGGATCGTTCATGTCGCGCGAGCGCGCCGCGGTAATCCACGTGCCCGTGGTGGCGATCTCCGGCTTCACTCGACCATCGCGAGTGGGACCGCAGCCGCTGCTCCATTGGATGGCTGGGGGCGGACCGCTCTTGTCGTGATTGCCGACCGTGATCACGCGGTGTGCGCAGCCCGGAATTCCAAGCGTCCAAGCGTCAGTCGTAAAAAAGGCCCTTCCCCAACCGGCGTTCTGCGCGTTGTTCCCACTAAGCCACGCGTGAAACGTACCGTTTACGACGATCGTGCCCGCCAGCTGGATCGTCCAGAGTGCGGGCACGGTCTTCTGTGCAGGCACCGTGATCGTAATGATGATCGCGTTGTCCTGGTTCAGCGAGTCATGGAGTACGGAGGCAACATCCACGGTGAATCCACCGGGAAGGGCCGCGTTCAACGTCTGGCCCGGACTCAGCGTGCCGAGCGTCGTTGGAGCGATTCCCTGCTGTCCATCCTCGACCGTGATGGTCACATCAAATTGATCCGCACCCGAATACCAGATTTCCGCTCGATCGTTGAACTTGGCACCTGCCCCGAAGTAGCCGAGCAGGTCTGCGGTACCGTTGACCGGCACGACACCCGTCGCGTGCTCCGCGGCGCTCGCGCCCGACGGATCGTTCTGGTTCATGGCGGCCGCCACGATGGCTCGGCCGGGTGACGCAGCGACGAGTGAGTCGAGGAATTGCTCGACGAGTCGGCTGCCGTCGCGCGGACCGGCGTACGAGCCCGTACTGAGATTGACGACCGCCGGTTGACCGAGCAGGTCCGCGCGAGCGAAGACGTACGCCACGGCGTCGGCCATGGTGGAGCTGTCGCTCGTCCAAATCGTGTTGGTCGGCCATGGCCGTACGAAGATCACGTTGGATGCGGGCGCGGCGCCCGTGTATGTCCCGTTCTGTCCCCGGCCATTTCCCGCGGCGATGCCGGCGACGTGAGTGCCGTGCGCCTCCACCGCGCCGCCGTGCCGCACGATCTGATAGTTGTTGGGCGGATTGAACGCCGCGATCTCGGTGTCGATGTCCGTCTGGTCGTAATCGACGCCATACGAAGTCGCCACGAAGGGCGCGGGGCTCAGCAGAGTGGGGGCCGGGCTCGCCTCCTGCCCCTGTGGCGTCAACGCCTGATCCCACAGATAGAACACGCGGGTCCTGCCGTTTGGCAGACGGAAGTCGGGATGATAGAAGTCGAGGTAGACGTCCACGACCCCGACGATGACTCCTGTACCGTCGAGCGGCGGCGCGGTGTTGTGGAGCACGTCCATGCCGGTGTACGGGATGGCCTGGTCGAGCGTCGTCGACATCGTGCCCGCCAATTCCACGTAGCGCACGCCGGGCGCGGCTTCCAGCGCCCGAATACGCGAGAGCGGGACGAAGGCGGTGAAAACGTCGCACGCCTGACTGCGCACGCGCGCGCCGAGCCTCGCGAGATCGGCGGCGCTGATGTCGGCGAGGACGAACGCCGAGATGTAGGGCTCGCGCATCGCGACGGGACCGCGTTCCCAGGTCTCTCGAGAGGGAAAGTAGACGCCGTCCGTCAGCGCCCACATCGCGCGGCTCGGCCGCCGCTCCGACCTCGGAGCCGACGGTTTCGGCTCGGCTTCCGCCGCGGCTTCGCCGAGGCGTCGGTGCTCTTCGCGTTTGAGATCGCGGAGGCGGCTACGCGGTAACGAGAGCAGGTGCGCGAGCCGCGGGTCGAGCTTCGGGCGCGTGCGGCCTACCTTCGGACGAGAACGTCGACGCTTGGCCATGGTCTTTCGATTGTCTCGGCGTCTCTCGCAGGATGAGGGGCGCGGCGGCGCGCGGCGCCTGCGAGGGCTGTCAGTATAGCGCGCTCATGTCACTTCTAGCCACACTCACCCGTGCTTCGTTCGACGCCCCTACTTCGCCCACCCCCTCCGCCGCAGCCACGATTCGCACGCGGTCACCCATGCCGCCAACGCGGGGTCGCCTTGCGCCAGTCCGAACCCGTGGCGCCCCGTCTCGAGAATGTGCAGCTCGGCCGGCACGCCCGCGGCTCGCAGCGCGTCGTAGAACATCAATGAATTCTGCACCGGCACGGTTGCGTCGTCGCTGGTGGCGACGATGAAGGTCGGCGGGGTGTCGTGGGTGACGTGCAGTTCGCTCGACGTGGCGCGGACGAGTTGATCGTCCGGATGCTCGCCGATGAGGTTGCGGCGTGAACCGGGGTGTGCGTACTGCGCGGTCATCGTGATGACCGGATACACCAGTATCGCCAGATCGGGGCGCGACGAAACGCGTTCGACCGCATCGGCGTTCGCGCTGTCGCCGAGAGTCCACTGGGTGGCCGCCGTCGACGCCATGTGTCCGCCGGCGGAAAAGCCCATCACGCCGATCTTCGACGAATCGATGCCCCACTCGTGCGCGTGCGAACGGACGACGCGCACGGCGCGGCGAGCGTCCGAGAGCATCGTCGGATGGTGGTATCGGGGCCCAAGACGATAGCGCACGACGAACGCGGACACGCCGAGCGTGTTGAGCCACCGTGCGACGTTCGTCCCCTCCTTGTCCCACGCGAGGTGCTCGTAGCCACCGCCCGGAAAGACGAGCATCGCCGCACCTGTGGCGATGGAGTTCGTCGCGACGGACTTCGGCGCGATGAACGGGGTGAGCGCCGGTTGGTCGTCGGGCGAAGAACCGAGCGCGCCGGGCGCTCCGTTCGGCCAGAGCGGAATCTCGGCGTCTTGCCGCGACGAGGCGTCGACGTTGCGCACGAATTGGCGAAGCGGAAGACCGCCGTGCGCGATTGCCGTCGCGGCAAGTTGGGCGACACGCGTCGCGCCGAGGACGGAGAGATGCGTGTCGTCCTGATGCCCCTCGGGATACATGCTCGATTCGCCGGGAGCGACCCAGACGTACAGCTTCTTCGATCCTTCAGGCCCCGCGCCGCGAACGAGGTCCTCGGTCAGCGTCTGGAGGTCGACGAAGGCGACGTTGAGGTCCCGCGCGACCTCGCGCACGACGAGCGGATAGGCGCCGTGCGTGTCCTCGAGCGTGCCCTGCGCGTTGAACTTTCGCCGCACGATCGGCGTGAACAGCACCGGCGTGGCGCCCTTGGCGCGCGTCTCGGCGACGAAGCGCTCGAGATTCTTGCGATACGCGGTGTACGGAGCGGCGTAGCGCGCGGAGTCTTCGACCTTCTCGTCGTTGTGGCCGAACTGAATGAAGACGTAGTCGCCGGGTTTGAGCGCGCGCTCGACGGCGCCCCATTTTCCCTCGTCGATGAACGACTTCGTGCTTCGGCCGTTCACCGCATGGTTGTGGATCGCGACGTGCTCGTCGAAGAAACGGGGGAGCAGCTGCCCCCAACCCCGCTCCGGATTCGTCGCCGGCGTCGGCTTGTCCGCCATCGTCGAGTCGCCGACGAGATAGACGTCGACGGTCGGCTCGGCGATCGCGCCGACGATCGCAGCGAGAGCGAGCGCGACGAACCGAATGCGCATCGCGCTACGGCGTGCCCGTTTGTCCCACCATCGGGGTCCAGCCGGAAAGCACGGCGCTCGCCGTGTAGCGGGTGGCGTCGGCGTCGCTCAAGATGTGGCGCGTCTCACTCGGAACGGCACCGGGGCCCTTCGTTCCATGTTCGGCGAAGCGCGCCGACGATGGCTCGTACCACACCCGCGTGCCGGTGGAATCGACCGACGACATGCGGTCCCACCCGTGTTCGCCGATGTGGTCGTCCATCCAGCAGTCTATAAAAGCCACGCTCGCCACGGCACGAGGGTTGGCGAACGGGTGCCAAGGTCGACCGAGCGTGACCGAGTTGGCCGACATCGAAGGCCGCTCCTTCTTCAAGCGGCTTCGCAGAAAGAGAAATCCGTAGGGCTGGCCGACGTCGGTGCTCGCTGCGGTGACGTATCCGTTGTTCGTCTTGCTCCCGCGGTCGCGCGACACGATGTCGCAGTCGTCGAACACCGCTTGCCCCGCCCCGAAGATGAAGTCCACGTGCCCCCACACCTCGCAGCGCGCGAAGTAGCTGCGGCCGGAATTCGGGAAGAGCGTGTCCTGAAAACCGGTGATCTTCACGTTCACGAACGTCGCGCGGTCGGAGCCGAGGTCCAGCATGAGCGCGACGGCCTGCATGTTCTTGAGCTTCGTCTTGTCGCTGTCCGGCTTGGCGACGTTTGCCGGATAGTCGAACGCGTTCTCGATCGTGAGATTCTCGGCGCGAAAGTCCGGCGCGACGACGCGGAGCGTGAAGCTGCCGCGCGTGCCGTACGTGCCGCCGCCCGGATTCGGCGTGTCGGCGGCCGCGTCGTATGAGAGGATCGTGCCGTCTCGGCTCTCACCCACGATCGAGACGTACGGCCGATCGACAGTGAGCTTCTCGTGGTAGCGGCCATTCTTCATGAGAATCGCCGCGCGCCCAACTCCGTTCGGCGGAAGCGCCGTCAGCGCGGCACCGAGCGTGTGAAAGGTCGGCGTGCCGGTCGCGCTGTCGCCGTCCGTGCCACCGAACCTCGCGTCGACGATCGCCGCGTAGTGAGCCGACCCGCCCGCCGAAGCCGTCGTCGGCATTGGAACGAACTTCCCCGTACACGCATTCGCCGGCGCGTCGGAGGTGCTGCCGGCCAGTTTCACGTCCTCGCCACTGACCGTCAGGTTCGATGGACCCGGGCCGCGCGTGAGCGTGACGTGCTGCGCCGAGAGGACGATCGCCTTCGGGTCGTCGAACACGACGTTGTTGAACGCGATGTCGAGGCGGCGCGAGGCGTCGTAGCCGTCGAGCGTGATCTTTCCGCCGTCGAGCACGCGCACGTCGGCGAGCCGGATGTCGCGGTACTCGGGAATCAGCTTGCCGGTGGTCTCCGGCGACGCCGTGTAGTGCGTGTCCATCAGGATGGGCTCTTTCGTCTTCCGGATGCACACGTCGCGATACTCGACGTCGTGCACCAGCCCGCCGCGGCTGGCGTTCGACTTGATGCGGAGCCCGTTGTCCGCGCCTTCGACCGAGAGATCGAACACGCGAATCGCGCTCGCGCCGCCGTCCGTCTCGCTGCCGATCGACATCCCGTGGCCGCGATAGAAATGGTTGTGCGACACGGTCATGTGCGTGCTGGCGACCTTCCCGGCCTTGATCGCCACGTTGTCGTCGCCGGTGTTGATGTAGCTGCGCGTGATGGTGACGTTGGTCGCGCTCGTCGGATCGACGCCGTCGGTGTTGCGCGCTCTCGGGTCGCGCGTGTCGATGCGAATCCCCCACACGGTGAACCCCGACGCGTGATCGAACACGACGTGGAAGTTCCCGGAGTTCTTGAGCGTGACGTCGTAGAGCGTGGCGTCGTTCGACTTCGAGAGGACGATGAGACGCGGGCAGCTCTGGAACAGGTTGCGCACCTTCGCGTCCTGGGCGAGATCCCACCACGAGACGTTCTTGCCGAGCAGCTTGGCCCAGCCGCGTCCGTCGATGGTGCCGGGGCCCATGACGCCGACGCCGATCGCGCCGGTCGCCGAGATGAGCGGCTTGCAGCCATGTCCTTTCTCGTCGACCGTGCCGCAGCGTCCGTCGATGTCGTACTCGCGCGGGTCGCGCGAGCCGAAGAGAATCGCGTTCGTGTCCACGAGCAACGTCACGCCGCGCTGGAGCGTGAGCGGTCCGCTGAGAAACGCGCGTTTCGCGCCGGAAGCGCGAAGCACGACGGCGCGTCCCGGACCGCAGTGGTCGATCGCTGCCTGTATGCGACGAGTGTCCAGTTTATTCTCGTCGCTTTCGGCGAGTGTCGTGTCGGCGACGGGCGAGAGCTCGGCCGCCAGCACCGCGCACGACGCGGGACGCTTTGGCTCGACGACGTTTCGCGTGTCCTGCGCGCGCGCGACCTTCGCCGTCAAACAAACGAGCGCGAGCGCGACCGCCGCGCGTCTCATGGCCGCGCCTCGATCGTGACGGCGAGCGGCGTCGCGATGCGCTGTGCCTGCTCGTCGAGGTAGGCCCACCAGTCGCGCACGTCGTGGAAATCGCCGCTGGCTGTCCACCCGGCGCCGACGTAGTAGCTCATCGGCTCGCCCGACTTCGCGCGCGACAGCGCCATGTAGTGGTCGTTGGTCTCTTTCCAGTCCACGACCGCGTCGCGCGGCAGCAGGATCCCGATCCCGAGATCTCCGTGCCCGCCATTCTTCGGAACGATCGGACCCCACTCGGCCAGCCACGCCCACGACTTCGCCTTGCTCTCCGACCCGACGACGCTCGGGCGCTTGACGATTCCCGTGACCCACGGGATGTCGGCCGAGGCGTTGTCCGTTTTGAAGATGCTGACGACGTGGTTGAGATTGTGCCCGGCGTCGAGCGAGATGCGCTTCGTCTCCGACACCTTGAGACCCGCCGCGTCCCACGGCTGGTACTGCAACTCGAAGATCGCTCGCACCGGACCCGGCGCGATCACGCGCCATCCTTTGAAGTTGAGCGCGCGATACAGCTTGTCGCCGCGCCAGACGCCGGTGCCCCCCGCGCCGAGCGATTCGCCGACGTCGAAGAAGTCGGCGCCTTCGCCGTTGTCGTGGTGGTACTCGTCGTGACCCTTCGCGTACCACTTGTCGACGATCGGATCGCGCACGCGCTTGACCCAGATGTCCAAGCCGCTGCTGTTCAGCGAATCGACCTTCCAGAGCCCCTGGCCGTAGATGCGAAACGCGATGCGGTCGCTCTCCCACGCGACGTCGTCGCGCGGATCCTCGTGCACGGCGTAGGCGCGAAGCTTGGGCGGGGCGAATCCCGGCGCCCCGCTCTCGACGATGAAGCGCTTCGCCTCGCCAGGCATGAACGACCCTTGGAAGATCAGCTCGTCCATCGTTCCGTCGCCGTCGTTGTCGACCACCTGCGACACGATTTCGTCGCCGGCGCTCGAGCGGACCCGCACGGAGCCCGGCGCGGCGCTCGGAATGTGCGTACGCACGTCCGACCATCGAACGCCGATCGTTTCGTCGGGACGCGCGATGGGCAACGTGTTCTGGACTCTGACCGCGAATCCGTTTGCCTGCGCGATCGCGGAAGGAGCGCAGAAGACTGCCGCCGCGAACACCAACCGTAGCTGACGGTTCATTTGAGTTCCCTCATGTCGACCGCTTGCATGTCCGAGAAATCCTGATTCTCCCCACCCATGGCCCAGCAGAACGAGTACGCCGCCGTGCCGCATCCCGAATGAATCGACCACGCCGGCGAGAGCACGACCTCCTCGTTTCGCACGACGACGTGACGCGTCTCCCCAGGCTCGCCGAGGAGATGGATCACGACGTCGTTCTCCGGCACATCGAAGTAGAGGTAGACCTCCGTGCGGCGGACGTGGCGGTGGCTCGGCATCGTATTCCACACGTTGCCCGTCGCGAGCGTGGTCACGCCCATGAGGAGCTGCGCCGTCTGCGCGCGGCCGGGGTGGATGTACTTGGCCAGCCGACGCCGGTTGGCGCCCGTCTCGCCGCCGAGGTCCGACGCATCCGCATCTCCGCGCGGAATTCGCACGCACGGGTGCGACGCGTGCGCCGGATAGCTCACCAGATAGAATCGCGCCGGCCGCTCCGCGTTCGCACTGCTGAACGACACGTCGCGCGTGCCGCGCCCGAGGTAGACGACGTCGCGCGGCTGTAGCTCGAAGCTCGTGCCCGCGGCGCGAACGACTCCCGGTCCGCCGACGTTCAGCACGCCCATCTCGCGCCGCTCGAGAAAGTGCTCGGCGGCAAGCCAGGCCGGCGGATCCAGCTGAAGCGTGTCGCCGAGAGGCACCGCTCCACCGAGGATCACGCGGTCGAGATCGACATGTCGCAGCGTGACGCGGCCGGCCGTGAACAAGCCGCGCACGAGAAACGCGGCGCGCAGGTCGTCGGCGCTGAGGGACCGGGTTCGCTCGGGATCCGGGAAGTCGATGCATCGCGATCCTCAGCGGGCCATCCAGCCGCCGTCCACGACGAGGACGTGACCGTTGACGTAGTTGGCGGCGTCCGAAGCGAGAAACACGACGGCACCCCGCCAGGTCCGCGGGTTCACCCCAGCGTCCGGCGGGGATGCGCGCGTTGATCTGTGCCACGCGTGCCGCATTCTCGCGAAGCCGCTGCGTGTTGTCGGTGACGAAGTAGCCCGGCGCGATCGCGTTGACTTGCACGTTGTGCGACGCCCACTCGTTGGCGAGCGCCTTGGTGAGACCGGCGATCGCATGCTTGCTCGCCGCGTACGCGGCCACGGTGAGCCCGCCGCTGAACGAGAGCACGGATGCGATGTTGATGATCTTTCCCGAACCACGCGCGATCATTTGCGCGCCGAAGCGTTGGCTGAGGAGCCACGCCGCGTCGAGGTTGGTGCGCAACACGCGGTCCCAATCTTCGAGCGGAAACTTCTCCGCCGGGTGGCGCGCGATGTCGCCCGCGTTGTTGACGAGAATGTCCAGCCGCGGCGCGTCGCGTTCGACCTCCGCCGCCATCGCGTCGAGCGCGACACGGTCGGCGAGGTCGGCGTGGAACGTCCACGCGTTGCGGCCGATCGAGCGGATGCAATCCGCCGTGGCTTTCGCGCCGTCGGGACGAGAGCTCGCGCACGCGACGTCGGCGCCGGCTTCGGCCAACGCGATCGCCAATCCGCGTCCGAGTCCGCGGCTCGCGCCGGTGACGAGCGCGGTCTCGTCCGGTGAGCGAAAACGTTTCGAGCACGCTCATCGTCCGAGCTCGATGGCGGCGAGCATGAACGCGCCGACGCCCTTGTAGTCGTCGGACACGACGGGTTCGCTCACGTAGTACTCGTACGTGCCGTCGCGCGGCGGGTCGCCGCCAAGTCCCGCGACCTTGCAGATGCCGCGGATCGAAACGACCCCCTCGTCATTCATCGTCACAAACCGATGAAGCATGCCGTCGAACGCGCGCGTGGCGAGCGTGCGATACTTCGGCGCGAGGTAGCCCATTCGCGCGCCCTTGGCGAACGAATAAGCGAACATCGCCGACGCCGATTCCTCGAGGTAATTCCGCGGGCGATTGGGTTGATCGAGCACTTGCCACCAGACGCCGCTCGTGTCTTGCACGCGCGCCGCCGCATCGGCGAGCTCCTGCACGATTCGCACGAGCGCCGGGCGGTTGGGATGGTTCGCCGGCAGGTAGTCGAGCACGTCGATCGCGGCCATCAGGTACCAGCCGACGGCGCGACCCCAGAAGTTCTTCGATCGTCCGGTCGCCGGGTCGGCCCATGGTTGGCGGCGCGCCGAGTCCCAGGCGTGGTAGTAGAGACCAGTCGTCGAGTCGCGGAGGTGCTGCGCGACGAGCAGGAACTGGCGGGTGACGTCGGTCATCGCCGCCGTGTCGGCGTGGCGCGCGGCAAACTGGGCGTAGAACGGCTCGGCCATGTACAGCCCGTCGAGCCACATCTGCTCGGGATAGATCTGCTTGTGCCAGAATCCGCCGTCGGCCGTGCGCGGTTGCGCGGCGAGCTGCGCGCGTAGACGGTCGGCGGCGCGCCCGTAGCGCGGATCGTGGGTCGCGTCGGCGAGCGCGAAGAGGACGCGACCCTCGTTGATCTGGTCGAGATTGAAGTCGGCCTGCCGGTACGTCTTGATGGCGCCGTCGGACCCGACGAGCGAATCGACGCTTCGCTTCACGTAGTCGGCGTAGCGCGCGTCGGCGGTCGCTGCGGCGAGTCGCTGCATCGCGAGCAGCACGAGGCCCGCGGTGTAGTCCCACTTGTCGAAGACGACGACGGGATTCCGTTTCACGACCGATTCCGCCACGCGCACCGACCACGGACGTTCGCCGTCGCCGCTCGAGCGACGACTCGGTGCCTGAGCTTGCGTCAGCCCAGGCAGCATGACCGCGATGGCGAGCGCGCGATACTTCACCGGACCGGCGCTCCGTTGATCGTCGTGCCAGCGGTGTCGAGGCCGTTCACGTGCTCGAGGACGTTGCCGTTCTCGACGCCTCCGAAATGACAGTCTATGATCCGCACCCGTTCCACGGGTGCATTCGCGAAGCCGCGGAGAACCAGTCCGTACTTGCTCTCACGACTCGTGACGTTTCGCATCGAGATGTCGCGCGCGACGGGCGTGAAGGGACCCTTGGCGCCTTCTTCGTACGTGAAGTCGATCGAGAGCACCGCGTTCGCCACCTGCCCCACCACGACATCCCGCATATAAATGTCGCGGACCACACCCCCGCGCATGGCGTTGTTCTTGATCCGCAGCACGTTGTCGAGGCGCGGGCTGTCCATCCGGCAATCGTGGGCGAAGACGTTCCAACATCCGCCCGAGATCTCGCTCCCGATCGTCACGCCGCCGTGTCCGTCCCGCATCTCGCAGTTGCGGACGATGATGTTCTGGCTCGGCACGTTCACGCGGCGGCCGTCGGCGTTGCGCCCGGACTTGATCGCGATGCAATCGTCGCCGGTGTTGAACACACAGCGCTCGATGAGGACGTCGCGGCTCGACTCCGGGTTGCAGCCGTCGTTGTTCGGTCCGCCGCTCGAGATCTTCACGCCGCGCACGGTGACGTTCTCGCAGAGCACGGGATTGATCTCCCACATCGGCGAGTTCGTGATCGACACGTTCTCGATCAGGACGTTCCGGCATCGGTACGGCTGGATGAACGGCGGGCGCAGATAGTCGCCTTCGCCGAAGCGACGTCGCTCGACTGGCTCGCGGCGTTCGGCCATTTCGAGGAGACGCTGTCGCGACGCGTTGTAGTTCGGCGCGCCGCGTGTCCACCCGAAGTCCGCCGATCCCTTCCACGGCCACCAGTGCTCGCGGTCCGCCTGGCCGTCGAGCGTCCCTTCGCCCGTGATCGCGATGTTCCGCTGATCGTACGCATAGATGAACGGGGAGTAGTTCATCAGCTCCGTGCCCTCGAAGCGCGTGAGCACCGCGGGCAGATATTGCCTCGAGTCCCGTGCGAACAAGAGCGTCGCGTCGCGCGAGACGTGGAGCTCGACGTTGCTGCGCAGATGAATCGGTCCAGTCGCGAATCGCCCGGCGGGCACCACGACGCGCCCCCCGCCCTCACTCGCGCACGCGGCGATCGCGCGGCGGATGGCGTCGGTGGCGTCGGTGCGCCCGTCGCCCACCGCGCCGAAGCGCGTGAGAAGAAACTCCCGATTCGAAAGCGTGGGCTCCTTGATCCGGGCGAGGATTTCGGGCACGGCCTCCCATCCGCGATCGAGCGGCGGCCCCCCTCCAATCGGCGCCGGTCTCACGGCGCGGCATGCGGCGACGCCTAGCGGCGAGGCGGCCACGGCACCGGCGCCCATCGCTCGAATGAAGTCGCGCCGAGTCGTCATGGTTGGGTTAGTCCCGCTCGTCGCCATGAAGGGGGGCGCTCGCCAGCGACACTCGCTCGAGCCGCGGCGCCAGCAAGTGAATGACGATCAGCGCGGCGACGTACGCCGTGCCGCACACGAGAAAGATCGGTGTGTAGTTGCTTCCGTTGTGCTGCAGCACCCACCCGGTGCCGCGCTGGAACAACGTTCCTCCGACCGCGCCGAAGAATCCGCCGATGCCCACCACCGAACCGACCGCGTACTGCGGGAACATGTCGCTCGTGAGCGTGAAGATGTTCGCGGACCACCATTGGTGCGCCGCCGCGGCGACGCCGACGATCACCACCGCGACCCACATGTTGGTCGCCGTCGGCGCGAACATCGTCGGCACGATCACCAGCGCCGCGATCAGCATCGTCGTCTTGCGGCCGGCGTTCACCGACCATCCGCGCTTGATGAACGCGCCGGAGAGATAGCCGCCGAAGACCGAGCCGACGTCGGCGAGCAGATAGATGACGATGAGCGGCATCGCGACCTGCGACAGCTTGATGCCGTAGCGTGAATCGAGAAACTTCGGCAGCCAGTACAGATAGAACCACCAGATCGGATCGGTCATCAGCTTGCCGATCGCGAACGCCCACGTCTGCCGGTGGCGCAGCAGTTGTGTCCACCCAACGCGTCTCGCCGGCTCGACCGGTTCGCTGGCGATGTGCGCGAGCTCGGCCGGGCCGCACTTCGGGTGTTCGCGCGGCGGCCGATAGATCATGAGCCACGGAATCAGCCAGATGAACCCGAGCGCGCCCGTCGCGATGAACGCGGGTCGCCATCCATAATTGAGCGCGATCCACGGCACGAGGATCGGCGTGATGATCGCGCCGACGTTCGACCCCGCGTTGAACACCCCGGTCGCCAGCGCTCGCTCGCGCGACGGGAACCACTCGGCGACGGTCTTGATCGACGCCGGAAAATTTCCCGACTCGCCGAGGCCGAGCATGAAACGGGCGATGCTGAATCCGCCCGCCGTCCGCGCGAGCGCCATCCCCATCGCCGACAAGCTCCACACGGTCACGGAGCCCGCGAAGCCGCGCCGCGTGCCAAAGCGGTCCATGATCCGGCCGGCGAACAGGAATCCGATCGCGTAGGCGATGGTGAACCACGACACGACGTCGGCGAACTGCTGCTCGTTCCACCCGAGGTCGCGCTGCAGCGTCGGGCCGAGGATGCCGATGACCTGCCGATCGATGTAATTGATCGTCGTCGCGAAGAAGAGCAGCGCGCAGATCGTCCAGCGGTAGCGCCCGACCTTGGCGAGCGCGCCGCTCGCCGCGAGGCCCCCCCGGCGGCGCCGGATGCCGACAGCTCCGAATTCCTCGCGTCTCGCGTCGTGTCGACTGGGGTCGCCATCGTTTCTCTCTACCGCTTCACGCGGCCGCTCGCGTCGCCGGCCATCAACGCCTCGACCTCCGCGACGCCGACACGGTTGATGTCGCCCGGTATCGAATGCTTGAGGCACGACGCGGCCGTCGCGAACTCGAGCGCGCGCTGATCGTCGCGGTACGTCCGCAATCCGTAAATGAGACCCGCCGCGAACGAATCGCCGGCGCCGACGCGATCCACGATGTCGGCGATGTCGTACTGCCGGCTCGCCACCATCTCCTTCCGGTTGTGCAGCACGGCGCTCCAGCCGTTGTGATCCGCGCTGTGGCTCGCTCGCAGCGTGATCGCGAGCTTTTCGAGCTTCGGAAACGCGGCGAGCACCTTCTCGGCGAGCGCGCGGTACTTCTCGTGCGCCAAATCTCCGCGCTCGACGTTCACGTCCGCGTCGATACCGAGCGCGTTCTGGCAGTCCTCTTCGTTGGCCACGCCGATCGTGGCAAAGCCGACGAGCTCGCGCATCACCTCCGGCGCGCGCTTGCCGTACTTCCAGAGATTCTTGCGATAGTTGAAGTCGCACGAGACGGTGAGCCCACGCTCGCGCGCCGTCTTCGCGGCCGCGATCGAGAGCTCGGCCGCCGTCGCGCTGATCGCCGGCGTGACGCCCGTGACGTGAAACCAGTCCGCGCCGTCGAAGACGGCGCTCCAATCGAAATCGGCGGCACGGGCCGATGCGATCGACGACCCCGCGCGGTCGTACGTGACGCGCGACGGCCGTTGGTTCGCGCCGTTCTCGAGAAAGTAGACGCCGAGGCGCTCGCCGCTGCGCCGCACCGCCGAAACGTCGACGCCGAGCGCGCGCAGCGAGGCGAGACAGGCGTCGCCGACGTTGTTCGCGGGAACGGCGCTCGCGAATCGCGCGTCGACGCCGAACTGCGCGAGCGACGCGGCGACGTTCGCCTCGGCGCCGCCGAACGTCGCCTCGAGCGTCGGCGACTGGAACAGCCGCTCGGAGGCCGGCGACTTGAGCCGCAACATCACCTCGCCGAGCGCGACGACGCAGCTCATGCCATGACTCCCGCCCGAGCGACCGGCGCCTGGACGCGGCCGTGAGCGATGTCGGACGCGCGCTGCGACTCCTCGCGAATGCGGTCGAACTGCTTCGCGGCGATCCAGTCGGCGGGCGCCATCCACGACCCGCCGCACGCGACGACGCGGTCGAACGCGAGATAGGACGCGACGTTGGTCGCGCTGATACCGCCGGTCGGCATGAAGTTCACGCCGACGAACGGCGCGGCGATCGCCTTCAGGTAGCCGAGCCCGCCCATCGGCTCGGCCGGAAAAAACTTGAGCGTCGTGAGATCCAGCTCGAGCGCCGCTTCGACTTCGGTGGGCGTCGCGATGCCGGGATACACGGGAAGCCCCACCGACATGCAATGCTCGACGACCCGGCGGTTGAAGCCCGGCGCCACGACGAACTGCGCGCCGGCCTCGCGCGCGGCGTCCACCTGTGCGGGAGTCAGCACGGTCCCCGCGCCCGCGAGAAGGTCGGGCGCCTCAGCGGCGATTCGTCGAATCGCTTCCGCGGCGCGCGGCGTGCGAAACGTGATCTCGGCGCACGCGAGACCGCCCGCCGAGAGAGCGCGCGCAAGCGGTACCGCGTTGTCGGGATCGTCGATCGTGATGACCGGCACGACGCGCGCGGCGCGCAGCCGATCCGTCATCGTAGTAGTCGAGCGCGGTGTCATGTGAGCGTCACCGACTCCGTGAGTTGAGCGTCGAGCGCTGAAAGTACGCCGTTCGCGCAGATCCGCGTGAGGTGTTCGGCAACCAGCTCGACGAAACCGGGGAACGAGGTCAGATCGGCGCCCCAGAGTGAGTGGTCCGCGCAGACGCGCCGCACGAGGTCGAGGAACTCCTCGTCGGTTCGCGGCGTGAGCGACTGCCAAACCGCGCGCACACGCTCGCCCTCTGTATCGGCCGGCACCGCCAGGCCGGACGATCTGCGCTCGGCTTGGACGTCGCCGCGCATGAACGCCAGGAAGGCCGCGAACCCGAACGCGAGAGCGGCCGGCGGCCGCCCCGTCCGCGACGCGAACGCCACGATCGACGGCACGACGCGGACGCGCATCTTCGTCGTACCGTGCAAGGTGATGTCGATGAGCGCATGATCGATGTACGCATTGTCGAAGCGCTGGAGCACCTCGCTCGCGAACGATTCGGCGCCCGGCGCGTCGAGGTGCGGCGCGATCTCGTCGAGCATGGCGCGGCGCAGGAAGCCGCCGACGCGCCGGTCGCGCACGGCGTCGCGCACGGTCGCAAGCCCGGCGAGCAACGCCACGGGCACGACGATCGTGTGGCCGCCGTTCAGCAGGCGGATCTTTCGCTCGCGATACGGCCGAATGTCCGGCGCCACGACGACGCGCGGATCCTCGCCCGGAAAACCGAGCCGCGCCCGCAACCCGTCGTCTCCCTCGATGGCGAAGAGCGCGTAGCTCTCGCAGGACGTGAGCATCCCGTCGCGATAGCCGTGCATTCGCTCGAAACGCTCGATCTCGGCGCGCGGCGGCGCGCCGGGGACGATGCGATCGACGAGCGTATTGCAGAACACGACGGCGTCGCCGAGCCAGTCTGGGAATCTCGCGTCCAACCGCCACGCTGTCGCGAGGCCGCGGACGAGCCGCTCGAGAATCGCGCCGTTGTCGTCGACGAGCTCGCACGGAAGCACGACGAGCCCGCGTGCGGCGTCGTAGTCGAATGCCCGCGCACGCTCGAACAGGAATCGCGTGAGCTTGGCGGGAAAAGAACGCGGCGGAGCGGCGTCGGGCGAGTCGGCGCTGTCGAGCGTCAGCCCCACTTCGGTCGTGTTCGAGATCACGAGCTCGATGTTCGGGTCGCGCGCGAGCGCCAGGACGTCGTTCCACTGTGTCGCCGACGACAACGCGCGGCTGAGCGACGCGACGATCCGATTGCGTGGCCGCCCGTCGTCCGCCGCGCCGCCTTGGATCGAGAGCGTGTAGAGCCCGTCCTGCGCGTTCAACACGCCTTCGCGCTTGCTGTCGGTCGACGCGATCGCGACGATCGAACCGCCGAACCGGCCGGCGCGATTCGCCTCGTCGATGAACCACTCGGCGAATCCGCGGAGAAACGCGCCCGTCCCGAACTGGACGACGCGCTCGGGGAGGTCGAGCGTCGCCGGCGGCGGCGCGTCCACGTCGACGCGACCGGCCATGAACGGCGACGCGACGAGCTCGCGGGACAACCTCGGCAAGGCGTTCATCTACAGCGTGACTCCGTCCTTCCAGATCGCGATCTCGCGGTAGTCGTTCGTCTCGTTCCTCGCGAGCCGAGATCCCGACGCCACCTCGAGGACGAACGCGAAGAGCTCGTCCTCGAGCTGCGGCGCGCTCGTCGCTCCGCCGAGCAGCCGCCCCGCGTCGAAGTCGATCCAGTGCGGCTTTCGCTGCGCGATGTCGCTGTTCGACGAGACTTTGATCGTCGGGACGGGAAAGCCGAGCGGCGTGCCGCGTCCGGTCGTGAACAGCAGAAGCGTCGCGCCGCTCACCACCATCGCCGTCGACGACACCGCGTCGTTGCCCGGCGACTCGAGAAGCGAGAGTCCGCCGGCGGCGGGCGGGAGGGGATCGCCGTACCGGAGCACGCGCGCGATCGTCCCTCGCCCGCCCTTCTGGATCGCGCCGAGCGACTTCTCCTCGAGCGTCGTCAGACCGCCGGCCTTGTTTCCCGGCGACGGATTCTCGTAGATCGGTTGGCCGTGGCGAACGAAATAGGCTTTGAAATCGTTGATCATCGCCACGATGTCGTGAAACACCGACTCGTTCTCGGCGCGGTTCATGAGCAGTTGCTCGGCGCCGAACATCTCGGGCACCTCGGTGAGGATCACGCCGCCGCCGAGTGACGTCAGGCGATCGGCGATCCGGCCGAGGAGCGGGTTCGCGCTGATGCCGCTGAACCCGTCCGAGCCGCCGCATTTGTGGCCGAGCACGAGATCGCTCGCGGGACTGTCGACGCGCTTGTCGGCGCTCATTCGCTCGACGAGCTTGGCGACGGCGCCGGTGCCCTCTTCGAGCTCGTCGATCACGTCCTGCGTGTTGAAAAACGCGAGACGGCTTCGATCGACGTCGCCCGCAAGCCGGACGAGCGTGTCCAGCTGGTTGTTCTCGCACCCAAGCCCGAGAATCAGCACGCCGCCCGCGTTGGGATGGCGCATCAGACCCGCGAGAACACGCTGCGTGTGCGAGAGGTCGTCGCCGAGCTGGCTGCATCCGTATGGATGGGCGAACGCGTGAACGCCGTCGATCGCGCCGGCGAATCGCTCGCCCGCCTGTCGCGCGATCCGCTCCGCGGCGTGGTTCACGCAGCCGACGGTGTTGAGCACCCACAGCTCGTTGCGCGTGCCCACTCTGCCGTTCGCGCGCCGATAGCCCTTGAACGTCGGCATGACGGCCGGGCGATTCGATCGCGTGAGCGAGGGCTCGTAGACGTAGTCGACGACACCCGAGAGGGCGGTGCGCAAATTGTGCGAGTGCACCCAGTCGCCGGCGGCGATGGGTTCGGTGGCGACGCCGATCGGAACGCCGAACTTGACGACGACATCGCCGGCGCGAATCGCCTCGAGGGCGATCTTGTGCCCCGGTCCGATTTCCGCGCGCGACGTGAGAGCCAGGCCGTCGACGCTCACCCGTTCGCCGGCGGAGATCGGCCGCAACGCTACGGCGACGTTGTCGTCGCCCGCGACTCGCACGACGGCAAGCGGACCGCTCGAGGCGGCGGCGAGAGGCGCGCCCTGCGCGCGCTCGGTGCCAATCGTCATCGCGGCCTACGTCCTCGCGGCCGCGAGGGGACGTTGCGCCACCGGCTGGAGTGGCGGCGCAGGAGCGATGCGGTACGTCTCGCGCGCGAGCTCGTAGGCGAGCGCGCGCGCCATCACGCGCGCATCGTCGAGCTCGACGACGTGCCGCGCGACGAGACCGGCGAGATAGTTCGCGTCCACCCGCCGCGAGAGATCGTGGCGCGCTGGAATCGAGCAGAAGGCGCGCGTGTCGTCGTTGAAGCCGGCGGTGTTGTAGATCCCCGCCGTCTCCGTGACCTGTTGCCGGTACCGCGTCATCCCCTCGATCGAATCGTGGAACCACCACGGCGGGCCGAGTCGCAGCGCCGGATAGTGCCCGGCGAGCGGCGCGAGCTCGCGCGAGTACGCGGATTCGTCCAGCGTGAACAGCACCAGCGAGAAGCGTTCGTCGTTGCCGTACGCGTTGAGGAGCTCGGAGAGGTTGCGCGTGTACTCGGTGGCCACGGGAATGTCGGCGCCGCGGTCGGGGCCGAATCGATCGAACACCTGACGGTTGTGATTGCGAAGCGCGCCCGGATGAAGCTGCATGACCAGTCCGTCCTCGACGGACATGCGCGCCATCTCCATGAGCATGTGCGCCTCGAAACGCCGCTGATCCGACGGCGTCGCCTCTCCTCGAAGGGCGCGCAGGAAGATCGCCGATGCATCCTGATCCGACAGGCGCGACGCGAACGGCTCGATGACCGCATGGTCGGTCGCCGTCCCGCCGAGCGACTTGAACACCGCTCGCCGCTCAGCGAGCGCGTGGATGAACGAGGCGTAGTCCGCGATCGCTTCGCCGCTCACCTGCCCCAGGCACTCCAGCTCGGACGCCCATTCCGGCGCGACAATGCGAAAGACCGCGTCCGGGCGGAACGTCGGAATCACTCGGCCGCGCCAACCCGACGCGCGCAGCGCGCGATGGTGCTCGAGCGAATCGCTCGCCGCGTCGGTCGTCGCCAGCACCTCGATGTTGAATCGCTCGAACAGCCTGCGCGGCCGAAACTCCGGCGACGCCAGACGTTCGGCGATCTGGTCGTACACATGCTGCGCGGAATCGCCGTCGAGCCGCACCTTCACGCCGAAGACCTCGTGCAGCTCATGGTCGAGCCACGCGCCGGTGGGCGTGCCGTGAAAGAGGTGCACGTTGTCGGCGAACGTCTGCCAGATGCGGCGAGGGTCGTTCTCGACCGGGGTTCCATCGCGCGTCGGAATCCCGAGCGACTCCATCGGCGCGCCGCGCGAGTACAACATGCGGACGATGTAATGGTCCGGCACCACGATCAGCGACGCGGGTTCCGGGAACGGCGTATCGTTGGCCAGGATCGCCGGATCGACGTGCCCGTGAGGGCAAATGAGGGGCAGGTCGCGCGTCTCCTCGTAGAGGGCACGCGCGGCACGCCGGATTTCCGGGTCAGAATCGAAGAACCGGTCGGCGTGGAGAACCAGGGGCTTGTGCGTCCCACGCCTCATGGTTCGCTCGTCTGTCGGGTGGTAGACTTGAAGCGACGCCACATTTGTTCAAATTACGAACAATATCGGCGGACCGTTAGTGGCGGCCCCCCGCCAAGACCCAGATTACGCCCTCGGAAGGCGGCGGGGTACCAATCCGGCTCCCCGACGTCCCGACCGACCCCCTGCCCCACGATCAGTGCGAAAGATCAATACACGCAGCTTCGTCATGGCAACGCGGTCGACGCCACGCGAGATCAACCGGCAGATCGTGCTGAACCTCGTCCGCGAGCACCAGCCGATCTCGCGGGCAGACCTCGCTCGGCGTATGCGGGTCGGCCGAGGGATGGTCACCTCGCTGGTCAGTGAGCTGCTCGAGGACGGGGCCATTTACGAGGGCGCAACCGTGGCCGCTCCTCGCGGCCGAAAGCCCATGATGCTCTACGTGCGCACGCACGACCGCCTCGTGGTGGCCGTGGACGTCCGATTCAGCCGCACCTTCCTCCAGTTGGCCGATTTCAGCGGCGCCACCATCGCCGGGGACTCGTTCGACACCATCGTCGACCCCAAGGGCCTCACGGCGAACCTCGCCAAGCGTATCGCTCGGCTCCTCAAAGCCCATAAGGCGGCAGGAAAATGCAACGGCATTGGCCTCGTCGTCCCCGGCATGGTGGAACAGGCCACCGGACGAGTGCTCAACGCCCCACAGCTCGGGTGGCGAGACGTGGACATCCGCGACGATCTGTCCCGCGCGACGGGCCTCGCCGTCCACATCGAGAACGCGCCGATCGCCTGCGCGCTGGCGCAGATGTGGCTCGGCCAGCGGGGAGGCGACGCCCCGCGCGACTTCACCTACGTCACGGTGTCGGATGGCGTCGGAGCCGGAATCGTCATGAACGGCGAGGTCGTTCGGGGACACAACAACACGGCCGGCGAATTCGGGCACGTCGCCGTGGATCCGCGCGGTCCCCAATGCCTGTGCGGCGCGCACGGCTGCCTAGAGGCCTACACCTCCAACCTCGCCACGCTCTCCCGCTACCTCGGCCACCCGTTCTCCCCGACCGAGAGCCGGCGGATGCTGCAGGAGTCGGGGCTCACGATCGACGACGTCATCGCCCGCGCGCTTGCGGGAGAGCGGCGCGCCCGGAGCGCGCTGGAGGAGACCGCTCGGTATTTGGGAGGCGGTCTCGCGATCATCATCAACACGCTCAACCCCGCGCAGATCTTTGTCGGCGGTGAGATCACTGAGGCGTGGCAGCAGCTCGCCCCTGTGATGGAGGCCGTCATCCGCGAAAGGGCGCTGACGACTCTCGCCGCGGAGACACCGCTCATCCCTGAGCCGGCGAGCACCTTCCCGAGACTCAGAGGCGCGACGGCGCTGGTGGCGGCGCCCTTGTTCGCAGCGCCGCAGGTCGCATAGAGCCTCCTCGCTTCGGTCTGCGCGACCGAGCGCGGATCGTACTGTCTTGCGATGCGCCTTGCGTGTAGACGCCGGAGAACGTGACGAGCGAGTCTAGATGTTTCGCCAGTGTCGGGCCCACACCGCTGACCCGCCGCAATCCGTCCAGACTCAGGAACGGTCCTAGCCTCATTCGATCCGCCGCGATGCGTTTGGCGATCGTCGGTGGTACGCCCGGCAGCGAATCGATCTGCGCGGCGGTCGCGACGTCGAGATCCAGCCTTCCATTGATGTAGCCCGGCCCAGTGTGAGGCTCCGTCGCCTTCCTGCGCGACGGCTTGCCCTGTACGGAATCCAGCGCCGAAGCTGAGTCCGACGAGCCTCCTCGCGACCGGCGGGTTGACCGTCTCCCACCCCGAGTGCTCGGACGCCTCGCACCCGCGTCGGCCCGACCGGCCCTTGCCGCCGAGTCTGCTGAGGCCATCTGTCGATCGAGGGCGGGCTGAGCGTTGGAGCTGCCGACGGATCGTGATGCCGCGCGCGATACGCGTACGCCCGCGCCGAGGACTGCGACCGCTCCGAGAAAAACGAGCGCTTTGTGATCTGGGCGAAGTGACATGGGCCGAACCTACTGACGGGATTCGGGGGTGTGTCACCGAACGATTGCGCATGGGATCATTTGAGTTCGTCTTGGTTTTCGGCTTGCAGTGAGGGGTTGTCTCGCCCGGCTCCCCAGTCTCCACGACAAACTTCCGCCCCGAATGACGTTTCAGCTTCCGTAGACGACAGGCAGGAAAAGATGCGCATTGCAATCCTTGGAACGGGCATCGTCGGGCAGACGATCGGGCGACGCCTCGTCGAGCTGGGTCACCAAGTGACGTTGGGTTCGAGAACGGCGACCAACGAGAAGGCCACCAAGTGGGCCGAGGAGGTCGGCGCCGGCGCGACGCATGCGACGTTCGCGGATGCGGCTTCGGGAGCCGAAATCGTTTTCAATTGCACCGGGGGCGGCGCGTCGCTCGCCGCGCTGCGTGAGGCGGGTGCCCGGAACTTGTCGGGAAAGATTCTGGTCGACGTGGCGAACCCGCTGGACTTCTCCCGCGGGATGCCGCCGAGCCTCACCGTCTGCAACACCGACTCGCTCGGCGAGGAGATTCAGCGCGCGTTCCCGGAGGCCAGAGTCGTGAAGACGCTGAACACAGTGAACGCCGCGGTCATGGTCCAACCGGGCCTCGTCGCTGGAGAGCACGACGTATTCGTGAGCGGAAATGACGCGCCCGCCAAAGCGGCCGTGGCCGACTTGCTGCGATCATTCGGCTGGCGGAACATCATCGACCTCGGCGATATCACGACCGCGCGCGGGGTCGAGATGCTGCTTCCCATCTGGGTTCGCTTGATGGGCGCGCTGAAGACGCCTCACTTCAATTTTCACATCGCTCGCGGCTGAGCGTCCCGAGAGTAAAAATCGCGTAAGCTGGCTAACACCCTGGGTTTTGCCCCGTTATCGTTCCACGAATCTTCGACCGGAAAGCCACATGAAGTCGTCACGTTTCTCGTCGCTGTTCTTCCTGTTGGCGGTCGCCTGCGGCGCGCCCAGCACCGTCGCGACGCGTCCGGCCCCGACGCAACCGCCGGCCCCCGCGCCGACCGCGCCGGCTGTCGTCCAGCCGGCGTCCGTTCCCCCCGTCACCCTCGCCGAAGCGCCGCGCAACTGGCAGCTCCTCGACGAAGGGATCAATCACGTGCCGGGGGTGAGCTCCGAGCGCGCCATGAACGAGCTGCTCGCGGGCAAGGCGCCCAAGAAGCGGGTGGTCGTCGCGATCATCGACAACGGGATCGACACATCGCACGTCGACCTCAAGGCGAACCTCTGGGTGAACCCCAAAGAGACGCCGGGCAACCACATGGACGACGATCACAACGGATTCGTCGACGACGTCCACGGCTGGAATTTCATCGGCGGCAAGGACGGGCAAGACGTCCACTTCGACACGTTCGAAGTGACGCGCGAGTACGCACGCTGCCACGGTGGCGCGGCCGCGAGCGGCTCACCGAAGATCGACGACGCCGCGCGCTGCGCCGAGGTGACGGCGGCGTTCGAGAAGCAGCGCAACACAATTCAGAGCTCGGTCACGAACTACAAGGGCGCGCTCGACGTCCTGCATCAGATCACGCCGCTCCTCAAGCAGGCCGTCGCGCCCGACACGTTGAGCACCGCGCGCGTGCGCGCGTTGTCGCCGACGACCCCGCAGTTGACGCAGGCGAGACAGATCTATCTACAGCTGGCCGACGAAGGAGCGACCGAGCCCGTGCTCGCCGACGGACTCAAGTCGCTCGAGGGACAGCTCAAGAACGGCCTCAACCCCGACTTCAATCCACGCACGATGGTCGGTGACAACTACACCGACTGGCACGAGCACAACTACGGCAATTCGGACGTGATGGGCCAGGACGCGAAGCACGGAACGCACGTCGCCGGGATCATCGGCGCGGTCCGCGGCAATGGAATCGGCGTCGACGGCATCGCGCCGTCGGTCACGTTCATGATGGTTCGCACGGTGCCCGACGGCGACGAGCGCGACAAGGACGTCGCCAACGCCATCCGCTACGCCGTGGACAACGGCGCGCAGATCATCAGCATGAGCTTCGGGAAGGCGTTCTCGCCCTACAAGGCCGCTGTCGACGACGCGGTGAAATACGCCGACGCGCACGGCGTGCTGATGGTGCACGCCGCCGGCAACGACGGCGAGGATCTCGGCAAGGCGCACAACTTCCCCAACCCGACGTATCTCGACGGCGGACACCCGACCCTCTGGATCGAGGTGGGTGCGTCGTCATGGAAGGGCGGCGAAGACCTGCCGGCCAAGTTCTCGAACTACGGCCAGCAGCAGGTCGACCTTTTCGCGCCGGGCGTCGACATCCTGTCGACGGTGCCCGGGAATCAGTACGAGCGTGACAGCGGCACGAGCATGGCCGCACCGGTCGTGACCGGCGTCGCCGCGTTGGTGATGAGCTACTACCCGAACCTCTCGGCGAGCGACGTGCGGAAGATTCTCATCGCGTCGACGGCCAAGTATCCGGCGCAGATCGTGAACCGCCCCGGCGACGATTCGAAGGATCACGTCCCGTTCGGCACGCTCTCCATCACGGGCGGGATCGTGAACGCGTACAACGCGCTGCGAATGGCGGAAGACGTGAGCAACGGAAAGGCGAAGCCGTAGCTCTGGTCACAGGTCTCTGGTCTCTGGTCTCTGGCAGTTCCCGGAGACCAGTGACCAGTGACCAGAGACCTACTTCACCAACGTCACCGCCACATCCCCCACCACCTGCAGACTCTTCGCCGACACCTTGTCGAACGTGTCCTGCATGGTGTGGTGATAGTTGGGACTCGACGCCGTGAACGCGTCGTGCCCGGCCGGCAGTGGACCGTACTGAATGTCCAGCACGTCGATCACGCGGAGCCCTTTGTCGAGCAGCGGGACGTGGTCGTCGGTGATCTGCTGGCCCACCTGGCTGATGAAATACTTCGAGTAGCCCAGGTCGGCCGCCGTCTGCCACACTCGGCTCACCACCTCCGGCGCGCGCTGCACGGAGTTGGACTCCTGATAGAGCTGCAGGTCGGCGTCGCCGATCATGTCCCAGAGCACGCCGAAGAGCGGCTTGTAGTTCGCTGAGGGCAGATGGCTCGCGAAGTACTGCGATCCGAAGAGCGCGTCGGGGAAATGGCCGCCGCTGTCGGAGTCGAACGCGCCCCAGTCCTCTCCGTCCACGAACAGCAAGTCTACACCAACGGAGGGTGGTGTCTTCTTGAACACGTCGCCCAGCGCGATGAACAGGCCAACGCCCGACGCGCCGTCGTTGGCGCCGAGGATCGGCCGCGCCTTGTTGCCGAAGTTGGGATCGTCGTCAGCCTTGGGACGCGTGTCCCAGTGCGTCACGTAGAGCACGCGCTGCGTCGCGGCGGGGTTGAATCGGGCGAGGATGTTCTGGAGCGGCAGCTTGGTTCCGTCGGCCGTCGTCTGCGTCCAGCGCTGAACGCTCACGCTGTCCGTGCGCTGCTTCATCTGCGCGACGATCCACGCGGCGGCCGAGTCGTGCGCCGCCGTGCCGGGCGTCCTCGGACCGAACGCCAGGTGCGCCTTCACATATCCGAGCGCCGCCTGACCGTCGAACGCGGTCTTCGCGCGGCCGAAGCCGCGGTCGCAACCGCTCAACAGAAGAATCGAGGCACAGAGAAGGCTGATCATGCGCACGGAGAGGTCTCGTCCGGGAATAGACTGTACGTTAGTCGAATTGGTCATTCGGCGGTCTACTTGGCGGTGCCAAAGAACTGGAATTGCAACACGGTGGACAGCACCGTCTGCGCGAAGCGCCGGTTGAGGTTGTTGTCGAACGTCACGATGTGCGACGCCTGGAGTGTGAACACCAGACCGTCCTGCAGGTTCGTGTCCGCGGCCAGGTTGAACGACTGCCTTCCGTTGTCGGCCAGCCGGCTCTGAAACGCTCCGGTCGAGTCGAGCACGAAAGTCCGGTTGTGAGATTGCTGAAAGCCGAACCGGGTCCTCAGGTCGCTGCGCAGACCGAGGCCGAGACTCTCCGGCACGTGGAACGACCGGCCCGCGTCGATGGTGAGCTCGTTGCCGCGCGTCCGCGCCAGGCTTCCGGGGAGACTGTCCAGCCTTTGCGTGAGACTGTACCGCGCGCTCGTGCTCAGAGATCCGCGTCCCGCCCAGATGACCGACCCGCCGAACGGATACGTCTCGGCGTGGCTGCGTCGAATCTCGGGGGAGTCGCCCGCGTCGAGGCCCGGCAGCGATATCGATGCCGTCGTGCGCAGATAGCCCGCGCTCGCGTCGACCGCCGTGAACAATCCGCCGGGCGCCGGATGAAACGCCCAGCGCAGCGTCACGTCGGGAAAGCGGGTCTGCGTTCCGTTCGCCTGCGCCTGGACCTGTGACGAGTCCGGCCGCGCGATCCAGTTGGCGGTCGAGATGTGCTGATACCGCGCGTCGATCGCCGTGCCGCCGAGGAGACGCACCGAGCTCGCGGCGTTCCACGTCCCCGTCTCTCCGGCGGCGGTCGCCGCGGCGCCATTCACGAAGCGGAACGACGACGGGCCGCCCAGCGCCAACTCGAACGGCAGTGGCGGCGCGCTGGCCAACGCGTCGACGTCGCCCAACAGGCTGCGCGTGAACGAAACGTCCACCGGCGTGAACGACGCCCCGATCCGGCGAGCGAGACTCGAGTCGCGGGTGTAGGCGGCGAAGGCGCGCGCGACGTCGATCGTCGTTCCCACTCCAATCGTTTGCGCGGCCGTCATGCGGCGCGGGAGCGACCGATCCAGCGCGGCGAGCGAGTCGTGCACGGCGAGCACGCTGTCCACGCCGATCACTCCCGGCAGCGTGGCGAACGACCGCACGTTCGGATCGCGCAACATGTCGTACTGGGTTCCGAGATCGGCGCGCGGCCGGAACCACGATGAGAAGGACGGCGTGAACGACGCGCTCGTCGACATCGACCGCTCTCGCTCGAACCCCGGCCCGACGACGACGGGCGGCAGTTGATTCGACTCACCCGCCGTGTCGCGGTAGTCGCGGAAGTCGCGCAGCGATTGGATCTCCCAGCGAAACGCGGTGCCAGGCGTCGGCTGAAATCCCAACACGCCCGCGTTTCGCCAGAGCCGGCTGGACGCCGTGCTCACGCTCGGATCGTCCGCCACGCTTCCCGTGGGGTTGAGGAACGACACTCGGCGATCGTTGCCGCGCACGAATCCCGTGCTCACTCGGAACTCGGTCGGATTCCAGCGGAACGCGCTCGCCCGCAGCGCGGCGATCGGACCGGCCTGGAGGAAATCCGGCAACACACCGAGCGCGCCGGCGGCCCAACCGGGCAACGCCGTCGTGAGCGGCGCGCTTCCCGCGACGAGATAGTCGAGCCCCACCGAGAGTGTATTCTGGTTCCCGTCCTGGAATTCCGTGCGATCCACGCCGGTCGTGTACGACGTATTGAGCGACAGGTTGTCGACCAACGGAGCGAGCGGGCCGCCGAGCGATGCCGTGCGGCGCGCGGTCAGGCTGTAGGTCGTGAGATCGTTGCGCGGCTTGCGGAGTCCCGGAATCCCCTTCCCCGAGATGTCGGTCTGCTCGAGGTACAACGGATCTTCGGCCAATGAGAGTTTCGAGATCGTGAGGGGAAGCGAGACTCCCGCGCCCGCCGGAAGAAGCCTCTCCAGCCGAAGCGTCGCCCTCATGTCGATGTTGCGCTCCGTCTCGAACGACGGCTGCTCCCCGAGCTGCCTGAAAGTTCGGGTCGCGATTGCTGAGCGTCGCCTGAAAGTCGGCGAAGTCGCCCATGTTGAGGTGCGCGCTCATCGACCCGGCGGTGCCGCCGGTGTTGAGCTGCCGGTCCAACCGCACGTCGTCGACCCAGAGCTCGAGCGTGTCGGTCGGGCTGATCGGCGGCGCACCCGCCGCGCCCGATGCCGCCACACGCACGATGCCCACCGCCACTTCCTGCACGGAATTCAGATTCGGCGCGGTGACCGCCGGGTCGACGGTGTACACGATGTAGCCGTCCTGGCACGCCGCGAACCGGCGCGACACGACGCCCGACGGCAGCGGCGAAGCCACGATGATCGCCGAGTCGACGCCTGTGCAGGCGATCGACGTGGCGCTGCCGGCGAGGTACGCGGTCTGAATCCTCTTTCGAAGATCGATGAACTTGCTCAGGTCGATCGCGAAGTCCGTCCACGCGGCGGCGGTCGGCCCCGCGTTTGCCGGCGCGCGGAACATGTAGAAGTTGTTCTCGTCACGCCCGACCTTGAAGTACATCTGAAGCTCGCCGCTCTGCCCCCAACCGTTCCCGCGGCCGCGGCCCCACACGTTGAGCCGCTGGAACGCCATGAAGTACTGGGGACCCGCGGGAAAACGGAAAAACGCCTCGGCGCGGTGATAGAGAGGCAGGTTCCCCGTTTGGATGCGGAGCGAGCTCTCGTTGGTCGTGGTGAGCGTGCCCTGAAACTGCGCTCCCTTTTGCGCGGCCTCGTTCACGATGCCCGGAGGCGGTTGGTACACGACCGATGCGCTCGAGTCGGTCGTGCCGATCGAGGACGTGATGACGAACCCGCCGTGCTGAAGAGTGCCCGCGATCCCGGCGAGCGTCTGATTGCTCCGGTCGAGCCACCGCGCGCCGACGACCTGCAACTCGGCGATCGGCAATTGGACCGGCACCTCGGCGTCCGGTCCCTGCGCCGACACGAGCGTGAGCCGAAGCGCGCGCACCTTGCGCCGATTGACGTCGTTGAGCGAGTCGGTCGGCGTCTTGAACGGCACGCGCACGAGAACCCAGTTGCGCGTCCGCGCCTGCGGCTGGCCGCGAACGTACAGCGTGTCGGTGAAGCGCCCGCCGACGCGAGTGACGGCGCTCGGCGCGTTCAGGTCGACGACGTATCGCAGGATCCGCTCGCTCTCGCGCTGCGCGCTCGAGAAGTTGAGCGCGTTGTCCATGTCGATGTCGTCTTCGTCGAGCTTGTTGTTGGCCACCGTGCAGTTTGTGCGCGGATCGCCGATGACGTCGAGCGCGCCGGGGGCGGCGTGGCAGACGCGAACGTTCGTCGCGCGATGCGCTCCGGACGCGTCGACGGCGACGATGGTGTCGGCGAAGTCGCCCGGAAGCCCGGTGTCGTTGATCGCGGCGTTGAAGGATCGCGAAAACGGATCGCGCTCGGTCGCCGGAATCGGGTTGTCGAACCCAACGAGTCGCTTCCCACTGAACGTCGTGTCGTTTCCGGAAACCTTGAGTGTGTCCGGCGAAAATCGCACGGCGTTCTCGGAGATGTCGCCGAAGTCCAAGATCACCGTCGGATCCGACTTCGACGCGCGCGCGATCGCCGACGTGTCGAGCAGCGTCCAGAACTGCAGAAACTCGCCGCGCGTGAGATCCTGACCGGTCGAGCTGAGCACCGTTCGAATGCTGCGAAACCGGCGCGAGCCCGCGGCAGCGAGGCTGTTGTCGGTCCATTTGTAGCTTCGCGTCGCGCCGTCGTAGCGGCCGACCTGGTCGAGCGGCAGGAGCGTGAGCCACAGCACCGGCTCGCTGAGCTCTATCCCGTTGCCGGCGAACGTGAGCAGCGGATCGATCCCGCTGCGACTCACGACGAGCCGGCGTCCGGTCGGACTCTGAACGTTCGTCTGCCAGACGAGCGTCGCCGCGTGTGACGGCTCGAAGAACGCTCCGCCGAATGGGGATGCGAGCGAGTTGCCGTACGCCGGAAGGCTGCTGTTCAACCACGCCTGGTCGGCGAGCGCGATCGAGGTGCCGCCGTTCGCGTCGAACGTCTCGATGTACGCGGTGCCCTGGTTGCGCGCGAGGAACTGCGGATTGCTGTGCGCGATCTCGGCGCTGAATGAAAAATGCGACGGGGCCTTGGATTCGCCGAACGGCAGCCGGCTGGCGAGAGTGGTGAGCCCCGGCAGGTCCCAGTTGAACCGCCCTGTCACGCCGGTCGTGAGCGTGGAGCTGCCCTGCAGCCCGAGGTCGGGGCGGTTGAACGACGTGCTCTGTGACTGGTTGATCGCCAGAAAATCGAGTGGTGCCGTGCGAGACAGGCAGCTCGGACATAAAGCCGGCGAGCGTCGTCGGCGCTGAACCGAACGAAACGTTCTCCTCGTAGCGGACGTCCACGTGCCGTTGCGCGACGAGCACCGTGTCGGGGCGCATGAACTCGATTCGTCCGAGGTCATAGTCGACGCGGTAGTCGAGGTCACGGACGAGCTGCCGCCCGTCCATCACGACCTGCTCGGAACCGGGCCGGATCGAGCCCGCGCCGATCGTTATCGCGCCGCCTTGCTCCGTGCTGACGGTCTCGTAGCGGACGTTCATTCGGTACAGCGATGCCGGGTGCTGCGGAGAGTAGATGTACTCTCCCGGAATCGTGTAAATGTCGTCGTTCGTCGGATTCCCCCGCACGACGAGCCCCGAGTCTCGCGCGCTGAACGGATGCAGCGACGGAAACACCAGGAAGTAGTCGTGGATCGCGTAGGCCACGTCGAGCGACTGCCCGTTGCGGATGTCCGCCGCTCCCGCGCCGAGGTTGAAGATCGCGTCGCTGCGGCGCGGCCAGAGGCGGTTCTCGGCGTCGAACTCGGCGGGGTTCGCCGACTGCGCGAGACCGAACATCTGGAGGAACGTCGCATCCGAGCCGGCGATCGGATGCTCGAGGCGGCCGCTTCCCGTCACGATCCGGATCTTCGCCGTCTCGCGCGCGAGGTTGCCCCCCGCGATTCGGTAGACCGAGCGGATCTCGTTCCGGAACGCCGCTGACGTCGGCCCAACGGTCGGGTCCATCACGAGGTTCGCGACTTGGTCGCGCCCGGGCACGAACTGGAGGTCGGGCGTTCCGCCGGTCGTCGTCCAGACCGTGTCGCGCCCGTTGATTCTCACGTTGTAGGCGACGACGAGCCGCTCGTTGGACTCGTTGAGCGGCCGCACCAACGCGAACCAGAGCAGCGACCGGTCGATGACGTAGTCCACGCCTTCGCGCAGGAGGTCGTACACCGCGGTGCCGTTCGTCTGCCCGCCGCGCACGCGGAATCGGGGGCCGCCGGGATTCTGCGGCTGCGTGCCGAACTGGAGACGGTAGATTCTGACGAGCGTGGGACGCAGCGTGTCCGGCAGCGCGCCGCGAAGCGCGGCGAGCTGCGAATGGTTCAGAATGTCGATGTTTGGGAACGCACGGCCGCCGCCGAGGAGCGCGGGATCGATCGTGAAGAAGAAGCGCAGGCGTTCGATCTGGTAGTCGTCGATGTCGCGGCCGCTCGCCTGCTGCGCGGTGCTGCCGATCGTGAACTGGCGCGTCTTGACCGACGTTGCCCTTCTGCTGCGCGAAGATCGACTGAAAACGGAGCGGACCGAACTGATTCGTGATCTGGAGGCCGTAGTTTCCCGTCGGCAGGTTGGCCGACAGAAATCGCGACGGCGGTGGCGTGAACGTCGACGTTGCCGACGTCGACGCGCTGCCATCGCGATCCGGGCGTGCCCTCGTAGTACAGAGACAGCGAGTTGGACGCGTCGAACTCGCGCTGCATGTCGTAGTCGACGTTCACGTGCCATCGGTCGGCGACGACCCCGGAGCTCTTGATGCTCACCGTCGGTTGGAGGGACCAAGGCAGGAAGCCGGCGTTGCACCCGGAGACGGCGCTCGTCTGAATCGCCTCGAGCGACGTGCACACGAGGTTCCGGTCGCGCTCCTTCTTGCCCTCGACGCGAAGATTGAGCTCGAGCGGCAACTCGAGGCCCGGGATGGTCGTCGTTCCGGGGGGAGGCGGCGGGCGCCGCAGGGTGTCGGTATCCGCCGGCGGCCGAGCGGGCAGGACGGGTATGGGCGGCGTCTGTGATCTCGCCGGCGGACCCCAGGCGAGTCCAACGGCGAGCGCGATCAGAACAGCTCGCGTCGCGGAATACAGGGGTCGCACCAAACCCTAACGGTGGGGTAGGAAGCCGCCAACGGCTCGTGTCGTGGTCCTGCTGCGTTCGCTCTCGGGACGCGGGCGGTCACGTCTCGAGGAAGCCTTGAATTCGAGCTGGCGGTGGGTGGAATATACAGGCCAGCCACGGCCGTACAACCCTGTGGAGTACTTGAAGTTCCGCAGCAGACGACCGATCGCGCCCGCCCAATGAAAACGTGAAGAAACTCAGCCGCTACGTCCTGAAGGAACACGTCGGGCCGTTCTTTTTCGCCCTGTCGGCGCTCACGTCGTTCATGCTGCTCCAGTTCATCGCGCGAAAGTTCGGCGACCTGGTGGGACGCGGGCTGTCCTGGCAGGTGATCCTCGAGTTCTTCGTCCTGTCGATCCCGCTGACGGTCGCGCTCACGCTGCCGATGTCCGTGCTGGTGGCCGTGCTGTTCGCGTTCAGCCGCCTGGCGTCGGAGAACGAGATCACGGCGCTCAAGGCGAGCGGCGTCTCGACGCGGTCGCTCATGCGCCCAGTCGTCGTCGCGGCGGCGTTCCTCGCGGTGTTCATGCTCTGGTTCAACGACCAGGTGCTCTCGAGCGCGAACCACGAGCTGGCGACCCTCCAGCTCGCGATCCTGCGGACGAAGCCGAGCTTCGCCCTCAAGGAGCAGGTGATCAATCCGATCAAGGAGGGGCAGCTCTACCTGCGCGCCGGCTACATCGATCGCGACCAGTCCGGGCGGATGCGCGACATCACGATCTACGACGTGTACGACCCGACCAAACGCAAGACGATCTTCGCCGATCACGGGACGCTGTCGTTCGCCAGCAACAAGACGGATCTGATCCTGCACCTGTACGACGGCATGATGATGTCCGCGCCGTCGAATCAGCCGGGGCAGCTCGACCGCATCTACTACAAGCAGGACGAGATGCGCGTGAAGGACGTGGCGAACCAGTTCAAGACGATCGACGCCGACACCACGTCGAAGGGCGACCGCGAGATGTCGGTGTGCGAGATGCAGGCGGAGTACGAGAAGCGCAACATCGCGCTGCAGAACGCGTACAGCGACAGCCTGCTCGCCGTGTGGCGCATCATGAAAGACCGCGGGGACAGCCGCCCCGAACCAAAGCGCAAACCCATTCCCAAGGCCGGCGGGATCGGCGCGCTCTACTGCAACTTCATCACGAACAAGCTCCACCTCGGCAACCCGCTCGAGCCCAAGCGCGCGGAGGCCGCCGAGCCGGCGATGTTCGCTGCGGCGCGCCATCCGACAGGACACGACGCATCACCAGGACACGACGAAGCAGAAGCCGGACACGGCGAAGAAGGCCGCTGACAAGCCGCTCGTGAAGTCGGATTCGGTGATGGTGATGATCGGCAGCGTCTTCAAGAAAGTCGCGCGGAATCAGATCCCCGCCGGCGCCTTCATCCCGGAGACGGCCGCGCGTTACGGTTCCCGCCGCGGGATCATCGCCGATCGCCCGCCGTCCGCCCATGCCGGCGCCGATACCGGGCGCGGCACCCCCGGTTTCCGCGTCGCCGGTTCCGCCGGGCCCGAAAACGGCGGCGCGCACCGCGACGCCGCCCCCGTCCGCTGGCGCGGCCACCGGGGACGATCTCAAGACTCTGATCACGAGCGAAACGGCCGACGCCAAAATACGCCTCGACGACGCCCGGCACTGGCGCAATCGCTACGCGATCGAGATCCAGAAGAAGTTCTCGCTCGCCGCGGCTTGCATCGTGCTCGTGCTCGTCGGCGCGCCGATCTCGCTTCGATTTCCGCGCGGCGGCGTGGGGCTCGTGCTGATCGCGAGCTTCCTGATCTTTTCCGTGTATTATGTCGGCCTGACCTCGGGTGAGGCGCTCGCCAACCACAACATCATCTCGCCGTTCTGGGCGATGTGGGCGGGCAACATCATCTTCGCGCTCATCGGCATCGCGCTCATTTCGCGCATGGGCCACGAGACGGCCACCGCGCGCGGCGGCAACCTCGCCGAGATGTTCGACTCGGTCCGCTTCTGGTTCGGAGCAGCGCCGGAAAGGCGCAGCCAAGTAGCCATGCGCATCTTCCGGCCGCTCGACCGCTACGTGTTCACCGAGTTCTGGCGGATCTTCACGATCACGGCGCTCGGATTTCCGTTCCTGCTCGTGATCATGGACCTGACCGATCACGTCCAGAACTATCTCGACCGGCGGATTCCGGCCGCCGACATCGCGCTCAGCTATCTGTTCTGGATTCCTGATTCGATGTTTCTGGTGCTGCCGGCGGCCGTGTTGTTCGCCACCGTGTTCTCGATCGGCGCGTTCACGCGGCACTCGGAGGTGACGGCGGCCAAGGCGTCGGGCGTGAGCTTCCACCGGCTCGTCGTCCCGATCCTGATCGGCGCGATGTTCGCGTCCTTGCTCGACCTCGGCCTCGGTGAGGTCGTTCCGATCACGAACCAGCGACGGAGCCGGCTCCTCCAGGAGGACAAGGCGCAGGTCGGCACGAGCCGTTTCAACTTCGCGTTCGCGAGCGATTTCGGCCGCGTCTACAAGGCATACGAGCTCCGCACCGATTCGGGACGGATCCGCCAGCTGCAGATCGAGCGGAAGGGCCAGGGGCCGGCGTATCCGACGTACGTCCTGACCGCCGACTCGGCCTCGTACGACATGCGCCGCGGCGACTGGACGCTGCGTCACGGCCACCTGCAGGTGGTGAGCGACCGGCAGTCCAACTTCGCGGTCTCGTTCGCGTCGGCGCGCGACGCCCGCTTCAGGGAGCAACCCGGCGACATGATGGCGAAGCCGCGCGAAGCGCAGGACATGCGCTACGAGGAGCTCACGCGCTTCATCACGGCGCTGGAGCGCTCGGGCGGCGACGCCAACGTGCTGCGCGTGGAACGGGCGCTCAAGATCGCCATCCCCGCGACGTGCATCATCATCGCGCTCTTCGGCGCCCCGCTCGCCACCAGCACTCAGCGGGGCGGCTCGGCCTACGGCATCGCCGTGAGCCTTGCAACGACGATGATCTTTCTCCTCATGATCCAGCTGACGCGCGCGGTTGGCGCGAAGGGCGTCATCCCACCCGACCTCGCCGCGTGGATTCCCGGCGCGATGTTCGGTGTCGTCGGCCTCGTGCTGCTGGCCCGGGTACGGACTTGACGGGGCCCGCCCCGCGCTCGTCGCAGGCGATCAGTCGAGAAACCCAGACCTACCCGGTCGTTCAACGCGCGTCGATCCGGTTTTTCCGGCGCGTCACGCGCTACTGGATCAACGTATTCCGCGACGTCGGCCAGCGCACGTATTTCCTCCGCGACATCGCGCGCGGATTCGGCGACCCGGCGACCTACGTGCCGGAGACGATCCGCCAGATGAAGAACATCGGCGTCGACTCGGTGCCGCTCACGGTGATCGTCGCCGCGTTCATCGGCGGCGTCATCGCCTTACAAACACGGTACCAGCTTTTCCCCGGCGTCGAGCTGTCGATCATCGGGCTCGCCAGCCGCCTCATGATCGTCCTCGAGCTGGGACCGCTGCTCACGGGGCTCGTGCTCACCGGTCGCGTCGGCGGGCGCATGGCCGCCGAGATCGGAACGATGCGCGTCACCGAGCAGATCGACGCGCTGGAGACGCTCGCGTACGATCCGGTCGCGTTCCTGATCGTGCCGCGCCTGCTGGCCGCGATCCTGATGCTGCCGACACTCGTCGTCCTCGCCGACGCCATCGGCCTGTGCAGCGCCTACGTCGTTTCGGTTCATTTTACCGATGTCCCGGCCTCCGACTTCGTCACCGGTCTGCGACTCGGCTTCGGAACGTTCCAGGTCGTCTACAGCCTGCTCAAGGCGACGCATGTTCGGCGCCGCGATCGCTTTCGTCTGCGCCTATGAGGGTTACATTTCCGAGGCCGGTGCCGAGGGGGTCGGGCGGTCGACGGCGCGCGCGGTCGTCATCACGTCGGTGACGATTCTCGTGCTCGATGCACTGACGGCGGGCGTGCTGGCTCCCTTCCTCCAGACATGAAGCGTCGCGACGAAGTCACCGTCGGCATTCTCATCACGGTCGCGGTCATCGTCCTCATCCTCGGGACGCTTTGGCTCGCGCGTGGTGGTCTGCGATCGGGGTATCCGCTCTACACGCGCTTCGCCTGGGGACAGAACCTCAAGCAAGGCCAGCCGGTACTGCTCGCCGGCGTGAACGTCGGGTACGTCGGCGACGTGACGCTGCGCCGCGACGGCTACCTCGACGTCATGCTGCGGATCGACGACCAGTATTCGATCCCGAAAGGCTCGAACGCGGCGGTGAAGCCCGTTGGCATCTTCGGCGACGTGGCAATCGCGCTCACCCCGCCCGTACCGTTGACGTCAGCGTCGTACGCGTCGGGCGACACGGTCCCCCCGGGACCGCCCGCGGCGGATTTCAATCAGATCCTGACGCGCATGGACACGATCGGCCAGACGATCTCGCTCCTCTCGCGCTCGCTGCAGACGGAGCTGATCGAAGCCGGCACGCTCAAGGACATGCACAAGGTCATCGTGTCCGCCACGGCGCTCTCGGCCCAGCTGCAAAGCGTCGCGGCGCAACAGAACAGGAACATCTCGGCGACGTTGGAATCCTTTCGAGGCACGGCGAGCCACTTCGACAGCATCATGGGCAAGGCGGCCGGCGCGATCGACTCGGCGAAGATCGCCGCGACGCTGGCGAACGTGAAGACCTCGAGCGACAACCTCACGCGCATCTCGTCGCAGCTCGATTCCTCGACGACTCAGCTCCGCGTCTTTGTCGACAAGATGGAGAACGGGAACGGCACGGTGCAAAAGCTCATGACGGATTCGCTCATGTACACCGACGCGCGTCACCTGCTCCAGACGATCGACTCGCTTGTGACCGACTTCAAGAAGAATCCCAAGAAGTACATCAACCTGAAGATCTTCTAGTCAGTCTCCCGGCGACGGCGCCCGCGACGACTGGATCGCGGCGCGCGGCGTTCGGCCCACCGTCGCGTAGTACACCGGAATGCCGAGCAGGATGACGCCGAAGACCGCGAGCGTGGGCCAGCGGCTGCTCGGATCGATCAGCGCGTTGGCGAGCAGATAGATCGTCGCCAGGACGAAAAGAATCGGCGCGAACGGATAGAGCGGCGCGCGGAACGCCGGCTTGTACCCGGCGCGCCGGCGGAACGCGAAGATCGACGCAACTCCCAGAGCGTAAAACGGCAAGATGGCCGTGACGAACGTATCGGCGAGCTGCTCGAACGTTCGCATCAATACAAAAATGATCCCGAGCACCGCGGCGAGCGTGATCGCCACGTAGGGCGTCTCGTAGCGCGGATGCACGGCCGCGATCTTCCGGAACAGAAGCCGGTCCGCCGCCATCGCGAAGAAGACGCGCGGGTTCGTGAGGATCGACCCGTTGAGCGTGCCGAGCGTCGAGAGCATCACCGTGATCGAAACGAACGTGACGCCCGCCGGCCCGACGACCCGCTGCGCGACGTCGGCGGCGACGAGCTTCGAGTGCCGAATTTCGTCGACCGACATCACGCCGAGGTACGCGATGTTGGCGAGCATATAGACGACGACCACCGCGCACGTGCCGAGGATCAGCGCCCTCGGAAGGTTCTTCTCCGGGTCCTTCACCTCGCCGGAGATGAACGCGAGGTCGGCCCACCCGTCGTACGCCCACAGCACGGACACGAGCGCGAGCCCGAACGGCGCGATCGAGAAGCTCCCCGCCGGGAACGCCGGGGTGAAATGGCCGCCGGTCTTCGGCAGGCCGATCGCGATCGCGACGATCACGATGAACAGCAGGCCGAAGTACTTCGCGACCGTGGTGATGTTCTGGAGCAACGACCCCCACCGAACGCCGACGTAGTTCAGCCCGGCGATGACCGCGATGGCGAGCGCCGCGACGTAGTGGACCCAGCCGTCGTACGGCGCGACGCCCGGGTTGAATCCCAGCACTCTCAACAGATATTCGGCGAACGTCGTCGCGATCGCGCCGAGCGCCGCCGCGCGAATGATCGCCAGCTCCGCCCAGCCGAAAAGAAACGCCGGAAGGCGTCCCCATGCGTTGCGAATGAAGACGAAGATTCCACCCGTCTCGGGGAACGCGCCGGCGACCTCGGCCAGCGTCAGCGCGCCGCACAGCGCGACGATTCCGCCGGCGATCCAGACGCCGAAGAGCGGAAGCGGACCAGGCAACCGATTCGTGACGCTCGCCGGCGTTCGGAAGATCCCCGAGCCGATCGTGATGCCGACGACGACGGCGATGGCGCTCCACAGACCGAGACGGCGCGGAAGCTCCGCGGCTGCGGGCGCGGCTGGAGCGGCGGATCGGACGTCGGACATTCCATATGGTAGCGCCGGTGGCGCGCGCGGGCGAGGCGACTTGAGACGAGCCGGTCCATCGGCATGACGAATGCAACGGACTTTGGCGCCCCACACTCCACACGTGATCGAGGACTACATGAAAACCCGGAACGGCAGTCGGAGCTCGGCACTGATCGAATTGCGCGCGGTTGCTTTCGTCGGAATCGTTGCTGCGTTCGCCGTCGCGTGCGGCGGCGGCGAGAAGAAGGCCGGAGGAGAATCCACGAGCGCGGCTCCCGGCGGTGCCGGCGCGACCGCGGCGACGGGTGGGATGCCGGCCGGGCTTCCGGCGCCGGTGCCGGGAGTCGCTCCAGCGGGTGCGACGCTCGCCATGCTCGCCGAAGGCGACAGCATCTTCCACGGGCTCAAGGCGGGCGGTCTCTGTCAGACGTGCCATGGGCCGGATGCCGCGGGAACTCCGCTCGCGCCGCCACTCGCCAACAAGCAGCAGTGGCTCACCGGCGACGGCAGCTACGACTTCATTCAGAAACGCGTGACGACGGGCATGCCCCAGCCGACGCCACCTTACTCCAGCCCGATGCTCCCATTCGGCGGCGCACAGCTTACGCCGGACCAGGTGAAGTCCGTTTCCGCTTACGTCTACTCGATCAGTCACAAGACCTGAGCGACACAATTGAAGCGGTGGCCGCGCGCCGGCGCTCCAACGGGAGCGTCCGGCGCGCTAGCTTTGGATGGCTGCAGATTCTCTCGCCATCTCTCCCCGCATGGTCACTCGTTTCGCCGACGGGATTTTCTGGATCGCCGTCGCGTGTTGTGTCGTCGCCCAGGCGGCGATCGTTCGATCTTCGCTCGTCTCTCCGGCGCAGGCGCCAAGCGCCGATGAACCGGCGTCTCTAGCGCGGCGCGCCCTCGAGGTGTGTTGGGCGGTGGTCCCGGGGATCGGGCTCGCGTTCCTCTTCGTCGCGACGTGGCACGCCATGCACGGTCCGGCCGCGAGCGCGGTCGTCGATTCGATGTCCATCAGATGAAGACCATCCGCCGGCTGTCGCTGCTCGCCCTCGGCGCGGCGTGCCTGCACCTCGTGTTCGGCGCCATCGTTCGCATCTCCGGCTCTGGCATGGGCTGCGGCAACAACTGGCCGAAGTGTTACGGCTACTGGTTCCCGCCATTCAGCCGACCGGATCTCATCGTCGAGGTCACGCACCGATATCTCGCGTCGATTCTCGTCGCGACGGTGACGCTCATGGCGGCGGCCGCCCTACGGCAACGTCGTGAAGCCGGAGTGAGCGGGCGCGGCGGCGTACTTCGCTCGGCAACCGGCGCGCTCGGAGCCGTGTTGTTCGCGGCCGCGCTGGGCGGCGTGACCGTGAAATTCGGTAACGCACCCTGGGCGACCGTCGCGCATTGGCTCGTCGCCATGACAGTGCTCGCCATGGTCGCGATGACCGCCGTGCGCAGCGGCGCTCTCGGCGGCGCGAGCGCCGAACGTCAGCGAGGGACGTCACGCGCCGCGAGATCCGGGCGCGCCGCGGCGATTCTCGCCCTCTTCGCCGTCGCGCTCGGCGGGTTGACGGCGAAGATCCCCGGCGCTTCGGTGGCGTGTACGACCATTCCGCTCTGCGGACGCAATTCAGCGGTCGACGCCACCGCCGTGGCCGTGCAGATGACGCACCGCACCGTCGCCGTTCTGCTGTTTCTGCACCTGATCGGCGTGGTCGCGACGCTGCGTCGTCGCCGCGCGGAAGAAGCGCCGATCGTCGTGCGCACCGCGGCCATCGCACTGGGCATGGTCGTGCTTCAGTTGGCCCTCGCGTCGACGATGATTCTGCTCACGTTGCCCGCTGTGCTCCGTTCGCTTCACGAGGCGACCGGCATCGGCATCTGGCTGAGCTGTTTCCTCCTTGCATACCTCGCGCGACGAACCGCGCCGGCGGCGGCCGGCGTGCCTGTTGACGCCGCGCGGAGCTTCAGCGGTCACCTGCCGCCCGTTCCGGCCACCGAACCGTGACCGACGCCGTCGCCATCACCGGCACGCGCTCGATCTGGCGCGACCTCGTCGCGCTCACGAAGCCGAGGATCATCTCGCTGCTGCTCGTGACGACGATCGCGCCGATGTTCGTCGCCGGACATCCGGCGTGGACCCTCGTGCTCGCGGTGTTCACGGGCGGATACCTCATGGCGGGCGGCGCTAACGCGGTGAACATGTACATCGATCGCGACATCGACGATCGCATGGCCCGCACGCGGCTGCGCCCGATTCCCAGCGGACGGATGCACCCGCGACAGGTGCTCGCATTCGGCGTGTTGCTGTCCACCGCCGCGACGTGGCTGCTCGCTTACGCCGCGAATGTGTTGACGGCGGCGCTCGCGCTCGCGGGATTCTACTTCTACGTCTTCATTTACACGCGGTGGCTCAAGCGCAGCACGCCGCAGAACATCGTGATCGGCGGCGCGGCCGGTGCCTTCCCGCCGCTCGTCGGCTGGGCCGCCGTGACGAACCGGATCGATCTGCTCGCTGTGTACCTGTTCTTGATCGTGTTCTACTGGACGCCGCCGCACTTCTGGGCGCTCGCGCTGCTCAAGCAGCGCGACTACGACCGGGCCCACGTGCCGATGGCGCCGCTCGTTTGGGGCGAGCGCGAAACGAAGCGCCAGATGTTCTGGTACACCGTCGTCCTGCTGCCGCTCACGCTGCTTCCGGTGGCGTTCGGAGCGCTCGGCGTCGTCTATCTGGTCGCCGCCTCGGCGCTCGGCGCGAAATTCATCGTCGAGGTCCTGCGCGTCATGCGCGCCACCGAATGGAACGCGCCGGCGTGGCGGCTCTACAAGTATTCTCTGCTCTACCTCGCCCTGCTCTTCGCGGCGATGGTCGTGGACCGCCTCGTGCTCGGGATATCACCTGCCGCGGTCTGATCGCCGACGGTCTCGCCCCCTTCCGGGCCGATGTCCAAATTCGTCGTGTGTTGTCCCGTGACCCGGATCTTTCGCTCGAGCGGCTTGTCGAGGTCGGGACGCCAGACCATGAGCGTGTAGCTCCCCGGCGGAACCGAATCCAGCGAGAACCGCCCGCTCTCGTCGGTCACGGCGAAATACGGCTGATCGAAGACGGCGATCGTGGCGCGCATCCATGGATGGCGCGTGCAGACGACGTCGACGAAACCGACGCGCTTCGTCAATCGCTCGCTGGCGACGACCTGCCCGGTGTTGAAGAAGGGCATCGTGACGGCGCTGTCCACCGGTTTGCCCTTGAACACGAAACGGTGCAGCGCCGCGTCGTCGTTGTAGACGTTGATCGTCGACCCGACGGTGGTCGCGACGATGCTCGGATCGAGGCCGCAATCCTCGCTGCCCAGATCAGCACGCTTCTCGATCGGCAGCGCCTTGCCCGAGTCGAGCCCCGCGATCCAGACGAGCGCGGCCCGCGAGTGTGGCGGCGTCTTCCTCCCCGTTTCGCACTCGTGCGTGGAATCATCGATCGCCGGCAGCGCCGTCGGATCGACCACCCCGATCACCGTGCCGGATGTGGGCAGCGCCGACGGGCGATAGCCGGTGGCGGCGAGCTCGAAACCGGCTCGATCGTCGGTCGCCATCGCGACCCGCTCCGCGTGGCCGCTCCCCCCCTCGCCGCGGAGGCGGGTTCCTTGGAGCACGCGGCGAGGGCCGCGATCGTCGCGCCAAGGGCGAAGAGTGGAACGCCGCGTTTCAGCTTCAGGAGAACCTCTGGATGAGTCGGGAGACCCGGCGACCCCGCCGGTACCCAGAGGTTAGTCCGCAACGAGCGGACCGCTCACGACCTGCGGGCCCACTCCGCTCAGACGATGAGCAGATCCCGCTGGTAGTCACGCGGCGTCACGACGGCCTCGCCCGGCACGATGTACACGTTGACCTCGCTTCGCATCCCGACCTGCCCCGGGATGTAAACCCCCGGTTCGATCGAGAAGCCGATTCCGGGGACGAGCAAGCGCTCCTCCCGGGTCTCGAGGTTGTCGAGGTTCGGTCCCGATCCGTGCAGATCACGCGAGTCGATCGAGTGGCCGGTCCGGTGTGTGAAGTAGTCCCCGAATCCGCGCGATTGAATCACGCGGCGGGCGGCATCGTCGACCTCGGCGCCGCGCGTGGGCACGTTGGCCTTGGCTCGCTCGCGGACGAGCAGGATCGCCGCGTCGCGCGCGTCGCGCACCGCGTTCCAGATGTCGAGCGTCTCGGTGGACGGTTTGCCCACGGAAGCCATCCAGGTCTGGTCCGCATAGACTCCGCCGTCTTCGCGAGCCCAGAGGTCGATGAGCAGGATCTCGCCCGGACGAATCACGCGCGGCGAATCCGCCGACGGTTCGTAGTGTGGGTTTGCCGCGTTCGCGCCGGCCGACACGTTCGGGCCGTGGTCGGTCGAGAGACCGGCGCGACGAAACTCGTCCTGAATCCAACCCATGAGCTCGTGCTCGGCCAGCGGCTCCGCGGTTCGCGAGCGCTCGCCTGCGAATGCCATCGCCTTTCGCGCGATGCCCGCGATCACCTCGGCCGCCCGCTCGTGCGACGCGATGTTGTCCACGCTCCACGCCGCGTAGAAGCGCGTCACGAGATCGCCCGACGACAGGACCGTCGCGCCCGACGCGCGGACCATCTCGATCACGCCGGCGGGCACGCGGTCGAGATACGGGACGGCGTCGCCGGCCGAGTACTCCATGGCCACGCGCTTGCCGCCGACGTACTTCGCGAGCAGCGACTCGAGGGTTCGCCACGACGCATAAATCTCCCGCGGCCACTCTCCCGGCCAGCGACGCCACGGCCCCTGTTCGATCGCGTGCGTGAACGCGATCGGAAGTCCGCGCGCAGGCACGAAGGCGAACGCCCGCCGCGTCGTCATCCCCTCGAGGCCCATGAGCTCCGCGGCGATCGGATTCAGGCCGCGGAAGTCGTACAGGAGCCAGCCGTCGAGATTCGCGTCGATCAGGGCGCGTTGGAGCTCGAACAACGTGTCGGTGGTGAGCATTCGGCGTTTACTCGTGCCCCGCGGTTCGATCGATCGCGCGCCAGTCGGCGCGCCATTCGCACGTGCCTTCGCCGCGAGCGGCGCAGCGGACGTGCTCCACCGCGCCGATGCTTCCGATCAGACGCTGGAGAAGCTCGCGCAGCGACGACTCGTAATAGGTACACCCGATGCTCCCCGGCGCGGTGCCGAGGGTGATCGGGCGCGGCACGTCGACCATCAGAAAGGCGCCGACGCGGCGTACGTTGCCGCCGAGGTACCGCGCGGCGATTTTCTTCGCGTAGCGGAAAGCGAGCGGCCTTGCGAGGGCCGCCGGCAGAATCCGCATCAAGCTGCGGTTGACCGACGAAATGGTTTGATAGGACTGTCGCGCCGTGTAACGGCCGGCGGCGCGAAACACCGCCTCGGCGTCGGGTCGCCGGCCGATCAGCTTGGCGAGGCCGATGACCTCGTCGGAGCCGGTGCGCTGTCCCTTTCGCACCGCCTCGGTGTGACGTTTGATCTGCGTGTAGACCGTGTCGCTCAGGCCGAAGCGTTTGTTGCGCAGCTCGTCGACGTATTCCGTGTCGAGAAGATCCATCGGCGTGTCGACGTTCCGGACCGCTTCCAGAAGACTCAATGGGAACAGGGCATCAACAGTGGCGAGCATGAGCCTCGTTGTCGGTCGAAAAGCGGGGTTGAAAAGCGAAGCTAGCCGCGCGTGGGTGCCCCTTCAAGACGCTCGCTGATGGCCGCGCGCGCCGCGGTCGGACTGTTGGTTGCCGCAATCATCGCGACCCTTGCGCGAAAGACTCGGTCACTCTCCAGAAGCGGCGCCGTCGCTGCGACCGGACTTGGTACGATCGCCGCCGCCGCCGGCTATCCATGGGCGATCCTTCTCATCGCCTACTTCGCGGCGTCCAGCGCCCTGTCGAGGCTCGGCGCCGCCGAGAAGGAGCGATTGACCGGTTCCATCGTGGCCAAGGGAGGCCAGCGCGACGCGAGGCAGGTGCTCGCCAACGGCGGCGTGTTCGGCGTCGCGGTGCTCGGGATGCTGATCCAACCCGGCCTGTGGTGGACGGCGCTCGGCGCCGGGGCGCTTGCCGCCTCGGCCGCCGACACGTGGGCCACCGAGATCGGGACGCGGTTTGGCGGCGTGCCTCGCTCGATCCTTTCCGGACGCCCGGTGCCCGTGGGAACGTCCGGTGGGGTCACGGTGATTGGAAGTCTGGGTGCCTTGGCGGGAGCGCTGTTCGTGGCCGTTGTTTCGATCCTGATCGGGTGGACGAGCCTGACGGCCGTCTCCGCCGTAGCGGGCGGGGTCGTCGGTGCGCTCGCGGACTCCCTCATCGGCGCGACGGTGCAAACTCGGCGGTGGTGCGACGCGTGCGGTGTAGCAACTGAGCGCGTGCGACACGATTGCGGTTCGCCGACCCGCATCGCGGGCGGGGTGAGCGGATTGGACAACGACATGGTGAATCTGTTCAGCGGAATCTTGGGCGGCGCGGCCGCCACGGCGCTCTTCATGGCGATGTTCGCGCGCTACGCATGAACGCGGACGTCCTCGTCGTCGGTGGCGGTCCGGCGGGATCGTCCCTGGCCTTCGCTCTGGCGCGCCGGGGCGTGGACGTGCTGCTCGCCGACCGCGCCCGATTCCCGCGCCCCAAACCCTGCGCCGAGTATCTCAGCCCCGAGGCGTCGCGCGTGCTCGACGCGATGGGCGCGCTCGGACGGGTCGAGCGCTCGGGCGCCGCGGCGCTGTCGGGTGTGCGCGTCCGCGCGCCGAACGGTCTGGTCATCGCCGGCGACTTCGTAGCGCGACACGGGTTCCGCGCGTACGCCGACCGGGGGCTGTCGGTGCGTCGCGAAGTGCTCGACGAGATTCTATTCGACTGCGCTCGAGCGTCCGGCGCGCGCGTCGTTGAAGGCCTGAGAATCACAGATCTCGTCCGCGATTCCTCCGGTCGCGTGACCGGCGCGAAACAGGGCACCGGCGAGCCGATTCGCGCGCGGTTCACGATCGGCGCCGACGGACTTCGCTCGATCGTCGCGCGGCGCCTCGGCCTCGCGAGAGCGACGCGCTGGCCGCGCCGGCTCGCTTTGGTGACACACTACACCGGCGTACGCGAGGTCGGCGAGCAAGGCGAGATGCACGTCGAGCGCGACGGGTACGTCGGCATCGCCGACGTCGGCCATGGAGCGACGACTGTCGCGCTGGTCGTTCCGGCCGCGCGCGCGAGAGACATCGCGCGGGATCGCACCGCGTTCCTCGAAGCGTGGATGCGATCGCGTCCTCATCTCGCGGCGCGATTCTCCGGTGCCGAGCGCGTGTCGCCCGTGGTCGCGACGGGACCGTTCGGCTCGTACAGCCGGCGTGCCTGGGCGCCGGGCGCCGCGTTGGTCGGCGACGCCGCCGATTTCTTCGACCCATTCACCGGCGAAGGCATCTACGCGGCGCTGCGCGGCGGCGAGCTGCTTTCCGAGATTCTCGTCGAAGCGCTCGCCGCACGCGACGGCGGCGAGGAGGCGCTTCGCGCGTACGATCGCGCGCGGCGAAAGGAGTTCGGCGGCAAGTGGATCGTCGAGCGTGTGATCGGCGCGGTGGTCGGCTGGCCGCCGCTCATCAACCGAGCCGCCAAGCGCCTCTCGGCGCGCAAGGACCTCGCCGATCTTCTGATCGGCGTGACGGGGAATTTTGTGCCGGCGAGCGAGGTCGTCCGATGGTCGTATGTTTGGAAGGTCTTCGTCGGTTGAACGGATGGACTCGGACACATTTCGCAGCGTCCTCGGTCGCTTCGCCTCCGGGGTCACGATTCTCACGACGCGCGATCCATCGGGCGCCGACCACGGGATGACGGTGAGCGCCTTCAGCTCGCTCAGTCTCGAGCCGCCGCTCGTCCTGTTCTGCGTCGACCACACCGCGTCGATGCACGGCCTCCTCACGAGCGATCCGCCGCCGGCCTGTGGCATCAGCATCCTGTCATCGAATCAAGAGGCATGGTCGCGGCGGTTCGCCGACGAGAGCGAGCAGCGCTTTGATGGGATATCGTTTTCACGTGGTGAGCGCGGGGTCGTCCTCCTCGACGACGCACTGGCACACCTCGAGTGCACCATCATCCAACGCGTCGAGACGGGTGACCACACCTTGTGCATCGCGCGTCTCGACCGGGCCGAGCCGCTGCACGGGCGTCCGCTGCTCTATTATCGCGGCGGATACGCCCAACTCGAGCGATGACCACGAGAACGGGAAGTTGGGCTTCGTGCTGACGCCCGCCAGGCGTCGCGGTGTCGAGCTCCTCGACGACCCGCGCGTAGACGCACACGACCGCCACCGCGCGCAGGACGACATCCGTCGTTCGAACGTGTGGCTCGGCGGTCTGCGCGCCGCGCTGACGGAGCTCCGCGCTGTGATCGCGCCGCGCGACAACATGATCCTCCTCGACGTCGGCACGGGCCTGGCCGACATCCTGGCCGGAGCGACGCGCGACGTTCGCAAGTCGGGCGGCAGTTTGACGACGATCGGCGTCGACGGCGCGCTGTCGCTGCTGGCGACAGCACGTGGTACGACGACGGGCATGGTCTGCGCCGACGCGCTCGCGCTTCCCTTCCGTGACGGGAGTGTGGACGTCGCGATGTGTTCGCAGCTGCTCCACCACTTCGCGGACGCGGACGTCGAGCGTCTGCTGCGCGAGCTGCATCGGGTGGCGCGACGCGCGGTCATCGTGTGCGATTTGCGCCGCAGTTGGTTCGCCGCGGCTGGCTTCTGGCTCGTTTCGTTTCCGCTGTGTTTTCATCCCATCACGCGACACGACGGCGTCGTCTCGGTGCTTCGCGGCTTCACGGCCGGGGAGCTCAGACGTCACGTGAACGCGGCGACGGGTGCCTCACCCCGAGTCAGCCGGCGGCTTGGCTTTCGCCTCACGGCGCGCTGGACCCGTTCTGAAGCGGCGAGCGCGTCGTGAAGGAGCCGCTCGACCTCGGCCCGATGCCGACCGACCGATCGCTCCAGACGGTCGACGAGCTCGTCGTGCGCGCGCCGGCCGCTCGAATCTTCTCGCTTGCGGCCGACGTCGAACGCTGGCCGATCCACTTGCCTCACTACCGATACGTTCGTTTTCTCGAACGGCGCGGCGATGGCGGAGGGACTGTCGAGATGTCGGCGAACCGTCCCTTCGGGCCCGTCGATTGGCCCACGTGGTGGACGTCGCTCATGGCCGTGAAGACACCGTCGAGCACGGCGCGCGGTTCGATTCGCTTTCGGCACGTTCGTGGCATCACGGCGGGGATGGATGTCGAGTGGACCTTCGCCCCACATGAAGCCGGCACGCTCGTCCGCATCGTACACGTGTGGAACGGGCCCACGTGGCCAGTGATTGGTGGAATCGCGGCCCATGGAGTCATCGGGCCGGTATTTGTGCACGGCATCGCGTCGCGCACTCTTGCCGGACTCGGGCGCGCGGCCGAACATACCGCCGAAGCCGAGTCCAGCGTCGTTTCTTCGAGCGAGGTGTCGGGTGGCTGATCGTCGACGAGTAGCGATCACCGGGATCGGCGCGCTGACGCCGATCGGCATCACGCGCGACGCCCTGTGGCAGGGCCTGCTGGCTCGCCGCTCGGCCGTGCGTTCGGTCACCCGCTTCGACGCCTCGATCTACCGCAGCCAGATCGCCGCCGAGATCGATTTTCATCCGAGCGATTTCATCGAAGAACGAAAGGTCAAGCGCCTCGACCGCTTCGGCCAATTCACCGTCGCGTGCTCGCGGCTCGCCATCGAGGACGCGCACCTCGACATGGCGGTGGAGGATCGCGAGCGCGTCGGCTCGATGATGGGAAGCGCGCTCGGCGGCGTCGGATTCGCCGAAGAGCAGTTCGGCGTGTTTCTCACGCAGGGAATCAAGAACGTCGCGGTCTCGCTGGCGACGAACGTTTTCGCCGGCGCGGCGAGCTGCAACGTGGCGATCGAGTTCGGCGCGCAGGGACCGAACAGCACCAACGCGATGAGCTGCGCATCGGGCACGATGGGGATCGGCCAAGGATTCCGGGAGATTCGCGACGACTACGCGGACGTGATGATCTGCGGCGGCGTCGAAGCGCCGCTCAACCAGCTGTGCTTCGGCGCGTTCGCGCTGATTCGCGCCATGTCGACGCGCAACGACGATCCGGTGCACGCGTCGCGCCCGTTCGATCGCGACCGCGACGGATTCGTGATGGGCGAAGGCGCGGCCGTGGTCGTCCTCGAGGAATACGAGCGCGCCAAGGCTCGCGGGGCGCACATCTACGCCGAAGTCTGCGGCTACGCGTTCTGCAACGACGCGCACCACATGACGGCACCGCGGCCGGACGGATCGCAGGCCGCGCGCGCCATGCGCGGCGCGCTCAAGGACGCGCGCGTCGAGCCGCACGAGATCGAGTACGTCAACGCGCACGGCAGCAGCACGCCGCTCAACGACCCGACGGAAACGCGCGCGATCAGGACCGTCTTCGGCGATCACGCGCCCAAGCTCCAGGTGAGCAGCACGAAAGCCTACTACGGCCACGCGCTCGGCGCGTCGGGGGCGATGGAGACGGCCATTTGCGCCATGGCCCTCGAGCACGAGTGGCTGCCGCCGACGCTCAACCTCGAGGACCCGGACGACGGATGCGACCTGGATTACATCCCGGGCGTCGGCCGCGAATCGCGCGTCGACTACATCCTGAACAATTCCTTCGGGTTCGGCGGGATCAACGCGGCCTTGGTGCTGAAACGCGCCGACTGAGGGGCGGGCGAGACCCGATGATGGTATAGTTACAGCGCCGCGGCCCCCCTAAGCCGCGGCGTCGTGCTTCCCCTGCACCCTCAGCTCGGAACGAACAAATGAGAGATACCTGGCGGCATTTCGTGGCCGAATTCGTCGGGACGTTCGCGCTCGTGTTCATCGGCGGCGCAACCATCATCACGAGCCCGCTGGTCCAGTCGCAGGCGACCGTTCTCAGCGTGGCGCTCGCCCATGGGCTCATCCTGGCACTCCTGGTCAGTGCGACGATGGCCATCTCGGGCGGCCATCTGAATCCCGCCGTCACGACGGGATTTCTCGTCACGGGGCGGATCGACCCGATGATGGCCGTGATTCACTGGATCGCGCAGTTCCTCGGCGCGATCATCGCGGCGTACATGCTCAAGGCGCTGATGCCCTCGGCCGTGGCGCAGGCGACGCTGCTCGGCGGACAGCGCATCTCGGCCGACACGTCTCTGTTGCAGGCCATCGGACTCGAGGCGATCGCGACGTTCTTCCTCGTCTTCGTGGTCTTCGGCACCGCGGTCGACAAGCGCGGGCCCAAGCTCGGCGGCATGGCGATCGGTCTTACGATCGCGGCCGACATCCTCGCCATCGGGCCGCTCACCGGTGGATCGATGAACCCGGCTCGCTCGTTCGGGCCGGCGGTGGTCACGCACGTCTTCGAGGGACAAACGGCGTACTGGATCGGGCCGATCCTCGGCGGGATCGTGGCGGCGCTGCTCTACGACCGTCTGTTCCTGCGCGACGAGACGCCGCCTGCCCCGGCGGCGTAAGGGCGGGTCGCGGGTCCAACTCATATCTTTGTCGCATGGCCGACGCTCCGCTCCCCACGCTGTCGCGCGCACGCGAGCAGAAGATCAGCGAGCTCTCGCAGCACTTCGCCAACGACGATCTGTCGCTCGACGAGCTCGAGCGGCGGATCGAGCAGGTTTACAAGGCGGCGAGCGTCTCCGAGCTGGACGCCATCACGTCCGACCTCCGCGTCTCGCAGCTCCCCGCGACGGCGCGACCATCGTCCGGTCCGGTGTCGAACGCGCGGATGGACTACGGGACGTCGGACCTCCCGGCTCCGAATTCACGCCTCCTCGCCGTGATGAGCGAGTCGAAGCGAACGGGCCGGTGGGTCGTGCCGCAGCGCCTGGACGTCGTCGCCCTGATGGCCGACACGAAGATCGACCTGACGAGCGCCGTGATGCCGCCGGGTGGCGCGGAGTTTCACGTCCGGTCGTTCTGGGCGGCGTGCAAGATCATCGTGCCACCCGAGATGCGCGTGATCAACGAGATGCACGCGATCATGGCCAGCGTGGTGAGCAAGGCCGACGAGATGGACGCCGAAGGAACGAGGCGTCACGGGCCGACGCTGCGCCTCACGGGCACCGCGTTCATGGCCGAAGTGAAGGTCGTCGTGCGCCGACGTGAAGATGCGCTCATCGAGCTGGACGACGACGAGGACGACGAGTAGTAAGGCGCCAGCCTGGCGAGAGCTGGTCTGTTGTCAGATGTCGGGCGTCTGTTCCTGATTTCGAGCGCACCACGTGACCCCTCAGCCGGGAGGAGCGTCGTTGGCCGCGATCCCGCGTCGTTCCCCGGCCAGGATCCCCCGCCTTTTCTCTAGGGCCCGAGCCTCATGTACGCCGCGTCGTACCGCGCGATCGAATCCTTGATCACCTTCATCGCCTCTTCGCTCTTCCCCCACCCTTCGATCTGCACCCGCTTCCCCTCGAGATCCTTGTACGTCGAGAAGAAGTACTGCACTTCCGTCAACACGTGCCGCGGAATGTCCGCGATGTCGAACACCTCCTCGTAATACGGATCTCTCAACGCGACCGCGAGGATCTTGTCGTCCGGCTCGCCGCGGTCGCGCATGCGAAGGACGCCCAGCGGGCGCACGTCGATCATGCACCCGGGAAAGGTCTGTTCCTTCACCAGCACGAGCACGTCGAGCGGATCGCCGTCCTCGTGCAGCGTGCGCGGGATGAGACCGTAGTCGCCGGGATAGTGGACCGCGGAATACAGCACGCGGTCCAGCTTGATGATGCCGGTCTTCTTGTCGAGCTCGTACTTGTTGCGGCTGCCGAACGGGATCTCGATGACGGCGGTGATCTCTTCCGGCGGGTGCGGGCCCGGCGGAAGGTCGTGCCAGAAATGGATCACGACGCGCGCGAGGCGACGCCCCCGCCGTCACGCGTCATCGTTCCCTTGTACGACATCGGCGGCTCGTCGACGCCGAAGTTCATGGCGGCCAACTCGGCCACGTGCTCCAGATCCGTCGGCGACAGGTCCGGCGCGTCGCTCGCCGCGGCGAACTCGGCCAGCTGCTCGTCGTCGTAGATGTTCGGCAGCGTCGTCACGACGCGCGGCTCGGCGAGCAGCCACTTGAGCGCGGCCTGGCCCAGCGTCATGCGCTTCGTGAGGAAGTCGAGCGTCTTGACCTTCTTGATGCCGTTGACGAGCCACGACCGCGGGCGATGGCGGCGATGGTCGTTCTCCGGAAACACCGTGTCCTCGGTGTACTTCCCCTCGAGCATCCCCGACGCGTGCGTCACGCGGATGTTGAAGCAGCAGTTCGGCGCGTGCGCCTTGGCGGCCTCGATCATCGCCGTGCCGGGATGCTGCTCGAGCACGTTCCAGATCATCTGAATCGTGTCGATGTCCGGCTCGCGCTCCAGGAGGTCCACGGCTTCGTACAACCAACCGATAGCCGGACCGAACGCGGCGCCCCACGCGCGAATCTTTCCCTCGCGCTTGAGCTGCCGCATCGTGTCCCACAGCTCGCGGTCGAGCACGTGCTCCATCTTCGCGTTGTGGAGCTGGAGCACGTCGATGTAGTCGGTCTCGAGGCGCTCGAGGCACTTGTCCACGGCGAAGCGCAGGAACGCCGGGTCGGTGCGCATCGGCAGCTCCGACTGTCCACGCCGCGCAGTCTGCGCGGCGGCGTCATAGATGTCGTAGCCGACCTTCGTCGCGATCACGACCTCGTCGCGACGCCCGCGAAACGCCTCGGCGATCTGCCGTTCCGCGCGGCCGTTGCCGTAGGCGTCGGCGGCGTCGAAGAACGTGACGCCATGGTCGTCGAGCGCGCGGCGCAGCATGGCCACGGCGTCGGCGTCGGTCTTGTCGCCCCACCAACCGGTGGAGATGGTCCACGTGCCGAACCCGACTTCGCTCACGCGAATGTCGGTGCCGGGAAAAGTGCGATGCTTCATGTGAGAGCGCCGGAGTTGAGCAGCTTCGCGGCTTCGCGCGCGAAATACGTGATGATCACGTCCGCGCCGGCCCGCCGAATGCCGAGGAGCGAGTCCATCATCACGCGCTCCCCGTCGATCCAGCCGCGCTGCGCGGCTGCCTGAATCATAGTGTACTCGCCGCTCACCTGAAACGCGGCGAGCGGATAGCCGGTCTCGTGCTTCACGCGATGGATGATGTCGAGGAACGGCCCCGCCGGCTTGACCATCACCATGTCCGCGCCTTCCTCGATGTCGAGCCGCACTTCGCGCAGCGCTTCGTCCGAGTTGCCGGCGTCCATCTGGTAGCCGCGCCGGTCGCCGACCTGCGGCGTCGACTCCGCCGCTTCGCGGAACGGCCCGTAGAACGGGCCGGCGAACTTGGCCGCGTAGCTCAGAATCGGCGTGTCGGTGAATCCGTTTTCATCGAGCGCCGCTCGAATCGCCCGCACGCGCCCGTCCATCATGTCGCTCGGCGCGACGATGTCCGCGCCGGCGCGCGCGTGCGAGACCGCTTCGCGCGCGAGCAGCTCGAGCGTCGCATCGTTGTCGACGACGCCCTCGTGGAGCACGCCGCAATGCCCGTGCTCCGTGTACTCGCACAGACACACGTCGGTGATCACGACGAGATCGGGGACGTCGCGCTTGAGCGCGCGCACCGCCTGCTGTACCGGCGCCTCGTCGTTCCATGCCTCCGACCCCGTCGCGTCCTTGTGGTCGGGAATGCCGAACAGAATGACCCCGCCGATCCCGGCGTGCGCCGCGATCCGCGCATCGATCAGCATCTCGTCGATCGAGGTCTGAAACACGCCCGGCATCGACTCGATCGGCTTTCGGACCTTGGCACCCGACCGCACGAACAGCGGCAGCACGAGCTGCGACGCACGGAGCGACGTCTCGCGAACGAGGCGACGAAGCGCCTCGGTACGACGGAGACGGCGCGGACGATAGGCCGGGAATTCGGGCATGGCCCAGAGAAACTAACTCGGCCTGCGGCCGACGGCCGCAAGCCGAGGCTTTTCAGATGCTTCTCTTAAAACGAAGCGAATCCCACGACGTTGCCCCCGGGTTCGCGGACGTAAAACTCCGTCGATCCGTAGAACGTCTGATGTCTTGGCTTCACGACTGGCGCCGCGGCGAGCGCGTGCTCGGCCGCGTCGAGGTCCGCGATCGAAGCGACGGTGAGGAACAGCCCCACGCTGTGGCCAGTGAGCTCCGCGGCCTGTGCGGGGTTGTCCGCGACGACGCTGGCGCGCGTCTGGTACATGATCTCCACGCCGTCCTTCTTCACGCTGGCGAAGACCAACTTCCCGTCCGGCCCCGGCACCTCGTTCGCCTTGGTGAACCCCAGGTTCGTCGCCCAGAACTCGAGGCACGGTTCGACGGCGTCGACGATCAGGACGGGGGCGAGCGTTTGCATCACTGGAGAGGCGGCGGTCATCATTGGCACTTGTCCGTTAGGGTTGGTGGCACTAGTATAAATGATACTAGTCGCACGTCAAGCCCCCGATCGACGAGCCGCCGCCTCATGCCGCCGCTACCTCAAGACCCGCGCCGTCACGCTGGCCGACCTCGTAGTCCTCTCGCTGCTGTGCGAGGGGCCGCGCCACGGGTACGATCTGTGGGCCGAGCTTGAGCGGCGCCAGGTCGAGAAGTGGGCGAGCATCTCCAAGCCGCAGGTCTACTATTCGCTCCGCAAGCTCGCCGCGGCGAAACACATCGTGTCGTCGCGCGACGACGACGCGTCGCAGGGTCCCGAGCGGCGCGTGTACAAGCCGAGCGAGTCCGGACGCCGGATGCTCGCCGACGCACTGGCCCAGGCACGGTGGTCCACGCAGCGCCCACCCGACCCGTTCCTCACTTGGATGGTGCTGTCGTGGCAGGCCCGCCCGCGCGACTTTGCGGCGCAGATCGCGCGCCGCCGGAAGTTCCTCGAGCAGGAGCTGGAGGAGGACCGCGCCGCGCTGGACGCGGTAGTCGCCGAGACGTCGCCCACCTCCGACGCGGCGCTCGTCGTGAGGCTCGGCATCAAACAGTTCGAAATAGAGCTTGCCTGGCTCGACGACGTCGCGGCCCGGCACCGTCCCGGGTGAGCTACTCCGGCTGCGGCGAGGGGAGATGCTCCGCGCGCCGCAGCGAATCCAGAATCTCGTTGCCGCCGCGGTGCCGCAGGTCGTTGGCCAGCCGTACGCCGGTCAGCTCCGGCGCCGAGTCGTCGAGCGGCATCTGGCCGCGCACGACGCGGCGGCCGCTTACGTCAGACAGCACTCCCCAAAGCGTTCGCCCGGTGTCGCTCGCCGCCGCCAGCGCGCCGATCGGCACCTGACAGCCGCCCTCGAGCGCGCCGAGAAACGCGCGCTCGGCGCGCGTGTCGAGCATCGTCCGGGCGTCGGCGAGTGGCGCGACCAAGGCGCGAGTCGCCTCGTCGTCGCCTCGAATCTGAATCGCGATCGCTCCCTGCCCCGCCGCGGGAAGCCAGTCGGGCGGATCGAGCAGCGAAGAGATTCGCTGCGACACGCCGAGCCGGTGAAGGCCGGCGGCAGCGAGGATCGCGGCGTGCACGTGGCCGTCGTCGACCTTCTTGAGCCGCGTCGGCACGTTGCCGCGCAGCTCGACGACCTCGAGATCGTGACGGCGCGCGAGCAACTGCGCGCGACGGCGCAGGCTGGACGTTCCGACGCGTGATCCCGGCGGCAGATCGTCGAGCGAATCCACGCCGACCACCGAGCTCACGATGAGCGCGTCGCGCGGATCCTCTCGCGGCAGGAGCGCGACCACTTCCAGTCCGGCCGGGCTTTCCGTGGGAAGATCCTTGAGCGAGTGCACGCAGAGCTGAACCTTGCCCTTCGCGAGATCCGACTCGAGCTCCCGCGTGAAGAGCCCTTTACCGCCGATGGCCGCGAGAGGCTCGTCGAGATGTTTGTCGCCCGACGTGCGATAGGTCTTGAGCTCACTCGCCACGCCGCGCGCCTCGAGCGCCTGCTGCACCTGACGCGCCTGCCGCAGCGCGAGCTCGGAGGCGCGGGTCGCGATGACGAGTCGAGCGTCTGCGCGTTCCGTCATCAGCGGGCGACGGCGGACGACGCGCCAGCGAAGTAGTCGGCGATGGCGTTCACCAGGCCGGGGATCGTGGATTCGGTCGCTTCGACGACGACGTCGAGGCCCGCCGCGCGCGCCGCCTCGCGACGTCACCGGGCCGATCGACGCGGCGGGCGCGCGACGCGCGACGTCCCGCCCGACGGCGTCGACGAAGTTGGTGACGGAAGAGGCGGAGGTGAACGTGACGAGATCGGCGCCTTCTTTGCTCATCCGCTCTTTGAGCTGCTCCGCGCCGCTGCCATCGGGCACCGACCGATACAGGTCCACGCGCTGGACGATCGCTCCGAGCTCCTCAAGTCCGAGCTGAAGCGTGTCTCTCGCGCCTTCCGCCGTCGCGTACAGGACGCGCGCGCCCTTGACGTCGCGGCGCCCGCGCAGCGCGTCGAGCAGCGCCTCGGCGACGAATCGATCAGGAGCGATATCCACCGCCAGGCCGTGCGCGAGGAGCGCGTTGGCGGTGGCGGGGCCGACCGACGCGACCTTCGCGCGCGCGAGCGCACGCGCGTCGAGTCCGGCCGCGCGCAGCTGGTCCCAGAAGAATCGCACGGCATTCTGACTGGTGAAGGCGACCCAGGTGAAGTCGTTCAGTCGCCCGAACGCGGCGTGGAGCGGCGCGGGATCGAGCGGTTCGATCCGCGTCGCCGGCATCTCGATCACGGTGGCGCCGGCCGCGGCGAGCCTTTCGCTGAGCGACGCCGCCTGCGAGCGCGCGCGCGTGACGACGATTCGCTTGCCGAAGAGCGGCCGCCTGTCGAACCACGCGATCTCGTCGCGCAGCGCCACCACGTCGCCGATGATCGTGATCACCGGCGCCGAGAGCCTCTCGCGAGCAACCGTGTCGCACAGCGTCGCGAGCGTCGCTGTCACGGTTCGTTGGTGCGGATGCGTTCCCCACTGCACGACGGCGGCCGGCGTTTCGTCGCTCAATCCGCCGCCGACGAGCGCGTCGACGATTCGCGGCAGCGTCTGTACGCCCATGTAGAGCACGATCGTGCCGCCGGCGCGGGCCAGCGCAGCCCAATCGGTGCCGCTCGCGTCGCGCGATGGGTCTTCGTGTCCTGTCACGAGCGTCACGGAAGTGGCGACGCCGCGATGGGTGACGGGAATTCCCGCGTACGCCGCGGCGGCGATCCCCGCGGTCACCCCCGGAACGACCTCGAAGCGCACTCCCGCGGCGGCGAGTGCCTGTGCCTCCTCGCCACCGCGCCCGAAGACGAACGGGTCGCCCCCCTTGAGCCGCACGACGCGCTTCCCTTCTCGCGCGAGGCGCACGAGAAGCTCGTTGATCTCGCCTTGCCGGCTGGAGTCGGCCGCGCCGCCGCGTTTCCCGACGTCGTGCAGCTCGACGGGTTGGTCGCGCTCCACGGCCGATGCGAGGGCGAGAAGCGCGGGATTCGCCAGCGCGTCGTACACGATCGCGTCGCAGGTGACGAGCAGCTCACCGCCGCGCAGCGTCAGGAGGCCGGGATCGCCGGGCCCGGCGCCCACGAGATAGACGACGCCGCCGGACAGTCGGTTCATGACCGAACGTCCGGTCATCCGCCAGACGAGGGGGAGGGCTTCGCCGACTCGATCTCTCGCCGATAGCGGCGGCCACGAGTCCAGAGCGAGAGCGCATAGCCGATGTAGATCACCGCCACCAGCGCGTATGCGACGTGAAACGTCCCCCAGGAGGAGACGGGCGATGTCTGCGTCGCCGACAGGAGCGCCATCATGTGATGGTCTCCGCCGCGAGGTCGCGCAGCACGCCGACGCGGTACCGCGCGCGGATGAACGCAAGGCAGAGCACCGCGAACACGAGGAACGCGAGAAGGAACGTCGTCAGCATCTGGGGCGGCAGCGATGGCTCGCTCGGCTTGAGGACGATCGGCAGTGGGTGCAGGCGCGCCTGAAACAGGTAGACGCTGAGGTGGATGAACGGAATGAGCAGCGCGCCGAGGATGCCGAGCACCGCCGAGAAACGGGCGCGCATCGCCGCGTCTTCGACCGCGCCGCGGACGACCAGATACGCGGCGACGACGAACCACAAGAAGAGCGTGAGCGTGAGCCGCATGTCCCACCACGCCCACCACGCGCCCCAGATCTTGTGGCCCCACAGCGGACCGGTCGTGAGCACGACGGTCAGGAACACCAGTCCCACCTCGGCGCTCGCCTCGGCGAGTCGGTCGGCGCGCTCGTCGTGCAGCCAGAGGTAGACGATGGACATCAGGGCGGTGAGACTGACCGCGATGTACGCGGCGAGCGCCGCGGGAACGTGGAGGTAGTAGATCTTCTGCGCCGCGCCCTGCGTCGCTTCGATCGGCGTGAAGTAGATGGCACGGATGTAGATCGCGACGACGCAGAGCGCCGCCAGCACGAACATCCAATCGAAAATCGGCCGTTGCAGCGCAGGGCGACTGGGAGGCCGACGAACGCGCGACCGTGGGTGCGGCAGTCATTCTTCGAGTGTGTAGGGGAATGCCATCGTGCACGCGACGACGAAGACGATGTCGAAGGCGATGATGATTCTCAACCACGGCCACGCCTCGGCGGCGGGTCGGCCGGCGAGCACGCGGGTCGTCGCCTGTGCGGCATTCAGCAGGATGGGGACGAAAAACGGAAGGCTGAGCATGGGCAGCAGCAGCTCCGCCATGCGTGTGTTGACCGCCATCGCGCTGAACAGCGTGCCCACGGCGACGATGCCGATCGTCGCCAGCAGCATGATCGCGGCGACGCCGAGCAGCGACGGGCCGACCGGAAGGTTGTAGAACAACACGAGCGCGGGCAGCGTCACGGCCTGGACGGCGCAAAGGAACAGCAGGTTCCCGATCGCCTTCCCAAGGTAGATCGCCTCGCGGCTCGTCGGCGCGACGAGCAGCGCGTCGATGCCGCGGTCGTGCTCCTCGATCGAGAAGGATCGCTGGAGACCGAGCAGCCCGGAGAACGTGACCACGACCCACAAGACTCCGGGCGCGCGATCCGCGGGCGCGATGATCGATTCGTCCCAGGCGAAATAGAGAATGCACAACGCCAGCACCGCGAAGACGAGCGACGACAGGAACGCCGTGCGCGTGCGAAACTCGATCGCCAGGTCCTTGCGGGCGATGAGCCACGCCGCGGCGACGGTGCCGGGTGGCCGCCCGGTCATGCGGACGCCGACATCGTCCACGTGGACGAGGCGGCCTCTCCAACCACCATCGCGCGGTACGCGGCGCGATACGCGACGGCGTCGAGGGCGGCGCAGTCATCTTCGCGCGCCAGTTTTCCGTCGAGCATGATCGCCGCGCGCGACGCGAGGGCGAGCCCCTCGTCGACGTTGTGGGTGACGAGCACGAGCGTCGCGCGCGCGCCGCGAAGCTCGCGCAGCATGTCGGTGAGCGCCGCGGCGCCGGAGGCGTCGAGCCCCGTGTACGGCTCGTCGAGCAGCAGGAGCGCGGGCTCGTGGACGATCGATCGCGCGATCGCCACGCGCTGCTGCAATCCGCGACTCAACGCGCGCACGGGCGTTCGTGCGCGGTCGGCGACGCGCAGGCGCTCGAGCGCCGTCATCGCGGCGTCGCGCGGCGACTTCAGCCCGTACAACTTCGCCGCGAACTCCACGTTCTCCAGCGACGTCAACGCGCGATACAACATGCTCTGGTGCGAGATGAGACCGATCGAAGCCCGCGACGCTGGATCCGCGCGCAGCGCGTGGCCCAGCACTCGCACGCCGCCGCTGGTCGGCGCGAGCAGTCCGGCGATCAGTTTGAGCAGCGTCGTCTTCCCCGCTCCATTCGGCCCGAAGAGGGCCAGGCTCTCGCCTGCGGCGAGCGACAGATCGACGCCGTCGACAGCGCGGCGTCGGCCGAAGTCGCGGCGCAGCGCCGTCGTCTCGACGACAAGCGAGCCGGAGGGTGAAAGCATGCCCTAAGATAAGACAAGTCGGCTCCGCTTACCCGTCGCGCCGGGCGCTCGTATTATCACGATTCTCCTCTCGCTTGCCATCTGATCGGAGATTCGGGCAGACTCATGAAGACCGAAACGGTTGAGATCGACGCACTCCTCCACGAAAACCGAAAGTTCGCGCCGTCCGCCGAGTTTCGTCGCAGCGCGCTCGTCTCCGACACGCACCTCTACGACCAGACCTCGGAGGCTTTCTGGGCGGCGCAGGCCGGGGAGCTGGAGTGGTTCGAGAAGTGGACGACGGTGTGCGACTGGCAGCCGCCGCGCGCGAAGTGGTTCGTCGGCGGAAAGCTCAACATCTCGGTGAACTGCGTCGATCGCCACGTGACCGGCCCGCGCCGCAACAAGGCCGCGCTCATCTGGGAGGGCGAGCCCGGCGACCACCGCACGCTCACGTACTGGGATCTCTACGTCGAGGTCCAGAAGTTCGCCAACGTCCTCAAGCACTTCGGCGTGACGAAGGGCGATCGAGTGGCGATCTACATGCCGCTCATCCCCGAGGTCGCGATCGCGATGCTCGCGTGCACGCGCATCGGCGCGATCCACTCCGTGGTATTCGGCGGATTCTCGCCCGAGTCCCTCCGCGACCGCATCAACGACGCGCAAGCGAAGCTCCTCATCACGGCCGACGGCGGCTATCGCCGCGGTGCGCTCGTTCCGCTCAAGCGAAACGCCGACAAGGCGCTCGAGGACTGCCCCGGCATCGAGAACGTGATCGTCGTGGCGCGCCGGCGCGGTTCGTCCGACGACGACTCCTTCTCGCACATGAAGGAGGGTCGCGACCACTGGTGGCACGCGGTGATGCGAGACGCGTCGGCGCGGTGCGAGCCGGAACGCATGGACGCCGAGGACGTGCTCTACATCCTCTACACGTCCGGCACGACGGGAAAGCCGAAAGGCATCGTGCACACGACGGGCGGCTACCTCGTCGGGGTGACGACCACCATGAAGCTCGTCTTCGACCTCAAGGAAGAAGACGTCTTCTGGTGCACGGCCGACGTCGGCTGGGTCACCGGGCATTCCTATCTCGTGTACGGACCGCTCGCCAACGGCGCGACGTGCGTGATGTACGAGGGCGCACCCGACTGGCCCGAGAAGGACCGCTTTTGGAGCATCTGCGAGCGGCTCGGCGTGACGATCTTCTACACCGCGCCGACGGCCATCCGCGCCTTCATGAAGTGGGGCGAACGGTGGCCCGCGGACCACGACCTCTCTCGGCTCCGCCTGCTCGGCTCGGTCGGTGAGCCGATCAATCCGGAGGCGTGGATGTGGTACCACGAAACAATCGGCGGCGGACGTTGCCCGATCGTCGACACGTGGTGGCAGACGGAGACCGGCGCGATCGTGATCTCGCCCTTGCCCGGCGTGACGGAAACGAAGCCCGGAAGCGCGACGATGCCGCTCCCCGGCTACAGCGCGGCGCTGCTCGACGCAAAGGCGAGGGAGATCAAGGTCGGCGGCGGACTGCTCGCGCTCACCAAACCCTGGCCGTCCATGCTGCGCACGATCTGGGGCGACGACGAGCGCTACGTCCAGACGTATTTCTCGAAGTGGCCGGGCAGGCCCGACCTCTACTTTCCCGGCGACGGCGCCAAGCGCGACGAAGACGGCTACTACTGGATCCTGGGCCGGGTCGATGACGTGCTGAACGTCGCCGGACACCGCATCGGCACGATGGAAGTCGAATCGGCGCTCGTCGAACATCCCGCCGTTGCCGAGGCCGCCGTGGTAGGCCGGCCACACGAGCTCAAGGGGCAGGCACTCGCGGCGTTCGTGACGCTGCGCGAGGGCTTCCAGCAAAGTTCCATGCTTCGCGACGAACTGCGAAACTTTGTCGCAGAGAAGATTGGGGCGATCGCCAAGCCGGATGACATCCTCTTTTCGGCCGACCTTCCGAAGACGCGATCGGGCAAGATTATGCGCCGTTTATTGCGAGATATCGCTGCAGGACAGGCTCTGGGCGACACAACGACGCTCGCCGATCCGAACGTGGTCGCGGCGCTCAGGGACCAATATGAGGCGCAAGAAAGCTGACTCGGTGCATGAAACCGATACACCCTGTGGCTGAATCCGCTACCGGTCGTCTTGGTTATAGATTCAACGCATATGTTCGCCTTTCTTCGGAACCTGTTTCCGGACCGGATTTTCCGGCACAAGCTCGAGCCCGCGGCTGAACGCCGGCTCGGCCTGGCGCAGGCGCGCGCCGAAGAGGCGATCATTCGCACGCACGTCGATAACGCCCTGATGTTCGTGGACACGCTGGCCGAGGACATGACCTTCGACCGGGCGATCGACAGCTACATCCGCGAGATGGCGATTCCCGAACCGCTCGCCAGCACCGTGGCGACTCGGACGCTCGTCGTTCTCGGGCAGGACCTCGTGCCCTACCGCCGCCGGGCACTCGAGTCGGCGGACGCCGGCGAGGACCGCCCCCGCCTCCGTCTCAACGACGCGTCGCAAGGCCGAGCGCCGCAGCAGCGCACGATCAAGCGGGCTTAGTCTCCCGAACGGCGACTGCAACCGCTTTCACGCAGAGGACGCGGAGGACGCAGAGGACGCAGAGGACAGCCGCAGAGTGGAAGTCCGTCGCGCAACGAGCCGGATTTTTTTGGGACTGCCGCTCGGGAAGCCACTCGTTGCTGCTGACGCCTGACTAGCCGCAGCGCGAGGCATCCCGAGCGGCTTTCATCAAATATCCGGCTCGTTGCGCGACGAACCTCGGCCTCCGCGGCTGTCCTCTGCGTCCTCTGCGCCTCTGCGTCCTCTGCGTTAGGTAGTTTTCGCAGTTGATCCGCCAGCGTCAGTCGCGTCGCGCACGGCACGCCACTCGAATATGCAGAGCGAGGCAGAGCACCACGACGATCGCCGCAGAGCCGAGACACCACTCGCACCAGGCATGGATGACGAACGCCTCGAGTGACGTGAGCCACAGCGTGAAAATCACTCCCCAGATGGACAGCACGAGCATCCAACCGGCGAGCAGGCGCGAGTTCTCGTGGGCCGGCCGCATTCCCACCATGGCCAACACGAGCATCAGCGCGTAGTACGCCGCGCCCCATGCGGCGACGGGCAGTCCGGCCAGCGTCGACCACTTGCTCGTTTGCACTCGCTCGCACGACCCCACGTTGCACGCGAGAACGCCGATGACGCCGTAGTGGTAGAGCGTGAGGTACACGCCGAGAAACAGCCCGGCGAGGCTGATCACGACCATCCACTGTCGTCGGGTCATCCAGGCTTTTTCGTCGTCGGAAGCGGAACCGATTTGGTCGTATCGCCGCCGGGCGCCGGCGCGGGCGGCGCCTTGGCCAACTCGTCGTTGATGATCTTCGCCATCTGATCGTACGTCAGCACGCGGGTGACTTGCGCGGACCCGATGATGAACGTCGGCGTCGAATTGATCTTTCGCGCGTCGCCGAGCGCGAGATGCGCCTGGATCTTCGCCTGGTATTTCTTCGAGTCGACGCACTGGTCGAACTTCGAAGCGTCGAGCCCGAGCTGGCGGCCGGCCTGCTTCATGAACTTGTCGGGATTGTCCGTCACCTCACCGTTCCACTGATCCTGCGTCTGGTACAGGTAGTCGTGGAAAGCCCAGAAGCGGCCCTGCTCGTCGGCGCAGGCAGCGGCGCGCGACGCTTGCCACGTGTTGCGGTGGACGGAGAGCGGATAGTCGATGAAACGCCAGCGAACCAGCCCGCTGCCGACGAACTTCTTGCGGATATCTGGCTCCGTGATCGTCGAAAAATGGCCGCACGCCGGGCATTCGAAGTCGCCGAACTCCGTGACCTCGAGCCGCGCACTGGAACTACCGAGGACGTAGCCCTGCGACTCGACCTTGGGCAGCGTCGTGTCGATCGGACTGGTTTGAACGACGTCCTTGGAGCGAGTCGACTGGTAGGTGAGCCACGCGATGCCGCCGACGGCGACGGCCGCGATGAGCAAATAGAACGCGCGATTGCTCGTCGACTGCTTGGAGGCCTTTACGGCTCCTTGTTTTCGTCCTCGTCCGGAGGCGGGGGGGGCGGGGGGGTCCACTCGCTTGCTTGCCATGTGCTCTTATCCGTCTCCTGTGCTTCGCGCACGATTCGCCGGTGCTCGGCGATCTCTGGTGTGTCGTACGTGATGCGGACTTCGTAGTGAAAGAGCTCGCTGCGCACGTCACCGATGAGTCGCATGAGTTCGCCCGCGTCCTCGAGCAGTCGGCCCTGGCGGTCGAGCTCGCGGATGCGTTCGGCCAACGCACGCAAAAGCGCCTCGAGATTTCTCGCCCGTCCCTCGTCGTACGTCTGTTCCTGCTCCGACATGCATCCGCCTGAAGAAAAGCTCCGCCTGTAGCGAAAGATGCCACTCCGCCGGCGCGAATGGTAGAACGAACCACACCACCGTCGCGTCCGCGACCGCGCATGCCATTTGACGATCCAGCCGTATGAACGCGTTACCATTCAACGACGTGAGGTGTCGTCTGCCCGAGCGCGAGCCCAGCCTCTCGAGAACGACGTTCCCGCATGGACGCTGATCTTCTCCGAATCCCCGTCGGGCCGGGCTCCATGCACGTGGAGCGCTATGGTCACGGCGGCTCGCCGATCCTGCTCGTGCACGGATTCGGCACGTGCGCGTTTCTCTGGCGCGAGGTCGGTCCCGAGCTCGCGTCGGCGAATCGCACCGCGTTCGCGGTCGATCTTTTCGGGTACGGCGAGTCCGACCGCCCCTTCGACGCGCAATTCGGCATCGCGTCGCAGTCGGACTATCTGGACCACGCGCTCACCGCGCTCCGGTTGAGCAAGGCGACGATCGTCGGCGTCGATCTGGGCGGCGCGGTGGCAATGCACCTCGCGTACAGCCGCCCGGAGCGGGTCGAGCGTCTCGTCCTCGTGAATCCGATCGCGTTCGACGAGGTCCCGGCGGACGACATCAAAACGTTGCAGCGCAACACGGCGCGATTCGCCATTCGCGTCTCGCGCGGGCTCCTCGGCGCTGCGCCGCTGGTTCGCGAGCTGCTCGAGCGCAGCGTCGCCGCCCCGGACAAGATGCCCGATCGTCTCGTCGCGAGGTACATGGCCCCGTACGTCGGCCAGGAAGGGCTCAATCATCTCCTCACGCTGGCGCGCGCCGTCGACGGTGAGGACATGCTCGACATCGAGCTCGGACAGCTGGATTGCCCGACGCTCATCGTGTGGGGCGATCAGGATCGATTCCTGAGTCCGAAGATGGCTGACCGGCTCGCCGATACTATCCCGGGAAGCCGCCTCGTGCGTCTCCCCGGCACGGGCCGCCTCGTCCCCGAAGAGGCGCCCGAGACGTTGGCCAACATGATCTTGGAGTTCGTCGGGGCCGCGGGAACGATTGCCCGGGCCGATTGATTGCTCGACGGCGGCTCACGCACGCCAGACTCGCCCGCGCAACCGCGGCGCGCGCGAACGCGCGGCGCAACGATTGCGCAGTGGCGCACGTAGCAGGACTGAGTCGATTAGGTTTCGGCTTTCCAAGTCTCACACACCTCAACCCAGGTACATGGCTAGACAGAGAAATGGAGCGGTGAGGTCGGCGCCAATCGCGACACCGACGCCGTTCGAGGAAGCACGCGACGAGTTGTTCCAGCACATCATGCGGTGCGGAGTGGTCGGATCGGCGCCCGAGGACCAGAGCACGTGGTTCTCCGAGACGATGGCCTACATGGCCGACCGATATCCCGAGCTCGGCACGAACGAGATCGGCGAGCTGCGCAAGTTGGGTGAGCGGTTCTCGCAACCGCCCAAGAAGCGCGACGACACGGCAGCCGCCTAGACATAGCTGATAGCACGACGCCCCCGAAGTTCGGGGGCGTTTTCGTTCGACGATGCGTCCCTCCGCTTATCGCCAGCGGGGGGGAGAGCGTCGCAGCACGAACCCCACGCGCGCCCCGCCGCCCAGCCCCACCTCGAGCGCGGGGGTGAATCCGCCGCGCCGGCGCCCCTCGATGTCCACGACGATCGTGAGGTACGGCGTCCTGAAGCCGTCGCGGTCGATCGGCTCGCTCAGGCCGCCGCCGAAGGAGAACGCGACGTTGTTCTCTCGCAGCGGATCGAGAAGGAACCGGGCGATGAGATCGACACGCCCCGAGGCGAACGACGATCCGTGACGCCAACTCTCGCCGGCACCGCCGTCGAGCGCGACGCGAACGTAGACCCCTGCCGGCACGACTACGCCGGCCCCGCCCTGCACCGTCGTGCCGTTGGCGAAGAACGCATCCGCACGGAGCTCGGGGTAAGTGAGCGGCTCCTGCTGCGCGGCGAGAGCGGCCGGAAACGCCGCGGCGATCAGAATCGCTAGCGGGCGCGCGCGTGCCACAAAGCGAACGTGTAGTCGAGCACCGAGTACGCCGAGGCTATCCCGACCAGCCACAGGATGGGCAGGATTCGCTGCGGCGCGAGCAGGAGCACCACGAACGCGATGAACTGCAGCGCGGTCACCAGCTTGCCGGCGCGTCGGGCTCGCAGGTGCACCGGCCGAAGCCACGACACGGCGCGGGCGACAAGGAAGCCGATCGCCGTCATGATGTCGCGCGACAGCATCACGAGGCTGCCGCGAAGCGACAGAGCCCCCGAATCGAGGAAGGTGATCACCGCGACGAGCGCAAAAATGCGGTCGGCCATGGGGTCGATCAGCGCGCCAAGGCGCGTCGTCCACTTCGCGCGCCGCGCGAGCCACCCGTCGAGCACGTCGGTGGCAGCCGCGAGCCCGACGAGGCCGAGCCGCTTGTCCACGTCGGTGACAACGGCAAAGCCCGCGGCGAGCAGAACGCGCGACGATGAAATGATGTTCGGGAGAGCGCGGAGCCTCTCTCGCGATAACATGGCCCAAACCTAACTTGCCAGCCTTGGACGGCCCCCATAGCTTCGCCGATTCTCCCTCGAAAGCGACCGTGAAGGCATTGAGAAACGTGACATGCGCGTTCGTGGCGGCGGCCGGAATGGCGGCGGCCGCGTGCGGCGCGCCGACGACGGTGGCGAAGGTCTCCGCGCTCAGCCCATCGTCGGGGCCGATCGCCACGATCGACCAGCGAATCGGCCTGTCCAGCATGCCGGAGGTCGCGGCGGCGCTGGCCGAAGTCAATCAGAAGAACATCCGCCGCATCGACTCGACGCTCGTGTCGTTCGGCACGCGCAACACCTTCTCCGACACGACGTCGACGACGCACGGCATCGGCGCCGCGCGCCGGTGGATCTACTCCGAGTTCCAACGATACTCGCAAGCCTGCGGCGGCTGCCTGCGCGTCGAGTACAACGAGAAGGTCCAGATGGTCGGCCGCAACAACCCGATCCAGGCGAACATCGTCAACGTGCTCGCGTGGTTGCCGGGTCGCGACACGAGCCGCGTCGTCGTGATGAGCGGACACTACGACTCGTGCGTCTGCGGCAACCCCAACGGCACGAACGACTCGACCTCCACCGCGCCCGGCGCCGACGACGACGGCTCGGGCAGCTCGGCGGTGATCGAGCTGGCCCGCGTCTTCTCGATGCGATTTCCCAAGGGACTCGACGCGTCGATCATCTTCGTGACCGTCGCCTCCGAGGAACAGGGATTGAACGGCGTCGCGGCAGCTCGCCGAGTGGCTGCACGAGAAGGGCTACAAGGTCGTCGCGGGCATGACGGACGACATCGTCGGCAACGTCGTCGCCGAGGACGGCTACACCGATTCGACCAGCATGCGAATCTTCGCGGCCGACCCCGACAACTCATCGAGCCGGGAGCTCGGCCGGTACGTCTGGGGGCTGAACCGCGTGTACCTGCCGAACTTCGAGGTGCTGCCCGTGTGGCGCCTCGATCGCATCGGACGCGGCGGCGATCACGAGCCGTACGTCACGCTCGGCGATCCGGGGTTGCGGTTCACCGAGCGCGTCGAGAACTACAACCGCCAGCACCTGCCGACCGACGACTTCGCCCACGTGAACTTCGGGTACGTCGCGAACGTCGCTCGCGTGAACGCGATGACCGTCGCGTCGCTGGCGATGGCGCCGGCGACGCCGGCGAACGCGAGAGCGATGCGTCAGGGGCGGAACGTCGCCGAAGGATCGTCGGGCGGACAGGCATGGACGTTGAGCTGGGAGGCGTCGTCCGGAGCCACGGGCTACGAGCTGCTGATCCGCCGGACGACGGAGCCGACGTGGTCGAGAGTGGTTCCGCTCGGCAACATCACGCGCTGCACGCTGCGACGACAGCTGGACGACGAATGGGCCGCCGTCCGCGCGCTCGGTCCCGGCGGCTCGCGTTCGATGGCGGCGTCGATGCCAACCCCGAATCCGCCGCGCGCCGCCAACGGTGCCACTGCCGGCGGCGGGCGCGGCGCGGGTGGCGGGGCTGGGGCAGGGGCCGCGGGCGGAGCCGGTGGCCGGGGCGGCCCGCCGCAACCGCCGCCGCCGCCGTGCGGCGCATAGGGCAAACGGCTCGCCTGTGCCGGCCACGCACTCGCACCTGTCGGCCGAATTCATCGGAGTTCCCGCGAGCCAGCTTCGTGATGGAACGCTGATCAGCGGACTGCTGATCGCCGCGGCGAGCGCCGTCGGCTTCAGCAGCATCGGCGTCCCAGCCGTACGCGACGAGACCAATGGAAGCTTGTCCGCGGCTCTTCTGCTCGAGAGCGGGCACATGGTCGTGCACGCCGTGCCCGAGCGTCAGATCCTGCTGTTCGACGTCGTGTCGCCGTCGTCGCACGATTGCCGCAAGGCGGTGGACGTGTTCTCGCGGCGACTCACGCCGCGCGACGTCAAAACCGTGGTGCGCAGCCGCGGATGAGAAACATGCTCGCCCCGGCGCATCTCGCGCTGACGGGTATCATCCTGATTTGGGACATCGTGCTCGCCGGCCGGATCGCGCAAAACGATCAGGCCGAGCGGCCGCTGCAGCTCATGTGCGGGTTCGCGGCGCTGATGATCGTTCCCGCGCTCGTGTTGTATCTCGCGACGTCGACCGTGTTGACGAATCGCGCCGTGTCGACGATGGATTGGCTCTGGCCCGCCGTGCTGATCCTGTACGCCGCGCAATCGGTCTATGCGCTGGTGCGAGGACTCGTCCCCGGCGAGCTCATTCGAGAGTCGGCGACGCCGCACGTCGCCGGGTTCGGCGTTCCGCGATTCCTCTTCGCGTTGGGGCTGCCGATCGCGACCTATAACGTGCTGATCGCCGGGATCGGCATCGTCCGTTACATGGTCGCTCACGGCCACACGTCGGCGCAGCCGTTCGTCGCGCTGCTCGGCGCGCAGAGTCTGGCGATGGTTCTGGCGGGCGGAAGCCCCAGCGTGTTGGCGTCGCCGTTCTACCTGAACGTGCCCATCATTTCGCCCGCGTTCCCCGCTCTCTACAAGTTCACGGCGCCCTTCCGCGTGATCGTTTCGGTGTACGGGCTCGCGTGGGTCGGTGTGATCATCGTCGTCGGGTTGCCGCGCGCGGTCGTCCAGTTGCAGACGTACGCGGCGCACGCGCGCGATCCGCTGCGCGAGCGGCCGAACGGCGACTTCGCCGTCGGGCTCAAGGTTTTCCCCGACCTCTCGGCCGGGCCGCCGGCGGCGGCGATCCGCGCCGACTCGGCGCTCGCCGACACCATCGAGGTGGATGCGGTGGAGGTGGTCGTGCGGCCCGGCATCAGCCGCGGGTCGCTGGATTCGCTCGCCCGCGTGCTGGATCCGTGGCGCCGCGACAGCACGACGATCATCGTCGCGATCGGCTATCCGCGCGTGCTGGTTCCCGAGGTGGAGACGAAGCCGCTCAACGAAGGAGAGCGCCTGCTCACGGTGCGCCGCGTCGTCGCTCGGCTGCACCCGGACATTCTCCTTCCGGCCGAGGATCCGTACGGGGCCGGCGCGCAGGCCGTCGGGTCGTTGCAGCCGGCGCGGTGGGAGTCGTATCTGATCGACGCCGTGCGCGCGGCCAAGGCCGTCGATCCGAAGGTTCGCATCGGCGTGTCGGCGTCCGACTATCGGCACGGCGACAGCGCACTCTTTGCGTGGGCCGCCCGCGCGCGCTCACCGATCGACATCGTCGGCTTCTCCTTCTTTCCGTCGCCGTACGTCGGCGGCGGGATCCAGACCGACACGCGCACTGCCGACCGCTGGATGCGCGCGACGCCGACGACGAAGGACATGTGGATCTTCGCGACCGGCGGATATCCGCTCGCCTACGGCGAGCGCAGCCAGGCCGACGCGATCTGGCAGGTGCTCGCGTGGGGCACCGACCATCCGGGCGTCAAGGGAACGGTCGTCTACGAGGCGAGCGACTACCTGCAAGCGCGCGGACTGCGCGCACCCGATGGACGCTACAGGTCGGCGACGGCGACAGTGATGCGCGCGCTGACGGGATTGAGGGAGTCGGTGAGATAGGGTGGACCGGTGGACCGGTGGACCGGTGGACCGGTAGACCGGTAGACCGGTGGACCGGTAGACCGGTAGACCGTGACATGACTGAGTCTAGATCTGACGTCGACCGGGCAGATCTGAACTCAGGTCTACATCGACTCGTCTCACTCGTCGCCCCTCACACGCGCTTTCCTGTCCCGCGCACGATCCCCTCGACGCGACGCGCCGGATCGAAGTGCTCGTGCGCGACGCTTTGCATTTCAGCCGGAGTGACGGCGCGGATCCGCGCCTCGTACTCCTCGAGCTCACCGAGCGATCCGAAGAGATACGCGTCGACGGCATCGGCCAATACGGCGGCGCCGCTCTGTTGGCGGATGGCGTGCAGACCGATGGCGTACGTCTGCGCGCGTCGAAGCTCCTGCTCGGACACCGGCTCGTCGCGCAGGCGAGCGAACTCGGCGAGCAGTCCGTCGCGCGCGGCGCCTTCCTGTTCCGGCGACGTCGCGATGTACGCGCCGAACGCGCCGGCCAGGGCGCGCTCGGCGACGAACGCGTTGACCGTGTAGCAGAGCGATCGCTTGTCTCGCAGCTCCTCGAAGAAGCGTCCGCCTAGACCGCTCGCCACGAGGGCGATCATCGCCGCCGCGTAGCGCGCGGGATCCGATCGCGACGGACCCGAGAAGAGAAGAGCCATGGCCGTCTGGGCGCGATCGCGCGTCTCGATCGCCGTCGCGCTCGACGACGGCCAGACCGCCGACGGGATCTGCACGACCGGAGTGCGACGCAGTCCGTTGAACGCGCGCGCCGCGAGCTCGGCGAGGTGGCCGGGATTCGCGTCGCCGACCAGCGCGATGACGCACGCGCTCTCGAGCGCGCGCTTGGCGTGCCATTCGTGCACCTCGTCCACCGTGATTCGGCGCAGCGAGTCGTCACTGCCCCCCGCGGACAATCCGTAGGGATGGCCCGCGAACGCCGCCTCCGTGGCGAGGCGCATCGGAAAGCGATACATGTCGTCGCGCAACGCGGCGAGGTCGGCCAGCGCGATGGCGCGCTCGGTCTCGAGCGAGTCGGCGCCGAACGTGGGATGCTGCACGACGTCGGCGAGCAACTCCACCGCCGCGGCGGCGTGACGCGAAGGAACCGAGATGCTCCAGCGAAAGCTGTCCGCGCCGGCCGCGCCCGACACGCTGCCGCCGAGCAGCTCACCCTCCTCGGCGATCTGTTCCGCGCTGCGCGACGACGTGCCCTTGAGCGCCGTGCGGACCATGAGCGTCGTCAGGCCGGAGAGCGCGGACTCCTCGTCCCGAACGCCGCCGAGCATGAAGGCGCCCGCGTGGACCAGAGGTGAGCCCGGCTTCGTTCGCACGAGGATCGGCGTGCCGTCCTGCGTCCGGTACTCGAAGACGCCGGCGACTTCGCCGACGAACTCGGGAGTCGTCGCTCCCGGGAGGATTCGCGCCGCGTACGCGGGCGGCGGCGCGAGCGGCGCGGGGCGCGGCTCGCGATCGAGCAGCGCGAGCATCTCTTCGCCCGATGCGGCAACCGGATCGCTGGCCGTCGGTCGATAGACGACGACGCCGGCGCGATCCGGCGCGAGGTACTCGTGGGCGACGCGCGTCACGTCGTCGCGCGTCGCGAGCATCACGCGCTCGAAATAGTCGTCTCCGATTTGCCAATCGCCGAGCGCCTCCCACTCGGCGAGGTGGTTGGCCTGTCCTTCCATGTCCTCGAGGCGGCGGATCCAGCGCGACTCGAAGACTCGCTTCGCGCGCTCGATCTCGTGGTCGCCGACCTCGCCGTCGCGCACCGCGCGGATCTGCGCCCAGATGGCGCGCGCCGCGTCCGCCGCCGCGGCGGGCGGCGTCTCGGCGTGCGCGACGAACACGCCGATCTCCGTCGGCGTGTAGTGATACGCGCTCACCGCCGACGCGAGACGCCGCTCGCGTACCGCGCGATAGAGTCTCGACGCGCGCCCCGCCCCGAGGACGCCGGCCAGCAGTTCGAGGGCGGGCGTGTCCGCGTGGTTCGTCCCCGGCGTACGCCAACCGAACGCGATCTGCGTTTGCGCGATGTCACCGGTCAGGTCCCGATGGCGAAATCCCCCCTCCCCGGCGCCGTCTTCATTCGGGCCGGGCGTGCGCGTCGGATCGCCGGCGGCGAGGGCGCCGTACCGGCGATTGACGTCCGCCAGCACTTCATCGGGATCGACGTCGCCGACGATGGCGAGGATCGTGTTCCCCGGCCGATAAAAGTTGCGATAGAAGCCCACCACGTCGTCCTGTCGCAGCGCGCGCAGTCCCGGCTCGCGGCCGATGCGCCAACGCCGGATGCGGTGCCGGTCATGGATAAGCTCGTACAACGTCTCCGTCGCGACGGCCCCCGGGTTGTCGGCTTTGCGCTTCGCCTCCTGGATGATCACCTCGAGCTCGCGCGCCAGCTCGTCACTGTCGATCAGCGAGTGGGCGTACGCATCCGCCTGGACGTCGAGCCCCGCATCGAAGCTCGACGACGGAAGGACGGTGTAGTAGCTCGTGTGGTCGTAGATCGTGCCGGCGTTCAGATAGCCGCCGGCCGCCTTCGTCTCCTTGGCGATCTCGCCGACGCCGCGGCTCGGCGTGCCCTTGAAGTACATGTGCTCGAGCACGTGCGAGATTCCGACGACGTCGTCCGTTTCGTCGAAATAACCGGCGCGAACGAACGTGACGATGGCGACGACCGGCGCCGAAGGGTCGCGGCGGACGAGCACTGTGAGCCCGTTCGCCAGTCGTGTTCGCACGACCGACGTCGCGGGCAGCGCGGTCGACGGGAGGGGGAGCGCGGCGTTCGTGGTCAACGTTACGGCTTCACGAGTCCGGCGGGACCCGCCGGTTCACCCATCTGTTTCGCCGCGGCCGGCGTGCAGCTGTTCCAGGGCCCCTGCCCCGCGCGATTCATGAACGTGGTTGCCTCGGTCGTGCGGCCGAGTCGCATCAGCGTGCACCCGAGATATCCCATCGCGACCTTGTCGCTCGGATCGGCCTGCACCGCGCGCACGTAGAACGTCCGCGCCAGCTCGTAGTTGTTCTGCATCAGCAGGTTCGCACCCATCTCGCGCAGAGCGAGCGGATTGTTGGGATCCGCCTCGATGGCGAGCTTCAGCTCCTGCGTCGCCAACGAGTAGTTGCCGACGTCGCGAGCCATTCGTGCCAGGTAGATGTGCGGACGCGGTGACGCCGGGTTCTCGCGCTCGGCGCGGCTGAACGCGTTCGCGGCGGCCTCCCGCTGACCCCGCTGATACGCCGCGATTCCTTCCTCGAGCGGGTCGCGCGACCGACGGCCGAAAAGGAAATAGCCGCCGACACCGACGATCGCCAACACGACGACCGCCGAGACGAGAATCGTCCACGATGGAACGTTGAGCCGGCGACGTGAGGCACTCGGTGTCGGCGCCGTCTGCGGTGCGACCGACGGAGTTACGACGGGTTCGCGCATCGGATCGCGCGGACCGGTCGCGCTCGGCGAAGGCGGCGGCGCGTCGACGAGCGCCGAGTCCAGCTTGGAGACGGCCGCCCGCGCCGAGGCGAGGTCCGATTCCGACGGCCGGTAGCTCGTGCTCTGAAGCCGGTCGTGCACGGCCTGGAAGTCGGCGAGCGCGTTCGCCTGATCGAAGTCGATGAGTTGGCGCTGGCGGACTTCGCGAATGAGCGTCTGTCCGGTGAGCGCGTTCGAACCCGAGAGCGCGCGCAACGCTGCCTCGACCGCCGACCAGATGTCGATCAGGTCGGCGGCCGTGTCCTCCGGACCGCGGATCGAGTCGAGACGAGCGATGGCAGGTCTCGCCGCGTCAAGCGCGGCGTGGGCGCTACGCTGCGCCGCCGTGGTCACCGAACGATTCTGAGCAGCCCCGCTATGGCGCTGCCGCGGATGAAGCTCTCCGCGTCGCTCGTCGGAATGCGGACCCCGGTCTGGCGGAAGCCGTGTTTCGAGACCACGTCCATGAACTCTCTCACGGAATCAGTGGGATTGCCGGTCTCGTCGCGCAGGCGACGGACGATGTCGTCCCATGATCCCGCAAATCGGCTGCCGTCGGGTGCGATGACCTGATGCTCGAGACCTTGCCGCCGCTCGGCGAGCGTGCTCAACAGCGTTCCGAACAGCTCGAGCTGACCGCGCGCCGACTCGGGCGCCGCCGAGTTCTCGGTGGCGCTGGGCGCGTCGAGCTCCATGAGGAGAGTGTCGACGTCGTCGAGGTCGCCGGCGAGCTCGGCCAAGCGGTCTTCCCACGGCTTGAGCTCGGGGTCGTTGTCGCCAAGGCGATACAGCGACCGCTTGAGCTCCATGAGCCGCCAGATCCCCAGCTCGTCCCAGTGGTCCTCGGGCTTCGTCCGCTCGAAGTGGTAAAGCGCCGCCTCGTTCTCGCCCTGGTCGTAGAGCACGTTCGCGAGGTAGATGCGCGCTTCGGTGTGATCGCCGTCGAGTTGCAGCGAGCGGCGAAGCGACGCGATCGCGCCTTCGTCATCGCCGAGACGGTGCTGCGAGTAGCCGATGCACGCGATTCCTTCGGCGGAATCAGGCGCCTGCTGAACGGCCGTTTCGAAAAAATCCTTGGCCCCTTCGAACATCGGCTTGTTGTCGCGCACGGACGCTTCACGGAAGAGCGAGCGGCCGATCTGCAGCATCAGATCGAGATCATCCGCGTAGCCAAGCTCGAGGGTCCGGCGGAAGCATCGCATCGCCGATTCATCCTGGCCGAGCTTGAGCAAAGTCTCACCGAGTCCGGCGAGCGCGTCTTCGTGCTCCGGCTCGAGCACGGCGGCTTGCTCAAAGGATTGGCGCGCCCACGCGTATTCTTCGCGCGCGAGCTGCGCGTACCCAACCCCAACATGCAGCTCCACCGAATTCGGGTAGAGCGCGAGTCCCTCTCGAAGTACAGTCAGCGCATCATCATACTGACCGTCATTGTACAGCTGATGCGCGCGTTCATCGTACTCTTCAGAACTCAGGAACGGGGTGGCCATCGTCAGCAAGCCTCCAGCTCTTGAGGTGTACGCCTATACTACAATCCGGGCCCAGCGAAGTTCAATAGTGAACGACGGTTCGGCGGTTAGTCGGACATCGGTTCGCCGTGCGTTTCTTGCATCGCTGTAAGAGCGACGGCGATTTCGGCGGCCAACGCGGCGTTCTGCTCGAGCAGCGCCAGGTTTGCGCGCAGCGAACTTCCATTCGTCAAACGAGTTACGGCCGACAAAAGAAAGGGCGTGATTTCGGCCCCGCGGACCCGCCCTTCGACTACCGCTTCGTGGGCCGTCGCAACGGCTCTTTCCACCTCCTCGCGTGGTAGACGGTGCTCACTCGGCGGGGGCTGAACGACCAGAATTGCCTGGCGTCTGCCCAAGGCCTGATGTGCACGAAATACGGCGGCCACGTCCGCCGCGTTGTCCGCCCGAGCCTCGAGTGAAATACCGGTCTCGGCCGTGAAAAATCCCGGCAACTCCGACGTCCGGTAACCCAGCACAGGAATCCCGAGGCTCTCGAGCCGTTCCCACGTGGCCGGCAGGTCGAGAATCGACTTCGCGCCGGCGCACACGACGATGATCGGCGTGCGCGCCAACTCGGCCAGGTCGGCGGACTCGTCGAACGCGAAGTTTGAACGGACGCCGCGATGAACGCCGCCGATCCCTCCCGTGGCGAACACCTCGAACCCGACGGCGCTCCCGAGCGCGACGGCGGCGGCCACCGTCGTCGCACCGTCGTGCCCCCGTACCATCGCGACTGGAATGTCGCGCGCTGAGACTTTTCTAATGCCGTCGCGGGCGAGGAACCGCTCGAGCTCGTCGTCGCGAAGACCGATCGTCGGCGTGCCGTGCGCGACCGCGGTGATCCCCGCGACGGCGCCCCCAACCTCGACCGCCGCCACCATGCGACGCGCGGCTTCGCGGTTCTCGGGAATCGGCAGGCCCTGCGCAAACACCGAGCTTTCGAGCGCCACAACGGGCGCGCGTTCGTCGATCGCGCGGGCGATGTGGGGAAGCACGCGAATGATCGCGGGCCGGTGGTTGTCGGGTGTGCGCGTCATGGGAAGCGAGAGCTCGCCTCCCTGGAGTCTAACGACGCCGCCCGCGCGGACGCGGCGCCGCCGCCTCAGTGGCTGGGCGCGATGCGACCGGGAAGCGCGACGCGGGTCGCCGTGACGATCAGGCGCTCCGGCGCGGGTCCCACGTAGCGAATGGGCCACGACGTGGTGAGCGTGAGCGTAGTGTCCGACGTGCTGTTGACGATCCGGTCGTCCCGTCCCACGATCCGCTTCGAGACTACGATCCAAGTATCGCGAGCCACGCCCGACTCGGTGACCACGGTGTCCCCCGGGTTCACCGCATCGAGGTGGCTGAAGTGCCGGTCGCGCTCACCTGAGATGATCGCGTTCCCCGCCCCTCCCGGGAACGCGCTCCCGGCCACGTGGCCGGGACCGGCGTTGAGCTCGTCGGCACCCTCGAGAACGATCTCGTCGAGATCGATGCTCGGAATGACCAGTCGCGCCACCGGCGCCCCGTCGTCGATCCAATTTTGCCCCGGCCGACTGCGGTTGGCCGAACGCGCCAGCGCGACGGCCGCCCTGGCCTCGGCGCCGTTCCAGGAGTCACGCGCGCGTTGCGCCGCGAGCGCGCCCTCCACGTAGCGGCCGGCCGAGAAGGAGAGCATGAGCCCTCCGGCGGCGTAGAGCGAGAGTCCCAGGTATCTACGCACGGTACCTCGAGGGTCGAATGCTGCTGACCATTCCGGCGCCGGTGAGGAGCAGGCCAAGACCCAGCAGCGCCAGAAGGGGGAGGTCGCTCGCGGCGGCTGGGGGCTTCGGCCTCGCCAGCGGCGTCGCGGAGACACCCTGCTGGACCACCGGGCCGGCAGTCGCGGGAAGCGTCGTCACCTGCGCCCAGGACAACACCGGGCTGCCGGCGATGCTCAAAAGAAGCGCGATGAAAAGAAATGGTTGGCGTCGCAATATGATGATCCGTTGCCCGGACAGAATGGCATTAGCCGAGCCAGTTCGATTCGGACTTTTGGACTGAGCTGGAGCGGCGATTCAGAGGGTTGAGCGAGGCACACCGTTGCGCCGAGCCAACAAGGGGGGCGCGAACCCAACACCGCAGACATTTCGACCGCCGCGACGCGTGCGACCGCCGGCCTATTTCGCGGCCTCCGCCTTGGGCCACGCGCCGACCACCAGCGCCCCGATCTTCCCAAGCGCGACCTGCGCCTCGTTGTCCACGACCCAGCGGATGTCAGCATTCTGTTTCGTGAACCCGCATGCGACGACCCGCGACTGGAGCCTGAACAGCGCGCACTCCGTGCGCACCGAGTCCGTGGCACCGGTCTTGTGCGGAACGCTCAATCCGTCGATCGAGCGCTGCATCGAGTCGCCGTCGGCGTTGTTGCGGAGGATCTCGAGCATCGCCGAATCGGCCGCCGGGCTCACGGCTTTGCCGCCGGCGAGAAGCGCGAAGAGGTGCGCCATCTCATTCGGCGTGCTCACGCCCAACCCGTATTTGACCGAGCTGTCCATCGCGACGCTCGTGAGGCGCAGGAACGTCTTCGAGTGGACCTTCGTGTGCGGCAGGCCGAGCGACTCCATCTTCGTCCACACGCGCCTGATCGCGATGCGGTCGAGGAGGAGATTCGTGGCCGTGTTGTCGCTCAACACGATCATGAGCGACGCGGCGTCGTGCACGCTCAGCGACATCCCCGGATGCATGAACTGGAGCACGCCGCTTCCCGGCACCTGATCGATCTTCAGCACGGTCAGCGGGTCGTCGAGCGAGAGCTGCTTCTGCTCGGCGAGATCGTACAGGGTGACGAGGATCGGAACCTTGATCAGACTCGCCGTCGGAAAGGTCTCGTCGCCGCGCAGCGACAATCGTTCGCCGGTGTCGATGTTCCACACGGCGTAGCCGAGCACTCCGCGGTGCGCCGAAGCCACGGCGTCGAGCGAACGGTGGAGCGACGCGGTGTCGGCGTGCGTGAGCCGCGAGCCCTCCGCGGCGTTTCGCGAAGCGCCGGCGACGGACAGGGCGACAGCGGCGCCAAGTGCGACCGCACGAATCATGTGACGACGCTCCTCTCGGCTTCAAAAGGTTTCCACGCCCCGTCGCGCAAAATGTCGTCGATCATCGAGACGGCGCGCTCGAGCTCCGCATCCGACGTATAGAAGTGCGGCGCGACGCGAATGCCGGCGCCGGGGCGGTAGTCCACGATCACGTCGTTGGCCAGCAGGGCGCGCGACACGCCGTACGAATGCGGCACGTCGAAGGCGACTGTGCCCCCGCGCCGAGCCGCGTCGCGCGGCGCGGAAACGCGGTAGCCACGGGCGTCGGCCAACTCGATGAGACGCGACGTTTGGCGAGTGCTCTTCGCACGGATCGCGTCGATCCCCGCGCGCCGAACGATGCGCGGACCTTCCACCGCGGCAAATAATGCGGGAATCGGCGGGGTGCCGTTGAGCCAGCGCCACGCACCCTCGGCGTAGCGCATGTCGGACTCGAAGCCGAATGGACGTTCGTGCGCCTGCCAGCCCGTGAATGACGGCATCAGCGTCTTGCTCGCCTCGGCCGACGCGTAGAGAAACGCCCCGCCCGGGCCGCCGCAAAGCCACTTCAACACGCCGCCGCTCAGAAAATCGACGCCGAGCTCGGTCACGTCCACCGGCATGACGCCAACCGAGTGAAATGCGTCGAGCGAGACTCGGGCGCCGACCTCGCGCGCGCGGCGGCAGATCGCCGCGACGTCGAGGATGTACGCCGAGCGAAAGAGCACGTGCGACACCGCGACGAGCGCGGTTCGTTCGTCGATCGCGGCGAGCAATCGGTCCATGTCCACGCCGACGCCGTCGCGCGATGGGACGACCACGATGCGAGCGCCGAGCCGCTTCGCCAGTCCGTCGTACACGTAACGGACGGAGGGGAAATCGAGCTCGGTCATGACGATCGCGTCGCGCGGCGGCGCATACGTCAGCGCGCTCAACACCGACGCCTGCGCGATCGTCACGTTGGGGAGCATCGCCACGCTCCCCGCCGGCGCGCCGATCAGCGGCGCGATCTCGTCGCCGACGGACACGGGCATCTCCCACCAACCGTCCGCCCAGGCGCGCACCCCTCGCTCGGCCCATTGGTCGACGTACTCGGCGAGGCGCTCCGGCACGGCGCGCGGCATCGCGCCCAGCGAGTTGGAGACGAGGTACGTCGTCCGCTCGAGAATCGGAAACTCGGCGCGAAACTGGAGCAGCGAGTCGCGCACGTCGGCGCTCGTCGTGGCGCTCACGTCGCCGGCTCCGCCGCCGCGCGCATGACACGCCGCGCGCGTGAGCTCACGATGTAGACGACCGAGGCCACCGCCGCGATCGCGGCGAGCGACAGCCACTCCGTTCGGGTGAGGCTCGTCAGGAGCCAGACGATTGCCGCGAGTGCGAGGACCGGAACCGCGCCTCCCAACGGCGCGCGAAACGCAACGTCGTCCGAGCGTGCGCTCCCCCCCGATTCGAGCCGGCGCAGGACGAGGACCGCGACGCAGCACGCAGCGTAGACGACGAGCGTCGCCACGTTCGCGATGATCGCCAGCTCCTCGAACGTGCCGGTGGTCGCGAGGACGACGACGATCGCCGCCTGAGCGATGATGGCGACGTACGGAGTGCTGAACCGCTCGTGCACCCGCGCGAGCGCGCTGGGGAGATACCCGTCGCGGCCGAAGGCAAACAGCATCCGCGGCACCGCGAGCGACACGCCGGCCACGTAGCCGAACATCGAGACGACCATCCCCACGAGGACGAGCGTGCGCCCCGGCGCACCCAGCGCGGCGCCGGCGGCATCGGCCAGCGGCGCGGCGCGACCGGCCAGCGCATTCCCGAGAACGCCCTGCGCGACGACCTGCACGGTGAGATAAATCACGGTGACTACACCCATGGCGATGAAGATCGCGCGCGGAATGGTGCGCCGCGGGTCGCGGACCTCGCCGCTCGGCGCCAGCGCGCTCTCCACGCCAAGAAAAGCGAAGATGAGCAGGGTCGACGCGCGCGCGACGTCGCGGACGGGAGGCGCCGCGTGCCATGCGAGGTTCCCCGGAACGACCGCGGCCGAGCCGAACACGACGAGCGCGACGAGAGGCACCAGCTTTGCGACTGTGACCGCCGTGTTGAAGCGACTGGCCCCTCGCACACCGACGACGTTGAGCGCCGCCAGCGCGGCGAGCACGATGACGAGCAGCGGAATTCGGAGACTCGGCGACGCCATCGCCGGCACGAGGGATCCGAGCGCGTCGGCGAAGAAGGAGGCAACCGCCGCCGCGGCGACCGTGATTGCCGACCACAGCATGAACCCCGCGAAGAACCCCACGGCCGGCCCCAGCGAGAGGTCGACGAACGCGTACACGCCGCCGGTCAGCGTGACGCGGCTCCCGGCCTCGGCAAAGCAGAGCACGATGAGGCCCATCGTGACGGCGCACACGAGGTACGCGATCGGCGCCGCGGGGCCGAGGACGCCGGCGATCGGCGCGGGCAAGCGGAAGATCCCGCCGCCGATCGTGATGTTGACGATGCTCGCCGCCATCCCCCAGGTCCCGAGGGCGCGGACGAGCGACCGCTCGCCGCGCGCGCGGCCCTGTCGATCGGCATCGTTCGGCGGGGGGGAGACATCGTCGGCGTGGCGCGGGCGAAAGGTCGATCGTCGGATGAACGGGAACGCGGCGGCGCCGTCGCGAATTCACGAATTCACGGACGGAAGGGTACAACAGTAGATTCGCGCCGCGCGGGGCGCCACCAGTCGTTTCGCCGAACCAAGACGCCGCCGATATTTCACACATGAGCCGCACGCCATCGACTCCGAGCTCCGTCCCGACACCGCCGCGCGAGCGGCGCATCGCTCTCGTGCTCGGCGGCGGGGGCATGAAGGGATTCGCGCACATCGGCGTCATCCAGGCGCTCGAGGAACGCGGGATCGTTCCGACCACGTACGCCGGAACGAGCATCGGCGCGATGATGGCGGCGGCGCGGGTGGCCGGCATGTCGGCGGCCGAGCTCCTGGATCGCGCGCAGTCGTTGCGGCGGCGCGATCTGTTCCGAATCAATCATTTCGGAATGCTGATGGAACGCATGCGGTCGCCGTCGATCTACCTCGAGGAGCCGCTGCGGGACCTGACGCACGCCGTCGTCCCCGAAGGGACGTTCGCCAACCTCCCCGGCCGCCTCCTCGTGAATACGGTGGACATCGAACGCGGCATGCAGGTGATCTGGGGGCTTCGCGGCTTGCAGAACGTCTCCGTGCGCGACGCGGTCTACGCGTCATGCGCCCTCCCCGGCTACTTCCCGCCCGGGCGCGTCGGCGACCGCCTCTGCGTCGACGGCGGCGTGGTCGACAACCTGCCCGTGTTGATCGCCGCGGCCGACGCGGATCTGGTCATTGCGGTGGACGTCGGCAGCACCGACTTGCGGCCCATCCAGAACGCGCTGTCCCTCGGCTTCGCCAACATCTACCTTCGCGCCGCGGCAACGATGATGCACGCGCTGCAGCAGTTTCCGCTCACGCACTGGACCAGCCCGCCGATGGTGCTCGTGCGGCCGCGCGTCGGCGAGGACTGGCTCAGCTTCTCGAACATCGCCGGCACGATCGAGGAGGGGCACCGCGCCGCGCTCAAAGCACTGGAAGACATCGACGCTTTTTACGGCCAGCCCGGCGGAGTCTACCCGCGGCGATTGTTCGAGATCGAGGTGAATCGGGAGCAGTGCATCGGTTGCGGCCTCTGCGTTGCCCTCGCGCCGGAGACGATGGCGCTCGACGGCCAGGGCAAGGCGTACGCGCTCGCCCACACCGCGAACTGGTCGCCGGCCGACGGCGAGTTCGTGCGCTTCTGCCCCACGAGCGCGATTACCGCGCGAAAGACCGAGCGGATCCTCCCGCCTAAGCCCGCGGAAGAGGGCGAGCGGGGAGCCGCGTGATCTCGAGGACGGACGCGATCGACGCGCCGTCCCACACGTAGCGCAGATGCTTCCGCTCGCGGCAGTGCGACAACACCCGCGGGCGAAACGCGCCGACGCATCGTCCCCCGTCGAGCCGAACCGAGTCGTAGACGATGCCGTTCGACCCGCCGGCGCGGAGCACGCCGCCGAGCAGCTGTGACGCGGAATAGTCGGTGAGCCGGTAGACGTCGGGAAGGATCGCGCCCATGCCGCGCAGATCGTGGAGCGGCGCTTTGACCGTCACCGACAGCACGCGCATGTCGAGCTCGCACGGCGCTTCGTGCGTCGCGCGCATGAATCGCTCTCGATGGTACCGCGTCTCGGCGATCGCGACCGGCTCGCGTTGCGCCGCGTAGAAGACGCCGAACGTGCCGTCGCTGAACCGGCTTCCGTCCGGAGAGAGGTGCGTGAACGCCGCCATGATGTACGCCGCGCCCGGGCCGACGAGGCGCTCGTCCGCGCCGAGCGGCGCCGCTCCAGCGGCCGACGTGCGCAGCCGCGGATTGAACGCGTCCTCGATCGCGTGCACGGCGTCGAGATCGGCACGCGCGGCGACACGCTGGAAGAGGTCGGCCGGCGGGAAGACGCTCGGGATGATTCGAACCGCGCTCTTCCAATTGATTCGCCGGACGGGAATCGGCCGATCGGCGGACGGCGCGAGCGGTACGACGCTCGCGTCGCGCCGCGGCGGCCGCTCAGACAAAGTCCCCGCCCCGCTCGGCGTCGAGGTAGGCGCGGACGAGAAAGAGTCCGGCGACACCGCGGGTCATGAGCTCGAGCGCCGGGCGTCCCTCGAAGAGCGGCGCGTCGTTCGGCCGATGGATCCAGGTTGCCGCCGCTGCGGCGGGGAGCAGGATCTGGAGACTCTTGTAGATCCCGAAAACGTGCGAGAGCCGCTCGAGCGTGTCCGGCGGCAGCGAAGCAGGCGAAACCTTCTTCCATCGGAAGAACGTCGTGCGCGACGGCACACCGAGCAGCACCATCTGCTGCGCGGTGTCCAGTCCCCATTCGGCGGCAATGCGAAAGAACGTCGTGAGCCCGCTGCGCGCGAGGCGAGACGGAGCGGGTGAGGTCGATGAGGCGGGGGATGGGACGCGCAGGGCCATTGAAGTACCAAAAGGCGTTATCACGAAGATATAGTACCAAACGGTACGAACGCCAGTCCCGCCACTGTCTCACTCCGCCGCGGCCAGCGACGCCATCGCGATCCGTTGGTACGCCCCCACCGCCGCCTCGAGCTCGCCGAGCGACACGCACTCGTCGTCACGGTGCGCGACGTGGATCGAACCCGGACCGAACAGGTACGGCTTGCCCCAGTTCGTCAGCGCGGGAATGTCCGTCGCGAAGGCGGCAACCGACGTAGGAAATCCGTCCACCACGCCGAGCCGGATGGGCGGCACGACCGGCCCCCACTCGAGCTCGGCGCGATCCCCCGCCCATTTCTGGATGATCGACTTCACCTCCTCCGGCGGGGTGACGAGCCGAATCATCAGCCGCGCCTCGGCCGACGGCGCGACGACGTTGTCCGCCACACCGCCGTACAGAACGCCGATGTTCACCGTCGTCGGGCCGAACAGCTCGTCCGTCGGAAAGGAGATCGCATCGACCTCTGCCAGCAGGCGCACGAGGTCGCGCGTGGCCGAGTGCCCGAGATGCGGGTAGGCCGAGTGCGCGGCGTGACCGCGCGTTCGAATCGTCACGCGGATCGCACCCTTGGTGCCGATGGCGAGCGTGCTCTCCGTCGGCTCGCCGTCGATGATGACGCGGTTCGTCCGCGGAACGAGCCCCGACGCGATCGCCTCGTTGGCCGCGTGCGCGCCGTCGTGAGTGACCTCTTCCCCGACGACGAACAAGAGCGCGACAGGTACGCTCCGCCTCACGCAAACACTCGGCGGCGCAAATCATCGACGCGGCGATCCCCTTGGCGTCGCACGCGCCCCTGCCGTACAGCTTTTCCCCCTCGCGGCGCGGCGGAATGTACGGTGGGACCGTGTCGAGGTGCGTCGTCAGCGTGACCAGGGGGCTATCGGAGGCCGTCGCGTAGACGTCGTCGCGCCCCGGAGACACGGGAATGCGAAGCGTCCGCCATCCGCGGTCCGCGAGGTACGCGCCGAGCCACGATACGACCTCGGCTTCGCGCCCGCTCGTCGAGTCGATTGACATCAGGCTCGCCGTCAACTGAATTGGATCACTTCGCGTAGTCATCTCGGCAAGATCGAAGGGCCTTCCCGCACGCGCAACGCTCAGGAGAACAGCATGCGCCTCCCCCACCCAGCACGCATTCCCGCCCCCGCCGCCATTCTCTCCCGCACGCGCTTCCATCCCGGACTCATTTTGACTTCGGCCGCGAGCGCCGCGCTCCTGGCGGTCGCGTTGCCGCTGGCGGCGCAACGCGCCCCGGCCACTGTGCAACAGACGGGCGCCCCCGCGGCCGCCCCTCGCACCGACGACAAGCGCGCGATGACCGTCGCCGACTACGCCAAGTGGCGCTCCATTCGCGACGTGGCGATCTCGGACGACGGGACGTGGGCGTCGTTCGCGTATCAGCAGCGGCGCGTGGACGACACGCTCTACATCGAGAATCTCACGGCGAAGGCCGAGTGGAAGCTCCCGCGCGCATCGCGCGTGCAATTCTCCGACGACTCGAAATGGGTTGCGTACTTCGTCGCCGAGCCGATGCGCGCCAACGCGCCCGAGACCGAGACGCCGGCAAACGGACCGGCGCGATTGGAGCTGCGAAATCTCGTGAGTGGCGTGGCCCAGTCGTGGGACAACGTGGCGTCCTTCGCGTTCTCGAAGGGCTCGGTCGCGCTGATGATTCGCAAGGCGCGGCCGGGCGCGGGCCCCGACGCCGCCGCGGGTGGTCGTGGCGGCGGAGGAGGAGCTCCGGCCGGTGGTGGACGCGGACGCGGCGGGGCGGCGCCGGCGCGCGTCGACGGAACGGATCTCATTCTGCACCACCTGCGCGACGGCGGCGATGAGCTGATCGGCAGCGTCTCGTCGGCGGAGTTCAACAAGCCCGGGACGATGCTCGCCTACACCGTGTCGGCGGCGGACCGCGACGGAAACGGATTGTTCGTGTTGTCGACGACGAGCTGGCAGCGCCGGTCGCTGGACAATGCGCGCGCCGACTACACACGCCTCACCTGGGACGATTCCGGCACGTCGGTCGCCGCGCTGCGCGGCACGGACCGGCGGGGATTCACCGAGAAGGAAAACGCGCTGGTCGCGTTCTCGTCGCTCGAGAGCGCGGAGCCCGCGTCGTTCGTGTTGGACCGCAAGGCGCTCTCCGGCTTGGCCGACAGCATGGTGATCAGCGAGAAGGGCACGCTCCAGTGGAGCCCGGATCACTCGAGAATCTTCGTCGGGCTGAAGGCGCAGGAAGCGTCACCGCCGCGCCGTGACTCGACGATGGCTGTCGAACCAGTCGGCAACGTCGACGTCTGGCACTGGAAGGATCCCTACATCCAGCCGATGCAGATGGTGCGCGCGCAGCAGGATCGCAACCGGACGTTCACCGCGGCGGTGTTACTCGCGCAGAAGAAGGTCGTGCCCATCGCCGACGCGCGGATGGATCGCGTGCAGATCACGCGCGACGGCGGGTGGGCGATCGGACAGGACGACAAGGACTACGTGGACGATTGGAAGCCGCAGCTCTCCGACTTCTACCGCGTCAGCACGGCTAATGGCGAACGCACCGTCGTGCTGAAGGGCCAGGAGCGGTCGCTCGGGCTGTCGCCTGACGGGAAGTACTTCCTCTATTGGAAAGACAAGCAGGTGTGGTCCTACGACATCGCGGCGAACAAGCACGTCGCCATCACGCAGTCGGCGCCGGTGAGCTTCGTCAACGCGGAGGAGGACCACGTCGGTGAGAAGCCGTCGTACGGCATCAGCGGCTTCACGAAGGACGGCAAGTCGGTGGTGCTCGACCACAAGTACGATCTCTGGCTCGTGTCGCTCGACGGCAGCGGTGCGCCGCGCAACCTGACGAACGGCGCCGGCGCCAAGAGCGACACTCGCTTCCGCTACGTTCGCCTCGAGCCGGACGAAAACGCGCCGGCGGGCGGTGGCGGGTGGTGGCTTCGGCGGCGGCGGTGGGCGCGGAGGCGGTGGCGGCGGGACGATCGATCTCTCCAAGCCGGTGCTGCTGTCCGCGTTCAACGAGCAGGACAAGAAGGCCGGCTACTATCGCCTCGACGGCGACCAACTCACCAAGCTGGTCTACGAGGACCGGAGCTTCGGTCGTCCGATCAAGGCGAAGAACGCCGATCGCGTCCTGCTCACGCGCGAAACCTTCGTCGAGTTCCCCGACTACTGGGTGACGAACAGCAGGTTCGAGAACCCGAAGCGCCTCACCGAGGCGAATCCGCAGCAGGCGCAGTTCAAGTGGGGCCACCGCATCCTGATCGACTACAAGGACAAGGACGGGCACAAGCTCCAGGGCACGCTGGCCGTTCCGGACGACTATCAGCCGGGACAGAAGCTGCCGATGCTCGTGTACTTCTACGAGAAGCTGTCCGACCAGCAGAACCGCTACGAGGTCCCGCGCTACGCGTCAGCGCCGCAGTACGCGGACTACGTGAGCAACGGCTATCTCGTGCTGCTGCCGGACATTTATTTCCATACCGGGCGTTCTCATACCGACATGCTGAACTCGGTGGAGGCCGCGGTGAAGCGCGTCGAGGACCTCGGCTACGCCGATCCGAAGCGCGTCGGTCTCCACGGCGGGAGCTACAGCGGTCAGGGAGGCGCGTACATCTCGACGCAATCGAAGATGTTCGCCGCGATCACGATCCGCGCGGCCGCGGTGGATCTCATCGCCGACTTCAACCAGCTCTGGAAGACCACGGGAACGAACCAGCACCGATACGACACGTACGGTCAGGGGCGGTTCGGTGCGAATCCGTACGACAACCTGTCGCTGTTCATGGATCAGTCGGCGGTCTTCCACGCGCAGTCGATGAACACGCCGCTGTTGATCCTCCAGGGGACGAACGACGGCTCGACCGAATGGCTTCAGGGCGTGGAGTTCTACAACGCGCTCCGCTTCCTCAAGAAGCCGGTGATCTTCCTGTCGTACGAAGGCGAGGGACACGGCTTCACTCGCTACGACAACCAGTACGACGTCGAAGTGCGCATGCACCAGTTCTACGACCACTACCTCAAGGGCACGCCCGAGGCCGAGTGGATCGCGAACGGCATTCCGTTCATCAAGAAGAAGACGCCGACCGGCGCGGCCGCGCAGGCCGTGCAGCTCATGGGCGGCGGCGCGGGGATCGGAACGCCGACGCCCGCGGGTGGCGCCGGCGGCGGAGGTGGTGCCAGTGCAGGCCAGCCGCCGGCAGGACCGCCGAACCCGTAGCACTTTCCGGCGATCGATGAGGACGGGCGCCCAAGAAGGCGCCCGTCTTTTTTTGTCGCTTGCGCGACGTCGTCTTATGTCGTAACGTGTTAACCGTATGGTTAAACCATCCAGTCTAACCCGACGGCGAGCAACGCCCGCCCGCCAGGCGGCGGCGCCGCCCGCGCGAGACCGCGACACCGAACAGCGGATCCTCGACGCGGCCCACGCCGTCTTCGTGCGGCGCGGCACCGCCGGCGCGCGGATGCAGGAGATCGCCGAGGAAGCCGGCGTCAACAAGGCACTCCTCCACTACTACTTCCGAAACAAGGCACGCCTGGGCGAAGCGATCTTCCGCCGCGTCGCGTCGGCACTCTTCGGACGGCTCGGCGCGATCCTCGGCGGTCCGGCCACGCTCGACGAGAAGGTGCGGCAGGTCGTCGCGCTCTACCTCGATCAGCTCTCGGCCACGCCGTACGCGCCCGGGTACGTGATCAGCGAGATCAACCAGCACCCCGAGCGCGCCAAACAGTTGCTCGAGGCCATCGGCCAACTGCGCGCGCAGGCGATCGGCGAACACTTCATCGGCACGCTCGAGCGCCAACTGAAGGACGCCGCGCGCGCGGGGCGAATCCGCCCGATCTCGATCGACCAGTTCCTCGCGAACCTCGCGTCGCTCTGCGTTTTCCCGTTCGTCGCGCGTCCGATGCTCTGCGCCGTCCTCCAGCTCGACGACCGCGGGTTCGAACGCTTCGTCCGCGAGCGCAAGGCGACGCTCCCGGATTTCATCCTCAACGCCCTCCGACCATGACCGTCACTCGCTCATCGGTCGCGCTCGTGTCCATGGCCACGTTGTTCGTCGCCGTGGCCGGCGACGCGCAGCAATCCTCGTGGTCCGCCCCGCGCGACACGGTTCGTTTGTCGGCGCTCGTGCAGCAGGCCGTGGCCACCGATCCCCGCCAGCGACAATTCCAGTTGTCGGCGGCGGCGAGCGCCCTGCGCCTCGAGAACATCGACGCGGACAAGAAGCCGACGCTCGGGGTAGCGGGTCAGGCGCAGTACCAGTCGGCGGTCACGACGATTCCGGTGCGCGTCCCGAACATCACGATTCCCACTCCGCCGTACGACACCTACGATGCGCACCTCAACGCACAGCAGCCGCTGGTGAATCCGACGGTCGCGCCGCGCCGCGCGGCGGAGCGCGCCCAGCTGGCGGAAACGCAGGCCGAGCTGCGCGTGACGTTGTTCGGCATTCGCCGGGACGTGAACGACGCGTTCTTCACCGCGCTGTTGCTCGAGGAGCGCGAAGCGCAGACGACTCTGGCGATCGCCGGCCTCGACGCGCGCCTCCGCGAAATGGCGATTCGGTTGCGCGACGGCGCTGCCCTTCCCGGCGACACGGCGGCGATCGCCGCCACGATCCTGCAGAGACGCCAGGACCTCGCGCAGTCGCGCGCGGATCGGCATGCCGCACTCGCGCGGCTCGCCGAGCTCGTGCACGCGCCGATCAGCGACTCGGTCGCGCTCGCGCTTCCCGATCTGGGGGCCGCGGTCGCCCGCGCCCAGGCGACTGCGCCAAGCGACACGCGCACGCGGCCGGAGTTCGCGCAGTTCGAGGCCACGCGCGCTCGCCTGGCGTCGCAGGAGGCCGTCGAGTCGGCGCAGGATCGGCCGAAGGTCTCGGCGTTCGGACGCGTCGGCTATGGGCGACCCGGGCTCGACCAGTTGGCCTCCGGTTTTCAGCCGTACGTCCTCGGCGGTTTGCAGTTCGAGTGGAAGCCGTGGACGTGGGGCACGACGACGCGCGAGCGGCAGGTGCTCGAGCTCGAGCGCCAGATCACGACGACGAACGAGCGCGCCTTCGCGGACCAGCTGGGCCGCGGCGTACAGCCGCTTCTCGCCACGATGACGCGCCTCGACACCGCCATCGCGCTCGACGACCGCATTGTCGCTCTGCGGGTGGAGATCGAGCGCGAGACGGCGGCGAAGCTGCGCGAGGGCGTCGTCACCGCATCCGAGTACGTGGATCGCAACACCGACCTGCTCTCGGCGCGACTGTCGAGCGCGCAGCATCGCGTCGAGTTGGCGCAGGCCCGAGCCGGCTATCTGACCACGCTTGGTTTGGAGATTCCGCAATGACACGCATTCATCGATCGATCGCGTTCGCGTTCGCCCTGGCCGTCGCGAGCGTCGGCGCGGGCGGATGCCGCAAGGCGCCGGCTCCCGACGCGTACGGCAACGTGGAAGCGACCGAGGTCGTCGTCGGCGCGCAGACCGCCGGCCAGCTCGAGTCGTTCGTGCCGCTGGAGGGCCAACACCTCGCCGCCGGGAACGTCGTCGCGGTGGTGGATACGAGCGCGCTGGTGCTCCAGCTGCGCCAGGCGGCGTCGCAGCGCGCGACGAGCAGCGCGCACGTCGACGAGACGGTCCGCCAGCTCGGCGTGCTCGAGGCGCAACGCGACATCGCGCAGCGAACCTACGACCGCACGCGGCGTCTGTTCGCGCAACAGGCGGCGACGTCGCAGCAACTGGACCAGGCAGAGCGCGACTACAAGACGCTGGTCGCGCAGATGGAGGCCGGGCACGCGCAGGTCCGCACCGCGTCGGAAGACGTCTCGTCGAACGATGCGCGCTCGGCACAGATCCGCGACCAGATCCGCAAGAGCCGCGTCGAGAATCCGCTGGGCGGAACGGTGCTCACGACGTACACCAAACGGGGCGAGTTCGTGCAGATCGGCCAGCCGCTGTACAAGATCGCCAACCTCGATACCGTGGAGCTTCGCGCCTACGTGACCGAACCGCAGCTCGCGCAGGTGAAGCTCGGCAACACCGCGGACGTGAGCGTCGACGTGGACGGCGGTCGCCGCACGATGCCGGGCGTCGTATCGTGGATCAGTTCGCAAGCGGAGTTTACCCCCACACCGATCGCCACGCGCGACGAGCGCACGAATCTCGTCTACGCCATCAAGCTTCGCGTCGCGAACCCCGGTGGTTTGCTCAAGATCGGCATGCCGGCCGACGTCGAATTCACGACAGTGACGGCGTCGCGATGAGCGAAGTGCGGGCTTCCGCGACCGACGCTCCGCACGACGCTGTCGTCGTCGAACGGGTCAGCAAGCGTTTCCAGGGCAACGTCGCTCTCGACGACGTCTCCGTCCGCGTCGCCGGCGGCGAGCTGTTCGGATTCATCGGACCCGACGGCGCCGGCAAGACGACGCTCTTTCGAATTCTCACGACGCTCATGCTCCCCGACTCCGGCGCGGCGCGTGTGCTCGGCGCCGACGTCGTGAAGGATCTCTGGGCGCTGCGCCGGCAGATCGGCTACATGCCCGGCCGCTTCTCGCTCTATCCCGACCTGAGCGTCGAGGAGAACCTGCGATTCTTCGCGTCGGTGTTCGGGACGACGGTGGAACGCGAGTACGACCAGATCGCGCCGATCTACGTGCAGCTCGAGCCGTTTCGCACCCGGCGCGCGGCGGCGCTCTCCGGCGGGATGAAGCAGAAGCTCGCGCTCTGCTGTGCGCTGGTCCACCGGCCGAAGATCCTCTTTCTCGACGAGCCGACGACGGGCGTCGACGCCGTGTCGCGCCGCGAGTTCTGGGAACTGCTCGCCAGGTTCCGCGCGGGCGGCCTGACGATTCTCGTGTCCACGCCGTACATGGACGAAGCCGACCGCTGCGACCGCGTCGCGCTCATGCAGCGCGGACGCGTGCTCGCCATCGACGCGCCCAAGGCCATCACGGCCTCGTTCGGGCGCCCGCTGTTCGCGGTACGCGCCGCGAACCGATACGGAGCGATCCGCGCGCTCCGTGCATATCGCAACACGGCGTCGGTCTATCCGTTCGGCGAAGCGCTGCACTTCGTGGACGCACGCGCCGACGTCGCTCCCGACCGCATCGCGTCCGACGCGACCGACGCGCTGCGCGCCGCCGGGATCGCCGACGCCAGCGTGTCGCCGACGCCCGCCACGATCGAGGACGTGTTCATGGACCGGATGGGGGCGCCCGAAGGCGAGGAGCCGAACGCGCCACGAGGCAACGCCGCATGAACTCGCCCGCGCTCGCGATTCGCGCGCACGATCTCACGCGGGCGTTCGGCGCGTTCACCGCCGTCGATCACATCACGTTCGACGTGAAGCCCGGTGAGGTGTTCGGCTTCCTCGGCGCGAACGGCGCGGGAAAGACGACGGCGATCCGCATGCTCACCGGCCTCCTCGCCCCGACCGGCGGCGAAGCCAGCGTCGCCGGACACGACGTCGCGACGGAGAGCGAGGCGATCAAGCAGGACATCGGCTACATGAGCCAGCGGTTCTCGTTGTACGACGACCTCACCGTTCGCGAGAACATTCGGCTGTACGGCGGGATCTACGACCTGACGCCCTCGGAGCTCAAGGAGCGGACGCAGCGCATCCTCGACCGGCTGGGGCTCGCGCGGGCGGAACGCACGCTCGTTCGGTCGATACCGCTCGGCTGGAAGCAGAAGCTCGCCTTCTCCGTCGCGCTGCTGCACGAGCCAAAGGTCGTGTTCCTCGACGAGCCGACCAGCGGCGTCGATCCGGTGACGCGGCGCCAGTTCTGGGAACTGATCTACGAGGCCGCGCACGCCGGCACCACGGTGCTCGTCACGACGCACTACATGGACGAAGCCGAGTACTGCGACCGGATCTCGATCATGGTGTCGGGGCGGATCGAGGCGATGGGCGCGCCGTCCGAGCTCAAGCGGCACGAGGGCGTCGCGTCGATCGACGAGCTGTTCGTTCGGCTGGCACGGCCGAGCGCGGAGTCGAGAGCCGCGTCGTGAACGCGCTCTGGGGACTGCTGCGCAAGGAGATGTACCACATTCTGCGCGACCGGCGCACGCTCGCCGTGCTGATCTTCATGCCGATCGTGCAGGTCGATTCTTTTCGGCTTTTCGATCCGGACGGACGTGCGCGACGTGCGGCTGGCGATCGTCGACCCGTCGCCGGACGCGGCGACGTTGGCGATTCGCGACCGGTTCAACGCGAGCGGCGTGTTCCGAACGGTCGCCATCGCCGCCCGCCCCTCGGATCTCGACGCCTTGTTCAAGAGCGACACGGTGCAAGTCGCCGTGGAGTTCGAACCCGAGTTCGGCCGGCGTCTGGCGTCGGGACAGCCGGCGCGCATCCTCGTCACGACCGACGCGACCGAGCCGAATTCGGGAACCGCGCGACAGTTCTACGTCGACGCCGTCATTCAGGGCTACGAGGCCGAGCAGCGCCGGGGCGCGGGGATGGTCCAGATCGTGCCGCAGGCGCGATCGCGATTCAACCCGACGCGCGCGAGCACGAATCTCTTCGTGCCCGGGCTGATGGCGATGGTGCTCATGATCATCGCCGCGCTCATGACCGCGCTCTCGCTCACGCGCGAGAAGGAAACGGGCACGATGGAAGCGCTGCTCGCGTCGCCGCTGCGCCCCTGGCAAATCATCGTCGGCAAGGTGGCGCCGTACCTCGGCATCGGGTTCATCAGCGTGCTGACGGTGCTCCTGGTGGCGCGCGTGGTGTTCAGCGTCCCCATGCAAGGCAGTCTCACGCTGCTGCTCGCCGAAGGGACGCTGTTCATCCTCGTGGCGCTTTCGTTGGGGATTCTCGTCTCGGCTCGGACGTCGTCGCAGCGCGTGGCGATGCTCGGCGCCTTGATGGGGACGATGCTCCCGACGCAGATGCTCTCCGGGTTCGTCTTTCCGATCGAGAGCATGCCGACGGTGCTGCAGTGGGTGACTGTCATCGTGCCGGCGCGGTGGTTCGTCACGATCGCGCGCGGCATCATGCTCAAGGGCGTCGGCATCACGTATCTCTGGCGCGAGACGCTCGTGCTCGTGGCGATGACGCTCGTCCTGCTCGCCGCCAGCGCGAAGTCGTTCAAGGTGCGTCTGCAATGAGCGCGCGGCGGCGCGGGTCGCCGTTCTTTCGGCGCGTGATCGTGTTGGCGCGCGCCGAGGTGCTGCACGTCACGCGAGATCGCGCCTCGCTCGTGCAGGTCATCGTCCTGCCGCTCGTTCAGCTCCTGCTGCTGTCCAACGTCGCGACGTTCGAGATCAAACGCTCGCCCGTTTACGTCGTCGACTTCGACCACACGAGTACTTCGCGCGGCGTCGTGAGCCGGCTCGGGTCGTCGGGGTTCTTCGACGTCGTCGGCCAATCGGGCTCGCCGGACTCGGCGAACGACGCGATGCTGGGCGGACGCGCGACGCTCGTCGTGACGATCCCGCACGATTTCGCGAGATCGCTCGTGCGAACGGGAACGGCGCCGATCGGCCTCGACGTGAACGCGGAAAAGGGGTCGGCCGCGGGGATCGTGCAGTCGTACGCGTCGCAGATCCTGTCCGACTACTCGCGTGAGCTGTCGGCGGAGATCCACCCGAACCTTCGCACCATCTCGGAGGGGCCGCCCGACGAGCAAGCGCCGCGCGCGGGTGTGCCGCGCATCGAGACGCGGATTCAGTCGCGCTACAATCCGACGCTCAACTACAAGCATTACATGGTCCCCGGGATCCTCGTCGCGCTGGTGACGATGATCGGCACGTTGCTCACCGCGCAGAACATCGCGCGCGAGCGCGAGATGGGAACGCTCGAACAGCTCAACGTCACGCCGATCACGAGGGCCGAGTTCATCACGGCCAAGCTCCTTCCCTTCTGGGTGCTCGCGCTCGTCGACTTGGCGCTCGGTCTGCTCGTCGGCCATCTGGTGTTCGGCGTGCCGATCCGCGGCAGCGTCGTGCTGCTGCTCGCGTCGGCCGGCGTCTACCTGATCGTCGCGTTGGCGATCGGATTGTTGATCTCGACCGGCGTGGAGACGCAGCAGCAGGCGATGTTCGTGTCGTTCTTCATTCTCATGATCTACCTGCTGATGAGCGGTCTTCTCACGCCGATCGACAGCATGCCGCACTGGGTGCAGGTGCTGTCGGAGCTCAACCCTGTGCGTCACTTCGTATCCATCTCGCGCGCCGTTCTCGTGAAGGGCGCCGGCTTCGCCGACATCGCGCGGCCACTGGCGATACTCGCGGTCTATGGCGTGGCCGTGCTCGGGCTGGCGATCCGGCTGTACCACAAACGGACCGCGTGAGCACGATTTGGCGGTCGGGCTACGGTAGGCCGGCGAGGAGATGGGAACGACAATCCCGCAGACACTAACAACAATGCCGCAGATAGCCGACGAAGACACTGACCTTGGTTCACTCGCCGTTCATCTGCGGGATCGCTGTCAAAATCTGCGGCATCTGCGTTGAATTCCTCTTCCCTTCGACTGGACTTTCCCCGGCGGCCAACCCCGCGGCCCTGGCGCCGAGACCGGGCGCGTTAGATTAGTTCGTAGCCTGGCGGTCGACGTGCGCGTCCCGCCAGTGGCTCCGTCAGTCACCTCGCTGGGCCAAAAGCCTCGAGTCGAGAGACAAGTCCAATGACAACCAAGAATTCCTTCGGGAGCCGGGCGACGCTTGCCGTCGACGGCGAGCAGTACGTCGTCTACCGCCTCGCCGCCCTCGACCAACCGTCCGGCGGCCACGCCAGGCGTTTGCCGTTCAGTCTCAAGATCCTGCTGGAGAACCTCCTGCGAAACGAGGACGACGCGTTCGTCAAGCACGACGACATCCTCGCGCTCGCCAACTGGGACGTGCGCGGACACGCCGAGAAGGAGATCGCGTTCCGAACCGCGCGCGTACTGCTGCAGGACTTCACCGGCGTCCCAGCCGTCGTCGATCTCGCCGCGATGCGCGACGCGATCGCGTCGCTCGGCGGCGATGCGCAACGCATCAACCCGCTCCAGCCCGTCGACCTCATCATCGACCACTCGGTCCAAGTGGACGAGTACGGCACGCAGGCCGCTTTCCTGATCAACACCGAGCTCGAGTTCGAGCGCAACAAGGAACGCTACGTGTTCCTGCGGTGGGGACAGGACGCGTTCAAGAACTTCCGCGTCGTCCCGCCCGGCACCGGCATCTGCCACCAGGTCAATCTCGAGTACCTCGGCAAGACCGTGTTCGTCGGGACCGAAGACGGACAGAAGGTCGCCTATCCGGATTCGCTCGTCGGCACCGACTCGCACACGACGATGATCAACGGGCTCGGCGTGCTCGGCTGGGGTGTGGGCGGCATCGAGGCGGAGGCGGCGATGCTCGGCCAGCCGGTGTCGATGCTCATTCCCGAGGTCGTCGGTTTCAAGCTGCATGGCAAGCTGCCGCCCGGCGCAACGGCGACCGACCTCGTGCTCACGGCGACGGAGATGCTTCGCAAGAAGAAAGTCGTGGGGAAGTTCGTCGAGTTTTATGGGACGGGCCTGAGCTCGCTTCCGCTCGCCGACCGCGCGACGATCGCCAACATGGCGCCGGAATATGGCGCGACGATGGGCTTCTTCCCGTGCGATGAGGAAACGCTCAAGTACCTTCGCCTCAGCGGCCGCCCCGAGCAACACATCAAGCTCGTCGAGGCCTACACCAAGGAGCAGGGTCTCTTCCGAACGGATTCCACGCCGGATCCCGAGTTCACCGACACGCTCGAGCTCGATCTCGGGACGGTCGAGCCGAGTCTCGCCGGCCCGAAGCGCCCGCAGGACCGCGTACCGCTCTCGAAGTCCAAATCGATGTACGCGGAGGCGGTCGACGCCGAGTTGGAGAAACTCGCCGGCGCGGGATCATCCGGAAAGGATTCAGGGCGAGCGGTCGCGGCGAGCGGATCGGCAGGCGGCGGGGTCGCCGTCGCCGAGCCGGCGGTCGCCGGCGAAGCCGGCGTGCAGGTGGAGTACAACGGGAACACGTTCACGCTGAAACACGGCGCCGTCGTCATCGCGGCGATCACGAGTTGCACGAACACGTCGAATCCGTCGGTGATGCTCGCCGCTGGACTGCTCGCGCGGAACGCCGTGAAGAAAGGCCTCAAGACCAAGCCGTGGGTGAAGTCGTCGCTCGCGCCCGGCTCGAAAGTGGTGACCGACTACTTCAGGCAGGCCGGGGTGCAGGAGTACCTCGACCAGCTCGGCTTTCAGCTCGTCGGCTATGGTTGCACGACGTGCATCGGCAACTCGGGTCCGTTGCCCGAGCCGATCGGCCAGGCGATCGACGCGAACAAGCTCGTCGTAGCCGCGGTGCTCTCCGGCAACCGCAACTTCGAGGGGCGCGTCAATCCGCAGACGCGCTTCAACTATCTCGCGTCGCCGCCGCTCGTCGTGGCGTATGCGCTCGCGGGGCGCATGGATCTCGACCTCACGCGCGAACCGCTCGGCGTCGGGAACGACGGTCCGGTCTTCATGCGCGACATCTGGCCGTCGCCGCAGGAAGTGCAGGACGAGATCACCCGCAGCGTGAAAGCCGAGTTCTTCAAGACGCAGTACGCCGACGTGTTCAAGGGCGACGAGCAGTGGCGCCAGCTCGACGTGCCGAAGGGCGAGACGTACGCGTGGGCCGACGACTCCACCTACGTCAAGAATCCGCCGTACTTCGCCGGCATGACGATGGAGCCGCCGGGAATCCGGCCGATCACCGGCGCGCGCGCGCTGGCGATGCTCGGCGATTCGATCACGACCGACCACATCTCGCCGGCCGGCAACATTCCGGCGTCGAGCCCGGCCGGGAAATGGCTCGTCGAGCACGGCGTCGAGAAAAAGGACTTCAACTCGTACGGCGCGCGGCGCGGCAACCATGAAGTGATGATGCGCGGCACCTTCGCGAACATCCGCCTGCGAAACGAGATGGCGCCGGGCACGGAGGGTGGCTGGACCACGACCGAACCGGGCGGCCAGGCGCAGTTCATCTACGACGCATCGGTGGCGTACCAGAAGGCCGGCACGCCGCTCGTCATCGTCGCCGGAAAAGAGTACGGCACGGGCTCGTCGCGCGACTGGGCGGCCAAGGGCACGGTTCTCCTCGGCGTGCGCGCGGTGATCGCCGAGTCGTTCGAGCGCATCCACCGGTCGAACCTGGTCGGCATGGGCGTTCTGCCATTGGAGTTCACGAATGGCGACACCCGACAGTCGCTGGGGCTCACGGGATTCGAGACATTCGAGATCGTCGGGCTCGACGCCAACTTGAAGCCGAAGGCGACACTGACCGTTCGCGCCGCGGCGCGCGACGGCGCGACCAAGGAGTTCAAGGCCGTGGCGAGGATCGACACGCCGGAGGAGATGAACTACTACCGGCACGGCGGGATCTTGCCGTACGTATTGCGCCAATTGGTCGCCGGACGGTAACTGCGCTCGGCGTTCACGCTCCGAGCGCGCGGGGTGCTTCCGCGCTCGGGCGCACACGCGCCGAGCCGCCGAGGTCTGGAGCGCGAGAGGCTCGATCGCGGGACGGGGTGCGGTCCCAACGGTCCGTGCGCGCGCAGAGACCGCGTCGCGCACTGACACACGCACGCGGTCTGTCGTGCGCCGATTCGAGTGAGCGAGCGGGTGGGGCTGTCCGGAGCGGAGCCGAGGCACTATTACCCGGCTGTATCGGCAATAGTGCACTGGTCCGCGGAGGACAGTCCCACCCCGAGCCCCAGCGCTAACGAACAACGGCTCGCGAAGCAGCGGGGAGGGAGTCGAGGCGCGCGCGGAGCGTGGGATCCGCGGTGCGCCACGCTTGGCGAACGTATGCGGCGTAGACGGCGGCGCTGTCGGGTTGGTGCGCGGCGGCGAAGGCGCGGGACATCCACCAATCGAGCTCCGTACGCGGTACGTAACGGGCCATCGCGTCGACCGGGGCCATGTACGCGTCGCGGAGCGCGGCGATCGCGCTGTCGGGACGGCCGAGCGCGAGACGAGCGCGCGCCAGCTCCACGTTCGTGCGCGTCCATGCGTTCGCGGCCCACTCGGCGGCGACCAGCTCGCGTTCGGCGTCGGCGAAACGGCCCTGCGCCAGGAGCAGCACGCCGCGAACGTGATGGTGCAGCACTTTGTCGCGGCCGTAGTAGCTCTGCGCGCCGGAACGCGCGATCGAATCCACGAGCGCGCGCGCGAGCGTCGTATCGCCGGCCCGAACGAGAGCGTCCGCCTCGAGCGCGTGGGACCACGAAAAGCCACGCGCTTCGGGTGCACTGAATGCGGGTGGCGACGAACCCGGAGGGTGTCCAACGCGCTCGAAGATCGCGCGCGCCTCGGACAACCGACCCAAGCGCGCGAGCCCGTCCGCGCGAACCAGAATGAGACCATTGCCCTCCGGAAGATCCGCGAGCGCCGCCACGGATTCCGCGATGCGACCGCGTTCACGATCAAGCATGATGCCGATGTCGCGCGTACCGTCGAGCAGAACCGGATCACTGGTGTGCCGCCACGCGCGCAGCAGCGAGTCCACGATGTCGTAGCGGCGAGCGGAGAGCATCGTTCTCGCGAAGTCCACCGCGGCGAGGGCGTTTCTCGACAGCGCGACGTCGTGGTAGCCCGCCTCGGCCGCTTCCGCCGATTTGCCGACGGCGGCGAGCGTCGCCGACAGATTGCGCCACGCGGCCGGCAAGTCCGGTTGCAGCGCGACCCAGCGGCGAGCCGACGCCTCGGCGCCGACGCGATCGCCCTTCGCAAGCCGGACCTGTGACAAGCGCCAGAGCACTTCGCACGGCGTGCACGGTCCGTCGCCGGCGACCATTGCGAGCGAATCGAGCGCGAGCTCTCGCGCCAGAACCGCTTCGGCGTCGGCCCAACGTCCGTGCGACGTGAGGAGATCGGCGCGCGTGCTGTATGCGCGCGGGTCGTGCGGGAAGCGCGCGACAAGCTCCCCGCTCAGCGCGTCGGCCCGTGTGCTCTCGCCAAGGCTGTCGACGTTCCGGATTTCGTCGGCGAGCCGCTCGAGCTCCGGGAGACGATCCTCGTGGCGCGCGGCGAGCAGCGCCAGGCGGTGCACGCCATTCGCGTCACCCAGCCCGCCGGCCACGCTCTGGCGCGCACGAATTGCTTCGACGAAACCCGAATCCTCGGCGATGGCCGAGTCGAGTTGGCCGGCCGCCTCGGCCAGCTTCTCCGAGCTCGCGGCCATCATGCCGCGGGTGAAGTGCCGGTATGCGTCGGCGTTCGACGTCTCGATGCCGGAGTAACGCGCCGCTCCCCCGGGACCTGCCGCGAGAATCGTCGCGACGCGTGTCGCCGCTTGGCGTCCGAGCTCCACAGGATTCGACGCGAGTATCGTGAACCCTTCTGATTGCGAAACGTCGGCGACGTTTCTCACGGTGAGGTCGAGCACGTAGCCGTTTGGCGCGACGGAAAGGCCGCCGGTGACCGACCAGCCCGCGCGCAACCGGCGCGCGACGTCCATCGATTGTTGCTCGCTGAGTCGCGCGGAGCCCGATCCGGCGAGGCGCGCGACGACGTCCCGTACGCGGGCCGGCGCGACCGATTCGACGCCGCGCAGTCCGTCGAGATCCGTGGCGATCATCCTCGGCAACGCGACCCGCAGCCACTCGACCGACGTGTCGCCGCGCACGTCCTCGATCGACGTGACCGCGACGATCGGATGCGTCGCCGCGGAAGCTTCGTTCGACGAGCGCCGGAATTGCCACAGCAGAGCGACGACGATCGACGCCGCGAGGGCGGCCAAGACCCACGGCCGGCGACGGCGGGCGACGGAGTGACTCGGCGGCGCCAACGGCTGCACGCCGACCGTCGTCGTCGACTCCGCCGCGGAGATGGGCGGCGACTGCACTGCGCTTGGCGACACGCCGGCGATCGCCGGCTCTTTTGCCGCGAGCCGTTGTGTCTTGAGACGCGCGATCGCGGCCGCGGCGGACGACGAGCCCGGCGCGGCATCGAGCCAGCGCTCGGCGACGGCAAGGGCAACCTCTGGCTGTCCCCCGCGCTCGAGTCGCGCGACGTATCGCTCGCACGCTTCGACGAATCGTCGCTCCAGCTTGGCGCGCTCGCGACTTGCCCAGTCGTCGAACTCCGGCGCATCGGGAACGTGGACGGCGTCGAGGAACCGGCCGCCGTAGAGCGCGACGGCGCGCGCGTCGTCACCCGTTTCGAACGCCGCGGTGAACTGAGCGGTATCGACTTCGACGCGCGCATCCTCGGCCAGCGCGATGTGATCCCGGCGGGAAGTGAGCGCATCCGCGCCAAGTGCTCCGCGCAAACCGGAGAGCGCGTTCGACAGCGAGTGACGCGCGCGAGTCTCATCCTCGCCGCCCCAGAACATCTCGACCAGGGTGTCCCGAGATATAAGCTTGGCGGATAGCGCGAGCACGGTCAGCACGGCGAGATGACGCGGCCGAATCCCGGCGAGCGACTCGGTCTCACCATCTACGACGGTGAGCGTCAGACGCCCGAGCGTTTGAAGCCGGAAGTAACGGCGCATCAACGTGTTGACTTGGTGAGATCGCGTGGACGGCGGCGGCCTAATATAGCGCCGCGTTCGCGAGGCCGCGCGCGCCGGAATCTGGCCCGATCTCATAACGTGACACACCCGGAGTGCCGACCAAAAATGCCCCGATTCGAAAACGTCGCCCAGCCGTCGAGTCGCGTCGGCAAAGTCATCGCCATTGCCATGCTGCTCGCCTCGGCCGCTCCCTTCGCCGCCGGCGCCCAGGGGCTCATCGATCGCGCCAAACAAAAGATTCAGGACCGCGTCAACAACGCCGAAGACAGCCTGACAGACGCGGCGCTCGACAAGGCAACCGGAGCGATCACCTGCGCGGCCACCAACACCCAGTGCATCCACAAGGCATTGGGCGCCGGAAAGACCGTGAAAGTCGTGGACAAGAACGGAAAGCCGGTCTCGGCGGCGGATTCCGCCAAGGCCGTCAACGCTGCGGGCGGAGTGCCGGCGACGACGCAGAACGCTTCGGCCACGTCGAGCGGTTCCGCCGCGACGACCGCGTCGGCGCCCGCGTTCGATGACGCGGTCCTCGTCAACTACGATTTCGTTCCGGGCGATCGCGTGATCTTCGCCGAGGACTTCTCCAAGGACAACATCGGCGATTTCCCCAAGCGGCTCGAGCTCAGACGCGGAAACTTCGAGGTCGCGAAATGGCAGGGGCAGCAGTTCCTGCGCACGAACAGCGGCGGCGTGGTCACGATTCCGCTGCCGGAAGTTCTGCCACAGCGCTTCACCTTCGAGGCGGACTACCACGGCTCGAATGGTTGGAGCCTGGAAGTGAACTTTGCCGATCCCGACGCGGTCGATAACCTCACGACGGCCTCGTTCTCCCCGGGCAGCGGTCAGCTCGCGGGCGGCGGCGTCAACTCATCGTCGGATCTGCCCGAGGCAGCCGTCAAGCCAATCGGGCACGTCGCCGTGATGGCGGACGGCAAGTACGTGAAGACGTACGTGAACGGCGTCCGCGTGTCGAACGTGCCCAGCGCGAACATCGGCCGCGGCAAGGTGATCGTGGTGAGCGTTCCCGGGAACGACGACGAGCCGGGATACCTGTCGAACATTCGCGTCGCCGCCGGCGGCAAGCCGCTCTACGACGCGATCATGGCCGACGGACGCGTCGCGACGCACGGCATCCTGTTCGATACCGGCAGCGACCGCATTCGCGGCGAATCGAAGCCGACGCTGGACATGATCGGGCAGATGCTCAAGGATCACGCCGACCTCAAGCTCACGATCGAGGGGCACACCGACAACGTCGGATCGGCGGCGTCGAATCAGGCGCTGAGCGACAAGCGCGCGGCGGCCGTTCGTCAGTTCCTGATCGCGAATTACCACGTCGACGCCGGACGTCTCGTCAGCAAGGGCCTCGGCTCCACGAAACCAGCGGCGTCGAACGACACACCGGAAGGCCGCCAGCAGAATCGCCGCGTCGAGTTGGTGAAGAATTGAACGGCGACTCGGTTCGCGCGATGACGTTGGGGGGGGGTGCGTGGTGCGGCTTGCCGGCGTTGGCTCTTGCCTTCGCCCCGCTGTTCGCGGTGGGAGCTGGGGCGACGCCGGTCTCCGACGGCGGAACGGTGACGCTCACCGGAAGCGTGCACGGCGCGATTCCGCCGGCGGCGTGCGCCGAGGCCGGATCATCCGGCGTCCGATTGCGGTCGTTCGGCGAGATCACCCCGCGCAGCGCGCATCGCCGCTCGTTCGAGATTCAGGTGGCCTCATCGTGCGTCGCACCGCTGTACCAGGCGCTCTTCTCGCGAGAGCGTCTCGCGGTACGAATCGCGCCGCCGAGCGGCGAGCGAGCGGGCGACGCCGTGTCGCTCGATGATGCGCGCCTCACGCGCGTAGAGCTGTCGACCGCGGCGAACGAGAGCGGAACGCGTTATCCGATCATCACGCTGGAGCTGACCGCCTCGCGAGTGACCGGCGCGCCGCCACGCCGGCGTGGGAACGCGCGGCTGAACTACTCCGACGTCTCACCGGTGCCCTACGGCGCGGGCGAGGCGTGGGTGCGCAACGGCGTCGCGGGAACGAGCGTGCATCTCGCCGGCGGTGGTCGCCCGTCCGGTTTGGACGTGACGTTCGCCTCCGGCGATCAACGCATCGCGGCGGCGTGGTCGGTCGACGAGCAAACCGGTCTGCCCCGCGACGAGCTGCACATCTCGATCGATCCGATCGACAAGGCCGCCGGCGGTGACGACGCGGCGGTCACCGCGGCCCTCGAGGACGGCCGCGAGCTGAGCGAGGCCGTGATCTCGTTCCTCGGGCGCGATGGCGCCGCGGGCATCGTCGTGTGGCTCAAACGCGCATCGCTCGCGGGATTCAACGCGCCGGCGACAACGCCCTACGGCGTGCGTGGAGTCGGCCATCTGTCGCTCGTGACGCGGCAGCTCGCGATCACGGACATCGGGTCCGGGCGCACCGCCGCGTTTCCGTGAACGAACACACACATCCCATTTCCACATGCCGACCACGAGATCCTTCGCCGCTCTTGCCGTCGCCGGCCTCTTGTCGACCAGCGCGCTCGCGCAAGGCGACCCGAAAACACACCCCGGCTCGCTGTCGATCAAGCCCGACGTCCACTTGGGCAAAGAGATACCCGCCGGCCCGCAACGGACCGCGGAGTTCGCCGCGGCGCAGAGCGTGTTGGACGTTCTCCGTGCCGACGCCGCCCTCACGAACCCCATCGGCTACACGGTGGTGGTGAAGCGGCTCGCCAGCGCGCGACTTCCCGGCGACGCACCCGGCATGCCGTATCACGCCGCGATCCTCGGCGCGATCGACTACTTCGGACTCGAGGACAATGGGCGCGGCGGCAAGGAGATCGGACCCACGGGCGGCACCGTTCCGTTTCACGTGGCCATCAACACACTCGGCGACCAGGGCGAGATCGAGAGCACCGACGAAGAGGTCGACCACGGACCGCGCGTGCTGTACGACCTCAAGGAAACGGGCAAGTTCCGCGGCCGTCCCGTCTACAACGGCGCGTGCACATACATCGCGCATCGGCCGGTGCCGCCGCTCATTCCGCTGACAAAGGAGCGGTACTACACACTCGAGCTGGTCAAGGCGCGAGCCGCGTCGGCGAATCACCAGAGCCAGCGCGCCGCGGAGACGACGACGCCAACCAACGACGCGCTGCAGCGATTCCTGCGCGATCGACCCAAGCGCGAAGCGTCGAACCGCCAGACGATCGACGCGGTCCGCAAGATGGGCGGCGACACGGCGACCATCCGGCAGATGACCGAAGCGTTTCGCGACGCCGAGAAGCAGCAGGAAGCCGGGCTACGTTCGGCAGCGGCCGGCGGCGGCGACCAGCGGTATCAGGAAATCGTCAAGGAGGGACGCGAGGGTGAGGCGGCGAACATCGCGCAGCTCCAAGCCAGCCTGGACGCGCTCTCGGCGGAGGATCGAAAGTCACCCGCGTATCTGATCGATCATGGCCGCGGCATGTACACGCTCGGCGCCAAAGGACGACGAGGGCGTGGTGCTGCCTGTACAACCGAATCCGTCGTTCTACGATCAGTCGATCGCGCCGTCGGTTCCGCAGTTGCTCTGGGTGTGTCTTCCGGGGTTGCAGGGCGTCGTCGACTCGACGTACCAGATGTACGCGGGCGAAGAACGCGAGCAGGAAAAGCAAACGGCGGAACGACGCCTCGCCGACGCCATCCGGATTCGCGACAAGTTGAACTGGGCCGCGCTCGAGGCCCTCGTGAAACCTTGACGCGGTGGACCGGTGGACCGGTGGACCGGTGACCTGATTAGTACTTCGGAAGTGTCGGGTCCACTTCGTCGCTCCAGCGGAGGATTCCACCCGCGAGGTTCGTCGCGCGAAAGCCCGCCGCGCAAAGTCGCTTCACGGCGTCGGCGCTCCGTAATCCCGAGCGGCAATACACGACGATGTCTCGCCGTGCGTCGAGCGATGACATCGCCGCGGGAAGGGATCCGAGCGGTACCAGCCTGGCGTTCGGCAGGACGCCCAGACTCCACTCGTACGGCTCGCGCACGTCGAGCAGATCGAGGTCGTCGCCGCGCTCGAGCGCGTCGGCCAATTCGCGAGGTGTCATTTCAGGAATGCGTGTCATGGTCGACGTGCTCGTTGTCGGTGAAGTGCCGCAGTACTCGTCGTAGTCGATGAGCTGAGTGAGCTCGCGCGTGCCGCACGCCGGACACTTGGGGTCGCGGCGCACGCGCACGGTCCGAAAGTTCATGCCGAGCGCGTCGACGAGCAGTAATCTGCCGATCAACGCGTCACCCACGCCGAGAATCAACTTGAGCGCCTCGGTGGCCTGAATCGTCCCGACGAGCCCAGGGAGCACACCGAGCACTCCGCCCTCGGCGCAGCTCGGCACCGACCCAGCCGGAGGCGGCGTCGGGAAAAGGCATCGATAGCAGGGACCGTCCGCGGTACAGAAGACCGAGGCCTGTCCGTCGAAACGGAAGATGGAGCCGTACACGTTCGGCTTGCCGAGCAGCACGCACGCGTCGTTCACGAGATAGCGCGTCGCGAAGTTGTCCGTCCCGTCGACGATCACGTCGTACCCGCCGAGAATCTCGAGCGCGTTCTCGGACGTGAGACGCGTCTCGTATGTCTCGACGTTGACGTTGGGATTGAGGTCGGCGATGCGCGCGCGGGCCGACTCGAGCTTCGGCCGGCCGATCGCCGCCGTGCCGTGCAACACCTGACGCTGAAGATTCGACACGTCGACGACGTCGAAGTCGACGAGCCCGATCGTGCCGACGCCCGCGGCGGCGAGGTAGAGCGCCGCCGGAGACCCAAGGCCTCCGGCGCCGACGAGCAGCACGCGTGCGGCTTTGATCCGCTGCTGACCATCGAGCCCGACGTCCGGCAGAATCAGGTGGCGGCTGTAGCGGAGCAGCTCGTCCCGCGAGAGATCCATGCCGAAAGCTACTGGGCGAGCACGCCCACTGGTCAGCCGCCGCTCACCGCCGCGACGATCATGATCGTGTCGCCGTCGCCGACCCTAGTTGCGAGCCCGTTGGCGAAGCGAATGCTCTCTTCGCCGACGAAGATGTTCACGTGCTCGCGCACCGCACCCTGCTCCGTCATCACCCGGTCGAGCACGCCCGGCCACCGCGATCCGATGACGGACAACGCGTCGGCGACGGTCGCGCAGGGATCCTCGAGTGTGAGAGTGCTGTTGCCACGCGAGTACGGATACAGCGCGCGGGGAAGAACAACGGCGATCGACATGCGTCCCCGGTCAGGCCGCCGCTGACGCGCCGGCGGCGCCGACGACCACCGCGCGTACGCAGACGACTGGTGGCAGCGAATCGGCCACGCGAGTCCACGAGTCACCGCCGTCGGCCGACGCGAAAAGTTTTCCGCTCCGCGTGCCGAAGTAGATGCCGGCCGGATCGTGTGAGTCCGCCGACATCGCATCGCGAACGACGGTCTCGTACGCATCCTTCTGCGGCAATCCGTTCGCCAACGCCTCCCATGAGTTGCCGGCGTCGCGCGTGCGATAGACGCGGAGCTTGGCCTCCGGCGTGCAGCGGAACTCGTCGGACTGCAGAGGCACTATGTAGACCGTATCCGGATCGTGCGGGTGCATCTGCATCGTGAAGCCGAAATCGGAGGGCACACCGTTCGCCACGTCGGTCCAGTTGTCTCCCCAATCGTCGCTGCGATAGAGGCCCCAGTGGTTCTGGAGGAAGAGCCGCTCGGGACGCGCCGGATGGTGCACGACCTTGTGCACGCACTGGCCGAATTCGGGATACTTGTTGGGGAGAAACTGCGCGCGCACGCCCACGTTGCGCGCGCGCCACGAATTGCCGCCGTCATCGGTGCGGTAGACGCCGCCCGTCGACATCGCGATCAGCATGCGACTCGAGTTCTGCGGGGTCGGGCACGATCGTGTGCAGGCACATGCCGCCGCCGCCCGGGCGTCCACCGCGGACGATGCTCGTGCGTCAACAGAGCCGTCGACCGGCGTTCCAGCTGTCGCCGCCGTCGCGCGACTCGAACAGCGCCGTCGGCTCGACGCCGGCCCAGAGCAGATCCGGCTGATCCGCCGGACCGGGCTTGATCTGCCACACCTGCACGAGCGACAAGCCCGACGACTCGGGGAAACGCACCGTCTGTCGCTCCGGCCCCGACCACGTCGCGCCGAAGTCGTCGCTCGTGCGAATCGTGCTTCCCCAGTGGAAGCTGCGAGTCGACGCGAGAAGCCGTCGGCGCCCGCCGCGTTCGTCGTACGCCAGCGCGTACACCGATTCGCCGGAGAAGTGCGGCCCGCCCCCGTGCATCGTCCATCGGGAGCGCTTTTCGCCGGACGTAAAGATGAACGCGCCCTTGAGCGTGCCCACCATCAACAGGACCTGTCCGTCGGAGGGCCGTCGTGTACGTGCGGGCATGGTGGGTGTCGTCTCCTGTGCTATTTCGTCGAAGCGAGGTCGCGCACCGACGCCGCGAGCAGGCGCACCTTCGCGGCGTCGGACGATCCGCGCGCGTCGCCATCGAGCTGCCCCGCGAGCTTGTTCAAGGATTCGCGCCGGTCGACGCCGGACTTCAACTCCGCCTCGGAGAGCGCCGAGCGAACCGCGGTGAGACGCCCGGCCGATAGCCCGCCGGATCGCTCGAGCTGGTCGGTGTAGGCGCGCGACAGCGCGAACGACGCCGGCCAGACGAACTTGGGCTGCCCCTGCGTGTTCAGGTAATCCAAGTGCACGGTCTTGGCGGCGTCGATCTCGTTCGCCGTGAGCAACGGGTTCGGCGTGAGCTCGAAGATGTCCAGGCCGCGCGCGATTTCTGAGCTGACCATCACGCCGTTGTACCAGTACACCGACCAGGAGCCTCCACCCACCATGCGCGTCGCGTCGATCGGTCCTCGATCGAAGAACCCGATTTCCTTCGGGTGTGCCGCGTCGGTCCAATCGAACACCGAAATGCCGCCCTGGTACCACGCCTGAACCATCACGTCGCGCCCCGGGATCGGAATCAACGAACCGTTGTGCGCGACACAGTTCTCCTGCGGCGTCTGCGGCGCCGGCATCTTGTAGTAACCCTGAAAGTGCATCTTGTGATTCGCGTCGAGCGTGAAGAGCGCATCGGCACCCCAGTTCTTCGGGTCGGACGCGCGGCACTTCGGGGCGCCGCCACCACCCCACTCGTCGCTGAACAGAACCTTCGTGCCATCGTTGTTGAAGGTCGCCGAGTGCCAGTAGGAGAAGTTCGAATCGGCCGCGGCGTCGATGCGCACCGGGTGCGTCGGATCATGAATGTCGAGGAGCAGGCCGTAGCCTTCGCAGGCGCCGCCGGCGTAGCCGATCGCCGGGTATACGGTGATATCGTGGCACTGCGTCGGGCCGGCGTTTGGATCGACGTCACCGCCGCCGCCGAACATCTTGGTGACGAGGTCGGGGAGCGCCGCATGAAGGGCAACGCTGTCGGCGTGCGTCGGATTCCCCGTTCCACCGCGCGCCTTCACGGTGCTGTCGAGCAACGGCTTCATGAACGTCGGCGACAACGGGATCACCATGCCGAAGGCCGAGACCGCGAACCCGCCGCCCGCATTGATCGACGCGAGTTGCGCCGCGTCTTCCGAGGTCAGCCCGTGTCCCGGCGGCTTCGTGAGATCGTTGAAGATGCGGGGCGAGCTGACGATCGCGGCCCGCTCCGGATGGGCGAGCGGGACCTTGATGACCTCGATACGGAAGAGCGGAGAGCTCGGATCTTTGCTCGGCGAGAGCGCGGTGCAGCCCGAGAGCTCCTGCGGTGAACGCGGCGCAGACGATCCGGAGATGTAGACGTAGACGTTGTCAGGATCCTTCGGATCGACGACCACGGTGTGCGTGTGCGATCCGCGGCACGTCTGCACGTTGGCGACGTACTTCGGATTTGCGATGTCCGTGATGTCGAAGATCCGGATGCCGCGAACACGCTCCTGGCTCACCGACGTGGCTACACCCTGTCCGCCGCAATCCAGGCGCGCGGTCGGCGCCTCGGCCGACACGAACAGCAGATTCTTGTAGACCGACACGTCGCTCTGCGAGGCCGGGCAGTAGAAGCCGACCTTGAGCGCCGGATGGGCCGGGTCGGTGATGTTCCAGACCTGATATCCGTTGTAACTCCCCTGGATCGCGTACGGACCGATGAACGCGAGATCCGAATTGGTCGCGCCCGCGAATCGCTCCGAGGGCTTGGTGCTCGAGACGAGGCGGACGTTCCACTCGGCCTGGCCCGCGTCCCAGAGACCCGCCTTGAGGCCCACGCGTGGATCGGGGCTCGGTGCGACAACCGTCAACCCGCCCGATTGCATCGCGCCGCCGCCAGTCGCGGGCGTGGGGTGCGCACATGCCGTCGAAATCGCGGCGAGGGCGATGAACGCGACGCCGCGCGGCGCGATCGACCGGCTGGGGGAGAAATCCGACGAGAGAAGCATGAACGACTCCTGTGACGAAACGGGGGGGGGGAGAGCAGTGATTCGATCGAGCTCGGGCGCGCCGACTCAGGGCGCCGAGCCGGTGAGCGTGATCAGCGCGAGCATTCGCTGCATGCGCGCGATCTCGGTGATCTGATCGACGTGGATGTCGCCGGAGAGCTTGAACACCAGCTCGTCCTGCGCGGCGCCGTCGTGCGAGAGCAGATCTTCCACCATCGACACGGCACCCTTGTGGTGCTGGATCATGCCCTTGAGAAAGAGCTTGTCGAACTCGGAGCCGCGCGCGGCGTCGAGCTGCTTGAGCTGGTCGTCGCTGAGCATGCCGGGCATGAGCATTTCATGCTCCATCCCGTCCATCATCATTTTCATGGGGACGGGCTTCGCATCGGGCACCGGCTGGCCGCGGTCGCGCAGCCAGGTCTGCATGATGTTGATCTCGTCCTTCTGCGCGTTGATGATGCGATTGCACAAAGTCTGAACGGACGGCTCGGCGCCGTGCGACTGCGCCCACCCGGCCATTACCAGCGCTTGCGCGTGGTGTGAGATCATCCCGCGCATGAAGTCGATGTCCACACGGGTATATGGCCGGTTGACGCTGTCCGCTTTGGCCTTCGCCATTGCGGCCAGGTCGCTCGGCGTCGGCTGCCCCTGCATCGTGGCGCCTTGCGCGAGGCCGCACGCGGGACCCGCGATCGCGGCCGCGCCGGCGAGCACCGCGAGACGTCGGCCGTAAGTGAAGATGGTCATTGGTCGTCCCTCTGAACTCCGAACGTCATACTATAGTAGCCGCGCATTATTCGCGCGCGAGGGCGGCGGCGATACGACAAAAAAGGGGGAGGCGGCGCATTTCGCGCCGCCTCCCCCGTGCCTTTCGACCTTCTTGGCCGCCGCCCGGGCGGTTACCAGCCGGACTTTCGCGTGATGTCGACGTTGTTGCCGATCACACCACCAAGAACACCCCCGACCATCGCGCCGATGAGACCGCCTTTCACCTTGTCGCGGCTCGTCGTCGCCCCCAACACCGCACCCGCCGCGGCGCCGATCGCGGCGTCACGCTGCGTGTGCTTTTCCACGACCACAGGCGGCGCCGACGGAGCCGGGTAGTAGCCCGCGTTGCTGCTCGAAGTGGAACGCCGCGCCGTGGACGTCGGCCGGCGGTAGACCGGCTGACGCGCAACCGTCTGCACCGCGCGCGGAGCGTTCGGCGACGCGTATTGCGGCGCGTTCTGCGGCGCGTATCCCGACTCGCTGGGATTGAAGTTCGGGTTGTACGCCTGAGCCTGCGATGCCAGCGCGAGATCGTTCTTCAGCGCGTCGTCCGCCGCATTGCCACGGCCACACGCCGCCGCGACCACCAAGGCCGGCGCGCAGACCAACCACGTGAAAGCACGCATCACCATTCCCCCCGAATGAAGTAGCGCCAGTCCAACTCGCACCATGCGCCATAAGGATTTGGCATGTGCCGTTCCGGGGTCTAAGTCGCCAAACAGCCGGTTGGCGGCGCGCGGCGTCCCCGGAAGGGACACCGGGTGTCCACAAACAGCGGCGGGCGGGGCGGTTCTCCGTCCGGCGCGCGCAGCCCTTTTCGTTTTCGTTGGCGGGACCGTTAGTTTCGTTTCTGGTTCGCTGCGCTCTCTTCATCTCATCGGGGCTTCCACATGATTCGCTTCTCGAGAAGCGGCGTTGTCCTGCCCCTCGTCGCGTCGGCGCTCGCCGCGGCATCGGCCGCCGCGCAACAGCCGGCGGCTCCTTCGCACCCGGGCGACTCGACGTTCGCGCCCAACGTCGGACAAGCGGCTCCTGATTTTTCGCTTCCGGGGGCGACGCGCTTCGGCTTGTTGAAGCAACCCGTTCGCCTCGCGGATTTCCGCGGACAGATCGTCGTCCTGGCGTTTTTTCCGAAGGCGCGAACAAAGGGCTGAACGATCCAAATGGAGGCGTACCGTGATCAGTACGCCACGCTCTTCAACGCCGGAAAGAAGGTCGTCGTGATCGGCATCAGCACCGACGCCGATTCGACGCAGGCCAATTGGGCGCGCGAGTCGGGATTCCCGAATCTGTTCGCCAGCGATCCCGATCAAGCCGTCGCGAAGCTCTACGGCTCGGCGGACCGTCAGCTCGATACCCGCAACGTGTTCGTCGTCGGCCCCGACGGCAAGATCGTCGCGCGCATGATGAAGTTCAACGTGCTCGCGGCGGACGCTTACACCGAGTTGGGTACCGACGTCTCGAATGCCCTGAAATCGCTCGGCCCATCGCACTAGAGTGACAGCGATCGATGCACCGGCCGCCGCCGGCCGAGCCCTTGCTTTAGAGTTGTATGATGCCGCGGTCGCCGCCGCGGCTCCGGGGCCGGCGACCGCGCGGGCGGTCGACGCGCTCCCGATCGAGCGCGGCTCGCGTCTCTGGATCTTCGCCTTCGGCAAGGCCGCGCGGCCGATGGCGGCGGCGGCGGTGACGTCGACCCTTCGCTCGCTCCATTCGATCGTCGGCGGTTTGATCGTCGCTCCGGACGACGCGCCGTCGCCCTATCCGACGATCGTCTCGATGCGCGGGGACCACCCGCTCCCCGGACGCCACTCGTTCGACGCATCGGCGAAGATCGCCGAGATCGCGTCCGGACGACGTGGGTCCGACGTGGCGATCGTGCTCCTCTCGGGGGGCGCATCGAGCCTGATCGGCGCGCCCGTCCGCGCGATCAACGAGTCGGATTTCGTCGTGCTCCAGGAGCTGTTGCTCGGCTCCGGCCTCGACATCGCCGCGACGAACCTGGTGCGGAAGCGGTTCTCGCGGTGGGGCGCCGGCCGCCTCGCGCTCGCGCTGGCGCCGGCCACGACGCACTGCCTCGCGATCTCCGACGTGGCGGGCGACGACTTGAGCGTGATCGGCAGCGGCCCGTGCATCCCCGACGGGTCGAGTGTCGCCGACGTGACCAACTTGCTCCAGCGGGCGAACCTCTTCGCGCGTCTGCCGGCGGCGTGTCGCGATTACCTCACCGGCGTCACCCGTGGCACAGTTCCGGAGACTCCCGCGAAGTCGCATCCGGCGTTCGCGCACATCACCGGCCGCGTCATCGGGAACAATCGGCTCGCGCTGGACGGCGTCGCGTCGAAGGCCGAAGAGCTTCGGCTCGCGACGAGCATCGCGCCGGAGCGACTCGAGGGCGAAGCCGCGCGCGCCGGCGAGGCGATCGCGAGGGCGCTGGTCGCCGCGGCGTCGCAGGGCGCGAACAACGCGTGCTTCGCGTGGGGCGGCGAGCCGACCGTGACGCTGGCCTCGCCGAATGGGGCGACGGCGATGGGGGCGGCGGCCGCTGCCAGGAGCTCGCGCTCGCCGCGGCGCGAGTGCTGCACCAGGCCGGCGCCGACGCGGCGCGGTATCGCGCTGCTCGCCGCCGGCACCGACGGCCGCGACGGCGCCACCGATGCGGCCGGAGCGATCGTCGACCACACGACGTGGAGCGCCGTGGCGGAAGGCGGGCGCGACCCGGGTCAGGCGCTCGCCGCGCACGAGTCGTACAAGGCGCTGCGCGCGGCGAGCGCGCTCATCCCGCGCCGCGACACGGGCACGAACGTGAACGACGTCGTCGTCGGAGTGATCGTCCGCTGACGCTTGGACGTTCGCGGCGGACGCGAATCGACTCGCGCCGGCGTCGTTAGTTTTCCGCGCATGAACGCGCCATTCACGGTCGGAATCATTCAAGACGGCGCCGGCGACGACGTGACGAAGAACGTCGCGGCGTCGGTCGAGCGCATCCGCGACGCCGCGGCGCGCGGCGCGCAGATCGTCTGCCTCAAAGAGCTCTTCGACGCGCCCTACTTCTGTAAAGCGGAAAGCTCGGACCGATTCGACATCGCCGAGCCGATCCCCGGTCCCGACGACCGATCGGATGCAGGCGCTGGCGAAAGAGCTGGCCATCGTCCTCATCGTCCCGCTGTTCGAGAAGCAGGCGCGCGGCGTCTACCGAAACTCCGCGGCGATCATCGACGCCGACGGGTCGCTGCTCGGCGTGTATCGCAAGATGCACATCCCCGACGACCCGCTCTTCTACGAGAAGTACTACTTCACGCCCGGCGACGCGAACGCGGACGCCGCGATGCGCGCGTCGGCGCAGGCGAACGGGTTTCGCGTGTGGAAGACGCGCTACGCGAACATCGGCGTGTTGATCTGCTGGGATCAGTGGTTCCCCGAGGCCGCGCGCATCACCTCGCTCCTCGGCGCGGACATTCTCTTCTATCCGACGGCGATCGGCTGGCATCCGGCGGAGAAGGCCGAGTTCGGGCAGGCGCAGGTCGACGCGTGGCGCACGGCGCAGCGCGCGCACGCGATCGCGAACGGCGTGTTCGTCGCCGCGCCGAATCGCGTGGGGCACGAGGACGAGCCGGGCACCAAGGGACTCGAGTTCTTCGGCCACTCGTTCATCGCCGACCCGTTCGGCCGGCTGGTCGCCGAGGCGGGAACGGAGCCGACGACGCTCGTCGCGACGTGCGATCCGGGTCTCATCGAGGAGACGCGGCGCAACTGGCCGTTCCTGCGCGACCGCCGGATCGACGCCTACGCGCCGATCCTGAGCCGCTACATCGGCGGCTGAACGCCGACCGCGCCGATTCTCGAATGACGGTTCGCTTCCCGGCGGAATTCGAGCCGCACGCGGCGACCTGGATCGCGTGGCCGCACCACGAGCCCGACTGGCCCGGCAAGATCGAGCCGATCGCGTGGGTGTACGCGGAGATCGTGCGTGTTCTCGCACGGCACGAGCGCGTCGAAATCCTGTGCCAGAACGAGGACGCGCGCGAGGCGGCGCGGAAGACGATCGAGGCGCACGGCGCGCGCGACAACTATCGTCTCCACGTGTTGGCGACCGACCGCGTCTGGCTCCGCGATTCGGCGCCGACCGGCGTCGTCGACGAAGCGGGCGGCGTCCGTCTCGTGAACTGGCGCTTCAACGCCTGGGCGAAGTACGAGAACTACGCGCTCGACGCAAAGGTCGGCGAGGCCGTGGCGCGAATCACGGGCTTGTCGCGCGATGAGCCGAAGCGTCCGGATACCGGCGATCGCGTCGTCCTCGAGGGCGGCGCCATCGACACCGACGGCGCCGGCACGCTGCTCGTGACCGAGGAGTGCCTCCTGTCGGACGTCCAGGCACGGAATCCCGGACTCACGCGCGAGGGGTACGAGCGGGTCTTTCGAGACGCGCTCGGGATCCGGCAGACGATCTGGCTCGGGGAGGGGTGCGTCGGCGACGACACGCACGGCCACGTCGACGACATCGCCCGCTTCACGGCGCCTGGCACTATCGCGCTCGCCTACGAGGCCGATCCCGCCGACGACGAGAATCATCGCCGTTCAGCGGACAACCTCGATCGGCTCCGTCTCGCAGGCTTCGACCGATGGCGAGTATCGCGTCGTGCTGCTTCCCTTCCCGCGTCCGGTCACGATGAACGGCGAGCGCCTGCCCGCGAGCTACGCGAATTTCTACGTCGCGAACGGCGTCGTGATCGTCCCGACGTTCAACGACGCGAACGACCGCGCCGCACTGAACACGCTCGCCGAGCTATTTCCGGGGCGTGACGTCGTCGGGATCCACGCCGTGGATCTCGTCTGGGGACTCGGCACGCTGCACTGCCTGACGCAGCAGCAACCGGCGGGGCGGTAGAGGGCTGGACGGCTGGACGGCTGGACGGCTGGACGGCTGACGGCTGGACGGCTGGACGGCTAGACAGCCGAACGGCCACACGATGGTCGCGTGGCCGTCGAGCTGTCCTGCTGTCGAGCTGTCGTGCCGTCCCTTATTTCCCCTGCGCGTCCCTCATCCGATAGGCCTTGAGCTTTCTGGCGAGCGTCGGACGCGAGATGCAGAGGATTCGCGCGGCGGCGCTCTGGTTGTTCTCGGTCAGCCGGAGCGTGAGCTCGAGCGCCTCGCGCTCGATGTCGCGCAGACGCTTGCCTTCTCCCGGGATCCGAATGTCGCCGAAGCTCACGGTCCCGTGGAGCGCGCTGGCTCCCGCGCGCTGCTGGTTGATCATCAAGTGCTCGGCGCCGATCACGGGGCCGTTGGCCACGATGGCGGCGCGATCGATGACGTGCTTCAGCTCTCGCACGTTGCCGGGCCACCGGTGAGCGCGGAGCACGGCGAGCGCGTCGAGACCGATCTGGCGGCGCGACTCGCCGCGGATGCGTTGATTCTGCGAAAGGAAGTGATCCGCGATCAGCCGCACGTCGTCGTCGCGCTCGCGGAGCGGGGGCAGCTCGATGCGAAGCACGGCGAGACGTGCGGCAAGATCGTCGCGGAACGTCCCTGCTGAAACGGCGTCCTCGAGCCGCGATCTGGTCGCGGCGATGACGCGGCAATGGATGGGAACCTCGTTGGACGCGGCGGAGCCGAGTCTCGGCACGCCGTATTCCTCGAGCGAGCGCGCCAGCCGGTCCTGCAGCGCGAGCGGCAGCTCACCCACTTCGTCGAGGTACACGGTGCCACGACCGGCCAACTCCAGCGCGCCGGCGCGACGCGGGGCGTCGCGGTGCGCAGGGTCGGAGCCGAAGAGCTCCGTCTCCAGCATGGCCGACGGAATCGACGAGCAATTGATGGCGATGAACGGATCGCTGGCGCCTGCGCCCGCGTTGTGAATGCAACGGGCCAGCAGGTCCTTGCCGGCTCCGGCTTCGCCGAACAGCATCAACGCGCGCACCGGGGTTCCGGCGACGCGGTGAGCCGTTTGAATCGTGTGGCGCATCACGGCGCTGCCGGCGATGACCGGCGCGAATTCGAAACCGGCATCGCGGGCGCCGACGGGGCGACGGGGCGAGGGCGCTGTCACAGGGTCCATCCGAAGAAAAGTCCTTGACGCTTCACGCGAAGAAGTCTCCTGGGGCGTTTACTAGCGCTATCTCACCGAGTATCGGCCCGACAGCGCGGAATCCGTAATCGCGAAGGCCCGATCGGCTAGGCCGCGGCACTCGCCAACAGGCTCATTCGCGCGTTAGCGAGGCGCTGCCGGGCGCCCGTGAGCCCGAACGCGTCGACCTCGGGGAGCAGCTGGTCGATCAGCGCAATCAACGGCGCGACGGCGCCGCGCAGTGACGGCGCGCACTCGGCGACGAGATATGCGGCCAGATAGACATCGTGCCGGCCGGCCAAGGTGACCGCGTCGGAGAGCAGCCGCAACGCGTGCGAGTCGTCGCCTCGCTCGGCCGCGAGACGGATCCGGAGCGCGTCGACGAGATCTCGGCCCTGGAACCACCACTCCGGACGCGTCTCGACGTTGGCGCGAATCCAGCGCATCGCGTCCTCCGCCACCGACCGCGCGCCCACGGCGAGCGCCGCGAGCGCCTGTCCCGCGCGCGCGCCCAGCTCGACGTCGGGCTGCCCGATGCGCGCCGCGATCGCCATCACCTGCTCGTACAGCGCCGACGCGGTGGTCCAGTCTTCGGCTTCGCGGGCCAGGTGGGCCATGTTGAACAGCGTCGACAGCCGGTCGGTTTCGTTCGACGATTCGGTGAAACGCTCGAGCGCGTCGTCGTAGTGCTCGCCCGCCAGCGCGAGCTGGCCGCGGCGGAGATGGAGCAGTCCCAGATTGAGCGACGCGAGCCCGGCGAGATCGACTGCCTGCGCCGACTGCGCCGTTTCCAAGCCGTGGTCGTAGGCCGCTTCCGCGGCGGCCATGTCGCCGGCGCGCTGGTGGATCTTCCCGATGTTGATCTGGCAGCGAGCCTCGCCGCTGCGGTCGCCCGCGGCGTGGAAGAGCGTCAGCGCGCGGCCGTAAAAATCCTGAGCCTCGGCGGCGTTGGTGTCCTTGATCGCGCTGCCGAGGCGTGTGAGCGATTCGGCGAGGAGACGCGAGTCGTCCGCCGCCTGCGCCGCGGCCACGGCTTCCCGGGCCACGCGCTCCGCGGCCGCGCCGTCGCCCAAACGATCGTGGCAGTGCGAGATCATCGTGAGCAGCGCGGATTCCTCGGCCCGGTCGCCGAGCGAGCGGGCCTTCTCGAGCAGTCCGGTGCAGACGGTGATCGTTTCTCGCGCCGGCTGTCCCTGCAGCGAGCGAGTTCGCTCGCGCATGCGTCGCAGCGCGAGCACCGTGTGCTCGTCGGAGCCGTCGGCGATCGTGGCGAGCGCGCGGTCGCAGAGCTCCTCGGTCAACGCGTGGCGGCCCTCGAGCTCCGACACCTCGGCCAACCCGAGGAGCGCGGTCGCGCGTTCGCCGGGCGTTGGCGCGGCGCGCTCGGCGATCTCGAAGAAGCGTCGCGCTTCGGCTTGCGCGTACATGGCGAGAGCCTGGTGCCCGGCCATGACCGCATGCGGATACGCCTTGAGCGGCAGGCCGGCGCGCTCGTAGTGAACGGCGATGGCGGACGCATTGTCCGGGCTGCGCTCCTCCATCGCGGCCGCGACCCGCTCATGGATGCGCGCCAGGCGCCGCGGGTTGATCGATCGGCGAACGGCGTCGACCAGCAGCCCATGGGTGAATGAAAATTCGCAGCCGCTCGAGTCGGTCGCCTCGAGCACGGCGTGCTCGATCCCCTGGTCGAGCGCGTCGAGCACTTCGTCCTCGGTGCCGGCGCCGGCCGCCACGGCGAGGTCGATGTCGAAGACGCGGCCGATCACGGCGGCGGTGTTGAGGATCGAGCGGGCCTCGCCGCTGAGGCGGTCGAGCCGGCGACCCATCAGACCGCTCAGCGCCGTCGTGAGGTCGCGCGACGGCTCGGACCACAAGTCCCCAGCGCCCGTGCTCGAAGCGCACGACCCCGGCGTCGAGCAGGATGCGCACGACCTGCGTCGCGAGAAGCGGGTTCCCCTCGGAGTAGCGCTGTATGTACGCCGACAGCTCGCGGCTCGCCTCTCCGCCGAAGACACCGGCGAGCCACTGGCGAACGTCGGCGTCGTTGAGGCGCGACAGCGGGATCTCGTTGAACCGCTCGTCGCGCAGCAGCCGGTTGCGGCGCTCGAGCGCTTCGCCGCGCATGTCCTCCGTGCGCATCGTCGTGCAGAGGAGCACGTGCTCCATCTCGAGCTGCGACATGACGTGCTCGAGGGCGTCCCAGCTCGCGGCATCCGACCACTGCATGTCGTCGAGCAGGATGACGACGGGATTCGTCTCCGCGGCCAGCCGCAGGTACCAGACGATCTCGTTGAGGAGCACGTAGCGGTTCGATTCCGGCGAGAGCGCGGCGTTCGACATCGACGGAACGAGACGCGGCAGCTCGTGCCACTCGCGCGCGCTGACGATGCCGAGCGAGTCGAGGCGCGGTGAGGATCTCGGCCCACGGCGCGTATGGCGGCTTGTTGCCGGCCTCGCTGCACTGGCCGGACACGAGGCAGCCGGCGCGGAGGCGGGCTTCGCCGGCCAGGCGTCGAATGAGGGACGACTTGCCGACGCCCGCCTCGCCGACGATCGACACGAGCTGCGGCCCGTTTTCGACCGCCTCGAGGATTCGAAGCAGCCGTTTGCTTTCCGAGTCGCGGCCGACGAAGTGCTTGAGGTTGATCGCCGGACCCTGCGACGTGTGATCGCCTTCCGTCGCCGACACCACCGTGTCGCGGCCGCGGCGCTTCGCGTCGTACATCAAGCGGTCCGCGACGGCGAACAGTGCGTCGAAGTCGCGGTGATCGGACCGCGCGGCCGCGACACCGATGGAAAGCGTCGCCGAGATGGAACCGGAACGTTCGCGGAGCGGAATCGACGTCCGGCGCACCGTCGCGCGAATCCGTTCCGCCAACTCGCCCGCCTCGTCGATCGCGGCATGCGGTAGCAGGATGACGAACTCGTCGCCGGCGTATCGGCCGATGATCCCCGACGACGCCGCGAGCTCGCGCAGCGTGCCGGCGATGACGCGCAGCACGGCGTCACCCTGCAGATGTCCATGCTGGTCGTTGACTTGCTTGAACTCGTCGACGTCGACGACGATGAGCGACATCGTCGCGAACGGCCCGCGCTCGCCGAGAATCTTGTTCGCGATCTCGACGAATGGCCGCCGCGTGAGCAGACCGGTGAGGTCGTCCGACGGTCCGCTGACGCGCAGCTCGCGCGCCGGCGTGACGCGATGCTCAGGCGCGGGACGGGCGTGCGCGGCCACGCGCTGGCGCATCGACGGCGCGCGCGTGCGCATGAGCTCCTCGAACAGCGCGAACAGCATCGGATCGAACGCTCCGGCATCGCTGCGCATGATCTCGAGCGCGGCGTCGTGAGAGAGCGCGCCTTTGTAGCTCCGCTTGGACATGAGCGCATCGTAAACGTCGGCGATGCACAGCATGCGCGCGGCGCGCGGGATTTCCTCGCCCGACAGCCGCTCGGGGTAGCCCTGGCCGTCCCAGCGCTCGTGGTGCGACCGGACCATCGGCCCCACCTCGCCGGGGAAATCCATCTCGGCGAGCATCTCGACACCCGCGACCGGATGCCGCTTGATCAGCTCCCATTCGTCGGGAGCGAGCTTGCCGGGCTTGTTCAGGACGTCGGACGGGATGATCAGCTTGCCGATGTCGTGGACCGTAGCGCCCATGCGGAACCAGAACAGCTCGCGCGACTCACAGCCGTCGCGAATCGCCAGCGCGCACGCAAGGTCGGCCACGCGCTCGCAGTGTCCCTGCGTGTGTCGGTCCTTCGACTCGATCGAACCCGCCCAATGCCGCGCGACCTCCAGGAACTGCCTCTCGAGGCGTGCGGAACGCCGATCCAGATCCACAACGTCTCGCGTGACCGCGAGCTGCGTGAGGATGCGATGGCCGCGATTGAGATGAATGAGCGCGTCGCGGAGGCGTCCCTGGCGCCGACACGCCTCGGCATGCTCGCGCGCCGTTTCGGCCGACAGCAGCAGGTCCCGTCGCTCGACCGCGATCTGTTGCGCGCGTTCGAAATGCTCTTCGGCGGCGCCGAGCTCGCCCGTCTCCCGCGCGATCGTCCCAAGGTGCTTCTCGATCTCACCCAGCGCATCGGACTCGGGCGATTGTCTGGCGAGAGATCGCGCCGTCTCGCACATCGCCGCCGCTGAGACGAATTCCCCGCGGGCGATCTCCAGCCCCGCGCGATGCGACTGAATCCGAACACGCTCGGGGAGGTCTCCCAGGGCCTCGGCGATCTGCTCCGCTTCGTCGAACGCCCGAGCCGAATCTTCCCAGCGCTCGAGCTCCACACACAATTGACCCATGCCGCGCAACGAGTCGAGGACCTCCTTCGGGACGCCGAGCGCTCGGTACTCGGCGAGACTCGCGCGGTGGTGACGGAGCGCTTTGTCGTGGTCGCCGCGGACCATCGCGATGACGCTCAGGCTGGCGGCCGACATCGCGGCCAGGCGCGTCTCCGCGGTGTCGAGTGCCCGGCCGCGCGCCTCGAGGTAGAGCGTCTCGGCGCGATCGAGACGGCCGAGTCGCCGATGGATGTCGGCCTGCTCGTGAAACGCCTTCCCGATCTCCGCGTCGTCGGCGGCGAGCTCGGCGATCGTGAGCGCCGTGTCGAACGCGTCGAGCGCCGCATCGACGTCGCCAGCTTGTCGATGCAGACGGCCGATCCACCGCAGCAGGGACGACGCGGTCGTTGCGTCGGCGCGCCGTTTGAGCGAGAACAACGCTCGCTCGTACAGCGCCCGCGCATCGTCGCGCCGCCCTTCCCGGTCGGCGAGTTGGGCTTGCTGAATGAGAATGTCGACCGTCGGCGTCATGTCACGCGGCGATCTCGATGCTTGAGCCGATAATAAGGAACGAGAGGCCGCGAACTGCGCGGCTCCTCGGTTAGTATCGGCCGAATCGAACGCCTCCAAAGCACCGGGCTAACCGCTTGTGCCGCCGGGGGAAGGGCGACTCGGCCGGCGTTCGAGCGCCGTTACAGTCCGACCGCGTGTTTCGTCCTCGCTGTTGCCCGGTGCGGTGGCCGGGCCGCCTCCTCTCAAATTCGTGTCGATGGCCCAGAAACGCTTCGCCCTCGCCGTCACCGTCGTCCTGGCCGCGTGCTCGCACGATTCGGCGCGCACGGTCACGTTCGGCGCGGCCGGGCCATTCAGCCAGGCGTACGGCCTGGCCAACAAGCAAGGCATTCAGCTCGCCGTGGACGAGATCAACGCGAGTCCCGCGTGGTCGAGCAACCGCCGTCTGTCGATCCAGTTCGCCGACGACTCGGGCAAAGGCGCGCGCGCCAGCGCGGTCGCGCAGTCGTTCGTCAACAGCCCGCGCATCGTCGCGGTCGTCGGGCACGTGAACTCCGGCGCGATGCTGTCCGCGGCGCACGTCTACGACCAACACCTCGCCGCGGTCGCCACGACCGCGACGTCGCCCGCGCTGACCGGGATCTCGCCCTGGGCGTTCCGCGTGATCCCGAGCGATTCCGCCAACGGCCAGACGATCGCGCGTTTCGTCAACGCGCGCGGACGCAAACGCGCGGCGGTGCTGTACGAGAACAATCCCTACGGCCGCGGCCTCGCCGAGAACTTCAAGCGAAGCTTCGGCGGAACGATCGTCAGCATCGACCCGATCGGCGAGGACTCCGCGCAGCCCTTCGAACCCTACGTCACCTGGTTCAAGAAGCAGAAGCCCGACGTCGTGTTCGTCGCCGGCACCGACGCGTCGGGGCTGGCCTTCCTCAAGGAAGCGCGCCGGCAGAACCTCGACGCCGACTTGGTGGGCGGAGACGGCTGGCAGACGGTCGCCCCCAGCCCGCTCGCCGAGGGAGTGTTCGTCGGCGCGCCGTTCAGCGCGCAAGACTCCCGCCCCGAAGTGCGGGCGTTCGTCACCGCTTATTCAAAAAAGTTCAACTCGATTCCTGACGGCAACGCGGCGCTCGCCTACGACGCCACGAAGCTGCTCGCCCACGCGGTCGAGCAGGTCGGACCGGACCGCGCCAAGATCCGCGAGTACCTCGCGAACTTGTCCGAGAACATCGCGTTCCACGGCGTGACCGGAGCGATCCGTTTCAGCGCCGACGGCGATCCCATTGGCAAGGGCATCGTCATGACGCGCGTGCACGATGGCGCCATGCAAGTGGAGGCGGCCAAGTGAAGCTGCTCGACCTCGCGCAATTCAACTCGATTCGCGGCCGCCTCTGGATCGGATTCGGCGTCCTCGTCGGCATCCTGCTGCTCGCCGGATTCGAGGCGCGGAGCGCTCTCACCGGGATGTCGGTCGAGATCGTCGCGTCGCTCTCCGAGGTCGAAGCGGATGCGTCGCTCACCAGCCAGGTCTCGGCCGACGTGGCGAAGACAATCGAAGCGGCGTCGCGCTACCTCGACACCCGTGATTCGTCGGCGCAGTCGGCGTTCCGCGCGTTCGGCTGGGCCGCGCACGAAGTGCAGCGGCAGATGAACAGCCGGCCGAACCAGTCGGCGTCGGAAGTCGCGGCCGCTCGCGACGATCGACGGCAAGCTGTCGGAGATGGAGATCCACTACGCGCTCGCGCACCGTTTGGTCGGACCTCGGCCGCGCCGACGACGCGCGGGTCGCGGCGAGCGACGCGCGGCGCTCGATCGACGAGCTGCTGGCGGACATCGCGCTGCTCGGCCGCATCAAGGCCGAGAAGGTCGCTGCGGCGCGGTCCGATCTCGCGGCGGAAACCTCGCGGCGGGCGGATCTGCTGCTCTCCATCATCGGGCTCGCCCTCGTCTTCGGCATCATCATCGTGATGTTCACCGTGCGTCACATCAGCGAGCCGCTCGAAGTCCTCGTGCAACACGCCAAGCGGTTGAGCGACGGCGACCTCGCCAGCCGGACACAGCGATCGATGCCCGGCGAGTTCAGCATCCTCGCCTCGGCGATGAACCAGACCGGCGAATCGTTGTCGCAGCTCGTCAACGTGGCGGCGCGCACGGCGGACGAGGTCTCCAGCTCGGCGCACGATCTCGCGTCGGTGTCGGAGCAGATCTCGCTCTCGGCGAGCCAGATGGCGAGCGCGATGACCGAGGTGTCGCACGGCGCCGAGGCGCAGGTGCAACAGCTTCGCTCCGTGGACGATACGCTTCAGGCGATCCGCGAGGCGGCGACCGGCGTCAAGAAGCGCTCGGACGAAGTCACCCACCTGGCGCACAGCATCGAAGGCGCCGCCCAGGCGAAGCGCGTCGAGATCGATCGGGCGCTCGGCATTCTCGTCGACGTGAAGTCGAGCGTCGAGCGCGCGGCCGCCGAGATCGGCCACCTCAACGCGACGGTCAGCGACATCAACCAGTTCGTGCAGTCGGTGAGTCAGATCGCCGACCAGACCAACTTGCTCGCCCTCAACGCGGCCATCGAAGCCGCGCGCGCCGGCGACGCGGGACGCGGTTTCGCCGTCGTCGCTGACGAAGTCCGGAAGCTCGCCGAGCAGTCGCAGCGGGCGGCGGACGACATCGTGCAAATGACCACGGTCGTGACCGCTCGCGTGACGAGCAGCGCACGAGCGATGGAATCGAGCGCCGGCCGCGTCATCGAGATCGAGCGCGTGTCGCGCGACATCGACGCCGCGCTCCACACGATCAGCGACGCCGCCGAGCGCACGCGCGTCGCCGCGGTCGGCGTCACCGGAGCGGCCGAGGCGAATGCCTCAGCCGTCAATCACGCCGCGGTGAGCCTCGAGTCGATCGCCAAGACCGCCGAGAGCCACGCTGCGGCCGCGCAGCAGGTCAACGCGTCGACGCAGGAGCAGAGCGCCGCGTGCGAGCAGATGACGTCGGCGTCGAACGTCCTGCTCGCCGGATCGACCCAACTTCGCCAACTGGTCGGGACGATCAGGACCTGAGCGACGCTCGACGGCCGGACAGCACGACGGCTCGACAGCCGACCAGCTGTCGAGCCGTCAAGCCGTCGTGCGCTCTCGTTACTGCCGGCAGCGCGCCTTCGGATCGCCGGCCGGATGATCGACCTTCGGCCGGTGGTCGAGATCGGCCACGTAGACGCCCAGGTCGTACATGAAGTTCCCGATCTTCGCCATGTGCGGATAGTCGATGTACTCCGGCTCGTCAGTGACTTGGTGATAGTCGCCATGGAGACCCGTCGTTACGAAGACGATCGGAATTCCATAACGAGCATAGTTGAAGTGGTCGCTGCGGCAGTAGATGTTCTCGGGGTGGCCGTTGGCGTCGTACTGGTAGTCGAACGTGAACGGCTGCGCGAGCTTCTTGTTCTGCGCTTCGACGATGTCGCCCAGCTCGGTCGACACGCGCCGGCCGCCGACGAGCTGCACGTAGGTCGGCCCGCCCTCGAACAGATCGCTCGCCGCGCCGCGCCCCACCATGTCCATGTTGAGCTGCGCGACGATCGAGTCGCGCGGCACGGGCGGGTGGTCGGTGATGTACTGCGAGCCCCAGAGCCCCTTCTCCTCGCCGACGTGCCAGACGAACAGCATCGAGCGTTTCGTCTCCGGCTTCGACTTCGCGAACTTCTCGGCGATCTCCAGCAGCGTCACCGTGCCCGACCCGTCGTCGTCGGCGCCGTTGCTGATCGAGTCGAGCCGCACGCCGCCGTTCACCTTGCGCACGCTGTCCAGGTTGATGTGGATCGCGCGCGATCTGGGCGTTGAGCGAGTCGAGGTGCGACTGCTGCGCCGGCGTCGCCGGCGAGCACTCGGTCTGCAGGCGCCCGCCGCAGATGTGATTCTCGAGGTTGTAGAGCGCGATGTGCTCGCGAATCGGATAGGCGGCCTGCGCGAACAGGTGCAGCGAGTCGTGGTCGATCGGCGCGCCCTGGCGAATTCCGATGTGGTCGTTGTGCGCCCCCATCGCGACCCACTCGCTCTTGAGCTTGGCGTCGTGTCCCGGATACGCGGCGACGACGTTGCGCGCCGGCGCCGGAGTATCGACGAACTTGACGTTGAAGCTCACCGTCTTGCCGGTCGTGCCCTTGGCCATTCCGTCGAGCGAGGCACCGAGTAGCTGCTCGGCAGCGGCGCGCGTGATGGTGATCTGAGGAGCCGCGGCCGAATCACTCGCATCGGCTTTGAGCTGTACGTCGCCTTCGCGCGGGTGCATTGCGGCGCGAACCTGCGCCTCGGAAAGCTGATCGGCGATCGTGACCTGGCCCGCCGCCGCGCGCGCGAGGGCCTGACCGGCGCCGTTGCCGCCACCGCGACCGCCGCGACCAACGCCCCGACGCCGAATCCGCCGCGTCCGCGACCCGCCCCTGCCGGCGCGCGGTACGCGATGATCTTGCCCTGCACCTGTTCCGGCGTCAGCGCGCCCGTCGTGTCGCCCTGCACGCCACCGTAAATGATCGGCGCCTCGGCGAGTGAGCGGACGTTGCCACGCCCCGTGCCGATGAAATCCGTGCCCGCGTGGAGCGTGACGCCGGGCGCGCTGATCGTGGACGCGGGGTCGAGCGAACGGCGGATCACCGGCACGTTCTGGAAGTAGGTGCCGTTGTCGCCCATCGGCACGAGGCCGAGCGCTTTCACCTGGGCGGCGATGTAGTCGGTCGCCCGCACGTGGCCACGCGTGCCCGTCTCGCGGCCTTCCATGGAGTCGGCCGCGTAGATGTACAGACGCGTCTCGAGGTCGCCGGCCGTGATGGCCGCCCCGGTCGGCTGCGGCTTGTGCGTGGTCGGCTGGGTCTTTGGGTTCTGCGCCGCCAGCGCGGCCGGCAGAGTCACCGCCCCCGCCAAGATTCGGAGTTGTTTCACTGTAGTCTCGCGTTGAAAGAAGGTGGACCGGTAGACCGGTAGACCGGTGGACCGCCACAACGGGCGCCGGGTCGCTCATCACACCGAACCGACAACCCACCACTCGGAACCGCCGTTGCGCGGCTCCGCCTTTCATACGTCCGAAAATCTGCTGCCGCTGCCCCGGCCCGCGCCATTGCCGAGGCGGCGTTCAGGATCGACTTTCCGACCGGGTCCCGACGCACCCGCGCGTCCGGGATTCCCTTCCCGCCACGACCATGCGCATCGAAACCCTCGCCGTTCACGCCGGCCATGACGTCGACCCGTCGACGGCCGCCGTGACGCCGCCGATTCACCTCTCGACCACCTTCGCCCGCGACCCCGACGGCAGCTACCGCGCCGGGTTCCTCTATTCGCGCTACACGAACCCGAATCGGGCCGCGCTCGAGCGCTGCCTCACCGAGTTGGAGGGCGGCGCCGCGGCCGCGGCGTTCGCGTCGGGATCGGCGGCGACGATGACGCTCTTGCAGGCCCTCGGACCGGGTTCCCACGTCATCATCCCCGACGACGCCTACTTCGGCACGATCAAGCTCGCGCGCGACGTGCTGGGACCGTGGGGACTCGAGCTGTCCATCGTCGACATGACGGACCTCGAGCGGGTGCGCGCGGCAATGCGGCGCAACACGCGACTGGTCTGGGTCGAGACCCCGTCCAATCCCCTGCTCCGCGTCGTCGACATCGCCGCGGTCGCGGCGATCGCTCACGAGGGCGACGCTCTCTGCGCCGTGGACAACACGTGGGGCACGCCGGTGCTCCAGCGTCCGCTCGAGTTGGGCGCCGACGTCGCGATGCACGCGACCACCAAATACCTCGGCGGGCACAGCGACGTGCTCGGCGGCGTCCTCGTGTTCCGCGAGATCGGCGACCTCCATCAGCGCATCGCCGCGATCCAGATGACCGGTGGCGCGGTGCCGTCGCCGTTCGAGTGTTGGCTCACGCTGCGCGGCGTTCGCACGCTGCCCATTCGCGTCCGGGCGCAGAGCGAGAGCGCGCGCACGCTCGCGACCTTCCTTGCGAACCACCCGTGTGTCGAGGCGGTTCACTATCCCGGATTGGCGTCGCACCCCGCGCATGAAATCGCGCGAAAACAAATGTCCGAGTTCGGCGGCATGCTGTCCGTCCAGGCAGGGAACGATCGCGCGCAGTCGCTCGCGATCGCCGGGCGCCTGCGCCTGTTCACGCAGGCGACCAGTCTGGGCGGCACGGAAAGTCTGGTCGAGCACCGGGCATCGGTCGAGGGACAGGGGACGCGCGCGCCCGAGAACCTGCTTCGCGTCTCCGTGGGGCTCGAGCACGTCGAAGATCTCAAGGCCGATTTCGACCAGGCGCTGCGCGGCTGATGCCGAAGGCAGTGCTGCTGCTCAGCGGCGGGTTGGATTCGACCACGTTGCTCGCGGTTGCCCGGCGCGACGGATTCGACGTGCACGCGATGACCTTCCGCTACGGACAGCGTCACGCCAGCGAGATCGAGGCGGCACGGCGAGTCGCGGCGCGCTTCGGGGTGCAGGACCACGTCATCGCCGACATCGACCTCCGCACCTTCGGCGGATCCGCGCTCACGAGCGATTCGATCGACGTCCCCCGCGACCGCGACGTCGGAGAACGCGGCGTGCCCGTCACCTACGTGCCCGCTCGCAACACGATCTTTCTCGCCTTCGCGCTGGCGTGGGCGGAGGTGCTCGGCGCCGCCGACATTTTCATCGGCGTGAACGCCCTCGACTATTCCGGGTATCCCGATTGCCGGCCAGAGTACATCGAGGCGTTCGAGCGGATGGCGAATCTCGCGACCCGTGCCACCACCGAGGGGAGCCTGCTCCTGCGCATCCGCGCTCCGCTCATCAATCTCACCAAGGCGCAGATCATTCAGCTCGGTACATCCGCTCGGCGTGGACTACGCGGTCACGCAGAGCTGCTACGACCCCGATTCAACCGGGGCCGCGTGCGGTCATTGTGACTCCTGCCAGCTGCGTTTGAAAGGGTTTTTCGAAGCCGGAATTCCCGACCCCGCCCGATACCGCTGACGCGTTCGACCCTGCACTCTCGTATTCACTCCGTCACTCAGTTCCCCGCACTCCGCACAGTTCTCCGCACCCCGCACGCCGCACTCTTGTATACCGTCAAAGAGATCTTCTACACGCTTCAAGGCGAAGGCGCCAACGCCGGCAGGCCGGCGGTGTTCTGTCGTTTCTCGGGGTGCAATCTGTGGACGGGCCGCGAGGCGGATCGCGCGGCGGCGATTTGCGACTTCTGTGATACCGACTTCGTCGGCGTCGGGGCGGACGGTGGGAAGTTCGCGACGGCCGACGCGCTCGCCGACGCGGTCGCCGCCCGGTGGCCGGATGAACCCGGCGGAAGCCGGTTCGTCGTGTGCACCGGGGGCGAGCCGCTGCTTCAGCTCGACGAGGCGGCCGTCGACGCGCTGCACGCTCGCGGCTTCGCGGTCGCCGTCGAGACGAACGGCACCGTCGAGCCGCCGCGCGGGCTGGACTGGATTTGCGTGAGTCCCAAGGCGCGCGCGCCGCTCGTGCTGCGCCACGGCGACGAGCTCAAACTGGTGTTTCCGCAGCCGGACCTCGATCCGAGCGCCGTCGAGTCGCTCGCTTTCGGCCGCTTTTACCTACAGCCAATGGACGGCCCGGCGCTATCTGAGAATACTCAAGCCGCGCTCGCGTACTGCCTGACTCACCCGCGTTGGAGGCTGAGCCTGCAGACGCACAAAATGTTGCGCATTCGGTGATGCTTTTTGTGGCACGGGGTGGGTAAGTGCGTTGCACCTCGAGGCCGAAAGTGCTCGAAGAACCGCCTCGGACGAACCTTAATTCGTACTGTTGACCGAATGACCCTCATGGGGTAGACTGACCGAGACTTTTTCGCCAACCTGCCATGAATCCATCGTCGCCAAACCGCTTCGCACGAATGAAGGTCGCGCTCGTCGCGATCGCGTTCGCGTCGACGTCGGTTGCTCCGGCGATGGCGCAGGACGCCAAGACGGTCGAGGTCAAGCCGTTCGAGACCAGGCCCTTCACGACGATCAGCAACTCCGCCCAGACGCTGCGCGATTCAATAGTTCAGATGGCCCGCGCGCAGATCGGCACGAAGTACAAGTTCGGCGGCGGCACGCCGGAGAGAGGGTTCGACTGCAGCGGTCTCGTGAAGTTCGTGATGGCCGCGCTCAACCTCGACGTTCCGCGCACCGCCAAGCAGCAGGCAAAGGTCGGGTTGGCGATCGTCAAGGACACGAGCCGTTTGCTCCCCGGCGACCTGCTCACTTTCGGCCGCGGCAAGAAGGGCGCGGTGAGCCACGTCGGCATCTACGTCGGCGACGGCCGCTTCGTCCAGGCGAGCAGCGCCGCGGGCCGCGTCATCGAGACGCCGCTCGACCGGCCTGCGTCTCCGCGAATCAAGGTCTGGCGCGGCGCTCGCCGCATCCTCGTCGGCGACGACAGCACGGCCTCGACGACCCAGCCCGCGGTCGCGACCAAGGGCGGCAACTAGAGGTCGATCCGCGGGCATCCGCGTTCATGGTTTTTGAATCGGGATGAAGCGCTTCGCGAGGCGGCCGCTCGAGTCTACCCGGACTCCAGTTCTCGGAAAGTCCAGTGCGCTGAGTGAGTCGATCAGTCCCCACGCGCGGTGGGTCTGATCTCGCTCGAGCACTCCTGGCCAGACCTGCATCGTCGGCCGTAGCTCCGCATCTGACACGTGACCGGCCGAGTCGATCGAGGCGCACGCGACGGCGCCGCGATTCGTCGGTTCGTGCATGTTGAACGGCCCGTATGTGAGCAGGTTGCCGAGCGAATAGAGCACGAGCCGGTCGTCGCGCCATTCGGCGGCCCGCAGCACGTGCGGGCCATGGCCGATCACCAACGTCGCGCCGCCAGCGAACGCGGCGTCGGCGAAGCCGACGGGATTTCCGCGATCCATTCCGAGAAAGAGCTCCGTGGCGTTCTGCGTACGCTGCGCGCCGGGGCCTTCGCCGCCGAGGTGCATCGTGACGACGACGATCGGATATCGGTCGGCGGCGCGTCGCACGTGGCGGCGAACCGCGTCGAGGTCGCGCGCATCCGGCGCGTCGGAATCGGTGTGAAACCCGAGCATCGCGATCGTGTCGCCCGACGGAAGCGCGACCGGCGTGGCGATCGTGTCGGCGCCCACGACGAAGATTCCGGCGCGCTTGAGGCGCGCGATGGTCGCCTCGCGCCCGTCGTCCCCGGCGTCGTGCGAGTGATTGTTGGCGACGTTTCCGACGATGACCGCGCCGCTGTCGATCGCACGCCGCAGCGCGGTGCCGGCGCTCGGCGGCATGCGAAAGGCGAAGCAGTTCTTCGAGCGCGGGCTGCATTTCGGCGGCACGGGACCCGAGCCGATCGCCCCTTCGATGTTGAGGAGAACGACGTCCGCACCGACGACGAACGGGGCGAGTTGTCGCGCGAGGCTGTCGGGGAGCGGGCTCATCCCGAAATGCCGCCGCAGCGTGTCGGCCGCGAAACGCGCCCACTTCGGATCGAGGTTGGATCCGAGGGTGACGTCGCCGCCCGCGCAGAGTCGCAACGGCCGACTCACCGACTGCCCACTCGTCCTCGTGGCAGCGACGATCAGGACGAGAAGGCTGGCGAGCGCGGCGGGGGCGGGGGCGAGCCGCCAACGGAGGCGGATCATCTCGCAGCAACCTATTCCGTGATGTCGTTGTCTCATAGGGTCTGAAACCGCGAGCGCGTCGCGTCCGTCTGGATGTTCGCTTGTGGGACGACAAGTCCCACACCCGAGCAGGCCGGCAGTGGCGGCAGGCGACCCGAGAAGCTGCAACCTTTTGTTTGGACACGGTTTAGAACGTGCGTCGGGGCGGCATGGACCTTTCATTGGCGATTCGAGCTGGCAGGCCATTCTCCACCCGTTCCCACCGCCCGAGACGGCCCCTTGGACATCAAGCGCGAACCACCCAAAAAGACAAAGAAGATCGTCGGATTGAGCCTCGGCCTCGTGGCGATCGTCGCCGTGACGGTCGCGATCAGTCGTCTCCGGCCGGCGGCTCCGCCCGTCGAGCGGGGCACGCTCTGGATCGACACGGTCAAGCGCGGGTCGATGACCCGCGACGTTAACGCCCCGGGCACGCTCGAGCCGGAGTATGTCCGGAACGTCGTCGCGCTCACCAGCGGACGTGTCGAGGAGCTCCCGGTTCAGCCGGGAATCAGCGTGACGTCTAAGACGCTGCTCGTGGTGCTCGACAACCCGGACGTCCGGCTCCAGCTGCTCAACGACCAACAGTCGCTGAACAACTCGTACTCCGCGCTGGCCACGCTCAAGACGTCGCTGCACCAGCAGATTCTCGCGCAGCAGGGCGTGATCGCGTCGCTCCAGACGCAGTACAACACGGCACTCCGCAACTCGGCGATGCAGGATTCGCTGGCCAAGCGGAATCTGTCGTCGGCCTACGACGTGGCGGCCGCAAAGGACGCGGCGGCCGAGGCGCAGCTTCGATTCGACATCGAGAAGAAGAAGCTCGAGGACATGCAGACGTCCGAGAAGCAGCAAATCGATCTGTACCAACAGCAGATCGAAGGCCTCAAGGCGATCCTCAACGATCAGAAGAACCGCGTCGAGTCGATGCGCGTCGTGGCTCCGGAGGCCGGCTTGCTCCAGACGCTCGGCAATCCGCCGCTCGAGCTGGGACAGTACGTGAACGCGGGCGTTACGCTCGCTCGAGTCGTGCAGCCGGGCAGGCTCAAGGCGGTGCTGCGCGTGCCGGAGACGCAGGCGGTCGAGATCGTGCCGGGGCTGCCGGCGACGATCGACCTGCACAACAACACCGTCGTGAAGGGACGCGTGATGCGCACCGATCCGTCGTCGGTCGCGGGAACAGTCACGGTCGAAGTGCGTATCGACGACACACTGCCGGCGGGCACGCGATCGGACCTCGCCGTCGACGGCACGATCCAGCTCGAGCGGTTGAGCGACGTTCTATTCGTCGCGCGGCCGGGCTTCGGCCAGCCAGGCAACTCGGTCGGGATCTTCCGCGTAGTGCCGAATTCAGGCGAAGCGGAGCGCATCACCGTGGCGCTCGGGCGCGCGTCGGTGAACACTATCGAGATCAAGAACGGCGCGAAGGTCGGCGATAGCCTGATCGTGAACGACATGTCGCAGTTCGACGCCACCAACCGAGTACGGATCAAGTAGGCGCGTGCGCGCCGCATAGAACGTTCCTTCCACCACCTCACCCGCGAGCAACCCATGGCCACTGAGTCCACTTCCTCGTCATCGGCCCTCTCCGCCGCTTCCGGCAACGCCAGCCAGGGGCTGATCCGCTTGGCCGGCATCAAGAAGGTCTTCTACACGGACGAGGTGGAGACCCACGCGCTGCAGGACATCCACCTCGAGATCCAGCCGGGTGAGTACGTCGCCATCGCCGGACCGTCGGGATGCGGCAAGACGACGCTTCTTTCCATTCTGGGCCTGCTCGACACCCCATCGGACGGCGAATACACGCTCGCCGGCGAGCCGGTCGCGCAGCTCACGCCGTCGCAGCGCGCACGCATCCGCAACCGGCAGATCGGGTTCATCTTCCAGGCGTTCAACCTGATCGGTGACCTGACGGTCTATGAAAACGTCGAGCTGCCGCTCACCTACCGCGGCATGTCGGCGGCCGAGCGCAAGCAGCGCGTCACCGACGCGCTCGAGCGCGTGGGAATGAGCCACCGCATGAAGCACTATCCGGCGCAGCTCTCCGGAGGTCAGCAACAGCGCGTCGCCGTGGCGCGTGCCGTCGCGGGTGACCCGCTCATCCTGCTCGCCGACGAGCCGACCGGAAACCTCGATTCGACGAACGGCGAAGCGGTCATGGAGCTGCTCCGCGAGCTGCATCGCGGCGGCGCCACGATCTGCATGGTCACGCACGACCCGCGCTACGCCGCCCACGCCGATCGATCGGTGCACCTGTTCGACGGGCGCGTCGTCGAAGAGCGCCGCGGCGAGAACGTCGGGATCTAACGTGCGAGACGGTCACGCGCGACCAACGTCGCGCGTGACCGCTCCGCCGACCTAGTCGCTTCAACACCGGTTCACCACGGGAGTCGCTCACGCGACTCCAGCCGGAGGCTTGCCATGGACGCGCTGATCTCGGACCTCGGCTTCGCGCTGCGCGGTCTCAGGAAGGCAAAGCTCTTCACGCTCGTTTCACTCGCGTCGCTCGCGCTCGGCATCGGCACGTGCGTCACGATCTTCAGCGTCGTCGACGCAATCGCGCTTCGGCCGCTCCCGTACGTCGAGCCCGATCGCCTCGTGGATCTCCACGAAACCAGCCCGACGAAGCTCTGCGCCGGATGCGGTGTCGGCACATCCTACCCGGGATTCACCGACTGGCGAACCACCGCACGCTCGTTCTCGCGGATCGGGGCGTACCTCGAACGGCCCTTCGCGGTCTCGGGAACCGAAGCCGCGGAGCGCATCCCGGGCGCGCTCGTCTCGGCCGACGTGTTCCCGCTGCTTGGCACGGCACCCGCGCTCGGTCGCGGCTTCACCGCCGACGACGATCGTGTCGGCGCACCGCCGGTGGTGTTGTTGAGCGACGCGCTCTGGACGCGCCGCTATGCGGCCGACCGCCGCATCGTCGGAGCGACCATCCGGGTGAACGGCGTCGCGCACACCGTAGTCGGCGTGATGCCGCCGCGATTCAAGTTTCCTGAATACGCCGAGTTGTGGGTTCCGGCCGCGCCGAACGCGCTGGGCAGTGCGCGCGACCAGCGCGACTTCGGCGTCGTCGCACGTCTCGCGGCGCGCGTCTCGCTCGAAACCGCCGACGCCGAGCTGCGCGCGATCGCGAAGGGACTCGAGGCGCGCTACCCGGAGCAACGGGAGTGGTCCGCCGGCGTCTCGAGCTACCGCAGCACGACGCGCGAATTGCCCGTGTCGCTCTCGATCGCGCTCCTCGGGGCCGTGGGGTTTGTGCTCCTCATCGTTTGCGCGAACATCGCCGGCCTCCTGCTCGCGCGCGGCGTGGACCGCCGCCGGGAGATCGCGATCCGCGCCGCGCTGGGCGCGAGCCGCGGGCGCATCGTGCGGCATCTGCTCGCGGAGAGCCTGGTGTTGTCGCTCGCCGGCGGTGCGCTGGGACTCGTCGTGGCGCTGTGGGGCGTCGAGCTCGCGGTGTGGGCTATCGGGGTCACGCCGCCGTTCTACGTCGAGATCGGCGTGAATCGGGCGTCAGTGATCTTCTGCGCAGGCTCGTCGATCCTCGCCGGATTGCTCTTTGGCCTGCTCCCCGCACTTCGCTCGTCTTCGACCGACGTCCAAACGGCGCTCAAGGACGGCGCCACCACGGTCAGAAAGAGCGCTTTGCGCGGCGCGTTGGTCGTCGGTGAGCTCGCGCTCTCGATGGTGCTGCTCGCCGGTGCCGGCCTGATGATGAAGAGCTTCGTTCGCATCAGCGCTCCCGAGCAGGGCTACGACGCGCGGCATCTCATCACCGGGAGTCTGGAGTTCAATGACGTCAAATACCGCGAGCGACCGCGCCTCATCGCCGCGCAGCAGAACTTGGCGCAGGAGCTCGACCGATTGCCTGGAGCGATGTCCGCGGCGCTGGAACGCGTCGATTTCCTCGCCGGATTCGGACGGAGCGACCGTTCGATCGTCGCCGAGGGCGTGTCGAGCACACCAGCGGGCGCGTCGCCGCGGTTCTACCATGTGGTCTCCCCCGGCTACTTCACGACGATCAAGTTGCCGATCGTCGCCGGCCGCTCGTTCACGGACGCGGACCGCGACGGCGCGGAGCGTGTCGTCATCATCAACCGGCGGATGGCCGAGATGCTCTGGCCGAGCTCCACCGCGCTCGGTAGACACATCAAGCTCGGTCCGGTTGATTCGATGCCCTGGCTCACCGTGGTGGGCATCGCCGGCGACGTGCGGGGCGGCGACCGCGAAGGCTCTCAACTCCGCAATTACGCCTACGTCCCGATGGCCCAGGCGCCGGGCGTGAGTGCCACGATCCTGGTCCGCGCTGCCGACGCACAATCGCGCGTCACAGACGCGCTGCGCGCGGCCATCCGGAGCGTCGATCCCGACCTTCCGCTTGTCGGAGTGCAGACGACCGAGGCCAGACAGCGCGATCAGTACTGGGCGTACGAGCTGTTCGCGCTGGTGATGGGGTGCTTCGCCGGATTCGCTATTCTGTTGGCCGCGGTCGGCCTCTATGGCGTGATCGCGTACACGGCGGCCCAGCGCACCCGCGAGATTGGCGTCCGCATCGCGCTCGGCGCCGAGCCGCGGCACGTGGTCGCGATGATCGCCGGCCAGGCCGGACGACTCGTGGCATTCGGCATCCTCGCCGGCGCTGTCTCGTCGGCGCTCATGCTCCGCCTCCTCGAATCGATGCTGTTCGGCGCCAGCGCGATCGATCTTCCGATTTACGCCGCCGTCGCCATGTTTTTGGGCTTGGTGACCATGGGGGCGGTGTGGCTCCCCGCCAGGCGCGCATCGCGCATCGACCCCCTCGCCGCGCTCCGCGCCGAGTGAACCGCCGCTAACTTTGGACTCACCATGTCATTCTTCTCGCAGCCCAAGACCGTCACGCGCGACGCGCCGCAGCCGCCGATCGTCGGACCCGTCATCTCCATGCGGAACCTCGAGAAAGTGTTCGAGACCGCCGCCGGCCGCACGTACGTGCTTCGCCGCATCGTGACGGAGATTCAGCAAGGCGAGTTCGTCTCGGTGATGGGGCCGTCGGGCGCCGGCAAGTCGACGCTGCTCGCCATCCTCGGCATGCTCGACAGCGCGTGGACGGGCGAGTTCTTCTTCCTCGGCCATCCGGTTCACGCGATGAGCCACAAGCAGCGGGTCGCGCTTAACAAGGAACACATCGGGTTCGTCTTTCAGCAGTATCATCTGATCGACGATCTCACGGTGGCCGAGAACCTCGACATCCCGCTCTCGTACCGCAACGTGAAGAAGTCGGAGCGCGAGGCGATCGTCGCCGACACGCTCGATCGATTCGGGATGGTGGGAAAGAAGGATCTCTACCCGCGGCAGCTTTCTGGTGGGCAACAACAGTTGGTCGGTGTGGCCCGGGCGGTCATCGCGAAGCCGCGGCTCATTCTCGCCGACGAGCCCACGGGCAACCTGCACTCGAGTCAGGGCCGCGAGATCATGGAATTGTTCACGAAGCTGAATAGCGCCGGCACGACGATCATCCAGGTGACGCACTCCGAGGAGAACGCGAAGTTCGGACACCGGATCATCGAGCTGAAGGACGGGTGGATCACCGGGTCGGAGGGGCCCGTCACCCGCAGCTGAGCGTCCAACGGACCGGCGCGCTCGGCTAGGACGTGGCGTGCCGCGCGGGCCTCGGCATGTCAGTCGGGCAATGTGTTCTTGTAGATCGCACCATCCTTCATAATCAGAACGAAGTTCCTGTCGGGGTCCTCGATGAGCTTGAGGTTCTCGAGCGGATTGCCATCGACCAGCAGCAGGTCTGCGAGCGCGCCCTCGGCCACGACGCCGAGCTTCCCGGGATAGGGATTGATGTACCCCGATAACGCCATCAATTCCCCGTTGTCCGCCGTGGCCATCGTCAGCACTTCAGCGGGTGTGTACCAGCGCAGCAGTTTGGTGAGCTGGGCACCGTGGCGGGCAGTTGCGACGTGCGGGCTGAACAAGATGTCGGCGCCAAAGGCAACCTTGACCTTGTACTTCCTGGCCAGCCTGTAGGCGTTGTCGGTTCCGGCAAATACTTCGATGGCGCTGCGTCGCGTTGCCGAATCCATCGGCGGCATGTCTTCATCATCGAGAAGCGGCTGCAAGCTCCACCAGATGCCTTTTTCGGCCATCAACTTGACGGTTGGCTCGTCGATCAACTGACCGTGTTCGATACACTTGACGCCGGCGGCGATCGCTTGTCGGATTGAACGCGGCGTGTAGGCGTGTACGGTCACATAGGTCCCCCAATTCTCGGCGGCCTCCACCGCGGCGCGAATTTCCGGCTCCGTGTACTGAACCGATTGGATCGGATTGTTGGGCGAGTTGACGCCCCCACCCGCCATCAGCTTGACCTGGCTGGCGCCGAGTCGCAACTGCTCCCGCGCTCGCAATCGAACCTCATCCGGGCTGTCGGCAATCGCCGAGATGCCCTCGGCCTCGGTATGACTCAACGGGCCGCCGGGCAGGCGCGGGAGTTCGAAGTCGAACCGAAAGTCGCCGTGCCCCGAAGTCTGGGAGATCATCGCGCCCGAAGGATAGATACGCGGACCGGCAGTCACGCCTTCGTCGATGGCGCGCTTGAGACCGAAGACCGGTCCGCCCATGTCGCGCACCGTCGTGAATCCCTGCATCAGCGTCGTCCGAGCTTGTCGCGCGGCCAGCAGCTGGAGGTAGACCACATTCGCAGTCGCGAGGAGCGTTTGGCTCGTCCCCGCCATGAACGAGTGCCAATGCGCGTCGATGAGCCCTGGCATCAGCACGCGCCCGTTCGCCGCGATGACATGAACATGTTGCTTCGCGCTGACTTTGATCGGGGCGGTGGAGATGCGCTCGATGGTATTGCCCCTGACCAGCACGTTCGAGAGCGCCGAAAGCGACGGATCCTTGCCGTTGAAGATGCGAACGTTCGAGAATAGCGTGACCGAATCGCCCGTTGTGGCCTGGCCTGTCACGCCAGGTCTCTCCTGTGCGATGCTGGCCTGGTGAACCGCGACCAGAAGCGCCACCAACCACCACGCCAAGCGGGTCGGGAAATCTGGCCCGACCGTCAGTGGAGGGCGACGCACGACGCGTCGCCACTGCGCGGAGATGAAGACATGCCGTCGCAAGTTCATGGTCCGTGCCGCCCTCCGCAGCCGGCGATGGCTCGACTCGCCGATCACCGCGGCTGGCGAGCCGATTCTCGCGCAATCGAGCAACGATTGACTCGCGCTTACGCTTCTGGAATTGGGCGAAGGACCTATTCGCGCGCAAAGAGTTTCGACCGCGTGAGCGCGACGCGAAGCGACGATGATCGGTCGATCCAAAGACGAGCATCGGCGCGAGAAAGCGAAGCCGCTCGGATAACCGCGCTCTACCTCGACAAGCGCAGGTCGACCCGCTCCGGAGTCCCGAGTCCGACGTGGCCGGACGCGTCGACGCCGACGGTGTGCAAATAGAAATAGACCGCGTCGCCCTTCGTCGCGGGCATCACCGCCGACGGCGCGGAGAGAATCAGCAAGTCGCCACACTGGCCCATCCAATCGATGTGGCGGTGCCCGTGCATGACCACGGTGCGGGACGCGACTCGCTGCAAGCGACGCGTGAACCAGTTTCCGTTGATCAGCGTCGTTCCGATGCGTTCGGCGAGCGCGTGGCCGAGCTTGGGGTGCTCGACGATGTGATGGTGCAAGGCGACGATCCAGCACGCACGCGGGAACGCCCGCGTCGCGATCTCGAGCGCGTGCGCCTCTTCCGCCGGGACGAGGCCCAGCGCATTCGTGAACGAGAAATGGGTCTCGGCGTTGGAGTTCAGCACGATGATGCCGAGGCCATCGTCGCGTTCCGGCGGCCGCACCATTGGAAAGGCGGCGGACCAGCATTCGTCGCTGACCTTTCCCATGCGGCGGGCGCCGCCGTCGGCGAATTCGACGATGTCGTCGGCCTTTGGCCAGAGCGCTTGATCGAGTGACGGCCCCACGCGGCGCTCCTTGTCGTCGACCACCTGGACGCGCGTTCCCTGTATTGCGGCCAGCGCCGACAGCGTGCGCACTTCGCGGAGGCGTTTCTTCGGACTCGTCGGCAGGTCGAGGCGGGCGGGATTCGCACGATCGACGATGTTCAAATCGTGATTGCCGGGCAGCGCGACGATGAGCGGCTCGAGGCGTGGAAAGGCGGCGAGGGTGTCGAGCAGCTCGCTCCATTCCGCGGACGTGCCCGCGTCGGTCAGGTCCCCCGTGATGACGATCGCGTCGAGAGGCTGGCGACGATGAAGCTCGTCGAGGCGCTCGAGAGCGGCGACGAGTCCATCGTTGCCTCGGGGTCCGGCGCGTCCGCTGCCGAGTCGAAAGCCGTAGCGTTCGCCGACGACGTGAATGTCCGACAGATGGGCCACGCGCCAGGAACGAACGAAATCGCCCGGCGATCGGAAGGTGTCGAGCTCGCGCGGTTGCGGCATCGTCGCATCGGCGATCCCCCACACCAGCCCGGCGACGGTGAGGTACGCCGCCCCGACGGCCGTGGCATTGGCGAGCGCCGTGAGGACGAGCCAGTGCGGCGTTCGAAAATCGGAAAGCGTTCCAACCCAGTGCGTCGCCGGCCAGACAAGTCGCAACACCACGAGCGCGAGCAAGCAGATGATCAGGCCCGACAGGGCCGACGCCGCCGCGCGCCCGCGCGACCGCGTGCCCTCGCTCGCCGCGCCGGCGGTCAGGCGCCCGGATATATGAAGCAGGAGTTCGCGCCAAGCGACGTAGCCGGGCTGGATCGCCATCGCGTTCAGTGACCAGAAGCTCCGTTCGACGACGCGGAACAGCGGCCGGCCTCCATACCAGGCCAACGCGATGAGCGCGGCGATGAAGAGGAAAGCTCCACGCCGCTGGTTCCAGGCGTGGTCGACAGCTTGCGGGCCCAGATCGTCGCGACGATCGGGGCGAGGCCAACGAGCACGGCCGGCACCACGATGAGCATTCCGAGCGCCACCGCCATCTTCGGCAGACTGACCTCGGCGAGCAGATTGCCGGCAATCGCGAGGAGCGAACGTCGCTCGGGGCTCGATGCGTCCGTCTCGATATCACCGCCGCGCGGGTCGACGAGCGGCGGCGGGCGACGGTTGAGCATGCGCATGCGCGGAGCGCTGGCCATGCGCGCAGGGGTCGCAAGATGTATGCGGCGCCGAACGACCCGACGATTCTCCGTCGAGCGGAGTGACGTGGGCCAGAGGCGGCCGGTAAGTTTTTCCTGATGACCGCTGACAAGCCCGACATTCTGGTGGCCGACGACCAGCCGGACGTGCTCGAAGCGTTGCGGCTGCTGCTCAAAGGAAACGGCTTCGACGTCCACACGGTGAACTCGCCGAGCGCCGCGCTCGCCGCACTCGAGCGGCGCGACTTCGACGCGATGCTGCTCGACATGAACTACACGCGCGACACGACGTCGGGGAAAGAAGGCCTCGACCTCCTGGCGTCGGTGCAAACGCTCGAGCCGCACATGCCGGTGGTCGTCATGACGGCGTGGGGGAGCATCGACAACGCCGTCGAGGCCATGCGGCGCGGCGCCCGCGACTACGTCGAGAAGCCGTGGGACAACGCCCGGCTCGTGTCGATCCTCGGCGTACAGGTGGAGCTCGGCCGCGCGCTGCGCCGCGCACAGCGGCTCGAGTCGGAGAATCGCCTGCTCCGCCGCGACCATTTGCCGCGGATGATCGCCGAGTCGCCGCGGATGAAGCCGATCGTCGAGCTGATGGAACGGATCGGCCCGTCGGACGCGAACGTGCTCATCACGGGCGAGCACGGCACCGGCAAGGAGCTCGTCGCGCAGTGGCTGCACGCGGCCTCGCCGCGAGCGTCGCGGTCGTTCATCGCCGTGAACTTGGGCGGCCTGTCCGAGGGCGTGTTCGAGAGCGAGCTGTTCGGCCACGTGCGCGGCGCGTTCACCGACGCCAAGTCGGATCGTGTGGGACGCTTCGAGCTGGCCGACGGCGGGACGATCTTCCTCGACGAGATCGGCACGGTATCGCTGGGTCTCCAGTCCAAGCTGCTGCGCGTGCTTCAGACCGGCGACGTCGAGCGGGTCGGATCGTCCAAGGCTCGGCACGTCGACGCCCGCGTCGTGTCGGCGACGAACGCGAACCTGCAGCAGGAGGTCGCGGAAGGTCGCTTCCGCGAGGACCTGCTCTTCCGGCTCAATACGATCGAGATCAACCTGCCGCCGCTGCGCGACCGCCGCGAAGACATTCCCGCGCTGGCCGCGCACTTCCTCAGGCGTCACGCGACGCGCTACCACAAGGCCCTGTCCGGCTTCGACGCAGGCGGCATGCAGGCCCTCCTCGCGCACTCGTGGCCCGGCAACATCCGCGAGCTGGACCACGCGGTGGAGCGTTCGGTGCTGATGGCGGCCGGCGACCAGGTCCGCGCGTCGGACCTCGGGCTGCGCGCCGGCGCGTCGGCGTCGGGCGGGGTCCCGCGCCTGGACGAGCTGCCGCTCGAGGACGTCGAGAAGATGCTCATTCAAAAAGCGCTATCGCGGTACGATGGCAACGTGAGCCGCGCCGCGCAGGCGCTCGGCTTGTCGCGGAGCGCGCTCTACCGGCGCATCGCGTCGCATGGCCTCTAGCCGCCGGACGCCGCCGTCCACCGCAGTCTCGGGGGGGCTCCACGCCGAGGCCCGGCCAGCCGCCGCGCGAGCCGCACCACGAACGGCTGATCTTCCGGCTGGCGCTGCTCGCCGGCTTCCCCGGCGTTGCGGTCTCGATGATTCTGCTCTGGCGCGGCGACTTCAGCCCGAGCGTGCGCTGGACGCTCGGCCTCGTCGTCGTGGGTGCGTGGCTGGCCTTCGCGATCGTCCTGCGAGAGCGCGTCGTGCGCCCGCTGCAGACGCTGTCCAACATGCTGGCCGCGCTGCGCGAGGGAGACTACTCGATCCGCGCGCGCGGCGCCGACCGCGACGACGCGCTCGGTCTCGCGTTCATGGAATCCAACCTCCTCGGCGAGACGCTCCGCGCGCAGCGGCTCGGCGCGATGGAAGCGACGGCGTTGCTCCGCACCGTCATGGCGGAGATCGACGTCGCGGTGTTCGCGTTCGACGACGCGGAGCGCGTGCGATTGGTGAATCGCGCCGGAGAACGCCTGCTCGCGCAGCCGTCGGAGCGACTGCTCGGCCGCACCGCGGAGCAAGTCGGACTTGCCGACGTGCTCGAGGGTGCGTCGCCGCGAACGATGGACGTGACCTTCGCCGGGGGATCCGGACGTTGGGAAGTGCGGCGTGGATCGTTCCGACAGGACGGCCGGCCACACATGCTCCTCGTGCTGTCCGACGTGAGCCGCACGCTGCGCGAGGAGGAGCTCCAGGCGTGGCAGCGCCTGGTCCGCGTGCTGAGCCACGAGATCAACAACTCGCTCGCGCCGATTCGTTCGATCACCGGGAGCTTGCTGTCGCTGCTCGAGCGGCCGACGCGCACCGCCGACGCCGATGAAGACATCCGCCGCGGCCTGGGAGTGATCGGCGGACGTTCCGAAGGGCTCGTGCGATTCATGTCGGCGTACGCGCGACTCGCCAAGCTCCCCGCGCCGAACAAGGCGCCGCTCGACGTTGGAGCGTGGGTGCGCCGGGTGGCATCGCTCGAGACGCGCCTGCCCGTTCGCGTCGTCGCTGGGCCGGCGGTGACGCTGGAAGCCGACGGCGACCAACTGGACCAACTGCTCATCAACCTCGTGCGAAACGCCGCCGACGCGTCGCTCGAGACCCACGGCGACGTGCGCATCCGGTGGTCGCGCCGCAACGGGACGCTCTCACTCATGGTGGAAGACGAGGGGCCGGGACTGGCCAGCGCGTCGAACTTGTTCGTCCCGTTCTTCACGACCAAGCCGCAGGGGTCGGGCATCGGGCTAGTGCTTTCCCGGCAGATCGCCGAGGCGCATGGCGGGTCGCTCTCGCTCGCAAATCGAAGCGACCGGCGGGGATGCGTCGCTACGGTCCGGTTGGAGCTGACGTCGGGTCCGGTTTGAAGCGGCAGTCTGACGAGCCCAAGCGGCCATTCGACCCCGGCGCAATTGGTCTTTCGGAACGGCACAACCTATGCTTGAGTACGTTGGCGTTGCCGCGACGGAGAACCGTCGATCGGAACGACTCGCGCGAGCGATGTCTTCCGCCCAGTTGTCGTCCCGCGGGGGCGAGGAGAGGACGGACCGGAGAGCCTGACCATGGATCCACGGATCACGAGGTTGCTGGCCGCCGCCGCGGCGCTAACGGCGCTGGGAGCGGCAGTAGCGGGAGCGCAAGACACGACGAAAGCGCGACCCCGCTCGAGCAGGAGCATTCCCATCAAGAAAGAGGCGGCGGGCGAGATCGCCAAGCCAATCCACGACACGGTGACGCTCTACCGCACGGACACGCTGCGGCTGACGACGCCGCCGGTCACCCTGCATGACACAGTGACGCGAACCAACACGATCACTCGCGTGGACACCGTCACCGTCACGCCTCCGGTGCCGCCGGTGAGACTACCGAATGGTATGTATCTCGGAGTGAGCGGCGGCCTGAGCACACCCAACGGCTCGATCTTCAACCCGAACAACACGGGGCCGAGCGCGCAGTTCCAGGTTGGATGGCAGGATGCGCTAAAGGTCTTTGGTGTTCGCGCCGACGTGAACTGGACCCGGCCGGCTCAGGACGCGGGTTTCGTCCGCGGCATCGATCCGCCGCACGGGAATTTCGTGAACGTCAGCCTCGACGCGAAGGCGCAGCTGCCGTACCTGCACCACACGTTCGGCACGAGCCACCTCTTCTCGCTGTACGCGATCGGCGGCTACACGCACACGTCGTTCAAGAACATCGGCATGCGCGTGAACTCGCCGGAAGGGACCGCTGTCTTTACCGGCCCGGTCGATTCGTGGCAGAATCAGAACGGTTGGAACGCCGGCGGCGGCGCGTCGTTGATGTGGGGACGCACCGAGCTGTTCGTCGAGTCTCGCGTTCTCGCGTTCACACCGGAAAATGCGCCGATGGCGCGACAGGTGCCCTATGTGATCGGGATGAACTGGTACTAGAAGGGCGCTGGCTGGACGACGCCGCTTGTCTCGGCGTCGCGATGTAGAGAAAAGGACAGCGACCGGCGAGCTCAGGTCGCTGTCTTTTTTTTGTCGACGTGCTTCGGTCTGCTCACGACGATTTCGAGAACCTTTGCAATTCTGGTATCTCGGCACGGCCCCTGCCCTGGACTGCGACGGTGCCGCGACGCTTTTCAGTCGCTCGGAATGTGTAGACGAGCACGATCGCTTGAGCACGTTTCGCCCGGAGGCCGTCCGCGGGGGCGAGTCGAGGACGGTGGAGAGGAGGAGACACAATGTTGAAGGGTCATGCGTTCGTCCTCGCTGCCGGCGCGGCGTTGATCGCGCTCGACGCGTCGGCGTCACTGGCGCAGGACACCACCCATGCGCGCCCGCGTTCGACGAAGCGCATCTCGGTGAAGAAAGAAAGTGGTGAAGTCGCACCGATGCCGAGGGTCGACACGGTCACGATCTACCGTACCGACACGCTCCAGCTGCAAGGTCGCATCGACACCGTGACGATGACGAACACCGTGGTGCGCACGGACACGTTGGTGCAGACGATCACGCGGCCGATTCCCGCGTCCGGTAACTGGTACGGCGGTCTCGCCGGCGGCGTGACCGTTCCAGCGGGCGGTCTGCAGAACTTGAACGAAACGGGTGGTACAGCCCAGTTGCAGTTCGGCTATCAGCCCGTGCACAGCGTTTTGGGCGGGCGGATCGACGCCTCGTACTCGCGCTTCCGCCGGCCGTTCGGTTTCTCAGATAATAACTTTGCCATCGCAACGCCGCTGCTCGGCTTCACGAACGTCTTCAGCCGCCAGTCCAATATCTGGAACTTCAACGCCAATCTGAAAGTCCAGGTTCCGGGAGTCGAAGGCTTGTTCGGTCACGCGGTCACCTTTTCGCCGTACCTGATCGGCGGCGGCGGTTTCGCAACCTACGACAACCTGCCGATGGAGTTCAGCGACGGATCGTTCCTCATCGTCCGCGACGGAATCGTGCAGACGACGAACGGCATCATTATCAACGGCGTGACCGTGGACAATTTCGACACCGGTTGGCATACGAGTTGGGGTTGGAACGCCGGTGGCGGTTTGGCATGGCGCTTCGGACACCAGGAGCTCTTCGTCGAGTCGCGGGTGCTCGGCTACAACTCGCGCCGCAACGACTTCTTCAATAACACCAACATCACGGGCATCGACCTGCCCAGGTTCCGGTCGGCGCGTCAGGTCCCGATCGTCTTCGGCATGAACTGGTATTGATCGATCAGGCTGTAGTCAGTTAGGACAGAACGGTCGCGGCAGGCGTGGCGCTTCGGATGGTTCCGGTGCATCAGCCTGCCGCGTCGCAGCCCTGCCCTGGACTGCGACGGTGCCGCGACGCTTTTCAGTCGCTCGGAATGTGTAGACGAGCACGATCGCTTGAGCACGTTTCGCCCGGAGGCCGTCCGCGGGGGCGAGTCGAGGACGGTGGAGAGGAGGAGACACAATGTTGAAGGGTCATGCGTTCGTCCTCGCTGCCGGCGCGGCGTTGATCGCGCTCGACGCGTCGGCGTCACTGGCGCAGGACACCACCCATGCGCGCCCGCGTTCGACGAAGCGCATCTCGGTGAAGAAAGAAAGTGGTGAAGTCGCACCGATGCCGAGGGTCGACACGGTCACGATCTACCGTACCGACACGCTCCAGCTGCAAGGACGCATCGATACCGTGACGATGACGAACACCGTGGTGCGCACGGACACGTTGGTACAGACGATCACGCGGCCGATTCCGGCAATCGGCAACTTCTACGGCGGGTTCGCCGCCGGCGTGACCGTTCCGGCCGGAGGGCTCCAGCATTTGAACGAAACCGGCGGCACAGGCATGTTGCAGTTCGGCTGGCAACCGATCCACAGCGTCCTGGGCGCTCGTATCGACGGGTCGTACTCGCGGTACCGTCGGCCCTTCGGGTTCAACAATGACGAGTTCCTGGTCGCGACGCCGTTGCTCAACTTCACGAACATCGAATCCCGTAGCCCGAACATCTGGAACTTCAATCTCGATCTGAAAGTCGCGATCCCGGGCATCGAGAGCGCGTTCGGCCACGCAGTGACGTTCCAGCCGTACCTGCTGGGCGGCGGTGGTTTCGTCACCTACGATCACCTGCCGCTCGAGACGAGAGACGGAGCGTTCGTCGTCGTCCGCGACGGAGTCGTCCAGACCACGAACGGCATCATACTCACCGGCGTGACCGTGGACAATTTCGACACCGGTTGGCACACTGATTGGGGTTGGAACGCCGGCGGCGGACTGGCATGGCGCTTCGCCAACAAGGAACTGTTCGTCGAGTCCCGCGTCCTCGGCTTCAACCCCCACAGCACCAACAACCTGTTCCCGAACATCTCGTTCCGTTCGGCGCGCCAAGTCCCGATCGTCTTCGGCATGAACTTCTACTAGGCGATCGCGCCTGAACGCGCGAGGTACAGCTCGAATAGCTGGTTGCACGACTTCGTAAGGCAGTACGCGTTTCGCGGCAGGCTGGGCGGCTCGGTGGAGACACCGGCGCATCAGCCTGCCGCGCTTCGCGCGCCAGAGTACGTTTACATGGAACGGATTTGGCAATTTGAACGGTTACGAAAGTGCATTGACGAGCGCTGCGTTCGCGCGCTGACTTACCGCCAACTTCGACTTCCATGAGCAGGACACTGACGCTTCGATGGATCGCGACGCTCTCAGCGGCGATCCTTTTTGTTGCACCATCCCACGCCTCGGCCCAGGGCGGCCGGGGCGGCCGGCATCCACGCTCCGACGCCGGCAAACGCATGTGGCACCCATCCAAGGACTCGGTCGCCTCGATCGACGACGACGAGTCCGTCACCCTGCACTTCAGCTCGCGCGACGACAGCCTGTCGTGGATCCGCGGGCGCAACCTCGCACACAAATCGACGGGGCTTCGACTGGTGGTCTCCCTCCAGGAGCGCCATCTCTGGGCGATCGCCGGACGCGACACGCTGCTCAGCGCGCCGGTCGCCGTGGCCAAAGGCACGACGCTCGAGTACGGAAGCAAGGCATGGCACTTCACCACGCCGCGCGGGATGCGCACCGTGCTCTCCAAGGACGCCGACCCGATCTGGCAGCCACCGGAGTGGCTCTACGCCGAGACCGCGGTGGAAAACGGTCTCAGGCTCCGACACCTGAACTACGGTGAGAAGGTGCACCTCGACGACGGCCGAACCCTGACCATCGTGGACGGCTCCGCCGGCATCATCGACAGCGATGGGTCATTCGGCGACCTGCCCACGGACGAGCACATCGTCTTCGGCGACTATCTCTACATGCCGCCGATGGGCTCGAAGAATCGCAAGGTCGAGGGCGAGCTGGGCAAGTACAAGCTGAGTCTCGGCGACGGCTACCTGCTCCATGGGACGCCCGACAAACAATCGATCGGCATGGCGGCGACGCACGGCTGCATCCGCCTGCGCGACGAAGACATCGAGTGGCTGTACGACAACGTGCCGGTCGGGACGAAAGTGTACATCTACTGACCGGTGGACCGGTGGACCGGTGGACCGGTGGACCGGTTAACAGCGAAAAAACAGAGAGCCCCGCGGATGACGCGGGGCTCTTCGTTTGTGGCTACTCGTCGCTCGTTGCCGCTTCGCTGCGCAACGATCGGCGGCGGCCGTCAGGAAACCGTCATGCGACTCATTGAGGGATGAGCTGCGCGCGAATCTCGCCGCCCCCATTCGTAACCGTGTGGATGTTCACGTACGTCTTACCGGCGAGGAGCAACTTCTTCGCGGAGTCTCCGTTGATCCCCGCCGGTCAGCTGAGTCGAAGCGGTCAGCGTGACAGTGCCCGAGACCGAGCCGCTGTTCGCCGTTCCGAAGCCCACGAACGTGGCGCCGGCCAACGTGTTGAAGTTGATGATCGGCGAGGCGGTCGTTGCTGCGCCGCCGGGTGTGAACGGGCCGTGGATGTGGCCGTTGTTCACGTTCGATGTGAGCCCTGTAAACGTCCCCGTGTACGTGAAGACGTTCGTGGCGGTGTCGAGCGTCGCGGTGAACGTTCCGCTGCCGGTCGGATTGCCTTGAAGGCCGGGTGGCTCGCCTGCCGGCGTTAGTGTGACCTGGAAATGGACCACGGTCGACTTCGGCGTGGTCGTGTTGTCGCTCCCGCACGCGATGCCAATCGCGAGCGTCGAGAGCGTCAAAACTGCTAGAGCACGTTTCGGCATTGTGGTAACCCCTCGCTGCTGGTGGATGCGCATTCGTGCAGAGCCTGCCCCCCGCGCCAGCGACGAATCCCAGGCGGCCAAGGCCGGTTCCGCTTCGGCGTATGCGTCCCCAAAAGCGAGCGGGGCGCGGCGGATTCATCCGCCGCGCCCCACCCCTGCGTGCTTCGTTCTCCGGAGACCAAAGACCGGAGACCAGAGACCTCCGTTAGCCGACTTATCGCGGCGCGGTGAGCCGATCTCCGCCCGCCACGATCACGAACTCGTCGCGGCGATTCTGCTTCCAGCAATCCTCATCGTGGCCCTGGCACACGGGCCTCTCCTCGCCGTTGCTGGCGACGTCGATGCGCCCCGCGTCGATTCCATTGTCGATCAAATACTTCCGCGTCGCCTGAGCGCGCCGCATGCCGAGCGCGAGGTTGTACTCGTCCGAACCGCGCTCGTCCGCGTTTCCGTCGATGCGAATGCGCACGCCTGGGTTCGCTCGAAGCACGGGAAGCTTGGCGTCGAGCACCGCGCGCTGATCGGCGCGCAGCTCGGATTGATCAAAATCGAAATACACCGGCGCGAGGAGCGCCTCTCGAGCGCGGTTCACGGCGTTGATCGAGTCCGTGTTCGCACTAGGGGCCGGGGCGATGCGCGCCGGCGGGGCGGGCGGCTCGGTCCGCGGCGGCGGCGCTTCGCGCCGAGGCGGTGGCGGCGGCGGAGCGGGGGGCGCCGCGGCTTTCGAGTTGCCTAGCAAGAAGCTCAGCCCGGCTCTGACCTCGAGGTTCGTGGAACGCGCGGCGGCGCTGTTCACGCCGATCACCGGAGGGAATCCGAACGTCGCCGCAGTCGGATTCTCGACGTACTCGACGATCGCGTCGAGGCGGAGCGCAACCGCGTCGTTGAAGTGAATTCGCACGCCGCCGCCGTACGGCGCCGAAAAGTCGGTGTGGCTGGCGAAGCGCTGGCCGCCGACGCCCCCCTCGAGAATGAGGTCGTGCGTCTGACCGCCCAGGCCGAACGGCAGATTGAAATTGATCTGACCGTTGAACGTCTGAACGCTGCTCGTGCCCGCCGCGCGCGGCGCTTTGTTGTCGAACGATGAGGTCGAGAACGTTCCTTCGAGCTCCCATCGGCGGTTGAGAAAAATCCCGAGCCTACCGCCGAATCCAAAACCATCGTCGGTATGCCACGCCTCGTCGGCGCGCGTGAACTGGCCAAACACGCCCAGCTCGGTCGTGCCGGCTTTCTGCGCGGCGGCTTCGACCGAGCCGACGAATGCGAGAACGAAGCTCGCGACAGCCAGACGCTGTATGCGCATGCGAGGTCCTCTGTCCTGGGGGGGACGGGGTGCGGCGGCGGGGTGCGGAGACGCAGTGGAGACCGCGCGAAATCTAAACGACCGGACTCTGCCGGACGACGCCGAGTCTTCGCGGACTCGACACCTGAGTGTACCCGGTCGATATTCCCGCGTCGCCGAACTCCTGGTTCGTCCCCGCCTTACCCCCCTTCATCCGCCCAGCCCTTCGCGATCCACCTTGGCGAGGAGCACGCTCCACATGCCGAATCGTCGCGTCCCCCCCCCGCAGTCCGTCATCCCCCTCACGAGCGCCATGCTCGTGGTCTGCGTCCTTGCCCCACCCACGGCGACCGCGCAGCGCGTTGCCAACCGTGAGCTGAGTCCCCCGAGCGCCTACGCGATCACCAATGCGCGAATCGTCGCCGGTGCCGGTCCGGCGATCGATCGCGGAACGGTGGTCGTGCGCAATGGCGTGATCGCCGCTGTCGGCGCGAACGTGCAAGCGCCGGCCGACGCGCGCGTCATCGACGGCAGCGGCCTCACCGTCTACCCGGGTGTCATCGACGCCAACAGCAGCCTCGGACTCGCGACCGGCAGCGGCGCGGCCGTTGTCGCGGACGCCGGGCGAGGTGGTCGAGGCGGCTGGGCGGGGTGCCGCGCCGGCACAACAGGGCGCACCCGTCGGCGCGCCAAACTCGCTGCACCCGGTCGGGCTCCAGCCCGAGGTGAACGTCGTCGATCTGCTCCACGCCGACGACGACGCGCTCGCCGGCCCGCAGAGCGCCGGCATCACGGCGGCGCTCACCGTGCCGTCGACGGGGATCTTCCGCGGCGAGTCGGCCGTGATCCTCCTCGCCGGCTCAACGGCGCAGGCGATGCTGATCAAGGCGCCCGTCGCGGAGCACATCGGCTTCACGCCGTCGCGTGGCGGCGGCTATCCGAATTCTCTGATGGGCGTGTTCTCGGCGCTGCGCCAGACGCTGCTCGACGCGCAGCACTACGCCGCCGAGCAAGCCGCGTACGCCAAGAACCCGCGCGGCATGCGGCGCCCCGAGCCCGATCCCTCGCTCGAGGCGCTGCAGCCCGTGCTGCAGCGGCAGATTCCCGTCGTCATGGAAGCGTCGTCGCAGCGCGAGATCGAGCGCGCGCTCGATCTCGCCAAGGAATTCAACATCCGTCCGATCATCGCCGGCGGCGAGGAGGCGGACCTGGTCGCGGCGCGGCTCAAGGCGGAGAACGTGCCGGTGCTGCTGTCGCTCAACTTCCCGCGCCGTCCCCAGGCGTCGCCCGACGCCGACCCCGAGCCGCTGCGCACGCTGCGTGCGCGCGTCGAGGCGCCGAAGCTCGCGGCGAAGCTGCAACAGGCGGGGGTGAAGTTCGCGTTCGAGGACGGCGGCCTCACGACGTGGCCCGACTACCTCGGCAACGTGGCGCGCGCGGTGGAGAACGGCCTCACCGCCGACCAGGCGGTGCGCGCCCTGACGCTGACGCCGGCCGAAATCCTCGGCGTGAGCGACCGGCTGGGCACGATCGAAGTGGGCAAGGTCGCGAACCTCACGGTGACGCGCGGCGATCTATTCACGGGCCGCGTGGCGCACGTCTTCATCGACGGCATGCCGATCGAAGCGCGCGCGCCGGCTATTGCCGCCGCGTCGCTCGCCGCGGGCACGTGGACCATCACCATCACGACCGACGAAGGCGAGAAGCCGGTGACGCTGACGGTGCAGCAGGTCGGCGACCAGCTCCGCGGCACGATCCAGGGGTCGCTCGGCAGTTCACAGATTTCTAATGGGTCGATCGGGCCGGCGGGCGACGTGCAGTTCAGCGCGTCGCTGACGATGGGCTCCGGCACGGAGGAAGGTCGGTTCAGCGGGACGATCGACGGCAACCTGATGCGCGGCACGGTCGCCGTCGTCGGGCATCCGCAGGCGACGTTCGTGGGCACCAAGCCGGATGCCGGCCAGGGCGGCGGGCGGCGAGGACGGCCGCCGGGCGCGTGAGCGTACGCGGCGACCACCTTTTCGAATCACTCCTCGAGACACACATGTCCAAACTCTCAATCGCCATACTCGTTGTGACTGCGGCAGCCGCGTCGACGGCTGGCGCGCAGCAGGCGCAGCCGTCGACCGCCGCCAAGCCATCCACGACGCTCATCAAGAACGCGACGGTTCTCACGGTCACCAAAGGGAAGCTCGAGAACACCGATCTACTGCTGCAGAACGGCAAGATCGCGCGGATCGGCAAGAACCTCTCGGCGCCCGCGGGCGCGACGGTCGTCGACGCGACGGGCAAGTACGTGATGCCCGGCATCATCGACCCGCACTCGCACACGATGATCGACGCCGTGAACGAGGGCTCGCTCTCGGTGACGTCGATGGTGCGCATTCGCGACGTGCTCAACCCGACGGACATCAACATCTACCGCCAGCTCGCGGGCGGCGTCACGACGATCAACGTGCTCCACGGCTCGGCGAACACGATCGGCGGACAGAACGCCGTCGTGAAGCTCAAGTGGGGGCACGACGTCACCGAGATGCTGTTCCCCGGCGCGATGCCGGGGATCAAGTTCGCCCTCGGCGAGAACGTGACCCAAAAGAACTCCCAAACGGCGGCCCAGGCGCAGGGGCGTCCACTGCGTTACCCGGCTACCCGAATGGGCCAAGAAGAAGTGCTGCGCGACGCGTTCACCCGCGCCCGCGACTACAAGGCGTCGTGGGACGACTACAACGCGAAGGTGAAGGCGGGCGACAAGACCGCGGTGGCGCCGGAGCGCGACCTGGAGCTCGAGCCGCTCGTCGAGGTGCTCGAGGGGAAGCGCTTCGTGCACGCGCATTCTTATCGGGCCGACGAGATGTTGATGCTTCTGAACGTCGCGAAGGAGTTCGGCTTCACGGTCAAGACACTACAACATGGATTGGAAGGATATAAAATCGCGGCGGAGATCGCGCAGGCCGGCACCGGGCTGTCGACGTTCGCCGACGAGTGGTCGTACAAGGTCGAGGCGTACGACGCGATCCCGTACAACACGGCGATCCTCATGCACCACGGCGTCGTCGCGACGGTGAACTCCGATTCCGACGAGCGCGCGCGGCGGCTCAACATCGACGCCGCGAAAATGATGCGCTACGGCGGGCTCTCCGAGGACGAAGCGCTCAAGACGATCACCTACAACGGCGCCGTGCAGCTGGGCGTGCAGGACAAGGTGGGCTCGATCGAGGTGGGCAAGGATGCCGACGTCGTGATCTGGTCCGGCGATCCGCTCAGCGTGTACTCGTCGGCCGAAACGACGTTCATCGACGGCGAAGTGTTCTTCGACAAAAAGCAGGACGCCGCGATGCGCGATCGGATGGCGAAGGAACGCGCGTCGCTCGAGGCCGCCGATCGCGGCCGCCGTCCCGTGATTCCTTGAGGAGGGTGGATTCGTGATCAACGCAATGAGACATGGAATGGGCAGTCGCGCCCGCTGGATGGCCCTCGCGGGCCTCGCCGCGCTGCCGGTGTCCGCGTACGCTCAACTCGGATCGTTCAACCCGAATCCGGGGCCGCAGGGAACCTTCGCGATTCGCGGCGGAACGGTCGTCACCGTCAGCGGCGCCGAGATCCCGAACGGCACCGTCGTGATCAGCGGCGGCAAGATCACCGCTGTGGGGGCGGGCGCGAACGTGCAGGTGCCGGCCAACGCGCAGGTGATCAACGCGACGGGGCTGATGGTCTACCCGGGGATGATCGAGACCGGGTCGAGCATCGGTCTCTCTGAGATCGGCCAGGGCGCGGTGGCGACGGTCGACATCTCGGAGGTCGGCTCGTTCAACCCGAACGCGCAGGCGTTCTACGGCATCGACCCGCACAGCGCGCACATCGGCGTGGCGCGGGTCGTCGGTATCACGACGGTCGTGTCGCGCCCGACCGGCGGCATCCTGTCGGGACAAGCCGCGCTGATGAACCTCGCCGGCGACACGCCGCCCAAGATGGCCGTCATCCCGAAGCTGGCGCTCGTCGTCGAGCTGCCGCGCTCGGGGTTTGGCGGACGCGGTTTCGCCCGCGCCGCCGCGCTGCAGCAGGGCGCGCCGGCCGACGCGAACCGCGTTCGTCAGGCGCAGATGGACTCGCTGCGCAAGCTCCTCCGCGACGCCGACGCGTACGGCAAGGCGCAGGACGCCTACGCCAAGGACAAGACGATTCCGCGCCCCGCGCACGACGTGGTGCTCGAGTCGATGCTGCCGGCGCTGCGCGGCCAGATGCCCGTCATCTTCCCGGCCGATCGCGCGAACGACATCCGCGACGCGGTGAATTTCGCGGAGGAAATGCACCTCAAGCCGATCATCCTGGGCGGCGAGCAGTCGCCGCAAGTCGCCGCGTTCCTCAAGCAGCACAACGTGCCGGTCGTCGTGACGGCCGTGATGCACCTGCCGTCGCGCGAGGACGATCCGTACGACATCAACTACAGCATTCCCGCCAAGCTGTCCGCGGCGGGCGTGACGTTCGCGATCTCGACGGGTGACAAGGGATCGGAGGTTCGCACGCTCCCGTACAACGCCGGCATGGCCGCGGCAAACGGCCTGTCGAAGACGGATGCGCTCAAGGCGGTGACGCTCTGGCCCGCGCAGATCTTCGGCGTCGGAGACCGCATGGGCTCGATCGAGGTCGGCAAGATGGCGAACATCGTCGTCACCACCGGCGACATGCTCGAGGCGAAGGTGGACACGAAGTACCTGTTCATCGACGGGCGCAACGTGCCGCTCGACACGAAGCACACGCAGCTCAACGCGCAGTTCAAGGATCGGCCGTAGAGGAGACGGTGGACCGGTGGACCGGTGGACCGGTGGACCGGTGGACCGGTAAACCCTTTCCAGACCTGCGGGTGTCTACTATGCTCAGTTTGACCACAATGCGGTCGAACTGAGCATAGTCGTCTTCACCCGGAGGTCCGGTGAGCCCCTCGCGTCCTCGGCCGCGCGATCCGCGCGCGCTCCTGCCGCTCAAGCCGATCGAGCTGCTCGTGCTCACCATGCTCAGTACCGGCGAGCGGCACGGCTACGGGCTCCGCCAGGACATCGTCGAGCACACCGAGGGGCGCGTCGCGCTCGAAGCCGGGAACCTGTACCGCCACATCCGCAAGCTGCAGAACGACGGGCTCGTGGACGAGACCGAGCCGCGCCCCGCCGGCCGCGGTGACGACGAGCGGCGGATCTACTACCGGCTGCTTCCGTTCGGCCGCCAGGTGCTGGCCGCGGAGCTCGAGCGGCTCCGCGCGCTGATGCGCATCGTCGAGGCCAACGCCGCGATATCGCCGAGGCAAGCATGACGCGCGGCGAGCGATTCTACGAGCTGTTGCTGCGGTTGTATCCGGCCGAGTTTCGCGCGCGGTACGGACGCGCGATGCGCGACTTTCAGCGCGACCGCCTGGCCCTCGCCGCTCAACACCGCGAATCGATCGCGGCGCTGTGGCTGCGCACCGTCGGCGACGTCGTCGTGTCGGCCGCCGCGGAGCATCTGCGCTCGTTCGTCTCTGGCGGCGGCGCCGTCGACACGCTGCGGCAGGATCTGGCGTTCGCTCTTCGCGGGCTGCGGCAACGGCCGCGGTTCGCCGCGCTCGTGATCGGAACGGTCGCCCTCGGCGTGGGCGCCAACGCGGCGATCTTCAGCGTCGTGAGCGGCGTCCTTCTGCGGCCGCTGCCGTATCCGCGAGACGAGCAGCTCTTCTCGTTCGGACACGAGCCGCCGCAGTGGCTCACCTCCGAGCCGGATTTCATCGACTACAAGCGCGAGATGAAATCGATTGCGGGACTCGCGGCGTACGACCAGCGCACCGCGACGCTCAGCGCGACGGTCGACGCCGATTCGCGCCCCGAGCGCGTGCGGCGTCGCTCGGGCGAGCGAAGGGTTCTTCGACGTGATCGGCGCGAAACCGGTGCTCGGCCGGACCTTCGTCGCCGACGATCATGACTCGAAGATCGCCAGAGTGGCCGTGCTCAGTTACGGTCTCTGGCAGCGCGACTTCGCGGGTTCGCGCGTCGGTCGATCGGCCGGACGATCACCCTCGATGGCGCGCCGCGCGTGGTGATCGGCGTGATGGCGCCGCGCTTCGAGTATCCCAAGGCCACGACCGCCGTGTGGATCCCGAGGGCGAGGTTCAACCTCGACAGCCTCGGCGACCGCAATCAACACTACCTGTTCATGGTCGGACGCTTGCGCTCCGGTTTCACGCTCGACCAGGCTCGCGCCGAAGCGCTCGGCGTCGCTCGCGCGATCATGCGCGCCGAGCCAGCGAAGTTCGACCCGAAGGCGCCGCTCACGCCGCACCTCACCGGCGTGCGCGAGGAGCTGGTCGGGCAGACGCGTCCATACCTCCTCGCGCTCCTCGGCGCGGTGGGATTCATCCTGTTGATCGCCTGCGCGAACGTCGCGAACCTGCTGCTGGTGCGCGGCGCGGCGCGGGAGAAGGAGTTGGCCGTGCGGACGCGCGCTCGGCGCGTCGCGAGCGCCGGCTGGTCGTGCAACTGTCGACCGAGAGGTGCCGTGTTGTCGGTGATCGGCGCCGTGATAGGGCTGGCGCTCGCGATCGTCGTCGATCGCGTTTTCGTCGCGGTGGCTCCGGCGGTCGTGCCGCGTCTCGACGACGTCGGCACCGACTGGAGAGTGCTCTCGTTCACCGCCGCGACGTCGCGATCGTCACCGCTGTGTTGATCGGTGTCGTGCCGTCGCTGCGCGCGTCCCGCGGCGACCTTGCGAGCGGGTTGAAGGACAGCGGCGGGAGAGACGACCGGCATCGAGGGAGCGTCGAGAGCGCTGCGACGAACGCTCGTCGCATCGGAGATGGCGCTCGCCGTCACGTCGCTGTCGGGGGCCGGGATGCTCCTCCGCAGCCTGTGGGCGTCTGCAGCACCAACAGCTCGGCTTCGACCCGCGCGGCGTCGCTCACCGCCGAGATCGCGCTCCTGCCGCGCGCGTACGACGACGCACGCGCGTCGATTTTCTATGAACAGTTGATGACCCGCGTGCGCACGATCCCCGGCGTTCGAGTCGCCGGAGCCGCGGGGTGGCTCCCGGTCGTCGGCATCGGGCGGTCTGTGGGGATACCGACCCGAGGGCGGAAGTTATCCCGACGGGCGGTGGCCGCTGGCAGTTCCGCAGCAGGTGACGCCCGACTACTTCGCCGCGGCGGGAATCCCAGTGCGTCGCCGGACGTGACTTCAACGGCGGCGACCGCGACGGCTCTCAGCCGGTAGTGATCGTGAGCGAAGAAGCTCGCGCGCGCGGAGTGGCCCGGGCAGAACGCGATCGGGAAGCGGTTGCGCCTCGGCGCTGACTCCGTCTCACTCTCACGGTGGTCGGCGTCGTCGGCGACATCCAGTCGCGCGGCTTCGGCGATCCTCCGGAGCCGACGATGTATTTCGCGTACGGCCAATCGGCCAAGAACGCCTACTACCGGCCGAAGGACATGTCGCTGGTCATCCGCACGGACGGCGATCCGTTCGCGCTGGTTCCGGCCCTTCGCCGCGAGGTCGCCGCGCTCGATCGCACCGTGCCTGTGTCGGAAATCAGAAGTCTCGAACAGATCGTCGGCGTGTCGGTCGCCGTGAGAAAATTCAGCACGGTGCTGCTCGCGGGCTTCGCCGTGCTCGCGCTCCTGCTGGCCGGCCTTGGCACGTACGGCGTCATCGCCTACGCCGTCACGCTGCGCCGCTATGAGATCGGCGTGCGAATGGCGCTGGGCGCGGCGAATCGCTCGGTGCTGCTGCTGGTCATGTCCGAGGGGATCGTGATCTCGCGCGGTGGGCCTCGCCGCGGGGCTCGTCGCTTCGGGCTTGGTCGGGCGCGCGATCCGAACGTTGTTGTTCGGCGTGGCGCCGACCGATCCGGCGTCGCTCGTGGGGACATCGGTGCTGCTGGCCATCGTCGCGATCGGGGCGTCGATCATTCCGGCGAGACGCGCGCTCCGAGTGGATCCATTGGAGGCTCTGCGCGCTGGAGGCTAGCCGTACGGCAAGACGAGAGCGCTGCGTGCGGTCTTCTAGCGCTCGTCGCCGCGCGGGGGGCCGGGGTTACCGCCGTCCACGACGAACTTCCACGTGCCGTCGCTCTGCCGCTTCCACACGGTGAGGTACTTCCCCAACCGCTGAACCGCGGCACCCGACGCGCCGAGTCCGGTGGCGGTCGTTTCGCCGATGGTGAACCCGAGGTCGCGCGACGCGGCGACCCACGCGAACACCGGCTGCCAGACCAGCGAGGATTGCCCGGCGCGCGCGCCGAGATAGTCCTCGATGGCGCGGGCGCCGATCACGAGCTGCGGATCGCCGAATACCACGCCGTCGGGAGCGACCGTGTTGGCGAACGCGTAGGCTACGCCCATGCGGTACGACAGGTCGGAGAACGAGCTGTCCGCGCCGCGCAGGCGCGACCGTTCTTCGGCGATCGCGGCGGACGCCGCGGGGAGCGTTTCGTTGGGCGCGACGTCACCGTCGCTGTTTCGCGCGGCCGGCTCGCGCGGCGTGGCCGACACGGGCCCGTTCACCTCCGTGTACGCGGTGATACGCCACGGACCATTCCGTTGCCGCTCCCAGAACGCGATGTAGCGACCGAACTGCGGAGGAGCCGACGCGGCGGCTCGCACGGCGACCCCGAACGTGTACGCCGCGCGAAGATCTCCGGACACCCCGCCGCCCAGAGGCTGCCAGAACAATTGGGTCGTGGGCAGATCGCCTGCCGCGCCGAGTAGCGTGCGCGTCGCCGCGAGTCCGAATGCGACCGGCGCACCCGCTCGCAGATACAAGACGTTCTCGGCCAGTATCGCCACGGTCCCGGCGACGAAGCCCCGAGCGGCGACGCTGTCGGTTCGCGATTGGTCGAAGCGGAACAGACTGTCCCGCGCCGGCCCGCGAGCTGGCTCAGGGACCGTCGTCGTTCCGTGAGAGGCGCATCCGCACAACACGGCGGACGCGAAGACCGGGAGGGCCCTCATGCGCAAGACGCTACGGCGACCGCACCCGAGCCGCCAGACCTGCAACGTCTCGTCACCGTCACGAGACGAGGCGAACCGCCCGCGTCACGTCGCGGAATCGCGCGGACGGAGTCGCGGCGCGACTCGCACCGCCGTGCCGTAACAGAGCACCTCGGTGACTCCGTCCATGATCTCGGTCGCGTCATAGCGGACGGCGATCATCGCGTTGCCGCCCATCGCGACGCAGTGCGAGGTCGCCGCGGCGAAAGCGTCGGCGCGGGCACGCTCGCACAATTCGGCGAGCAGCGTGATGTCGCCGCCGAAGAACGTCTGGAACTTCACGCCGATTCGGCCCAAGACCGACCGTGAACGGACGACGATTCCGCGAACGACGCCGAACGTCTGCGTCACTTCGTATCCATCGACCGCGTTCGAGGTCGTCGTGATGAAATCGACGCCTGGCAAGTTGGGCATGGAGATCCTCCTGGTTGGGGCGCGCACGAATCAGCAAGGGTCCGTGCGGGGGGACAAGACCCTATCCCGTGCGCCGACCGGGGCTTAGCTTCGTGGGACTGTTTTTCCCGCCTTAATGGAACTCCGCGAACGCCTTCAAATCGCGCTGGGTGACGCCTACCGAATCGAGCGCGAGCTCACCGGCGGAGCCATGGCACGCGTGTTCGTCGCGACGGACGAGACGCTCGGCCGGACGGTCGTCATCAAGACGCTGCCGCCCGCGCTGGCCGCGGGACTGAGCGCCGAGCGATTTCGCCGCGAGATCCGGCTGCTGGCCGGGCTCACGCACCCGAATATCGTGCCGATTCTTTCGGCGGGCGAGCGGGACGGACTGCTCTACTACATCATGCCGTACATCACGGCCGAGTCGCTGCGGGCGCGGATGGTTCGCGAACAAACGCTCTCGTTGCCGGACGCGTTGAACGTGGCGATCGAGGTCGCCGAGGCGCTCGACTACGCGCATCGCCAGGGCATCGTCCACCGCGACATCAAGCCGGAGAACATTCTTCTCGCCGACAACCACGCGATCATCTCCGACTTCGGGATCGCGCGCGCCCTCGCGCGGGCCGGCGAAGGCGAGCGGCTCACGGCGATGGGCATGTCGGTCGGTACGCCGGGTTACATGAGCCCCGAGCAGGCGGCCGGTGAGCAGGACGTGGATGGTCGGGCCGACACATACGCGTTGGGCTGCGTGCTCTACGAGATGGTTGCCGGCTCGCCGCCGTTCACGGGAAAGACCGCCGCGGCGGTGATCGCCGCACACATGGCGACGCCTGTGCCGTCGGTGCGAACGCTCCGGTCGACCGCTCCGCAGAAGCTCGACGAGGTATTGAACCGGTCGATGGCGAAGGCGCCCGACGAGCGCTACGCCACCGCGGCGGCGTTCGTCCAGGCGTTGAGGGGGGTCGAAGCGCGAACCCGTCGCCCGGTGATCTCGCGGACGCCGGTTCCCGCGCCGACTCCGACCGCGATGCCGGTCGTCGTACAGGCGAAGGCCAGCCGCACGCCGTGGTATTTCGTCGCGGGCGCCATCGTCGTGATCGCGGGGCTCGTCGTAGCGCTCGCGATGCGGTCCCACTGAACAGCGCGGCGCTCATCGCGCCGCGCTGATTCGGAGCCGGCTACTGCGACGCGGCGACCGGCGTCGCGAGTACCGTGCGGAACACCTCGACCGCCTTCTTCATTTGCGGCATCGTACCGACCGAAATGCGCGCGTAGTTCCCGAGCGACGGGAACGCGCGGCCGATCGCCACCTTGTGCTTCACGCACTCGAGCTTGAACGCGTGCGCGTCGCGGCGGATGTCCACCATCATGAAGTTCGCGTCGGCGGCCGGCACGGTGTAGCCGGCGTTCTGGAAAAATGAGCGCGTGAACGCGCGCGCGTCTTCGTTGCGCCGCTGCTCCGCCGCCACGTGGGCGCCGTCGCCCACCGTCGCGGCCACCGCCGCGAGCGCCAGCTGATTCACGTTCGAGCCGAGCAGCCAACTCCCCATGCGCTTGAGCGTGTCCTGCTGGCCGATCGCGTAGCCCGCGCGCAGCCCCGCCATGCCGAAGACCTTCGAGAACGTCCTCGTGACCACGACGCGCGGATTGGCGATCGCGATGGGGATCGCCGTGCGGTAAGACTTGTCGGCGACGTACTCGTGGTACGCCTCGTCGATGAGGATCGACGGTGTCGGGCGAGGCGCGGTTCACCGCTTCGACGAACGACGCGACGTCGTCGCCGCCGTGAACGCTGGCCGTCGGGTTGTTCGGGTTACAGAAGTACACGAGCCCCGCGCCGCGCGACGCGGCGATGATCGCATCGAGGTCGAGCCTGATCTTCGAGTCCACTGGCGGCGCTGCCACCGGGTGCTTGAGAAACCGCGCGAAATTGGCCGGCGCCTCGAAGGTGGGCTCGGGAGCGACGAGGGCTCGGTCGGCGGCGGTGAACGCCATGACGGCGGCGCGCAGCAGCTCTCCTGATCCGCAGCCGAGGATGATGTTCGAAGGCGACACGCCGCGCGCTTTGGCGATCATCGCGACGGCGTCGTCCTCTTCCTTCACCGGGTATCGGTTGGCGTGACCGAACGCGTTCGATACGGCTTCGAGCGCGCGACGCCCGGGGCCGTTCGGGTTCTCGTTGCTGTCGATCCGGATCATTCCGGGGGCCGATGCGAGCAACCGGTCGGCGCGCCGTTCGGGCTGCCCCTGGGCGAGGAGCGCCTCGTGGCCCTGCCACCGAATGAGTGGTGCCGTGAGCAGACCGGCGGTCCCTGCCCCGAGGCTGGCGACGAACGAACGACGCGAGACGGACATGGCGGGCTCCGATTGAGGATCGCCGCCGAGTATAGCGCGGTTCGTCCGGCTGCACCACAGGTCCCGGTGACCGAGGTCAAAACCGACCAGTTCGGCCCCTGGCTCCGCGCCTCGCAATGTGCTGTGTATCACGTTGTTACAAGGCACGAGTTCTGCCCCTGATGAGTTCGCGCCAGAGGGTGGACGCAGCCTTGGCGGATGTGTATTTCACTATAGTTGGCGTCGCCGTTTTTTCTCCGGAGCAGTCGGAAGTCATGTTCGGTGCAATCGTCGTCGGCCTGCTCGTATCCGCGCTCGCAGCCGGAGGGATAGTCCTCGCGCGCGCCTGGTTCCAAAGCCGGGAAGGTCGCGTGCGCGAGGTGCCGCCGTTGTTCGTGATTCCGCGACCGATCAATGGCGTCGAGCCGGTGATCGGAGCGCCCGTGATCTCGTCGCCCCCCGTGTCGGTGGCGAGCTACTCGCGGGCAGCGCGCGAACGGACCGTGTTCGACGACGCGCGTCTTGTCGACTTCGACGAGCCGACCGCGCGCGGCGCGAACTCGGAGACGGTCCGGTTTCTCCGTCCGGGCGAGGAGCCGATCCAGATTCTCCCCGGACGCCTCGAGGTCCTCTCGGGCGAGCCGAAGCACCGCGAAATCAGGTTCGTTCGATCGCCGGGCGAGCCGGCCGAGCTGGTCCTTGGCCGCGAACCCGGTCGGTCGCCGCAGAGCGTCGCGCTCCATTCGGACACCGTGAGCCGACGACACGCGAAATTCGCATACTCGAACGGCCGCTGGGCGGTGACGAACTTGTCGCGGACGAATCCAGTCGTCGTGAACGACGAGCGTCTGCCGGACAATTCGATCGAACGGCCGCTCGCCGACGGCGACCGCGTCGAGCTCGGCGAAGTCGTTCTCCGCTTCAGGTCGCGGTAGCTCGGCGATCCGCATGGACGTCGGAGCCGTTCTCTCGCATCGCGATCGATGACTTCCGAGCGCGTCTCGCCGGGACTGTCGGCCCTCGAGCCGTCGTACGAGATCATTCGCGAGATCGGCCACGGCGGCACGTCGGTCGTGTATCTCGGGCGCGAGCGCGCGACTGACTCCGAAGTCGCGATCAAGCTCATTCGCTCGAAGTACCTCGGCGACGAGGAGGCCATGGGCCGCTTCGCGCGCGAGGCGCGCTTCCTCGGGCGACTCGTGCATCCGAACATCGTGCGCGTGCGCGACGTGTTGGAGCTGGGCGACGCCGGACTGGCGATCGTGATGGCGCACGTGCCGGGGCGCACTCTCAAGGAGCTGATTCGCGAATCCGGTCGTCTCGACCCGGACCGCGCCGAGCGGTTCACGCGCGACATCGCGCGCGCGCTCGGGGCTGCGCACGCGATGGGCATCGTTCACCGAGACGTGAAGCCGGAAAACGTCTTCGTCGACCCAGAGGACCGGCCGCTGCTGGCGGACTTCGGGCTCGCGCGCTCGATGACCGGTGATTCGCAGCTCACCATGGCCGGCGTGGCGATCGGAACGCCCGCCTACATGCCGCCGGAACAGATCGAGGGCGCGTCGCTCGACGCGCGCGGCGACATCTACAGCCTGGGTCTCGTCGCGTGGGAGATGCTGACCGGTCATCGTCCGTGGGAAGGTGAAAGCCTTTACGCGATACTCTACCGCCAGCGGTACGAGCAGTTGCCGGACGTTCGCGATCTGCGGGATGACGTGCCGGATTCACTCGGCGACGCGATTTCCGTCGCCATCGAAAAGAATCCGGCGATGCGCTGGCAGAGCGCGGCGGAGCTGATCGAGGCGCTCGACGGCGCGATAATTCCGCGTCGCACGACGCGCCGGCCGCCGCTGAGCGCGGATACGGTGCGATTCACCCGCCCCGTCGGCGGCGTGCCTCGCTCTGACCCGCCGGTGGCCGCCGAGCCGCCCGCCGCGCGCCCGCCGATGCCGCTCCCGGCGATCGCTCCGGCAGAGCGGACGGGGGTGGCCCCGCCGCTGCACGTCGCCCCGCCGCGCCCGAGCGTTCCATTCGTCGAGCTGGGGCCGGCGTCGATGCCGCCGTCGCGCGGCGCGCACGAGCCGTCGTTCATCGGCTCGGCCGCGTTCTCCTCGCTGGCCGCGGAGCTCGATGCTCAAGACGAAGAGCCGACCTCCGGGACGAGCCGCAAGTGGGTCCTGGCGCTGGGCGGCGTCGCGGCCGTGGTCACGCTCGTGGTTGTAGCGGCAAACTTGCAGGGGCGGTCGAACGACGCGCACCGCGCGCCGGTTCTCGTCCCCGGCGGCTTCGTCGTGAACGACTCGGCGGGAAAGACGCTGCCGACTACGCAACCCGGCGCCGCGAACCCGGCGTCAGCACCGGCCGCCACGGCTCGTCAGGTCGGTCCGGCGGCGAGCGTTGCGTCTTCTACGCGCCTGCCGCCAGACTTGCCCGAATCACGAAAGTCCCCGGCGCCGACGCGCCTGCCGGTGACGCAGCAGTCCGTCGAGACGACGAAGCCCGCTGGCGGCACGGCCGACAAACCGAGCGACGAGACTTCCGCTCGCAACGCCGCGGCACGAACGGCGGACTCGAAGAAAGACACGAAGGCTCCGAGCAATTCTTCCGGCAAGCCCGCGACGCCGGAGAGGGTGGCCGAGAAGCCGGCTCCCGAAAAGCCGACTCCCTCGCTGGTCCCGACTCCGGTCGCGCCAATTCCGGCGCCGATCGCGTCACGCGTGACGGTGGCCGCGGGCGGTTTGCATTCGTGCATGCTCAACGCCGACGGGAAAGCGTACTGTTGGGGCGGGAACGACCGCGGGCAACTCGGCGCGGGCGGCGCGAACTCCGTCGCGACACCGCTGGCAGTCGCCGGGGACGTTCGGTTCATCGCGATCGCGGCGGGGCTGTCGCACAGCTGCGCCATCGCGCGCGGCGGCGCCGCCTGGTGCTGGGGCGAGAACGAACGCGGCCAGCTTGGCGACCGGTCAACGATGGCGCACCAGGCGCCGATGCGTGTCACCGACGCCCGAATGTTCACCACGGTCGACGTCGGCGCGGCGCACAGCTGCGCGCTCGACAGCCAGGGCGAGGCGTTGTGCTGGGGTTCGAATTCGCACGGGCAACTCGGCACGGAAACGATGACGCCTGAGCTCAGCGCGCCGGCGCTGGCGGCCGGCGATCATCGCTACTCGTCGCTCTCTCTCGGGTGGAACTTCACCTGCGCGCTCGACGGCGGTCGCGCCTTTTGTTGGGGAGAGAACGCGAACGGCCAACTGGGCGACGGATCGATCACCGACCGCCGCGCGCCGGTTCTCGTAGCCGGCGGGCTGACGTTCCGGTCGATCTCGGCGGGAGCGACGCACGCCTGCGGCATCACGCCGCGCGGCGAAGCGTACTGCTGGGGGAACAACTACGGCGGCCAATTGGGGGACGGAACTCGCTCGAGCCGCGAGGTTCCCACCGCGGTGAAGACCTCGCTTCGATTCGTCGCCATCGCGACCGGCGCGCTCCACACGTGCGCGCTCACGAGTGATGGCGAGGCGTTCTGTTGGGGCCGCGACAACTACGGCCAGCTGGGCGACGGCGGGGGAACGCAGGATTCGGCGGAGCCGGTGCGCGTCACGGGGGATCACTCGTTCGCCGCGATCCGCGCGTTCGGCTCGCACACCTGCGCCACGACGCCCTCGGGCGACGCGTTTTGCTGGGGCTACAATCTCGACGGCCAGCTGGGCGACGGGTCTCGGACGAATCGTTCGCGACCGGTGTACGTCGAACCGCCGCCCGGTACGTGACGATGGTGGCAAGGTATGAGCGTTCTCTGATGCCCTGGAAGCGAGCGCGACGCGTAGCGGCGTGGATCGCGGTGTCGGGGGCGGCCGCGTGCAGCGGCGGCGCCGCGGACGTGGTGACCACGGGCACCGTCGCGTCGGTTTCGATCACGCCGCCGACGACAACGGTGTCGATCGGCGCGCAGATCCCGCTACAAGCGCTCGTTCAGGATCAAAGCGGCAAGGCGGTCACGGCGACGGAAGTCTTCTGGTCCGTCCAGGACCCGAACGTCGCGACGGTCTCCAGCGCGGGCGTCGTGACCGGCGTTGGGCTCGGGTCGACGCAGGTCGCGGCGAGCGCGAACGGGAAATCGGGCATTGCGACGATCACCGTCGAGAAGACGCCCGTGGCGAGCGTCGTCGTCACGCCGCCGCACGTCGACGCGGCGCCCGGCGGTAACGCGCAGTTCACCGCGATCGCCTATGACGCCTCGCAGAATCCACTCAGCGGCCGCACGATCACGTGGAGCACGAGCAACGCGGCGGTCGCCGCCGTGGACGCGAATGGAAACATGACGGCGGTCGGCCCGGGCTCGGCGACCATCACCGCCACGTCGGAAGGAAAGAGCGGCGTCGCGACCGTCACCGTCTCACAAGCGGCCGTCGCCACGGTGACGGTGACGCCAACGCCGCTGTCGATGTCGGTCGGACAGACGACGCAACTCACGGCGACGCTGAAGGACGCGTCGGGCAACGCGCTGAACGGGCGCGCCCTGGCCTGGTCGAGCTCGAACGCCGGCGTCGCGACGGTATCCTCGTCGGGCATGGTCGCCGGGGTGGCCGCGGGCGC
>CAWJXW010000018.1:0-25779 GCA_963846925.1 uncultured Gemmatimonadaceae bacterium | reverse complement strand
ACACCTCGTGTGCTGTCGGGCTCTTTCGTTCGCTCGCCCGCGGGCCCTCTACGGGCTCTTCCTCGGCTCCAGAATCTCCGACACCCGATCGACGACATCGCTCCAGTGCGCGCGCTCGACCGGCGTCTTCGCCGTCGTCGCCGACGCGCGCGCGTCGCGCTGAATCTCTCGCAGCTGCGCTCGCGCCAACGCCGGCAGATCGCTGAGCGGGACGTTGGGTCCGGCGACGAACGGCAACGGCGCGGCGGCGCCGCGGGAACCGGCGGGCCGGCCGCACCCGCAGCCGGTGCCGGCGGCGACGGCGGATTCACCAGCGCCGCCAATCGCTCGAGATACACGCGCTGCAGCTGGCGGCGGTTCGCATCGGGCGCCGGCGCCTCCAGACGACCCGCTTGAGATCGCCCAAATACTCGGCGAGCGGATACGCATTCGCCGGATCGATCTCCTCCGCCTCGGCGAGCCGCCCGAGGCGCGGCGCGCTCAGCAGCGACGTGAGCACCGCCGCCTGACGCGTGCCAGCGCGTCGACGGCCCGATCCGCGACACGATGTCCTTCGGCGCCAGCCAGTCCGCGTGGCGAACACGTTCTCGGCGAGGAATGCCAGCGCCGCCTTCTGCTTCTCCTTCGGCACGACGGTGAAGACGGCGCCCGCGTGCTCGGCCGTCTTGAGATCGACGTTCACGCCGCCGATGACGGTCGCGACGTGGCCCATGTTCGCCGGCCCAGCGATTGACCGTCTCCCCGTAGATCTCCTCGAGATCGGCGTAGTCCTCGCCGGGCCTGGTCGTCCACGCGACGAGCTGCGGCAATACCTTCTTGTAGTTCTTGACCGCGTAGTCGTCGCCTTCACCGGATCGTCGCCGAGGTCTTCGGTCTGCGACCGCGGATCGACGCTGCCGAACTGCCTTGCGGCACGAAGCGATACGGGAACGGGCCGTTCTGCTTCATGAGCCACTTGTTGAGCGTTGGGCTTCTCGTCGCTCGCGGTCTTCGCTGGAATCACGCGATAGCCCCAGTTGATCGCGAAGTCGTCGAAGGGGCCGAGGCGGCGGATGAAGTCCTTCGGCTTGAGGCCGTCGCCGGGCTGGGCGACGTAGTTCTGGCGCGCGTAGTCCATGATCGTCGCGCTCACGCCGTACTTGCTCGTGAACCTCGGGCTGCGGAGCGAATCGACCGGGAAGCACGACGACGCCACCATGTTGTGCTGCAGCCCGAGCGCGTGGCCGATCTCGTGCGCGATGACCTGGCGCATCGTCTCGCCCATCAGCTCTTCGGGAATGTCGAGCGTGCGCGCCATCGGATTCGCCGCGCCGGTCTCGATCATCAGCCGGTTGCGATACGACCGCATGTGGTTGTGATACCAGGTGATCTCGCTGTTGATGATCTCGCCGCTGCGCGGATCGGGCGTGTGCGGGCCCACCGCGTTGCGCACGAGGCTCGCCGCCCAGCGCACCATCGAGTAGCGCGCGTCGTCCGGATCCCAGTCGGGATCCTCCTCCTTGGTCGGCGGATCCTTGGCGAGGATCGCGTTCTTGAAGCCGGCCTTCTCGAACACCTTCTGCCAGTTCTCGACGCCTTCCTTCACGTAGCGGCGCCACTTCGTCGGCGTCGCCGGATCGATGTAGTAGACGATCGGCTTGATCGGTTCGACGAGCTCGCCGCGCGCATACGCGGCCGGATCCTTCGGCTCGAGACGCCAGCGGGTGATGAACGTCTCCGTCGCCGCCTTCTGTTCGTCGAGGCCGTAGTTGACGCGCTCGACGGTGAAGAACCCGACGCGCTGGTCGAAGTTGCGCGGACGCATCGGCACTTTCGGCAGCAGCACGATCGACTGCGCGCATCTCGAGCGAGATCGTGCTGCCGCTGCGATCGCCCGGCGGCGTCGCCGGCGTCGAACGTCTGCACCTGCCGCACTTCGACGTTGATCGGGAACGCCGCGCACGCTCGCTCACGTAGCTGCGCGCCGGATCGAAGCGGCGCACGCCGATACTGCGCCGCTGCGCGGCGCCCAGTCCGGACGATCGCCGGCTGTGTCGCCGGCGAAGAAATCGGTGACGTCGATGACGTACGCGTTGCTGTCCCTGCGCGAATGCAGCGATCGGGAACGCGCCGAGGATCGGCGCGTAGTTGTTCTCGGCGACACGCTTCGCGATCGGCAGCGAGTCGTCGGCGACGGCGGTCGACGCTGACGCCTGCAGGATCACGCGGTCGTTGACGCGTTCCAGCGCACCATGCGCTCGTTGACCGAGCTGCCGGCGCTCTGGAATCCGCCGCAGCCGGCCGGCACGCCGGAGACGCGGGTCACCAGCAGGATGTCGCGGCCCAGCAGCGAGTCGGGGACCTCGAAGAAGTAGCGGTCGTCGACGCGATGCACGGTGATGCCGCCGCGCTCGGTGTGCGCGCGCGCGGTGATCACCTGGGCGTAGGGCCGCGGCCCCCGGCGTACGACCGGTGGCGTGTTCGAGTCCGTGCGTGTTGCCGGCGCTTGCTGTTGCGGCGGCTGCGTGGGGGGATTCCCTTGCGCGCGCGCGGCGGCGCCCGTCAAGGTGCAGGCAAGAATGATCAGCGAAGCGCGGGTGGCGGGCATGTGATTCTCGCACATGGGGGGGAAGGGCTAATGTGCGAGCCTCCCAGGCGGTTCGCGAGTCGAGGAATGACCACGGCCACTCTGAGGTCTGTCTTGGCAGGCGGGTACGGCTGTGGGCTAGAAGTCGGGAACTGACATCTGACAACAGACCACGGTTTAGGCGTGACACCGTGGAGCTACGCCCGAAAGCGGGCCGCCGCCGCTCAACGCCGAAACTGAGGTCAGTTGTCTGACATCAGTTCCCGTCGTCGAGCGCACAGCCGATACATCGAACGGCCAATCGAACTCAAAGTGGCCGGCACTCGCCCAACTCATCTACTCCGCCGGCGCAACACGGCGCCGACGTCTGATGTCCGAATCGTTCAATCGCCACCACGAACGTCGGCATACCACAGTCGATCACTTGAGTCGATCGTAGCCGCTGGATCTGGTCGAATCGTCTCCCGTGTTTCCGCCACCGCCGACGACGATCGTGCCGCTCATGCCGGGGTGAATGTGGCAGTAGTACTTGTAGACCCCGGCAACCGGAAACGTGCGCTGCGCCGAGGTATTCGCGTTGACGCCGTCGATGGTGGCCGGCGCGCCGGCGGGATCGTTGTCGAAAAAGACGTTGTGGCCAACGCTGCCGAAGGCGAAAGTGACCGTGCCCCCGACGTTGAGCGCGATCGTCGGCGGCGTGAAGGCGAGCGACGGCGTTGCATCTACCTGCGCGGCCGAGACCGGGGGGGCGCGTTCCCGGCGCCGCTGGTCGATGGCGTATTCGGATTCGTCGACGAGCTGCAGCCGGCGACGACCGACGAAATCATGAGTGGAGCAATGATGCGACGGAACACTGTGAGCTTTCTCCAGGACGTTTGGGTGCGGCGGCGTGACGGGAGTACCAGCCCACTTCGACTGGTACCGTAGACGACCACCGGCGTCTACCCGTCGGTCGCGCCTTTCCTTCGCACACCGCGCGCACGCCGGCCCACCTCACAAGACTCGGCTGCCGCGTGATTATTCCCGCAAGCGGTCCGGGAATAAATCGTCGCCGGTGGCGGTATTCCTTGGAGCGCGCGCAGCCAGCGCCCGCCATTCTTACGTCCTTCCACCGGGGATCAAGCGATGTTTGGAGAAATTGGGTTCGACAAGTTGGTGATGTTGCTCGTGATGTTTCTCTTGCTGTTCGGCGCCAAGCGGATTCCGGAGATCGGCCGCTCGCTCGGCAAGGGCATTCGCGAGTTCAAGGGCAGTCTCGCCGGCCTCGACGAGCCCGTAGATGAAGCGCGCGAACCGTTGCGCCGCCCCCTCCCTCAACGGCTGATGCCCCCCCCACGCCGCACCATCGGTCATGCCGATGGTGGATCACCTGGAAGAGCTGCGGCGGCGGCTCTTCTGGTCGTTGGGAGCGGTTGCAGTGGCGACGGCCGTGGCGCTGTTCGTCGTCTTCACGTTTCCGGTGATCCGCGTGCTCGAGCTTCCAATTCGGCCGTATTTGCCGAGTCACAAGCTCGCGTTCACTCATCCGACGGATCCGTTCGACATCGCGATGCATACGTCGATCGCGTTTGGCATCGTCGCCGCGCTTCCTATGTTGCTGCACCAGGCCTGGCGGTTCGTCCGTCCGGCGATGACCACGCAGGAGCGGCGAGCGATTCGCTGGGTGGTTGGCGGATCGCTCGTCCTGTTCGCGGCCGGCGTGGCGCTCGCGTGGGGCATCGTGTTGCCGCTCGCGGTGCAGTGGCTCATGGGTTTGCAGACGGACGCGCTCACGCCCATCATCACGGCTCGGGAGTATTTCTCGTTCGCCGTCGACATGGCGCTCGCGTTCGGGCTTGGCTTCCAGCTCCCGATCGTCGTCGTCGGCCTCGTGTGGTTGGACATCGTCACGCCGCAACGCTTGGCCGAGCTCCGTCGTGTCGCGCTGTTCGGCAGCGTGCTGGTTGGCGCGTTGCTCACGCCGGGCGACCTGGTGTGGACGACGATCGCCATGGCCGCGCCATTGTACGCGCTCTACGAGTTGAGCATTGTCGCCGGCCGTCACGTCGCTCGTCGTCGCCGCTACTGATTCGTAGATCGCGAAGGCGGGGCAACGAGAAAGGGGACTCGCCAACCGCGAGTCCCCTCTCTCGTTTTGCGCTCCACGCTCGACGCTACTCCACGATGATCTTCCCCTGCATCATCGGATGCAGCGAGCAGTAGTACGCGTAGGTGCCCGGTTTGGTGAGCGTCACGCTGAAGCGCTGGTCCGTATCCAGAACGGTGGACGGCTTGAACTTGGCCTGTGTGCTCACGATGAGATGCGGCACGTCGTCCTTGTTGATCCACGTCACGGGCATGCCGGCCTTCACGGTCAACGGCGAGGGAGCGAACGCGAAGTTGTCGATCCCAATTTCGTTCGCCGCGAGCGTAAAGTTCTTCCGGCTCGCCTTCCGCTGCATCATTGCGTCGTGCGACGCCGCCTCGAACGCCGGCGGCTCACCGGATAGCGTCGCGTCGACGACGGCGAGCGCGCCGCGCCCCGGGATGAACGTGACGTTGGTGATGCCCAGGACGCTCTTGAGCCGCTCGGGCTCGACCTTCATTGGGCCCGGTGCCGGCGCCGTGCCGGGCGTCGGCTGCGGAAACGCGGTCGACATGGCCGTGTGGAACGACACGTTGCCTTCGACCTTCTGCATGATCTGGTGAATGTGGCCGTTCAGCACCGTGACCGATCCGAAGCGCTTGAGAAGATCCAACGCCTGCTGCGAATCATCGGTCCCCCAACCCCACTCCGGATACACCGTCCACAGCGGCACGTGCGCGAACAGCACGATCGGCGTGCTCGATGGCAAGCCAGCGACGTCCTTCTTGAGCCACGCGATCTGCTCGGCGCCGAGTGAGCCGAGTCCGCCCGCCTTGAGATTGAGGACGTTGACGAGGCCGATGAAGTGGACGCCCGAGTGGTCGAAGCTGTACCAGCCGCCGCCCTTCGTGCCCTTGCCGTATCGCTTGAGGTACGTGACCCCGTTGTCCGTCGCGACGTCGTGCTCGCCGGGGACGTAGAAGACGCGGCTCGTCTTGAGACCCTTCAGCACCTCGTTCGCCGTGTCGAATTCCTCTGCCTTCGCGAGCTGCGTGATGTCGCCCGTGTGCAACACGAGCGCGGGACTCTGCGGCAGCGCGTTGACCTTCGCCACCGCCTCCTGCAGCGTCGCGGTCACGTCCTTGTTCGCTTCCTTGTTGAAGCCGATGTGGCTGTCGCTGATCTGGACGAAGAAGATGCTCTTGCGCTGGGCGTCCGTGAGGTAGGGCAGGCGGCTGACGGGGAAGGACGTGGGAATTCCACCCACCATTCCCCAGACCGTCGCCGTCCCGGCCCAAGCCATACACCGCAGAAAGCCGCGCCGGTCGATGCCGTCGTCGCTCTGGTCGGTGGTGATGTAGTTGGATCCGGTCGGGCGCGTGTTCCCCTGCGCGTCGAACCGGTCGTTGTCGCGGTCGTTGTGGTTGCTCATTGCGGTCGATTCTCGTGTGGTGGTGGTGTGAGCGCTGTGGCTCTCCACCCAAGACCGACCGACCGGTCGCGATATTCCCGGCGACCGTGCGCAAAGTGATACGCGGCCTTCCAGCCGCGCGCGTCGCGGTGGGCACGCTCGCGGCGCGTGACCGGATTCCCGCCCGACCACGCGTGATGGCGCTTTGAGATTCGCGCCCACGCGACGAACGTGTGACCGCCGAGGCAAGTCAGAGCCGCGACGGGCGGGCGGTGCAGCACGAGGAATTCGATCAGCGTCGCCGCGACCATTACGCCGCCGAGGAGCACCGCGGATCGCGCCCGTGAGCCGCGGGACGATGAGCAGTGCCGCGCCGCTGATCTCGATTGTGCCCGTCACGTAGCGAAACCATTGCCCCACGCCGATGTCGCGAAAGAGCGCCACCATGTCGGGACGCCCGATGAGCTTCGCGCCGCCGACGCAGAAGAAACACGCCCGCGAGGGCGAGCTCGAGGAACTCGAGCATCAGGATGCGATGCCACCGCTCTGGCCCGCCCGGCGATCGTCGCTCGTGCCAGGCGCGGAGCGCGCTTCCCGGCAGCCCTTTGCGAACCCGGTAGAGGGTGAAGAGCAGCGCAACAAGGATGAACACCTGCGTCAATCCGATTCCGGGGAACATCAGCGAGCTCCCTTTACGGTCTCAAGAGTCGTGAAGGAGATCGCCCAACGTGCGCCGATATTCCCGTGAGCTCGGGCGGGAGGCAGTCCAGTGTGCCTCAGCCTACGCACAGCGTCGTGATCGATGTCAGCGGGTGTTTCCGGCGCGATCGGTGGCGCCGGGTAGTTTACGCAACGAAGCGCTCTGAACCAGCTGGTGCAGCCACTCGCGGCCTATCATCATCGAGATCGATGAGCATCCGACGAACGGCCAAGGAAATACTCAGAATCGTTCTCGCGGCCTTGGCGGCGGCTTGCGCTCGGCACTTTAGCGCAGGGCCTCTGCCGGCGTTACCGTTCGCCGCGGATACCACGCACACCGAGATCGTTGGCCGCGGCGTGGTTCGGCGGTACATACATTCGCCAACCGGGCCTTGGGCGGTCCATGTCCTCGAGGTCGATCTCGATCGCTGCATCGGCGCGGTCGCGGTCAAGGACGCGGATAGCGCCGCCGGCCGCATCAAGACCTCGACCATGCTCGGCGACTTGGCGGAGCGCGCTCATGTCATTGGCGGCGTCAACGCCGATTTCTTTTCGCTCGCCAACGGCACGCCGGTGAATCTGTTGATTGTCGACGGACGCATGCTCACGCCGCCGGTGGAGCAACCGGCGCTCGCGTTCGACTCGAGCGGCACGCCACACATCGTCACGTTTCATGTATCAGGCACCACTCTCGCGCCGTTCTATCCCATAGAAGCCGTTGGCGGCCGGCCGGCGCTGCTGCGCGACAGCCTCGTGCTGGGGGCGGTCGACACGGAGGGCCAGGCATCGTTCAACGTCGGGCGTAATCCGCGCACTGCGGCCGGAATCGCGCGCAAAGGCCGGCGTCTCATTCTCGTCGTCGTCGACGGCCGCCAGATGCCGTACAGCGACGGGATGTCGCTGCGCGAGCTCGCGAATCTGATGCTCGCCCTCGGGGCGCGCGATGCGATCAACCTCGATGGGGGCGGATCGTCCACGCTCGTCTATGCCGCCCCGACGTCGGACGGCGCGCTCAGGATTGCCAACCGTCCCTCAGATGTGGAAGGGGAACGCGCCGTCGGCGACGCGCTGGCGATCGTGCGGCGCTGTCGATGAGCTGCTCCGTCATGGTTCGGCAGCTCCTCCTACGACCACGCCGGTCGCACCCGCCGCACTGCCGGCGGCGTAGAACACATCACGCGGTAGAGCACGATTCCGTGCGGGCGTCTGGGCGCACACAGCCGCCCGCACGACGAGCGCCGAAGACACGGCGCATCGGCGTGGTGCGTGAGTTGCCCGATGAAGACCGACTCCAGGCATCGGCGGCGTTTTGGACTCGTTTCGAACTTCAGCACGAGCACGCGCGCTTCGATCGGTCGTATTGCTCGGCGCGCTCGCGTTGCACCCGGCCGAGGCGCAACAGCTCGGCTATAAGCTGCTCGGCAGCGTCGGGATCGACGCCGGCGCTCTGGCACCGCCCGGACTGGCACTGATCGATCAATCGATCCACTACGGCTCGAGCCAGCTTCGCGACCGCGACGGGAACGTCGTACCGATCGCAGGTTTGCGCATCGCCGCGACGGGCTCGGCGCTCGGCGTCGCGTACACGACCAAGACACGAGCCGCGGCGTACCTCACGTTCGCCCTCGGCGCGCCGGTCGCGAGCATTCACGTGAGCACCGACAATCCCGCCGCGTCAATCAATGGATTCGGGTTCGCGGATCTCGTCGTGCAGCCGATCAGAGTCGGGTGGCAGCAGCGACGATTCGATGTCGTGACCGGATACGTGGTCTACGCGCCGACGGGCCACTTCGAGCCGCGTGGCGGCGCAAACCTCGGAAACGGCTTCTGGACGCACCAAGTCTCAGTCGGCGGCGCCGCGCACGATTCGGCACGGACGTTCCGCGCATCGGCGCTGGCCAGCTACGAGATGAATACGCGAAAGCGAGGCATCGACATCCGCCGCGGAAACATGTTGCAAGTGCAAGGCGGGGCGGGGGCAACCGTGCGCAAGATCTTCACGATCGGTCTGGCCGGCTACGCGCTCTGGCAAGTTTCGCCCGACCGCGGGGCGGACATCCCACCGGCTCTTCGCCACGAGCGATCGCGCACGTTCGGTCTCGGACCCGAGGGCGACGTCACGATTCCAAATTGGAAGACGCGCGTTTCGCTCCGCCTCGAGCCCGAGTTCGGCGTCCGCTCGAGGCCGCGAGGCCAGGTGATCGCGCTGGACGTATCGTATTTCGCGTGGAGCCCCGCGCGTCGCGTCAGGTAGCCCTGGATGCATGTCGGATCGGCCGACGCGATGCTCTACGCCGCTACAGTATTTCGTCGATCTGGTGCACCGCGCCGTCGGGGCGGGTTTCACCAACGCCTACGGCGATGATGCGGTTCAAGAATGCGTATCGTTCCGTCGACGTTTCGAATCTCGGAAGGGTTCGAAAGTAGTAGCTCGCTCGATCGATGACCTCTCCACGACCCAGGGCTGCGATCACCTCGGGCGAGGCATGACGAATCCCCTGAAACGTCATATAGATCAGCGCGTGGTCATCCGTCTCCAGCGAGATACGCAGGTCCAACTCCAGAACACCGTCGGAGCGTAGCAGCAACCAGTCAGCGCCTCCAGGCAGAATCTTGCCGCGAAGTCGCGGACCTTCAAAATCGCCTCCCGTGACCGGCACGACGCTACGAGTCCCATGGGGCACCGTCCCGAGCCGCTGCGGCGGACCCGCGGCGATTCGTACTGTCATCAGTGGTCGCGAGTCCATGGCGGTCCCTCGTTACAGAATCCCTTCAATCGTGTGGATCGGAGACGTGAAATCATGAAACACCTGGAACGTCGAAGCACGCGTACGATCTACCGATCAACGTAAGGAGCGTGGGAAGAAGACCTGTCCATGCTATCGGTTCGCTAGCCGCCAGCCCCCTTTGCGCGTTAAGCTAGCTGACAATGGCCCTCCTCCAGACTCCGCGGGACCGCGCCGTCGTGCTCATTCTGCTTCTCGCGGTCGCGATCGCCGTCGCGCTCACGCCGTTCGTCAGTGGATTGCTCGGCGCGGGTGTGCTGTACGTCATCTTCGTGCATCCATATCAGCGGCTCGCGCGGCTCATCAAACCGGGAATAGCCGCCGCCATCATCCTCGTGGTGGCACTCGCCCTCGTCGCCCTTCCGCTCACTTGGCTGATCGGATTGGTCATCGCCCAGGCCCCCGACGCGCTCCATCGCATTCAGAGCAGCGACGTGCTGGCGCGCGTGAGTCAGTTGCGAACCGGCCAATTCGACATCGGCGCCGAGATCGCGAAGTCGAGTGGCACGCTCATCGCATGGTTGTCGTCGCACATCGTCGCATTCGCGGGAGGCGCCACGTCCGCCGCGTTGAACATCGTGATCGCATTCTTCGGCCTGTACTACATTCTGCTCGCGGGCCCGCAGATGTGGGTGCAGGCGCGCGTGTACATCCCGTTTTCGACGCGCACCGCCGACGCGCTGCGCGATCGCTTCTTCGCGGTGACCGCGGCCACGCTCACGGGCACGGTGCTCGTCGCCGTGGTGCAGGGAAGCATTATCGGATTCGCGTTCCGGCTGGTCGACTTGCCCAATCCACTGTTCTGGGGAGTGGTCGCCGCGTTCTGCTCGGTGCTTCCCGTCATCGGCAGCACGCTGGTCTGGCTTCCCGCCGCGTTGATTCTGCTCGCGCAGAGCCGGTACGGCGCGGCCGCGCTCCTGGTGGGGATCAGCGCCGGCATCGCGGGCAACGTGGACAATCTCATCCGGCCCATCGTGTACAAGCGGATTTCCAACATTCACCCGATGATCACGCTCGTCGGGGCGTTCGCCGGCGTTCGCTACTTCGGTCTGTTGGGACTCATCCTCGGACCGCTTGGCATCGCCTACCTCTTCGAGCTGCTGCGCTTCTATCGTGAGGAGTATGGCGAGCCCAGTGAGCCGGCCGGCGCGGCGGCCGCGGGCGCGTCACCGGCGTGACCGCGTCGTCGGGTCTCGCGCAGACGACGCTCGCATCGGCGTGTCTCGCGCTCACGCGCGAACATCCGGGGCTGTCGGGTATCGTCCCCCTCCGCGAAGGGTACGACGCGTTCGCGGCGCGAGTGCTCCTCGCCGATCACGCCGAGCAGACGCTCGACGTGCAGTATTACATCTGGCACGACGACATCTCGGGCACGCTGCTGCTCGACGCATTGCGGCGCGCGGCGGACCGCGGCGTTCGCGTCAGACTTCTCCTCGACGACAACAACACCTCGGGATTGGACGAGATTCTCGCCGCTCTCGACGCGCATCCGGGTGTCGAGGTGCGGCTGTTCAATCCGTTCCGTCGTCGACGCGTGCGCTGGCTCGACTATCTCACGGACTTTTCGCGACTCAACCGTCGGATGCACAACAAATCGTTCACCGCCGACGACCAGGTCACGATCGTCGGCGGGCGCAACGTGGGCGACGAGTACTTCGGCGCCGGCCACGACGTGCTGTTCGTCGATCTCGACGTGCTCGCGATCGGCCCGGTGGTGAGCGACGTGTCCCGCGACTTCGACCGGTACTGGCACAGCGAATCGGCGTGGCCCGCGCGTCGCGTGCTCTCGCCGGCAAGCGACGCGTCCATCGCCGGCGTCACCGCGGAAGCGGCGCAGAGGGTGAGCGGACCGGATGCCGCGGCATTCGTGAACGCGGTGCAGCGAGCGCCATTCGTGCGCGATCTCGTAGAGGGTCGCCTGCCGTTCGACTGGGCGCCGACACTGATGCTGAGCGACGATCCGGCGAAGGGCCTCGGTCGAGCGCCGGAAGACTCGCTGCTCTGGCCGCGGCTCCGGACTCTCATGGGCGCGGCGGCCAGCGAGCTTCATCTCATCTCTGCGTATTTGGTTCCGGGCGCTGTCGGCAGCCGTGAGCTTGCCGCGCTGGCGAAGCGTGGTGTGAAGGTCAGCGTTCTCACGAACTCCCTCGAGGCAACCGACGTCGCCGCGGTACACGCCGGCTACGCCAAATATCGAAAGCCGATGCTCGAACGCGGCGTGACGCTGTTCGAGATGAAGCGGGTGTCGTCGTCGCCGCGATCGCGCCGTGCGCTGGTGGGAGGCTCCGGCTCGAGCCGGTCGAGTCTGCACGCCAAGACGTTCGCGATCGACCGGTCACGCATTTATGTCGGCTCGTTCAATTTCGATCCGCGATCGGCCCGGCTGAATACGGAGCTCGGATTCGTGATCGACAGTCCCGCGTCGGCACGTCAGCTGGCCGAGGCATTCGCGGAAGGAATTCCAGAGCGCTCGTACAGAGTTCGACTCGACGCCAGGGCGCGGTTGGAATGGACCGACGGCCGCGACGTCGTGTACGACCGGGAGCCAGGCACCAGCGTCGGGTTGCGGATCGCGGTGGCTGCGCTCTCGGTGTTGCCGATCGAATGGCTGCTCTGAGGTCGGAGAGCCACAGGGTTGACTCGGCGCTCGCGCCGAGCGTATGCTCGGCAGCGGGGCAACCGGCACCCGAATGATCGTGCTGGCGTCGATTCGATGACGATCCCGGCTCGCGCGCACCGCAGCTTCGGCCATGCGCGTGAAGGCACCATGGCCGAGGAAGGACGGCAAATGGAAATGGCGACGAAGCTCAAACGATGGACGCTCGACGAAGTCCATCGGCTTCCTGACGACGGGAACAAGTACGAGTTGGTCCGCGGGGAGCTGTTCGTGACGCCTCCGCCCAACGATGATCACGAGACGATTCTCGCACGCCTCTCGCGAATCCTCGATCGGTACGTCGAGGCGAACGGCCTCGGCCTCGTCTACCACCCTCGAGCGGTCGTGCGGTTCGAGGGCTCGGAGGTGGAACCGGATCTGATGGTCCGCCGGCCGTCGCCCGGAATCAAGGGCGCGTGGGAGCGCGCGCCACGGCCGATCCTGATCGTCGAAGTCTTTTCGCCGACCACGCGCCGTCGCGACCAGGACCAGAAGAGGAAGCTCTATCTCGACGTCGGGATCGACGAGTACTGGATGGTCGACCCTGAACAGCGCGTCGTTACCATCGTCCGTCCCGGCCATGCGGACCGGGTCGTCTCCGACCTGCTGACGTGGAGCCCGGCCGGAACGAGCGCGCCGTTCGAGCTTTCGCTTGACGAGCTGTTCACGTGATCGACGAAATGGGAATCTTCAGGACGACTGTCAGTGTTGCGCCGCTCACCGATCCGGAGACTCGTCGCGACTTCGACGACGTGATGGTCGACACCGGCAGCGAATACAACTGGATCCCGGCCGACGCGCTCACGCAGCTCGGCATCACGCCGGTTCGCACCGATCGCTTCGAGACGGCCGACGGCCGCGTGCTCGAACGCGACGTCGGCTTCGCGATGCTCTACGCCGGTGGGCGGTCCACGCCAACCATCGTCGTCTTCGCGCAGCCCAAAGACCTCGTCCTCCTCGGCGCACTCGGCCTCGAGGGACTCAATCTCCGCGTCGATCTCGGTCGAAAGGAGCTCGTTCCCGCCGGACCCGTGCCCGCTGCCGCCGCCTGACCGGGCGCCCGAGGGCGCCCGGTCAGTACGAGCGGGTCACTGACGCGTTGCCTGTAAGTGCGCCAACACTCGAAGAGCGTCCACGGTCGCGTTGCCGAGCGTGTTCACCGGACTCGCCGCGATCTGTTTGCGCAGTGCCGCGGCCTCGCTGCTCTTTCCCTGCTTAGCGAGCAGGTCGGCTCGCAGCGCGTTCGCGAAGAGATCGTCGTTCGGCGCGTCGGCCAATTCTCGGCTCGCTGTCGCTTGATCATTTTCGGTCGCCGCGACGAGAGCGTTGAACGTGTGCACGGCGAGGTTCGTCGGCGCAATCAAGCTCCTTACCTGGGCGACGGCGGCGCGCGTCGACGCGACGTCTCCAATGCGTGAGTAGACGATCGCCTCGACTTCCGCGCGCCCGACGGTCGGCCGTCCCGTCTCTCCCGCCTTGATATGACCGGCGGCGGCGTTCTTGTCGCCCAGGAACGCTTCGACGACCGCCATCAACTGGTGGGTGCCGTCCAACTGAGCCGCGTTGTTCGCGGTCTGCGCCATCGACATGAGGGTTCCAAGTTCGCGCATCGATCCGGCCCGGTCGCCGGCGACGATGTAGGTGATCGCGGTCCACTGTGCGCTGCTGAGCCGGGTCGCGTCCGAAGGCACGATGTCGTTCCGCCGCGCGAACGATGCGCGGGCGGCGGCGCCGTCGCCCATGGCCGTTTGAATGATGCCGAGACGGAGATAGCCGGCCGCGGTTCCGGCCCACGCCGAGTCCATCGCGATCACCGCGCGGGCCTTGGCCATCGCGTCCTGCCAGCGTCCCTGAAGGCTCAGAATCTCGGCGTACGTGTCGAGGCCGTTCGGCTGCATCGGCGCGAGCTTGACGTACTGGTCGATCTGCGCGCGCGCGCCCTCGGCGTCGCCGGCGGCTTGCATGTCGTACGCGACCTGATTGTATATCGGCGCAAAGGTGGGGAATCGCTTCTCGAAATCTCGCCCGCCCGCGACGCGCTCGGCGGGCGTCTTGCCAGTGCGTTGCGTGATCCAATACGCGTACGCGATGGCCGAGTCGTCCGGGGCCAGGTTGGTCACGCTGCGAAGAATCTCCTGATACACGGCGGCCCGTCCGGCGGCGCTTTCGCGCCATGCGGTCGCGAGAAGGAGCTCACCGGCGGACGCGTTGGCCAACGCCGGCAGCATCGACGTGATCGTTTGCGCGCGCTCGGGGCCCGTTCCCGGTCCGACGAGCACTTGAAAGACTCTCGCGAGCGCGAAGCTCGTGTCCGCCGCGACCGCTCGGGCGGCGGCGGCGCGAATCCGCGGAGTGCCGGCGAGGTTCTGCTGTTCAGAGAGTGCCGTGCGAAACGCCGCCTTGGCCGCGTCGGACGTCGTGTGGAGATCGAGCAATCGCGGCGCGCTCTGTTGAACGACCTGCGCGGCGAGGCCGGATGAGGCCAATGCGAGAGCGAGCGTCGCGAGCGCCATGCGGGAGCGGCTGCCTGTCGGGGGTGCCAACATTGGGACCTCGGCGTCGAGGGTGAGTGGGATGGCGGCCATGGGGAGCAGGGCGAGGAGTTGCGAACGGTCGTCGAGTACATCGCGATCGTCGTTCGACAATCCTTCGAGGGCCGCGTCGCCGCACGTGCGGAGACTTAGCCCGGCGCGGCGGCCAGCATCGGCTACCGACATCGTGGGGCCTTGCTCAAATGGTGGGTGGCCCAACATAGGACGCCTCCAGAGACGAGGCAAGAATTCTCTATTTTGAGTTGATTCCCAATTGATTTCTCTTTGACGCGGGGTCGCGGTTCGATTGCCGCCGCGCGCCCGGAGGACGAGGTGACGCCGTAACGAAACGCCGAACGTCGCGTACACGGATGTTCCACCTGCGCAATGGCGCGTCAGATCGCGCTCCCCGTAACCCGTTGTCTCACAACAGGCTCTATTCCGGCCCGCACTGGTGCGCGTCTTGTCATGTGGCGAGAGCGCGGTCCACTGCCGATCTTCACCCCTCGCCGCCGGAGTCGACATGCCTTCCCATCGCAGTTGGTTCTCCCTCGTCATGCTCGCCGGCGCCGCGAGCGCATCGTCACAACAGGCGGCGACGCCGACGCCGAAGGTCATCGCCCATCTGCAGACCGCCGCGGACGACCGGCTCGTCATGTCGCCCGATGGCAAGGTCATTCTCATGAGCGTCGACAAGGCCCTCTATCGCGTCGACCGCGCGACCGGAGCGTTCACGAAGGTGGCGGACGGTGAGTTCAGCGACGCGACGTGGTCGCGTAACAACCGGCTCGTCTTCGACCGCGCCGATGAGAACAACGACGATTACATCTGGAGCGCACCAATCGATCCGGCCACCGGCAAGCTCACGGCAGCACCGCGCCGCGTGTCGCTCGGCGCCGGCGACACGCCGATCGCCTCGCCGGACGGTAAGTCGATCGCGTTTGCGAAGGACGACGATCACGTACAAGTCGTCGCCGTGGTGCCGGCGAACGGCGGACCGGAACGCATTCTCGCGCGCGGTACTGGAGGCGTCAATCCATTCGCCTGGTCCGCGGACGGTCAGTGGATCTATTACGACGCCGCCAAGCCGGGCGGAAATGTGTTTTCCATTAGTCGTGTGTCGACGAGCGGCAAGAACGAGATGCTAGTCGAGAAGAGTGATGGTATGCCGTCGCTCTCCCCTGACGGCAAATACATCGTGTACAATCTGACGCGCGACACGGTCACCGTCGCTACCGCCGCCGGTCGCCCCATTGCGACGGTCCGGATCGCTGACGCGGCGTCGGGCGTCCTTGCGAAGAGTCCTCACTGGCTTCCGGGCTCGGACGCCGTTCTCTTCACGACGACACGGCGCGGCGCGGCTGTCACCGCCGTTTCGCTTGGTGACGGCCGTTCACGCGTGCTCGGTGACAGCTCAACGCGTTCCGTTTTTCCCGCGGTCTCGCCGGACGGAAAGAGCGTTGCCGCGCTCACCGCCGTCGGAGGCCGGCTCCACGTGACGATTCGTCCGCTTGCGGGCGGCGCGGCACGTGCGATCCGGACGCTGGACCCTCCGTTCGAATACCCGCTCACTTGGTCGCCCGACGGGCGTTTCATCGCGGTACACACGGGCAAGATTGAGCATCCCGCACGTCCCGCTGCGATGGGGCTCGAGGTCGTCGATGTCGCCGGGGGCAGGTCGCGGCGAGTGGCGACCGCGGCTGACGTTCGTCGCGTGCACTGGAGCGCCGACGGCGGCGCGATTCGATACGTGCACCAGGTGGCCGCGGCGGCGGGTGAACCGACGCAGATGGAGATCCGAGAGACTGCCGTGGGTGGCACCGACAAGCTCGTGCGCGCCATCGATGCCAACGGAGGAATCGTGTTCGCCGGCTACGAGCAGGTCTATCTCATCGGAAAGGGACAGGTTGTCGACGTCGCGTCCGGCTCCGACAAGCAATTGGTGCCGCCGGACGCCGTGCCGGACCCCATCGGGCGCGGCGGCCCCAGACCAGTGCCTGCCGTCTCTCCTGATCTTCAATGGGTCGCTTGGCCGGCTGCCACGTCCGGCACACGTCCCTTGAACGCCATCACGGTCGTTTCAACAAAGACCGGCGAACGTCGAACGATGCCCCTTTCGTTTTCGGCCGCCAATCCGGAGGCAGGACTCGTCTGGCATCCCGACGGAAAGCACCTCATCGTGAGCAGCACGCCGAGCGCGGGATCCGCGCATCTCTATCTCGTCCCGCTGTCGGGTGCGCCGGCGCGCGCCGTGGCGAACGTCGATTTCTCGCCCGAAGGTCTGGCGGTCAGCGTTTCGCCGGACGGCGGCACGCTGGTCGTCGCACGCAACGGCGCGCCGTCGGTGGACCTCCTCGAGCTCTCACTGGCGCCCGTGCTCTCCGGCGCCTCGCGGCGCTAGATTCGTCCCGCCATGTCGAGTCCGCGCGTCCTTCTCGTTGACGACGATCCCGCCATTCGCACGTCGATCGGCGAAGCGCTCACCGACGCGCGGCTGGACGTGTCCGTCGCTGAAACGGGCGAGGCGGCGCTCGGCATGGTCGGCGAACTGCGCCCCGCGCTCGTGATCTCCGATGTGCGCATGCCGGGCATGGACGGACTCATGCTGCTCGACGAGCTGCGCACGCGCGGCTGCGGCGCCGACGTGATTCTCATGACGGCGTTCGACGACATGCCGACCGTCGCGTCGGCGATGCGCGGCGGCGCCGTCGAGTTTCTCGTGAAGCCGCTCGATCTCGACCAGTTGATCGAGTCGGTGGTCCGCGTCCTTCAGGACCGCGCGGTGCGCAAGCGGGAATCGCACAACGGCACGGGCGACGCGAGCCCGTCGGGCACGTTGGTCGGTCGGACGCCGGAGATGATCGCGGTGTACAAGCGCGTCGGTCAGGCGGCGACCAGTGGTGCGACAGTTCTGATTCGCGGCGAGAGCGGAACGGGAAAGGAGCTCGTCGCGCGGGCGATCCACGATCTGTCCGCGCACGCCCGCGAGCCATTCGTCGCGATCAATTGCGCCTCGCTGCCCGAGACGTTGCTCGAGTCCGAGCTGTTCGGCCACGTGCGCGGCGCGTTCACGGGCGCGGTGACAAATCGTCGCGGATGTTTCGCCATCGCCGGCCGCGGCACCGTGTTTCTCGACGAGATCGGGGACACCAGCCCCGAGTTTCAGAGCAAGCTGTTGCGCGTTCTGCAGAATCGCGAGTACCAACCCGTCGGGGCGGAGCGCACCGAGAATACGGAGGCCCGCGTGGTCGCCGCGACGCACAGGCCGCTCGAGCGGATGCTCGCCGCCGGGACGTTTCGCGAGGACCTCTACTACCGCCTTCGCGTCGTCGACATCGCGTTGCCGCCGCTCCGCGAACGGGCCGCGGATATCCCGCTCCTCGCGAATCACCTCGTCGACCGCGCTTGCGCGTCGCTCGGATTGCCGCCGGCCACGCTGTCGCGCGATGCGATGCGGGCGATCGAGAGTCACGGCTGGCCGGGGAACGTGCGCGAGCTGGAGAATTGTCTGATTCGCGGCGTGGTTCTCGCCGCGGGCAAGGTGATCCACGTCGAGCATCTGTCGATCGCGTCGCCCACGAGCGACGCAACGCCGGAGCTCGTCACGCTCGAAAGGAGCGAGGCGGAATACATCACCCGCGTGCTCACGGCGGTACGCGGCAACAAGTCGCGCGCCGCGGAGATACTCGGCGTCTCTCGGCCTCGACTCAGCCGGCTGCTTCGCAAGCATGCCATTCAATAGGACGACGGGCCGGCGGATCGACTCGGTTCGCGGGCGCATTGTCCTCATAGTGCTCATCGGCGCGGCGCTCCCACTCGGCCTCCTCGGCGCGTGGCTCACGCGGAGCTCCATACGCGCGGCGGAAGACCTCCTTCGCGGCGAGCTGCGCCACTCGCTTGGCAGCGCGGCGGCGGGCATCCACGATCGCTGGGAGGAGCGGCATGCCGCGCTCGAGCTGCTCGCCGGGAACCAGCCATTGATCGATGCGCTCACGGGCGGGCAACTCGATTCGACGGCCAAGACGTTCCTCGACGCAGTCTATGCGCAGCTCGGGCCGCGCGTGGTTCGCGCCGTCATCCGGGATCGCGCCGGCAGGGAGCGATGGCGCGCGGGCGATGACGGCGGCCGTTTCCGCGCCGAGGGCGGTGGCGTGCAACTCCCCGATACAAACACATTGCCGGTGCGCATCGCGATTCGTGACGGCGAGCGCGGTGATACGCTCGGCACGCTCGACGTGGCGCTGAGCGTCCAGGCCGTGCTTCCCGGCGCGACCATTCCGTCGGCCCCAGCGGGCTCCGTCGCCGCGATCTACGACCGCGCCACTCGCCTTTCGCTCTCGCCGGATTCTCTTGGTCGCGACAGGCTCTCGGCGAGCACCTTTCGATATGGAGACGCCACCTGGGTGGTGGAACGCGAGAGCGTCGCCGAGCCGGCGCTCGACCTCTATCTCGCGTCTTCGCTCGATCCGTATGTCGGTCCGCATCGCCGCGCCGCGCGCATCGGAGCGCTGGCGCTTGTCGCCGTGATCGGGCTCGGTCTCCTGATAACGCTGTATATGAGTGGGCGGCTCGCGCGGTCGCTCGAGGCGCTCGCCGGTGCCGCCGACGCGGTCGCCGGTGGACGGCTCGACCAGCACGTCGAGGTCGGCGGACCCGACGAGGTCGCGCGCGTGGCTGTGGCCTTCAACACCATGACGACGAACCTCCGTTCAACGCTCGACGTCATGGCACGCCGCGAATCATTGGCCGCCGTCGGCGAGTTCGCCGCATCGCTCGCCCACGAGATTCGCAACGGCCACACGGCCGCGCGTGTCGACCTCCAGCGCGCGCTCCGCCGCATTGCCGACGGCGAGCCCGCCGCGCCGCTCGCCGAGCGCGCGCTCCAGCGAATCACGCGACTGGATCATACCGTCACGGCGTCATTGCGCCTCGCACGGAGTGGAGCCATCGACGCTTCCGCCGTCGTCCTGCGAGATCCCCTCGCCCGCGCCGTGGAGCATGCGCGCATCGAAGGTGACGCGCGGGGCGTGGCCGTGCACGATGCGAACGGCGATGACTCGAATGCCCGGGTGAATGGCGACGCCGCGGCGCTCGAAGCGCTCTTTGTCAACCTTCTATTGAATGGCGTAGACGCGACGGCCCGCGACGGGCGCGTCATGGTGAGTGTATCGACCGCCGACGACTGGGCCGAAGTACGGATTCGCGACAGCGGCAACGGTGTCGCCACGGCCGATCTCTCCCGCGCATTCGAGCCGCTCTACTCGACCAAGCCCGGAGGCACGGGGCTTGGCCTCCCGATCGCCCGGCGGATCGCCGAAGCGCACGGTGGCGAGATAACGCTCGCGCGCGAGGGCGGCGGAACGTGCGCCGTGGTCAGGCTTCCAGTGTCGCGCGCGGGCGAGCAGGCCGGATAGCCCTCGCCGTGCACCGCGCACATATTGGCGGCCGAGGCGCGCCCACCTCTTCCCCACCCGGTGCGTCTGGCGTTCCCACCCGAGGAGCCAATGATCACGCATCGCATCTCCCCCCTGCTCGCCGCGATCTGCCTGCTCTCCACGTCGCTCGTCGCGCAGCCGACGTCGATTCGCCCGCTCAGGCCGAAGCCGCGCAGCGAAACGCCGGCGCGCGCTCCCGCACCGCGCGCCGGCCGCGACGCGCGGCGTGCGCGACCGCGCCGAGCTCGAGGCGTTCGTCGACGGGATCATGGACGCGAACCTCCGCGACAAACACGTCGCGGGTGCGACCGTCGCGGTCGTGAAGGACGGCGCGCTCTTGTTCGCGAAGGGCTACGGCTACGCCGACGTCGCCAAACGCAAGCCGATCGACGCCGAGCGCTCGCTCTTTCGCATCGGGTCCACGAGCAAGCTGTTCACCTGGACGGCCGTGATGCAGCTCGTGGAGCAGGGGAAGCTCGATCTCGACACCGACGTCAATAAGTATCTCGACTTCAAGATCCCGGCGACCTTCCCGCAGCCGATCACGCTGCGGCACATCATGACGCACACGCCGGGTTTCGAGGAAGACGGGCGGGACCTCATCAGCGACGACTCGACCACACTCATCCCGCTTGGGCGTTGGCTCGCCGCGCACATTCCGGGACGCGTGCGGCCGCCGGGGACGTACGCGTCGTACTCCAACTACGCCACGGCGCTCGCCGGCTATGTCGTGGAGCGCGTGTCCGGCATGCCGTGGGACGACTACATCGAGCAGCACGTGCTCACGCCGCTCGGCATGACGCAGACGACGACGCGCCAGCCGCTGCCGTCGCGCCTGCGGGCCGACATGTCCGACGGTTATGCGTGGGCAGGGGGATCGTACAAGTCACAAAAGTTCGAGATCGTCGAGCCGATGCCGGCGGGGTCGATCGCCGCCAGCGCGACCGACATGGCGAAGTTCATGATCGCGCACTTGAACGACGGCGAGCTCAATGGCCAGCGCATTCTCGCCGACTCGACCGCGAAGCGCATGCACGCGCGCGCGTTTGGCCACGATCCGCGGCTCCCCGGGTTCGCTCTCGGATTCTATGAGAAGACGAGTCACGGCGTACGAATCATCGGACACGGCGGCGACACGCAGTGGTTCCACACGGACCTCGAGCTCATCCCGGAGGAAAAGCTGGGCGTGTTCGTCTCGTACAACACGAGCACGGGCGGTGAGCTCAGCTTCGCGCAGTTCCAGACGCAGTTCCTCGATCACTACTATCCGTTCACTCCGTCGGTGGCCGCGATGCCGGCCGACGCGGCGAAGCAGGCGCAGCGCGTTCAGGGCGAATACGAGTTCAATCGGCGATCCTATACCACTTTTCAGAAGGCGATCGGTCTCGCCGGCGACATTCGCATCAGCGCCGACAGCGGCCGCCTGCTCATGCATTCGGCGCTCGGCGATTCGCGGCTCGTGCCGGTCGGCCCTCTCCTCTATCGCGAGGAGCTCGGCGACGCGCTGGTCTCGTTCCAGGCGGACAGCGGCGGGCGCATCGCGCGCGGGTTCTTCGGTCCGGCGCCGATGATGACGATGGAGCGCGTCCCGTTCAGCCGATCGGTGACGCTCCACTGGACCATCCTCGGCCTCGGTGTGGTCGTCTTCATTGGAATGGTGCTGGCTGCGATCGGGCGACTCTTTCGTCGCCGGTTCGGCGAACCGCGGCGCGAGGATGTGTTGCCGGGCCGTTGGCTTCTCGTCACCGCTTCGGCGTTGCAGATCGTGTTCGTCATCGCGATAGTGGCGGTCGCCAGCGCGTCGGGCGGCGGCCTTCTCAACGGACGGCTCACCTCATTGAAAATTGCACTCGCCCTGCCGGTGATCGGAACGATCTGCGTTCTCGGCGCTGTGTACTTCGCGATCGGGCAGTGGCGGGTGGGTGCGGGGACGCGCGCGGCGCGGCTCCGGTTCAGTGCGGCGACGTTTGTTGCGCTCTTGTTCACGTGGTCGCTGATGCAGTGGAATTTGTTGGGGTGGAAGATGTAGCTGCGAAAGGACGAGTGCGGGGGCGGGGTGCGGAGAACTGGGACGAGTGCGGTGGGGTGCGGAGAGGCAGCTTGACTCGGCGTCTGCGCCGAGCGTAAGCTCGGCTGACGTCCTCGCGCGATCATGGTCCTGACCGCGTTGGCGCGATGACGTTGCTTCGGGTGCGAGCTCGCATCTTCGGCGCATGCTCGCGGCCAAATCTTCGCCGAGGAAGGATGGATCATGCACGTGGCGATCGAGACCAAGCGCTGGACGCTCGACGAGTTGCACAGCCTCCCGGACGACGGCAACAAGTACGAGCTCGTCCGAGGCGAGCTGTTCGTGACGCCCGCCCCGACAGGTCAGCACGAATCCATCCTGGCCGCGCTCTCGGCGCGCCTCACGCCTTACGTGGTGGCGAACAAGCTTGGCCTCGTCTACCATCCGCGCGCCGCGTTCAGGTTCGAGGACTCGGAGGTCGAACCCGATCTGATGGTTCGGCACCCGTGGGGGCACGCGAACACGGATTGGGCAACCGCGCCGCTGCCGTCGCTAATCGTCGAAGTGTTGTCCCCGTCGACGCGCAATCGCGATCGGAGGCAGAAGCGAACGTTCTATGGCGACGCGCGCATCCCCGAGTATTGGATCATCGACCCAGAGCAGAAAACGGTCACCGTCGTCGCTCGGAACGAAGTTGACCACACGTGTCGCGAGGTTCTGGTATGGTTTCCGTCCGGCGCGGAAGAACCCCTCGAGATTCGCCTCGGCGACATCTTCATCGATTCGGACTGAGATGCGCCCCGATGTTCTCTTCGTCTTAACGCGCAGGGCCTAGCGGTTTCGTCGCATCGTCGGCATGGTCCGGTGGGGTTCGGAGCAGCCAAACCGCTCGTCTCCTCAGGACGAAAGTCACTTCGAGTGATGGACCAGACACGGCTGGGCAACTGCTCGCCGACCGGTGGCGGCACGGACGGGATCGAAGGCCTGCGCGTTCTGTATGCGGAGGACCATCCCGGAATGCGACGGGCGGTGGGCAGGCTCTTGCAGGTGTCTGGAGCGTCGGTCGCGATCGCTCACGATGGTCTGGAGGCGACGGACAGAGCGCTGGCGGAGACGTTCGACCTGGTCTTGATGGACCTGCGCATGCCGCGCATGGACGGGTTCGAGGCCGCTCGCGCCGTTGCGCGCAGGCGGTTGCCGCGTGCCGCTCATCGCGCGTCACTGCGGATGCGACCCCGGCAGCCCGAGCCAATGCCCTCGCGGCCGGCTTCGATGCCGTGCTCCCCAAGCCCTTCGGCCTCGAGTGACCTGATCAGTGCGATTCAGCTCGTGCGCGAACGGCCGCCGGCGCAGACCGAGCGTCGTCGAGCCGCGCTGCGAGACGAGACTCCAGCCCGCCATGAAAGCGCGTCTGGTCCGTTGCTCCACTTGGCTCGTGGCCGCCCTGTTCGCGGCGCCGGCGGTCGCCTGGTCCCAGGACCCGCCCCCGCCGAAGCGCGTGCTGATGCTCTACGGCCATGATCCCAACGCGCCGGGAGTCGTGGCTTTCACCAACGAGCTGCACGCGATCGTTCGAGCAGACTCGCCCCCGCGCGTCGTGTTCTACGATGAGCTTCTGGATCTCGATCGCTTCCCCGAGAATGCGCGCCGGGAGGAGCTCGTCAACTACATCGTCGAGAAGTATCGCGGGTTCCGCTTCGACGCCATCCTGACGGACGGAACGAGGGCCCTGAAGTTCGCCACCGAGCGGGTGAGCGCTCGCTTCCCGGGCGTCCCCATCGTGTACGGCCTCGCGTTCGAGCCGGAGGTCGACTTCTCTGCCCTGCCGAAGAACGTGACGGGAAGACACCATCTCCTGCCGTTCGCCGCGACGCTCGAGCTGGCGCGCGCTCTTCAGCCCGATGCCGAGAGGGTCGTCCTCGTCGCAGGCTCGGGGCCTACCGACTCCCTCCTGCTTGCCACCGCCGTGCGGGATCTGACTCCGCTCCTCGGCGGGATGCAGCTCGTGGTGTGGCAGGACTGGACGTACGCGTCCCTGCTCCAGAGCATGCGCACGCTGCCGCCGCGTACCATCACCATCCTGTCGGGCTTCTCGCGCGACCGGAGCGGGCAGCACTTCAATGAGGGCGACCTCATCGCCAGCGTCACGCGATTGGCGTCCGCTCCGGTTTATGGGATTGCTCGCAACTGGGTCGGCGACGGCATCGTCGGCGGCGTCACGATGGATTTCGGGGACGACGGCCTGCGCACGGGGCGGCTGCTCCTGCAGGTGCTGGATCGGGCGTCCAGTGGGCTGCCGCTGCCCCCGCCGGAGATCGCCCGCCCCGCGCAGGTCGTGGACTGGCGCGCGCTGCAGCGCTGGCAGCTGTCCGAAAGTCGGCTCCCACCCGGCACGGAGGTTCTCTTCCGGACGCCGACGGTTTGGCAGCGCTTTCGGACACTGATTCTTGCGATCGCGGCGATCCTCGCCGCGCAGTCCGCTGTTGATCGCGTTGCTTCTACTGGAGCGCCGAAGACGGATTCGAGCGCTGCGCATGGTCGAGGAGAGCAGAGACCAGCTCGCACACATCGGACGCGTCGCGACCCTCGGCGAGCTGACCGCCGCCATTTCGCACGAGCTGCGCCAGCCGCTCGCCGCCATTCGTGCGCACGCTGAAGCGGGTGGGATGCTCTTGGACCGTACGCCGTCCGACTTGAGCGAAGCGCGCGAGGTCTTCAGGGACATCGTCAGCGACGACCTTCGTGCGGTGGAAGTTCTGGATCACATCCGGGCGCTGGTGCGCAAGGACGATCCGGTCGACGCGTCCGTGGATCTCAACCGAGTCTGCGAGCGCTCCATGGAGCTCCTGATGTACGACGCGGCGCGGCGCGGCGTCCAGCTCCGCCTTTCCCTGGAGCCGGGGCTTCCGCCGGTCATCGGTGACGCCGTGCAGCTGCAGCAGGTCGTCCTGAACCTGGTGCTCAATGCGATGGACGCGGTACAGGCGTCACCCCGCACTCGAGAGGTCGTCTTGGGCACTTCGGCGGGGAGCGGCGGGAGGTGGAGATCTTCGTGCGAGATACGGGGCCGGGCCTGTCGCCCGAGGTGCGGCTGCGTGCCTTCGAGCCGTTCTTCTCCACGAAGACGCAAGGGCTCGGGATGGGTCTCGCCATCGTGCGATCGATCGTCGAACGACACCGCGGTCGCGTGCATGCCGAGAATGAGGACAGCGGGCGGCGCGGTCTTCCGAGTTCAGCTGCCGATCGCGGACCCCGCTGGCGTTTCTTCGACCGTCCCCGACGCATCGCGTTAGATAGGCCGCCCCGCGTCGACCAGTCGACGTGGTAATTCGGCTGACGGAAGAAGCTCCCAACTCGTACCTTCCATTTCGCAGCGGCCTCAGCAGAGTCGCCGGGTCCTCCCGCCCCCCACCCCCCGGAGCTCCCATGATTCGAAAGATTCTCCTCGTGCTCGGAAGTGTGCTGCTCGTGTGCGTCGTCGGCGGCGCTGTGTACGTCGGCTCGCGACAACATCTCACCTTCGACGCGCCCTACCCGCACGTCGTCGCGTCCACCGATTCGGCCGTGATCGAGCGCGGGCACTACATCGTTCGCCGCGCTGCGGGGTGCGCCGCTTGTCACG
>CAWJXW010000017.1:0-262782 GCA_963846925.1 uncultured Gemmatimonadaceae bacterium | reverse complement strand
TCCTTCCGCGGCGTCCGCCTGCGCGCACCCGTTCAGCAGCAGCTCGACTTGCGTCCGCAGATCCTCGTTGGTGCACGCTTGCTCGAGGAATGCGGAGCGCTCGCTCTCGGGTTGCTCGAGGACATCGGCGGCAATGCGCTTCACCTCCTGCCACCGTTCACTACCAATCACGTTGGAGCTCCTGATAGAGCCAACCCCGCGCGGTGACCCATTCGCGCGCGACGAGGTGCGTTGTGAAATGCCGAGCGCCGACGCCGTTTCCACTTCCGTCAGACCTCCGAAGAAGCGGCATTCCACCACACGGGCTTGCCGCTCATCGAACCGACCGAGCCGCTCGAGCGCCTCGTCCAACGCGACCAGTACGTCGGCGCGTTCGGCATTGGCGATTTCGATGTTGTCGAGCGTGATCGGCCGCGCCGTACCTTCTTCATCGGCGCCACGTCGCGCCAGCGTACCGACGGGCGTAGTCCACCAGAATGCGTCGCATCGCGCCCGAGGCAACAGCGTAGAACTGCCCGCGGTCCTGCCACTCTGCGCGCGACTGATCGACCAGTTTCAGATACGCTTCGTGCACGAGCGCCGTCGTGGAGAGCGTGTGTCCCGGGGCTTCGGCGCGAAGCTGGCGGCGTGCGATGCGTTTCAGCTGTTCGTAAACGAGAGGCGCGAGGCGCTCCATCGCATCCGGCGCGCCGCTGCGCAAGGCGCACAGCGCCTCGGTGATTGCCTCCGGATCCTCCGGATTCAACTGAACGTGCATTTGCCGTTGGCATCTTTTGTCGGATTTTTGCGCGTCGTGTGATGGGGGGCGGGGGAGAGGGTTCCCGTGGGGGTGCCCCGCCGAAGTCCAACCATTACCCATCATGGAGATTTTTCGATGCGTCCAATGTCCACCCGAACTTCGCGTGCCGCGAGCTTTGCCGCTATGCCACTTGTGGCCTTATTGGGCCTTGCGTGCAGCGACACGTCCAATACGGCGGCGCCGATTGCCGGCCGTGAGGCCGAAGCGTCCGCTCAGCGACTGTCGAACAGCATTCCGACCGATCCGATACGTGACATCGTGCAAGCCGTGACCGCGGCGTGGACTGCCAAGGACGCGGCGGCGTATACGGCACCGTACGCAGCAGACGTACAAGTCATCAACCCGCTGGGCGCTCTGAGCACGGGGCGCGACGCCCTTCGCGCGCAGCATGCATTTCTCTTCGGTGGCCCGTTCGCCGGCAGCACTCAGACGATCGATGTGCGCGACATTCAATTCCTGACGGGAACGGTCGCGATCGTACTGCAAGAGGTGTCGCTCACCGGGTACGCCTTGTCTCCCCCCTGGGCTGCCGTCCAGCGGCGGAGTCGTGCGAACCCGCGTGACGTGGGTCGTCGAGAAGCGCGGCGGAAGCTTTGGGAGATCGTCTTCCAGCAGATGACGCCGCGCCTCTGAGCGGCATCAGATTCCCCATCGAGCAGCGTGCGCCAAAACCCGTCGACAGGACGATGCGGCGCACGCTGACCGGGACCGGGCGGACCTCTTGCGGCGTGACCTTCGGCTCGCGTTCCTAGTGGGAGAACGCCTTGCCGGGAGCACGACCACATGCCAGCGACTGTCCGGACAGCCAAGCCCCGCACCGACGCGGAAGCGCGTCTCAAGGAATTCATCGCCAAGTTCGACGCGAAGAACGCGGCGACCATCCGCGCCGTCCGGCGCGCTCTGCGCAAGCGCTTTCCGACGGCGACCGAGATCGTTTACGACAACTACAACTTCTTCGTGATCGGATACTCGCCCACCGAACGCCCGTCCGATTCGATCATCTCGATGGCGGCGGGAGCGAACGGCGTCGGCCTGTGCTTCATTCACGGCGCTCGCCTGCCCGACCCAAGCCGCGTGCTCCTCGGCTCCGGCAAACAAACGCGCTTCGTGCGTCTGGAATCAGTCGGCGTTCTCGAGCGTCCGGAGATTCGCACGCTTCTCGCCGCGGCCGAAGAACGCGCCAAGACGCCGTTCTCGGCGACCGGGCGGCACCAGCTCATCATCCGGTCGGTGTCGGCGAAGCAACGGCCTCGCCGTCGTTCTTGATTGGGGCGGGGCGCGCGGAGGAAAGGAACGGACAGGGAGAGATTCGAACTCTCGATACCGGGTTCACCGGTATGCCGGTTTTCGAGACCGGTGCCTTCAGCCACTCGGCCACCTGTCCGGAGCAGCCGAGAAAATTAGGTCGTAGATGAAGGCGAGTCAACGACTTGGCGTCGCTGCTCGAAGAACTCCGTGAGGAGCGCGCCGCACTCGTCCGCGCGCACGCCCGCGAGCACCTCCGGGCGGTGGTTGAGCTTCGGATGGCGCAGCAGATCGCCGACCGAGCCGGCCATTCCCGCCTTCGGGTCCCACGCCCCGAACACGACGCGGTCGACACGCGCGAGCACGATCGCGCCCGCGCACATCGCGCACGGCTCGAGCGTCACGTACAACGTGCACCCGCCGAGCCGCCAATCGTCGAGCGACTCGGCCGCGTCGCGAATGACGAGCAGCTCGGCGTGCGCGGTCGGGTCGCGATCGCGCGCGGTGCGATTGCTGGCGGAGGCGACGACCTTGTTTTCATGCACGAGGACGGCGCCGACCGGCACGTCGCCCGACTCGCCGGCGCGCCGCGCCTGGTCGAGCGCGAGATCCATGAAGGCGTTGTCGTCGCGGGTGGGGATCACGGATGGCGGAGTGACTGGTGGACCGGTGGACCGGTGGACCGGTGGACCGGTGGACCGGGCAATCTTCTTCGTCCCACGGCTGCGAATCAATCCTTTGGCGTCGCCGCCTTAGGCACATCCAGTTGGGGTCGCTTGCTCAGCGTCGGCTGAGTCCTCTAGCATTTTGAGACTACCCCAATCGGAGAATCGCGCGTGCGCCTTGTCCTCCCACTCGTAACGCTCGTCGCGGTCTCCCTCAGCCCGGTGACCGCTCGTTCACAATTCGCGAACGTTGATGCGTGTACTCTGCTCATCCCGTCAGAGGCCAGCACAGCGATCGAAGTCCCCGTGACCCAGGGGCACTATATCACGGAGACCACCAAGAGCGCATGCTCGTGGTCGGATGCCGGATCGGCGGATCCCGACCATCGCCGAGTCACGTTGTCAATCGAACCACCGTCTGTGTTCGCCAGCATGAAATCGAGCCCCAGGCTGAAGACTGAGGTCGTATCAGGCGTCGGCGACGAGGCGTACTACATCTATCCCTCGGGGGCCGGTCCAATTCTGGCCGTGCGAAAGGGCGGCGTCGCTTTCCAGATCAAGATCCTCAACGGCTTCAAGGTCAAGCCGCCCTTGGCGGCGAAAGACGTCAAAGACCGAGAGCTAGTGCTCGCGAAAGCGGCCGCCGGGCGGGCTTGAGACTCGAGCGTGGCGTCGTCGACGGCTCTCAGGCACCGACGGTCTCTTTCGCCGGCTCGCTCGAGAACTCGAGCGCTCCCTTCCCGTCCGGCCGCACGACGATCGCATCGCCGTCGACGAACTTCCCCTCGAGCACCGCCATCGCCAGCGGATTCTGAATGAGCCGCTGGATCGACCGCTTGAGCGGCCGCGCGCCGAACGCGGGGTCGTAGCCCTCTTCAGCAAGCACCCGCTTCGCCTCGGGCGTCACCTCGATCGAGATTTTTCGCTCGGCGAGAAGCTTCTCGAGCCGCGCAAGCTGGAGGTCGACGATGCGCTCGATTTGCTCGGTGCCGAGCGGGTGGAAGATGATGATGTCGTCGACGCGGTTGAGGAATTCGGGCTTGAATGTCTGACGCAACGAGCTCATGACCTGCGTCTCGACGAGCGCCCAGTCGCCGCGCGCGTGCTCGAGGATGAACGTCGAGCCGACGTTCGACGTCATGATGATGACCGTGTTGCGGAAATCGACCGTGCGCCCCTGCGAGTCGGTCAGCCGGCCGTCGTCGAGGATCTGCAAGAGAATGTTGAAGACGTCCGGATGGGCCTTCTCGATCTCATCAAATAGGATGACGGCGTAGGGACGCCGTCGGACCGCCTCGGTGAGCTGTCCGCCCTCCTCGTAGCCGACGTAGCCCGGCGGTGCGCCGATCAAACGCGCCACGGCGTGCTTCTCCATGTACTCGGACATGTCGATGCGCACCATCGCGTGGTCGTCGTCGAAGAGGAAATCGGCGAGGGCGCGCGCGGTTTCCGTTTTGCCAACTCCAGTCGGCCCGAGGAATATGAACGAGCCGATCGGGCGATTCGGGTCCTGCAAACCGGCGCGCGAGCGGCGCACGGCGTTGGCGACGGCGTGCACCGCCTCTTCCTGGCCGATGACGCGCCTCGCCAGCTCCTCGTCGAGCTTCGTGAGACGCTCACGCTCGCTCTCGAGCATGCGCGAGACGGGAATGCCGGTCCACCGCGCCACGACTTCGGCGATGTCGTCGGCGCCGACTTCTTCTTTCAAGAACTGTGGACGGCCGTCGGTGGACGCGAGCTTGCGCTCGGTGTCGTGCATGCGTCCCTCGAGCTGCGGGATGCGGCCGTACGTGATCTCGGCGGCCTTGGCGAGGTCGCCGCGCCGCGTGGCCTGCTCCGCCTCGATTCGCGCCTGATCAATCTCCTGCTTGATCTTGCCGACGCCGCCGAGCATCTCCTTTTCCTGCTGCCACTGCGCCTTCATCGCCGACGACTTCTCGCGCAGTCCCGCCAGCTCGCGCTCCAACTCCTCGCGTCGCTCGATGGCGGCGCGGTCCTTCTCCTTTTGCAGCGCCGTGCGCTCGATCTCGAGCTGCATGATGCGCCGCTCGACCTCGTCGATCTCCTGCGGCATCGAGTCGATCTCGATGCGCAGTCGCGACGCCGCTTCGTCGACGAGATCTATTGCTTTATCCGGGAGAAAGCGGTCGCCGATATAGCGATGCGAGAGCGTCGCCGCTGCGATGATGGCGTCGTCGGTGATGCGCACCCCGTGGTGGGCTTCGTAGCGCTCCTTGAGTCCGCGCAGAATCGCGATCGTGTTCTCGACGCTCGGCTCGCCGACGAAGACGGGCTGGAAGCGGCGCTCGAGCGCGGGGTCCTTCTCGACGTGCTTGCGATATTCGTCGAGCGTCGTCGCGCCGACGACGCGCAGCTCGCCGCGCGCGAGCGCCGGCTTGAGCATGTTGCCGGCGTCCATCGAGCCCTCGGCCTTTCCCGCGCCGACGATCGTGTGCAGCTCGTCGATGAAGACGATGAACAGCCCCTGGGCGTCGGTGATCTCCTTGAGCACCGCCTTGAGCCGCTCCTCGAACTCGCCGCGGAACTTGGCGCCGGCGATGAGCGCGCCCATGTCGAGCGAGACGAGCCGCTTGTTCTTCAAGCTCTCCGGCACGTCGCCGTTGACGATTCGCTGCGCGAGCCCTTCGACGATCGCCGTCTTGCCGACGCCGGGCTCGCCGATGAGCACGGGGTTGTTCTTGGTGCGACGCGACAGCACCTGCACGACGCGCCGAATCTCCTCGTCGCGGCCGATGACGGGGTCGAGCTTGCCCTTCCGCGCCGCCTCGGTGAGGTCGCGTGTATAGCGCTGGAGCGCCTGATATTGATTTTCGGGCGTCTGGTCCGTGACGCGATGCGTCCCGCGCACCGCTTCGAGTGACTCGAGCAGCGCATCGTACGTCGCGCCCGCCGTGTTGAGCAGCCCCTTGCTCTCGGCACCCTTCGTGTCCGACAACGCGAGCAACAGATGCTCGGTCGACACGTACTCGTCGCCGAGCTTCTTGGCTTCGGCTTCGGCGCGGTCGAAGACCTTGTTCAGCTCGCGCGAGGCGGTGGGCTGCGCGTCGCTCTGCTTGGGGTAGCGGTCGATCTCGCGCGCGACCTGCTCGCGCAACTGCGCCACGCTGGCGCCGAGCTTTTGAAGGACGGGAACGACGATGCCCTCGTCCTGCTCGAGGAGGGCGGCGAGCAGATGGAGGTCGAAGACGACCGGATTGCCATTCTTGCGAGCGATGCCGACGGCGTCGTTGAGCGCTTCGCCGGCTTTGACGGTGAGTCGATCGGCGTTGATCATGCGGGTTCAGAGGGCAACGAGGGTGCCTTGTCGGTCCGCCAAAGCGGCGGCGGTTTGTCCGATTTGAACCTACGCGGCAGGGTCAAAGACGCCGAAGGGTGCCGAATTGTCGGCCCCAGCAGGCCGTGGATCGGCTCCGATAGGCTGCCCGGGCTACGATTGGCGCTCGAGAAAAGCTCAACGCAGATACGACGCGATTGTTCAGATCTGCGCATCTGCGTTGAATTTTTCCGGCCCTGCCTCGTGCGCCGCGACGCGGGACTAATCCCGCCGGCAGCTCACCTGCTTCACCGATTCACGAACTCCGACAGGCTCGGCAATCCGCCGAGGATCTGCGTGGCGACCGCGGGGTCGACGCTGCCGCCCTTGGACAGGGCGACGGTCGCAGTGCCTACGAGATCTTCGACCCGTGTTGCCGACGCGCAAACCGTCTGGCGTTCGGCGCGAGTCGTGGGCGGATGCTTGGCACCGTCGGCCAATGACTGAGCCACGTCCCGGCCAACCTGATAAGCCGCGACGCCGATGTAGTACTCGCTGCGCGGCGTCGACGCCACGCTGTCGACCGCTTGTGCCGTAGTCAGCACAGCCTCCCAATCCGCGCGCGTCTGGCTGGTTCGGGCTTTCTCGAGCGCGGGGGTAAGAACCGCGAGAAGTGATCCGCCAACGGCCTCCTTTGTCACGCCCGCGGTGAGTGCGCGGCGGGCAGTCGCGACGGCGCTATCAGTGCCGTTCGCGGTTGCTTGGGCGGCGATCGCGACCTGCCAGGCCAACTGATTCGCGGGCTCGATAGACAGCACCCGATCGACGAAGCCGAGGGCGTCGCGCGTTGCGCCTCGGTCGAGTGCGTCGCGCGACAGGATGAGCAGGAAGTCCACGTTCTTCGGGTAGCGCGCCGACGCCTGAACCGCGACGCGGTGCGACGCCGTGGTGTCGTGGGCACTCGTGGCAGCGAGGAGTTGGCGACGGAAGAAATCCTCCGTCGCAGCGCCGCTGTCGGCCGCGACGAGCGCGTCGCCGGTCCGCAGCGCGTCGGCGTACTTGGCCAGCCGTAGCTCGGCCAACCATTTCTTCGCCAGCAATTGCGCGTTCGCGGGAGAGACAGCCAGACCGGTGTCGATCACCGCGAGCGCCGACTCCGCTTGTCCGCCGATGACGAGCTGGTCGACGAGGCTCACCATGACGGTGACGTTGGTCGAGTCGGCATGATGCAGCATTCGTGTGGCGTCGAGCTCTCGCGCCGCGTCGCCCTTCGCGGCGTAGGCATCGACCAGATTCGCCCATGCGACCGTGTTCGCCGAATCGACGCTCACGATCGCCGATGCGACGGCGATGATCGAATCCGGCGACGCGTGTGTCGCGGCCAGGATCGAGAGCGCGCACAAATTGAGAGCTGTCGACGTCGGCGTGATCTTGAGGCCTTGCTGCGCCGCAGCCATCGCTTGCTTGTAGTCGCCGACGAGCGCGAACCGCCGGCACTCATGGTTGAACGAGAGGGCACGGATTGCCTCCGAGACCGCTCGGTCCACCTTCTTTGCGACGTCCCCGAGGTCCGATCCGACGATCGCCACGAGCGGCTCGGCGACGACTTGCGGGCCGGTTTGGGTGAGCAGGCGAATCGAGGTTTTCATGCCTTCCGTCGTCCGCTCGACCGTGCCGTCGAGGGCGTAGTCGCCGCGCACCTGCTTGGTGAGGGCCATCAGGTCGGTCTTGCCGAGCGACGAGTCCGGATGAAACCGGAGCTTTGAGCGCGTCTTTGATCTTCTGCGCGGGAACGATGTAGAGATCGGTCGCCGTGTGCTCGGACTGAATTCGGCGCCGGATCGCGTCGGCCGCCGCCATGCCGATGGTCGCGTCCGAGCTCGCCAGCGTGCTGACCACCAATTGCGGCGTGTCAGGTTTCGGCGCGCCGCCTCGTTGCGCCGGTACGGGACGTTGGGCCGCCAGCAGTTGGGCCGCGGTCATGAGGACCAGGCAGCCGAGCGTGATGCGGCTGAGGAGTGCGGATGGACGACTCGCCGCGCTGCGTGGTCGCGAGGTCATGGAGCCTCCTGAGAGCGGATCGGGGAGACGTGTCCAGAATGCGCTGCAACCGACGCGGGTCGATCGCCCTGCGCATCCTTATTACTGTCCCCGGCCAATCCGGTGTCAAGAGCCAAAAAATGGAAAGAGTGCTGTCTAATGCGACATGCCGCGGTCATCGTTGTTCAGATCCGCGGGCATCCGCGTTGAGCTTTTTCGGACGAGATGAGTGGCGAGCCCGGCGGCGCCGGTCTCAAAACAGAAGCGCGCCGAGGAGCGAATGCCCCTCGGCGCGTTTCGTTTTTCTCGAGTCGTTCTGGACTACTTGCGGTAATAGATCCGGGTCGAGCTTACCAGCTTACCGTCGACGATGAGCTGAAGGATGTAGGTGCCGGAGGCAGCCTCGCGGCTACCGCCGTCAACCTTGTTATCCCAGAACGATACGTAGTCCCCGCACTCCAGCCGAAGGTTGGAGATCGGTGACCCGTTCATCGAGCTGGAGGCACTCGACGTCGAATTCGCGGACGGTCCGTAGAGAACCGGAATCACCACTGGCTGGGCCAGGATGTTCAGGATCCGCACGGTGACCGCGTGTGTCTCGCCCGGGGCACACGTTCCACTACCAACAGTGAAATTCGTGTGAACGACGGGGTTGAAGGGATTCGGCCAACTCCTGCCGAATTTCCCTGCACTGGGCTTTTGGGGCGACTGACCTTGCTGCCCCCCCGCTTGTTTTGGCATCATCGCCGAAACAACAAGCGCCAGCACCAGTGCTGGCCAGCGGTGGAACATGATTTCTCCGCGCTAACGAAACAGGACCGTTACACGAGCTCCTGAAGGGGTTGAACAACGAGGACTGCTGGTGGTGCTTGGATATTTATGGCCCGAACAGCTACCTGTCAAGCAACTTAAAACACGTCCAACGTCTATGTGGCACAGAGCTTTACACGTCTCGCCACACACGGCCACTAGGCCCCCGAACCGTGAGCCCAGCGCGGTCGCAGTACTCGAGAATCGGAATCAGAAACTTGCGAGAGAGCCCGACGCGGTCGCGAAGTGTGGCCGGCGTCACATCATCTTGGTGCTCCATGACCGCCCGAATCCGATCCAGAACTGACGAGAGGTGATTCCTCCTATAGTACCGTAATTGCTCGACTTGCACGATGTCGCCGCGTCGCTCGAGAAAATGGAGCACCGGAGCGAGCGGCTGCCCGATCTCCGATTCCAATTCGGTCGTGCTCGGCGGCTCAGCGCCCGCCCGATCGAGATGCTCGAGGATGCGTTCAGCGATTGTCGCATCGGTCGCGCCAAGCGTGACGGACCAGCCAGGCCGGGCCGCGACCCCGCCCTCCAGCCGCAACCGGCCGGCGGCCACCAGCGCGTCGATCGCAGCGGCCGCGAGCGTCGGCGGGACCTTGAGCCGGCTTCGAAGCAGCTGAAGCGAGATCCCCGGCTCCAGTGGGCGGTCGGCGTGAAACGCGTCGACGATGGCGAGGATCGCGCCTTCATGCGAGCGCCGGGCCTCGCGCGACATCACCAGATCGCCGACGAGGATCGCGTCGTCACCGAGCTCGGCTATTAGTGTTTTCGTATCACTCGGCGAGCAGCCGAGCCGGACCGGGAGCGACGAAAGCCTCACGCCGTGCCCGACCGATTCCTCGAGCAGACGCCTGAACCGTTCGGCGCGATCGATGCCGACGGGCCACGGTCGCCCTCGCCGCGGCGCGTTCGGGTCGACGATGACGCCGCCGCCGATCGTGTTGAGCGGTGCGCTCTCCCGGAGCACGAAACGATCGCCGCCGCGCAGAACCACCGGCGCGTCGAACGCGAGCCGCGCGGAGAACGTCGTGCCGGGCTTGGCGTCGCGGGAGACGACGCGCGCGCCGACCTCGGTCGTGCCGACGTGGAAGCGCACCCAGCTCCGCGACCGCGGCGCAGGCGCGTCGCTCGGCAGAAGCGTGACGTCGGCGCGGGCGAACATCGTCGGGCGCCACTCGAGATCCGTGACGAGCGTCGAGCCCCGCGGCACCTGCGACGTCTCGACGCCGGTGAGCGCGATCGCCGTTCGGCCTCCGGGCTCCGCCGACGCGCGCTGGCTCCCGTGCCCCTGTACGCCGCGTACGCGTGTGGAGATCGCTGACGGCAGGATGCGGACGACGTCGTCGCGGTGCACCGTTCCCGACCAGACCGTTCCCGTGACGACCGTTCCCGTTCCTTTGATGGTGAACGCCCGATCTATAGGGAGTCGGAATAGGTCTTCGGGGTTGGGCGCGCGGACCGACGTCGCGAGCGACGCTAGCGCTGATCGAAGCTCGTCGATGCCGCGGCCCGTGCGCACGGACGTCGGAACGATGCGAGCCGAGGGGAGCGCGCGCGCGGCGGTTTGGCGCACGTCGTCTTCGACGAGAGCGAGCCAATCGTCGTCCACGAGATCGGCCTTCGTGAGCGCGATCACGCCGGTGTTCACGCCGAGGAGCTCGAGGATCGCGATGTGCTCGCGCGTCTGCGGCATCACGCCCTCGTCGGCGGCGACGACGAGCAGCGCGAGGTCGATTCCAGTCGCGCCGGCGACCATCGTGCGCACGAACGCCTCGTGCCCCGGAACGTCGACGACACCCGCGACACCGACGCCGTCGAGCGTGAGCGGCGCGAAGCCGAGCTCGATCGTGATGCCGCGCTTCTTCTCCTCGGGCAACCGATCGGTGTCCACGCCCGTGAGCGCGCGTACGAGAGCGGTCTTGCCGTGGTCGATGTGCCCCGCCGTGCCGATGATCACCTACACCAACTCCCACGCGTCGAGGGCGCGCAGCGGCTTGTCGTCGGCGAGATGCTCCCGCAGAAATTCGCGAAGCAAGCGCTGGTGAGCTCGCGCCTCGAGCGCGTCCGCGATGCCGTACGAGCCGCCGGCGAGCCAAACGCGAAGGGCGCCGCGCGCCGACGCGGGCAGAGTGCGCCCCGTGCGCGCGAGCGTGCGGCAGCGCGCGCACACAACGCCGCCGGCCGGGTGGCTGAACAGCGCCGGTTCATCGAGCCCAACCGCCGCATGGCATTCCGCACACTCATCGACTGTCGGGGCGACTCCCAGCGCCGCAAGGACCCGCCACGCAGCGGCGAGCGTCGTGTCGCGCGCGGCGGTTCCCGGCGCGGCGGCGATCTCGTCGAGGGCGAGGGCGACCGCGTCGAACAGGTCGGCGTCGGCGCCTTCGTGCGCGCACCGCAGCGCCATCTCGGCGATGGCCGCGGCGCCGTTGAACCGGTCGAGGTGCTCGGCAACTTGCGAGCGCGCGCGATCCAAGTCGAATCCGCCGAGCGTGTCGAGGTCGCGTCCCGGCTTGGTGTGCAGCTCGGCCGAGCCCTGCGCGTAGAGATCGAGCGCCGCGCCCCCCCGAAACGACGTTGCGACCGGCGCGCGCCGCGCGCGAGCACCGAGCGCACGCCGGCCTCGCGCGTCAACAGGCGAAGGATGCGCGACGACTCGAGGTAGTCGAACGAGTGAAGGACGATCGCGTCCGTCACCAGCAGGGTCATGCGGGAATCGGGTCGACAGGTGGACCGGTGGACCGAGGTGGACCGGAAACGGCGGACGTGGTCCAGCCGTCCACCTACAAAGCTAGCCCCGGTCGCGGGGCGAACTCGCGCGCAGCGGGACGAGCGCCGGCGCGCCGACGAGCGGGTCGTGCGTGACGGCGAGCGGCCACTCGTACACGCGCTCGAGAACGTCCGGACGCATCACGTCGACGGGCGAGCCCTCGGCCACGACGGCGCCGCGCTGCAGGAGGACCATGCGGTCGGCGAATCGGGCGACGAGGTTGAGTTGGTGGCTCACGAGCAGCACCGCCTGCCCTGCCGTGGCGAGTCGATGGAGCAGCTCGAAGACGGCCATCTCGTGCGCGACGTCGAGAAAGGCGGTCGGCTCGTCGAGGACGAGCGCGGTGCCGCCCTGCGCGAGAGCGCGCGCGAGGCGCACTCGCTGCCACTCGCCGCCCGAAAGCGCGTCGATGCGTCGGGCGGTGAGCGATTCGACGCCCGCCTCGCGCAGCGAGTCGGCGATCGCGCGATGGTCCTCCGAACGCGCGGCGTGCCAGATCCCGAGGTGCGGGAAGCGACCGAGCGTCACGTAGTCGGCGACGGTGACGGGAAACGCGAGGTCTTCGCGCTGGGTCACGACCGCGACGCGCCGCGCGATGACGGGGCGCGGGAGCGACGCGAGCGAGTCGCCGTCCACGCTGACGGCACCGCGCGTGATCGCGACGCGGCCGACCAGCGCGCGCACGAGCGTGCTCTTGCCGCTGCCGTTGGGACCGACGACCGCGGTGATCGCGCCGCTCGGCGCCTCGAGCGTGACACCGGCGAGCGCGTCGGTCTCCGAGCGCGGGTAGCGGACGGCGACGTCGTCGAAGCGAATCACGTGAGTCGCCGGAGCTTGAGCAGAAAGAACGGAACGCCGACCAGCGCCGTCACCGCGCCGAGGGGAAGCTCGGCGGGCGGCCGGAGGATGCGTCCCAGGAGATCCGCGACGACGACGAGCGTCGCGCCGTTGAGCGCGCTCCCGATGAGAAGCGAGCGGTGACGCCTGAGCCCAGCGGCGCGCGCGATGTGCGGCACCACGAGCCCGACGAAACCGACGAGTCCCGCGGCGGCCACCGTAGCCGCGGCGACGAGCGACGCCAGAAAAAGCACGCGACGGATCGACGCGTCGACGTCGAGGCCGAGTCCGGCGGCCGCTTCCTCGCCGAGACCGAGAACGTCGATCTCGCGACCGAGGAGCACGAGGGCGCCGCCGCCCACTCCGACGTAGATCAAAAGCACGGCGATCTGCGCCCACGTCGCCTCGGCGGCGGAGCCCATCATCCACCAGAGCGCGTTGCGCACGATGTTCGGCTCGGCGTTCGCCAGCACGACCATGATCGCGGCGTTCGCGAACGCGCCGACGACCACGCCGGCCATCAGCAGGATGCGCGGATCGCCGCGCGCACCCGCCGCTCGCGCGACCATGAACGCGGCGACGACGGCGACGATCGCGCCGGCGAAGGCGGCCAGCGGCACGAAGGCCGAGGCGAGGCCGATGCTCACCGCGAGCACGGCGCCGACCGCCGCGCCTCCCGACACGCCGAGCAGATACGGTTCGGCGAGTGGATTGCGCATCACGCCCTGGAGCGCGGCGCCCGACATGCCGAGCCCCGCGCCGACGAGCGCCGCGAGCACGACGCGCGGCAGTCGCAGCCCGCGCACGATGAACGCGCTGTCGCCGATCCCGCGCAGGCCGTCCCACACCTGCGACGGCGAGAGGCGAATGGTCCCGATGGCGAGACCCAGAATTCCGGCGACGATCAGCGCTGCGACGAGGACCGTCCAGCGAGATGCGCGCATCTCTTAGCGAACCACGCCGGGATGCAGCAGGTCGGCGATGGAGCGCGCGGCGGCGCCGAGCGTGACGGACGGACGGCCGACGAGGAGCGTGTCGTAGACCAGTACGTGCTTCTGGCGGACGGCCGACAGCGCGCGCCATTTCGGGTCCGTGCCAATGTTCGGCGCGGCCGCAGGGCTCGTCATCACGTAATCGGGGTTTCTCTTCGCCACGTCCTCGATGGTCACGGTGGCCGATGGGGCCGCGATGTCTTCATATATGTTCCGCGCGCCGGCGATGTCGAGCAACTGGCTGAGGAAGCTTCCCCCGCCGATCGCTATGAGCGGGCGGTCCCACGTGGGGATGAAGACGGTCGGCCGCGGGAGGTTCTTCGTCGCCGCCTGGACGCGGTCGAGCGTCGCGGCGACGGAATCGACGAGCGTGTAGGCGACCACGGAATCGCCGGTCAGCCTGCCGAGGAGCCGCGTGTCGCGCTCGAACTGCGCGATGCTGTCGATCTTGAGGGCGAGTGTGCGAACGCCCGCCTGCTGGAATCGCTGCGTGGCCGGACGATTGTCGGCGCTCGCGTAGAGGATCACGAGATCGGGGTGGACGGCGAGCACCGCTTCGACGTTCGGGCGGAGCGGCATGCCGACGTCCGTGACGCTCTTCGCTTCACCGGGAAATACGTCGTACGTCGAGCGTCCGACCACACGGATCCCCGCACCGATCGCGAAGAGGATCTCGGTGGTGGTCGGGTTGAGCGACACGATGCGCGACGGACGATGCGACGCGTCGACGACGACGCTGTCGCCGAAATCGTCGCGCTCGGGCGGGGGGAGGGTGCTCGAGACTCGCGTCGCCGATTTGGATCCGCCGCAGGCGAAGATGGCGATGCAGAGCGCGCCGGTGAGCGCGTACAGCCGGCTGTGCCGGTGGTGCATTCTGGGTCTAGCTAGTAAGTCGTTCGTCAGCCAGCGCGTCGGCGAGTTGCTGCTTGAGCTCCGAGCGACGCGACTGGTAGGCCGCGCGGTCGGCATCGTTCGGCACGACTCGCTCGAATTTCTCATCGAGCTCGGCGATCTGGCGCGCGACCGCGCCGGACCGCGGCACGTCAGCGGCGGCTGGCGCGGAGACGGCTGACAAACGAAGCGGCCTGCGCGAACGCCGCATCGCGAAGAGCAACGCGACGAGCATCGCCGCGGCGATCGCGGCGCCGACGCCGAAGTCTATGCGTTCCGGCGTCGGACCACCGACGCCTGGTACGTCGATGCGCACGACGGTGCTCGCGTCGAGATCCTGCGCGAGAAAGCGGCGGAACGTCCGTCCGTCGGCGTTCACCGGAGCGACCTCACGGAGCCGCGGCGCCGCCACTCGGGCGCGCGCATCTTCGACCATTATCTCGAGCAAACCGGTCGGACGCTCCAGTGGAATCGAAATCGGAAAAGACTTCGTCGGGAGGTCGTACGAGAACGCGACCTGGCGAAAGCCGGGGCTCAGCGGCGCGTAGAGCCCCGCGATGCCGTCGTGAAAAGTCATCGCGCCCGCGGCGATCGTTCCGCCGGCGTTCGTGCGCGCGCCGCGCGCGTCGGCGGGAATGTGCGTGCTCCACAACGGCGTCGTGGAATCGCGCGCTACGAGCGTCACGGTGCTGTCGTTCTCGAGATCGTATACCTCGCCGACAGGGCGTGTCCCGCCTGGCGTCGCCGCGGCGACGATGATGTGCCGGCCGCCGATCGCGATCGGCACGGGGCCAGACGTCGTGTCGAAGACGGTGAGACGCGCGTCGTCGCCCGACGCATTCAGCGATCGCAGCGGCGGCGTGAAGTACGCCACGCCTCCGTACGACGTGGATGCGAAGTAGAGCGCCGACGTATCGCCCGTGGCGCGATAGCGCATCGCATAGGCGCCGCTCGCCGTCGTGCGTACGGAGTCGAGCGGCCCCGCGTGATCGGGGCCGACCCGGTGGAGCACGACCCATAGGCCGGGGATGGGAATCTGATTCGCGCGCGTTCCGCGGACGACGACGCCCTCGACGCGGCGCACCGGCTCGCCGGGAGCGGGGCCGCCGCTCCCTCCGCCTTGCATCGTTGTTCGGCCGATCACGGATTGAACTTGCCGAAATCCTCGGGGCGGAGCTGCTCGAGATACTCCTTGAGCTGTTCGGCGCTCAACTCGGTCGAGTCGCGCGCGCCCGTGTCCGGCGGAACGCTGAACTCGCTGGGCTCTTCTTCTTCTTCAGCCGACACGAGCAGCGCGTCCGACGCATAGATCGGCGCGTCGAGGCGCAGCGCGATGGCGATGGCGTCGGACGGCCGCGAATCGACGCGCAGCGACTTGCCATCGCGGTCCAGATGAAGCTCGCCGAAGTACGTGTTGCTCTCGACCCTGGTGATCTGCACGCGGCGCAGCTCGGAGCCGGTGGCGAGGATGATCGACTTGCAGAGGTCGTGGGTGAGCGGCCGGCTCCGCTTCATGTTGTGCATCTGCATGACGATCGACTCGGCCTCGACCTGCCCGATCCAGATGGGCAGCATGCGTCCCCCGCCCTTCTCCTGGAGGACGACCACGTACGACTGGTTACTCGGGTCGACCCCGAGCTTCGAGACCACGACTTCGATCATCATGCTCGCAAGATACTAAGTGGTCAGCGGACGGCGCGCGCCAGCGCGGCGGCGCGGTCGGTACGCTCCCACGTAAAGAGTGTGCGGGCCGACCGCCCCCGCCCCACGCGCTGGGGGGTGCGGCCGAAGTGACCGTAGGCCGACGTGGCGCTGTAGATCGGCTTGCGGAGGACGAGGGCGGCAATGATGCCGTGCGGTGTGAGGTCGAACACATCGTGGACCGCGCGCATGATCACGCTTTCGGGCACGGTCGCCGTCCCGAACGTATCGACGGCCACCGAAACCGGCTTGGCGACGCCGATCGCGTAGGCGAGCTGAACCTCACAACGCCTCGCCAGTTTCGCCGCGACGATGTTCTTGGCGACCCACCGCGCCGCGTAGCACGCCGATCGATCGACCTTCGATGGGTCCTTGCCGCTGAACGCTCCGCCGCCGTGCCGACCCATCCCGCCGTACGAGTCGACGATGATCTTCCGGCCCGTGAGTCCGGCGTCTCCCTGTGGCCCGCCGATCACGAAGCGTCCGGTGGGATTGATGTGGTAAGTGATCTTGCGGTCGCGCAGCTCGGGCGGAATCGCCGGCTCGATCACCTCTTCGATGATGGTGTCGCGGATCTCTTTCGTGGAGACGTCGGGCGCGTGCTGCGTGGAGACGACGACGGTCTCCACCGCGACCGGGAGATTGTCCTCGTACGCGACGGTGACCTGCGACTTGCCGTCTGGGCGCAGCCACGCGATGTCGCCGGCCTTCCGGCGTTCGGCGAGGCCGCGCGTGAGTCGGTGCGCGAGGACGATCGGCATCGGCATCAGCTCTTCGGTTTCATCGCTCGCGTAGCCGAACATCATCCCCTGGTCGCCGGCGCCGCCCGTGTCCACGCCGCGCGCGATGTCGGGCGATTGGCGGTCGATCGTGCTGAGCACGGCACAGGTGTGCGAGTCGAAGCCGAACGACGCATCCGTGTAGCCGATGCGCTCGATCGTCGCGCGCACGATGTCGGGCACGGGCACGTAGGTCGACGTCGTGATCTCGCCCGCGACGCAGGCGAGACCCGTCGTGACGAGTGTCTCGCAGGCGACGCGCGCGTCGGGATCGTCGGTCAGAATCGCGTCGAGAATGGCGTCCGAGATCGCATCGGCGATTTTGTCCGGATGGCCTTCGGTAACCGACTCGGATGTGAACAGCCGTCGATCGGGCATTGACGATTCTCAGTCGGCGGCCGCGTCGTGGCCGACTACTTCGGCCAGACGTTTGCGCAGAATGGCTTCCGATTCGGCAGCCGTCGCGGAGTCGGCAGCGGCGTTCGCGGCTTCCTGAGCGGCGGCAACGGAAATCGCGCGCACGATTCGTTTGACCAGCGGCACCGATCGCGGCGCGACGCTGAGCTGCCGCACGCCGAGCCCGATGAGCGCGAAGGCCATGAGCGGCTGCGACGCCATCTCGCCGCACACGGCGCTGTCGAGCAAATGCTGGTCGGCGGTGAAGATCGTGCGCCGGATCAGCCGCAACACCGCGGGGTGGAGCGGCGTGAACCGCATCGCGAGGTTCGCGTTGCCGCGATCGACCGCGAGGGTGTACTGCACCAGGTCGTTCGTACCGATGCTGAAGAACGCGACGTCGTCGACGAACGTGTTGCACGCGACGGCCGCCGCCGGCGTCTCGATCATCACGCCGAGCGGCACGTCGCGGCGGAACTCGGCGCCGCGCGCCTCGAGCTCGTCTGCGGCTTCGTCGAGCAGCTTGCGCGCCTGGCGAACTTCGTCGACCGTGACGACGAGCGGCAGCATGATGCGCAAGTCGCCATGGACCGCCGCGCGCAACAGCGCGCGTAACTGCACGCTGAAGAGCTCTGGCTGGTCGAGGCACATGCGGATTGCGCGCCACCCGAGAAACGGATTGGGCTCGCTGGGGAATCCGCCGACCGGCAGCTTGTCGCCGCCGATGTCGAACGTGCGAATCACGACCGGCTTGCCGCCGAACGCCTCGACGACGCGCTTGTAGGCGCGATATTGCTCGTCCTCGTCGGGCATCGTCGCGCGGCCGACGACGAGGAACTCGGTGCGCATGAGCCCGACGCCCTCCGCGCCGCTCGTCGCGCCGATGTCCGCCTCTTCGGGGAGGTCGACGTTCGCGCGCAGCGTGATGCGGACACCGTCGGTCGTGACCGCGTCGAGGCCGGCGAGGTGGCTCAGCTCCGCTTCCTCGAGCGCCTCCTGTCGCGCGCGCTCCTTGTACGCGTCGATCTCGAAGTGCGTCGGGTTGATCGCGAGGAGACCGGTGGATCCGTCGAGGATCGCCGTCTCGTGCCCGCTCAACTGCTGCGTCGCCGTGCGAAGACCGACGATCGCGGGCAGTCCGAGCGATCGCGCGAGAATCGCGACGTGCGACGTGCGGGTGCCGGCGTCGGTCGCGATCGCGATGATCGCGTCCCGGTCGAGCTGCACGGTGAGACTCGGCGTGAGGTCGTGCGTGACGAGGATCGCGTTGGCGCCCTTGGGGAGATCCACCGGATCGTGGTCCGGCAGGTCGAGCAGCAGCGTCAGCACGCGGATCTCGACGTCCTTCAAATCGCCGATGCGCTCGCGGAGCATTGGATGGCCCGCGCGCGCGAAGCGCTCCCTCCACTCGAGCATCACGATCTCGAACGCCTTCTCGGCCGAGAGATTCTGCTTGATCAGCGCCTCGGACCCGGCGATCAGCTCGCGGTCGTCGAGGATCTCGCGCTGCACGTCGAAGATCGCCGCTTCCTGCGCCCCGGCGGTGCGCTCGACGCGGTCGCGGAGCAACGAGAGGCGATCCTTCGCCCGCGCGCGCGCCTCGTGGAATCGAGCGATCTCGCGCGGAATCGCGTCGTCGGGAATGATGTGCTGAGGCACGTCGGGCACCTCCCACCTGAGGAGATGCACCGTGCCGACAGCGATGCCGGGCGACGCGGGGATTCCGGTGAGCTTCTTGTCCACTCAGCTCTCCCCGAACTTGTTGCCGACGAGCGTCGCCAGCGCGTCGAGCGCTTGCGTCGCGTCGGGGCCTTCGGCGCGCAACGTGATGCTCGACCCGTGTTCGGCCGCCAACATCATCACGCCCATGATGCTCTTGCCGTTCACGTCGAGATCGTCCTTCACGATCGTGATCTCGGCTTGGAATTTCGAGGCGAGCTTCACGATCTCGGCGGCCGGCCGCGCGTGCAGGCCGTTGCGGTTGACGATCTGAACGGTGCGTTCGGGCATTAGGCGATCACCGAAACGAGGACGAAAGCAGCGAGCACGCCGAGCGAGAGCCTCCAGCCTTCGATGCGACCCTTCAGACGCACGACGACGAACGCGCCGACCGCGACAGCGATGAGGACGCCGCCTAGGAGATTTCGCCCGGGGCCGATGATCCGGCCGAGCGACAACGGAATCGCCACACCCGTGGCGAGCGCAGCCAGCCGTCCGATCTGCTCCGGTCCACGACGCAGCACCGGGTTGCCGAGCGCCGACGCCACGCGCAGCCCGTGCTTCCAGCCGGTGCGCAGCCCCCACGCGCGCAGGCCCAGGTGTCCCGCGTTGTAGACGAGCAGAAAGAATCCGACGACCACAGGCGCGGTCGCGCCCAGTCCAAAGATGGCGAGCGACGCAAGCGAGCAGAACGGAAGCCAACCGGCCCACACCAGCCGGTCGCCGACGCTGCCGAGCGGCCCACACAACGCTGTGCGGAAGCGCTCGATTCGTTGGGGCGGCTCGCCGTCGAGTTCAGCGCGCGCAAGCGCGCCCACCGCGACCGACGCCAGATACGGATGCGCGTTGAAGTAGTGACTCTCGCGGGCCAGCGCCGTCTTGAAGCGCGCCGAGTGAATCCCCTCCGGGAACAGCCGCAGCGCCGGCTCGAGGCAAAACCCGATGCCGTTGCCGAGTAAGCTCTCGTAGTTCCACGACCCCTGAATCGCGAGCAGGCGCATGAAGATCGCGAGGCGAGTCCGGAACGGGAGCTCGCCGATCGGCGTCGGAGACTGGGGGGCGGGCTGCGCGGGCTGGGCGGCGGTCGTCATTTCGCGAAGAGAATTACGAGTCCGACGGCGAGTCCGCCGACGAAGAACCAACGCGCACCGGCCGTCGCATGAAAGAGTTTCCACGCCGCGCCGGCCGCGACGCTCGCCACCGTCGCGACGACGAGACTGCGTGACAGACGCGCATCGGTCGTCCAGAGCCCGATCGTCGCGTCGGCGAGTGGCGACAGAATCAGGAAAGCGATCAGCGTGAGCAGGCCGCCGCGCAGGAGATCCGCGGTGAGCCCCATCAGTTGGAGCGAAATCACCGTGCCTCGCGCGCCCGCCTCGAGTCCGTCGCGCCGCGCGCGAGCCCATCGCGCGTTCAGCTGTCGCAGCTTGACCATCGTCCAGCCGCCGACCCACGTCGTGGCCAGGGCGCCGAGCGCGGCGATGGTCATCGCGCCCGGCGGGTGCGACGGATGCGCCGAGAAGATCGCGCCGCCGACGACCGCGGCCGATCCCCACTCCGGGTATCGAGACGCGCCGAACGGCAGGGTCTCCAACGCGACGAGCTCCAGCGCCACGCCGATGAGCAGTCCGCTCGACGGCTGCCCGAGGAGCGCACCGGCGAGCGTCGCGGCCACCAGCGGGCGCGAGAACATCGCCTGCGGAAAGCTCACGACGTCCAGCCCGAGCAGGCCGCCCAACAACGCGATCGGCAGGACCTCGACGATGCTCACAGGTCGCTTCCATTCAGCAGGTCCTCGAGCGGAACGCAGCGCGCGCCTGGCAAGTCTTGCGCGGTCACCTTCACGCCCCGTTGCTGCAGCGCGCGGAGCTCCGTCGCCTCATCGCCGGACAGGAAGACGTAGCGCAGCCGCTGCACGCGGCCGGGGCGCGAGTGGATGCCGCCGACGTTCACCGAGTCGAGAGGAGGCGTCACGTTTTCGGCGAGACGCTGCATGGTCGCGATGTCGCCCGTGAGGAGCAGGCCGGCGCGCGGGTCGGCGCGATACACGGGGATCCGCGTCGCCGCGGTCACCGACGTCGTGAAAGTAGACGTCCATCTCGGGCGGCACGCCCATGCGGTAGAGCTCCTGCTCCCAGTCGCTCGACGCCACCGCGTCGTCCACGAGCACGATGAACTTGAGACCGAGCGGCTGGCCCCAACCCACGACGACCTGTCCATGAATCAGCCGGTCGTCGATGCGAAAGAGCTCGAGCGTCACTTCGGTACTCCACCGATGGCGACGATCGACGCTTTGCCCCGCTCCGCCGCGTGGCGCGCGGCGACGACCGGCGGCATCGCGTCGGCGAAGACGAAATCGAGGAGCGTCGGCAAATTCACGCCGGCGATGAGCACCGCGTCCTCCATGCCGTGGAGAATCCTGCGGGACGCCATCGTGCAGCTCCCCGCTTGCAGGTCGGTGAAGATCACGCGGACGCCCGTGGCGACCATCTCCTTCCGCAACAACGCCTCGATGTCCTCGACGCCGAGCTGTTTGATGGCGAGCGGCAGCAGCATGCGGCCGCGGCCGGAGATCTGCTCGACGGCGGAGATCAGTCCCGCCGCGAAGTCCCCGTGCCCGGCGACGATCGCGCGCGGACCCTCCACTGGAGCGGCGCTTTCGCTACTCATCGTCCTCCTGGAGATACCGCTGGACATCGGACCGCCCGCGCAGCTGTTTGACGAGCCGATCGTTGAATCGCTGCGCGGGGTCGATGCCGCTGTACTTGAGCAGGTGATTCATCGCGATGACTTCGGCGATGACGGTGATGTTCTTTCCCGGATTGAGCGGAACGCGCATCTTCGGCAATTCCACGTCGAGAATCGTCGTCGTCTCGGTGTCGAGCCCGGTGCGGTCCGGCGGGTCGCCGTGATCCCAGTGCTCGAGCTGCACCACGACCTCGATGCGTTTCTGATGGCGCACCGCGCGCACGCCGAAGAGCGACGGAATGTCGATCAGCCCGACGCCGCGAATCTCCATATGGTGCTTCTGCAACTCGTGCCCGCGGCCGACGACGACGCTGCGGCCGCGCCGGCGCGCGATGACCAGATCGTCGGCCACGAACCGGTGGCCTCGCTCGACGAGATCGAGCACGCACTCCGACTTGCCGATGCCGCTCTTGCCGACGAACAAGAGCCCGACGCCGAACACGTCGGCGAGCGACGCGTGGAGGTTGGTCGTCGGCGAGAACTCCTCCTCGAGCCAGGGCTTGAGGCGGTTGTAGAACTCGTCGGTCTTGAGGTGCGAGCGGATCAACGCGACCCCGGCGGACGCCGCGATCTCGAGCAGATCGGGCCCCGGCTCCTGACCCTTCGTGATGAAGACGCAGGGGATCGGAAACGAGAAGAACTTCTTGAGATTCTCGCGCCGCAGGGTCGGGTCCATCGACTTCAGGTACGTGATCTCGGTCTCGCCGAGCACCTGCAGGCGCTGCGCGGGAAATCGGGCCGTGTATCCGGCCAGCACGAGGCCCGGACTCGACGCGTTCGGGTTCTCGATCGTTCGCTCGAGGCCGTCCGTTCCCTCGACGTGCTCGAGCTCGAGGGTGTCTCTCAGGCGCTCGAGCAGGCGTCCGATGGTCAGCGGCTTGGTCACGCGCGGTTCCCGGCCGCGATCACTCGCTGAAGGTGCGCCTCGGTCTCGTCGGCCGCGCGCTCCCACGTGAAGCTTTCGGCGAACACGCGCGCCTCGGCGCCCAGCCGCTCGACGAGCTCGCGCGACCCGGCGATGCGGCGCATCCCCGCCGCCATCGCGGGAACGTCACCGTGCGGTACGAGAAAGCCCGTGTGACCGTCGCGCACCGACTCGCGAATTCCCGGCGAGTTCGACGCGACGACGGGCGTTGCGCAGGCCGCGGCCTCGAGGTTCGTGATTCCCCACCCCTCCTTTGGAGACGCAAACACCAGCGCCCATGAACGTCGCAGCAACGAGAGCTTCTCCGGCTCGCTGATTCGCCCAAGAAACTTGACCCGATCGCGCAGTTCAAGCGAGTGAGCCAATTCCTCGAGATCGGGCCGATAATCGCCCGCGCCCGCGATCTCGAGCACGGCGTTCGGGACGTTCAGCTCCGCGAACGCGCGAATCACGAGATGCACGCCTTTGTATCGCTTGAGCCGACCGAGGTAGGAGAAGACGGGCGTCGCGGCGCGCAGCGACGCGTCGGGGGTGTAGCCGATCGTGTCGACACCCGGATAGATCACTTCGATCGACGAGCGCGCGATGCCGCGCCCCGCGAGGTCGTCGGCCGTGCTCTCGCTGATCGCCTCGAACGGCACGCCGCGGTACACGCGCCCGAGCGGCCGCTCCGCCGTCCACACCGCGGCGGCGAGTGGCGCGGGCAGCTCCTGAAACGCCGTCGACCCGAAGAGATGCGGCACGAGCGCCAACGTATGGGGCGCGCCCCATCGAGGCGTGTACAGCGGCACTTTGTTGATGTCCTCGACGAGCACGTCGGCCCAGCCCGCGAGGTGCGCCCGATAATGTCGACGCGCGCGAAACGGAAAGCTGTGCCGCGTGCCGACGCGATAGACGTCGATCCCGTCGAGCGCCGCGCGCGGCGGACAGCCTGGCCAACCGCCGCAGAGGAGGCGCACGTCGTGCCCCTTCATCGCGAGACGCCCGAAGATTTCGTGGAGGTGAATCTCGGCGCCGCCCGCCTGCGGATTCTCGCGGTCTTGCCAGTTGACGACGAGGATGCGCACTACATGCGCCCCATTCGCCGAGCCAACGCGTCGATGACGCCGTTGACGAACTTCGCGCTTCGCGCCGACCCGTATCGTTCGGCGAGATGCACGGCCTCCTGGATCACGACGCGCGGAGGCGTCTCGCCGCGGTCGAGCTCCACGGCCGCGAGTCGAAGCACGCTGCGCTCCACCACGCCGAGCCTCTCGAGACGCCAGTTGGTCGTGACGTCGGCCAGTTCGGCATCGAGTACCGAGCCGCGGCGCGTGAGGTCGTCGACCAGTGGTTTCGCGAACTGACGCTCGTCGGCGGGCACGGCGAGGTCGTCCCAGATCCGGTGGGCTACGCGCTCGAGCGACTCGTTCCCGCGCACGTCCCACGCATACAGCGCTTGCAGGACGCGGGCGCGCGCCCGCGTTTCAACCCTCGTCCGCGGCATCGAGGCGATCGAACAGGTCAGCCATCTCCAAGGCGGCGAGCGCCGCGTCCCAGCCCTTGTTGCCGTGCGCGCCTCCGGCGCGCGCCAGCGCCTGCTCGTCATTGTCGCACGTCAGGACTCCAAACCCGATCGGCGTGTCGAACTCCGTACTGGCGCGGGCGAGGCCGCGCGACGCTTCGCCGGCGACGTAGTCGAAGTGCGGCGTGTCGCCGCGAATCACCGCGCCGACGGCGACGAGCGCGTCGTACCGCTCGCTGGTCAACAAGCGGCGCGCGGCGATCGGCAGCTCCCACGCGCCGGGCACCCACACGACGTCGACGTCGTCGGCCGACACGCCGTGCCGCACGAGCGCGTCGAGCGCGCCGTCGACGAGCTTGTCGACGATCGACTGGTTGAACCGGCTGGCGACGACCGCGAACCGCCGGTGCGCACCGGACGGTGTACCGGCGAATTCGGCCATTTTATATACGCCGGTTCTTAGTTAGTCCGCTGCGTCGGACGTGAACAGATGTCCGAGCTTGTCGCGCTTGGTGCGGAGATAGTCGGCGTTCTCGTCGTGCGACGGCTGGACGATCGGCACGCGCTCGCCGAGGTGAATCCCGTAGCCCTCGAGGCCGACCATCTTGCGCGGGTTGTTCGTGATCGGGCGGATCGACGAGACCCCGAGGTCGAGGAGGATCTGCGCGCCGATGCCGTAGTTGCGCAGGTCGGGCTTGAAGCCGAGTTGTTCGTTCGCTTCGACGGTGTCGGCCCCGCGGTCCTGAAGCTCGTACGCCTTGAGCTTGTTGAGCAACCCGATGCCCCGCCCTTCCTGGTCGAGGTAGACGACGACGCCGCGTCCTTCCTTGGCGATCATCTCCATCGCCTTGTCGAGCTGCCAGCCGCAGTCGCAGCGCAGCGAATGGAACACGTCGCCGGTGAGGCACTTCGAGTGGATGCGAATCAGCACGTCGTCCACGCCTGCGACGTCTCCATAGACCAGCGCGACGTGCTCGTGGACGTCGACGTCGTTCTTGTAGCCGACGATGTGCCACTCGCCGTGCCCGGTGGGCAGCCGCGCCTCGGCGACGCGGTGCACGAGCCGTTCGCTCTTGAGCCGGTGCGCCACGAGCTGGGCGACGGTGACGAAGACGATGTTGTGCTCGGCGGCGAACTGCTCGAGCTGCGGCCGGCGCGACGCCGAGCCGTCCTCATTCAAGATCTCGCACACGACGCCGGCCGGCGAAAGGCCGGCGAGGCGCGCGAGGTCGACGGCGGCTTCCGTGTGCCCCGTGCGCTGGAGAACGCCGCCTTCGCGGGCGCGGAGCGGAAACACGTGGCCGCCGTGGCGCAGGTGTCCCGGCTCGGTGTCGGAGTCGACCGCGACGCGAATCGTCTTGGCGCGGTCGTGCGCGCTGATCCCCGTCGTCACGCCGAAGCGCGCCGACGCGTCGATGCTCACCGTGTAATTGGTGCGGTAGTCGTCGAGGTTCGTCTCGCTCATCGGGTCGAGGCCGAGCGCGTCGACGCGCTCGCCGGACAGCGCGAGGCAGATCAATCCGCCCGCCTTCTTGATCATGAAGTTGACCATCTCGGGCGTGATCAGCTGCGCGGCGCAGATGAGATCGCCCTCGTTCTCGCGATCCTCGTCGTCGGCGACGATGACGAACTTGCCGTCTCGAATCGCCTCGATTGCCTGCTCTATCGTTCCGAAAGCCATGTGGATTCCTTGAGCAAACGCTGCACGTATTTCCCGAGCATGTCGGCTTCGACGTGCACGCGATCGCCGGCAACCAGGGCGCCGAGCGTCGTGTGCCGCAGCGTATAGTCGATCAGCGACAGTTGCAGGGTCCCCCCCGGAAGCGGGAAGGTCGTTCACCGTGAGGCTCACGCCGTCCACCGCCACCGACCCGTGCGGTACCATAAGCTCGGCGAGCCCGGAAGGGAGAGCAAGGTCGATGAGGCGGGCATCGCCCCGCTGCTCGACCGTTTCGACCGTGGCAACCCCGTCCACGTGGCCTTGGACGAAATGTCCGCCCAATCGGTCGCCGACGCGCAGCGCACGCTCGAGGTTCACGCGGGCGCCGGCGCTCCACGTACCCATCGTCGTCCGGTCGAGCGTAGTCGTCACGGCGGCCGCGGTGAACCATTGCGCGCCTTGCTCCCGAACCGTGAGGCACGCGCCATTCACCGCGATGCTCTCGCCCGGCGCGAGGTCGGCGTAACGGCACTCGATGCGGAACTCTCGGCCGGCATCCGTGGACGTGACGCTCGCGATTCGTCCGACGTCGTCGATCAGGCCGGTGAACACGCGACCTCGTGGAGAGCGTAGATAGTCATGGTGTCGTCGCCAAACGGCCGCTCGTCGACCACGCGCGTTCGCGTGAGCGACGCCGCAAATCCGGCCGGCGCGAAGTCGAACGCGCCCAGCCCGTGGCCAACGATCCGCCGTGAGCGAAAGATAATGAGCCTGTCGACGAGCGAACGCTCGAGAAACGATCCCGCGAGGCGCGCCCCACCCTCGAGGAAGAGGGACCGAACACCGCGCACGCGCAGGGCGGCGAGCGCAGCGTCGAGATCCGGTTCGGTCACAACCTCCACGCCCTGATCCGACAGCGCGGCGACGGCGGATCGGTCCGCTCCCGGCCGCGCGATCACGACGGTCGGTGTTTCGCGCGCCGTACGGACGAGCGTCGCCTCCAACGGAATTCGCGCCTGTGAGTCGAACACCACGCGGCGCGGTTGGACGCGCGGAGCCGGAGCGTCGCGCACGGTGAGCGCGGGGTCGTCGGCGAGCACGGTCCCGATGCCGGCGGCGATCGCGTCGCTGTTGGCGCGCAATCGGTGCACCTCGGCGCGGGCCGCAGCGCCGGTGATCCACCGATTGTCCGGCGACGGATCGGCGACGCGATCGTCGGCGGAGAGGGCGAGCTTGAGCGTCACCCACGGACGCTCGCTCGTCTGCGCGTGGAAGAACGGCGCGTTCAGCTCGATCGCGGCGTCTCGTTCCTCCTGCGGCGACACGTCGGCGACGACGCCCGCCGCGCGAAGCTTGTCGATGCCGCCGCGGGCTGTCGCGGCTCGGATCGCGCACGGCGGCAACGACGCGTGATACCCCCGCTCGAATGATCGCGTCCGCGCACGGCGGAGTCTTACCGTGATGCGCGCATGGCTCGAGGTTCACGTAGAGCGTCGCGCCCTTCGCGGCGGCTCCGGCCTCGCGGAGCGCGACGACCTCAGCGTGCGCGGCGCCGAAGCGCGCGTGAAACCCCTCGCCGACGACGTGACCTTCCGAGACGACGACCGCGCCGACCATCGGGTTCGGCGCGGTCTGCGCCCACCCACGCTCGGCGAGCGCGAGCGCGCGACGCATGAATTCCCTGTCCGCGCGCCGCGCGTCGTCGGTCATGGCGCGCCGGGCGACCTCACCGGCTCAGGCGCAGGCCGAACGATCCGTAGACCTGCGAGCGGTCGGCCCGTCCGCCGGCGAACGAGTTGAACGTCGCGACCGATCCCCCCACCGCGTCGCCGGCTTCGAAGACGATCTTGAGCGCGGGCAGGTTGATCGAAAAATCGCCGAAGAAATTCGTGCGGCCGAGCGATTGCTTCGCGGCCAGCGACTGGCTCGCCGAGGCGCCGAACTGGTTGACCGTGCCGGTGAGCGTCGCCGACTGCTCGTAGCTATCGCGGCCGACGCCCGCGGCGACGGAAAACGCGATCAGGTTCTTGCTCGCGACGATGCGCCACGCTCGCGTCGTCACGTCCATGTTGGTGATATCGATGGTGCTTCCGTTGACACCGACGGCGGAGCCGTTGACGCCGATGTCGATCGTCGGCAGGTCGCGTTCGATCCAGGTGAACGACACGCCGGGAAACGCGATCGATTCGGAGAGCAGGCCGATTCGCGCGCCATATCCGAACCGGAAGTTCGACGACGGGTCGAGCGAGAAGTCGCCGTTGTTAATGGTCGGCACGTACTCGGCGCTGATCAGCGCATCGACTCCCAGCACGTTGGTCAATGCGAGCGGAAAGCCTTTGAACAAGCCGATGGCGGCGTCCGCCGTCGGCGCGCCGAACCACTGGCCCTTCGTCGCCAGGGTGCGCGACTGCGCGCCGTTCGTGCTGACCGGGTATCCACCGTTGCCCGTGTTCGGGAACAATCCGTTGAACGCGTTCACGCGCACGCCCACGGAAAAGTGACCGAGCCCACCGAGCACGCTTCCCGTTCCGGCGGTCGCATTGCCGCCGGCGAGCGCGAGACCGAGTTGCGGCGCGATCAGCTGATAGACGTCGTACGCCTGTTGGCAGGCGTCCTGCGCGATGAGCGTCGCGGACCCGGGCGCCCCGGCAACGCACTTGGGCGTCTTGAGATCCTGTGCTTGAACACGCAACGGCAACGCCGCGACGATTCCCATGACCGCGGCGATCCACGACACCCGACCTCGCATACGCTAATCCCCCTCGTTGAGGACTACGCGACCCGACCCGGCGCTGACTCGGCCGATGGTCCATCCTCGCACACCGGCGGCGGTCACGGAGGCGATCACTGCGTCGACGGAATTCGGCGGCGCGATCACCACCATTCCGACGCCCATGTTGAACGTTCGGAACATTTCGGGCTCCTCGACCCGGCCGGCTCGTGCCAGCTGCTGGAAAACATTGGGCACGGTCCAGCTTCGAACGTCGACCTGCGCGTCGACCGTCGGCGGCAACGCGCGATTCAGATTGCCGGGAATGCCGCCGCCGGTGATGTGCGCCATCGCGTGGATGGAACCGTCGGCAAGCACCGGTCGCAACGCCGCGAGATACGATCGATGGATCGCCAGCAGCACATCCGCCGCGGAGCGATCGTCTCCAGGAAAGCGATCCGAGACGCCGAGGTTCATCCGCTCGGCGACGATCCGTCGAGCGAGCGAGAGACCATTCGTGTGGAGCCCGCTGCTCTCGAGGCCGATCAACACGTCGCCGTCCTGCACGCGACCGGGACCGAGGATGGCGTCCTCGTCCACGTAGCCGACGATGAAACCGGCCAGGTCGTAGTCGGGCGGCGTATAGACGCCCGGCATTTCGGCGGTTTCGCCGCCGATCAGCGCGCAGCCGTTCTCACGACAACCCGCCGCGACTCCCGCGACGATGCCTTCGACCACCTGCGGCTCGAGCGCGCCCATGGCCACGTAGTCGAGAAAGAACAGCGGCGAGCGCACCCTGCACGAGGATGTCGTTGACGCAGTGGTTCACGAGGTCGTGGCCCACGGTGTCGTGCCGGCCGGCGTCGATCGCGACCTTGAGCTTCGTTCCCACGCCGTCGGCGCTGGCGACGAGCACCGGTTTCGGCACGTCGGTCGGGACGCGGAACATGCCGCCGAATCCGCCGAACTCCCCGCGCGCGCCGGCCGTGAGTGTCGACAGCACGTGCGCCTTGATGCGATGCTTCGCGTCGTCGGCCGCGTCGATGTCGACGCCGGCGGTGCGGTAGTCGAGCGGGCCCGTCACGCGTCGTGCTCGAACGAGACGAGCCGATGGAAGTCGCCGACGCGCGCGCGCAGGTCATCCGGTGTGATCTCGAGCAACCGGTCGACGGAGAATTTCTCGACCGCGAACGAGCCCATCGCGGAGCCGTATACCACGGCGCGCCGCAGATTCGCCTCGGAGAGGTCGCCCGTGCTGGCGAGATATCCCATGAATCCGCCGGCGAACGAATCGCCGGCGCCGGTCGGATCGAACACCGATTCCAGCGGATATGCCGGAGCGAAGAACACGTTCGAGTTCGTGAACATGAACGCGCCGTGCTCTCCCTTCTTGATCACCACGTGCTTCGGGCCGCGTTCCATGATCCAGCGCGCCGCCTTGACGAGGTTGAACTCCTCGGTGAGCTGGCGCGCCTCGGCGTCGTTCAGCGTGATCAGATCCACGTGGGACAGCAGCTTGAGGATGTCGGGGCGCCGGCTCTCGATCCAGAAGTTCATCGTGTCGCAGGCGACGAGCTTCGGCTTGGCGACCTGCGTCAGCACGTCGAGCTGGAGCCGCGGGTCGATGTTGCCGAGGAACACGAACGGCGCCGACCGGAACTGGTCGGGAATCTTCGGTCGAAAGTTCGAGAAGACACCGAGGTGCGTCTCCAGGGTTTCCGCGACGTTGAGGTCGTGACGATACCGGCCGCGCCAGCGAAAGGACGTTCCGTCGGCTTGCTCGAGCCCGGAGATGTCGATGGGGCGCGATGCGAAGGCGCGCTTCAGTTTGTCGAGCGGAAAGTCGGTACCGATCACGCCGACGAGCTGCACCGGCGCGAGGTGGCTCGCCGCCGCGGAGAAGAACGTGCCGGACCCGCCGAGGACGTTGTCCGCGCGCCCGAACGGCGTCTCGACGGAATCGAGCGCCACGGAGCCGACGACGAGAACTGTCATGTGGGTTGGTGGGGAGGGGGAGGGTCGGACTGCTCCCGATCACATTCGCTCCGGCGCCGAAATGCCGAGCAGCGAGAGGCCGTTGCGAATGACGAGCTGCGCCGCGCGCGCGAGGACGAGCCGCGCCCGCATCAACGGCTCGGGCTCGTTCAGTACGTGCGCCTTGTGGTACCAGAGGTGCGCCTTTCCGGCCGTTTCGTGCAGATAGTTGGCGATGCGATGCGGCTCCAGCGCCGCAGCCGCGCCCGCGACGATCGCCGGATAGTCGAGCAGCGCTTTCATCAGCTCTTGCTCTTCAGGCAACGACAGCAGCGAGAGGTCCGCGTCGACGCCCGTGACCGACGCGGGCTCGATCTCGCCCACGCGGAAGATGCCCGACATGCGCGCGTGCGCCATCTGGATGTAGTAGACGGGATTCTCGTCCGACTGCGAGCGCGCGACGTCGACGTCGAAGACCAGCTGCGAGTCGCCCTTCCGCATGAGGAAGAAGTAGCGAACCGCGTCGCGCCCGACCTCGTCGACCAAGTCGCGCACGGTGACGTAGCTGCCGGCGCGCTTGGAGATCTTCACCTCTTCCCCGCCGCGCATGACCGTCACCATCTGGTGCAGCACATAGTCGGGGTAGCCCTTGGGGATTCCGGCGTCGAGCGCCTGCAATCCGATCCGCACGCGCGTCACGGTGCTGTGGTGATCCGCACCCTGCACGTTGATTGCCCGCTTGAACCCGCGCTCCCATTTCGTGACGTGGTACGCGACGTCGGGCACGAAGTACGTGAAGGTCGCGTCGCTCTTGCGCATGACGCGGTCCTTGTCGTCGCCGAAGTCGGTGGTGCGCAGCCAGAGTGCGCCGTCCTTGTCGTAGGTGTGCCCCGCGGCGACGAGCCGCCGCACTGTGTCGTCGACGCGGCCGTCGTCGTACAGCGACGACTCGAGGAAATAGACGTCGAAGTTGACGCCGAACGCCTGAAGGTCGCGGTCCTGTTCCTTGCGCAGTTCGCGCACGGCGAAGCGCCGCAACGCGTCGAGGTCGGCGGCGTTCGCGTCGCTCGAGTTCTCCTCCGACGTATCGTTGGGCCAGCTCGCGGATGTACTCGCCGTGATATCCGCCCTCGGGGAGCGAGACGGTCTGTCCGGCGAGCTCGCGCACGCGGGCCTGCACGCTGAGCGCGAGGTTCGCGATCTGCGCGCCCGCGTCATTGTAGTAGAACTCTCGCGAGACCCGCCAGCCGGTCGCGGACAGCAGCGACGAGATCGCGTCGCCCAACGCGGCCTGCCGGCCGTGCCCGACGTGCAACGGCCCCGTTGGATTCGCCGACACGAACTCGACGTTCACCGGGCACTGCTCGCCGGCGTTCGATTGGCCGTAGGCATGCCCTGACGTGATGAGGGCGCGCAGCCCTTCGGCAAAGACGTCGGTCGCGAGGCGAAAGTTGATGAACCCCGGCCCCGCGATCTCGGCCGCGCGGATTCCCGCCCGCAAGTAGTCGAGGCGTTCGACGATCTCCGCCGCGAGGTCGCGCGGCTTTTTCCCGAGCGGCTTGGCGAGCACCATCGCGAGATTGGTGGCCCAGTCGCCGAACGCGGGATCACGCGGCCGTTCGATGACCGGCTCGACGTCCTCCGGCCCCCCGAGCGCCCGCACGGCGCGAACGAGCTCGGCGCGGAGCGCCTCAGTCGTGTCCATCAGTCGTTCGAACCGCCGCTCGAGCCAGGCTTTTTGGGTGGGCTCGAGCTCGACGAATCGGGCTTGCTCGTCGACGTCGACCCTGCCGGCTTGTCGGCCTTGCCTTCGGCGCGCTTGGAGTCGGTGCCGCTCGACGAGGTCGAGTCGGCTTTCGATTCGCCGGACTTGGAATCGGTCTTCGACTCGCCTTTTCCCTCGCCGGACGACTCGGCTGACGCCTTCTCCGACGGCTTGCCGGCGCCGCCGTCTCGGTGCGCGTTGCGACCGTAGTCGGTGAGGTAGAAGCCCGAGCCCTTGAATACGAGGCCGGCGCCACCCGACATCTGGCGCGCCGCAAGCTTGCCGCACTCCGGACACTCGAGCTCCGTCGCGGCGTCGGCCATCTTGCGGTAGAAGCGCTCGAAGCTGTGGCCGCTTGGACAGCGGAACTCGTAAGTTGGCATTTAGCTGAGACTTAGGCGACGCGGGCGAGATCGAAAGTTAATGAGGTTTGGGAGGGGAGTTCAAGGACGGGTGGACAGGTAGACGGGTTGACCGGTGGACCGCGAGAAATCGGAGGTCTGAAGTCAGAAGTCTGACTTCAGACGTCTTCGGAGCAGTTCCGGTCTACCGGTCTACGCGGTCCACCTCATCACACCGGTCGATACTCGCCCCATGCCTCCCTCAGCGAATCCGCGATTTCGCCCACGCTCGCGCGCGCGCGCGCGGCGTCGATGATGAGCGGCATGAGCGGTGTGCCCGCGGTCGGCGATGATCCCGCGCGCGCCGCGTCGCGCAGCGCACCAAGCGCCGCGGCCACACGAGTCGCATCGCGCGCGCCGCGCGACGCTTTGAGCCGCTCTACCTGCTCGCGCTCGAGCGCCGAATAGTCCGGCGCGGGAATGATCGGCGGCGGCGCGCCATCGGCGAACTTGTTCACGCCGACGATCACCGTCTCCCCGTGCTCGACGCGCATCTGCTGGTCGTACGCGCTGCGCGCGATCTCCTCCTGGAAGAACGACGCCTCGATCGCGTGCGCCGCGCCGCCAAGCGCGTCCACGGCGTCGAGCAGCTCGAGCGCGCGGCGTTCCAGCTCGTTCGTCAGGTGCTCGACGTAGTAGCTCCCGGCGAGCGGATCGACGGTTGCCGCGACGCCGGACTCGAACGCGATGACCTGTTGCGTGCGGAGCGCGAGCGTCGCCGCCTCCGCCGTCGGCAGCGCGAGCGCTTCGTCGTATCCGTTCGTATGGAGCGACTGCGTGCCGCCGAGGACCGCGGACAGCGCCTGCACGGCGACGCGCACCACGTTGTTCAGAGGCTGTTGCGCCTGGAGCGTCACGCCGCCCGTCTGCGTGTGAAAGCGAAGCCGGCAACTCTGGTCGTTCGCCTTGAATCGCTCGCGCATCAGCCGCGCGTAGATCCGGCGCGCCGCGCGGAACTTGGCGACCTCCTCGAACAAGTCGTTGTGCGCGGCGAAGAAGAACGAGAGGCGCGGGGCGAACGAATCCACGTCGAGACCGCGCGCGACGGCACGGCGCACGTACTCGACGGCATTCGCGAACGTGAAAGCCAACTCCTGCACCGCCGTGGCGCCCGCCTCGCGAATGTGGTAGCCCGAGATCGAGATCGGGTTCCAGTTCGGCACCTCCTTCGCGCAAAACCGGAACACCTCGGCGACGAGCGCGAGGCTGGGCTCGGGCGGATAGATGTACGTGCCGCGCGCGATGTACTCCTTCAGGATGTCGTTCTGAATCGTCCCGCTCAGCTTGGCGCGGTCGATCCCCCGCTCCTCGCCCACGACGATGTACATCGCGAGCAGCGTCGACGCCGTCGCGTTGATCGTCATCGAGGTCGAGACTTTGTCGAGCGGTATGTCCGTCGAGCAGACGGTGCATGTCGTCGACGGTGTCGATCGCCACGCCCACGCGCCCGACTTCGCCGAGCGCGCGTGGAGAGTCGGAGTCGATGCCCATCTGCGTCGGCAGGTCGAACGCGACGCTGAGTCCCGTCTGGCCCGCGTCGAGAAGCAGGCGGAATCGCCGGTTCGTCTCGGCGGCCGTTCCAAATCCGGCGTACTGGCGCATCGTCCACAGGCGGCCGCGGTACATGGTCGCCTGCACGCCGCGCGTGAACGGAAACGCGCCCGGGTCGGCGAGGTCGCCGGTGTAGTCCAGCGGCACGTCGGCCGGACGATAAACGGCGTCGACCGGAATGCCCGACGGCGTTTCGCGTTTTTCGTTGTGTCCGCGTGGCTGGCTCATGCGCCCGGAAGATAATCCTCCACGGGCATCGGACGCGCTCTGTGCGTCGGAGCCGGCTTGGTACATTCGCGAGCCGCGCCGGAAGCAACGCTGAGAAAAAACATCCTTAAGAAGTTGCCCTTCTCCGCGAAATCCGCCCTCTTCAGCGAAATCGTGCAGTTACCAATTCGTACAGCCACCCACGCGATACGATCGACGAGTCCACTCGGAACCAGAGCGGAAATCTCAAGCGACGACGAGGTCCGGCCGCGGAGAAAGGATCTGTTGCGCGAGAGCGACCTCGTTCTTGCTGCCGATGTAGAGCGGCGTGCGTTGGTGCAGCTCGTTCGGAGCGACGTCGAGGACGCGCTGGCCGCCGTCGATCGCGGCGCCGCCCGCCTGCTCGACGATGAACGCGAGCGGATTCGCCTCGTAGAGCAGGCGCAGCTTGCCGCGCGGCGTCTTCGTGTTCGCGGGATACGCGAAGATTCCGCCGCCGAGCAGGTTGCGATGGAAGTCGGCGACGAGCGAGCCGACGTAGCGCGTGCTGAGCGGCCGGTGATCGTTCTCGAGGCCGCGATAGTGGCGCATGACGCGAGCGGACGCGCTCGTCCCACATCGCCTCGTACGAATCGTTCACCGAGAGATACCGGCCGTCTTCGGGAATGCGAATGTTCGGGTGCGACAACAGGAACTCGCCGATCGACGGGTCGAGCGTGAAGCCGTGCGCGCCCTGCCCCGTCGTGTAGACCATCATCGTGCTCGACCCGTAGATCACGTAGCCGGCGGCGACCTGGCGGCGTCCGGGCTGGAGCAGATCCTCCATCTCGCCGTGCCGGCCGCGCGTGATCTTGCGGACGACGGAGAAGATCGTGCCGACGGGAACGTTGACGTCGATGTTCGACGAGCCGTCGAGCGGGTCGAAGAGCAGCACGTACTTGCCGCACTTGAAGTGCTCGGGGATCTGGATGATCCCCGGCTCCTCCTCCGACGCCATGGCGCAGAGCCGGCCGCCGTGGTCCATCGCCTTGACGATGATCTCGTTCGCCATCACGTCCAGCTTCTGCTGCACTTCGCCTTGCACGTTCTCCGTGTCCGCCGACCCGAGAATGTCGGCCAGACCGGCGCTGCGCACTTTGTTGGCGATCATCTTCGCGGCGAGCGCGAGGTCGTACAGGATGCCGGAGAGCTCGCCCGTCGCCTCAGGATGGAGACGCTCCTCCTCGATGATGAAGCGCTCGATCGTGACGACCGATGTTGCCGTGTGTTTGACCACGCTGCCTCACCTGTCCGAGGTTAGTCGCGCGGCGGCGTACTCCCGCGCGTCGACTTCATACCTGTTTCCGTGATATCCGCGTCGCACCGACTCCCATAGATACCGAACCGCGAACGTCCGGTCGGACTCAAACTGGGCAACGTGCCGGATTTCATGCAAGAGCAATTCTGCTGACGCGCGGCTCGGGTGCGCCAGCCAAATGGTGCGCCAGAGGGTGATCGCCGACACAGACGCCCGGCCCAGACACCATCCGCCGACGCGCGGCGGCAGCCCGCCGCTGCGCCAGCGCGCCGTTCGCAGTTCGGGATAGCGCGCGAGTAAGGCGGGCGACAGCTCGATCGGATGTCCGACTACGGCTCGCGCGGCCCGACGGAGCGCGGCGGCAATACCCATGTATCTCCCGCGGCGTCGATGGTCAGCCGGTGTCCATCCGTGCGCGCGACGATGGTCCCGAGCCGGTCGGTGCGCAAGACTTGCGCCCCGTGCGACGCCAGACGCTCCATGATCGCCGGCGTCGGCAGGTGATACGAATTCCCCGCGCCCACGGACACGAGCGCCAGTCGCGGCGCGACCGCGTCGAGGAAGCGCTCGCTGCTGCTCGTCTTGCTTCCGTGGTGGCCGACCTTCAGAAGGTCGGCGTGCAACTCTTCGCGCTCGTTCGCGAGGAGCCACTCCTCCTCCGGCTGCTCGGCGTCCCCCATGAGCAGCATGCGAATCTCACCGTAGCGAACGAGCACGATCACGCTCGCGAGATTGGGATCCACGAGCGACGCGGTCCACGCCGAGTCGGGCGCCAGAAACTCGAGCGCGACACCGTCGACCGCCATCTCGTCGCCGGGGTGCGCCCGCACCCATCGCACGTGGTCGCGCTTCGCCGCGTCGAGCGACGCACGATACGACTCGGCCGCCCCGGGAAAGCCGGCGTCGACGTAGGTGGCGGGGTGAAGCGCGTCGAGGACGGTCGCCGCACCGCCGACGTGATCCGTGTGCGGGTGCGACAGCACGAACAGATCGAGCGGACCGCCCCGGCGGCCGATGTACGGCACGACGGTCTGACGTCCCGCGTCGCCGCCGCGCCACCCGCGTCCCGCGTCGACGAGAATCCAGTGGCCGTGGGGCGTGCGCAGCGCGATCGCGTCGCCCTGGCCGACGTCGATCATGTGCAGCTCGAGCTCGCCGTCCGTGCTCGCGGCGACGCGCGACGACGCGACCGGCAGCCAGACGAGCATCACGGCGGCGACGGCCGAGAGGGTCGCCGGCGCGCGCCAGTCGCGTGACGCGCAGGCGACGATGAACGCCGCCGACAACACGGCGGCGATCGCGGCGCAAGCCGGAGTGGGCGCGACGAGAACTGACGCGCCCGGCGTCGCGGCGGCGACCGTCGCGACGCGATCGAGACTTCCGAGCAGCGGATGCGCCGCGTCGGCGAGCAGCGTCGCGAGCGGATGGATCGGCGCGAGCAGCATGCCGACGAACAGCATGGGCTGTGCGAGCTCGAGGAGCGGCGTCGCGACGAGATTGGTGAGGGGCGCGGCAAGGCTGATCCGGCCGAACACCCACGCGACGATCGGCGCCGAGCCGATCGTCGCGACGGTCGTACCGACGAGGATCAGCGCCGGAGCGCGCGCGAGCGACGGAAGGCGGTGTACGCCGATTCGTCGCGCAACGCGCCCCGCGGCGATCATCGACGTGACCCCGACGACGCTGAGCTGGTAGCCGGCGTCGAGCACGACTCGCGGGTCGACGAGCGGCTGCGCCGCGCCCAGCGCGACGATCGCCCAGCGCGACGTCGGCCGCTGCGCGAGACGGCTGGCGAGAAACGCATTGAGCATGATCGCCGCGCGGACTGCCGGGATCGGCGCGCCGATGACAGCCACGTAGACCACGACGGCGGCGATCGTGAGAATGTTGGCCCGCGAACGGGGCACGCCGGCGAGCTGCAACGCGATTTCTATGGCAAGCGCGATGATGCCGACGTGCAGTCCGGCGATGGCGAGAATGTGCGCCAGCCCGGCGGCGGCAAAGCGGTCTCGCACCTCGGGGGCGAGCTCGCTCCGGTCCGCGATGAGCAGCGCGCGCACGAGCGGCGCGTCGCCGCCGAAGGTTCGGTCGATCGCGCGACCGGCCGCCTGTCGCCACCGAACGAGCAGCGGCGGCCCGCGCGAGAGCGTGATGCTCGCGTGATCGATCAGCACGCCGCGCTGCGTGCGAGCGACGTCGCCGGCCGCGATGACGCGAGCGCCGGCGGGCGCTCGCCCCGTCTCGACCGAGAGCCACACGCGCCCGCATACGCCGGCATCGCCCGCCACGTACCCGCCCGGCCCGACGCTGTCCTCGACGACCACCGTGAGCGTCGCGCGGTGCGGCGTCGACGCCGCGCACGACAGGGACGCTGTGGTCGTCGCGCGAGCGATGCCGAAGCCGGCCGCGACGAGCAGCGCGAACGTCGACCCGATGACGGGTCCACGCCGCCACCCGATCGCTCCAGCGACCGCCGCGACGCCGAGCGTCGCGATCAGCGAGCCAGACGGCCCCGCGAATCCGGTGAGCAGGCCGGCGAGGTAGCACGCGAGCGAAAGCACGATGAGCGGCACGCGCCCAATGTCGCGCACCCGCGGCCAACGTCACTCATCGGCTCATCGCAACCCGGCGCAAACCAGCGCAGGGGTAGCGGTCAGACCGCGAGGGGCAGCGGCTTCCGCTCGGCGACGATTTGCCCCGTGAACGTCGACCCCGTCGTCCCCGTGAGCTCCACGGTCACGTAGGAGCCCAGCATGCTCGCGTCTCCAGGCACCATCACCGTCTTGAAGTCGCGCGTGCGCGCCATGAGCACGTCGTCGCCGCGACGCGCCTGGCGCTCGATGAGCACTTCGTACCGACGGCCGAGCTGCGTCATGTTCGTCGCGCGCGCGCTGCCGCGGATCGTCGCGACGAGCCGCGCCAGCCGTTCGCTCGCCAGCTCGTCGCTCACCGTCAACTCGGCGGGCATTCGCGTCGCCGGCGTTCCGTCGCGCGGCGAGAACTTGAACGTGAACCCGTCGGCGAAGCCGACTTCCCGGACGACCTCGAGCGTCTCCTCGAAATCCTCGTCGGTCTCGCCCGGAAAGCCGACGATCACGTCGGTCGTGAGCGAGAGTCCCGGTACGGCGGCGCGCAGCTTCGCCACGCAGTCGAGGTACCCCTCGCGCGTGTATCGGCGCAGCATGCGCTTGAGCACCCGCGTCGATCCCGACTGCATCGGCAGATGAACGTGCTCGCACACCGCGTCCACCTCGGCGACGGCCGCGATGACGCGATCCGAGAAGTCGTTCGGATGGGGGCTGGTGAAGCGGATCCGACGCACACCGTCGACGGCGCCGACCGCGCGAAGCAGGTCGGCAAAATCGAACTCGCCGTCGTGATAGGAGTTCACCGTCTGGCCGAGCAGGACGACTTCCGTCATGCCCTCCGCGACGACGGACTCCACTTCGCGCACCACGTCCGCCAGGCCGCGGCTTCGCTCCGCACCGCGCGTCGTCGGCACGATGCAGTACGTGCACCGATAGTCGCAGCCCCGCTGCACGGGGATCCAGGCCTTCACCTTGTCGAAGCGGCGCGGCTGAAAATCCTCGTAGTGCTCCTCGAGGTCGAACGTCGTCGCGATCGTGCGCTCGCCCGCGCGCGCGCGGTCGATCAGATCGGGGAGGGCTCGATAGCCGTCGGGCCCGATCACGATGCTGACGTGCTTGGCCTTGGTGAGCAGCTGAGGTCCCAGCCGCTGCGCCATGCAGCCGGTCACGCCGACGATCGACCCCGGCTTCATGTTGCGCCGGAGCTCGCCGAGCCGGCCAATCACACGCTGCTCGGCGTGGTCGCGGATCGCGCACGTGTTGACGAGAATGACGTCCGCGCCGTCGGGCCGGTCCACCGCCTCGTAGCCGTGCGCCGCGAGCTTTCCGAGCATCAGCTCGGAGTCGCTCACGTTCATCTGGCAGCCGTAGGTCTCGACGTATACGGTGGGGCGCTGCTGCGTCATAGCCAGAAGAATTTACTCACAGCGTGCGCTCCCCGCTTCCGGCGCCGGGACCGCGCACAGCGAGTCGCCGTTTGCGAGAAGGCGCGCGACGAAGCGATCGCCGACGCGCGAACGAGGGATCGGCAATTCGCACGTCGAGATAGTCGCCGGTCACCCCTTTGCGTTCGGCGCCGCCGCTGACGACGACGACGTCCGCGACCCCACCGGCTCGTGCCGCGGCATACGTCGCCGCCTTTCGACGTCCGAGGTCGCGCAACTCCGCCGCCGCGTTCAGTGATCGCCGCCGGATGCACGCGGTCACGAAGCCGGTCCGCCGCGGTGCCCGGCCGCGCCGAATACGGAAACACGTGCAAGTACGTGAACGGCAACTCGTCGATCGTGCGCATCGTGGACGCATGATCTTCGGCGGTCTCACCCGGGAACCCGGCGATGACGTCCGCGCCGAGTCCAAGGATCGGCATGCGGCTCGCCAGAACCTCGATCGACGCGGCGTACGACGCACGCGTGTACCAGTGCCGGCCCATTCGCTTGAGCACGCGATCCGACCCTGACTGCAGCGGCGCGTGCACGTGCGGCGTCAGCCGCTCCGGCGCGCCGGCGAGCAACGCGACCAACCGATCGTCCAACTCGGTGGCTTCGATCGACGAAAGCCGGAAGCGCACGACGGGTACGTCCGCCACGAGCCGCTCCATCAACTCACCGAGCGACGACCCGCGGTCGGCGCCGTAGGTGCCGATGTGGATCCCGGTGATGACGATCTCCGGATGTCGGTCGGCGAGCATTGTCGCCTCGCGTACGAGTTCGTCGATCGACCGGCTGCGGTTCGCGCCGCGCGCGAGCGTCGTCGCGCAGAAGGTGCAGTGCTCGTCGCAGCCGTCCTGGATCCGCAACAGCGCGCGCGTCCCGGCCTGCGCGCTCGTTCGCGCGGCGAGCGGACGCTGCGCGAGTCCCAACACGCCCGCGATCGCGTCGAGATCGGCTCCGCCCACGACGCTTTCCACGCTCGGCAGGGAGGCGATCCGCGACGTCGCCGGACGCGTATCGTCGAGCGCCGCCGCGCACCCCATCACGACGCTTCGCAGCCCCGCGCGTTCGCGCGCGCTCCGCCGCACGACCTTTCGGAGCTCGGCTTCCGCCTCGGAGGTCACCGCGCAGCTGTTGAACACGGCGACGTCCGCGTCCGCGGCGCGGGACACGATCGCGTGGCCGTTTGCCTCGACCATCGACCGAACCGCTTCGCTGTCGTAGTGGTTCGCGCGGCACCCGAAGGTGCGCAGGTAGACCTTCACACCGGCACCGCTCCGGCCATCGTCACGCGCACCTCGCGGTGCGCGGGTTTGGCCGGCAACGAGAAGTGAAACGCGCTCCCCTGCCCTTCGCCTGCGCTCTGCACCCAGATCTTTCCGCCGTGCGCATCGACCACGAGCTTGCAGAACGCCAGGCCGAGTCCCGAGCTGCGCGTGCTCGGCACGTTCTGAGTCTTCACGCGTTCGAACTTGCGGAAGATCACTTCGTGATACTCCGGCGGGATCCCCGGGCCGTTGTCGGCGACCGTGAAGAGAATCCCGTCGCCGTCGCGGCGCGCGGACAGATGCAGCTTGATCGCGCTGGCCGAGTGGGTGAGCGCATTCTGCACGAGATTGCCCAGGACGCGCTTGAGAAGCGCCTTGTCGGCCTCGAACACCGGCGCGTCGTCGCTCGAGTCGATCGCGGCGGTCGCGCCCTCCTGCTGGAAACGGATGTTCCACTCGTGCACGATTTCGTTGAGCAGCGCGGCCGGGGCGATCGGCTGAAGGTCGAGCGACATCGTCGCCTCTTCGATGCGCGAGACCTCGAGCAGGTCGCCGATCAACGCGAGCAGATCTTCGGCCTTCCCCTCCGCGTCGGTGAGCATCTGGCGCTGCCGGTCTTGCAGCTCGCCGAAGTCGCCGTCGATCATCATCTCGAGCGTGGCGAGGACCGACGTGAGCGGCGTCTTGAGGTCGTGGACGATCATCTTCATCAGATCGTCGCGCATCTTCTCGACCTCGCGCAGCTTGCGCAGCGCGTCCTCGAGCGAGTCCGTCGTGGCCTTGAGCTTGAGCAGGCTGCGAACGCGCGCGCCGAGCACCAGGCGGTTGTGCGGCTTGGTGAGGAAGTCGTCGCCTCCCGCCTCGATCGCCTTCACGCGATCCGTCGTGTCGTTGAGCGCCGTCACGAAGATGACCGGCATGCTCTTCGTGCGCGGATCGCGCTTGATCCGACGGCAGACCTCGAACCCGGTGGACCGGTCGTCCACGCCGAGGTCGCCGGCCGGCATCGACACGTCGAGGATGCACAGGTCCGGCCGCCGCTCGAAGCACATCGCCAGCGCCGACGGGCCGTCGGTCGCCGCGAGCGCGCGAAATCCCAACACGTGGAGTTGGTCGAACAACAACTCCACGTTCGCCGCCACATCGTCGGCGACGAGAATCAGCGGGGCGTTCGCGGGCGGGCTGTTGTTCTCCACGTTCGGATCATGGGCGGATGCTGAGACCGATGCTGATCGTCCACGCGCTCTCCGACGCGTTCACGTCCGCGCTCCGGCTCGCATGGATCACCGCAAGATCGCTCAACACGCGCCCGCTCGCGAACAACGTGCCGAGACCGGCGCTCACGCTCTTTTCGGTGACCGTGGTGGCATTGGCGGTGAACGGAAGCGTGCGATCGCGGAATCCGGCCCGCAAGAAGAGCGGCCGCGACCCCAGCTTGGGCCCGGCGATGTCGGCCCCGACGCTCGTGTCCCAGCCGTCGACGCCCTGCAGACCCGGATTCCCGAGGCTTCCGAGCACCGACCAGTTGTCGTGCGACGTCCGCGCGGAGATGAAGGAATTGGCGATCCCGGTGTACGTGACCGACGCGCCAAACTGATTCGGGACACGCGCGTGCGTCAGGATCGTATCGCCGGCCGACATCGACAGCGTGCCGCCCTGCCGCGCCGACGCGGCAAAGGTCACGTCCTTGGCCAGGAACTGCGCTCCGACCGACGCCGCCGTCCCGCTGAAGCTGAGAATGCGCTGCTGGCGCGCCAGCGCGAATGCCAACGTGTCGTCGAACGACTGCGTCAGCGTCACGAGATTGTGCCCGGTGATGGCGTGAAGGCCGAGCCCGAAGCGGAACCAGGTCGCGGGCGACCAGCCCGCGGCGAACCGTACGTCGTTCATCGCGCCCTGGATGGCGAGCTTCGTCGTCATCAGCACCGTGTCGGTGCCCGAGAGGATCTGCGGCGAGGCGAACGTCGTCGTGCCGGTTCGATCGAGCAGGCTCGACGAACCGAGGCTCAAGACCAGACCGCTCGCCACCGGAATCGCCCCGAACACGTTCGGATAGCGCGGCGTCGTGGTGTTGTCCGTGCCGCTGGGCGTATGGACAGTCCGAAACTCCGGCTCCGCCTGGAAATAGATCATTCGCGTGAGCAGCAACGCGACGCTCGCCGGGTTCACCGGCGTCAGCGGGTCGATTTCCGCCAACGATCCGCCCGCGCCGAGCGTGCGCGTGCTCATCTGGCCGGCCGGAAAGCCGAAGCCTTGCAGGCTCAGGCTGGCCTGAGCGGAGGCCCGCGGCGCGAGACCGGCAGTGCCGATCAGCGCGCCGATGGCCCCGCGCCAGAGAGTGGTCGAGCGAGGACGGAGTCGTGTCATTTACGGCAGCCCGTAGTTGATCGCCGGTACGAACGTGATGCGGAGTCGCGGTCGCAATGCGGCCGGCGCGCGGCTCGAGAAGAAATCGATTTGCGCGGGACGCTGCCCCTCGGTGCCGGCCAGCAGTGCCACCGCTCGCTGTGCAACCGTCGCCGGCTGGTTCTTCCAGAGGCGCGTGAGCCCGACGATCTCGAACGACTTCACCCCGCTGTCGCCCGGAGCGATGAAGAGCGAGTCGAGATTGAACTCGCCGGCGTTCCCCACGAATTGCAGCAGCGACGTCACGTCGGTGACGGCCGGCGTGGACAACACCGCGACGGGATAGACCTTGATCGAGTCTTTGGCGTCGACGAAACGATTCGGCGATTGCGTGACCAGCAGCGACGCGCGCACGATGGTCGTCGAGTCGATGATCCGCGATGGGATGTTGAACCTGAGGAAGGCCCGGCGAGGCGGCGGCCCGCCGACGCTGAGCAGCATCGGGTTGATCGGCGTCGCGCCCTTCACGAGGATGCTGAAGTCCGACAGCGGTCCAGAGAGGAACAGCTGGTCCGTCGGCGTCGTCGAGATCGGCGTCACGAGCACGGGCGAGGCCGCCGTGTCCTTGGACGCCTTGATGCGCAGCGCGACCGACTGCCCGCCGTTCGAGGCCCCGACGCGAATGTCGTAGCCCGGTCGCGCGACCAGACGGAGTCCGACTCGCAGCTTCTTTCCGTTCTTGATGCGGTCGAGCACCGTGTCGGTGGAGATCGGAATGCGCAGCGTGTCGGTGATCGATTCCGGCGCGAACGTCTTGCTGCCGAGAAACCGGTCCGGCCGGAAGAGCGTCGCGAGGATCGACGCCACCGTGTCGGTCGCCGCCGTGTCCACGTCGTACGCCTCGATCGTGACCGGAGCGGTTGGACGCCGCGCCGTGTCCTGGGCCGCGATCGGCATGACCAGCTCGGCGCTGTCGACCTCGGTGATCGTGCTGTCGGTCGAGGCGGCGCCGGTGAAAGTTTGCGTGATCGTGTCGTAGCGGATGATCGCTCGGCTGTCGAGCGTATCGCCGTGCGACGAGAGCATGAGAAAGACTTCGTTGCCGATCGACGGGATGCCGAGAACGGTCGTGTCGGCGAAAACTGCGTCGATGATCGTGTCCTGCAGGGTGATCGCCTGCTCTGGGCAGAGCAGGGGGCATGACTTGCCGGCGTTGAGATTGTCGCTGCAAGCGGCAATCGCCAACGTCGACGCGACCATGCCAAGGAGGACGGCGCGCTTCTGTTTGATAAAAAACTCTCCGGTCATCGCCGGTGAAGTGAATTCGTGGTGAAAGCTCTTGGGAGAAGCTCGTCGAGCGTCCAGCGGGCCTCGCGGCCTTCGCGGGTCGTGGACACGACGAGCAGGTGCGGAGAGAACTCCTCCAACACCTGGCGGCACATGCCGCACGGCGGGGTCGGCTCTTCGGCTTCTGTCGCTATGAGGACTGCCTCGAACCGCTGGTTGCCGCGTGCCACCGCCGCGGCGACCGCGCTGCGTTCCGCGCAGATACCCGCCGGGTACGACGCGTTTTCGACGTTGCACCCTTCCGCGACGCTTCCGTCCGAAGACAGCAGCGCCGCCCCGACCCGAAAGCCCGAATAGGGCGCGTAGGCGCGCTCCATGGCCGCGAAAGCACGCTCGCGCAGCATGGTCAGGGTACGCTCGTCGCCGGTGGGCTCCACGCCCGGCCGTTGCTCGACCGCCATGTCAGCGGACGATTGCCGTGAGAAACGACGTCCCGCGGCCTCGGAACCCGATCCCGAACCACTCGGCAACCGTCGCGCCCAGGTCCGAGAACGTGGAGCGCGTGCCGACGCTACCCGGCCGAACTCGAGGTCCGAGGACCAACAGCGGCACGCATTCACGTGCGTGGTCGGTCGACGGCGTCGTCGGATCGTTTCCGTGGTCGGCGGTGATGAAGAGCAGATCGTCCCCTTGAAGCGAGGCTAGCAAGTCTGGGAGCGCCGCGTCGAATTCGCGCAGCGCCCCATAAAACCCCGCAGCGTCGTTCCGGTGCCCGAAAGCCTGATCGAAATCTACCAAGTTCGCTAAAAGTAACCCCTGCACACCGTTAGAAAGCCACTTCAAGATCGCCGTGATCCCATCGGCGTTCGAGGCGGTGTGCCTTGATTCGATGGCCCGCCCGGCAAAGAGGTCATCCACCTTCCCAACGCCCGATCGCGGTACCCCAGCGCCTGCCAGCGCGTCGAGCAGCGTCTCCGAGGGCGGAGCGATCGAGAAATCACGACGGTTCTTGGTCCGGTTGTAGGAGCCCGGCGTGCCGACGAACGGCCGAGCGATGACTCGCGACACGTCGTTCGGCGCGACGAGCATCTCTCGCGCCACCGTACAGGCGCGGTACAGCTCGTCCAGGGGCACGACGTCCTCGTGCGCCGCGAGCTGAAAGACCGAGTCGGCGGACGTATACAGTATCAGATCGCCGCTCTTCTGATGCTCCGGTCCGTAGCGGTCGATCACCGCCGTTCCGCTCGCCGCGATGTTGCCGATCGTCCGCCGTCCGACCTTCCTCTCGAACGTTGAGACGATTTCCCTCGGGAATCCATTTGGATACGTCGGGAATGGCCGCTCGAGATGAACGCCGGCGATCTCCCAGTGACCCGCCGTGCTGTCCTTGCCGGCGGATTGAGGAACCATTTTCCCCCAAGCGCCGCTCGAGTCGCCGTGCGCCCGCATTCCGGCAAGCGGCGCGATCCTTCCGAGACCGGCCTTTTCGAGATGGGGCAGCGAAAACCCGCCCACCGCGCGCGAGAGGTTGCCGAGCGTGTCGCTCCCGCGATCGCCATAGGCATCGGCGTCCGGAGCCTCGCCGATCCCGACGCCGTCGAGGATGATGATCGCGGCACGGCGAGTCATGCGGACTCGTTCAGATAGCGCCGCGGCAATCGTCCGCGGAGTCCGGTGAGCACCTCGTACGGACTCAGCCCGCCGAACGCCGCGAGCTGGGAGACGGTGATCTCGTCAGCACCGTCCCTTCCGATCAATGTCGCAACGTCGCCGACGGTGCACGGAACGTCGGTCACGTCGAGCATCGTCATGTCCATCGTCACGACGCCGACCACCGGCGCACGCCGCCCGCCGATCAGCGCGACGGCCCGATTCCCGAGCACGCGCCGATATCCGTCCGCGTAACCGATTCCCAGTGTCGCGATCTGGCGCCGGCCGACCGCGCGATAGGTGGCGCCGTAGCTCACCGTCTCGCCGTCCTCGATGGAGCGCAGGTCCACCACGCGCGCCCGAACGGACGCCACCGCGCGAGGAGAGAGGCCGCTCGCGGCGCCGATGCTCACACCATAGAGAAAGATCCCCGGTCGCGCGACCGTCCACGGGGACTTCCCTCGCCGCTCGACCGCCGAGCTGTTTTCCGCGTGCAGCATCGCCGGTCGCACAGGCAGCGTCGCGATCGCGCGCTCGAATCGATCCTCCTGCGTCGCGCGAGATTCGTCCGTGAGATCGGCCGAGTGGAAATGGGTGAAGGCACCTTCCGGCGGAAAGGTGGCGACTAGCTCGACGATCGAATCCAGCTCGTTCCATTGAATCCCCGCGCGACTCATCCCGGTGTCGATGGCGAGTTGCCACGGCAGACCGGTCGCGCGCCAAGCCAGGATCGTCTCGCGTTCACCGAGCGACGGCGTCAATCGCGCCCGCTCGGCCGCGCCGAGACCGTCGACGAGCAGCGGCGTGAACACGACGATCGGGCGGGTCACCCCGGCTGCACGCAGCTCTTCACCTTCGTCCACCGTGGCGACGCCAAAGCCCCAGGGATCCAGACGCTCCAACGCGCGCGCGACCGGCACCGCGCCGAGCCCGTATGCGTCCGCTTTCACCATGGGCAGGAGCGGCACGCCGGCGCGCGCCGCGTATGCGGTTCCGTTTTGCAACAACGCGCCGAGGTCGACATCGACCCAGGCGCGCGCGTTCAAAGCGTGCATTGACCGGTCGTTCAGAGGGCGGGTAGTATACCGGACCCGTGGAGGCTATGCAAGTGAAACCGTCGCTTGAAGATACGCTGTCTTTGATGCGCGACCTTCGCGCCCGTTGCGACTGGGACGCGGCGCAAACGCACGAGTCGCTTCGCCCCTATCTGATCGAGGAAGCCTACGAGGTCGACGACGCCATTCGAGGCGGCGACGACGCCAAACTTCGCGAGGAGCTCGGCGACCTTCTGCTGCAAATCTTGTTTCACTCCGTTCTTGCGGAAGAACGCGGTGCCTTCGACATGCACGACGTCGCCGACACCTTCATCACGAAGATGAAGGCGCGGCACCCGCATCTGTACGGCGACGGCGTGAAGCAACCGTGGGAGCAGATGAAGGCGTCGCGGCGCGCGAGCATCGTCGACGGTCTCCCAGCCGACCTTCCTGCCCTGCACCGGGCCTTTCGGCTTCAGGATCGGGCCGCCGGCGTCGGGTTCGATTGGCCGAGCGTCGAGGGCCCGCTCGAGAAAGTCGACGAGGAGATCGGCGAGGTCCGCGCCGAGCTCGCGTCCGCGCGCGACGACGCGCCGAGCCGCGCGCGGCTCGAGGCCGAGCTTGGCGACCTTCTGTTCGCGGTCGTCAACCTGTGCCGCAAAGCCGACGTGCACCCGGCGCTGGCGCTCGACTCCGCCAACGTGAAATTCGCGCGGCGCTTCGAGGCCGTCGAACGACTAGCCGCCGAACGCGGCCTCGTCGTCGGCAAAGCATCCCTCGGCGAGCTGGACGCGATCTGGGATGAAGTGAAGCGTGACGAGTTGTAGTATGGCCCGATCGCCGGCAGGCGCAGCTCTACTCGACGCAGATCTAGAGGCTGGATCTCGCAGGGTGTTGGGATCTCGTAGAGGCCGGATCTCGGAGAGGTGGATCAACTTGTGTAGCCGCGCCGGCTTGACCTTTGTCGGGCCGGAGCGGAGTGTATCAGGAGATGCGCCTCTCACTCCCACCCATGTGGCGAGGCGCGACCGTCGCCGTGGCGTGTTGGATCGCGGCCGGCGTGTCGGCGCCCGCGGCAAGCGCGCAGGAATTGCGCGGCACCGTCCGTGACAGCGCGTCACGACAGCCGATTTCGACCGTCGTCCTGATTCTCTCCGATTCGGCGGGCAAGCCGATCGTTCGCAACCTCACGAACGAGCGTGGGGAATTCCGGGTGCAGCTCCCCGCGGGCGCCCGGCGACTGCAACTGCTGCGCATCGGTTTTCGTCCTCGCTCGGTCGTTGTGCCCCCGCCGACCGACGGCGTCGTCACGTTCGACCTCACGATGCGGATGATCCCGACGCTCCTCGATCCGGTGCAGGTCACCGATTCGCCGAACTGCCCTCGGCGCGACGATCGCGCGGCCGCGTTCGCGTTGTGGGATCAGGCCCGATCCGCGCTGCTCGCCGCGGTGGTGGCGCGCGAGACGGAGCACGCGGTGATCAAGCGGCTGCACTTCGATCGTCAAATGCAGCAGGACGGGTTCACGGCGGCGAGCCAGACGGTGCACGTCGACTCGAGCTCCGGAACGCGTCCCTTTGTCGCGACGCACCCCGCCGCGGAGTTCATCGAGCGTGGATTCGTGGACGACAGCGCCAACGTGGCGGTGTTCAACGGACCCGACGCCGACGTCATGCTCGACGACGCGTTCCCGCGCGGCTACTGCTTCCAGCTCGCGAAACCGGATCGCGATCGGCCGCACCAGGTGGGGCTCGCTTTCGACGCGGCGACGCACAAGCGCGGGCGCGTCGACGTCGAGGGGGCGGTGTGGATCGACTCGACGACGCGATCGCTCGTGGAGATCGTGTTTCGCTACGTCGGCATCGACCGGCGGTTCGAGAAATACGAACCTGGCGGCCGCGTCTCGTTTCACACGATGGCCGACGGCACGCCGATCATCGACCGCTGGTCCATTCGACCGATCGGACTGCCGGAGTCGGCGCGCACGAGCATCGTCGTGATATCGCCCGGCGACATGCACGAAAGCGGAGGCGAGGTCGCGCGGGCGCGGTGGACGGATGGGCGAACGTGGACCGCGCCGCTCGGCACGCTGACCGGCATCGTGACGCGCAATCGCATTCCCGCCGGCGGCCAACTGGTGACGCTCGCGGGGACCGAATACTTCGCGGTGAGCGATTCGGCGGGACGTTTCACGATCACCGATCTCGTGCCCGGACCCTACGCCGTGGCCGTCGCCGATACGATCCTTGCGCCGTTGGAGATCGTGCTCCGGACGCAGGTGTCGTTCACCGCGGTCGCGCGATTCGACGACGTCGGTGGCGTTCGAGGCGCCGACGGCCGAGGAGTACGCGGCGCAGCTGTGTTCCCGGCATCGCTTCGGCCGCGGGCCAGGGCGTCATCGTCGGGCGCGCGCTGCTTCCGGATCGGCTCTCCGGCGATCGGCGCGCAGATCGAAGTGTCGCTCGTTGCGACCGCCGGCCTCGAAGCCGCTCTCGAAGCTGACAAGACGACGGCCGCGGGTTCTTTCACGTCTGCAACGTGCCGATCGGCTCGAAGGTCGAGGTGCGCGCCGAGCGGGAGTCGCGCACGGAGACGCTGACCGCCACCGACGTTCACGACTTCGCCCACAACGTCGAGGCGTTGCGCCTCGACCTCACGCGCGACGCCGCGATCGCGGTGACCAGCTTCGCGAAAGCCGCGACCTACGGCTTCAGGCGATTCATCATCCGCGGGAAGGCGATCACCTCGCGGATGTGTTGCAGCCCGCAGACCCACGCCACGGTTCGTTCGAGCCCGAGGCCGAACCCTGAATGAACGAAGGTTCCGTAGCGGCGCAGGTCGAGGTACCAGTCGTAGGCGTCGACGGGCAGTCCCTCCTCGTGAATTCGATGGAGGAGCTTCTCGAGGTCGTCCTCGCGTTGCGATCCGCCGATGATCTCGCCGTACCCTTCCGGCGCGAGACAGTCGTTGCACAGCACGGTGCGCGGATCGGCGGGATTCTCCTTCATGTAGAACGCCTTCGCGCCCTTGGGGTAGTTCATCACGAACACGGGCCGGTCGAAATCGGCCACGAGTAGCGCCTCGTCCTCCGCCCCCAGGTCGTCGCCCCACACGATCGAGCTTCCCTTCCCTTGCAGGATCTTCACCGCGTCGCCGTAGTCCACGCGATGGAACGGCGGCTTCACCCGCTCGAGCGGCGCGGTGTCTCGCTCGAGTTCCTTCAGCTCGGCCGCGCGCCGTTCCAAACACCGTTGCACGACGAACGAGACGAAATCCTCTTGCAGACGCATGTTGTCGGCCGAGTCGTTCCACGCGACTTCGGGCTCGATCATCCAGAATTCGGTCAGGTGGCGACGCGTCTTCGATTTCTCGGCCCTGAACGTCGGGCCGAAGGTGTAGATGCGACCAAACGCCGCCGCCGCGGCTTCGCCGTACAACTGGCCCGTTTGCGCGAGGTACGCCGTGCCCTCGTCGAAGTACTTGGTCTCGAACAATCCGCTGCGCTCGCCGATCGCCGCGGTGAGAATCGGCGTGTCGATTCGCAGGAATCCCCGCTCGTAGAAAAAGTCGTGGATCGCTTGCTCGATCTCGTTGCGGATCGAAAAGATCGCGCGTACACGGTTGCTGCGCAGCCAAAAGTGCCGGTTGTCGAGGAGGAAATCGATCCCGTGCTCCTTGGGTTGCACGGGATAGTCGATCGGGCTCGGACCGACGATTGTGAGACCGGTCACGCCGAGTTCGTACCCGCCGGGCGCGCGCGGCTCGGCGCGCACTGCACCCGACACATGGACGGACGTTTCGAGTGTAAGTTCCTTGAAACGCTCCCAAACGTCCGGTGGCAATTGCGTCTTGACGAACACCGCTTGAACGATGCCGGTCCCGTCGCGCAGCACGGCGAACGCCACTTTCCCCGACGATCGGACGTGGGTGATCCAACCGCGAATCGTCACGGTTTGGCCAACGAATTGATTGAGCTCAGCGATGCGCGGGGTCGGCGCGGAATCGGCCATTGTCGGTCTGAAGTCGGGCGGAGGGAACGCCCGAGCCGAGCCGAGTCGTCCCGAGCGAGAGGCTTAAGGCTATACGTGCCTTTCGTTCGTGGGTACCCCTGGCGGTCGAACCGCGGTCGGCGCGTGTTTTCAATCGTGCGCGCTCTGACCACAGCCACTACGCCTCGCGAATGACCCTCCGGTCGAGACTCGGCGTGGGTCTGGTCCTCATCGCGCTCATCCTCGTCGGGCCCCTCGTGTGGGCCATCTGGGGCATCGAGAATCTCCGGGACGACGCCAAGAATCTGCGCGATCGCGACTTCGCGGCCTCGCAACTCATCGGGCGCCTGCGCGACGGACTCAACGACCTTCGGCGCGAAGAGTTGTCGTTGCTCTTCAATCGCACAGTCGCCAATCGCGAAGCCATGGACCGAGAGCTGAAGCACGTTGGCGCACTGACCGATTCGTTGGCCAAGTACCAGTTGCCGGACTTCGCTCGCGGTATCGAGCCGTCTGTCGACAGCCTGACGCGCGTGGCGCCCGCCGAGTTCGATGCGGCGGTCCGGGGGGATACGACCGTCGCGGACTCGCTCTCGTCCAAGGCATTCACGCCCTCGCTCAGCCGCGTCGACTCCCTCGTCAAGATGGCTGAGCGCGCGCTGTTGAGCCGCACGTCGGAGGACGTCAATACTGAAGGCGCGCGGATCACCCTCATCGCGTCCGGCTCGGTGATCGCGCTGTTGCTCGCGATCGTCGTCGCCGGCGCGGTCGCGTTCTGGCTCACGCGGTCGATCAGTGGTCCGATTCTCGACCTCCGCGCCGGAATGCGCGCCGTGGCGGACGGCGATCTCACGTACCGCCTCGGGGCACCGCCCGACAAGTCCGACGAGTTCGGCCAGCTCGCGGCGAGCTTCACCGAGATGACGCGGCAGCTCTCGGAGCTCGACAAGCTCAAAGCGGAATTCGTGTCGGTCGCGTCGCACGAGCTCAAGACGCCGATCAACGTCATGATCGGCTACCTGCAGTTGCTCGACGAGGGCATCTACGGGCCGGTGGACCCGCGCCACGTGGAGGTGCTTCGCACGCTCGAGACGCAGGCGAACACGCTGGCGCGGCTGGTGAATCAGCTGCTCGACGTCAGTCGTTTCGAGGCGGGCGGCGGCCGGCTCGAACCGCGTACCGTGAACCTCGACGACATGCTGACGGAGCTCGAGCGCTCGTTCCACGTGCTCGCCGTGCAGCGCGAAATCGATTTCCGCGTCGAGCGTGAGGACGGGCTGCCCCTCGAGGTGTACTGGGACGCCGATCGCATCAACGAAGTCGTCGGCAACCTGCTCTCCAACGCGTTCAAGTTCACTCCCCACGGCGGCACGGTTTCGCTCACGCTGGAACCGGACGAAGGGTCGGTGATCATGCGCGTGAGGGACACGGGCGCCGGGATTCCGCCGGAACAATTGCCGCGCATCTTCGAGAAGTTTTATCAGGCCGACAACCAGCGCGCCGCCCGCGCCGCCGGGACCGGCTTGGGACTTGCGATTGCCAAGGGGATCGTCGAAGCGCACGGAGGATGGATCTCGTGCGAGAGCACGGTTGGAGTCGGCACGACGTTCACGATCAGGCTGCCAGCCCGCGCGACACGGCGCTCCGTGGCGCAGCGCGCGACTCCGGTCATGCCGGCCGCCGCCGCGTTGTGACGCAACTCACGCGTCGGCTGGCGACGTTCGCCGCGGCGGTTGGACTCATGATGGCCTGTGCTCCCATGGCGAGGGTGGTCGGCCCCGCGCCGGTTCGCGCGTGGCCCGGCGTTCTTTCGCGCGCCCAACACTCGGCCGCGCGCGGCGAATTCGACGTCGCGGACAGCATGCTTGCCGGCTTCGCGACGCGGTACCCCACGAGCGACGAGGCGCTCGAGGCATCGTATTGGCGCGCCCTGTTCGAGCTCGACCCCTCGAATCGCGCCGAATCGATTTCCGGCTCGATGAGCCTGCTGGATTCCTACCTCGCCGACACTCGTCCACGCGAGCATGTCCTCGAGGCAACGGCGTTGCGCCGCGTCGCCGGCCAGCTCGATGCGCTGAACCGTCTCGCGGCGAGCGCGATCGCGCAGGCGAAGGATGCGAACGCCGCCGCGGCGATCGCTCGCGCATTGTCCGACGCGCGCATCGAAACGCCGCGTGCCGCGGCCGAGAGTACGTCGACGTCGTCCGACGCCGAGATCAAGCGCCTGAAGGACGAACTGGCGAAGGCCAATGCGGAGCTCGAGCGCATCCGTCGCCGGCTCGCGCAACCGCCGCCGGCGCGACGCTGATCCCCGGCTAGCCGACGCGGAACAGCTCCAGCGACCGCGCGTAGCGGTCTCCCAACACACGACGAAGCCCGGCGTGCTCGGGATGCTCGAGCGCCGCGTCGCGTTCCAGAATCGCCGCCGCGGCTTCGCGGGCTCGCTCGCTGAGCGCTTCGTCGCGAAACGGATCGGCGATACGAAAGGTCGGCACGCCGCTCTGCCGCTCGCCGAACAGATCGCCCATGCCGCGAAGCCGAAGGTCTTCGCGCGCGATCTCGAATCCGTCTTCCGTCTGCACGAACACCTGGAGCCGCTGCGCCACGTCCGGACTCACATCGCCGAGCAGGATGCAGTACGACTCCTCCGCCCCGCGTCCGACGCGTCCGCGGAGCTGGTGGAGCTGCGAGAGCCCGAATCGCTCCGGGTGCTCGACGAGCATCACCGTCGCATTCGGCACGTCGATCCCCACCTCGATCACCGTCGTGGCGACGAGCAGGTCGATCGCGCCGTCGCGAAAGCGCCGCATGACGTCGTCGCGCTCTTCGCTCGCGATGCGGCCGTGCAAGCAGAGCCACGCGCCGGTTCGCGAACGGCCCGGCGGCGAGCGTCTCGTACATCGTCGTCGCGGCCTTGAGGTCGGTCTTCTCCGATTCCTCGATGACCGGATAGACGACGTAGGCCTGACGTCCCAGCTCCAGCTGTCGATCGACGAACTGCAGCACACGCGCGCGCGCCGACTCCTTTCGCAGCGCCGTCGTGATCGGACGACGGCCCGGCGGCCGCTCGTCGAGCATGCTCAGGTCGAGGTCACCGTACATCGTGAGCGCGAGCGAGCGCGGGATCGGCGTCGCCGACATGAGGAGTACGTCGGGCGCTTCGCCCTTCGCCGCGAGCGCCTTCCGCTGCTCGACGCCGAATCGGTGCTGCTCGTCGATCGCCGCGAACCCGAGACTCGAGAACGCCGTGGCCTCCTGCACGAGCGCGTGCGTCCCGACCACCAGCACGGCCTCGTCAGTCGCCAGCCGCGCGGCGACCGCCTTGCGCCGCTTCGCGGGGAGGCTTCCCGTCAACAGCACCGGCTCGATGCCGAGCGGGGCGAGCAATCTGCCCATCGAGACGACGTGCTGCTCGGCGAGCAGCTCCGTCGGCACCATGATCGCGGCCTGCCGCCCGTTCTCGATGGCGAGCATCGCGGCGAACAGCGCGACGATCGTCTTGCCGCTCCCGACGTCGCCCTGGAGCAGCCGCTGCATTCGGCGGTCGCTGCACATGTCGGCGACGATCTCCCGGATCGCCCGCGTCTGCGCGCCCGTGAGCTGGAACGGGAGCGCTTCGCGCAGTGCCGTCGTCAGCTTCCGTTTGTTCTCGAAGCGAATGCCGGCGCGATGCTCGCGCGCGAGCTCCTTGGCCCGCTGGTGCAGCAGATGAACGAAGAACAGCTCCTCGAACGCGAGGCGCGACCGGCCGTGCATCGCCTCGGCCAGCGACGACGGCCGGTGCATCATGCGCAGCGCGTCGCCGATGCCCGGAACGTCCGCCGCCTTCAACACGCCGGGCGGCAAATACTCGGTGACCAGCGGCAACAGTGCGTCCAGGTGAGCGTCGATGATCGATCGGATCACCTTGAACGACAGCCCTTCCGTGGCCGGATAGACCGACAGCACCCGTCCCTGCGCGGTGGCGTGCTCGTCGGCGCCGAGGTTCACGTACTCGCGAGGCTGAAGCTGTCGGCCGTGAAAGAAGCGCACGTTGCCGCTCACCAGCAGCACGTCGCCCTTGTCGATCGTCCGATCGAGGAACGGCTGCCCGGGCCATGAGACTTCTATCATGCCCGTCTCGTCGCGCAACACCGCCTGGAAGATTCGAAGTCCCTTGCGCGTCGGGAGCACGCCCTTGGAGATCACCGTGCCGACGACCGTGCCGTGCATCCCCGGCTCCAGGCTCTTGATCGGCGTGACCGTGCTCGCGTCCTCGTAGCGGTGCGGGACGTGGTACAACAGGTCGCCCGCGGTGGTGATGCCGAGGCGGCGCAGCGCGTCGGCGCGCGCGGGTCCGACACCTTTGAGATAGGTGACGGGCGTGTCGAGGTAGAGACGGCGTCCGCCGCCGGACTGGGCCGAACGCCGCTCGCTCTCGGTGGACGCGCTCACTCGCCGCTCAGCAGCTCCCGGGAAAACGCCGTCGCGTCGAACGCCTCGAGATCCTCGGCCGCCTCGCCGACGCCGAGAAACTTCACCGGCACGTCGATCGCTTCGTGCACCGCGATCACCACGCCTCCCCGCGCCGTCCCGTCGAGCTTCGTGACGACGAGCCCCGACACCGGCACGGCCTCGGCGAAAATCTTCGCCTGCTGCACCGCGTTCTGCCCGATCGTGGCGTCGAGCACGAGCAGCGTCTCGTGCGGCGCCCCCGGAAGTCGCTTGGCGACGACGCGCGCGACCTTGCGGAGCTCTTCCATGAGCCCCTCGCTCGTGTGCAGGCGGCCCGCGGTGTCGACGATCAGCACGTCCGCGCCGCGCGCGACCGCGGAATCGATCGCGTCGAAGGCGACGGCGGCGGGATCGGCCCCCGCCTTGGCGCCGACGAACATCGACCCGGTGCGGTCCGCCCACACGCGCAACTGGTCGATCGCACCCGCGCGGAAGGTGTCGCCGGCAGCGAGCATCACCTTGTTGCCCCCGCGACGCAGCCGCTCGGCGAGCTTCCCGATGAACGTCGTTTTTCCCGCCCCGTTCACGCCGACAACGAGGATGACGCTCGGCGCGGCGAGCGCCAGGCGGAGTGCGGGGTCGCTGTTCCCGGCGCGCAACGAGCTCTCGATGCCGCGCGCCAGCACGTCGAGGAATTGGTCCGTGGTGTTGACGCCTCCCCGCTTCGCCCGCTGCTCGACCTCGTCGACGAGCCGCAAGGTCACCGGAACGCCGAAATCGGACTCGAGCAACAGCTGCTCGAGGCTTTCGAGCGACGTCGTGGACACGCCGCCGCGAACGAACACGGCGGCGTCCATCAACGCGACGTCCTTGATGCGTTGCCACAGCGAGCGCTTCGGTACGTCTCCCGACTTACGTAAGAGTCTCATGATCCAAGTATGATCAACGCATGCCGCGACGGCGGCGGAGAATCCATTCGGCGCACACCAGCAATATCGCCAGCGCGTACGGCCATCCGGCGCCACGGATTCGCGGCGCCGCGTCGGCCGACAAAGTAGCCCGGCCGCGGTCGGCGGCGGCAACGGTCGGCGAGCGCGGCAGCCACTCGCGAGACGGGTTCACCGGCAGGAGCGCGAGTCCCCCGCGCGTCGTGACGTCGTACACGCCGGCCGCCAGCGGCCGCGTGTCGACCACGGTGACACCGGGCGGGAACCGAAGCATCAGCGTGTCGCCGCGGGGCGCACCATGGCGTTGCACGACGACCGTCACGACCGAATCGGCGGCGGATCCTCGCCGCCAGCGCACCGGATCGCCGGCCCGCACGACTCGCTCGTCCGGGACGGCGGCGCGATGGTCGGCGCGCTCCGCGGCGAGCCAATCGAAGACGCTCCCCCAAACCGCCGTGAACGCGTCACCGGCGACGCCGCCGCGAAACTTCCAGCGCCAGAGGCCCGACGCGGCGATCACGGCGACGCGGCGCGGCTCCTCCATTCCTACCACCACGGGCTTTCGCTCGTCGCCGCGCCCGCGACGCGCCTCGACGCCGACCCAGCTCCCTTTGGGAACCGTCGGCGACAGTCCCACGGGAGGCAGGCTGTCCCAGACGACGCCGGAGAGCGACGGCGCCAGCGGCGACAGCGGGGCCGCCGACGGGTACCATTCTCCCTCCGTTCCCGTCGTGACTACCAGTGCCAGCGGACCGCCGGTCGCGGCACGGGGGGGACCGAAGATGGCCGTGTCGCCATGGACGATCGCCACCGGGGCGTCGCGCAGCGCCTGGCGCACGTCCGCCTCCGACGCGGCCGTGAGCGAGCCGTCGGCTCGCCACTCTCCGGGCGCGACTCGGAAAAACCCGCGCGTCGGAATGCCGAGCGACCCTCGCAATACCGCGAGCGCATACCGGGCATCGAAGTCGGGCGACGTCGACACGAACACAGCGCTCGCGGCGCGTGACAGGTCGACCGCCACGCTCAACGTGTCGTCGTGCCAGTTCGAGTCGCCCGGCGACGACACCGACGCGCGCAGCAGCGCCGAGCCGCTCGTGCCCTGCAGCCGCGCTTTCATCGAGATCGTCCGCTCGGCGAACGGCGCGATGGAATCCACCGCCGTCGTCGCGATCGGACGGTCGTTCAGCGCGAGAGACAGAGTGCCCGCCGACGCGCCGCTGCCACCGGCCGCCAGTGTCACGCGCACCTCCGCCGTGTCTCCACTCACGAGCGCGCGCGGCGCGTCGATCGAGACGACGCCCAGATCGCGCCGCGGTGGATGCTTGACGACGATGAGGCGAGAGCCAGCGGGAAGCGACGCGAGCGCGTCGGGATCGTCCACTTCGCCGTCGGTGATGACCAGCAGCGGATGGCCCGCTCCGAGCGCCCGTTCCACCACCGGACGCAGTCGCGTCGTCGGGTCCGAGGGCGGACCGGCGGTGTCGCCTCTCCGAATCGAGTCGCCGAAGACGAAGACGCTGTCCGCGGCGCCTGTCCGCCTGGCATGCCGGAGAGAATCGCGGGCGGCCCGCCAAGTGGTCGAATCGTCGCGGACCATGCTGGACGAGACGTCGAGCGCCGCCCACGCCGAAGTCGGCGCGGCGAAGCCGAGCGGCGCGTCGAGGATCAGTGCGACGACGAGCGCGATCACCACAGCGCGCAGCAGCGCCGCGGCAACCGTGAACGCACCCCCTGTTCGGAGATCGCGAACGCCGTATTGAGTGAGCGCCACCACGAGGCCGGCGCCTACGGCGATCAGCCAGGCTGACATTCGGCGAAAGCTAACCGTCGGGTCGCGAGAGGCCCGCGCTCAGCGCAGCGCCAGCTTCGCTACGCTGGGCGCGGGCGAATCGAGATACGCGACAATGCGATCTCGCGCCTGCTCGAACGCGGAGCGCTCCGCGACGGAGACCGGCGCGCCCTCGACCGACTTGAGCGCGACGCGCGGGTCGCGTTGTCGTCCGCCGACGAGCACCTCGAAGTGCAGGTGGGGTCCGGTGGCGAGCCCGGTGCTCCCCACGAACGCCACTGTCTTGCCGATCGTCACGCGCGATCCCGTGTGGATGCCGGAGGCGAAACGGCTCAGGTGTCCGTAGCGAGTGACGAATCCATTGGGGTGGCGGATCTCGAGCATGTTGCCGTACCCGTTCCCCCATCCTTCGCGGACGACCACTCCGTCGCCGATGGCGCGCACCGGCGTTCCCGTCGCGGCGGCGTAGTCGGTTCCCTTGTGCTCGCGCCACCCGCCCAGAATGGGATGCTCGCGTCCGCCGAAGACACTCGAGATCCGGCGGAACTCGAGCGGCGCGCGGAGGAAGGCGGCCTTCATCGACTTTCCGCTCTGGTCGAAGAATTCACCGCTCGAGGAATCGCTGGAGAAGCGAACGGCTTTGATCACCGACCCTGACAACGTGAAGGTCGCCGCGACCACGCGCCCGATTCGAACGGCACCGTCGGGCGACACTTCGCGCTCGGCGACGACGCCGAAGTTGTCGCCGACCTGGAGATCGCGGCTCATGTCCACGCGATACTCGTAGACGTCGGCGAGCGACCAGGCGAGCTGCTGCCGCGCGGACGCCGGCAGATCGTTCCGCGCGCTCGCGTCCATCGCATCGTACAGATTCGACGCGATGGTTCCGCCGACGATGATCGTGTCGGTCGTCCACGGGACGCGCTCTTCGGATCCCGTCCACGCCTCCCCCCACCCGACCGCCGGAGATGGAGCACGCGATCCAGCGACAATTGGAGCGAGACCTCCGATGGGATCGAGTCGGCTGCCCGGGTTCGGATCGTGACCGGCATGCCGGCGGGAATGCGCCGCTCGTTCAGGGACGCCGACGCGGCCGCCTGCAGTGCACGGCCGGCATCAGCGTCACTGAGTCCGCCGCGTTCCAGGAGCGACTGCAGCGACTCGCCGCGGCCGAGCGTGTCGAAGCGCAGCTTCCATGAGGGGGTCGCGGCTTGCGTCGTCAGCAGCTCGGCGGGCCGCTGAGCGTCTTCGGGAAGTCTGGGTGTAAAGCGAATCGCGCCGGCCAAGGCCAGCGCGAGGAGGGCGTACAGGGCGACCCGGACGAACGCCGGCTTCAATCCATCTGCCGACGGATGAACGTCGGGATCTCCATGTCCGTGACGTCCTGCGGCGCCCGCTCACCGAGGGAAGGCCGGGCCGAGCGGGTGGTGTCGGTTGAACGGTTGCCCGTGGCTTGCCCGCCCGTACCGGCCACGCGCGTCGGACGCGTCTGCGGAAACTGAATGACCGGTGACCCGGTGCTCTTCGTCACCGTCGCCGGCATCGCGTCGACCGACCGCGCCGTTCCCATGTTCAACGCGCGGTCGAACCCGGTGGCGATCACGGTCACGCGAATCTCGCCCTGCATGGCGGGCTCGTGGACGGCCCCAAAGATGATCTCGGCGTCGTCACCGACGGCGTCGTGGATGATCTCGTTGATCTGGTGGACTTCGCCCAAAGTGAGATCCGCGCCCCCGGTGATGTTCACCAGGACGCCGGTCGCGCCGGAGACGCTCACGTTGTCGAGCAGCGGCGAGCTGATCGCCTGCTGGGCCGCTTCCATCGCGCGGTTCTCGCCGCGGCCGATCCCGGTGCCCATCAGGGCGGAACCGCCCGCCTGCATCACCGTTCGGACGTCGGCGAAGTCGACGTTCACGAGGCCGGTGACGCTGATCAGCGACGAGATGCCCTGGGTGGCATGGAGGAGCACCTCGTCGGCTTTCTTGAGGGCGTCCTGGAACGGAATCCCTTTTCCGACGACCGCGAGTAACCGTTCATTCGGCACGACGATCATCGTGTCGACGTTCTTGCGCATGTCGTTAATGCCCTGCTCCGCCTGGCGCATCCGCTTGCGCCCCTCGAACAGGAAGGGCTTGGTGACGATGCCGACCGTCAGAGCCCCCGCCTCGCGCGCAAGCTCGGCGATCACTGGCGCGGCTCCGGTGCCGGTGCCGCCCCCCATGCCGCACGTGATGAAAACCAGGTCCGCGCCGGTCAGCGACCGCCCGACTTCATCGCGGTTTTCCTCGATGGCCTGGCGACCGATTTCCGGCCGCGCCCCGGCTCCGAGACCTCGCGTAAGCTTTTTGCCGATTTGGACTTTGACGTCCGACTTCGAGTTGAGCAGCGCCTGGGCGTCCGTGTTCACCGAGATGAACTCGACCCCCTCGAGATGCTCGTCGATCATCCGGTTGACGGCGTTGCCGCCGCCGCCGCCCACGCCGACGACCTTCATGCGGGCGTTCTGTGTCGCGCTCTCTTCGAATTCGAAGATCATTGCGAACGGTCCGTACGTCGAATGTGGATGAGTCGACTCGAGGAAGGAACGGCATGCGTCGAGCACCACGCGCGGCTCATCGGGCTCGGAAGCGCTCGGGCAATATAATGCTTTTGGCCATTCCGACTACCCCTTTTGACGACGCCCCCGCGAAATCTTCACGAAGGATGCCGTATCGACTTTTCCACAACCGTGACGCGCGTGACACAAATTTGATGCGCCGCCTCTCAGGGCGACGGTCCACCTCGCCACGTTCTCGATCTCTGATTCCACTCCTTAAAAGAAATCCTGGAGCCAGAACTTCAGCTTGGACGTGATCCCTTCCATTCCCTTCCCGATCGGCGTCCGCCGCGCGCTGGTGGTTACTGCTCCCAGCGCCACCCGGTTGGCGCCGTACTGCGCGAGCCCCACCACCGTCGCGAACCGAGGCGCCTCCACGGTATCCACCAATCCACCGACGTTCTGGGTAGGCACCCCGACGCGGACGCCGGTACCGAACACCTCGTTCGCCAGCTCGGCGCTCCCCGGCATCGCCGCCGCGCCGCCGGTGAGCACCACCCCCGCGCTCAGCTTCCCGGCGAAGCCGGCCGCCGTGATCTCGCGCTGAACGAGGTCGAACACCTCGTCCATTCGCTGGTGGATGATGTGGGCCAGCAGCTCTCGCGGAATGTGCCGTTCGCCCTGGGCGGCCGTGCTCGGCAGTTGAATGACCTCGCCGGGATCGACCATCGGCTCGTACGCCGAGCCGAAGCGTTCCTTGAGACGCTCCGCGTCGGCCTGCGTGACGCCCAATCCGTGTACGATGTCCCGGGTCACGTTCTTACCGCCGAACCGGATCGTCCCGATGTGGCGGATCTTCCCCTCGGAGAAGATCGACAGGTCCGTGGTGCTCGCGCCCATCTCCACGTGCGCGACGCCGAGCTCCTTTTCGTCCTCGGTGAGCACGGCGAGCGCGGCGGCGAGGGGCTCGAGAACGAGCTCTCGCAGCTTGTAGCCGGCACGCTCGATCGAACGGCGCAGGTGGATCGGCGGCGAATTGCCGATGGTCACGAGGTACATCTCCGTCTCGAGCCGCGTGCCCGTCATTCCTACGGGATCGCGAATCCCCGCGTTCCTGTCGACCGTGTACTCCTGCGGAATCGCGTGCAGCAGCTGGCGGTCCGGCGGAATCGCCTGCGCGCGCGCCACCTCGTTCACGCGCTCGACGTCCGACGCGGTGATCTCGTCGTGGCTGATCGCCACGATCCCCTTGCTCGTCATCGTTTCCGCGTGTTCGCCGGCGATCCCGCAGAAGAGATCCTCGACGTCCGTCCCCGCCATCCGCTCGGCGTCCTCGACCGCCTTCTTGATCGAGTTCGTGGTCTCCTCGATGTCGGAGACAACCCCTTGGTGTACGCCGGTCGTGCGCGACTGCCCGACCCCCAGCACCTTGATGGTCGGGTGCTTGGGCAGATCGCCCTCTACTTCGGCGATGATGGCGGTGGTCTTCGCCGACCCGATGTCGAGTCCCGCGACGATGCGTTCGGAGTTCATGGCAGTCTGGCGATCACTTGGTCACGATAGCGGAGATCGATCTCCGTGGCGCGCATCTGTTTTTTCGCGAGGTCTTGTTCCACCGGCTCGACGTCGGCAAGGCGCTGAAGCGTGAGGTCGTCGTTGGCGCGAACCGTTTCGGTCTGTGATGCGGTGCTTCCCGCCGGCTTGAGGTCCAGAGCGATCTCGCCGTGACCCGGGCGCCGGGCGGCGCTCACCCGCGCGTACATCGCCGGCATGCCCGCCCGGATGGAGCCCAGCAACTTGAGCAGAGGAATGTCGCGCTCCATGAGCACCGGCGCATCGACGGTCACGCGCGTTGGGTCGATCGGGAGCGCGGTGCCTCGATCGTCGTAGGCGCGCAATCCCCCCGGCGCCGACACGAGCGCCACCGGCACTCGTTCGACGATCTCGACGACCAAAGTTCCCGGCAGCTTTCTGCGGACATTGGCGCGCGCCACCCCCGGGTACTTCTCGACTCTGGATACCAGCGGATCAGTCGGGTCCCAGACAGAAGCCAGGGTATCGACGTTCAGCCGCGCAATAATGTCACTCGGCGTCAAATAGCGGGCGCCGACGATCTCCACGCGCCGCACGTGAAAGAACGACATGCGTCGCAGAACGAGCGGTGCCAAGAACGGCGCCGACGCAAGCACCACGAGACCCACCGCGACGGCCGCGATCCTTGTCCGGGTCATCGGCGTGCCTCGGCCCGCGGACGCCCTCCCCCGAGCTCCTCGAGCAGCGCGGGGCCCACCTTGGTCACGTCGCCGGCGCCGACGGTGAGCACGACGTCGCCCGGGAGGACTTGGGCCGCCAGCACGGTCGGCAATTCCTCCCGAGTCCCGCGCCATGCCAACCGTCCGCCGGCCGCGGTGAGGGCGTCAGCTACGAGTGCTGATGTCACCCCTTCGATCGGTCGCTCGCGCGCCGGATAAATCTCGGTCAGATAGACCGCGTCCGCCGCGGCGAGGCCGGCTCCGAACTCGCGCGCGAAGTCGCGCGTTCGCGTGAAGAGGTGCGGCTGAAACGCGATGACGATTCGTCGTTCCGGAAACGCTCCGCGCGCCGCGGCGAGCGTCGCGGCAATCTCGGTCGGATGGTGCGCGTAGTCGTCGACGACCAACACGCCGCCGCGCTCTCCCAGGCGCTGAAAGCGCCGCTCCGCACCGGTGAACGACCCGAGCCCCTGAGCGAGTTCGGCGAACTCCGCGCCGAGCGCGAGACCAGCTCCCACCGCGGCGAGCGCGTTCAAGACGTTGTGCTGACCCGGAACACCCAGCTGGACGCGACCGAGCAGCTCGTCGTCGTAGACGACGTCGAAGCTGGACGCGCCCGCGTGCGATTCGATCCGTCGCGCGACGAGGCGCGCATCGCGCGAGGTGATTCCGTAACGAATGACTTCCGTCGTGCTCGGAGTGGCGAGACGGTTCGCGCGGGCGTCCTCCGCGCACAGCACGATCGACCGCGCGCCGCGCACGAACTGGGCGAACGCCCGCTCGATGTCGGCGATGTCGGCGTAGATGTCGAGGTGATCCGCCTCGATGTTCGTGACGACGGCGACCGTCGGCGACAGAGCGAGGAACGAGCGGTCGTATTCGTCGGCCTCGACGACGTACAAACGATCGCCGCCAGCGAGCAGATTCCCTCCCCACGACGCAACCCGCCCGCCGACGAGCACCGTGGGTTCGCGCCCCGCGGCCGTGAGCGCGACCGCCGCCATGACCGTCGTCGTCGTCTTGCCGTGCGTTCCGGCGATGCCGACCAATTCGCGGCCGGCGGTGACCTCGCCCAACGCCTCTGCCCGACGAATCACGGGGATGCCCAACTCGCGCGCGCGCACCAACTCGGGGTGCGTCTTGGGCATCGCGGAGGTCACGACGAGCGCGCGTGCCCCATCGACATGGGCGGGATCGTGCGGCCCGACGTGCACGCCAAGGCGCACGACGTCGGCCGCGCCCTCGGGATTCGCGTCGCACCCCGTGACGTTCACGCCTCGCCGGATGAACAGCTCGGCGAGCGCGCTCATACCGGCTCCGGCTATCCCGACAAAGTGAATCGGACGCGCGTCGTGGGGATCGAGGAGAGGCATGTCGTGGTGGGGCAATATAGAAACCGGCTCAGCCGACTCAAAACGAGTCGAGCAACGCGATGATGCGGCGCGCGATCTCCGCGGCCGCATCCGGACGCGCGCGCGCGCGCGCACCCGCCGCCAATCGGTCCAGCTCCGCCGGGCGGTCGAGGATCGAGCGGACGGTCGCGTCCAGACGTTCCGCGGTGAGCTGTGCCTGCGACACATGAACCGCCGCGCCGGCCCGCTCGAGCGTCACGGCGTTGACCGTTTGATGGTCGGCCGCGGCGGTCGGCAACGGAATCAGCACGGCAGGGATCCCCCACGCGAATAGTTCGGCCGTCGTCATCGCCCCGGCGCGAGCGATCGCGAGATCGACCGCCGCGTACGCGTCGGCAATGGGGGCGAGGTAGTCACGCACTCGAACGCGTGGCGACTCTCGGTCCCTGAATTGGGCGAACGATCCTCGACCGGTGCCCCAGATGAGCGAAACCGAATCCGGCAGGCCGCGATCGATCCATTGCGCCACGGCGCGATTGATGGCCAGCGATCCCTGGCTGCCCCCGTACACGAGCAGAACCCGTCCGTCCGTCGGGAGACCCCACGCCTGTCGGGCCGCACGTTGATCGGGCCGCGGCGAGGGCGGAGGCTCGATGGGCGCGCCGGTGTCGACGAGCGAGCCCGGATGGTGCGCGTTCAACGCGCGCGAGGCTTCAGGAAAGCTCAGGTACATCTCACGCGACCACCGGCTGAACGCGCGCGCCGTGAGACCCGGATGGCTGTCCCCCGCCTGCTGCACGATCGGGATGCGATGGGCGACCGCGTATGCCATCGCGAACGCCGCAGCGTATCCGCCGGTGCCGACCACCAACTCCGGTTTCTCCGAGCGCGCCAAGCGGCCGAGCTCCCGCCAGACGCCAACGCCGCCGACCAGCGTCTTTGCGTTGTTCCACACCGCGCGCCGGTAGAGCGGATGGGCGTCGAGCAGCGCGTACGGGAATTCCAGCTTCGGCAGCACGTCGCGCTCGATGCCGCGCTTGGCGCCGATGAAGAACGGCTCGATCGACGGGCGCGCACGCACGAGCGCGCGCGCGATCGCGATACCCGGGTAGAGGTGTCCACCCGTGCCTCCGCCCGCGACGAAGATCCGCGCCATGGCCGAGGGCGGTGGCGAATGTCTAGGCGGCTACGGCCAGCGGGTCCGTCGCCGCGGTGCCCACCACACGCTCGCGAGTACTGCCGATGTTCACGAGGATGCCGGTGAACAGCAGCGTCAGCACGAGGTTCGATCGGCCGTACGACACGAATGGAAGCGTGAGGCCGGTCGTCGGCAGCAAGCCGATCACGACGCCGATGTGCAGGAACGCCGTCAGCACGGTCGTGAACGTGAGCCCGACAGCCACGAGCTGCAGGAACGGCGTCCGTGCCTGTCGCGCGATGCGGAATCCGAGGAGCGCGTACAACGCGAAGGCGATCGTGATGCCCGCGAGCCCGATGAAACCCCACTCTTCGCCGACGTTGCTGGCCACGAAGTCGCTGTAGGGAAACGGCACGAAGAACGCTTGCTGCATTCCCTCGCCGAATCCGCGCCCGAACCAGCCTCCCGACCCGACCGCGATGAGGGACTGGTTGAGCTGGAAGCTCACCGTCTCCGGCGCGTTCCCCGGATGCAGGAACGCCGTGATGCGCGAGAGCGCGTAGCGCCACTTCTCGACCTTGGCGATGAACACCGGCAGGCACATCGCGCCGAGCGCGATGAAGTGACCCATGCGCGCGCCGCCGACGAAGAGCAGAAGCGCCATCAGCAGCGTGAGCAGCATGGCGACCGAGAGGTCCGGCTCCAGCGCGGCGAGCACGTCGAGCACGCCGATCACCGCGACGAACGGAATCAATCCCTTGGTGAAGCGACGCAGGTTCTCGCCCTTCTTCACGATGAGCATTGAGACCCACACGACCACAGCGAGCTTGGCGAATTCGGACGGTTGGAACGACGCACCGAAGAGAAATCGCTTCGACCCGTGGATCGTGGGTGCGATGCGTCCGGGCAGAACGAGCACGGCTGCCATCGCCACGATGGTGAACCACATGACCGGCCACGCCCACCGGCGGAGCTTCTCGGCGTCGAGCTTGGCGGCGACGAGGAACATCAGAATTCCCGCCGCGAGCCCTTCGACCTGGCGAATGAAGAAGAACATGCTCGAGCCGTGATCGGCGACCGCTACGAACGCGCTCGAGCTGTACAACACGGCGAGGCCGAAAGCGCAGAGTATCGCGCTCACGAGCACCATGAGCCGCGCTTCCGGGCCCATTCGCCATCGGTATCGAACGTCAGTGCGCGCGTCGGCCACTCCCCGGCCGTTGCGCTGGGCGTCGGGGCGAGAATCCGGCTTCGCCGCGGTTGGCCGCGGCTGGAACAGCAACTCGGTCATCTGTTGTGGGGTGTTCTACGCCGCAGTCACGAGCTGTTTGAAGACAGCGCCGCGGTGCTCGTAGTTGTCGAACATGTCGTAGCTCGAACAGGCGGGAGACAGCAGCACGGCGTCGCCGGGCTGCGCCAGATGGCGCGCGGTGGCGACGACGTCCTCAAACGACGATCCGAGACGGGTCAACGGCACCACGTCCTTGAGATCGGCCTCGATGAGCGGCGCAGCCTCGCCGTACGCAATCACGGCGCGACCTATTCGCCGCAACTCGGGGGCCAGCGCCGTGTACGGCTCACCCTTGTGCTTGCCACCGAGCAACAAGACCGTCGGCCGCGTCATTCCGCGAATGGCGACGAGCGTCGATGTCACATTTGTGGATTTGGAATCGTTTATCCACAAAACCCCATCCCGCTCCACCACCGTCTCGATGCGATGCTCGAGCGCGTGGAATCCGCGCATCGCGTCGCGGATGCGGGCGAGCGCGTGCGGCGTGCGATGCTCCCGATCGGCCAGCATGACGGCCAGCGACGCCGCCAAGGCGTTGGCGACGTTGTGGTCCCCCAGCAGTGGCAGCTCGCTCCTCGGCATCAGCGGATGCCCAAGAACCATCAGCGTCTCGTTCGAGCGGTCCAGGTACGCTTCCGTGTTCCCCTGCACCGAGAACCGACAGTGGAGCCCGCCGAGGTCGGCCGTGAGCCGCTCAGAGTCCACATCGTCCGCGTTGGTGACCCAGCTCGACGTCGGCTTGGCGTTCCTGAACATCAGCATCTTGTCGCCGTAGTACTCGTCAACGCCGGCGTACCGGTCGAGATGGTTCGCCGAGAGGTTCGTCAGCACGCCGACCGTGGGATCGATCGACGGCGTATCGTGCAACTGGAACGAGGAGATCTCGAGCGCGACCCACGACGGCGGCGTCCTCGAGACCGCCAGCTCGCAGAGCGGCGTACCGATGTTCCCGGCCGTCGACGCTCGTCGGCCGAGCGCAGTGAGCAGTTGTCCCGTGAGCGCCGTCGTCGTGGTCTTGCCGTTCGATCCGGTGATGGCGACGTACGAGAGCCGGGGCAGGAACCTCAGCCCGATCTCGACCTCGCTCACGATGTCCACGCCCGCCTCGCGCGCCGCCACGAACGGCGGCGCGTCCGGCGGTACACCCGGGCTCGCGACGATGAGCGAGGCGCGCGCGATGCGCTCGAGATCGTGGCGGCCGACGTCCGTGCTGACTCCCTCGTCGTGGAGTGCGCGGGCGGTCGCGTCGACCGCCGGCGTCGCCGACACGTCCGACGCGTACACGTCGGCGCCGGCCCGCGCGAGCAGTTGCGCGGCGCTCCGGCCGCTTCGGGCCAGCCCGACGACCGCGATCTCTCCGCGAAGCCATCGAGCCGGAAGCGCCGCGTCGAGGACGCGCTCCATGGTCACCGCAGCTTGAGGGTGCTCAGGGCGAAGAAAGCGCACAGGATCCCGATGATCCAGAACCGGACGACGACCTGACTCTCCGACCAACCCAGCTCCTCGAAATGATGATGCAACGGCGCGCGGCGAAAGACACGGTGCGTCCGCGCGTATTCGAGACCGTGGCGGCGCTTCCGCCACTTGAACGTGTACCGCTGGACGATCACGGACATCATCTCGGCGACGAACACCGCGCCGACGAACGCCAGCACGAACTCCGACTTGAGGAGAATCGCGACGGCCCCGAGGCCGCCGCCGAGCGCGAGCGACCCCGTGTCGCCCATGAAGACCTTCGCCGGGTACGTGTTGTACCAAAGGAATCCGATGAGCGCGCCGACCATCGAGATGCAGAACACCGTCAGCTCGCCGGAATCCTGGAGATACGGCATGAACAGAAAGCGGGTGTAGTCCACCCGCCCCATGATGTACGCGAAAATCGCGAACGTGCCGAACGCGATCGCCGAGAGCCCAGCCGCCAATCCGTCGAGACCGTCGGTGATGTTCACGGCGTTGCTCGTGCCCGTGAGTATGAACGTCGTGAACGCGACGTACGCCCACGCGAAGCCCGGCAGGAAGATCACGATGTAGTACTTGAAGAACGGCAGACTCGTCGACGCCGCCGGAAGGTTCGGCTGCAGCGGGTAGTGAAGCAGATACCACCCGAGCGCGAGCCCCGCGGTCACCTGGCCGACGAGCTTGTACCCCTCGACCAGACCGTTCTTCCGTTCGCCGCGCCGTTTCTGTCGCAGCTTGAGCACGTCGTCGACGAAGCCGATCAACCCCATCCAGAGCGTGGTCGCGACCGCGACGTACAGATACGGATGGGAGAGACTGAAGCGCCCCCACAGCGCGACCGAGATCAGCGCGCTGTTGAGGATGATGAGCCCACCCATCGTCGGCGTCGCGCCCTTCTTCGCGTGCGAATCCGGGGTGCCGTCGCGCACCCCCTGGCTCACCGATTCGCGCTTCAGCGCGGCGAGGATGATCGGGCCGACCACGAACGACAAGAGCAACGCCGTCACCGCCCCGCCGACCGCACGGAACGAGATGTAGTTGAGGACGTTCAGGACCTTCAGCTGTTTGGCTAACGGCAGGAGGAAGGCGTAAAGCAAGTCAGCGACCGGCTGAGGTTGGCGCCGTCGCGGCGTGCTGCGCGGCCCAGTCGGCAATCGGTTTTAGAAGTCTCTCGAGGCGCATCCCGCGCGAACCTTTCAGGAGGATAACCGCGTCGGGTGTGACGCGCGACGACAACCCGGCCCACAAACCATCGGCATCCGTCGCCGTGACGACACGAGTCTCCTGCGGCGCCAGCCTCTCGAATGCCGCGCCGAATTCACCCAGCGCGCCGATGAGCTCGACGCCGGAATCCAGAACCTCCTGCGCGATCTCGTCGTGCAGCCTTGGCGTGTGCGGACCGAGCTCGAGCATCGAGCCGAGGATCGCGACGCGTTGCTTGCCGCGCCCCGCATGGCTCAACAACTCGAGCGCGGCGCGCGTCGAACCCGGGTTCGCGTTGTACGCGTCGTTGATCAGGGTCAGCGCGCCGAGCCGATCGAGGTTCGACCGCATCGGCGGCGAGGGCATCGCCGCGATTCCACGCGCCGCGTCCGCGACGGAGACCCCGGACGCGCGCGCCGCGGCGATGGCGAGCATCGCGTTTCGAAGGTTGTGCGATCCGCGCAGCGGGACGACCACCTCCACGCCCTCCACCATCGCGTGTCCTCTCCCCTCGGCGTCGACCGACGCGTCGCTTCCGGCGACGTCGCCCTGGTCGATCCCTGCCGTCGTCACGTGGCGCGCGCGCGAGCGCGCGGCGGCGACGACGTCCTCCTGCGACGCTGGAACGATCGCGAGCGGCACGCCGTCGGTCGCGGCCATCTCTTCGCGCATCACACCATCCAGATCTCCGAGGCCCTCCAAGTGCTCCTCGCCGATCGACGTGACCACGGTCACGTCCGGCTCGACGATTGCGCGCAGTCGCGGGACCTCGCCGGGTTGGTTCGTCCCCATCTCGACGACGGCGATGTCCGCTGCGTCGGGAATCGCCAGCAGGGTGAGCGGGACTCCGACGAGGTTGTTCAGGTTGGCGCTCGTCGCGTGCACCTCGAGCATGCTTCCCAACGCGGCGCGCAGCAGTTCCTTGGTGCTCGTCTTTCCGTTCGTCCCCACGACGCCGACCACCGGCTTGTTCCACGCGCGTCGGCGGTACGTGGCAAGCGCCCCGAGCGCGACGAGCGTGTCGGAGACGACGTACGCGGGAATCCCGAGGCCCTTCGCCGCTGTCGCATTCGAGACGACGACGCCGGCGGCTCCCTTCCCCGCCGCGTCTTTCAGAAAATCGTGCGCGTCGAACTTCTCGCCGACGAGCGCGACGAACAGATCGCCAGGCTCGATCGTGCGCGTGTCGGTCCAGACGCGGCGAAACGCGGTCGTCGTGACCGGCGCGTTCGTCGTCGTCACCGACGAAAGCGCGTCGGTGACGCGCTCGGCCGTCCAGAACATTTGCGCGTCGTTGACCGGCGTCGCGCTCACGATCCGCCTCCGCCCGATGCCACGCCGCGCTCCGAGAGCTCGGCAACGATCTCGCGCTCGTCGAAATGCAGCTTCGTCGTGCCGCGAATCTGGTAGGTCTCGTGGCCCTTCCCCGCGAGCAGCACCGCGTCGTCGGACGTCGCGATCTCCAGGGCGCGCGCGATCGCGGCGCGACGGTCCTCGATCCGCTCGTGATTGGTCTTGCTCATCCCTCGCTCGATGTCGTCGAGAATCGCTTCGGGATCCTCGCGGCGCGGATTGTCGCTCGTGAGGATCACCCAGTCCGCGTCGCGTTCGGCGATGGCGCCCATCTCGGGTCGCTTGCCCTTGTCGCGATCGCCCCCGCAACCGAACACCACGATCAGCCGCCCGCCTTTCGGAGTGAACGGGCGCACCGCGGCGATCGCGCGCTCGAGCGCGTAGGGTTTGTGCGAGTAGTCGCGCAGCACGGTCGGGTGGTGGCGGAGAATCTCGAGACGTCCCGGCACCTGCGGCACCGTGTCGAGCCGCGACGCGATTCGCGGGACGGGAACCGACAACGCGTACGCCGCCGCGGCCGCGCCGAGCGCGTTGATCACGTTGAAATCGCCGATGAGCGGCAGCCGCACCGGCGCGCGGTCGTCTCCGATGACGAGCGTCCAGTCGCTCCCCTTTCCCGAAAAGCGTATGTCTTCGGCGTGAACCTCCGCCGACTCGAGGCGCTCGCTGAAGCCGATCGTCGAGCGATCGGTGGGCAGCGCGCTCCACGCCGCGTCGTCGCGATTCACCACGATCGTCGACGTCGCGGTCAGGTGCTCGAGCAATCGCGCCTTCGCCCGGAAGTAGGCTTCCATCGTGTGATGATAGTCGAGGTGCTCACGGGTGAAGTTCGTGAACACCGCGACGTTGAAGCGAAGCCCCTCGACGCGCTGCTGCTCGAGCGAATGCGACGACACCTCCATCGCGACGCGCCGCACGCCGCGATCGCGGAGTGCGCGCAGCACGCGTTGCAGATCGATCGGTCCGGGCGTGGTGAGTCCACCGCCGTCGTACGCGCCCCCCCCGAGCACTTCGCCGGCTTGACCGATCAGGACGCCGAGCGTTCCGATCGACGCCGCCGTGTTGCCGTCGTCGAGCAGGTGGCGCAGCATGTTGACGGTGGTCGTCTTGCCGTTCGTTCCGGTGACGCCGACGAGCTGCAGCTCGCGCGCCGGCCAGCCGAAGAAAGCGGTTGCGGCGACGGCCGCCGCGCGCCGGCCGTCGTTGACGACGAGCGCGGGGAGATCCGTGCGTGACGCGTCCTGCACGATCGCCATCGACGCGCCGGCCGACGCCGCGTTCGCGAGATAGTCGTGGCCGTCGCGCTCCGTCCCGCGCACGGCGGCGAAGAGCGCGCCGGCGGCGACCGCGCGGCTGTCGTCGGTGATGTCGGTGACCGTCTCGGGAAGCGCGCCGCGCCGCTCGACGAGAAGTCCCGCGTCGTCGAGCGCTCGCGCGATCACTTCCGTTCGGACGTTCATCTAGTGTTCGATGAGCAGGCGGACGAGTGTCCCGGTTGGCGCGAGCTCGCCGGCAGCCGGCGCGGTGCTCATGGGCGAGCTGCCGCCGCCGGAGCCTCGCGCGATTCGGACGCGGAAACCCGCGCCATGCAGCGATCGCACCGCGTCCCGCAGCGGCAGGCCGCGCACGTCGGGCACCGGACGAACGACGCGCGGCGCCGGACGCGGCGCCGACATCGGCAGCGCGACGACGAACGTCTCGCCTCCATCGGCGGGCGGCGAAGCCTGCGTATCGTCGGCGGGTGCAGGAGAGGAAGTCGCAACCTGCTCGGTCAGGTTGGGCGCTAGCGTGCCGGCCTGCTGCACCGTTTCTCTTGCCGAGTCGCGCTTCGACGGAACGACGCTCGACGCGAGCTTGCCGCGGTCGAGTGCCGCGTCGCGCGCCGCGAGGGCCGCCTGCAAAATCGCCTTCGTCACAGGCGCCGCCGTCTCGGCCGCGAAGATGGAGCTCTGCGGCGCCGTCAGCTTCACGACGATCACGTATTGCGGATTGTCGCCAGGAAAGAGTCCCACAAAGTTCGGATTGTAGCGTCCCGCGATGTAATGGCCCTTCACCGAACCGCGCGGCGTCCCCGTCTTCCCCGCCAACAAATAGTTGTCGAGTGCGGCCTGAAGCGCGGTGCCCTCGTCGACCACGTCGAGCAACAAATGCCGGACCTTCTCCGCGGTCGCGGGAGACACGACCTGCCTCACCACGCGCGGCGTGTGCCGGTAGCGCACCGTCCCGTCGGGGCCGACGATCTCGTCGACGAGAGCCGGCTCCACGAGCTTGCCGCCGTTGGCGAATACCGCGTATGCCGATGCGAGCTGCAACGGCGTGACTGACACCTCGTACCCCATCGCCAGCGACGCCGCCGACTGCTTCGACCACGACTTCGGCGCGCGAAGCATGCCGCCGCTCTCCGTGGGATAGGGCACGCCCGTCGTCGTGCCGAACCCGAAATCGCGCAGCGTCTCGAATTCCTCGCGCTCGCTGAGTCGCGACGAGAATTTCACGATCCCGATGTTGCTCGACCAGCGAATCACGTCGGCGAGCGGCGCGCGGCCGATGTGGTGCTCGTCGTGGATCTCGCGGCCGTTGATCTCATAGACGCCGTCGCCGGTGTCCACCGAATCGTGATCCGTCACACGCCCCCGGTCGATCAGCCCCGCCGCCATGAACGGCTTGGCCGTCGACCCGGGCTCGAACGGATCGGTGATGACGGTCGCCGCCGTCTGCTTGGGATCGAGCCGCCGGCTGGCCATCGCGCGAATGGCGCCGGTATGCGGATCGAGCACGACGATGTCGCCCCCCTCCGCGCCCATTCGCCCCACGGCGTCGGCGAGCGCGCGCTCGGCGATCTCCTGCAAGTCGGCGTTGATCGTGAGCACGACGCTGTTGCCCTTCACCGGCGCCGTCCCCGGTTCGATCGGCGACTCTCGGCCCTGGCCGTGCGAGTCGCGTACCATCGTCGCCGTTCCCGGTTGTCCGCGAAGGATGGAATCCAGCGAGAATTCGAGACCGTCCACCGCTTTGTTGTCCGCGTCGACGTGACCGACGAGCCCCTCCGTTCCCGCGGACACCGCGTCCTCGCGCGCGATCGTCGCGAACGAGTGGACGCCGCCGAGCGCGATCGCCGGAGCGGCGTCGACAGCGAGGAATTGCTTGGGCACCGTCAGGTACTTGGACGACGTGTCGATGGCGCGAGCGATCAAGGCCGGATCGACGCGGAGCTTCGACAGCGCCGCTTTCAGCTTGCGCGGCTCCCTCACCTCGCGCGGCGCGATCTCCAGGCGGACGGTCTCGCGGCTTTGCGCGAGGACACGGTGTGTCGCGTCCATGATGTCGCCGCGCGGTGCCGGGACGACGCGCTCTGCGGTCTGTTGGCGCGCGGCGCGCGCGCGCCACCTCGTGCCTTGCACGAGTTGGACGTCGGCGGCCTTCAATAAAATCGCGATGGCGAACGCGGCCAACACGGCGTGCGCCAACCCGATCCGTCTTGAGCGAATCACGGCGTACGTTGCGCGGGGGGCGAGGCTGGAGTCGTGGGACGCGCCAGCAAGACCTGCTGGTCCGGGGAGGGGATGTGCATGTTCAGCCGCTGCTCGGCGATCGGCTGCAGGCGCGCGCGGCTCGACGCTTCACGGATCACGCCCTCGAGCCGGATGCGCTCCGCCTCGAGCCCGTTTCTCCGCTGACGCAGGCGGCTGATCGTGGATTCCGCCGCCACACCGAGCACCCTGCGTGCTATGACGCCCGTCGCCATCAAGACGAAACCAACGAGCACCAGGGCGATGAGCGACCTGGTGCCGGGCCGGGCGCCGCGCCTCGATCGCGCCTTGCCTACGCCTTTCGCCATGCGCGCAGCCGTGCGCTACGAGCGCGCGGGTTGGAAATCGTCTCGGACTCGGACGGACTGAGAGGACGACGCGTCAGCGTCGTCCCCAACGGATGTCCGCGGCACGTGCACACCGGCTGCCCTGGCGGGCAGACGCACGCGGCGCTCCAATCACGAAACGCGTTCTTCACGATCCGGTCCTCACCTGAGTGATACGCGATGACGACGAACGTCCCGCCGGGCAACAGCCGGTCTCGAAGCGCCGGCAGCGCGCGCTCGAGCGACGAGAGCTCGTCGTTCACGGCAATCCGGATCGCTTGAAAGAGCCGAGCGAAGTCCGGGGCGCCGCTTCGGGGACCGAGCACCGCACGGATCGCGCCGACGAAGTCGTCGCTGATCGACATCGGACGCGTCTCTCGGCGGCGAGCCACTTCGCTCGCCAACCGCCGCGCATGTCGCTCGTCGCCATACGATCGAAACGCATCCGCCAGCGTTTCGCGGTCGGACGCGTTGAGGAAATCGGCGGCGGTCATGGGCTCCGAGCCGTCGTCTCCCGCGCTCATGCGCATGTCGAGCGGAGCGCCGGGGCGAAAGCTGAATCCTCGACTCTCGTCGTCGACCTGATGCGACGAGATGCCGAGGTCGAGGAGCACGCCGTCGATCGCGACGCCGTCGAGCGCGTGGATCCGGGGCGCGTCGACGAAGTTCGACCGGTACGCTGAGAATCGACCGGCTGCCGCGAAGTCGCTCAGGCGTGCGCCGGCCTCGGCGATCGCCTCCGGATCACGATCGAGGCCGATCACCTCCGAAACGCCCGCTTCGAGAAGGGCGAGGCTGTGCCCTCCCCCGCCGAGCGTACCGTCCAGCACGCACTTGGCGCCGCGTAAGAACGACGTCACCTCGGCGACGAGGACCGGTGCGTGGAACGTGCTACTCAACGACCGATTTCTCCCGTCCACCGGTCCACCGGTCCACCGGTCCACCGGTCCACCGGTCCAGCCAGAAGAAAACAGCCCGCCCGCCGCTCGAAGCGCGACGGGCGGGCTGTGGTTGATGCCGGGCTATTTGCAGGCGAGCGCTTTCTTGAACTGCGGGACGTAGCCGCTGTAGGTCTGGATTCCCTGCATGATCTGTCCGGCCGCGCCCTTGTCGACCGAGGCGCCGGCGGGCATCGCGATCTGCGCGGTCGTGAAGTTGTCTTCAGCGACCTTCACCTCCTCGCACGCCTGGGCCTTTTCTTCCTTCGTCGCCTTCGCCTTGCTCTGAATCTTCTGCGCGTTCGTCAGAGCGTCGGCGGCGATGCTGAACGACGACACGGCGATGAAGAACTTGCTCTGCGGCGACGGCGCGACGCCGTCGACGGTCTGCGCCGCTTTCAGCGACGCCTCCCAATCCGCGCGCTCCTTCGAGTTCTGCGCTTTCTGGAACGCCGGGATCGCATTGCTGAGAAGCATCTGGCCCAGCGAATCCTTGCTCGCGCCGCCCGCGATCGCCTTCTGCGCGATCGCCATCCCGGTGTCGGGCTGGTTCATGTTGTTCGCCGCCGTCATCGCCAGCAGCGCCGCGGTCGTGTTCTTCGGATCGACGTCCATCGCTTTCCGGGCCGCGACCATGGCCTGCTGCGACTGTCCGGCTTTCAGGTAGAGCTGAGCGAGGAGCAGCTCGAAGCTGATCTCCTTCGGGAACTTCTGCACGGCCTTCGCGACGATCTCCTGCGTCTTCGCCGCGTCGTTGTCACTCTGCGCGGCGCCGACCTGACGCTGGAAATAGTCGAGAGTCGCCGCCGCCGTGTCGGCCTTCACCAGCTCTTCGCCGGCGGCGATCGCCGGCTTCCACAGCTTGGGATTACCCGCGCGCGCGGCCTTGAGCAGAATCTTCCACTTCGTGCTGAGCATCTCCGGATCGCCGGGGCTCTGGACCAACATCGTGTCGATGATCGGCACGGCGACTTCGGGCGAGCCCGACTGGCCGAGTACGTTGATGATCGACTTGGCGATCGCCTGATTCGTCGGATCGGCCTTCCACATCCGCATCGTGTACTCGACACCCTTGACGGTGTCGCCCTTCGCCATGTACGCGTCGGCGGCGTTTCCGAGCGCGAGGAGGCTATTCGGGTCGTACTTCAGAATCGCCTCGGACACGGCGATGATCGTATCCGGCGCTGGCTTCTGCTGACTGTAGATCATCAGCAGGCATGTCCGCGCGAGAGTCGAGCTCGGGTACGCGACGAGCGACGCCTGCGCGTCCTTGATCGCCGCTTCGTACTTCTGCGCCATGTAATCGTTTCGGCACAGCTTGTAGCCTGGCACGCCCTTGAGCGCTTCGCTCACCACTTTCTCGATCTGCTTTGCCGCGTCGCCGACGTCTTTCGCGTCGATCGCCGGCAGCGGCTGCGTGAGCGTCTGTTGTCCGGAACGCGTGAGAATCCGCGTCTCGAGACGCACGGCGCCACCGGTGCCGGCCTTGTTGACCTTGCCCTCGAGCACGTAGTCGCCGCGGAGCTGCTTGGCCAGCTCCATCAGGTCCGCCGCGTTCAGCGCGGAATCAGGCTTGTAGCCCGACGCCTCGAGGGTGTTGTTGATGTTGGTCTTCGTGATGACGTAGAGCTCTTGGGCCGAGTGCTCGCCCTGGAATCGCGAGCGAATCTCGTCCGCCGCCGTTACGCCGAGCAGACGGTCGGTGCTCTGGAGGACCGGAATGAGGATGTACGGCGTGTCCTGCTTCGGCACGCCCCCTCGCTGTGCCGGTTGGGCTCCTGGGCGCGGCTGCGCCGACACCGGCGCCGCAACGAGAATCGCCAACAGGCTCGCGGCCGATGCCGCATGGCGTCGCAATGACATCAGTCCCTTTCCTCCCAAACGTTGATCCAAGATACCCCGCGTCGCGTGCCCCGGTTCGTCATCGCATGCGGCCTGCCAGTCAAATGGGCGAAGAGGGACTCGAACCCCCGACCCCCTGCGTGTAAGGCAGGTGCTCTAACCAACTGAGCTATTCGCCCGCCCTCTACGCCGATCAACTACTTCAAAATCGCGATCGGAACGAGGACGCAGTAGCCGACGGCCAGAAGGATCGGGGCGATGGTTTCACCACCGCGCGCGAGATCGGCAAAACCCGCGACGATGACCAACCCCGCGAGTCCCCACCACATCCAGCGTCGTGTACGTGTTTCCGTTCCGGTCTCCACCATAGGGCGTGTAGTGTAGACCACCACGTTAGGGGTGTCAAGCAAAGTCCTGACGCGAAGTTACGCGATGATGACCGCAACATTACGGCGAGGTTAAGAAGGCGGCGACGGCGTCGGCTCGCTCCCCGATTCCGGCGGTTCGTCCCCGCGCAACAGGGCCTCGATCGCGCTCTCCCGCGCCGCGGCTTCGGCGATCCGGTCGGCCTCCACCAGGGCTGCCATCCTGCGCCGATCCCGCTGCGCGCGCAGCACGTAGAGCGGAGCGATGATCACCAGCAGCAACAGTCCGGCCAACGTCACGTCGCCGATCAGCGCCAGACCGCCGTACCGTCGCCGCGTCTGACGCTGCCACCGCTGCTCGAATTCCGCCATCGTGATGCCGTAGTTCAGGCGAATGGCCCGTTCCATCGTGCCCTCCTTCTTCCACGTCGCGAAGAAGCGGGACAAGCCGTGCGTCGTGTCGAGCAACGCCAATTGATCGACCGCACCGTAGGCGAGCGCGTACGCCGTCTGGGCCGTCGTCGCTCCTTCGAAGAATTCGCTGTCGAGCTCATCGAGGGTCGGCGTGCCTTTGATCACCAGAGCGAGGTTCGCGGCCAAGGCGTCGGTGCGACCGGTCTCTCGCGCCGCGTAACTCGCGTAGCCCTCGTCGAACCACCGCGGGGCGAGATCGCCCAGGTACTCGTGCAGGGCCAGGTGGGCGAGCTCGTGACGAAATACTTCGCGCGGGTCGCCCGCGTCCGCGCCGGCCGAGCGGCCCTGCATCACGATGCGGCGCGAGTCGGGGAACGCGACCGCGGCTCCCCACTCCGGCGCGTGCGGACCGACCCAATCACGAAACCGGCGTTTGTCGGGCGCGATCGCGATGAGCACGTGCTGCGTCGGCCGCGGCAGGCCGGGAAACGTGTCGTTCGCGATGGCGAGATTAATCAACGACCGCGCGAGGGTTTGCTCACTCGGGTAGAACAGCGCCGTGAATCGCGACCGGTCGAGGCGGAGCGGCGCGTCTTGTGCCGCCGCGGTGCACGGCCATAGAGCCCCCCCCCGCAGAGCGCGACCGCGACGGCCGCGCGACGAAAAATCAGGGCACGCCGCCGGCGGTCACCGTCTCGATGGCCTCGACGCAGCGCTTCCCCCACGGATTGAACTTGTTCGCCGCGAATCCGGCCTGCCACGTCGACGTCGCCTTGTCACGCTGCGAGTTGAACCAGTACGCGCGGCCGAGCTCGAAGTACGCCTCGATCAGGTTCGGTCCCAGAATCAGCGTCTTCTGGAAGAACGTCTGCGCGTCCTCGAACATTTCCCGCTCGAGATAGACCAGGCCCAGATAGAAGTGCGCGTAGAGCGTCGCCTTCTTGTCGTTGTCGAGTCTGATCGCCTTCGAGAGATGTTCGATCGCCTCTCCAAAGATACGCTTCTTGAGGCAGATGTAGCCGAGGTTCACCCGCGCCAGGGCGTTCATCGGCTCTTTCACGAGGACACGCTGAAAGCTCACCAGCGCGTCGTCGTAGCGGTCCTGCAGCATGAGCGACCAGCCGAGCAGCGACTCCGCCTGCGGGTCGCCGGGCGCCAGCTCGAGCGCCTTCGTGAGGTGCGCGTCGGCCTCGCTGTACTCGCCCGCCGAGATTTTGTGCCACCCCTTCTCGATGAACGTCGACGCGCCGAGGTGGTCGCTGTGCACCGCCGGCTTGGCGCCGTCGAGATGCGGCGCGACCGCGGCGCTCGACGACCGAACGCATTTCCATTTCTCGACGAGGGCGAGGACTTCCTCGCGCAACGCGCCCAGCTCGCGGTACTCCTGGTCGATGGTCTTGAACAACGCGCCGATGTCCGCCTTGAGCGCGTCGAGCTTCGCGCCGGCGTCCGGCGCGTCGAGACGCGCGTCCAGTAGCGCGCGTCGCGCGCGCAGCCCGTCCATCAACGCCTCAGTCAACAGCAGGTCCTCCCCCCCCCCGCCGACCCCCCAGTCCTGTGCTCCATGCTCGACCACGATGCGGTCGGCGTTCCACATCACGCGGTCCACGTCGAGCACCACCACGAGCTGGTCGCGAATCTTGGTGACCGCCCGGATGACGTCCGTCGCTACGCCCTTGAACAGGGCCGGCGGCGGCGACATCGACTCGATCGGCACGACGGCGACTTCGAGCACCGCGTCCACGATCGCGCCCACGCGGCCCGTGCTCGTGTTGAGCACCAGCGTCCGCGTCTCGGGCGTGATCGTCGTTTCGGCTAGCTCGATGCGGCGGCGCAGATCGATCACCGGAATCACCTCTCCCCGGTGTTCGGTCACGCCCTCGACCCAGCGCGGGACATCGGGCACGCTGTTGGGAGGCGAATAACGCAGCACGCGATCGACCGCGAGCACGTCGGCGGCGAACAGGTCCACGCCGAGCTGGAAGACGACGAGTTTGACGCCCACTCCGGTGCTGTTGTTGGTCTTCATTCATTCCCTCCGGGCGACGTCGCCAGTACACTGTCGAGCAAGGCAGGGACATCGAGCACGCCGATCAACTCCGAGCCGCGCAACACGAGACCGACGAGCGCCCCGTCGGACCCGTCGCTGCCCGGTACGCCGCGCAGCTCAGATTCTGCGATCGTGATCGTGTCGTACACGTCGTCGACGGCAAGACCGACGCGATGGCCGCGGCCGAGGCTGAAGACGAGCGTCGCTCCGCCGCCCGGTGTCTCGTGGGCGTCGACGGATGGCGCCGGCGCCCCCGAAGCGCCGAGAAGCGCGAGCGGGTCGTAGACCGAGAGCAATTCTCCACGCAGCGTCGCGACGCCGCGCACGTGTTCCGGCGCGTCGGGCATTCGTTGGAGCTCAGGCGACTCGATGACTTCGGCGACTGCCGGCAGCGAAACCGCAAAGCGTTCGCCGCCAACCCGGAAGACGAGAACTCGCGCCACGCCGTCACGGAACATGACCAACCTCCTCGGCCGCCATTCGGCCGATGAGGCGCCCGATCTCGGGCAGCGGGGCGACGCAATCCGCTCCCGCCAACTGCAACGCGGCGCTCGGCATGCCGAAGATCGTCGCGGTCTCGCGATCCTGAATCACGGCCCGGCCGCCCGCGTTCCGAATCGCTCGAGTGCCGTCGGCCGCGTCACGCCCCATTCCGGTGAGCACGACGGCCAGCACCGACGATCCGAACACGTCGACGGCCGAATGGAAGAGCAGATCGGCCGCCGGCCGCACTCCCCACACGGGCGGCCGCTCGTCGAGCGCGATCACCGGGCCCGCGCCGTCGTCGCGGACCGTGAGGTGCTGGCCGCCGGGGGCGACGTACACGCGGCCGTGCACGACCGGCTCCCCCTCTTCGGCCTCGGCGATCGGAATCGCGCTCATGGAGTCGAGTCGCTGCGCGAAGCTCTTCGTGAAGCCGCGCGGCATATGCTGCACGATGAGCACCGCGGCGGGAATCGCGCGCGGCAAGTGCGGGACGATGGCGGCGAGCGCGCGCGGGCCGCCGGTGGACGCGGCGATCACCACCGCGCTCGATGCAGGCGGCCCTGCCGGTGCGACGCGCTCCACCATGATGGGCGTGCGGCGCTGGAGCTGGCGCAGTCCGGCGGGGTTGGCGGCGGCGGCGGCGCGGAGTGCATCGAGGAGCCGAGGCGCGATCGTCGCGAGATCGAGGCTGATCGACCCCGACGGCTTGAGCACGAAGTCCACGGCCCCGAGCTCGAGCGCGCGAAGCGTCGCCGCCTGTCCGCCCTTCGTCGTTCCCGCGCTCAACATGACGACGGGGCGCGGCGCGGCGCTCATGATGTGGCCGAGCGCCCCGAGCCCGTCGAGCTCCGGCATGTCCACGTCGAGCGTGACGATGTCGGGGTTGAGCGCGTGGACGAGTCCGAGCGCTTCATTCCCGTCGCGCGCGACGCCGGCGACCTCGAACTCCCCCGATTCCTCGAGGATCTGCGAGATCAGCCGCCGCATGAAGGCGCTGTCGTCGACGACGAGCACGCGGCGCTTAGAGGACACGCGACCCCTTCCGCACCGACCGGACCTCGACGCGTCCGTCCGTCAGATAGAAGTACACGCTGCGACCGTGGTCGCTGCCGGTGTCCTCGCCGACGATCTCGATCCGGCGCGACGCCAGCGCCTCGCGCACGGCGGCGATGTTGCGCTCGCCGATGTTGATCCCCCCCCCGCTGGCCGACGAGAAGTTGGCGAACATGCTCGCGCCGCCGGCGATTTTCGCGCGGACGCGGCCGGGGAGCGCGCCGAGCTTCTGCATCTGCTCCAGCAGGAGCGGCACGGCCGTCGCCGGGAACTTCGCCGGATTCGTCCGGTCGCGCGACATTGATTCTTCGGGGAGCAGGACGTGCGCGAGCCCGCCGATGCGAGCCACCGAGTCGTAGAGCATGATGGCGACGCACGACCCCAAGCCGATGGTCGTGATCAGACCGTCGGCGGCCACCGCGTAGTCGGCGACCTTCACGCGAACCTCGCAGGGATCGGCGATCATTTGCGGCGGAAGATCCGTTCGCGCGCGTCGACGACGTTGAACTTCGGTCGCGCCGGTCCGAGCACGGTTTCGACTTTGCCGAGCAACAGGAATCCGCCCGGCGCGAGCGCGTCGTGGAACACCTCGAAGAGCCGCGCTTGCGTGTCGCGATCGAAATAGATCAGCACGTTGCGGCATGCGATCAGATGGAGCGGTCCGCCGGGCGCCGGCTCGGCGAGGAGATCGCGCTTCTCGAAACGCACCATGCTCCGCACCGACGGCGAGACCGCGAACGGCAACGTCGGCGAGAAGTAGCGCTCGCGCAGGTCGGCCGGTGTTTCGGAAAAATCGGGCTCCGAGAACTGTCCGTGCCGCGCCGCCGCGAGCGACCGCCGGTCGATATCCGTCCCCAACACGTCGACGCGCGACAACCGCGAGAGCTCGCGGGCCTGGTCGGCGTGGCGATGGAAGAGCACCGCGAGCGAGTAGGGCTCGTGTCCGGACGAGCACCCGGCGCTCCACACGCGAATCGTGGACAGCGGGGCCGACCAGAGCGCGGGAACCACGTGCGTCGCGACCGCGCGATACGCCTCCCAGTTCCTGAACAGCTTGGTGACGTTGATTGTCAGCGCGTCGAGCAGGCGCTCGTACTCCGAGGCGTCGGAGTCGAGCACGCGGGAATATTCACCGTACGTATGCACGCCGCGGGCTCGCATGCGAACCGCGATCCGCCGCTGCAGGCACTTCTCCTTGTAGCTCGCGCAGCCGAATCCGCGTTCGACGGAGATCTTGCGGGTCAGGGCGAGAAAGTCGCCGGTAGCTCGCTCGACCATCAGTATGCCTGGCGGACCGACTCGAGGTTCGAGCGCACGATGGCGTTGTCGGGGTCGAGCTCGAGCGCCCGCTCCCAACAGCGCAGGGCTTCCTCCCGCTCCATCCTGCGAAGGCGGATGTTCCCCAGCTTGAGGTAGGTGTCCGGCCCGATCTCGGGGTTGGCGCGGGTCGCGCGCGAGTACGCCTCGAGCGCTTCATCGTACCGCGCGGCCCGATAGCGCAAATCGCCGATGTTCTTGTGCAGATGCGCGATGCCGGCGTCCTCGTGCAGGCCGCGCTCCGCGGCCGCGTACGCGGCGTCGTAGTCGCCGAGCCGCTCGTTCACCGCCGCGAGGTTGTTGTGGAGCGTGGCGGCGTGCGGGTACGCCGCCACGCCGTCGGTGAGGATCGACGCGGCGCGCCGAGCGTCGCCGCGGAGCGCGGCGGCGAGCGCAGCGAAGTGAAACCATGCCGCCGTCGGCGGCTTGGCGCCGAACAGCGACCGCGCGCCCGTCAACGCTTCGTCGGCGGCGGCGAGATCTCCGGTGAGCAAACACACGACGCCGAGCGACGTTCGTACGCGCGGGTCCTTCGCGGCGCCACGTTCGATCGCGGTCTTCAGCGCGGCGCGAGCCTCGTCGTAGCGATGCTGCTGCTCGAGAACGAACGCCAGATTGTGAAACACCACCGGCCTCGCGGCCGCGCGCGACGCGCATTCCCTGAGCGCGGCCGCCGCTTCCTCCCACTTCGTCTGACGCGCGAAGACGAGCCCGATGTAGTAGCGCGCCGAGGTGTCGTCGTCGCGCAGCTCGATCACGCGCCGGAACTCGCGCAACGACTCCTCGAACATGCCGGTCTTGAAGAACGCGACCCCGAGGTTGCGGTGCTCTTCCGCGCGACCGTTGGCGGCCACGGCGGGAGCTGGCGCTGTTTTTCCGATCCGATGGATGAACCCGGCGTTCAGAAGTCCGAGCAGCGCCTTGCCGACCTCGAACTCCACGAGGCCGGTGGCGTCGATGATTCCCTGCACGTCGCGCATGCCGTCGATCTGCTCGAGCACGCACGTCTGCTCGTCGGTGAGCTCGGCGTCGCTCTTCAGGATCCGGTTGTGATCGGCCGCGAAGATCAGGTCGAAGGTCGGGATCTTCTTTTCGACGAGGCTCCACTCGTCCACGCGGCGCGCGCCCTCGAGCAACAGCGACTCGGGGTTGATCGAGACGAGTTGATCCTGGCCTTCCGGCGCGACGTCCGACTCGAAGTTGAACGTGCCGTGGTGCCAGGTGAACAGGAAATACACGGCCTCGCGAATCTGCACGTCCACCGCCTGGTGCAACTGCTCGATGGTGACGGCTCCTTGTTCGACGAGCAGGCGGCCGAGCGGCGTGTCGTGGCGCTTGGTCTGAGCGTCGAGCGCGGCGTCGAGTTGGGCCTGCGTCAGCACGCCGCCCTTCACGAGCATGTCGCCCAGGCGATCGCGCCGATTCACGACCGACGCGTAGCAGATGCGCCCCTTGTCGAAATAGATGTAGCCGAAGCTCGCGCGGTGCGTGATGCTCAGGCATCCGGTCTTCTTCCCCATCGCCAGAAGCTGGAGCACGTCCGGGAGGCTAGCCTCCTTGAGGTTTCCGCGGATCGCCATCAGACGCTCCGCGAACGAAGGCGGCGCGTCATGGCGCCTCCTCGATCAGACGCGCCGCGGGATCCGGCCATTGCCAGATCACCTTCTCGCGGTCGAGGAAAAACGGATCGCTCGCGGCCTTGAGCGCGGCCGCGCGCGACGGCTCCGTCTCGTCCGGCTCGAGCGCGGCGCGAATGAAGCCGATCGTCACGGGAACCGCCGCGACTTCCGCCGACGCTACGATCCGATTCGCGATCCCGATGATCTCGCGCACGCTGGCCACGGCGCGCTCGGCGAGGTAGACGATCATCTCCGGGTTCGGCTCGACGCCGAGATCGCGGAGGTAGCGCGCGTAGAGACGCTCGCGCAACGAGCGGTCGGGCGCCTGCATCGGCACGACCAGGCCGCCCTCGAAGCGCGAACGCAGACGATCCTCGAGCCCCGACAATTCGCGCGGCGGCCTGTCGCTCGCCAGCACGAGCTGCTTTCCGTCCGCGTACAGCGAGTTGAAGACGTGAAAGAGCTCTTCCTGCGTGCGCTCCTTTCCGGCCACGAACTGCACGTCGTCGAGCAGCAGGGCCGACGCGGAACGGTAGCGGGCGCGCCAGCGGTCGACCGTGCCTTCTTGCAGCGCCGCGATCAGCTCGTCGATGAAGAGCTGCGCGGGGACGCACGCCACCGACCCGCGGCCGGCCGTCGCCGGCGCGAGTCCGTGCCCGATCGCGTTGAGCAGATGCGTCTTGCCGACGCCGCTGGGGCCGTGGATGAACAACGGGTTGTAGCGGGCGCCCGGAGCGCCGACGATCGCGTCCGCGGCGCGCACGGCCATCTGATTGCTGCCGCCCACCTCGAAGCCCGAGCGCGTGAACGCCGACGACGGGCCCGGCCGGCGGAGCCGCGATGCGCCGCGCGCGTTCGAGCACCTGCTCGGCCTCCTCGACGCGGTCGGGGTCGCGAAACGACGGATGGATCGCCATCGACGCGTCGGCGCGCGCGGTTTCCCGTTCGAGATCTCGGAGCCGGCTGACCCGGCCCTCGAATTCGCGCAGAAACGACTCGACGCCGTTCGCCGGCGCGCTGTCCTGGAGCGCACGCTCGAGACTCGCCGTGCGATAGCCCTCGCCGCCCCAGTACCCGATCGCTTCGGAGATGCGCTGCCGCCACTGTTCGACGTGCCGCTCGACGGCCGACGTGATGTCGGTGAGAAAGTTCGCGAACTCTCCGCTCGGCCGCGGCGGCGTCACGCGCCGGCGCCTTTCGGCGAGATCGCCGAGCACGGCCATCACGTTCTCCACGGAAACGTGCTCGCCGCCGAGCGCCTGGAAGGCGATCAGGCGATTGAGCGCGCCCTGCAGCTCGCGGATGTTGTCGAACTCCAGACGGCCGACCTCGTCGATCACGCCGGCGCGGAACCGCACGCCGCGCTCCTCGCACTTGGCCTTGAGGATCGCCATGCGCGTCTCGTAATCCGGCGCGCCGATGTCGACGATCAATCCGCCGGCAAGGCGCGTGATGAGCCGTTCGTCGACGTCGGCGATTTCGGCCGGCGGCCGATCGCTCGTCATGACGATCTGCCGTCCGTCGCCCGAGAGCGCGTTGAAGATGCGCAGCAACTCGCTCTGCGTCTCTTTGCGCGCGGTGAGAAACTGGATGTCGTCGATGAGCAGGACGCCGACGCCGAGGTAGCGCGACTTGAAGGCGTCGACCGCCCCGTCGCTGATCGCCGTGTGCAGCTCGCCGACGAACTCGTCGAGCGTGACCGCGGCGACGGAAAGCGACGGCCGGCGCTGCGCGACGTGGTTGCCGATCGCGCTCATGAGGTGCGTCTTGCCGAGCCCCGAGCCGCTGTAGACGAAGAGCGGGTTGTAGGCGGTGCCTGGCGCCTCGGCCACGGCGTGCGCGGCCGCGACGGCCAGCCGGTTGGACGAGCCGACGATGAAGTTGTCGAAGCGAAGCTTCGGATCGAGCTGCATGATCGGATTCGCTACCCGGCTCGCGCGGTGATGCGCGGGGCCACCGTCGGCGCGCCGGCGCTGAGACGCTTGAGCACGAGCTCGGAGATGGCGCGCAGCGTCTCGAAGACGCCGGGTCCGTGGAGCGCGTCGGCGGCGAACTCGGGGACGCCGCGGAAGTTGAGCGCGTCGGAGAGCGTGGCGCCGTCGAGGATCAACTCGCTCGGCAGATCCTGCTTGTTGTACTGGATCACGAGCGGCACGGCGCGGACGTCGACGCCCTGGTCACCGAGGTTGGCGTGGAGGTCCTGGAAGCTCTCGATGTTTTCGTCGAGCTGGCGGGCCTGGCTGTCGGCGACGAAGACGACGCCGTCGGCGCCCTGGAGGACGAGTTTGCGCGTGGTCTGGTAGTAGACCTGGCCGGGCACGGTGTACAGCTGGAAGCGCGTGGTGAAGCCGGAGATGGTGCCGAGGTCGAGCGGGAGGAAGTCGAAGAACAGCGTGCGGTCGGTCTGGGTCGCCAACGACACCATCTTGCCGCGCCGGTCGGCGGGCACCTGTTCGTAGATGTAGTGCAGGTTGGTCGTCTTTCCGGACCGGCCGGGTCCGTAATAGACGATCTTGCACGTGATCTCTCTGGTGGCGTAGTTGACGAGGGACACAGGACAATTATTGAGTTAGCGTATAGACATTCTTAATGTCACACTAGATTATTTCTCTTAGAAATCATATACTCTAGAAACAGTCGACAGCGACAGGCGACAGGCAGCGTCATCGCCCCTCCCATCGGTCGCGAGGGCGAAAGAGGGCGGACAGGTTGCGGTTGAGCTCGGCCTCGAAGCCGCCGGCCAGCACCGACACCGAAACCGGCGGCGCCTCGAGCGCGGCGGCGGCCAGGTCCCGCGCCAGCTCCGCGAAGTAGATCCGGATCAAGCCGAGCGACGTCTCGTCGTCGAACACCGTGAAACAGATGTACGAGCCGCGCGACGTTAGCAGCGGCGCCAGATACATCTGCTTCTCCGGCCCCGCATAATGCAGCCCGCCGAACGCGCGGCCCTCGACCTGGCGGCCCAACTCGCCCGCCGTCGCGTGGATCGCCGACGCCAGCGCGCATGCGGTCATCACGTCCACCTCGCGCGTGAATCCCGCCTGCGCCAACACCTGCCCCGTCGGATGGAGCAGCAGCGCCAGACGAGCGCGCGCGTCGTCGACGTAGCGCCTCAGCGGCGCTTCGACCCACGGCTCGACGGCGGCGATTTTCATGCGATCAGCTCCAGCGCCTTGAACAGTTCCATCCGGATCAGCCCCACGTTCGCCGCCGGGTCGGCCACGGTCACGATCACGAGGTCGTTTCCGGCGCCGGCCACGCAGATCCGGCCCCGTTCCGCGTCGAGCTGTAGGAACGTCACCGCCCCGAGCCGGGCCGCCTTCGCCGACAATCGCGCCTTGCGATAAACGGACGCGGCGAGCGCCGCGACGCGCTCGCCGTCCTGGCCGAACCGGAGACTGGATTCGATCACGAGACCATCACGTTCGGAGACGATCAAGCTCGCCCGCACGCCACGTTGGCGCGTGAGAGTTTCCAGCACCGGGCGAAGGGACGCGCTCATGGGGTTCCCTCCCCTTCGGACGCGCCGCTTCGGAGCCACGCCGAGGCCCGCACCGCGCACCGGTCCAAGAGGCGCCGCAGGAGTCCCAGTGGCGTGAGCTTCGACGCCGCCACGACCAACAGACCGCCGTCCTCGCTCGGCGCCATCGCGACGACCGTTCCGCGAGTCTCGAACGTGATCGAGCGCCACTCGCCGACGTCGAGATATTTCGTCGATCGGCGCACTTCGTCCGAGATCCCGCTGAGCCGCGCTCCCACTTCCTGCGACACGTCCGCGCCCTGGCCGTCGATGTACACGCCGCCCAGAACGAGGCCGTTCGCGTCCAGCAGCAGCGCCGTCTGCCCCTCGTCGACCAGCAGCGTTTCGAACAACCGGCGCGGATCGTTCGACGGCTCCGGGGGGACGTACACCGGATCGGCCGGCTGGCTGGCGATCGTCGCATAGTTTCCGGACGCATGGCGCACCGCGCGGAGCGCGCTCGCCACCGACGGCTCGTCGGTCTCGGCGGCGCCGGTGAGGTACCGCTCCGCGTCGTCCACACGACCCTGCTGAAAGCTCAGATAGCCGAGCCCCTTGAGTGCACCCGCGTGGCCGGGGACGAGGCGGAGCACGGCGTTCCACTCGTCTCGCGCCCGCGCGAAGTCGCCGCGGTCCACGGCGATTCGCGCCAGGAGATCGTGCGCGTCGGCGTTGTGCGGATGCCGCTCCAGTCCACGCAGCGCCACCTTGTGCGCGAGGTCGAGCTGCTGCTGGCGGCGAAGCGCGTCGGCCAGTTGGAGGAACACGAGGCTCCCCGGCTCGCGCGCGAGCTCTTCGCTCCAACGACGGACGTCGTCAGCCATGGGCGTTCACCGCGAGCACGCGTTCGAGGCGAGCGAGCGCTTCCAGCGCATCGCGGGCTTCCGGCGCGACGGCGCCCGTCGGGGCGCGGCGGAGCAGCGTTTCGACGGCGGCACGCGCCGCGCTGACCTGCTCGGCCAGTCCGCTCGGCGCGGACTCCGACGCCGGCACGAGCGATCGCGACGGCGTCGGCTCGGGAGCCTGTCGAATGGCGACGACGCCGGTCGTCGCCAGCCCGTAGGCGATCTTCGCCGTCTCGAACTCGTCGCGTCCGAGGAGGGCGGCGATCGCGCGCAGATCGCGATCGCCGTCGATCATCGTGAGGACCTGCCACTCGTGCGGGAGGAGGTCGAGCGTCGGCCCGCCGTCTTCCCCGCGATCGTCACCGACCGGCGCGAGCTCCGGAACGACGTCGAGGTTCGGCACGACGTCGGCGATGCGCGACCACTCGTCGATGCGCCGGGCCCCTTCCATCAACAGCGACTCGGTCGACACGGCGATGCGCGTGTCGTGCGGCAGCTCGTCGCGCGACCGTTCCTCGAACGAGAAGAAACCCTCGCGCCACGACATCAGCTCGAACACCACGCTCTCGATCTGCAAGCGGAGCTGCCGCTCCAGTTCGCGCTGCGTGATCGCGCCGACCCGAACGAGAGAATCGACGATCGTGCGCCCCCCCCGCCCCCCGCCGCCGGCGTCCGCGTCGTCGCCGGCCGCGTGCGCCTGGTCGAGGTCGGCCTGTGTGATGCGGCCGGCCTCGAGCAGCACCAGCTCGATCGGGACACTCTTGCTGCGGATGGACGCGTGCACGACGCTGCCGTCGTCGAAATAGACGACGCCTTCGTCCTCGCGCAGCTTCGACGACACGCACAGCACTCCCGTCTTCCGGCTCAAGTCGAGGAGCTGGAAGACGTCGTGGATGCCGAGCTCGCGAAGCGGGCCTTCGATCGCCATGGTCAGCCCGCCCGCAGGGTGAGAATCCGCTGTAGATCGGATGCGCTGCGCAGGTCACGGCGCGCCCGGCGAGCGTACGTCGACGCGGGATCGAGCGCGATGACGCGGCGCCAGCGTTCGGAGGCTTCACGGAATCGATGCTGCTCGGCGAGCAGCGAGCCCTCGAAGTACAGGGCGCCGACGTTTTCCGGATCGAATCGCAGAACGCGCGCAAACGCGTGGCTCGCGTCGCGGCGCCGCGCCTGGTCGATCAGCGCTTCGCCGAGCGCGATGAGTGCGTCGAGGTTGTATGGGTCGCGCTGGAGCAGCTCGATGAGGAGCGGCATCGCGTCGGCCGAACGGCCGAAGCGGCGGCGTAGCTCCGCGAGGGCGAGCGTCGCCTCGGCGTACGTCGGCACGGCGTCGAGCGCGGCGACCAGTTCGCGCTCCGCCTCGCGGTCGCGGCCCTGCGATTGGAGCAGTTCCGCCAGCCGGAAGCGGACCACGGCATAATCAGCGTCGAGCTCGAGCGCGGCCCGGTACGTGTCGATGGCGCCGTCCACGTCCCCGATCGACTTGGCGATGTCGCCCGTGCGGAGCAACACGTCCGCGCGCCGCGGCGCCACGCGTCGTGCGCGTCCGAGCAGCCCGATGGCCGACGCGGGATCCCCGGCGTCCGCGCAGGCGGCCGATGCGAGCATCAGCGCGTCGACGTCGGTCGGGTCGCGATCCACCAACCGTTGCGCGATGGGACGCGCCTCGGTCGCGCGACCGAGACGCAATAGCGCCGAGGCTTCCCCGGCCAGCGCCGCTGGGCGGTCGGGCTCGAGGGCGAGCGCGGCGCGGTATCGCTCGAGCGCCTCGCCGAACAATCCCTGCTTCGAGAAGACTTCGCCAAGGAGCGACATCCCTTCAGCGCGGTCGTGTCCGCGCGCCAGCGCGCGGTTGATCTCCGCCGACGCGCGGTCGTAGTACCCCTTCGACAGATAGTCCGCGGCCATCGAGAAGGGCGACGCGTCGCTCGAGGACCGAGCGACGGGAGCCTCCGCCGCGGGCCCGGCTCCGGGAACGAGCTCGGTGAAGAGCGTGTCGAGCGATTCCGGATCGAAGTCGAAATCGGCGACGACGGCCTCGGTGTGGTGTGCGCCGCCGAGATCCGGCGGGACCGTGAGGTCCGGATCCTCGTACTCCACGTCCATCGCGAGCTCGAACTTTTGTGGGACGTAGTATGGATCCAGTTCCAGTGCACGCTTGGTCTCGCGGAGCGCGCCCTCGAAGTCGCCGAGGTTCGACAGCGTGAAGCTCATGTTGTAGTGCGCCTCGGCGAAGTCGGGGCGCGACTGGATCGCGCGAGCGAACGCGTTGCGCGCGTCGTCGAACTTGTGCAGCTCGGCGAGCACGAGCCCCACACCGTTCCACGCCACCGGGTTTTCCGGCGAGGAGCCCAACACCTTGCGGTACGCATCGAGCGCCTGGTGGAATCGTTTCGCGCGGCTGGCGAGCAGGGCGAGGTTCAAGCGCGCTTTCACGAACTCCGGACGGTGCGCGAGCGCGGCGCCGAAGATACGGAGCGACTCGTCGGCCGAGCCTCCGTGGTACAGCGCGACGCCGAGGTTGTTCTGCGCGATCGCGTACGAGGGTTCTTCCTCGAGCGCGCGACGGTAGCTCGATTCCGCGTCGGCGAAGCGGCCTTCCTGGTGCAGCGCGACGCCGCGCTCGTTCCACAGCTTGGGGCTGTGCGGCTGCCGGCGGAGGAGATCGTCGTACAGCCCGATCGCTTCGCCGGGCTGGCGAAGCAGGAGGTGCACCTCCGCCATCGCCTGCAGCACGAGATCGCGATCCTCGGCGCGATCGAGAGCGACGCCGTACTCGCGCATCGCTTCGGCGTAGTATCCCTTGCTGCGGAACGCGAGACCGAGGTTGTAGTGGGCGAGCTGTCCATCGACCGAGACCTGGAGCTCACGCTTGGCCGGCACGCCGTCGCGGCTGGCCCGCTGCTGCTCGAGCGAAAGGTTCGCATGGGCGCGCGACAGCGACGGATTCAGCTTGATGGCGCGGCGCGTCGCCGCCTGGGCGTCCTCGTGGCGTCCGATGTCGCCGAGCACGAAGCCCATCAGATACAGCGCGTCGTGATTATCCGGGTTCAGCTCGATCGCCCGCTCGAGGGCGCGAAGCGCGTCGTCGTTGAGCCCGCGGTGGTAGAGAATTTCGCCGAGCGTGAACCGCAGCAACGAGCTGTCGGGATCGCGGGCGAGCGCGCGCTCGATGCACTCCTGCGCGCGTTCCATGTCGCCGGCGTTCTTTTCGGCGAGCGCGAGCTGCAGCAGCGCGGCGACGTCGTTCGGGGCGTACTCCAGCAGCGCGCGAAATTCCTCGGCGGCCTCGTCCTGCTTGCCGAGCAGCGAGAAGGTCCTCCCGAGCTCCCAGCGCGCGCCGCGGTCGTCGGGACATTGCCGCAAGCGCTCGCGCAGCTCCGGGACGCGCGTGTCGTAGTAGCCCGTATTGAAGTACGCGATCTCGAGGTTGCGCTGCGCGACCTGCATGGTCTGGTCGAGCTCGAGCGCCTTCATGAAGGCGGCGACCGCCTCCTGGTACAGGCCCTTGTTGTAGTACAGAACCCCGAGGTTGTTGTGCGCACCCGCGTCCGACGGATTGATCCGCCGGGCGAAGGAGCGCAGGACCTCGCGGTCGCGCTCCGAAGTCAGGGGCGCCGACGGGAACATGATCACGCGACGCGTATCGCCTTGAGAATCGCGCCGAGCGACGCGGTGTCGGGAAGGAGGAGGAAGAATCCGCGCAGCTTCTCCGCGGATTCGCTCAGCACGAAGTCGCTTTCGACGCAGAACACGAAGTCCTTGTCACCGCCGAACTGCAGGTAGGTCGTCGTGAGCACGGCGTCGGACATGTCGATCGCCAGCGACGGCGGCGAGGGGATGAGCATCATCCCCATGAAGTCGCTCAGGGCGTTCATATACGCGGAGCTGAGGATGTTGCCGGCCTCCTTGATCGCCGACTGCTGCATGTCCGAGAAGTCGTCGGTGGTCTCGCGGCGGCGAAGGAGCAGCTCGGCCAGACGCAACGCCGTGCGGCGCGGGAACACGAGCAGCGTACGCCCGGTCAGATCGCCGAGCATGTGCATCAGCACGGCGGCGACCGGCTCGTCCGGCGCGGAGATGTGCGGAGGCACGTCCTCGAGCCGCGAGACGTTGATCGTGGGGACGCTGATCATGATCGTCTCGCCGATCATCTGCGAGAGCGCCGTCGCGGCGTGCCCCGCCCCGATGTTGGCCACTTCGCGGAGCGCGTCGAGCTGCAGCTCTTTCAACGCCAGAAGGTCTTCCATACGAATCCTTTAAAGGAGGCTGCTCACGTCGACGATGAGTGACGGGCGGCCGTCGCCGAGGAGCGTCGCGCCCCCGAAGAACGGCGGACCGTCGCGGACCGCGTCGTACTGTTTGACCACGATTTCTTCCTGCCCGGTGAGCTCGTCGATGACGAGACCGGCCCGGCGGTCGCCGAGGTCGATCACGACGACGTGCTCGAGGTCGATCTCCGTCGCCGGCGAATACGCCGGCAGCCCGACCAGCGTCCGCAATCGGAGGAGCGGCAGCACCTCGTCGCGCGCCAACAGGACTTCCTTCCCCTTCACCGTGCGCAACACGTCCGGCACCAGCTCCACCGTCTCGCTCACGTGCGCGAGCGGGATCGCATAGGTCTCGGCGCCGACGCGCGCGAGAAGCGCGCGCATGATGGCGAGCGTCAGCGGAAGCCGGATGAGCACCGTCGTGCCCTGTCCCGGCACCGAGCGAATGTCCATCGCGCCGCCGAGGGCGCGCACCTTCGTGTAGACCGCGTCGACGCCGACGCCGCGGCCGGAAAGGCCCGTCACCTTTTCGGCCGTCGAGAAGCCCGGGCGGGCGAGCAGGCGAAGCAGCTCGTCCTCCGTGAGGTCCGTCTTCGACTCGTCGACCAGCCCGTCGCGCTTGGCGCGCGCGAGAACCCGCTCGCGGTCGATACCCTTTCCGTCGTCGCTCACCTTGATGACGACCGCCGAGCGATCGCGGACCGCGCTCAAGACGAGGCGGCCGACGGCGGGCTTTCCCGCGGCGGCGCGGACCTCGGCCGGCTCGATGCCGTGGTCCACCGCATTCCGCAGGAGATGCACGAGCGAGTCGGCGATCTCGTCGAGCATCGACCGATCGAGCTCGATGTCCTTCCCCTCGATGACGAAGTCGACGGGCTTGCCCACGCCGCGCGCCGCATCGCGCACGACGCGCGGAAAGCGGTCGAACACCTGCGACACCGGCACCATGCGGCTCGCCGTGATCTCGTCGCGCAGCTCGGTGATGAGCCGCGACGACTGCATCACGGTTTCTTCCAGCGAGAGGTCGCCGAGCTCGGTCGCGAGTTGCGTCAGTCGCCCGCGCGCGATCACCAATTCACCGATGAGGTTCATCAACGCGTCGAGGCGTCGCACGTCGATGCGCACCGAACGAACGCGCCCGCTTTCCGATCTCGTCTCCGCGGATGGCGTCGCCACGACGCCGTGCGCGGGCGTGAGCGTCATGGCCGACAACGCCGCCATGTCGTGCGCGGGCGTCATCATCGAGATCGCGGGCATGCCCCACGCGGGAGTCGGCGCGGCCCACGCGCCAGACGCGCGCGGCTCGCCGACTTGAACCTCGAAGACGTCGCCCACGGCGCGAGCGACGCGCTCGATTTCGCCGGCGGGTTCCGACGTCGCCAGGCGCACGGAGAACTCGTTGTCGAAGTCCTCGTTCTGGAGAGCGGCGATCGGCGGCGTCGTGGAGACGACCTCTCCGATCGTGGCCAGCGCCTGCACGATGAGGAACGCGCGAACGCCGCGGAGCGGCGTCTCCGGCTGCAACCAGATGCGCACCAATTCCCCCGCCCCGACGGGTGCTGCTTCAGAACCAGACGCCGATGCGGGATCCGAGGGAGCCGGCGAAGACGGCGCGGGTACGTTGCGCGGCGCGGCCGGGGCGGCGGTCAGCGCGCGGAGCGCGGCGATGAGGTCGGCGGGGACGACGTCGCCTTCGCGTCCCGCCACCGCGGCCTCGACCGCCTGCTCGAGCACGTCGGCGGAGCGGAACAGCGTGTCCATGATCGTCGCCTCGATCGACATCTCGCCGCGGCGAACGGTGTCGAGCACCGTCTCGAGCTCGTGGGCCAAGTCGGCGACGAGCGTATAGCCCATCGTCGCCGCCATCCCTTTGATCGTGTGAACGGCGCGGAAGATCTCACCGACCGCCGACGCGGCGCCGGGGCCGGTCGAATCGCGCTCGAGCTGCAGCAGCGATTGGTTGACGGCGGCGACGTGCTCTCGGCTCTCGGTGAGAAAGAGCTGGGCGTACTCGCGGTTATCCACGGCGCTTGGCTCGCACGGGGCCCGTGCTCAGCCGAGCACGCGCTGAACCGCTTCGAGAACGCGACTGGGTTGGAACGGCTTGACGACGAAGTCCTTCGCGCCAGCTTGGATCGCTTCGACGACGAGCGCCTGTTGCCCCATCGCGCTGCACATGAGGATTCTCGCGCCCGGGTCGAACTTGCAGATCTCGCGCACGGCATCGATGCCGCCCATGTCGGGCATCACGATGTCCATCGTCACGAGATCGGGGCGCAGATCGCGGTACTTCTCGACGGCCTGAAGTCCCGTCTCCGCCTCGCCGACGATCTCGAACCCGGCCTGGGTGAGGATGTCCCCGACCATCGTGCGCATGAAGATGGCGTCGTCACAGACCAATACTCGTTGACTCAAGAAAGCCTCCCGAAGACCTAGGACAGCAGCACTTGCCGGATGAGAGCGGCCAGGTCGAGCACCACCACCGGTGCACCGTCGAGCGTCGCCACGCCACGCACGAGATCACCAGCCGCCTGCGACGCGCCCGAGGGATCGACCTCGAGCTGCCGAACGTCGGCGACCTCGTCCACCACTACCCCGACCAGGCGGTCTCGGTGGTGAACGAGGAGAATGGATCCCTCCGCGGCGGGCTCGGCTGACGGATCGAGCCGGACCCCCAGGTCTAGTATCGTCACGATGGTGCCGCGGACATTGATCAGGCCGCGCACGAAGACGGGCGCTCCCGGAAGTCGGGTGATCTCACCCATCGGGATCAGCTCTCTGACATCCGCGCCATCGGCCCCAAACACGGTGCCCCCCGCGCGGAACGTCAGCGCGGAGGTCAGCGTGGTGTCAGGGGTCGACGCGATAGAAGTCAAAGCGATCGAGTGGGTCTGGGTCTGCGGCGATTGGGTCGGAACCCGCGGCGGCTCCGAGTGCCCGGCGAAGCTCTTCCGGCAGCGGCGAGCGCAGATCCACCAAGTCCCCGGAGACCGGGTGCCGGAAGATCAGCCAGGCCGCGTGCAAGAAGTGACGTCGTGGCGGCAGGTCCACGAGCTTGCGACCTCCGCCACCGCCATAAGTGTCGTCACCAACGACCGGATGGCCGATCGACGCGACGTGCACCCGGATCTGGTGCGTGCGACCTGAGTGCAGGTGCGCCCGCAAAAGGTCGACGGAGTCGAAGCGCGCGAGCCGAGTGAGATCTGTCCTCGCCGGCCGTCCTGTAGAGACGACCGCCATGCGCTTTCGGTCTCGCGGATCGCGGGCGATCGGCTTGTCGATTGTGACCTGGTCCTCGGCCAAATGCCCCCAGGTCAACGCGGCATATCGGCGGACGATCTGGCGGGCCTGGAGGGCGGCCCCGAGCACTCTGTGAGCGCGGTCACTTTTGGCCACGAGGAGCAACCCGGACGTTTCCTTGTCCAGGCGATGGACGATCCCTTCGCGGCTCGTGTCGGACCCGGCGGAGAGGGGCGTGCCCCGGCCCTTCAAGGCGTTGACGAGCGTCCCGGACCAGTTGCCGGGCGCCGGATGGACGACCATCCCCGCCGGCTTGTCGATGACGAGCACGTCGTCGTCCTCGAGGACCACCGTCAACGGGATGGATTCGCCGACGACCGGACGACCCGCCGACGCGGGAACGTCGACCTCGATTCTCTCCCCCGGCGCGGCGCGGTAACTCGCGCGCTCGCGTCGACCGCCGACGAGCACGTGACCGTTGGCGATCAGCGTGGCGGCCTGATTTCTCGAAATGTCGAAGTGCTGAGCGACCAGCACGTCGAGGCGCGGCGCCTCGCGGGGCGACTCGAAGCTCCGCCGGCCGCTCTCCGTCACCGCTCTCCGCTGGAGGGCTCGTCTCGCATGGCCGCCTCGCCCGCGGCGAGCGCCAACTGCTTACGGTCCTCGCGCCACAGAATGAACGCGAGCGTGATCGCGCCAACGGTCACGGCGGAGTCGGCGACGTTGAACGTCCAGAAGCGAACGCGTCCAACGCCGATGTCGATGAAATCGACGACGCCGTTCGCGCTGCGGAACCGGTCGACGAGGTTGCCCGCCGCGCCACCCCAGGCGAGTCCGAGGGCGAGCGCTCGGATCCAGTCACCGCTCTTGGTCGAGCGGTACAGCCACCACAGCACGACGAGGGCGACCAGTGCCAGCCCGCCGAAGAAGTAGCGCGATTTGTCGCCGACCGACATGCTGAACGCCGCGCCGGGATTGAACGCGAGCGTCAAGCGCACGACGTCGCCGATGATGCGATACGGCACGCCCGGCGTCAGGTGCTTGACGGCGAGCGCCTTGGTGATGACGTCGAGCACGACCACCGAGACAGCCGCGGTCCAGAACACGAGGCCGTTTCTCGATCGCGAATCGTTCATGTCGTGCCGGATGTCGTCGTGCCGTGAGTGCTACGAGAGCTCGCGTGTATCGGCGGAGACAGCGACCGGCGCGCGAACGCCCGCGGTCTCAGTCTCCGTGTCCTCACCCCACAGCACCCAGGCGAGCAAAAAGGCGCCGATGCTCACGGCCATGTCGGCGACGTTGAAGGTCGGCCATCGCGAGTCGCCGAAGCCGATGTCGATGAAGTCCACCACGCCGTACCGCGAGGTGATGCGGTCGATCAGGTTGCCGACGGCGCCGCCGCAGACCATCGCGAGGGCCATCGAGCGCACCGCGTCTCCGCGACGCGTGGACGTGTAGAGAAAGCCGAGGATCACGAGGGCGACGATCGTCAGCGCCATGAAGATCCAGCGCGACTGCGAGCCGAGGTGCAGCCCGAATGCCGCGCCCGGATTGCGCACCAGCGTGAACCGGACCCAGTCGCCAAACACTTCGTGCGGGAGTCCCTGCGGCAGGAGCCGCTTGGCCGCGAGGTACTTCGTGCCGAAGTCCACCGCTGCGATCAGGCACAACACCGGCCAAAAGAGTCCGGCGTTCCCGTGTTCGGTACTTCCATTACTTCTTTGCATCTTCCTCGCGCTGCTTGCAGTTGATGCAGTAGCGTGCGTGTGGTAGTGCGTCGAGTCGATCGTACGCAATCTCGTTGCCGCACTGGTGGCACTTGCCGAAGTTGTCCGGATCGCGGTAGAGCCGGCGAAGCGCCTCGTCGATGTGCCAGAGGAACCGGCCTTCCTGGCTGGCGAACAGAAACGCCTTCTCGCGCTCCATCGCGTCGGTGCCCTGGTCGGCCATATGGAACGAGTAGCTGCTCAGGTCGCCGTCGGCCGATTGCGGCGTCGCGCCGAACGCTTCGTCGGCGCGGCCCAGCTCCTTGAGCACGCGCCTTCGCTCGTCGAGCAGACGCTTCTCGAAATGCTGAAGCATCTTCTTGCTCAGCCCCTTCACCTTCTTCGTGTTCGCGGTTGCCATTGCTACGGTATCCTGGTAATGGCCACGAAGGCCGTCATTCCGTCGAGATCGAGCGCCGTCATGCCGCCATGGGTTCCGCCGGATTCCGGCTGATCCACGAGCACCACGTCGGTCGCCAGCGTTTCGTCCGCTATCCACGCGCGATGAGCGCGAACGACAGCGTGCACATCGCTCCCTCCTCCAATGGTCAGCGTGATTCGGTCGCTGACCGCGAACGAAGCCTCCTTTCGCATGCGCTGTACCCGGCTAACGAGTTCTCGGGCATATCCCTCGAGCTCCAGATCCGGCGTCACCGCCGGATCGATCGCAGCGAAGAACCCGGCGTCCTCCTGAACCACGAGGTCGCCGGAGGCCCGCCGAATGATCGTCAGATCGTCAAGCGTCAGCTCGTGCGACTGCCCCTCAACGCTAATGACCAGCGGCGCTCCATGCTCGAAGGCGCGGAGCTGTTCGCTGGTCAGCGCGCTCGTCGCCTGGGCCGCCAGCGGCGTCTTCTTGCCGAACCTCTTTCCGAGAACGCGGAACTCAGGCTTCGCTTGCAGCGTGACGAGCTCGTCGGCGGAGGTCGCGAAATCTACTCGCTTGACGTTGAGCTCCGAGGCGAGCAGTGGGACGAGCGGGATCAAAGCCGATTCCGGCACGCCGGGCGCGACGCAGACCATGCGGGCCAAGGGTCGGCGCACCTTGATGCCGATCTCTTCCCTGGCCGCGCGGCCGAGCCTGGCGAGCGTTCGGATCGCCGCCATCGGCGCGTCGAGATCGGCCGCCACCGGACCGCGCGGCGCGACGAACGGCGCGAGGTGAACCGATTCTCCCGTCAGTTCCCGGTGAATCCAATCGCTCACGAACGGCGCGATCGGCGCGAGGAGCCGGCACACGGAAGCCAGCACCTCGTGCAACGTCGCGAACGCCGCGCGGTTGTCGCCGCCTTCGACGTCGTAGAACCGCCCGCGGCTCAACCGCACGTACCAGTTCGCGACGTCGTCGTCGACGAACTCGATGATCGCGCGGGACGCGGCCGTCGCGTCGTACGCGCCGAGCGCGGCGTCGACAGTCTGCTCGAGACGCGCGAGACGGCTGATCATCCACCGATCCAGCGCGGGGCGCGCCTCGAGCGGAGGATCGGCCTCCGACGGATTCCAACCGAAATTCGCGTACTGCGCGAAAATGCCGCTGTACACGTTCTTGAGCGTGCGCAGGAATCGCCCCGCCTGCTCGGCGAGGAACTTCTCGTCGAAGCTGCGCGGCACCCACACGGCGCTCGACGCCACGAAAAAGAGCCGAGCGGCATCCGCGCCGTGGCGCGACATGACTTCCCACGGGTCGACGACGTTGCCCACGCTCTTCGACATCTTCTTGCCTTCGGCGTCGAGCACCTGGTCGTTCACGACGACCGCGCGGTACGGCGACGCGACGTCCGCGAACGTGTTCGCGCCGCCCGAAGGCCCCGCGTTGTTCGGCAGCGCGTCACCGAGCCCGGTCGCGATTGCCAGCAGCGAGTAGAACCACCCGCGCGTCTGATCGACGCCCTCGGCGATGAAATCCGCGGGGAACTGTTCGGCGATCTTGTCCCGGTTCTCGAACGGATAGTGCCACTGCGCGAACGACATCGAGCCCGAGTCGAACCAGGTGTCGATGACTTCCGGCGCGCGGCGCATCGTCCCGCCGCATCCGGCCGACGAGCATCGCCACGTGTAGCGATCGACGTTCGGCTTGTGCGGATCGAATTCGGCGGTCAGGCGCTCGCCCGATCGTTCGCTCAGATCCGCAAACGAGCCGAGGCACTCGACGTGCGACGCTTCGCCGTCGCAGATCCAGATCGGCAGCGGCGTACCCCAGTAGCGGTCGCGAGAGATCGTCCAGTCGATGTTGTTCGAGAGCCACTCGCCGAAGCGACCCTCGCCGACCGACTGCGGATGCCAATCGACGCGCGCGTTGCGCGCCATCATCGCGTCGCGGTACGCCGTCGTCCGGACGAACCACGACGTGCGCGCGTAGTAGATGAGCGGCGTGCCGCAGCGCCAGCAATGCGGATACTGGTGCGAAATGCGTCCCGCCTTCCATAGCACGCCGCGGCGCTTGAGCTCTTCCGTGATGAGATCGTCCGCGTCTTTCACGAACAGTCCGCCGACGAGCGGCATCGACGACGGGAATTCGCCGCGCAGCCCGACCGGCTGGATGAACGCGAGGTTGTTTCGCTTTCCCGCCGCGTAGTCGTCGGCGCCGAACGCCGGCGACATGTGCACGACGCCCGTTCCGTCGTCGGCCGAGACGAATTCCTCGCCGACGATGATCTCGTGTTCGCCCTCGGGCGGGAAATCGACCCAATCGAGCGGCCGCTTGTAACGGCGCCCGACAAGGTCGGTGCCCTTGATGTGGCGGACCAGCTCCCAGCGATTCTCGTAGTCCTCACCGAGCACCGCGCGCACGCGCGACCCGGCGATGATCAGCGTTCTCTTATCCTTCCCCTCCTCGCGGCGGATCAGCTCGACGTAGTCGAGATCCGGATGCACCGCGAGCGCGGTGTTCGAGACGAGCGTCCACGGAGTGGTCGTCCACACGAGGATCCGCCGGCCGACGGTCGGATGCAGCGTCGCGTCGCGACCGCTGGGCGCCTCGACGAGGTCGAGCGCCACGTAGATGCTCGGATCTTCGTCTTGTCTGTACCCGAGCGACAGCTCGTGGCTCGACAACGCGGTGCCACAGCGCGAGCAGTACGGCAGGATCTTGTGCCCGCGGTAGAGCAGATTCTTGTCGAACAGCGTCTTGAGCGCCCACCAGACGCTCTCGACGTAGTCGTTGTGGAACGTGACGTACGGGTGCTCGTAGTCGAGCCAGTACCCCATGCGCGCGCTCAGCTTCTCCCAATCCGAGCGGTACTTGAACACGCTCTCCCGGCACAAGCGGTTGAACTCGGCCACGCCGAGCGCCTCGATCTGCTGCTTGCCGCTGATCCCGAGCTGCTTCTCGACCTCGATCTCGACCGGCAAGCCGTGCGTGTCCCACCCCGCTTTTCGAGCGACGCGATAGCCCTTCATCGCGCGATATCGACAGAAGAGATCCTTGATCGTGCGCGAAAAGACGTGATGGATGCCCGGCCGCCCGTTCGCCGTCGGCGGGCCTTCGAAGAACACGAAGTTCGGCGCGCCGCTCCGAGCCTCGAGCGCGCGGGCGAAGAGATCTTCCTCTTCCCAACGCGCGAGCAGCTCGCGCTCCACGTCGTCCGCCGGACGATCCGGCGGAAGCGGTTGATACCGCGTCATGCTCGGCGCCGTCACATGCGCTCCAGCACGCGTCGCACGAGCGTCGTCAACGCGGGCTCGGCGCGGTTCGCCACGGCGATGATCTTTTCCACGGTCGCCGGCTCGAGCGCATCGGGGTCGCACATGTCGGTGATGATCGACAATCCGAGCACGCGCATTCCCGAGTGCACCGCCACGATCGTTTCAGGCACCGTCGACATTCCGACGACATCCGCGCCGATGGCGCGCAGGAAACGATACTCCGCGCGCGTCTCGAGATTCGGGCCGACCACCGCGACGTAGACGCCTTCGCGCAGCCCGATCCCTTCGTCGGCCGCGACACGACGGGCGAGCGCGCCGAGCGCCGGATCGTACGGCGCCGACATGTCCGGGAAGCGCGGACCGAGACGATCGTCGTTGGGGCCGATGAGTGGACTGTCGCCGAGCAAGTTCAGATGATCCGTGATGAGCATCAGGTCGCCGGCGTTCCAGAGCGGATTCAATCCGCCGCACGCGTTCGACACGAACAGGGTGTCGGCACCGAGCGCGCGCAGCACGCGAACTGGAAAGGTGACCTGTTGCAGAGAATACCCTTCATACCGATGAAAGCGCCCCTGCATGGCGATCACGGTCCTGGCACCTAACGTGCCGCACAGCAGGCGCCCGGCGTGCGACTCAACCGTGGACGCCGGGAACCCGGGGATGTCCTCGTACGGGATGGCGACCGGGTTTTCGATCTCCATCGCGAGCCGGCCGAGTCCCGTCCCCAGGATGATGGCCGCGTCGGGGCGCGCCGAAAAGCGCGCGCGGATGAGGCGCGCCGCCTCCTCCGCCGCTTCGAATACGTGAACCCCCGGCGCCGCATTCGGCGCCGCCGGTGCTGCCGGAGCCGCGAGCGTCATCCCTTGATCGTCGAGGCGGCGCGGACCGGTGAAACGGGCATGCCGTCCCGGCGCAGGCCGTCGACGTTCGTTTGCTCGGCGGCGGTAATCTCGGCGAGGTGCCGCTCCACCATGGAGCGCAGCTGCGCGAGATAGGCGCGCCGTGAGTGCTCGAGGCCCGCAACGCCTTCCTGCATCCGGCGAATCTCTCCGCGCGCGTCCTCGATGATGCGATCCGCCTCGGCGCGCGCTTCCCGGATGATGAGCCCCGCTTCCTTGTCGGCCTGCTCGCGAATGTCGCCGCGGAGCTGTTGCGCCGACACCAAGGCCTCGTTGATCGCCTTGTCCCGCTCGCGGAACGCGCGCAGCTGCTCGTGGAAGCCGCGGGCCTTGGCCTCGAGCTCCTGGTTCAGCCGCGACAAGCGTTCCAGCTCTTCGGCGACCTGGTCGCGGAACTGGTTCACGCGCTCGGGATCGTAGCCGCGGATCGCCTTGCCGAACTCGTAGCGGCGAACGTCGAGCGGCGTGAGGTGGAAGGTCTCGTCCATCATGCGGGTCTCGCTCCGAAGAGAATCGTTCCCAGGCGGACGTGCGTCGCGCCCTCTTCGACAGCTACTTCGAAGTCGTTCGACATCCCCATCGATAGCGCCGTCGCATCGTGCCCGGCGGCGCGAAGCTGTTCTCGCGCCGCGCGTGCTCCTGCAAAGACGCGCCTGAGGGTCGACTCGTCAGCATCCAACGGCGCCATCGTCATGACGCCACGGACGCGGATCCCTTCGAGTTTCGACAAGTGCTCGGCTTCCGCCGCGACGTCTCCGGGTCCGATTCCACCCTTGGACTCCTCGCCGACGACGTTCACTTGCAACAGGGCCGAGACGGGGCGCCCGGATTCAACCCCAAGCTCGTTGACAGCGTCGGCGAGCCGCGCGCTGTCGAGCGCGTGCAGGAGGTCGAAGCGCGGCAGGTATTTCACCTTGTTGCGCTGAAGGTGTCCAATCAGATGCCACCGAACCGGGGCTGAAACGAGATCCATCTTCGGGAGGGCTTCCTGCACACGGTTCTCGCCTACGTCAGCGAGACCCGCTTCCCAGGCCGACTGAACGGCGTCGGGGCCATGCGTCTTGGTAACTGCGACGATTGTAACCTGCTGACCGTGACCACCACGTCGCACTGCCGCTTCGATTCGGTCTCGGACTTCGAGGAGCCGGTCCGGGAGGTCAGGAAACGGCATAACGTAGCAAGCTACCGTAGGTTACAAAGCGAATCAAGAGAAGCGCTCGGAGGAGCCGCCGCCCCCTCGAGCAATCGAGAGGGACACGAGAGCAGGCGCAGGAAGTACTCGTGGATCGAATCGGGCTCGTCTCGCGCGCGCCGGCCTTTGCGCCAGTCGTCGATCGAGCGGGCCACTCGCCGCAGCGCCGCCGTGTCCAGCGAGATGTCGACCGGTGCGTCCGAGATCTCCGACGGCTCCGGCTCGGCGACCGCCACGAGACCCACGACCCTCCAGCGTCTCGCGATTGCCTGCCGCTCGCTCGGCTCGAGCGTGTTCGCCGCGGCGATCGGGCGATTCTGTCCGAGAGCATCCGCGGCGATGTGCGTCGCCGCCATCGCGTCGGACGCATTCGTACCGGTGCCGAGTGAATAGCGGCGCCGAAGCTCGTCGAGGTACCACTGTGCGCCTAGCAGCGGCAGCGTTACGACGGTGACGTCGCGGCGTTCACCCTCTACCTGTTGCGCATACCAGAGTGGGTAGGTGTCGTTGTCGCCTTCGACGAAGAGCACGGCGCGGGGCGGAAGCGGCTCGAGCAGCTGCCGCGCCGTCTCACGCGGAAGCGTTGCATCCGGCTCCTGTCGGCGATCGACGACGCTCCAGTTGAGAAGGATCGGAAGCGCCGCGACAGCCACACCGACCCACGCGCGCGCGAATCGCTGCGCCAACGCAACGGCCCCCATGCCGGCCCAAATCCCCCACGCCCAGAAGCCGAGCGTGAAGAAGTAGTCCCTGTCTCGCGCCTCGTGCGCCGCGTCGTCCGGAACGAACGACCACGCGAACGTGCGCCCGGCGCGGAGATTCAGGTACGCGATCACACCGAGCGAGCCGCACGCGAACAAGAAGAAGGACGGCGCGCCAGGTCCGGGCGTCGCGCCGTCGATGCCACGCCGCGCCGGCGAATCCAAGTCCTGCGAAGAGGCTCGTCGCGAGTACGCGCCAGACGTTCGGGACCACGCCAGGCGCGAGCCGCAACGCCCACTGCCAGTCGGCGTACTCGAACCAGTTCGCCAACTGCAGCCAGACCGGCGCTCGGCGAGGCCAGAGTCCGGCAACGTCGTATTGGCGTCGCGCGACCGTGTACGCGAGCTGGCTCCACGTGCGCGGGTTGTCCTGGTTGATCGGCGGGTCGAATCGCGACCGAATGATGAGGAAGGCGACCGCCGACAGCGCGATGCAGCCAACCATCACCGCCGCGATCGCGACGCCGACGCGTGCGCGGCGCGAATCGCCTCTGTCGAATGTTTCACGTCGAGGCACGGCTGCGAGGAGGATCAACACCAATCCCGCGCTTATCACCGACACGGACATGCGCCCGACTCCCGCTGTCGCAACGCTCACGCCGGAGAGAACCAGCGCCGTGCGGCCGTCGAAGCCACCGGCGGGCCGGCTCGCCGCCAACAGTACGGCTACGGGCGCGGCGACGAGCGCGCTCAAGTGGACGGGCACCGCCAGCGCGAGGAGATACGCCGTGAAGAGAGTGAAGCGAGCGTCGCCGGTGCGGCCGGCACGATCCGCGGCGACGATCGCCGCGACCGAGAGCAGAAGTGAAGCCGCGTAGACCTCCGTCTCGGTCGCATTCAGCCAGACGGTGGACATCGCGCCCGCCGCGATTCCGGCGGCGAGTCCGGCGAGCGGCTCTCTCGTCGCCCGCGCGACCCACAGCGTCGTGAGACCGACGGCGGCCGCGGTGCACGCGCTCGAGAACAGATTCGTCGCCGCGGCGAACGGCAGAAAGCCAAGGAGCTTCGCCCACGCGCTGAGGAGCACGACGAACAGCGGTGTGCCCGGCGGATGCGGAATTCCAAGGCTGTGCGCGGCGGCGATGAACTCGCCGGCATCCCAGAACGTGACTCCCGGCGCGAGAGTGGCGACGTAGACCGCCGCGAGCGAAGCGGCGGCGAGGAGCGCCGCGCGGGGCGCCGTCACGACGGGACGGCGACTCCTGCCTCGAGCGCGACGTCGCGCAGGGGCCGCCCCGCCACGAGGTCGCGCACCTGCGCCGGCGCGAAGTCGCGCCACAGCCGTCCGCCCGATGCGACGGCGATCGCCGCCGTTTGCTCCGACACCACGAACACGAGCGCGTCCGTTTCCTCGGTCAGGCCCAACGCTGCGCGGTGCCGCGTCCCGAGCGAACGATCGATCATCGACGCCTGCGAGAGCGGAAGGATGCACGCCGCGCCGACGATGGTGTCGCCGCGGATGATGACCGCGCCATCATGCAGCGGCGAGTTGGGAGTGAAGATCGTGGTGAGCAGGTCGGCCGAGACCTTCGCCTGCATCACCGACCCGGAGTGCACGTACTCGTCGAGGGAAACCTCTCGCTCCACGGCGATGATCGCGCCGACGCCTTTGCGGCTGAGACGCTCGACCGCCTCGGAGACGCGGTCGCCGACTTCCGCTTCCTTCATTCTCGCGAACACGCGCGAGAATCGCGAACGGCCGAGCTGCGCGAGCGCGGCTCGAATCTCCGGCGCGAATACGACCAGCAGCGCGATCACGCCGTAGCTCGAGACGAGAGTCAACAGATAGACGATCACGCCGAGCTGCAGCACGTAGGCGACGCCGTAGCTCACCGCGAGCAGCAACAGTCCGACGAGCACCTGGAGCGCGCGCGTGCGATGCACCAAGAGCAGCACGCGATAGATCACGAAGCTCACGATCGCGATCTGCAACACATCGCGCCAACCGGCGTGCAGGAGGCGGAACTGCTCGAAGAGGCTTACCATGCGGCGCCTTCCCGCGTCCCGATCCCCGAGTCTCCGGCGCGGGACGCGCGGATGATCGCCCACGCGACGTCCAGCGCTTCGCGCGACGGTTTCACGTCGTGCACGCGAAAGAGCCGCGCGCCACGCTCGAGCGCCGCGACGTTCGCGCCGATCGTCCCGCCGACGCGTTCGCTCGGCTCCGCGACGCCGGTGATCTCGCCGATGAACCGCTTGCGCGACGCGCCGACGAGAACCGGATATCCCAGCGCGACGAGCCGAGAAAGCTCGGACACCATCGCGATCGACGTCGCGCTTCGCTTGGCGAACCCGATACCCGGATCCAGGACGATCCGGTCTCGCGCCGACGCCGGCGCTCTGCGCGCCGCCGACCGCGGCGCGCAGTTCCGCGATGACTTCACCCACGGGATCGTCGCCGTACGTGGCGTGGGCGTACGTCGCCATGGTGGCAACGTCGCCACGCGAGTGCATCAGGACAACCCCCGCACCCGCGGCACCGCACACGCGCGCCATCGCGTCGTCGAGCCGAAAGCCGGAGACGTCGTTCACGATCGACGCGCCGGCCTCGAGCGACGCATATGCGACCGCGGCCTTGGTCGTATCGACCGAGATCGGGACGGCCGGATGATCTCGACGCACCGCCTGAACGAGGGGCACGACACGACGTTGTTCTTCCTCCGCGTCCACGGTTCGGGCGCCCTGCGGACGAGTGGACTCTCCGCCGATGTCGACCACGTCCGCGCCCTCGGCGATCAGCCGTTCGACGTGTCGCCGCGCATCGTCGAGCGTGCGGAGACGGCCGCCGTCGCTGAAGCTGTCCGGCGTCACGTTCACGATTCCCACGATGCGCGGGCGGTCGAGCGCCAGAGCGCCGGTGGCGTGGCGCCACACCGGGCGCGTTCTCGCGTGGCGCGTCGGTACCGGCTTCGCCCATCGTCGTCCGTGATTCCCGGGTGCTGGTCATCTGGGCCAGAAGAAAACGGGAGCCTCTCGCGAGACTCCCGTCGGTCGTTTCCGATCAGATCGTCCTTACGCCGGACTCGGCTCCGGCCCACCCAGAAGCGGTGGGCGCTGCGCTTGGGTTCGAGCGCCGGCGACGCCACCTGCGCCGGCGGCATCGGCGGCGCACCGGACGAGCGCGGCGGCAGCGTCTCGCCGCGCGCCAGCATCTCGATGTCGACGCCCGTGAGCGTTTCACGCTCCAACAGCGCCGCGGCGACCTGGTGCAGCAGTCCGAGGTTCGCTTCGAGCGTCTGCTTCGCGCGATCGTACGCGTTGTCGATCACGCGCTTGACCTCCGCGTCCACCAGCTGTGACGTCTGCTCCGAGACTTCGCGCCGGTGCTGAATCTCGCGGCCGAGGAAGAGCTCCTGCTCGTTGTCGCCGACGAGGATCGGACCGATGGCGTCGGACAGACCCCACTGCGTCACGTACCGGCGAGCGATCGCTGTCGCCTTCTGGATGTCGCTCGCCGCGCCCGTCGTCACGCGATCGTGCCCGAAGATCAACTCTTCGGAGACGCGGCCGCCGTACGACATCACGAGCACCGCCTCGAGCTGCTGGCGCGTGACCGACACGCGATCGTCTTCCGGCAGCGTGAACGCCAACCCAAGCGCACGTCCGCGCGGCACGATGGTCACCTTGTGCAGCGGATCGTTGCCCGGCACGCGCATCGCGCAGATGGCGTGACCGGCTTCGTGGTACGCCGTGAGCCGGCGTTCCTCGTCCTTCATCACCATCGACTTCCGCTCGGCGCCAAGCATGACTTTGTCCTTGGCGTCCTCGAGGTCGGCCATGAAGATCTTTTCGTGGCTGTTGCGCACGGCCAAGCAGCGCCGCCTCGTTGACGAGATTCGCGAGATCGGCGCCCGCCATTCCCGGCGTGCCGCGCGCCAGCGTCGTGATGTCCACGTCGTCGGCGATGGGCTTGTTGCGCAGATGGACCTTGAGAATTCCCTCACGGCCTCTGAGATCCGGTGCGTCGACGACGATCTGCCGGTCGAAGCGGCCGGGGCGCAAAAGCGCGGGGTCGAGCACGTCGGGCCGGTTGGTGGCCGCGATGAGAATCACGCCGTCGTTCGACTCGAACCCGTCCATCTCGACGAGCAGCTGGTTGAGCGTCTGCTCTCGCTCGTCGTGACCGCCGCCAAGGCCTGCACCCCGGTGCCGGCCTACGGCATCAATCTCGTCGATGAAGATGATACATGGCGCGTGTGCTTTCCCCTGCTCGAAGAGGTCGCGGACGCGGCTCGCGCCGACGCCGACGAACATCTCGACGAAGTCGGAACCCGACATCGAGAAGAACGGACGCGCGGCCTCGCCGGCGACCGCCTTCGCCAGCAGCGTCTTGCCGGTGCCCGGAGGACCGACGAGCAGCGCGCCCTTCGGCAAGCGTCCGCCGAGTTTCGTGAACTTCTGCGGGTCGCGCAGGAACTCGATGATCTCCTGCAACTCCTGCTTGGCTTCGTCGGCGCCGGCCACGTCGGCGAAGGTGATCTTGGGGGTGTCGCCCGTGAGCAACTTTGCTTTCGATTTGCCGAACGAAAACGCCTTGGCCCCGCCCGCCTGCATCTGCTTGAAGACAAACAGGTAGAAGCCGATGACGATGAGCCAGGGCACGAAGTTCACGACCCACGCCGTGACCGAAACGCCGGCGTCCTTCGCGTCGATCGCGACACCCTTGGCGTTCAGCGCGGCGACTTCGGCCTCCGAATTCTCCACCGGGAGACGGACGCTGAAGTTCTTGTATTGCTGATCGTTGTTGGGCGGAATCGTGACCCGGTTCTTGAAGGTCCCGTTCACGGTCTTGCCGGCCGTAATCGTCACCTTGGTGATGTTCCCGTGGTCCAGCTCGTCGCGATACTGCGTGTACGAGATCTGTTTCGACGCCTCGGACTTCGTTCCCGAGAGCTGGATGAGGACGACGGGAATCAGGATCAGGAGAATCCAAAAGGCGACGGTCTTGGAAAACCGTCCCCAACTGAACTCCTTCTTGCTGTTTTTCGGCTGCATCGGAAGTGGCATTACCGCAAGCTCGCTATGTACGGAAGGTGCCTGAAGTTCTCTGCGTGATCCAATCCATACCCCACGAGGAACTCGTTGGGTGCATCAAACCCGATGAAACGCGTCGGATACCGAAGTTCCTTCGCGATGTGCTTGTGGAGCAACGCGCATATCTCCAACGAACGCGGCTTCCGTGCCCACAGCAAATCCATCAGGCGATTCAATGTACGGCCCGTATCGACGATATCCTCAACGAGGAGAATGTGCTTACCCTCGAGCTCGGTCTCGGGGTCGTACACCAAACGCACGTTCCCGCTTGAAACGGTCGAGTCGCCGTAGCTCGCAGCCACGAGAAAGTCGACCTGCAGGGGCCGCCGAATCTGGCGCACCAAATCACTCAGAAATATAAAGCTCCCCTTCAAGAGACCGAGCACCAGCAGTTCCCCGTCGGGGTACGCCGTCGTGATTTCGGCACCAAGCGCCTGGACGCGCGTCGCGAGATCGGGCTCCGAGTAGACGATTCGTCGTACGTCGCGACCCTGGAGCCGCGGATCAGCCGCCGTTGCGTGCACAGGAAAAGGCCAAGATTGGTCTGCCCGCCTCCGACCGCGCGGTTGCCGCGTCGCTGCGGCGGACTCCGGGAATCCATACGATTCGATCTCCCGACAGTACTACGGGCCAGCCGCTCCGTTCGTGACCGGTCACACCGGCGTCGTTCAAGAGCCGCTTGACCTTCCGCCCTCCGCCCGTCGGCCCCGACCCGCTGATGAGGCGGTCGCCGGGTCGCCACTTCCGCACGCGCAGAGGCTGGTCCACCGGCAGCCGTGCGTCCCATCCCGACTGGTCAGCCGCGGCCGAGGATACCGAACCCGGCCGAGCGCCCGCCCAGAACGTCCAGCCTGCCCACTTTGTCGCCGTCGATAGGTCCAGAACGGCTTCGGTGGCCGTCCGCGCGTCCCCGAGGGAGGCCTGCAGCCGAAGCGCATGTCGCGATCGAACGACCTCCCAACCGCCGGACAATGGGATCCGTGCGCCCACCCGCGCATCGCGGGAGAACGAGCTGACGCGTCGGATGCCACGATGGTCGAGCGCGACACCGATACGCGCCGCCACCGCCGGCCAGACGACCGCGAGCTGCTCAGCGTCGAGATCTCGAATTGCGGCGACGCCGACCTCCACCGCCCGGGCCGCCCGGTCGACCTTCGATACGACGTTCGCCACGGCGTCGGTTTCGCGCCGCCACTCTGCGGCACGCACCGCGAGCCCTTGCAGCTCTTCGTCGATCCGAGGGTTCACGCGCCGGAGCGCCGGCAGGACGTCGTGTCGGAGCCGGTTTCGCAGGAACCGGCGCGACGCGTTCGTCGGATCTTCCACCCACTCGACTCCGCGTGCGGTCGCGAATTCGACGAGCGCGGCACGGCGGAGCCCGAGCAGCGGACGGAGCACGTCACTCGGCGCGAGCAACCCGGCCATGCCGCGCGGACCTGCACCGCGCAACTCGCGCATCAGAACCGTCTCGATCTGATCGTCGGCGGTGTGGGCCGTCGCGACGCGTGCACCGCGCGCCCGCGCGACCGCGCGCAGGAAGCTCCAGCGCGCGTCGCGCCACGCGGCTTCGGACCGCCGGATTGAACCCGGTGCGGCACGGCCGACGACGCACTCGATGCCACGGTTGGCCGCCGCGCGCCGGACCAGCGCGCACGCCGCCTCGGCCGCCGTCCCGGTGCCGTGGTCGTACGTGGCGACGAGGAGACGCGATCGCTCGCACGCCGCGGCGGCCGTGTCGAGCAGGGCCATGGAATCGAGCCCGCCGGACACGGCGAGCACGACCCGGTCGTACGGCGCCAGCGATGCGCCGACCGTGCGAAAAATCGAGTCCACGAGTGTCGACGACACGTGTGCAAGATAGCCCGCGCCGCACCATTGTCGCGCCTCGCGCGCTGGAAGCATTCCCATTGGATTGCTATACTTCCTCCGCCTGTTCACGCGTCAGGAGCGCTCATTTGGAAACGCACGGTCCGTTCGGCACTCTCTGGGTCGGTCTTGGCCTCGGCTGCTTCTACATAGCGCTGATCTGGCTCAACACGCTGCTCGGCTTCTTCCTCACGCCGCTTTTCATCATTCCGGCCACCTGGTTGCAGGACCGCCTCGCGTCGGCAAGAAAACGGGACTAAACCCCATCGCGGCGGCGCGGGCCGCCGCACTCCTGCTCCTCGTCGCGGCAGCCCCCCGCCCAGCTCGCGCGCAGTTCGTCGTCCGCACCTGGCTGCCCTGGCGCACGATCGAAACGCGCCACTTCGCTTTTCACTATCCGCTCCCGCTCGAAGCGTGGACGCGGCACATCGCGGAGCGCGCCGACGCGATCGACTCGGCGGTCGCCCAACTCGTTGGATACGCGCCGACGGCGAAGACTCAGGTGGTCGTCGACAATCCGTATTCGACGGCCAACGGCTCCGCGTGGCCGTTCCTGAAGCGGCCGACCATCTATTTGTGGGCCGCGCCTCCGGACCCGCGCGACGACATCGGCGAGTTTCGAGACTGGGGCGAGATGCTCGTCTCGCACGAGTTCGGCCACATCGCGCACCTGACGCGCCCGTCTCGGAGCCGCGGTGTGCTCGACAACCTGCGGCGCGCGCTTCCTATCGACGCGGGACCGATCGCGATCCGCGCTCCCCGGTGGGTGATCGAAGGCTACGCGACTTTCATCGAAGGGCGCGTCACGGGCTCCGGGCGTCCCCACGGCGTTTGGCGCCCCGCCTTGCTCCGCGAGCTGGCGCTCGAAGGTCAGCTGCCTCGATATGAGAATTTGAATGCTTCCGGCGCGTTCGAGGGCGGATCATTCGCGTATCTCGCGGGGTCGGCGTTTCTGGAATGGCTCGCCGAGCAGCGCGGCGACTCGAGTCTCGTCTTCGTGTGGCGACGGTTGACGGCGCGGCAGAATCGCTCGTTCGACGAAGCGTTTCGCGGCGTGTTCGGCGAATCGCCGTCGGTGCTGTACGGACGATTCACGGCCGATGTCACGGGCAAGGCCCTCGCGACACGTGCGACGATCGAGGTCGGCGCGGATACTGGAGACATCATCCAGCGCCTCGCGTGGTACACGGGCGATCCCGCGATCTCGCCGGACGGCAAACGCGTCGCGATTCTCTTGCGCTCACCGATCGCGCCGTCACGAATCGTCGTCTGGAGCACGGCCGCGGAGCCGGACACGGGACGCGCGCGCCGCGATTCGATTCTCCTCGCCCGCGACCCTGCCGACGTTCCAGCGCGAGCGATTTATCCGCAACCCAAGCACGTGCTCGCGAGTCTTCAGGCGCGCGCCGGCGCTGCGTACGAGTCGCCGCGCTTCTTGCGCGATGGACGCGTGCTCGTGTCGCGAGTCGTGGCGCGAGGCGATGGATCGTTCGCCCCGGATCTCTACATCTGGGACGTTCAGCGCGGCTCGGTCCATCGGGTGACTCATGGTGCGAGCCTCTCGAATGGCGATCCTCTTCCCAACGGGCGTGGCGCGATCGCGACGCGCTGCCGCGTCGGTTGGTGCGAGCTCGTCGCCGTCGATCTCGAGACCGGCGCGGTTCGCGTCATCGCGGAAGGCGGCCCCGAGGAGTCGTACTTTCGTCCGCGTGTTTCGCGGGACGGGTCGCGTGCCGTCGTGTCCGTCCATACGCGAGAAGGGTGGCGTCTCCGCGTCGTAGACGTCGCGACCGGCGCCAGCACGCCCGTGTCCGGACTCGAGAACGTGGACGCGTACGACGCGGCGTGGCACGACTCGACGTCCATCGTAACGACGACGGACGCCACCGGCGTGCCGCAAATCGAGCGGGTGAACCTCGCGACCCACGAGCGACGGCAGATCACCGACGTCACCGGCGCGGCGGTCGCGGGCGAGCCGAATCCATCCGACGGCAGCGTGTGGTTCTTGTCGCTGTACTTCCGAGGCTACGATCTGCGCCGCCTGACGTGGAGCGCGTCGGTCCCGGTGGCGCCGCAAATCGCGGCGAGCCTGACTCCCGCCGCCGCTGTCGCTTCGGTCCCCGTGCGTGCGTTCGCGACGGACATTCCGTCAGCGCCTCGCCCGTTCGGACTCGCGCCGCGGCTCTTCATCTGGCTCCCCATCCCACGCGTTGATGCGGACGGTGTCGGCGGCGGGCTCGCGCTGAGCAGCCGCGACCTGATCGGACGAAGCGCGTTGATGCTCCAAGGCGCGGCCGGCGAGCCCGCAGAATGGCGTGGCGCGTCGGCCACCGGCGAGTGGTTCGGCACGCGGCCGGGGATCAGGCTCGACGCATTCGGCGCGACGCAACGGACGTCGGCGCTCGCGAACGACGTCGGCGCGATTCGCTTTGATTCGCGTCTGGTGGGGGGCGATGCGATGCTCGACGGAAATCTCCTCTACGATTCATGGGCGTTGCGGTATCGCCTCGGCGGGAGCGCGGCCGATCTGAGCCTCGCCAATCCGAATGCGCCCATCGTTCCTCGGGTCTCGACGACCCAAGCCATCGGCTTCGCGACCGCAGGCGTGGCGGCGTTGCAACGCGGCGACGCCGCGACGTTGACCGAATCGCTGAACGCGCGCGGCACGCTCGGACAGGCGTTCGACGCGCCGGTGCGCCGCATCGTCGCCACCGGGGCGCTCTCGCTGTCGGGGCGCGCGGTGATCCCGCTCTCGGCCTCCGCGACGTACGGGCGCACCAACGTGGACGCGCCCGTCTTCGAGCAACTCGCGATCGGCGGCGGACCCGTCGGGCTCATTCCCGCCGACGTCATGTCGCAGCGCCTGCCGATGCCCGTCCTTCCGTCGGCCATCATGGTCGGCTCATCAGCATTTACTTATCGCGCGTCGCTCCAGACGCAGCCGTTCTCGCTGTACTGGTGGGGAGGCAGCACCACGCCGGCCTCGAAATCATCCGTGCGGCCGACCGGCGAGTCGTTCACTCAGTGGCAGCGAGTTGCGGGAATCGAATGGACACAATCGGTTTCGGCGATTCCCATGACGGGGACGCCGCCCGCGCGGGTCCTGATCGGCATCGGCGAGTCGATCGACGCGCCGGTTCGTCACCGCGTTCGCATATACGCGACGCTGGTTCTTGACCCGTAAACCATTCGTCGCCGCCCGAAAGCGCTAACAAGTCTTGACGCGTCGGAGCGTCTTGTCGGCGATTCGACTACGACACATGACGTACTTGTAATTCCTTGTCCGTTCCTTAGGATGGGGAGCGCTCACTGACATGCCGCTCTCGTCGGTAAGCGCTGGTCGGTGCCCCACCCCCACCTGACCCGTTCTGGGTTCCCCTCTCCCCTTCGGAGGCCTGCATGTCCTTGCAGACCGTACGGTCCATCGTGCGCCCTCAGTCGATTCCCAATTCCCCAAGTGTCCTCTGGCGACGCGCCTGGGTCGCATTGCTCGGGGCGGCAATCGCTGCCGCGCCGGCGGCCGGCCAAACCGGCACCATCACCGGTCGCGTGACGGAAGCCCTCTCCAGTCAACCCGTGGGTAACGCCACGATCAACGCGCTTCGCGCCGGCGGAAGTGGAAACGTGACGGTGCGGTCGAGCGCGGACGGCAAGTATACGGTGTCCAATCTCCCGGCCGGCACGTACACGGTGACGGTCACGGCGCGGATCGGCCTCGCGAAGAAGCACGTGGACGGGTTCGTGGTCCAGGCGGGTCAGACGGTGACGCTCGATTTCGCGATGGCGCCGATCGCCGCGCAGCTCGAGCAGGTCGTGACGACCGCGACGTCCGGCGCGGAGCCGGAGCGCATTCAGGATTCTCCAAACCCCATCTCCGTCGTCACGGCGGCGCAGATCGAGGAGCGGCCCTCGCTCACGGTCACCGACCATTTGAAGGCGGTGCCGGGCCTCTCGATCTCGGCGGGCGGCCTCGCGCAGGCAAACATCGTCTCGCGCGGGTTCAATAACGCGTTCTCGACGCAGATGCTCATGTTGCAGGACTATAGATACGCAGGCGTCCCGTCTTTGCGCGTGAACGTGCCGCTCTTGTTCACCGGCACGAACGAGGACATCGACCGCATCGAGATCTTGCAAGGTCCGGCGGCCGCCCTCTACGGGCCGAACTCCGGAAACGGCGTGCTGCACATCATCACCAAGTCGCCGTTCCAGTCGGCGGGGACTTCGTTCACGCTCGACGGCGGCGAGCGATCGCTCGTCCGCGGCAGTTTGCGCCACGCCGGCATCATCGCCGAGGACAAGCTGGCGTACAAGATTTCGGCCGAGGCGTTCACCGCGAAGGACTTCGAGTACACCGATCCCAACCAACCGACGGTCTACTCGAGCACCGATCCGCGCATTCCGCCGTCACGCCGCGGTAAGGCTGTGGCGAACGACAACGACCTGAAGCGCTACGCCGGCGAGGCGCGCCTCGACTACAAGCTCGACGAGAACACGACGCTCATCTCGAGCGCCGGCTATTCCATGATCGGCAGCGCGCGCGAGATCACGACGACCTTCGGCGCGGCGCAGGCGAAGGATTGGAGCTACCTGAATCTCCAGGAGCGGCTCCATCACAAGAACTTCTTCGCGCAGGTCTTCTACGACAAATCGAACTCGGGAAACTCCGACAGCCTCGACGCCAACGGCACCTACTATCTGCGCACGGGCATCCCGGTCGTCGACAAATCGAGCATCCTCGCGACCCAGGTGCAGCAGGGCCTTCAGTGGAGCCGCACCAAGTTCGTGCTGGGCGCCGAATACCTCGCCACGCGTCCGCAGACCCAGGGCACGATCGACGGCCGCAACGAGAACGACGACGACATCAATGAGTACGGTGGGTACCTCCAGACCACGACGACGATCACGCCGAAGATCGACTTCCTGGCCGCTGCTCGAGTCGACGCCAACTCGCGCATCGACGGCTATCAGTTCTCGCCGCGCGCCGCGCTGATCTTCAGACCGGATTCGAACAACAACTTCCGCGTCACGTTCAACCGCGCGTACGGGTCGCCGACGTCGTTCTCGTTCTTCCTCGATCAGTACTCGGGCCAGACGCCCGCGCCCGGGATGCCGGTGCAGATCCTCGGCAATCCGCCAAAGACCGGGTGGCAGTTCGCCAACACTTGCACCGGCGCGTTTGGATCGCTGTGCATGCGGTCGCCGTACGTACCGGGTGTCGTGGGCGCGTCGGCGGCGTCGGCGTACACCGGATTCGTCACGCCCAACGCGGCGTTCGGCGGCATCAGCCCCTTGCAGGCGATCATTCAGTCGCAGCCCTCGAGTGTTTTCGGCGGCGACGCGGCGAAGGCGGCGCTGCTGTCCGCACTGCCGATCATTCAAGGACTCCACCCGACCGACGCGAGTGTGGGGAGTGTCCTGGTCGATCTGAACAGCAACAAGCCTGTGGCCGCGGCGCCATCCAATTACGCACCGCTCGGCGCGAACTTCGCCAACACGTGGGAGGTCGGCTACAAGGGATTCCTCTCACAACGCGTCAGCCTAGAGGCCGACGCCTGGTTCCAGCGTCGTCCGTCGGATCCGACGACGCAGATTCTCAATCCCGGTATTCTCTTCAACGGGCAGCAGCTGGGGCAGTTCCTGGGTGCGGCCATTGGTCAGGCGCTGGTCGCCGCGGGCGTTCCACCTGCCCAAGCGCAAGCCCAGGCGGCTGCACTGGCGACTGGTCTCGCGACGGTCATGGCGAAAGTGCCGGTCGGCGCGGCCGCGTTCAACAGCCCGCTGTACACGCAGCCGTACCTCGTCTTCTCGTATCAGAATTCGCCCGGCTACATCAACGTGCACGGCTTCGACATCGCGGCGGATTTCCTGCTCCCGCAGGGTTGGTCCGTCGCGACGACGTATTCGAACCTGAACAAGAACGTCTACACCGACGCGCCCGGCGCGACGGTCTCGAATCCTCTCGCCGCCAATACGCCGAAGCACCGTGCCACGGCTACGTTGCGGTACGACAGCCAAGAGCACGGGTATGGCGTTGAGGTTCGCGGCCGGTACGCTGACGCGTTCCCGGTCAACTCAGGGGTCTTCAACTCGTACGGGTTGCCGGCCGGCTCGGCGGCGTATCCGCCGGTACCGGTCAACGCCTTCCTCGATGCCGGTTTCTCGTGGGTTCTCCCGGTCAACGGAGCCCCGCGGTGGTCGTTGAACGCCACGAACCTGCTCGACAATCAGGTGGCCAGCTTCGTCGGCGTTCCGAAGATCGGTCGCATGATCATGACGCGCATCGCGTACACGTACTGACGCGTTCGCGGGGCACAGCGGGCGCCGGGGTCGGAGGCGAGTCTTGAACGTCCTCGCCGATTTCGATCCCGGCGCCCGTCTTGTCATCGGGCATCGCGGCGCCGCGGCGCGCTTTCCCGAGAACACCTTTGCGGCGTTCGACTACGCAGTCGGACTCGGCGTCGACGCGATCGAATTCGACATCCGAATCACGCGCGACGGCGTCGTGGTCGTCATCCACGACCCGACCCTCGATCGCACGACCGGCGGCTCGGGGCAGGTGGCGCAGCAGTCGGCGCCCGACATCGCGGAGGTAGACGCGGGCGCGCGGTTCAGCCCTGACGGCGGGCGCACCCTTCCGTTCGCGGGAAAGGGGATCGCGATTCCGACCCTCGAGGGCCTGATCGAGCGCTACCCGTCAACGCCGCTACTCATAGAAATCAAGGTCGCCCAGGCGGCCCCGGAAGCTCTCCGGCTCTTCCGGCGCCACGGGTGCGAGGACCGCGTGTTGGTCGACTCAATGGATGTCGGCGCTCTCCGGCCGTTTCGGGGAACGCGTGTGGCGGTTGGGGCTGCGAGGCGCGACGCCATCTCTCTGACATGGCGAAGCGCTGTGGGGCTCGTGCCGAGGTCGCTGCCCTTCTCGGCGCTATGCATTCCCGAGCGCTACGGCATCAACGTTCCCGTCAGTCGGCTCACACGCGCCGCCGCATCACGGCGCGTTCCCACACACGTTTGGACCGTCAACGACCCTGAGGACGCCCGCCGCCTCTGGTCGAATGGGGTCATCGGCATCATCAGCGACGATCCCGAGACGATGCTCGTGTTGCGGAAACAGATGGCGGGATCGGCCAAATAGGCAGCGTGACTTTCTTGTGGGGCGGGACACGACGGCTGTCGGTTGTATCGCGCAATTGACGCTCGAGTCCGGTCACTCTCCGCATAAGGCTTCGGCGCAATCGTCGGCTAGGTGACCCACGCAACCGCGCCCGCCGTCGACCCTCGTCGTAGCCAAGGCGGTGCGGCGCTCGTCTCAGGCGTGCTCGATCGCGAATCGCCCGACCACGCGCGGGCGACTCACTTTCTAGGCGAAAAACGCGTGAAAGTGGGCGCGTACACGTGTCGATCAGATTTGTGATATCCGTGCAACCGATTAATTTCACAATCCAATCATGCCAGAACGTGAAGTGCTTCAGCACATCTTTCTCAACATGGTCCGGACCGGCCAAAAACGGATATTCTGACGGCTAAGATCGATGCCAACCACCGACCGAACGCGGCTCACCGACGACGCAGGGATCGACTTCCCGATCATCTGCGGGGCGATGTATCCGTGCACTAATCCGGAGCTCGTCGCGGCCGCGTCCGCGGCTGGCGCCATCGGGATCGTCCAGCCGGTGTCCTTGACGTTCGTTTACGGCCACGACTTTCGAGAGGGCCTTCGGCTCATCAAGCGAACGACCGACCGCCCTTTTGGCATGAACGCCCTCATCGAGAAATCGTCGCGGTCATATCATGAGCGGCTCGTGCGATGGGTGGATATCGCGCTCGAGGAGGGCGTTCGGTTCTTCATTACCTCACTCGGCAACCCGAGGTGGGTGGTCGACCGGGCCGCGCAGGTGGGCGGGATCGTGTATCACGACGTCACGAACCGGAGCTGGGCGGAAAAAGCGGCCCAGAATGGCGTCAGAGGGCTGATCGCGGTCAACAGCGAGGCTGGAGGTCATCCTGGCAAGCTTGGCCCCAGAGCGCTGCTGGACGAGGTTGCGCCACTCGGGCTGCCGGTGGTTTGTGCCGGCGGCGTGGGAGACGCGCGCGCCTTTCGGGAGATGATGGACCTGGGGTACGACGGGGTCCAGCTGGGAACGCGCTTTATCGCCTCAGCCGAGTGCAGGGCACACGACGACTACAAGCGGGCAATAGTCGCGGCTGACCCCAAGGACATCGTGCTGACCGAGCGTCTGACGGGGCTTCCAGTCGCCGTGCTGAACAATGAGTACATCCAACGGCTTGGTCTTAGGGCGGGCCCGATCGCGCGGTACATGCTCCGGCACCGCAAGATGAAGTACTGGATGCGGTCGATCTACGCCGCGACTTCACACCGGCGGCTGAGGGCATCGTCGCTCACTTCGGCCGGCGCCCGGGAGTACTGGCAGGCCGGAAGAAGCGTGGGCGGGATCAGGGACATCCGGACGGTGGGGGAGATAGTGGAGGAGCTGGCTGCAGCCCTCCGGTAACGGCGTCGAAACGCGCTGCGGGTTGGGCCGGCCATTCGGGGTCCTCCGCGCCGGTTGGATGAATCGGTTTACCGCTCGAAGTCTGAGGTCGGATTTCAGACATCTGACGTCAGACCAGGCGTTCATCGGCGGCGTCCCTCTCCCCGGCGAGGAGTAACTCACCCTGTCACGCCTGGTCTGATGTCCGATATCAGATGTCGGACGTCAGATTTCGAGCGCGAAGCCGTAGCCTCCATCGCTCCCCGCGCCCCAGAATGGCCGGGATCCCGCAGTTTCCAAAACCCAACCTTCCCCTCCCCAACCGTGTCTATTGCCTGACTTTGAGACACTCGTGAGCTCACCCCTGCCTCTAGTTGTCGCCTCTGATCCGCGTGCGGTGGATCGCCGCCTCGTTGCTCGGTGCATCGATGGCGATGTCACCGCGGAGCGGGCGCTGTACGACGCCCACGTCGAGCGGATCTACCGGTTGATGCACCGCATGGCCGGGGACGGCGACCTCGCGTCGGATTTCACGCAGGAGACCTTCATTCGCGCGTTCCAGCGGCTCGAGCAGTTTCGTGGCGACTCATCGCTCGCCACGTGGCTGCACACGATCGCCGTCTCGGTCGCGCTGAACGGGATGCGCAAGGTGAAACGATTGCGGCTTCGCACCGACACGATGGATTCGATCGCGGAGCTGCCCGCCAAGGGCAGCGCGGCGCGAGCGGGATTGACGTCCGATCTTCGCACCCGCCTCCACTCCGCCATCGACGCGCTGTCGGCGAAGCTCCGTCCCGTGTTCGTCATGCACGACGTCGAGGGCTACACGCACGACGAGATCGCCGGCGCGCTCGGGATTCCTGTTGGAACGTCGAAGGCGCGCCTGTTCGACGCGCGCGCACGGCTCCGTTTGGCGCTGGCCGCGTTTGCTGGAGATCACATCGTATGACGCACAACCATTCCGACGGTGCCGACGAGCTGATTGCGCAGGCGGCGCGGGACTACAACGCACCGGGCCCCGTCCCTCGCGACGAGATCTGGAACCGGATCGTCGAGGCTCGGCGGTCGGCGCTCCCGGCGGAGCCGATCGCGTCTCCCTCGCGGCGGACTCGTTACTGGGTCTGGCCAAGCATCGGCGTGGCGGCGGCAGGGTTGGTGGCGGTCGGAGTTGCCATCGGACGGAACGTCGAGCGAACGCGCGTGCCCGCCCCGTTGGCGACGGCGCCGCGCGATTCTGCGCGGACGGCGCCCGATTTGCCCGCGACAGGCTTGCCGATTGGTGCTGCGCCCGAGCTCGCGGCCCACGCGCCAGCGTCCGACAGCACTTCAGCGGGCGCGCTACCGGCTGCGCGCGGATCGCTGGCCGTCGGCGACAGGACCAACTCCGACAACATCGCCTATCGGCTGGCCGTCGTGAACCACGTCGTCGGCAGCGAGGCGATGATCACCGCGTTTCGCACCTCGGCGCGGCGCGGCGAGGTGGATGCGCAGCTCACCAAATGGTCGCACGACCTGCTCGGGGAGACCCGTCTGCTCGAGAGCTCGGCGCCGTCCGACGACGTGACGATGAAGCGCTTGCTCGAGGACCTCGAGCTCGTCCTCGTGCAGATCGTTCAGTACACCAACCACGGCACGCATTCCCCCGACGACCTCGACCTGATCGATCGATCGATTCGGCGGCGCGGCGTCATGTCCAACATTCGCAATGTCTCCGCCGGCCAACTGCCGAGCGGTACCTGATTCGATGAGGAATCGATATGCGTAAGACTCTGATGGTGGTTTCTACCCTCGTCACCCTCGCCGCGGTGGGCGGCGCACAGCCGGCGCGGCCGCCGGGGGGAGCGCGCGACACCGCCGCCAGCGATTCTCTCTTTCGCTCGGCCCGTGCGCTACTCGATGACCGGCAGTATCGCAGGGCCGCGAGGGCGTTCGCGTCGCTGGCCGAACTCTACCCGACGACAGCCCGGGCGGGCGATGCTCTGTATTGGCAGGCGTGGGGCCTCTACCAGCTCGGCAAGGACAACAGCAGCAAGACGGACCTCGGCCAGGCGCTGGACGTCCTGAGCCAGTACAACCTGAACTACGGCAAGAACACGCAGATGGCCAACGACGCCACGGAGCTCTACGCCCAGATCCGCGCGCTTCAGGCCAAGCTCGGCGACGCGAACGCCGCGACCGACATCGCCAGGCAAGCGGGGACGCTGCGCCAAACGGCGTGCACCGGATCGCGCGCCGACGACGAGATGCGCATGGCGGCGCTCGACGGGCTGATGAGCATGAACTCCGCGGACGCCATTCCGATCCTCGAGGCGGTGCTCAAGCAGCGCGACCCGTGCAAGGTCGAGCTGCGCAAGCGCGCGGTGTTCATGATCGCGCAGAAGCGCGGATCGTCCGTCGTGCCCACGCTGCTCGACGTCGCGCGCACCGACCCGAGCACCGACGTGCGCGGCGACGCGATTTTCTGGCTGGGGTCCTCGCAAGCGGAAGCCGCCATTCCCGCGCTCGATTCGATCATTTTCCAATCGAAGGACGACGAGGTTCGAAAGAAGGCGATCTTCGCGCTGTCGCAGCAGCGGCGCGACGTCGCGCGGCAGACGCTCCAGCGCGTCGCACAGGACGAGAAGATCCCCGAGGACGTGCGCGGCGACGCGATCTTCTGGCTGGGACAGAACGGGATCGCCGACCTCGAGTTCTTCAAGACGCTCTTCAAGTCGACGAAAAGCACCGAGCTTCGGAGCAAGATCCTGAACGGCGTGGCAACGGGGCGATCGCCCGGCGCCTCGGCGTGGCTACTCGACATCGCGCGCGACAAGAGCTTCGACATCGAGACGCGCAAGAACGCGGTCTTCTGGGCGTCGCAGCGCCGCGAGATGGATCTCACCGTCTTGAACACGCTGTACGATCAGTCGCGCGGCGAAGACGAAATGCAGGAGCACATCCTGTTCATCTATTCGCAGCGGCGCGAACCTGCGGCGACAGACAAGCTGATGGCCATCGCGCGGAGCGATCCGAACACGGAGATGAGAAAGAAGTCATTGTTCTGGCTCGGCCAGAAGAACGATCCGCGCGTCAAGGCGTTCATTCTGGAGCTCATCAACAAATGAGATGGAGCGCCGCGGTACTCGCATTCGCCGCCGCGGCACCGTCGCTCGCCGCGCAGTCCGTCGCGCAGCGGGTGGACGCGGTGCGCGAGGGGACCGTGCGCCTGTCGTACGCGGCGCGACCGGGAGTGTGCGGCAACGGCGACGGCGGCGTCTCGATCACCGGCCGTCATGGAGATGGCGGCCAATACTGGGGCGCGCGCGTGTGCGAGTCCGGGCCCGTACGCGTATCGATCGGGCGAAGCGAGGGGCGGACGATCAGCGTTCGCAAGTACGTTGGCGGCCGGTGGTCGTCGTCATCCGACGCCACGGACCTCGGCGCCGTCGACCCGACGGAGGCGGCGCGCTACCTCCTGTCGATCGCGCCGTCGATCGGCGGGCGGAACGCGAACGAAGCGATTTCCGCCGCCGCGATCGCCGACGCGACGACCATCGCGCCCGAGCTCACGCGCCTGGTGCAGAACGGAGCCGCGCCGATCGACACGCGCAAGGACGCGCTCTTCTGGTTGGGCGAGAGCGAGATCGGCGCCGCGGAATTCGCCCGACTGTACGATCGCTCGCAGCCGTACGCCCTCCGCGAGCAGTGGACGTTCGTGCTCTCCCAACGGCACGACGAGGACCCGCGCTCGACAAGTTGATCGAGATCGCGCGCGGGGATTCCGACGTCGAGATCCGCAAGCGCGCGATGTTCTGGCTCGGGCAGAGCCGAGACCCCAAGGCGATCCAGTTTCTCCATGATCTCATTCTTCGCTAGTCAGCGCGCGCGGCTCGCAATCTGCCTCGCCGCCGCCTCGGCGGCACCAGCCGGCGCGCAGACGATCGCCCAGAGATTGTCCGCGGCGGATCGACCAGTGCAGGTGATCTACCCGAGCCGGCCGGCCGCGTGCGGCGACGGCCGGAGCTATATCGGCCACGTGTTCGAGGACGGCTACTACTTCGGCACTGACGACAACACGATGTCCCGCGGCGAGGGATGGTCGCGCGGCGCGTGCGTGCACGGGCCGGCGCGTGTCGTCGCGACCGTGTTCGGCGGCGAGGTGACTCGCCTCCGTGTCTACGTCGGCCCGGTCCCACCGCCCTCAGCCGACGTCGAGACGGTGAACGCCAGCGCGTCGGACGCGGCGACGTGGCTCACGTCGCTGGTCACGGGCGACAACGCGCGAGTGGCGGCGAGCGCGATCCTGCCCTTGATTCTCGTCGACGCGCCGGACCCATGGCCGGTGTTGCTGCGAGTCGCGCGCGACAACAGCCGGGGCATGAACGTTCGCCGCGACGCGCTGATGTGGCTGGGCAACGGCGCCATCGCGCACCTCGGCATCGAGCAGAAGCGCGACGACACGCCGGACGACGAGATGCGGACGCAGGCGGTGTTCGTCGCTGTCGCAGCGGCCCAAGTCGGAGAGCGTGCCGACGCTGATGGACCTCGCCAGGACGGCGAAGTATCCGTCGGCGAAGCGCTCGGCGATCTTCTGGTTGGGCCAGACCGGCGACCCGCGAGCCGCCGACGTCTTCGCCGAGCTGCTCGGGCTACGCTAGAAGCAGGAACGCGTCGTACAGCGCGTGCGTCCACGCGGTGATGCCGAACCCGCGCATCAGATAGAGCCCGCTGAACGCCAACCCGCTCAACGCTCGAAAGACGAACGACTGCAGCTCGAGCTTGTCGCCGTACGGGCCGATGTAGTGAAACGCCGAGAAGATCAACGCGCCGGCCACGGCCGCGATGACGCCCGACGCCTTCGGGCCCAAGCCGAGCACGATGCGCGCGCCCGCGGCGATGCCCGTCACGAGGAGCACGCGGAAAAACAGCTCCTCGTACAGCCCAGCGCCCAGTGAGAGCATGAGCCGCGTCGACCACGTCGTCTGATCGATGGGGCCGAGGCTCAGCGAGTGCAGCGATCCGAGCAGCTTCGCCGTCGTGACGCCGACGACAATTCCGAACACGCTCGCGAGAAGGATCGATTCGCCGAGCATGCCGGCGAAGATGCCGGGGCGAAGCCGATCTCTGCTCTGGCGAAGATCGCGGAGCACGAGGGCGATGCCGATCACCACGATCACGGCGATGAAGATCAGCGACCCGCGCCGGCCGGCGACGGCGGTGAACACGGCGCGTAACATCGCGTCGGCGCCATTTCGCAGCTCGGGCTTGCCGGGTCGCGCCAGCGCGGCGGCGAGCGCCTCGTATCCGAGCAGCAGCGGCAGCGCGAACAGAATGCTGTAGCGATGCGCCCGGCTGACCTTGAAGTACGTCCAGCGGCGCGCCGGGGAACGGCTGCCGGCCTTCGACCGCGCGAGAGTCGCCGTGTTCATGTGTTATTCTACGCCGCGACAGGCCGCGAAGTTGCGGAACCGTGTTCCATTAATTAGGGTAGGATAACCGTCGCGCTTGTGCGACGCACGCGACACGTCACCCGAAATCCGAGGAGGTGATCCATTGTCTAGCGGAACTCGTAACGGCAGGATCGCCGGAAGTCGCTGAGCAGTTGATTACAGCTCGGCCGCCGGAAGCCTGCTAGTTCCGGTGAAAATTGAGAATAGCGAGGCCGGCGTGGAGAACACGCCGGCCTCGCGCTTTTCTGGTCAACGGCGACTGGTGGGTCGGCCACTCGGGGTTCTGAGCGCCAAGTGGATGTATCGGCCGCGCGCTCGAAATCTGAGGTCGGACATCTGACGTCCGACGTCAGACCCTGCGTTGGATCGATGAAGTCCAACGTCAGTCGCCTCACCTCGTCACCCCGGGTCTGATGTCAGATATCGGACTTCTGTCCTCCGACTTCGAGCGGAAGGCCGATACCCGCCAAGGCGACGACAGACCTCAGAGTGGCCGGGATCCCGCGCCGTCTGAGCGCAGTTAAGCGCCCGTACTCCCGAACCCTCCGACTCGATCCGTCGTCACCTCCACCCGCCCACTCTCGATCGGCAGCACCTCGAACTTCGCCAGCACCATCTGCGCGATTCGCTCGCCGTGATCGATCCGAACCGCCGCCGCCGTGGGATTCTTTACCAGGACCATCCACTCGTCGGGAAAGTCCGAGTCGATCGTTCCGGGTGCGTTGGGAATCGCCAGCCCCTTCTTGAACGTGGTCCCGCTGCGCGGCCGGATCTGCGCTTCGACGCCGAGCGGAATGCGAGCCTTGAATCCGAGCGGTACGAGCGCCGTGACGCCCGGTGCGAGGTCGAAGACGTCGGCGGTGTCCGCCGCCGGCTCCTGCGTCCACGTGCGTTGTCCGTCCGAGCATTTGATCGATCGCGCTCGTACGTAGGCGCACAGGTCGTAGCCGGCGGATCCCTCGGTCGCTCGTCGCGGCGGGCGGGCGTCGTCGTGCAGCAGTTCCACGGTGATCGTCATGCGCGGAATGTAGCGCGCGCGTCGTAGCCGCGCGGCGGGCTTGCAGCACTGCCGCTCGGCGCGATAGCGTCCCGCATGCCGACACGCCGACGGTTCCACGCTGCGCTCGCTGGAGTCACCGCGTTGACGTTCGCTCGAGCGACTCCGCCCGATTCGATGATGGGCCCGGGCGTCTCGCGCGAGCTCGCGACCGAACGGGCCGCAAACCTCTCCGGCGTGCGCTACCACTTGGCCCTGTCGGTGGTGTCCCGGGACACCGCTCGCGGGACGGATCGGCATCTTGTTCACGGCGAAGCGTTCGCGCGACGTCATCCTCGATTTTCGCGGGCCACGGCTCGCTGAGGTCCGCGTCAACGGCGCCGCCGTGCCGACGGAATTCAACGGCGCGCATCTTCGAATACCGGCTCGCGCGATTCACGCGGGCCAGAACGCGGTGACGGCGTCGTTCGCGGCGCTGATCGCCCCTGCCGGGGCGAGCATCATCCGCTTTCACGACGACCGCGATAACGCCGACTACCTCTACACGCTGTTCGTGCCGTCGGACGCGAACGGGATGTTTCCCTGCTTCGACCAGCCCGACCTCAAGGCGCGGCTCACGCTCTCGTTGACGGTGCCGGCCGCGTGGCACGCGTTGGCCAACGGAATCACCGAGCGGGTCGACACGACGACATCCGGTCTCACGTACCACTTCCGTGAGACCGACCCGCTGCCGACGTACCTCTTCGCGTTCGCGGCCGGGCCGTGGCACGAGTTCACCGGTGGCCCGCGGAACACGCACCTCTGGGTTCGAGCGTCGCGCGCGAAAGAGGTCGAAGTGGATTCATTGCAAACCCAAGTCGCCTCGGCCATCGGGTCGCTCCAGAAGTATTTCGGCGTGCCGTACCCGTTCCAGCAATTCCAGTACATGCTGTCGCCGGCGTTCCCCTTCGGCGGCATGGAGCATCCGGGCGTCACGATGTTCAACGAGGAGTCGTTCATCTATCGCGAGCCGCCGACGCTCAACCAGCGACTCGGCCGACGGGCGACGATCTATCACGAGGTCGCGCACCATTGGTTCGGCGACGACGTGACGATGCGGTGGTTCGACGACCTCTGGCTCAAAGAAGGCTTCGCGACCTACATGGCGGCGAAGATGCAGGATCTCGAGGGACTGCCGAACCCCTGGATGTCCTTCTATCTGCGGAACAAGCCGGCCGCCTACGACGTGGACCAGACGTCCGGCACGACGCCCGTCTGGCAGCAGCTCGCCAATCTCGATCAGGCCAAGAGCAACTACGGCGCGATCGTCTACAACAAGGCGCCGGGAATTCTCAAGCAGCTCAACTATCTGGTCGGCGACTCCGCCTTTCGCGCCGGACTTCACGATTTCCTCATGGCGCACGCGTACGGCAACGCGACCTGGCAAGACTTGCTCGCGTCGATCGGCAAGGCGGCGCACCGCCCGCTCACCGAGTGGGGGCGACAGTACATCCTTCGGCCGGGGCTTCCCGTTACCGAGCAGGTGCTGGAGACCGAGAACGGCACGATCAAGCGTCTCGCACTGATTCAACACCCGGCGCAATCGCTTTCCGGTCGCGGCGTTTGGCCGATGCGCACCGAGGTCGTCCTCTGGTCTGCCGGCACGGCGCCGACGTCGATTCCCGTGGAGGTCACGGCCGAGACGACCGTGGTGGCCGCGGCGAAGGGACGCCGCGCTCCCGACTTCGCATTCGCGAATGCGAACGATCAGGCGTACGGCCTCGTGATGCTCGATCCCCAAAGCTCGCGCTGGCTGCTCGCGCACGTCGGCGACGTGCGGGATCCGTTCCTGCGCGCGATGCTGTGGGGCGCGCAATGGGACCTGTTGCGCGACGCTCGTCTCGCGCCGGCTGAGTTCATCGCGTCGGCGACCCGTGAGCTCCCGAACGAACCCGACGAACAAATCGCCGCGGGCGTGCTCGGCCGGCTGAGCCGTGCGACGTCGACCTACCTGTCGGACGCGCAGCGCGCGCGCATGGCGCCGAGCATCGAAGACATGCTCGTGTCGGTCGCGTCGGACGGAAAGCGAACCTACGGCATACGGAAGAATTTTCTCGACACGTACATCTCGGTGGCGACGTCGGCGGGAGCGCTGGCGCGTCTACGCTCGTGGTTGGACAGCGCGTCGATCGCGGGAACGCCGCTGCGCCAGCCGACGCGATGGTCGATCGTCACGCATCTCGTCGAACGAGGGGCGGCCGACGGCGACGCGCTGATCACCGCGGAAGCTCGACGCGATACGACGGTGAACGGGCGGCGGAGCGCGTTCGTCGCCGGCGCGGCGCGGCCGCAGGCCGCGGTCAAGGCCGAGTACTTCAATCGATTCTTTCACGACTCGACGCTCAACGAAGACTGGGTGACGGCGAGCCTCCGCGCATTCAACGCGCCGGATCAATCGGCGACGACGCTCCCCTTCCTCGTTCCGGCGCTCGACTCGCTCGTCTGGATCCAGAAGAACCGCCGCATCTTCTTCCTCGGCTCGTGGCTCGGCGGGTTCATCGGCGGACAGCAGTCGCCGGACGCGCTCCATCGGATCGACGATTTCCTGGCGCAACACCGATCCCTGCCCACGGACCTGAGGCAGAAAATCCTGCAGACTCGGGACGACCTCGAGCGAACGGTGAGAATCAGGACGAGGTACGCCGGCGCTGTTTAGGAAAGAGCGCGGGTGGCTTCAATGGGATTGCTGCGGGGGTGAGTCTCTAGGCGCCAGCGACGGCGGCAGCGTCAGGCGACTGCGCACTCACTACTGGCGCTGACGACTGTCCTGACGCCTAGAGTGGTCGTTCCCGCATCGATCTCCTTTAAGCCAAGCCGCCTGGCCTGATGAGCCGCTCGACGCCGGCGAGTACGGCGTCGACCGCCAGCGCGAGGAGCGCGGCCGGGATCGCGCCGGACAGTATCATGCGCGTGTCCGAGAGCGCGAGGCCGGCGACGATTGGCTCGCCGAGTCCGCCGGCGCCGATGAAGGCGGCGAGCGTCGCGGTGCCGACATCGACTACGGCGGCGGTGCGGATCCCGGCCATGATGATCGGCGCGGCAAGCGGGAGGCGAACGTCGCGAAGGATCTGCATGTCGGTCATGCCGAGGGCGCGCGCGGACGCCACCGCCGCCGGATCGGCGTCGCGCACGCCGGTGAACGTGTTCCGCATGATCGGGTAGAGCGAGTAGAGCACCAGCGCCGCGAGCGCCGGCACGACGCCGATGCCGAGCAACGGGATCATGAACGCGAGCAGCGCGATGCCGGGGAGCGTCTGTAGAACGCCGACGCCGCGGATGACTGATTCCGCTTTTCCGGCGGCGCGTTCCAGGACCAGCCCGAGCGGGACGGCAAGGAGAATCGCCATGAGCAGCGAAGCGGTGACGAGCTCGATGTGGCGCAGCGCGAGGCGCGCGATCGTCGATCGCTGATCGACGAGATAGTCCATCAGAGACGTCCGACTCTCACCCGGCGACATCTTCGACGGAGGCGCGACGGAGCCGACGAGTCCGAGTTGCGCGAGCGCGTCGCGCGCGACGGCGGCCACGGGTTCTCCTTTGACCTCGACGCGCTCGTTCAGCGCGCGCATCCGCGAGACGTCGATCTGCCCGCCGAGCTCCTCGAGCGCGGCGATCGCGCGAGGCTCGGTCGTGGCCAAGCGAGCTCCGACGAGGGGCGCGGCCTCGTACGGCGGGAAGAAGTGGCGATCGTCGCGGAGCACCGTGAGGTCGTACCGCGCGATCAATCCGTCGGTCGAATAGCCGTCGATGACGTCGACCTGCCCGGCGGCGAGTGCCTGATACTTGATCGCCGGGCCGAGCGGACGCACCTCGCGAAAGTGCAGATCGTAGGCGTGCTGAAGTCCGACGAGACCGTCGGGTCGTCCGATGAAGTCGGCGGTCAGTCCGGCTCGCAACTGACCCGCGTGCCGCGCGAGATCGCTGAGCGACTCGAGATGCAGCGAGTCGGCCGTCGCGCGGCGCACGGAGATCGCGTAGCCGTTCTCGAAACCCAACGGCGCGAGCCAGCGAATGCCCCACTGTCGCCGGAACTCGGCCGACACGCGGCGATACGCGTCGCCGGGACCGCCGCTCGGAGTCTCGTGAAGAATCGCGAGCAGTCCGGTGCCCGTGTATTCCGGATAGACGTCGATGGCGCCCGATCGTAGCGCGCTGAACGCGAGGTCCGTCGCGCCCAAGCCCGGGCGACGGTCGACGCGCAGCCCGCGCGCCTCGAGCAGTTGAGCGAACATCTCGGCGAGGAGATAGGACTCGCCGAAAGGTTTCGACGCGACGACGACCGGGCGGCTGGGCGAGCTGCTTTGCCCGCCGTGACCCGCGAGCGCGATGACCGCGGCCGCGACCGATGCGATCATGCGCGCGCCATCGACGGCTGTTCGGTCACGCGCGACCGTTGCAACAACAGGCGCACATAGTCGCTCCCCGGCCGCGCGACCAGTTCCGACGGCGAGGCGACCTGCTCGATTCGTCCGCCGCGGAGGACCGCGACCGTCGTGCCGAGGAGGATCGCCTCGTGCAGATCGTGCGTGACGAACACGGTGGTCACGCCGATGCGTTTGCGGAGTGCGGCGAACGCGTCCTGCAGCTCGGCGCGCGTAATCGCGTCCAGCGCGCCGAACGGCTCGTCGAGCAAGAGCACCGATGGCTCGGCGGCCAACGCGCGTGCGATCGCGACGCGCTGGCGTTGACCGCCGGACAGCTCGCGTGGCCAACGATCGGCGAAGCGCGCCGGATCGAGCCCTACGAGCGCGAGCGCGTCGCGGGCACGGGTCGCGACGTTCGCCTCACCGCGGAGCCGCAGGACCAGCTCGACGTTGCGCTGCACGCGCCAGTGCGGGAGGAGACCGCCGTCCTGCGGGACGTACCCGATGCTCCGCCGAAGCACGATGGGGTCGATGCTCGGCGGCATCGACCCCATTTATTTGAATGACGCCCCTGTCGGGCGAGACGAGACGATTGAAGCAGCGGAGGAGCGTCGTCTTTCCGGACCCACTCTCGCCGACCAGCGCGACCGCCGCGCGTTGCGGCACGTCGAGCGAAACGTCGACGAGAGCTACGACGTTACCGAAAGATTTGCCGAGGTGCTCCGCGACGAGCGCGGAGGTCACCGCGTCTGCGCCGCCACCGACTCGTCGGCGTCCTTGCGCGACGCCCACATGGGCTCGGCGACGCACTCCTTGAAGGTCTGGCCGCCGCAGATCGTCTTCGCCGACTGCACGACGTGTTGTCGCACGACGTCGGGGTACCTGTGGCAGTTCGGCGTGTTGCTGCCGGTGACACAGCCGTTGTAACGCAACAGCGCGTGACGCCAGGCATCGTCCGCATCGACGACGATCTTGCTCGTCTGCTCGGCGAGCCAGCCGAGGATCCAGATGCCGTACTTCAGGTTCGTCGAGTCGGCTCGCAGGTTCGTGCCGAACTTTCGACCGAGCGTGGACGTCCAGATCTTCGGCATGATCTGCATCAGTCCCACGGCGCCGACGTTCGACCGCGCCGTCGATTTGAACTCGTCGTTCTCGGTCATCATCACGCCGAGCACGAGGGCGGGCGGGATTTTCCGCGTATACGCTTCGCGCACCGCGACGTCGGCGAGCGACCGCGCGCGGTCCGGATTCACGCGACCAGTGCGGACGAGGTCCATCGCGAACGAATCGCGGTCGTGAAAGAACTGCGGCGAATTGAGGGCGACGTCGGCCGGGGACGACGCCCACGGGGTGCGCGAACCGGACTTCGTGGAATCGACGGACTTTGTCGTGTCGGAGACTTGCGCGCTCGCCAACAGCGCGCGAGCGACCACCGACGCGTCGCTCGAGTCGATGTATCGATGCGCCGCGATCTGCGCAGCCACCGGCGCGCGCGTCGCCCTCAGGGGACGGCTGAGCTCGATGCCGATCGCGATCGACGCGACCAGTCCGGCAGCAAGCGCAATCTGCAGCCATACGTTCTTCATCGGGCGGATAATGGCCTCCGTGAAGGAGAGGTCGAGGTGGGATACGCGCCGTGGGGGCGAACGCCCGCGCCACGTGACACGCATTTAGTAGTACACCCAGACCAACCAGGGGTCCCGATTCGTACTACTGCCGCGGCCGCTTTTTGACAGCGTGTTCAGCACTGTGAGAATAGCGCGCGGGCCGGGCGAAGGCAACTAGCTTGCGTTACGCAAGAGCTCCGATTTCGGCATGCGACACACACCCCACGTTCATCAGCGATCACGAGGATCGGGCGCTCACCGTCGCCCATCGCGCGGAGCCCGCTATACGACTCGCGCGCTCATTCTGCTGACGGCGATCGCGATCGTCGCGCTGGTGCTCCGCGCCGATCGCACGAATCCGCGCGACGCCAACGCCATCGCCGAGCGCGAGCTGCGCATCAACACGCTGCAGCCGGGCGAGCAGGTGCACCGTGTCGTCCCCGTGTTCAAGCGCCCGGCGATCTCCTACTTTCGCGCGACTCGCGGCCTGCTCGCGCTCACCGATCGACGCCTCGTGTACCTTGGCGTCGAGCCCCGCGACGTTCTCGCCGCTCCCGACCTCCCACCGACCTTCGAGCAGCGGGAATTCGCGCTCGACACGAGCGTCCACGTCTCGTCGGGACGGACGTTGTTCGGTCTCGCGAAGGCGATCGTGATCAACACGCCGAAAGACCAGATCCGGCTCGGCGTCCCCTCGTCGTCAGCCGCGTCGGCGAACTTGCTCGTCACCGCGATGGCGTCGCGGCGCGATCGGGCGGTCGCGCTCGCCACGCTGCGCGGCGGGGAGATGAGAGAAATCGAAAAAGCTCGCCAGGCCGCGGAAGCGCGACGGCGCAAGGCGAAGTACTACACGGTGCGCCGCGGGGACGCGCTCGGCGGGATCGCCACGATGTGGAACACGACGACCGACCAATTGCTGGCGTGGAATCATTTGACCGCCAGCCGAATCCGCGTCGGCCAGTCGCTGCTCGTGCGCCCGGCGTTCTGACCGTCGTTCACACGCGTCGATCGACGACAGTGCTACGCGAGTGAGGCGCGGGCCGGCAGGACGCGGCCGCGGCATTCACCGAAACCGATTCGTCGCGCGCCGCGGCGCTCACAGTAGCCGCGAAGGATGACGTCGTCTCCGTCCTGGAGAAACGATCGTATCTCGCCGCCTGGCAACGCGACCGGCTCTGTTCCCCGCCACGCGCGCTCGAGCAGGCATCCTCGTGTCTCTTTGGCCGCTCCCGAAACCGTCCCGCTGCCGAGGAGATCGCCCGCTCGAAGGTTGCAACCGTTGCTCGAGTGGTGCGTTACGAGCTGTGCGACGGTCCAGTACATGTCGGCAAAGGTCCCACGACTCAGCAGCATGGGGTCGATGCCCGCGTCGCGCATCGCCGAGGTCGAGAGGTGAACCTCGAGCGTGATGTTGAACCCGCCGGCCTCGCCATCCGCGCGATCACTGAGGTATGCCAGCGGCTCGGGGTCACTCGACGGCCGCGCTCGCGCCGGGACTCGAAACGGCGCGAGCGCCTCGAGCGTGACGACCCACGGTGAGATGGACGTCGCGAAGCTCTTCGCGAGGAACGGGCCGAGCGGCTGATACTCCCACGTTTGGATGTCGCGCGCCGACCAATCGTTCAGAAGGCACAGACCGAAGACGTGCGCGTTCGCGTCGCCGATCGCGATCCGCTCACCCATCGTCGAACCGGTTCCGATGAACGCGCCGATCTCGAGCTCGTAATCCAATCGGCCGCTCGGGCCTACGCTTGGCGTGGGCGCGTCGCCGTCTCGCGTCTGCCCAACGGGGCGCACCACGTCGGTCCCGCTCACCACGATCGACGACGCGCGCCCGTGGTACCCGATCGGCACCCACTTGTAGTTCGGTAGCAGCGGATTGTCGGGCCGGAACATCGAACCGACGTTGGTCGCGTGTTCGATCGAGGCATAGAAATCGGAGTAGTCGCCGATCGCAGCGGGCAGCAGCATCTCGGCGTCACGCGCGGAAAGGAGGCAGCGTTCGACGTCCGCGCGATGCGCCCGCTCGTTCCCGCCGCTTCGCAACAGGTCGCTGATCGTGAGCCGCAGCGCACGTGAGGCGTCGCGTCCGCGCTCCATGACACGATTCAACGTCCCGTCGCCGAGGCGTGCGACCAGATCGTCGTCGAGCGACAGCAGCAAACCGTCGCTCGCGCAAGCGGTGAGGTCGAGGATCTCGTCGCCGATCGCGACGCCGATGCGCGCGGGCCGGGACGTTTCTCCGCGACGAAAGACGCCAAGCGGAAGATTCTGGATTGGAAAATCGGTTTGCGCACCGTTGGCCGAGGCGACCCACGACGCGGCTGCAGGATCGTGGGTTCGGTCGAGATCGCTCACGAGAGCAGGGCCATGGACCGCAGGTCGTCGACCGGCTCACGGAACGAGCACGAGCCGAAGGATCCGAACACGCGCTCGTGGGTCGCCGCCAAGTGGGCGGTGTCGATGCGGTGCCCACGCCACTCGACGCCCTGTTCCCCGAACACAAATGCCGACGCGTCTCGATCGTCGAGCATCCGAGTGGCGTCTTCGTCGGACATGCCCATCGTGAGAAATGCCGCGGCGAGGAAAACGTTGAGGAATCCGAACATCGTCCCGCGCGGCGAATCGGGCGCGTATGTCAGGGCGTAGGTTCCGGTGACCGGATGGTGCAGCCCAGCCGTGGCCTTGAATGGAACGATGGCGTCGAGACAGGCGCGCATGAAGCGCACGACGGACCGCGCGCTCGGGAACGCTTCGGCGGTGACGCCTCCCGTCCGGATTTTTGCTCGAGCGCCCACGGCGCGCGCGGCGTCGACGAGCAACTCGAGCTCGCCGTCGAGTGGAAGCTCGACAAAAACGTCGAGCGTGGCGGACCGCCCGGACGCGAGTTCGTAGATGGCGCCCGGCCGGTCCGCCTTGGCTTCGATGGAATCAACCGTGGCTCGCGAGACGCGTGCATTGAACGCGATCACCGACTGAATGTCGGCGGCGAGGTTCGTGCCAAGTACGGCGCTGACCTTGATCGTCTCTCCCGGACGATCGAGCGACTCGAGCTCTTCAGCGAGCTCGCCCAGTCGCGCGGCGGGGGCGACGAATCGGCCGAGCAGCGAAGCGTCGTCGCCGGCGCGATACGACGCGTAGGTGCGAATCGCCGTTCGCATGTCGAGCGCGGCGGGCGGGAACAACCCGGCGTAATCGATCGCGCCCGCGAGAAAATCGCGCACGATGCGGGACGCGGCACCCGCCGCTGACGGTGCCTCACGGCTCATGCGACGAAATTAACTCGTCGCGGGCGGCGAGGCGCGAGCCGTGCTCGCCGCGCAGCGGTCCAGGAGTGGCGAGCGATCCACGATTGGCGATCGAGGAGAACTCAACGCAGATGACGCAGATTTGAACAGCAATGCCGCAGATGAATGAACAAAGGGTTCATCTGCGGCATTGCTGTTTCAATCTGCGGGATCTGCGTTGCAGTTTTTCGCCCCGGCTCGAGGCGCCCGGTCGCCGATCAGAAGTCGAACTTCAAACCACCGGTCAGCGCGAAGTTGTTCGCCGTCTGCCCCGTCAGCCCGAATCCAGTCGCGTCCTGGAAGTTGAACTGGCCGATGTAGTCCTTCGCCATCAGGCGCAGGGCGACACCGCGTCCCACGACGAAGTCGGCGCCGACGCCGACGTTGCCGGCGAGGTTCGTCGCCTGGGTGGAAAGGAAGTCTCCGTCGATGTTGTAGTGCATCGCGCCCACTCCGCCCGTGACGAACGGCGTGAACGGAACCGAGCCGCTCTTCGTCGAGCGGAAGTCGTACTCGAGACCGGCGTCGTACATGTACATCGTGCTGCGTAATCCCGTGCCGACCCCGCCGAAGAACGGCACGCCGATTTGAATGTCCGACGACGTGTAGCCGACGTTTCCGACGAGCGAAACGTTCGGCGAGAGCGGAAGGTTGAACTGAGTTCCGTACATGAGGGCGGGCGCGTTCGTCAGGGTCGTTCCGACCGGACCCTTCAGATAATCGCCGAAAAACATGTATCCGGCGTACGGCGTCACCTTCAACGTGGTGCCCGACTCCGAGGTCTGGGCGCCGAGCGTTCCCGCGGCCACCACCGATGCCGCGACGACAAGGCTGCGAATGCTGCGCATGAGACTCGAGGTTTGATGTGAGAGATCGCTGCGCCCCTTGGACAGGCATGGCCGAGACCACCGAAATCCCTCGCGCGCACATGCGTCGAAGTCTTTTGCGGCGAATGAGTTAGAACGGCACGTGTGACCCCGGTCCCACTGGGAACCGTCCGCGAACGTGGACGAAAGCCCGTCCCCGCGATGCGTCGCTGTCGATGTACAGTGCGAGCGTCAGGTCGGCTTCGCGATGCGCCAGCCAAATCGCGCGAGCGATACGCGACCGCCCGCGTTTACGATCACGCCTTCGCGCGCGAGAAGGATTCGCTGCGTCGTTCCCGAGCTTCTCCCATCGCGCTCGAGGCTGAGCTTGCCCTGCGCGTTGATGACGCGATGCCAAGGCACGCTCGTTCCTGCCGGCAGCGCGGCCAGCGCGTACCCGACCTGGCGCGCGTGCCCCGGGAGCCCGGCGATGCGCGCGACATTCCCGTACGTCGTTACTCTCCCCTTCGGAACTCGACGGACGACGGCGTAGATGCGCGCGTAGTTTCCGCGCCCACTCACGCGACGGCGCTGGAGGCGAGCGCGCCGCCCTGCTGCCGGCGCGGCGCGTCGAGCTTCGGACGGCAAGCCAGCCGCTCGCGGATGAGCGCGGTCACCTCGGCCAGCTCGGCCCCGACAAGCTCGAGGCGCGGCGGACGAACCGCTGCGTTCCCCTGCCCTACCTCGGTCTGAACGAGCTTGATGAGCTGAACGAATTTCGGAACGGTGTCGAGGCGCAGGAGCGGCAGGAACCACTCGTAGAGCGCGCGCGCCTCGTCGAAGCGGCCGTCGCGCGCGAGCTCGAAGACGCGCACCGACTCGACGGGGAGCGCGTTGACGAGGCCCGCGACCCAGCCGCTCGCGCCCATCGGAATCGATTCGAGAATCGCGTCGTCCATCCCGGCGAAGATGACGAGCCGGTCGCCGAGCGTCTCATGGATCGCCGTGACACGTCGCACGTCGCCGCTCGATTCCTTGACGGCGTGGAGATTCCCGTGCGCCGACAACTCGATCATCTGGGCCGGCGATACGTCCGTACCGTACGCGATCGGGTTGTTGTAGAGCATGCACGAGAGCTTCGTCGCGCCGATGATCGCGTCGTAGTGCGCCTTCGTCTCGCGCCAGTCGCCGCGATACACGTAGGGCGGCAGCACCATCAATCCGTCGCAGCCCACCGCCGCGGCGCGCTCCGCCAGCGCGACGCACTCCGCCGTCGCCAGCCCGGCGATCCCCGCCACGAGCGGCACGTCGTTGCCGAGCGCTTTGCGGCACGTTTCGAGAATGCTCACCTTCTCGTCGAAGCGCAGCGTCGCCGCTTCGCCGAGCGACCCGAGCGCGACGATCCCGCGGCAGCCCGAGTCGGCCAGCCAGCGCACGTGCTTGCCGAGCCGGGGATGATCGACGGCCAATCCGGCGCCGAACGGCGTCGTGATCGCGGGAAATACGCCTTGCCAATCGCGCTGCTCCATGGTCGCGAGCTCCGTCAGAGTTCGATGTTCACGTGAGACCTGCACCGTCCGCGGCGCCGAGGAGGGCCGCGACGCGAGCGGGTTGAATCGGCAGCCGCGGCACCTCGCGCGGCCAGCCCGTCCCCCAAACACATTCTAGCGCGGCGGCGCAGATTCGGCCCTGGCAGGGGCCCATGCCGATTCGCGTGTAGAGCTTCGCTTGCCGAAAGGTCCACGAACGATCGAGCTCGCCGAACCGCACGTCCTCGCAGCGGCACGCGATCGTGTCGTCGGTCGCGAGGGCGAGCAGCTCCGGGCGGAGCGCAAAGGTCTCCGCGAGGAGCTTGGCCTCGCGGCGCAAGCGAGCGCGCGTCGCCATGAGGCGCCGGCTCGGCGATCCGCCGGCCGCCGCCGTTCCGCCGATCTCGCCTTCGACAAGAGACAAATCCACGCCGCCGATCCCAGTCGGCTCGCCGACGCAAAAGATGCCGCCGGACGCTCGTCGCCTGTTCGTCATTGACCTGAACGCCGTCCGTTCCGATCGCACATCCGGCGAACCGCGCGAGCTCCACGTTGGGAAGAAGTCCGAAAGCGGCGCACAGGATGTCGCACTCGATCATTCGGCTGGTTCGTCCGTCCGTGAGCGTCACCGACTCGACGCGCGACGCGCCATCGGCGCGCGCGATCCACGTGCCCGTCAAATAGCGAGGAGCGGCGCCCAGGCGCGCTCTCAACGCGAGCGCCTGCCCCGCGCGACTGGGCGACCGCCAGAGCGACGCGGCGAATCGCGCGACCCGTGGCAACGGCGCCTGCTCGGCCACGACGCGACACGGCGCTCCATGCGACGCAAACGCAGCCGCCACGGCGAGCACGAGCGGTCCCGTACCGGCAACGACGACGCGTTTTCCGCGGACGGACATGCCGGACTTCATCAGCGCCTGGCCGCCGCCGACGCCGAATACGTTCGGCAACGTCCAGCCGGGAAACGGGAGGAAGAGCTCGCGAGCGCCGGTCGCGAGAACGACTGCGCCGGCGTCTATCGAGATGACGTCGCCCTGCGCGTCGGCAACGACGTGAAAGCGGCCGGTCCACCGGCTCGATGTCGACGACGCTCGTCGAGCTCCTGATCGCGGCGGCGCTGCGCGCCAGACGGTCGACCCATCGGCGCGCCGAGGCGCCTTGCCGACCGCCGTGACTCGCGCGCCAAATCTGTCCGCCGGGCGCGAGCCCTTCGTCGACCAGCAAGCGTTCGCGCGCCCAGCTCCGCGGCTCGCGACGCGGCGGCGATACCCGCCGGTCCGCCGCCGATGACGAGCACGTCGCAGGTCGCGCGGATCATCGGTGCTCCGCGCCGGCGAGCACCCGCATGCCGGGACGCACTCTCACCAGACACGCGCGCTGTTGTTCGACGCCGTCGATCGTGACCCGGCACTCGTAGCACGTCCCCATTCCGCAGAGAGGCGCGCGAGGCTCGCCGCTCTCCGAGATGCGAAACGCCGACTCGCCCAGCGACAGGAGCGCCGCCGCGACGGTCGATCCCTGATCGGCCCGGACCGCTCGACCGTTGACGTTGATCTCGAGCGTCTCGCTCACGCGGGGACCTTGGCTTCGTCATCAGCCGCGCGATCGCGCGCGTCGGTGCGAACGGCGCCGCGTCGATCGCCGGCGCGTCGGCCGGCGACGAGGTCGGCGAGGATGCCAGCGGTGGCGAGCGACGTGGTGATCCCGAGTCCTTCGTGCCCCGCGGCGATCCACAGCCCGGGAGTCGGATCCCACGCGCCGATCAACGGAAGCTTGTCGGGAGTCGCCGGACGAAATCCCGTCCAGCAGCGGATCACCGACTGGTTCGCGAGGCTCGGGCACGAACTCCACGGCGCGAGCGAGCATGCGCCCCAACACGGCGCGGTTGATGGAGGCATCCCAACCCACGAGCTCGCGCGACGACCCGATCAACATCTGTCCCGTCCTGCGCGGCTGGAGATTGAACGCGACCGATTCCGTCGTCATCGAGTGCGCGCTCGCGAGATAGCCAAGCTCGACGAGCTGATGCCGGCAGACGTGCGACGTGCGATCCGTGATGGCGAGGTGACCTTTGCGCGGCACGATCGGCAGCTCCGGCGTGAGCTGGGCCGCGCGCGCACCGGCCGCGTTGACGACGACGTCCGCGCGCATCGTCTCGCCGGCCTGCGTCCGGACGAAACCGGAGTCGACCGCCGCGACCCGCACGCCCTCGCGGAGAACCGCTCCGCGAGATCGCGCGCGACGAAGCAGCTCGAGCGTTGCGCCGGGCGGATAGACGACGGAATCCGCCGGAACGCGAAGCGCCCCGGCGAGCCCGCGCCGCAGAGTTGGCTCGGCGATCTCGAGGTCGCGTGCATCGAGGACCTCGGTCGCGACGCCGACTCCCGCATACGCCTCGCGCTTTGCTTCGAGCGCGGCGAGTTGCGTCGAATCCTCGGCGATCCAGAGCGTGCCGCATCGCTCGACTTCCGATCGCCGATCCGAGTCGAGGCCGAGCTCGCGCCAGAGTCGGTCGGAATACGCGGTCAGCGCGAGCTGCTCGGGCGAGTCGTCCATCACGACGATGTGTCCCATGCCCGCGGCCGTCGTGCCGGATGCGGCGAACGTTTCCTCGAGGATCGTCACTCGCCAACCATCGTCGCGCGAGCGCCTCGGCGCACGCGGCGCCGACGATTCCCGCGCCGACGACGATCGCGTCAGAGGTGCGCCCCCAGCTCCCGCCCGCACGATCAGCCGCCTATGCCGAATCGAAACGGATCGGCTGGGTCGAATCGGAGGGTCGAATCGCCGGTGATGAACGCGCGCCCGCGAATGTGCGGAATCAATTCGCCGTCGTCGCCCGGCGTGAGCCACCCCGTGAACAGGCCGCCGGTGATGCTCTCCTGCCGCCACGGCTGCTCGAACGCAAGTGAGCCGCGCCGGTGCAGCGCCGCCATCACCGCCGACGTACCGGTGCCGCACGGCGAACGATCGTACTCGCCGCCGGAACACAGCACGAAGTTGCGCGCATCCGCATTCGGGGTCGTGCGGCGCGCCCGACAGCTCGATGTGGTCGATCGGCAGCGCCGCCGGCCGGACGCTGCGCGTCGATCGCGCTCCTGCATGGCGCGAGTCAGACGCGAGCAGCTCGTCGACGTTCGACGTGTCGAGCTTCGCTCGCACGTGCGTGATGAAGAACCAGTTGCCGCCGTACGCGACGTCGCCGACGACGCGGCCGCATCCCGGGCACGTCGACTGCGACGTCGAGCGCGTGCAGCGTTCGCCGCGACGTTCTCGATCGTCACCGATCCATCGTCGTTCAACTCGGCCGAGACGGTCCCCACCGGCGTGTCGAAACGCGCGACGCCGGGCGACAGCCGCCCGAGATGCTGAGCGTGCGGACGACGCCGATCAGCCCGTGGCCGCACATGCCGAGGTACGTCTCGTTGTTGAAGAAGACGATGCCCGCGTGCGCGCCCGGCGTGACGGGCGGCGTGAGCAGCGCGCCGACGATCGCCGCGTGGCCGCGCGGCTCGCAGACGACGCCTCGTCGCAGGTGGTCGAGCGTTGCGCCGCAGGTCGTCGCGCCGCTCCGCCATCGTCGCGCCGGCCGGCTGCGGCCACCCGTCGACGACCACGCGCGTCGGCTCGCCTTCCGTGTGCGAGTCCACGACGCGCAACTCGAGTGCGTCGCCGCCGGCTCGATCATGGCATTGATCTGAACGGTCTTGATCTCGGTGTAGAACTCGCGCGCCGCCGGACCCTGCTCGCGACTGCCGGAGCTCGAGCCCTTCATGCCGCCGAACGGCGCGTGCGGATCGACGCCTGTCGTGTCGCCGTTCACGCGCACCATGCCGACGTCGATTCGATCGACGTAGCGGAGCGCGCTGCGCAGGTCGCGCGTGAAGAGCGATGCGCTGAGTCCGTACACGGTGTCGTTGGCGAGCGCGATCGCGTGCATCGAGATCGTCGGCCGACGAAACTCGCCAGCACGGGGCCGAACAGCTCTCGTCTGCGCGAGATCCGAGTCGGCGGGCGCGTCGCGCACGACCGTCGGCGGAACGAAGTAGCCGTTGGCGAAGTCGCCCGATCGCGGAACGTCGCCGACGTACACGCGCTCGGCGTTCGATCTCGTCGAGCGCTCGCCGAATCGAATCGCGCGACGCCGTCGCTGATCACCGGACCAATCGCCGACGCCGCGATCGGTCACGGGGCCGAGCGGAAGCGCCGCGACCTGCGGCTGCGCAGCTCGGTCGAGGAACGTCGCCTTCCACCTCGCGCGCGACGACGACGCGGCTCGTCGCCGTGCACTTCTGTCCGGCGTAGCGCATCGCGCCGGCCGCGGTGAGCGAAGCGGCCAGATCGAGATCCGCGTCGGGCATCACGATCGCGACGTTCTTCCCGCCCATCTCCGTCTGATATCGGATGTTCCGTCGCGCGGCGGCGGCAGCGACCGTAGCGCCGATCCTTCCGGAGCCGGTGAAGCTCACCGCCTGCACGTCGTCGGCGTCGATCAACCGCGCGCCCACGACGTCGCCCGCGCCGAGCAGGACGTTGAACACGCCCGCGGGAAGTCCCGCGGCCGCGGCGCACTCGGCGAGCAACGCCGCCGACTGCGACGACGATCTCAGCAGGCTTGAGCACGACCGTGTTGCCGAACGCCAGCGCGGGCGCGGCCTTCCACAGCGGAATCGCGACCGGAAAATTCCACGGCGTGATGAGCGCGACGACGCCGAGCGGGCGTCGCGAGCGTGAACTGCAGCGCGCCGGCGGCCTGCGCCGGAATGACCTCGCCGATCGCGCGCACCGCTTCGCCGGCGTAGTAGCGGAGGATCGTCACGCACCGGCCGACCTCGCCTCGCGCCTCGCCGATCGGCTTTCCCACTTCGCGCGTGACGAGTTGCGCCAGCTCGTCGGCACGCGCAGCCGATCGCGTCGGCCCATTTGTAGAGCAGTTCGGCGCGCGCTGGGCCTGTCGAGCGCCCGCCACGCGGCCAGCGACGACGCCGCCGAGCGTACGGCAAGGTCGACGTCGTCACTGGTACCGGCCGGAACTTGCGCGACGACGTCCTCGGCGTTCGAGGGATTGACGTCGGCGATCCAGCGGTCAGAGTCGCTCGCGCGCCACTCCCCGCCGATGAAGTGGCGGAGCTTGGCTGGAGCGGTCACCGGTCGGCGTTGGCGACGACCAGCGGCACCGACGCGGGCGTGGCCGAGCCGTTGCGCTGCGCGTGGAGCAATTCGAGAAGCGACTGGCCGGCGCCGAGGATGTGCGACCGCATGAGCTGCGTCGCCGTCTTGACATCGGCCTTGCGAACCGCCGCGGCGATGGCGCGGTGCTCCTGGCTGGCCGAGCGTCCGCCGCCGGCGAGCAGCACCTGCATGCGGAAATACCGATCGCTGTGCTGATGCAGCTTCTGCAACACGCCCATGGTGAAGTTGCGCTTCGCCGGCGCGTAGAGCGCGGCGTGGAAGTGCCAGTTGAGCGGACCCCACCGCGTCGCTTCGCCCTTGGCGAGCGCGTCTTCGAATGCATCCAGCACTTCGACCGCGCGGTCGAACTGTTCGTCGGTCATGCGTGGAATGGCGCGGCGGAGCAGATCGCCTTCGATATCGGCGCGCAGCTCGAACAGCTCGTCGATCTCGTCGAGCGAGAGCGTGGAGACGACGGCGCCGCGGTGCGGGCTGAAGCTGACGAGCCCCTCGGCCTCGAGTTGGCGCAGGGCTTCGCGGACGGGGATGCGGCTCACTCCGAGTTCGTCGGCGAGGGCGTCCTGGCGAAGGGGCTCGCCGTCCGGGAAGTCGCCGCGAAGAATTCGCTCACGGAGGGCTTCGACGGTCATGCTGGCGACGGTTTGTCGCCGAATGGGGGTCGAGACGCGCGCGGCAGATGGCGCATAGCGGTGCGCGGGATTAACGTCAGGTACAGTCCGAAGGGTCATGCAAACTCCAATGCGACAAAAGTGGGAGCGGATACAATATCCCCACGCACAGGCCGTCGCAAGCGGATGAACGAAGGCCTTCGCGATGCACAACCTCCCCTTCACCGCGAATCCCATGGTGCAAACCGCCTCTGCCCCAGCCCCCGTCCCCGCCGCCGGATCGATGATGGCGCGTGACGCGCTGTTCGTGGCCCTCGCGATCGTCACCCTCGGCTATTTGGTGATGCTCGTTCGCTCATTGCGCCAGCGGGCCGCGGCGGGAGACGCGATTCGGCCGACGCTTGGCATGTCGGTCATCAGCTTCATTGCGAACTTCTTCGACACCCTCGGCATCGGCTCCTACGCCACGACGACGTCGATGGTGCGCCAGTGGAAGCTGATTCCCGACGAGCGCATCCCCGGCACATTGAATGTCGGGTACGTGATCCCGACCGTCATCCAGGCGTACATCTACACCAAGCTCGTTCCGGTCGACAGCACGACGCTCATCCTCATGATCGTGGCGGCGGTCCTCGGCGCGTGGCTCGGCGCGGGCGTGGTGAGTCAGTGGAATCGGCGGAAGGTGCAGATCGGGATGGGCCTCGCACTGCTCGGCTTCGCGATCATCATGATCATCCGGCAGACCGGCGAGGCGCCAACGGGCGGAGCAGTTCTGAGCCTGACGGGCGCGAAGCTAGCCATTGGTGTAGCGGGCAACTTCGTCCTCGGCGCGCTCATGACGCTCGGCATCGGGCTTTACGCGCCGTGCCTGATCCTCGTCGGCCTCCTCGGCATGACGGAGACGACCGCCTTTCCGATCATGATGGGCTCGTGCGCGTTCCTGATGCCGTTCGCGAACGTCCGCTTCATGCGATCGAACGCCTATCACGCGCCTTCCATCATGTCGATGCTGTGGGCGGGGATTCCGGCCGTTCTGATCGCCGCGTTCCTCGTAACGAACCTGCCGCTCACGGTCCTCAAGTGGCTGGTCGTCGTCGTCGTCATCTACACGGGGACGAACATGCTGCGCACGGCGCGGCGCGAGCGAGATCTAGCGAGGGACGCGACAGCGGCCGAGGCACAGCCGGCGTTGTAGCTTCGCGCGGGGACCCTACCGGTCGTGATAGTCGGCGCCACGGTGGCGCCGGCTATTTCTTTTGTGGGGGTGTCTCGCGTCCCGCGCGAACCGCCGCGCAAAATGACTTGAGCTCTTCAGCGACATAAGGCCGGAGCTTCGCGACGTACTCGAGGTACTGCTTCGCCGCGTCGGGAGCGGCGGAGCCGCCGCTGACGAGGTTGATCTCGGCTTCTGTGAGAGACGAATCGGCGAGCTTCGTGAGGTCACAGCTTTTCGCCGGTGCCGCTTCGGTCGCGGCAGATTGGCCGATCGACAGCGCCGACGCTCCGACCAGGAACTTGGCCTCGGGCGAGGGGCGGATGCGGACGGCGAGGGCAAGGAACTTCATCGCGCGCTGAAAGTCCTCGCGTTTCTGGGTCGTGCCGGCCGACTTGAAAAGCGTGTTGCCACGCGCGAGCGCGAACTGGGCGACCGTGGTCGAGTCCTCGCCGTTTTTCAGCGCCATGTCGATCGCCACGAAGGCGCTGTCGGTCTCACCGGCGTCGACCTCGAGCTGCGCGAGCTGCAAGTAGCCGTGCGGAAGCTTTGGGTTCACGGCGAGCGCGCGTTTCGTCTCGGACAGCGCCGCGGCTTCGTTCCCGGTGCCCTTGAATGCCTGCGCCGCGAAGACGTGGACCTCGGCGTTGTCCGGGAACGCGGCCAAGCCGCGTTGGAGCGCCGAGTCGGCCTCGGACTTGAGCAGCTGCAGATAGAGAACGTAGAGCGACGCGGATTCCGGGAACTTCGCGACAGCGTTCGCCGCGACAGCCAGTGCGCGCTCCGACTTTCCGTCGGAACGCAGCGCCATGGCGAGGCGAGTGTAGAAGTCGGGATCGCTTTGCGCGGCCTGGTCGCGCGCGAGCATCAGATCGCCAGCATGGATCGCGCCTTTCCAATCATTCTCGGCGAGATGGACCAGCCAGCGCACCTTCAGCAGCGGCAGGTTGTCGGGGTGGGCGTCGGTGCCGCGATCGATGATCGGCGCGGCGAGATTGGGAAACCCCTCGCGGGCGAGCGCGTTGACGACCTTTTCGATCATCGTCTCGCTCGCGGTGTCGGTCGCGAGAAGCTTCGACCACACGGGGGCGGCCTCGCGCGCCTGTCCCTTCGAGTCGAGCGCCTGCGCCAGATCTTCGAGCGCCACGGCGTTGGCCGGCGCGACGACGAGCGTGGCGCGCGACACGGCGATCACGCTGTCGGCGCTGACCTCGAGGTGCGAGAGTGCATTCAGCAAACAGACGCGCGCCGGCACGGCGCGAGAGTAGAGCAGGATCGCCGTCGTCGCGGCGGCCGCCGCATCACGGGCGTTTCCCGCGCGGTCGGAATTCTCGCACTGGCGCAGCGACGACAGCTGTCTACGCGCGGCGATCGCTTCCGCCGCCACGGCCTCCGCCGCCTGCAGGACCGACGGCGCGTTCGCCACGATCGGCTGCGAAAGTCGCAAATCTCGAACGAGCGCCAACGCCGCCTCGATGCGAACGGATCCGTCCGGCTGACGCGTCAGCGTGCCGGTGATGCGTTCGTCGGCGCGGAACTTCCGCGCCATTTCCTTGAGCTCGCCGTCGCTCAGCGCCGGATTCTCGTCGAATCCCGACCGCCGGAACCAATCGTCCATGTCGCCGCCGGAGACGACGCGGAGCTCGTTCTTCGGGAACGCGCCGGCGACGCGCGACCGAACGATGTCGGCGCCGCGGCTCGCCGCTCCCCGGTCTGAACCCAGGAAGGCCGGGACGATCAATACCTGTGTCGTGAACTTCGGTTGGTTCAGCGCGTCCTGGCTGCCTTGAGCGAACCCGGCGGCCAGAGGCCCCGTCAATAGAAGGAATGCAGCACCGAGTGTGACGCGACAGGACATTCGGGGGCGGGACCGAAGAGACGTTTTCGAGTCAGCTGGTGGCCAAACGTGGCGGCGAACGCGCGGCGTCGTCACGCGGACCACCCAGCGCCGGTCCGCAAAGCCTTCTTAACCTAAGGTAAACGCATGATCCGCCTAGACGTTGACCCGCGCCCGCGCTTCCGGCGGAGCCTTCAGCGGAGAGAAAAAGAATGCTCGCCCTGAACGGGCGAGCATTCGTGCGAAGCGTGGATACGGGCAACCCGGCCGATTACCGGGACGAAGGTTGCTACTGAACGACCACCTGCCCCGACATATAGCTGCCGTGGATCGTGCAGTGATACTTGATGGTTCCAGCCGAGGCGAACGTCCTGTTGTAGGTGCCCTGGTTCTGTTGTGGGGAGGTCGTACCGGTCCCGTCATCGAACATGATCTGGTGCGTGATGCAGCCCCCCCCGTAGCCATAACCGCCGGTCGTGTCCGCGCACGCGGTCCATTGCCAGGTCACGGTCTGGCCGGCCTTGATGGTGATGTTCGCCGGGTTGAAGCTCGAGTCCACGAGCGTGACTGTGTTCGGATTGTTGTTGTTGTTGCCGTTTCCCGGCTGATTGTTGCCGGGGCCGGTTGTCGTGGTTTCGCCGCCGCCACCGCCGCACGCAGCCGCGACCACGATGCCGATTGCCGCCAGCGAGAGTCCCCACATTCGCATGCTGTTATCTCCTCCGATGGCTGGCCATCTCGCGGCCGGAACTCTGGGCACGGACGGCGGGCCGTATAGTCGTCGCGGCGCCTGCTAGTCAGGCGCCGCGCGATGAATCCAGGGACCCAAAGGAAGGTTCCAGGCTACGGCATCGGAATCGTCGGGCGCGGAACCCCGCGTGACGCCACCGCGACCGCCCTCATGTCGCTCGCTTTGGCGCTTGCCATCATATCCGTGATTTCGCTGAGGTGGACCGATGTGTGGTAGATGGTCCAGTTGGGGCCCGCGAGCGCCGACGGCCATATGTCGAGGACGTCGGTCGCCGGGTCGTACCGCAGCGTGCCTCGATACCAGGTCGAGATCGAGCGCTTCTTCGCGATCCCCATCCCTCGCCATAGCACCGGCAGCGAGAGCGTGTGCCAGGCCAGCCCGTCGTCGCTGGTGGCGAGCCACAGGTCGCTCTGCGAGCAGCTGTTTCCGCGCGGGAACGCGGCGATCAGCGCCACGTAGCCGCCGAGCGGCAGCTCGGCGACGTCGATGTGCCACGGCACGTACCCCGGAATCATGAGGTCCGTCGCCACCGGCGCGCTCCAGTGGACCGACTCGAAGTCGTCGGTGAGTCCCGGACGCGCGGTACGAAGCTGAAGCGTCGTGGTCTCGGCGTTGCAGCCGGCAACTCCCGACTTGAGATACCAGATCTTCGCCGTTCGGTCACGCTCGATGATCAGCGACGGCGACACCGCATCGTGGCTGTGCACCGAGAACGCGATCACCGGCGTCGTCCATTGGCGCGCGTTCGCGGTCGACATGAGCATGATCCGGTTCGTCGTGTCGACGACGACGCGGAAAACCTGTACGAGACGCTGGGTCGCCGGATCGAACGCATGATCCGGATCGGAGTTGTAGGCCCCGATGCCCGGATAGGCGACGATCGGGTTCTTAATCGACGACGGCGTCATCCACGTCGTGTCGTTCGCCGCGAGCAGGATCCCGGGGTTCTCCCACGAGGGATCGGAGTTCTTGTACGGCGTGTACATCAGCCAGCACGCGGCGCCGTTCCATCCGCCAGTGGGGCACGCGATGTCCGGGTGCACCGCGTCGGCCGACTGCGAGAACCCGTCCGGAGGCAGCGTGACGCGGCCGAACTGACGGCCGACGAGCTCCTCCACGCGGTCCTTTACGGAACGCGGATCAAACTTTTCTGGTGACGGGCCCGGCTCCGAGATTCCGGTCGTGGGCGCGAGACGTGAACGTGCGGGAGCTGTCGGACTCGCGTCCGAGCAGGCGGCGAGTGCGGCGGCGCACAACGCCAGGTACATCAGTCGCATTGAACCGTTGGCCGAGAGAGGTCGGGTGCGAAATCACGGTGCACGACCGCATGAATCGGTCCGATCGAAAACGTGGACCTCGACGCGAGTCCGATCGGGCGCCGCGAATGTACCGCGCGCGCGCGCACTCGGCATGTTTTGTATACTTGATGGGTGGGACTCCATCGACGTCGGCATCGAACGGAGCGCCACGTGCCGAATCACCCCGCGGCGGATACTATCCGTCGGTCTCGATAGGGAGAGAAGATGGTCGGTCTGATAGCCACAGGAATCGTCGTCGTTTTCGTGGCCTCGCTGATCGCGCGATGCGTGAAGGTGATCGGCCAGGCCGAGGTCATCGTCATCGAACGCTGGGGTCGTTTTGACCGCGTCGGTCGTTCGGGGCTCAACATTCTGATTCCGGGGATGGAGCGGCCTCGCACGATCGACGTTCGATACGTCGAGACAGACCCGAGTGGAACGAAACGGATCATGTCGGGGTCGACCGCGCGCATCGATCTGCGGGAACAAGTCCTCAGTTTTCCGAGCCAGCCGGTCATCACGAAGGACAACGTCACGATCGACATCGACGCCGTCCTCTACTATCGCATCGCCGATCCGCAGAAGGCCACGTACGCGATCCAGAATCTGCCGTTCGCGCTCGAGACGCTCACGCGCACCACGCTGCGCAACATCGTCGGCGACATGGAGCTCGACCAGACGCTCGCCAGCCGCGACATGATCAACCGCAGGATGCGCGAGGTGATCGAGGAAGCGTCGATCGGTTGGGGCGTAGACGTCACGCGCGTCGAGCTGCAGGCGATCGAGCCGCCGCGCGACATCCAGCAATCGATGGAGCTGCAGATGCGCGCCGAGCGCGAGCGTCGCGCCGCGGTCACGAACGCCGAGGCGTCGAAGCGCGCCGCGATCCTCGAGGCCGAAGGCGTGCAGCAGTCGCAGGTGAGTCGGGCGCAGGGTGAGATGGAAGCCGCCGTGCTCCGCGCCAAGGGACTCGCCACGGCGCGGCTCGCGATGGCCGACGCCGAGGCGCAGGCCATCCAGAAGATCTCCACGTCGCTGCCCGAGGGCGAAGCGGCGATGTACCTGCTCGGCCTGAAGTATCTCGAGGCGCTGCCGCTGGTCACGCAGGGCAAAGGCACGACGATTTTCCTTCCCGCCGAAGCCGCCGGCGTGATGGGCGCCCTCGGCGGAATCCGCGAGCTCATCATGCGCCAGGCGAACGCGACCGAACCAACGGCGCCTCCGAGGTCGTCGGGCGCTCTCGGAAGCCCGCCCGCGATCCCACCCAAAACGGACGGGCGGTGATCGTTGCCCCGGATCACGCAGGAGCGCGCCGAGCGCATCGCGAAGGGCCACGCGTGTGAGAACTGTGGTGAGTACAGTTACAAGAAGCTCAAGGTGAAGCCCGCGCCGCCGCAGACCGGCGAGCTCGCCTCGGTGCGATGGATCGCCAACAAGGTGTGCGGCGTGTGCGGCATGGAGCTCGAGATGGGGATCGACGCCGAGGGCGAGATCGTCTACGTGTCGTGACGACCGGTGGACCGGTGGACCGGTGGACCGGTGGACCGGTGGACCGGTGGACTGGTAGGCCGGTGGACCGGTCGCAGTGCGAGGGCCTACGTTTCCGTATGCGGTTTGCGTTTGATCCAGAGCCCGAGGACTTCGACCTCGATCGTGACTTCCCGCTTGGCGATGGCACGGCCGACGTGGAAGGCGAGGTGACGTGTCCGTACTGCGGCGAGGCGATCGTGGTCGGCCTCGATCCCGGGAGCGGTCAGCGACAGGATTACGTCGAAGACTGCGAGGTGTGTTGCCAGCCGTGGCGCGTCCACGTCGAGTACGACGCGGACGGCCACGCCGCCGTGACTGCGACGGCGGCGGACGACTGACGCGCGATGAACGCGTTGGTCAGCGGCTCTCGCGAAGCCGCCGAACGCGCCGCAAATCCGCGGCGACGAACACGGCCCCGACGGCCAGCCAGAAAAGAATCCCAAACACGCTGCCGCCGTTCAGCGCATCGATGAGCGCGACGCCAAAGAAGAGCAGGAAGATCGTCGTCGCCGATCCCGCGAAAGTCGTTTTCATGGTGAGCGCCTCCCAGCGTCGTGGTGTTTGATGCGGCGAACGCCCCGGCCGAAGCAAGCGGGGCGCGCTCCCTACGAACCGGCCGGCGCCCCACGTCGGGCGCCGGCCGTTGCTGCACTCCTCAGAAGCCGATCGTGCCGCTGACCATGAAGCCCTTGAACTGCCCGCCGTTGCGAATGTCGGTCGTCGGGAAGTCCAGGTACTTCTGATTCACCCACTCCAGCTTCGCCAGCGTGTTCGGCGTGACGAACCAGCCGCCGCCGAGCTGCGTGCGATTCACTGTCTGATCCGTGTACGTCTTCGAGATCAGCTCCCCGTTGACGTGGATGTACCGGCCGCCCAGGTACAGCTTGTCGTCGGCAAAGCGGTACAGGGCCTCGTACACGTTCTGGTGCAGCGTGCGCAGCTTCGGTTCGGTGAACGCGCCGCCCGTGGCCGTCTCGAAGTGCCCGTAGAACTCGGCGCCGCCGACCTTGATGAAGGGGTTCACCACTTCGGCGTTCACCTTGTTCGAGAAGCCCGGGCGCACCTGGCCCGACCACGCGTTGGCGGTTTCCGTCGACGCGGTGTTCTCGAGCACGTCATAGTAGGGCGAGCCGCCGCGATCGCCGGTGTAGAGCGTGTTGCTCGCCGCCTTGTTGTTCGCGTAGAACGAGCCGGTCAGGCGGAAGCGGAACTGATCGCCGAACCGTTGGTCGAAGCCCAGCTTGCCGATCGTGCTGAGGGACCGCGCCGTCGGCGCCGTCACCTGGCCGTGCACTTCGCCGCCGGTCGCGGCCAGCATCGCGATCACCCCGTCGGAGCGCGCGTAGACCTCGGCGCCGATCTCGGTCGTGAACGCGTCGAGGACATAGTTGCCGACGAACGGGTTGAACATCGAGTTGCCGTTGTCGCTGCGGCGGAAGTGCGAGTCGCCGTAGTTGATCTCGAAGTGGCCGACCTTCACGGTCGCGTACTTCATGATGTCCTTCAGGAGGACGTTGTCGATCGGCGACGCATCCATCAGGACGTAGCCGTCCTTGACCCACGTCTCCTGGTGGTGCCGGGCCGAGAGGTACGACGTCATGGCGACGCGGATGCCCGGGGCGAGCTGGACGTTCACGTTCAGGTTGGCGACCGCGTTGTTGAAGCCGTGCCCGATGGTCATGAGCTGGTTGCTGTTCACCCCGCTGACCACGACCGGGGCGGAGTTGTTGTAGTGGGCCAAGCCCTGGAACTCCTGCGTGAAGGCCCCGCCCAGGGAGAGGACGAAGCCGGTGTACGGCACCTCGTCGTCTTTGGGCGATTCAAACACGTTCACGCCGCGCATGTCGGCCGGGCGAATGTGGTTGATCTCCTGCGGGCGGAAGAGACTGATCGGCGTGGGGATCACCTTCTTGCCGGAATCGGGGGCCGCCTTGGTGGTGGCCGCGGCCGTGTCTTTCCCGCTGCCATTGGTCGGTTGCTGGGCGGCACCGCTTCCTGCGATAACGGCCAGCAGCAGGGCCGTGAGGCCGAGCGTCGTCTTGGTTGTCATAGAATCATCCTCCGGTCGGATTGAGCTTTGTGCGGTCTGATTGCAGAGCGCGTGTGGCTCTATTGGAGCACGGGTCGAAGCTACGGTTCGCCGTGGTCGCCATCCGTCCGGGAACAAGGCAGCTCTCGTAGTGAGTTGCTTGTTTTTTTGTGGGGGATTCCCGGACGACACCGAGGCTAGAGAGCTAGACGGCTGAACCGCTGGACAGCTGTCGGGCCGTCCGGCTGTCGAGCGGATAACGGGCGCATGCGACGGCCGCGCCGACCGTCGCGAACCGCCGCATGTCCCGCCTTTCTCCAGCGCCTCTACGAGGCGAACGTCAACAGCGTCTGCCCAGCGCCGTGGGCGACCCGAAGCGCGAGGTCGCGTCCGCGCTCGTCCTGCAGGATGTCCACGGCCGACGCGCCGGCGATTCCGCGCGTGAGATGCGGCGCGCCCCAGGCCAACTCGCCGAACATCAGCGTCACTCGCTGGTCGTGCGAGTCATAGGTGGCCCCACGCAGCGGATAGTCGAACTCCTGCGCCTGCGCGCCGATCTCCGGATCGTCCACCTCGAGCGTGCCGCGGCGGCCAACGTTGCGGCGAGAGAACGCGTCGAGCTGCGGGCCCCAATCGCCGTGTGGCACCGCCCGCACGACGGGCGGCTCGACGGAAATGCCCACTTGGGTCATCACGGCCGCGTGCGGGACGGTAAGCACACTGCACGTCGAGCATCGAACGAGTCGCGTCGTCACACTGCCCACGAGCATTCGCGCGACGAATCCGTGGCCGTGACTCCCGGTCGCAATCAAGTCGGCATTGACGCTCGTCGCGAACGCCAGCAGCTCGGTGGCCGCATCGCCCTGGAGCAGCACGTTCTGCACGGTCATGCCGTCGGGGATGCGCAGTTGCTCGCGCGTCCGCTGGAGGGCATCGCCGACACTCACCTTGTACGTCGTGCCCCAGCCTTTCAGGTCGGCCCACGAGCTGTCGCGTGGCGCGACGTGGGCGAGGTAGATGGTCGCACCACTCGCCGCGACGGCGAGCGAGAGGCGGGCGGCGCGGAGACTGGTTTCGCTGAAGTCCATCGCGACCACGATGCGGCGCGGCGCGCGCGCGGTTCCGGTCGCGGTGGCGTAGACCGGCACGTCAGCGGAGCGAATGAGACGAAGCGCCGTCTCGTCGCCGAAGACACGATCGGTCACGCGGTGTCGGCCGAGTCCCGCCACGATCATCGATGCACCAGCTTTGTGTGCCAGTCGGGCGATGGCGGTCGCCGGGTCTCCCTCGTGGAGCTCGACGTCGGCAACGTCCTGCCAGACGCGGTTCGCTTGCGCGACCACTTCGGCCTTGCCTCGGTCCGCCGAGCGTTTTCCACGTCCATCGGAACTTGGATCGGGACGTCGGGGACCATCGGCAACGTTCTCAGCACCCTCACCAACCGAACCGCATCGCTGGACCCGGCGAGCAACCGTCCCAACGCAAGCGCCGCGTCCGATTGCTCCTGTCCGTCCGTCGCGATGATGATCGGCGCGGCGACACTCGCGCGCACCCCGACCTCCGGTACCGCCGACGGGATCTTTAGCGAATCCATGGTCTCCTCCTCGGTCACACCGCGCGACGTCGATTCGTCGTCGGTCGTTGGAGGAAGGTGCCGAAGCGCGAGGCGTCCGACCGTCAGCGCTTGCCCGTAAGGTTGTCGGGCATTCTACGGAAAAGAGGTGGACCCGGTGGATGGCGGACCGGTCTACCCGCCTCCCGGCTTCGCGCCCTTTCCGACGATTTCGTCCGCGTGGATGCGAAACAGCAGGTCCCGGTGCGGCGTCGCGTCGGCCGACGTCAGCGCATCGGCGTCGGCGGATCGAAGGATCTTCACTGCGTGTTCGTAGTCGTGTCGATCGGCCTCGCGGCTGGCGTCGATGAAATAGATCGTCCCGTGCACGACGACGCTTCGCCAGTCGACGCGGCTGCGAATCTCGTCGACCTCGAACGCCACCCACGGATGGTGCTGGACGATCGCGAGCTTGGTTCCGGGGGCGGTACGCGCGTATACCCAGTCGCCGGAAAAGACGTAGGAGATCGGCTCGATGTCGACGCGATCGTGGAAGCTGAAAGCGAGCCGTCCGACGTGATTTCGCGTGAGCAGATCCTCCGCCTCCTCTCGCGTCAGGTCGAAGAACGCCGTCGCCTTGCGCGTGGTACTCATCGCTCCTCCCGCCGCACGCCTCGCGGCTCGGCTTGCGGTATAGTAAAGGCGAACTCGCTTCCCTCTCCAGGAGCGCTGCGCACCCAAATCCGGCCGCCGTGCGCCTCGACGATTCCTTTCGCGATCGAGAGTCCCAGTCCGGCGCCGCGCTGCCGCGCGCCGGCCGACGACTGCCAGTAGCGGTCGAAGACGCGACCCTGTTTCTCGGCGCTGATTCCCGGACCCGTGTCGGTCACCGAAAAGACGACGCTTCGGTCACGCGGCTCGGCGCAGATTTCGACTCGCCCGTCGCGCGGCGTGAACTTGATCGCGTTGCGCAACAGGTTGCTCAACACCTGCACCACGCGCGTCCGGTCGGCGACGACGAGCGGCATGTTGGTCGGAAGCCGGGCCTCGAGCGCGATCCCGTTCGCCTCGGCCTCGACCTCGAACATGTGCAGCGCTTGCAGCGCGATCTGCGAGGGCTCCTCGGGACGCACCTCGAGCGACAACCGGCCCCGCTCGATGTTCGAGACGTCGAGCAGATCTTCGATGAGACGATTCATCCACTCGGTCGATTCTCGAATGGTTCCGAGCAGCGCGCGTCGTTCCGCGTCGTTGGCCGGCGGGCTCTCCTCGAGCACCCTCGCGCACATGGAGATGGCGCTGAGGGGATTTCGCAGGTCGTGGGAAACGACGCCCAGCACTTCGTCGCGCGCCATGGTCGCGTGACGCGCCACATCGTAGAGTTGCGCGTTCTGGAGGGCGGTCGCCGACACCTGGGCGAACTTTTCGCCGAGAGAGCGCTGCTGCTGGTCGAACGGACCTGCGGTCCCGGCGCGTATGAGCGTGAGCGCGCCGCGCGTCTCGCCGGCGACGAGTGGAAGTATGAGGATCGAGGTGGCGCCGATCGCTCGCCAATGTGGGGCGGCGTCGGGATCGGCACTGCTCTCGAGCCAGTCGTCGTCGATCGTCTCGACCAACTCCGCTCGCCCGCGGCGGATCACGTCGACGATCGGTGACGGAGAGTCCTGCGTGAGGCAGTGCGTCGCCAGCGCGTCGAGCGCCGGGGTCAGCGCGGCCCGCTGGCGCGTGCTAGCGACACGCGTGAACGCTGCCGCCCCAGCAGCGCTCTGCGGATCCACGAGGTCGAGCAGCGCCGCGTCGGCGAGCCGCGGAATCGGCAAATCCACGATGGCACGCTCGGTCGCGTCGACGGCGAGCGTATTCGCCAGTTCGCCGGACGCGCCACTGAGAAATCGCTCATCCTCTTCGGCGCGCTTCTGTACCGTAGTGTCGCGCATCACGACGGTGAACAGGAGGCCGTCCGGAATGACGAGCTTCGAGATCGATGCCTCCGCGGGAAACTCCGTGCCGTCGGAGCGAAGCCCGAAGATCTCGCGGCGCTCGCCCATCTTCCGTGCCGTCACTGCCGACCGCGCGAACGATTCGATATGCGCGTCGTGGACCGGCCGGAACCGCGGCGGAAGCAGGATCGACAGGTGGCGTCCGATGGCGTCGTTCGCCTTGTACCCGAACATCTCTTCGGCGCCGTTGTTGAAATGAACGATCCGCTGGCTGTGGTCGATCGTGATGATGGCGTCGGCGGCAATGGCCAGAATGCCCGAGAACTTGGCCTCCGAGGCGCGGAGGTCGACCTCGGTCTTCTCCTTGGCCCCGAGCCGCGATCTGACGAACACCTGCTGCGCGACGAGAAGCGTCACGGCAAACCCGGCAACGAGCCATGGAATCAGCAGGCGCTCAGCTCTCCGAAAGAAGCCCCAACCGCAATGCCACCTGAACGTAATCGGATCGATGAGCCAGCCCGAGCTTTTCCTGGATCCGCTGCTTGTAGGTGTCCACGGTCTTGGGGCTGATGAACAATTTCTCGCCGATCTCCGGCGCGGAGTAGCCCTGAGCGACGTATTTCAAGACATCTTGCTCGCGTTGCGTGAGCTTCTCGAAGCGTGCTCGTTCCTCGGCCGCCGGATCCTTCTTGGTCAGGTTCTTTGCCAGCACCCGAGCGGCCGCCGGGCGGACATACGTTTCACCGTGCGCAACGGCTCGGACCGCATCCACCAGCTCCCGGTCGGCGGCGCTCTTCACGAGATACCCGGCCGCGCCGGCCTCCAGCAATGGGACGAGGTAGTCCTCCTCGGCGTGCATGGTCAACACTAGCACGCGGGCCGCCAGTCCCTTCGCGACGATCTCCTTCGTTGCCGTCACGCCGTCGGTATCGGGCATGTCGAGATCCATCACGACGACGTCAGGCTGAAACCGCTCGGCCATCGTGACGGCCTCGCGGCCGTTCCGCGCTTCGCCGATGATCTCGATGTCCTTCGCGGCGCCCAAGACGGCGCGCAGGCCCGCGCGCACCACCACGTGATCGTCGGCGAGGATCACTCGAATCAGATCGTTCGTCATTGTCCTCTAGAATGGAACCAACTTGGACGCGGCGTCTAGTGGGACGGTCGCCGAGATGGTCGTACCACTTCCCGGCGCGGTCTTGATTTCTAGGCGCCCGTCGATCAGGTCCACTCGCTCCTGCATCGACGTGAGGCCCATTCCCGACCGCCGCGCCTCGGCCTCCGCGAGATCGAATCCGACCCCGTCGTCGTGTACGCTCAGCGTCGCCTCCTTATCCGTCGCCGGACTGACACGCGGACCCGTCGCGCGGAGGCATGGGTCGTCGCGTTGCGCACAGCCTCCTGCGCGATGCGGTACAACACGGCTTCCACGTCGCGCGGCAGCCGCTCCGGGCCGGTCGCACAGTTCACGTCGACGTCCACACCGTTACCCTTGGACGAATCGCGCGCGAGCTTGCGAAGCGCCGCCTCGAGGCCGAGGTCGTCGAGTACGCCCGGATGCAACGCATGCGAAAGGGCGCGAGCTTCTTGGAGCGCGTACTCGGCGGAGTCGCGCGCCTCGCGCAAGCGCTCGGCGACGGCTGGATCCGACGAGTCTCGTTCCGCCGCCGAAATTTGAAGCAGGACCGCCGCGAGATGCTGGGCCACGGAATCGTGCAGCTCGCGCGCGAGCGCCGACCGCTCGCGATCGCCCGCGGCGATGACCTCGGCGGCGAGCAGGCGCATCTTGGCGCGGTCCGCGGCGAGCCCATCGAGCAGGATGTTGAACATCGATCCGACACGGAGCACTTCCTCGGTCGGCGACGGCGGACCGCTCCACCCGCACGCCGTAGTTGCCGTTCCACACGTGAGTGGCGACGCTTTCCAGGTCGCGAATGGGCCGCAGCGCGATCAGCGCGAGGCGCCAGGTGGACGCCGACGACCACGCCGAGCGCCAGATGACGACGCGCGTTGATCGGTCCGCCGGCGATGAGCCACATCGCCGTCAGCAGGCCGACGACGAACAGGTTCGCCCCGACGAGCTTCGCGACGAGGGGCACTCTCAGCGCGGCGAGGCGGACGCCTCGCCGGGCGTCGAGCGACGTCATGTCTGTATGACCAGGGCGGTCACCATTCCGAACATTCCATGCTCGGATTCGGCGTGCGGCAGGATGTGGCAGTGAAAGGCCCATGTTCCGGGATTGGTGCAGTTGACGATTACGTCCCAACGCTCGCCGGGCGCGACGTTCAGCGTGTCGCATTTCCAGGGCGCTGGAACCGACCAGCCATCCTTCGCGATGACGGTCATGTGAACGCCGTGCAGGTGCATGGGATGGATCATCATCCCTTCGTTCATGAAGCGGATGCGCACCTTCTGCCCGAGCTTGGCCACGATCGGCTGCGTGGCCGGAAAGCTCTTGCCGTTGAACGTGTAGCCATGCGCGCCGTCGTTCAGGATGAAGACCTGGTCGACGTCGGGCGTGTCGTCCTTCGTCTTCTGCTTCGGCTCGACGATGAATGCGCCGAGCAGACCGAGGCCGACCTGCTTCGCCGAATCGTGGTGCGAGTGGTACATGTGCGAGCCGTGGTTCGGCACCACGAACTCGTACGTGAACGACTCTCCCGGTTTCACCGGCGGCTGCGTGATGTACGGGACGCCGTCCATCGCGTTCGGCAGCTCGAGTCCGTGAAAGTGAATCGACGTCGACTCGGGCAGCTGGTTGTGCAGGATGACCTTCACTCGATCGCCTGACGTGACGCGAATCTGCGGTCCCGGCACCTGGTCGTTGTAGGCCCACGCCTCGACCATGTGACCGGGCTCCGTCTCCCACTGGATCTTCTTCGCGGTGAGCTCGTAGACCTTGACGCCGTTCTCGACGCGCGGCTGCATCAGCTGATTCCCGACGCCGGCGGTCTTCGCGGGAAAGGCCTTGATGCCTTTCTCGTGCATCGCGTCCATCGACTGCGCGGCGGCGAGCGCGGCTGCGCCCGAGGACGTGTCGTTCGGACCCATTGTGCCGCCGGTCTGGCCAGATGCCGCCGGTGGAGACTGCGTGGTGGTCGGGGCCTTCGAGGGCTCCTGCTTGCACGCGGTCGCGGCGCCGGCAAACACCGCCGCCAGTCCACCCTCTCGGAGAAAGCGGCGGCGAGAGGTCGTGCGATCGAGCAGGTCGAGAAAGCGACTATTGGACATGGTCGATTGAGAACAAAGTGTGAGGTGTGAGGAAATTTCGGGCTGAGCGCGTCCGCGCTCTGTCGGGCAAGAAGGGGACTTTTGAAGGAGAATCCCCTACACGCGCGGAGAGGGACACATCTGTGTGAGCTGCGTCCCTCTCCTCTCCCGAGCATGCGGCCGCCGAACGACTGCCAGTGCGGCTATTTGTCGTTCGCGACCTTGTCGTTGATCGCGGCCGCGATCGCCCGGGCTCCTACTGTCAGCGCGAAGTTGACCTTCACTTCGTCTCCCGTCCGCAGGGTGCCGAACATCGCCGTGGGCGGCTTGATGCCGAAGTCCGTCATCTTGATCGGCACGACGCCCGTCGCCTTCACGGTGCCGTCTGGCAGCCGCACGGCGACGACATCCATCGTCAGCTTGTTTTCCTTCCCTGCGATGGCCAGCGTGCCGTTCGTCTTGAGCGTGAACGCGCCGGTCTCGCCTGGCGCGGCGTCGAAGGTCGCCAGGATGTAGCTGATGTCCGGCGTTTCGTCCGCTTTGAGCGCCTTGTACAGATTGTCGTCCATCCCGCCGTGGCCGCACTTGAGTGCCTTCACGGGGACCTTTACCTCGACCCGCTTGAGCACCTTGGGCGTCGCGGTCGCCAGCTCCGCGACGGCGGCGGCATCCAACTCGATCGACGCGTCGAACTTCTCGGCGGTGCAGCTCCAGCCATGCAGGTTCGACGTGCCCTCGATCCACAGCTTGCTCTCGGGAGCGACTGACACGCGGACCGTCGTTTGCGCTGAGGCAGCCGCGGCAAGCGCGCCAAGAAGGGCGGCGGCGGCGATATAGGTTCGAGTCATGGTTCCTTCCTCTTCGGCTGTCGACTGGGTTCTGCGCCGGTCGGCGCGTAGGCCGTCGTCGATCTGGCGTGAAGATCGGGTCGCCCGAACCTTCGTTCCGTCGGGCGAAGGAGGAAAAAGGGTGCGGAAAGTCGCCCCGGAGCGTGGTGAAACTCCTGACGCCCCACGACGCGGCCCTCCGCGACAATGAACGGGCCTGGCGCGGGCGCATTCGCGCTCACTATTCATGGCCGTCCGGATGGCCATGAACGACGATCCATCGGTCACGACGGCGCTGCTCCTCGTCTCGACGACCGGCGCTGTTCTCTTTCTGGCGCTCTACATCGTCGCGCTCCGCGGCGCGGCCGTCGACCTTCGCCGCACTCGAGCGGCCACCGCGTGACGAGGTCCGATCAGCGCGTCGGCGGAGCGTAGCCGTGCGTCGACAAGCGCACGCCTGACGCGTCGTACCCCTCGGGCGAGAGCGGCTCGACGCCGTTCATGTCGACGAACGCGTTGTAGAACTGGAACAGCGCGATCACCATCGTGGCCAGGTAGACTTCGTCGGGCGTCAGCACCGCCGTCGCGGCGAGCGCGATCTGGTGCCGCCGTGCCACGTCATTGTCGCACGACGAGTGGACGAGGCCCCATAAGGCCTCCTCTCGGCGAGTGAGATCGCGTCGCTCGAGCACCCGATCCACCGTTTCGCGCCCCAGGAACTCCGCGGCGACCGCCGCGTGCGAGCCGATTCAGAAGAGACAATGATTCTCGGTCGACGTCATCGCGGCGAGCAGCTCACGCTCACCGGGCGACAGCGGTCCGGGTCCTCTCATGACCTCCTGGGTGAATCGGAGCAGGTGTTCGGAACGCGCCGGGTCGTAGGCGAACAACCTGCGGAGATCGGACTGCCCGTTCGCTTGCGGCGTTGAATCCGTGAAGTGTCGAATGAACATGTGTGCTGCGGGCGCTATGGGGGGGGCACCCAGAAGCTAGCGCCGCGTCACGACGTGCCGCGAGCCCCGTGGCGACCTTACCGCGGGACCCCGAGCGCGGTCCGCCGGCCACTCAATTTCCGGCGCCTTGTTTGCTCGCTGCCTCGACCCGATCTCGAATGCCGCGCAGCATCGCTCGCTCCATGAGGAAGTGGGCGGGCTCGAAGACGAAGACGTCCACCGGAGCGAACACGAACGACCGTAGGCCCGGCGGGGCGTCTCCGCGCGTGCGGACGATGAGCCGTGTCGTCGTCGAATCGATCGGCCGCAGTACGAAGGTTCCCCAGTTTTCCAGGCCGATTACCCGGTCGGGCCGGACGCGAGACGATTGCGTCTCACTGAACGATGAGATGCCCCTTCATGCCGAGCGCTGCGTGCGGGTCGCACTGAAAGTAGTAGCTGCCGGCAGGCATCTTGACCGCAAAGTCGAGCGTCTGCCCGGGCAGTTGAAGCATGTCGCTGGGCGACTGCGGATAGCTCGAGCGGCCGCCGTTCGAGTCGGCGAGGAAATGCACGTTGTGCACGCCGACCTTGAGCGTGTAGCGGATCACGTCGCCGGGTTTCGCGTGCACCTCGGCAGGCTTGAAATAGTTCCCGACGGCGTCGGAATAGAGCTCGACGGTGACGACTTTGCCGCCTGGGTCGGGGGTGAGTGGCGACGCGCTGAACGCCGTGGCAGCGGGCGCGGCGGCGGCGGCCGTAGGATCCTTGTCGGTCGCGCCCTTTTGCTCGCCGCCACAGGCGAGGCTGACGAGTGCGGCCAGCCAGGCGATCATCTGGAGTCCGCGCGAGACGTTTGCGGTTCGAGTGCTTCTCATGGTCGGGTTTGGTCGGTTGAATAGAATGATTGTTGAACTAGAAATCCTTCCGCATGAACCGGCGTGCCCCGGCGGCGACCGGCGCCACGATCCAGAACAGCAGCATGCCGGCGGCGAGACATGCGCCCGTATTGCCCGCGAAGAACCGCGCGAACACGGCACCCGTGTACCCGAGCAGCGCGGCCGCGTCGAGGCGCATCAGCAGCAGGACGCGCGCGAGGTCCACGGGATTGGCGAACATGAGCGCGAGCAACGGGCGCTCGATCGGGTAATCGCCGAGCAACGCGACGGCGGTGAGCACGAGGCCATCGTACGCGACGGCGACGAGCAGCCAGACGCCCAGGGCGACGCCGACACCGCGCAGACGATCCTCGGTGCCGAGCGCGACGCAAAACGCAATCGCCGTGAACGCGCACGTCAACGCAGCGCCAACGAGGAGCAGCGTGGCGAGCGCGCCGCGCAATGCGGGATCACCTCCGCCGCGCATCACAAACGGCGCCGCGACGCCGACGAGGAATCCCACCGTCGCCGGAAACGCCAGCCCCGCGTAGAGACCGGCGAAGAGCGACGAGCGGCGGATCGGCTGGGCGAGCAGCAGCTCGGTGAACTCGCGCGAGGTGTAGAAGTAGATCGTCGCGAGCACGAGCGTGGCGAGCGGGATGATCATCAGGCTCGCCGTCGAGAGACTGAGCACAGCCTTCGCTTCGTCGCCGGAGAAACGAAGCAGGCCTTCACTCAGCAAGAAGAAGAACCCGGAGTAGACGAGGATCCATCGACTGCGAATCACGTCTCGCGCCTGGATCCCGGCGATCGTGACGGCGACGCTCTTCATGCGACCTCCCTGATCATGAGCGAAGCGATCGCGCGCTCGAGGCTCACCTGGCGCGTCTGTTCCGTCAGCGCTCCGATCGAACCGGCGTAGCGGACGGACCCGTCGAGGAGAAACGCGACCTCGTCGCACAGGTCCTCCAGCTCCCCCATGATGTGCGACGTCACGAGGACCGTCGCCCCGGCCTCGTTGCGCGCCAGGATCTCGTCCTTGAGCATGGCGCTGGACAGCGGGTCGAGACCGGCGGTGGGCTCGTCGAGTATGAGAACGTCCGGTCGGAACATGAGCGCCAGCGCCGCGTTGACCTTCTGTCGCGTGCCGCCGGACAGCACGCGAAGCGGCTTCTCGAGTTGATCGGCGAGCCCCAGCCGCTCGACGAGCCCGTCGTCGGACGCCGTCGAGTCGCCGCGCAGCGACCGCAGCATCCCGAAGAGCTCGGCCGCGGTCAGGTTCTCGGGGAGCTTGGCGATCTGCGGCATGTACCCTATGCGCGCGCGATACGCGTCGCCGGCGCCGATCGATACCCCGTCGACGCGGATGTCGCCGCCCGTCGGGTGCGCGAGACCAAGAAGCAGCTTGATGAGCGTCGTCTTGCCGGCGCCGTTTGGACCGACGAGCCCGACGACCCGCCCGCGTTCGATGGTGAGGTCGACGCCGCGCAGCACCGCCGCCGCGCCGAAGCTCTTCGCAACCGCTCGGAATTCGATCATCGGCGTGACACCGAGAGTGGGAAGGAGATGCGCTTCATCGCCGGCGCGGAGTCGACGAGCGCGTCGGGCGTGAGCGACGGCAAGACCCGCTCGGCGGCGTCGAGCAACGTCGCGAACGTGCTGCGCAGGAGAATGAGGGAGGCAGGCTGCCGTTCGGTAATGACCGAGAACAGGCGGACCGGACGGTGCGGCACGTCGCCCGTTCCGTCGCGATCGACGTCGTAGCCGCGGTAGTCGTCCCAGTAGTTGCCGGCGAAAACCGTCGACGGCGACCGGCTGTTGGTCGCGAGATCGAACGTGTTGCCGATGAAGTTGTTTCGCTCGAAACGGCCGTCCACCGTGCTCGCCTCGAGTCGAACCGCCCAGCCGTTGTTGGTGAACTGGTTGCCAACCGCCGCGATCCGGTTGGCGCCGTCGGCGACGAGCGCGGTCGTATTGTGGTCGAAGACGTTTCGCTCGAGACGCGCGTCGCTGATCTCCTTGAGTAGTAGCCCGTACGCGGCGGGTCCCCAGTTGTTCTCGAACCGATTGGCAGTCATGGTCACGCCTTTCGTGTACATGACGGCGACGCCCGAGCCGTTCTCGCGGAACGTGTTCGCGGCGTAGCGACAGTTGTCGGAATACATGAAGTGGAGACCGTAGCGCAGGTTGTGCGTGCTGGTGTTGTCTCGCACATCCGTGTCGTGCACGAACTCGAAGTAGATGCCGTCGCGTTGCCCCGAGATCTCGTTGTTCTCGATCGTGATCCGGCGCGCCCTCCAGAGATGAATCCCGTTGCCGGCCTCGGTCTCGCGCGTCGCCCGGCCACGGATCACGTTGTCCGCGAGGCGGCAGTCGGTCACGTCGGCGAGGTAGATGCCGAAAAAGCCATTCTCGATGCGATCGTGATCGATCGAACAGCCGCGCACGTGATTCGCCTTGATCGCGGCCCGATCCTCGACGAAGCTCGTTCCAACGTTGCGCAGGACCAGCCCGCGCACGGTGACATCGTCTGCGGTGACGAGAAGGAGCGCGTGTTTCCCTTCTCCGTCGAGGACGGGCCCGCCGTTACCGACGAGCGCGATTCGCTTGTCGATGGTGACGAGCGGCTCTCGATAGAGCCCGGCGTGAACGACGACCGTGTCCCCATCGCGCGCCGCGGCGACGCCCGCTCCGACGGTCTGGTATGCTCCCGCCGGGGCGACGTCGATCCGCCGTTGCGCGGCGAGCGCCACCGGCACGATCAAGCCGAAGAACGCGACGACTCTCACTGCAGGTCGCCCCACCGCTTGATGGCGCCCGCGTCGATAACGCCGAGCGCGGCGGCGTCACGCGCCGATGCGACCGCCGCCAATCCGCGTCCGACGCCCATCGGCGTACGACCCTCGCCGACGTCGATGAAGCGAGCCGTGCTCGCGTCGAGCAGCGTTCCCGGGTGGCGATAATCGGACACCCAGACCGACGCGACGTCGTGCGCCGCCGACGCCTGCTGATAGTAGGCGACGAGGCACTCGATGGAATCGAACTTGACTGTTCGTCCGTGGGCGGTGACGATCGCCGCGGCGAAGCGGCCGTCGCTGATCAGCATCCGGCAGTACGTGCATGCGTCGGAGTTGAGCGCGATGGACTCCGGTGTGCCCGGCGCGCACGCCACAACCAGCGACAGCATCGCGACGCGCGCCGCGTGCTTCCTCGCGCGCCGGACCAGTCTCCCGGCGCGCATCACGCGGCCGCCCCCGCCAACGCGGTCGTGCGAGGACGCGCGAGGTACACCGACACGCAGCCGATGACGAACGCGACGCCGATCAGAATGGCGCCGGTCGTCGGCCACGAGATGGCCGTGAAGTTCAACAGCTGCTTGGATCCGATCAGCGGCGGCTGGTAGGTCATCCCGGGCACCTTGATGATCGCGTGCACGGTGTCGAGGTCGTGGCCGTACTCGTACTCCCAGTGATAGAAGTCGCTGAGCGCGACGACGCCGAGGATGGCGAACGACGCCAGCCAGCCGATCGCCATCCAGCGGCGTCCCGACGCGGCAACGCCGAACCCGAGAACCGCGAGGCCGGCGATGCACCAGGGAATGAAACGAAGCTCCGCGATCTCCTCGGGCTCGATGGCCTTCATCCCGATGTAGTGATTGAGCGAGTTGATGCTCTGGAGATCGTGCTCGCGCGCGCCAACCACGCTTCCGGCGTGGATGTCCATCCCGAGACCTTCCGGGTATTGCGGTGCCAGCAGCCGGATGCGCCACAGCGGCGTGACCAGCGCGACGAGCACCAGCGCGGATGCGAGCAGGACGAGGAGTCGCGGAAGCTTCGACATATTCAGCTCTACTTCGTGTTGTGGTCCATCTGGGCTTGCGCTTTCTTGCTCACGTTGGCCATGAGCTTCACGCTCGAACCAGCGGGCGAGACGCGGATGTATCCCTGCATCTCCTGGTGGAGCGCCGAGCAGAAATCCGTGCAGTAGAACGGAAAGACGCCCGGACTCTTCGGCAGCCACATGAGCGAGCGCGTCTCGCCCGGCTGCAGGATCAGCTCCGACGTGTTCATGCCGAGCACGGCGAACCCGTGGAGGATGTCCCAGTCTTGCTCGATATTCGTCACGTGGAACGTGACGGTATCGCCCACCTGCACGCCCTCGATGTTGTCGGGCGCGAAGTGGCTACGGATGGCGATCATCTTGATGTCGACGTGCTTGCCGGTGCGCGTGATGCCGCCGTCCGACTCGCTTCGCGTGACCCACGGATTCGTGTTCTGCGACAGCTGGTAGAACTTGACCTGCTTCTCCTTGATCAGGCTCGCCGGCAGCGCCTGCGCGTAGTGCGGCTCGCCGATCGTCGGGAAGTCGAGGAGCAGTTTCATCTTGTCGCCGCTGATGTCGATCAGCTGCGCCGACTGCGCCATCTCGGGGCCCGTCGGCAGATAGCGATCCTTCGTGATCTTGTTCATCGCGACGAGGTACTTGCCCCACGGCTGCTTGCTGTCGCCGCCCGGAATCATGAGGTGGCCAATGCTGTAGTACGTCGGGATGCGATCGACGACCTCCCAGGTACCGAGCTTCCACTTCACGACCTCGGACGAGATGAACATCGACGTGTACGCGTACCCCTTGCCGTCGAACTCGGTGTGCAGCGGTCCGAGACCGGGTTTCTGGACCTCTCCGGCGATCACGGCGTCGTACTTCAGCACCGGGATGCCGTCGACGGTCTTCTCGAAGGCCTTGTCGGCGATCGCCTTCTGAAGCTTGGTGAACGAGTGCACCGGAATCACCGTGGCGAGCTTGCCGCCGGCGACGATGTATTCACCCGTCGGATCGACGTCGACGCCATGAGGCGATTTTGGAGTCGGCAGGTAGTAGACGACGCCTTCGCAGTCGGCCGGGCTGATCATCTTGACGCCCGACTTCTTCTCGGACTTCGCGATGCGCGACGATCCGTCGACCCAGTTGTGGTAGTACTCGCCAGGCGCCGGCTTCGCTTTCCCCTGCGCGACGCACTCCTCGGCCCGCTTGTAGTTCACCGCGGCGATGAAGTCCTTGTCGTTCTGCGACGCGTTCTCTTCGAGTTTGGTGTTCGCCTGCTCGCTGTTATAAGAGGTGAAAAAGAACCATCCATTGGAGGGACCTTTGCCGGCGTGGCCGAGGTCGTAGTCGTAGCCCGGCATGAGGATCTGGAACGCGATGTCCATCTTCCCCGGCTGGTCGGCCGTGACAAAAGTCAGCGTGCCGCGGAAGTTCTGCTTGTAGCTGTCGATCGGGACGTCGGTGTTCGGAATCGGCACGCTGAAGCGCGTGGCCGAGACGACGTACTTGGAGTCAGGCGTCGTGAACGGCGACGCGTGCCCGCCGGCGGCGTTCGGAATCTGCAGGATCTCGTCCGTCTCGAACCGCGTGAGATCGATGCGCGCGATGCGCGGCGTGTTGTTGGCGTTGATGAACAGCCAGCGTCCGTCCGGGACGCCGTTCGTCATCGACAGCTCGGGATGATGCGAGTCGTCCCACGGCACGAAGCCGTAGCGTCGTTTGGAAGAGCGGCTTCGTCTCCTCGTTGTAGCCGTAGCCGTCTTCAGCGAACTGTGAAAAGACGGGAATGACCTTGAGGAGCCGGCCCGACGGAAGGCCATAGACCGCGACCTGCCCGCTGTACCCGCCGGACAGAAATGCGTAGTACTCGTCGTAGCTGCCCGGCGCGACGTACACCTTCGACGCGGCGTCGCCGCTGACGAGGGACTGCGATGGTGCACGGTTCGCCGTGCACGCGTAGAACAGGACGATACCGATGGCGACGGCCGCGCCCGCCAGTCTCGTCGACCAAATGTCGAATAGCCGACATATGAGAAACCCCCGCGAGGAGAGAGAAGTGCAACGCTCACATCGAGGTGCGAGTTGAACTGAAGATCGCGTTGCGCGGAGGCGCAGTCCGTCCGGCGGTTGACCGATTCCGCGTCAGGCAAGTCCCGACGAGCGGTGCGGAGAGTTCGCGACGGCGACCAGCCGCGTGGGTGCGCAGGTTTCGCGAAATGCTTCGCGTCTCGTTGCGGCGGAGAGCCACGCGTGCTCTCGACGACCGCTGATCACGCGCTCCGCGCGGTGCTCTACCTCGCCCAACGGCCGAGGGGACGGGTCACATCCGCCGCCGAGATCGCCGATGCCATCGGCGCGCCGAGGAACTACTTGTCGAAGACGCTGCATGCGCTGACCAGAGCCGGCCTGACGACGAGTGTTCCGGGACGGGGCGGCGGGTTCGCGCTCGCCGTTCTTCCTCGGCGCCTGACACTCGCCCGAGCTGATCGGCGTGTTTGACGACGCCGGGGCGCCGCGCCGCTGTCTACTCGGCGACCGTCCGTGCACGAGCGAGCGACCGTGCGCGGCACACCAACGCTGGACGCAGATCCATTCGGCGCACGATCACGCGCTCGGATCGACGACCATCGCCGACCTGCTCGGCTCGTGAGCCGCGCGGATCCGGAGGACGGCGCCGCCCACGACGACGACGCCCCATAGCGCGCCCGCGAACGTGAGGTCGTGCACCAGGAGGGCGCTGCCCGACACGGGTGGGCCGAGGACCACCATGCTCGCCGTCAGGCTCACGTGCATCAAGACCGCGATCAAGAGGCTTTGCGTTCGATCGTACACCCACACCATCAACACGCGGTACGGCGGCAGAAAGGAGAACAGCGCGACGAGCATGTAGACCGGAATCGGAACCGATCCGAACGAGCCGGCGCTACCCCAGAGGATAGCGAGGAAGTGCCACGCTCCCCACATCACACCCACGAACAGCCCTGTCGAGACGATCCCGCGTTTCGATCGGACGCCGGGCACGGCGAATCCGGTCCATCCGAGCTCCTCGAAGAAACCAGCTCCGATTCCGACGCCGAGACCGAGGAGAAGGAAGGATGTCGCGCTCGCCGCGCGAACAGGCCCGGACACGGCCGCACCCTGCGTGAAAATCGCCGGCACGAACTCACGCGACAACGGCAACAGGATGACCAGTGTCCCGAGCAACAGGAGCGGCGCCGTGAACAGCGCGATCGCGTACCAGCGCGCCGCGACCCGCCACTTCAACAACCGACCGCGAAAGTCGCGCAGGCCACGCGGTCCAGCGACGACGGCGGTGAGCACGATTCCCGCGGCGGGCGGGCCGATCAGCATCGCGAGATACACGAACGTGAATAGCCGCTGCGACTCCTGCGGCGGCGCCGGAATCGGTCCCGGCGCCACGACGGCGAGGACACCGCCCCAGGAGAGCGTGAATGCGAGAACGAAGTAACTCGCGGACGGGTGCTTTCGGAGGAAGGCTGTCATGCTACGCAAACGTCGGCTCGTGGCCAGCACGAAGTCGATCCCCCTAGGCGGCGCGACGCGGCGCGTCGCCCCGCGTCGCCGGAGTGGCGCGCGGTCCTTCGCTAACCGCTCGGCGACCGCGCTCCGACGCGGGCGTCACCGACGTCCGCAACGCGTTCAGGATCACGGCGACGTCGATCACCTCTTGCAGCGCCGCCCCGACGATCGGCGTCAGCCCACCGAAGGCGGCGACGAGCATCGCGAGGCCGCTCAATCCGAGGCCCACTCTGATGCTCTGGCGGGCGATCCGCATCGTGCGATCGGCGATCAGTTTCGTCTCGCTGACGCGCGAGAGCGAATCGACGAGGACGATGATGTCAGCCGCCTCGGCGGCGATGCCTCCACCATGCGCGGCCAGGGCGATACCGACGTCCGCGGTTGACAACGCCGGCGCATCGTTGATGCCGTCGCCGATCATCATTACGACGCCGCCTTCCGCGCGAATTCGCTCGATGAACTGCGCTTTGTCCTCCGGCATCAGGTCGCCGTAGGTCTCCTCGATCCCGACTCGGGCCGCGATCTCGCGCGCGATCGGCGCGTGGTCGCCCGACAGCAGCGCCACGCGCCGGATTCCCGACGCTTCGAGAGCACCGAGCAGGCCCGCGAGATCCGGGCGAAGCTGGTCGGCGTACTCGAGCACCGCGGCGAGGCGGCGGTCCACCGAGACGTACGCGCGCAACGTCGCTCCAGATCGCTCGAGTCGCGCCGCGGCCATCACGCCACCTTCGCAATCGGGGAGGACGAACGACCGCGCGCCGACGCGCACATAGTGTCCGTCGACGATGCCGCCGACACCCTGGCCCGGAGTCTCGAGCGCACCTGTGGTCTCCGGGATCCGGATGCGTTCGCCGCGCACCGCATCGACGAGCACGCGGGCGAGCAAATGGCTGGAGCGCCGTTCGACGGCGGCGGCGTACCCAAGCACGGTAGCCCGATCGAACCCCGCGTCGACAGCGACCCGCTCGAGCATCGGTGTACCGACGGTCAGCGTTCCCGTCTTGTCGAAGACCGCGGTGTTCACTTCACTCAACGCTTCCAGAGCTCCGCCGTGCCGGATGATCACGAAGCGACGCGCGGCACGGTTGATCCCGCCGATGATCGCCACCGGCGTGGCGAGAATCAGCGGACAAGGCGTCGCGACCACGAGGATGGCGAGCGCGCGCATCCAATCGTGCGTCAGCCACACCGCGATGCCGCAGACCGCCACGGTGATCGGCGTGAACCACACGGCGTACCGATCGGCGAGCCGCTGAAGCGGAGACTTGCTCGCCTGCGCTCCACGCACGAGCTCGACGATTCGCGCGTATTGGCTGCGCTCGGCCGGCGCGAGCGCGATCATGCGGAACGAGCCGAATCCATTGGCCATGCCGCTCATCACGCGAGTCTCGCGCGTCGCCCGCAGCGGTACGGCTTCGCCCGTCAGCGACGACGTGTCCAGCTCCGATTCGCCGTCGAGCACGACGCCGTCACACGGAACGAGATCGCCGGGAAGGATCAGGAGCTTGTCGCCGATCCGGACCGCGGCGGCGGGCACATCGTCGACCTCGTCGCCGCGAACCCGACGGGCCATGCGCGGTGCGGCGGCTTCGAGCGCGCGAACGGCGGCCGATGCGCGGCCCTCAGCATACTCCTCGAGCGCTTCCCCGCCCGCTTGCATGAGCACGATGACGAGGCCGGCCAAAGGCTGGCCGAGCGCGACCGCGCCGATGATCGAGAGGGAGGCGACGATGTCCGTTGCAAAGCGCCCGTGCGCGACCGCGCGAAGCGTTCGAAAGACGAGGGGCGCTCCCATCGCGACGACGCCCAACATCCACACGTCCCGAGCCCAGCTCGACCGGCCGAGGATCGCGCATACGCCGCCTACCGCAAGGAAGAGCAGCGTCGAACCGAGCGAGAGTAGCCGAATGCGCATCGATAGGTTCTCCTGGGTCACGCCCCCCGCAGTGTCGCGAGCGCCGGGGCGATGTTGGACTTGCGCAAACGGGAAAGCCCTCGATCCCTGATCTGCCGAACGCGCTCGCGGGTCACACCCAGTCTTTGTCCGATGCTCTCGAGCGTCATCGGATCCCCTCCGTCGAACCCGAAGTAAAGTCGTACCACCGTCGCCTCGCGCCCTCGAAGGGCGCCCAATGCGACCTCGACGGATTCCGAGAGATTCGCGTCAGCGGCTTCTCGATCGGGCGGATCAGCCGAGTCGTCCGGCAGATATTCGATCAGGGCCGCGTCGTCCCCGACTGCTGCGTCCAACGAGACGGGTGCCCGGCCGATGTGCATGGCGATGGCCGCGTCGGCCTCGCTGATGCCCGTCTCCTGGATGAGCTCGACCTGGGTCGGCTCGCGGCCAAGCTCCTTGCGCAAGAAGTCGGCATGGCGCCCGATGCGTCGCATCGCGCTGAATCGACTCATCGGAACCCGGACCGCGTGCCCATATTCGGCGATGGCCTGCACGATCGCCTGGCGGACCCACCAGATGGCGTATGAGATGAATCTCACGCCGCGCGTCTCGTCGAATCGATGTGCGGCGCGGATCAGACCAAGGTTCCCCTCGTCGATCAGGTCGGCGAGCGGGATTCCGTGATGCTGGTACTTCTTCGCCACCGAGACGACGAAACGGAGATTCGCGCATATCAATCGATCGATGGCAAGCGCATCTCCACCTCGCGCCCGGCGCGCGAGGTCCGCCTCATCGGCCGTTTTGAGGAGCGGGAACGACCCGATTTCGCGGAGGTAGGCGGTGAGTGAATCGCCAACCGGATCACGACGACGGCGAATTGATGTAGGCATAGGGCGACCGGAGGTTCGATGCGCACGAAGCCTAGGAGTGAGCCGAGCCGAGTTCAGTCGGCGACGACCGGAAGAAATGTCGGGAGAACCCTTACCGCCCGCGCAGGTCAGGATTCTCCGGAGTCACGCGCTTCGTTTGGCGGACAGACGGTGCGGCTCGGTCAGCCTATGATGGGGGCGTTGATCGCCGCGGCGCACACGAGGCCGCGCTCACCACTGGAGGACATATGATCAAGACCGATTCGCAGTTGCAGCGGGATGTGATCGACGAGCTTCGCTGGGATCCGGCGGTCGGATCGGCGGAAATCGGGGTCGCGTCGAAGAGTGGCGTCATCACGCTCACGGGGCAGGTCGACAGCTTCGCGAGAAAGCATGCCGCGGTGCTCGCCACCGAGCGCGTCGCCGGAGTACGGGCGATCGCCGAGGAACTGAAGGTCGTGCTCCCGATGTCGCACATTCGAACCGACACCGACTTGGCACACGGCGTCGCGACGACGCTGAAGTGGGACGTGCAGGTTCCCGACGACGCCGTGAAGGCGCGCGTCGAGGACGGGTGGGTGTGGCTCGACGGCGAGGTCGATTGGCAATACCAGTCCGCAGCGTCCGAGCGCGCGGTGCGCAACCTGATGGGCGTCCGCGGCGTGAGCAACTTGATTCGAATCAAGAAGCTCCCGCTGGCGACGGACGTGAAGACGCGCATCGAAAACGCGTTCAAACGTCACGTCAACCTGGATTCGCAGGGGATTCGCGTCGAGACGGCCGACGGCCGTGTAACGCTCAGTGGAACTGTTCGTTCGTGGGCGGAGCGTCAAGAGGCCGAATCCGCTGCGTGGTCGGCGCCGGGTGTGACGAAAGTGGAAGACCAGCTCTTCGTGCACGTCTGAGTCGCGCCAGCAGCGCGTTACGCTTTTGGGGCTGCCGGCCGACCGGCCGGCAGCTGAAGGAGAAAAGATGCGGCGCGACCCTCAACTCGAGATCGATTCATTACTCCAATCGGCCGTGCTCGACGCGCTCGCCGGCGAGGGTTGCCTCCTTCCGGCCGAGATCGGAGTTGGAGTGCGTGACGGCGTCGTTTCGCTCACGGGCGAGGTGGACAGTCTCATGAAGCGCACTCGCGCCGAGCGCACGGTGGAGAACATGCCGGGCGTGCGGTCGGTGGCCAACGACATTACCGTTCGCTTGAATCAGGATCAACGACGGACCGACACCGACATCGCGCGCGACGCGGTGAACGCCCTCGTGGCGGATGACCGCGTACCGGACAAGACGATCAAGCCACGAGTTCAGGATGGATGGATCTGGCTGGTCGGCGAAGCCGACGACGAGGGTCAACGTCGCGCGGCCGGGAGCGCAGTCGAGGACATCGCGGGAGTAAAAGGCGTGACGAACGTGGTACGCCTGAAGCAACGCCGCGCCTGATGCGCGCGGCGCACGAGGAGCCCGACGTCCTTCGCCTGAAACGACTCGGGATCGACACGTACCAAGAGCTCGTCATCTTCATGGCGCGCTCGGCGCCGATCTGCCGATCCGAGGGGTGGGCGGCCCAATCGCGACTTCAGGTGACGTGCAAAGGACGCTCGATCGTCGCGACGCTGAACGTCACGACCGACGGGCTCCTCGCCGCCGACGAAGCCAGTCTCTCCGAGGCCGCCTGGCAGTTGCTCGGAGCCAATGACGGCGACCTCGTGCGTCTGTCGCAATCGCCGCCGGTCGATTCACTGAGTTATTTGCGAGCCAAGGTCTATGGCGAGGTGCTCGCGCCGGCGGCCATCGAGGCGATCATCCGCGACATAGTCGCGGGACGATACTCGGACATCGACCTGGCCGCGTTCGTGACGGCGTTCGCTGGACCGCGCGCGAGCGCCGACGAGACGACCGCGCTCACGCGGGCGATGATCGACACCGGCGAGCGGCTGTATTGGGGTCATTCTCCAATCGTCGACAAGCATTGCGTGGGAGGCCTGCCCGGCAATCGCACGAGCATCATCGTGGTCCCCATCGTCGCGGCGTGTGGACTGACGATGCCGAAGACGTCCTCGCGGGCGATCACGTCGCCTGCCGGCACGGCCGACGCGATGGAGACCATCGCGCCCGTGGATCTCGATCTGGATGCGATGCGGCGTGTCGTCGAGCGCGAAGGGGCGTGCATCGTATGGGGAGGCCGCGTTCGGCTGGCCCCCGCCGACGACGTGATCATCAGCGTCGAACGACCGCTCGACTTCGACAGCCCCTCTCAACTCGTCGCGTCGATTCTCTCGAAGAAAGCGGCCGCCGGCTCCACGCACATCGTCATCGACATGCCGATCGGCCCGACGGCGAAGGTGCGTTCCGACGCCGCGGGCGACGTCCTCGAGACCTTGATCGACACGGTCGCGCGCGCGCTCGGAATGTCGCTGCGAATCGCGCGCACCGACGGTACGCAGCCCGTCGGGCGCGGCATCGGCCCGGCACTCGAGGCGCGTGACGCGCTCGACGTGCTGCGCCGCCATGAGCGAGCGCCAGCCGACCTTCGGCAACGCGCCATCGCGCTCGCCGGCACGGTGCTGGAGCTCGCCGGCGCAGCCGACGCGGGATGCGGCGTGCGTCGTGCGGCCGAGGTCCTCGACGACGGCCGCGCCGAGCGAAAATTCCAGGCGATATGCGAGGCGCAAGGTGGGATGCGCGAGCCGACGGTGTCGGCGCTCACCCACGTCGTCACCGCCACGCGCTCGGGGAGCATCACAGGAATCGACAATCGCCGCCTCAGCCGCCTCGCGAAACTCGCCGGCGCGCCGCGTGCCCCGGGCGCGGGTGTCGAGCTGCACACGAAAGTGGGCGCAACGGTCGCCTCTGGTGAACCGCTGCTCACGATTCACGCCGAAACGCCCGGTGAGCTGGATTATGCCCACACCTACCTCGGTGCGAATTCCCAGATGATCGGTCTGGAAGACGCGCACGGTGGCGACCATCCGGCCGGACGGCATTGAAAATGTCGCCGCCTCTGTTCTTCTCTCTGCCCGGCAACGAGGAGGCCTGCGAGCGAATTGCGCTCTTCTCGGAAGGAGAGGTTGGTGAGACGGAAAGCCGCTGCTTTCCGGACGGTGAATCGTACGTTCGCGTCGCGACCGACGCGTCGGGGCGCGAAGCGGTCGTGGTATGCACGCTGAACGAGCCCGATGCCAAGGTGCTTCCACTCCTGTTTCTCGCCGACGCGCTGCACGACCTCGGCGCCCGACGGGTTGGACTCGTCGCGCCGTATCTCGCGTACATGCGCCAGGACACCCGCTTCCGCGCGGGCGAGGCGATCACGTCACGGTCGTTCGGCCGACATTTTGTCGGAGCACGTCGATTGGTTGGTGACCGTCGACCCGCACCTCCATCGAATCAGACATCTCTCGGACATCTACGGGGTGCCCGCCGTGGCCGTGCACGCATCGAGGGACATCGGCCGTTGGATCGCGGCCAACATTTCGAATCCAGTGATCATCGGCCCGGATGAAGAGAGCGCCCAGTGGGTGCGCGACGTGGCGTTGGCAGCGAACGCCCCCTCGACCGTGCTTACCAAGGCTCGGCGCGGCGACATGGAGGTCGTCGAATCGATCCCGAATCTCGCCGATCACCGCGCATGTATTCCCGTCCTGGTCGACGACATCATCTCGACGGGGCGAACGATGATCGCGGCGCTGGAGCACCTTCGCGAACAGGGCGCGCCCGCCGCGTGGTGCGTCGGCGTACACGCGGTCTTCGCTGGCGACGCCTACACCTCCCTGCAGGCGGCCGGCGCCGCCGGCGTCGTGACCACGACCACCATCCCGCATTCGTCGAATCGCATCGACGTCGCGGGGACGATCGGGGTTCACGTGCGACAGCGGCTCAACGAGGGATAGGGATCCCGCCGTCCACCGCGCCCGCCGCGCTCAATCGGGCATGAGCGACGGTAGCTGCCTCACGACCTCGGCCTCGTCGAGCGTGAGTCCCGTCGTGCGGACCTCGACTGGCCGGTAAAGCAGGACGGGAACCCGGCTCGAGCGAAGGACCTTGTCAGCGACGCTCCCCAGCAACAGGCGTGACGCCCCACGACCGTGCGTGGACATCGCGATGACGTCGATGTTCCGAGCCTCGGCCTGGTCGACGATCGCCTGTGCCGCGTGCCCCGAGACGACCACATGTGAGTCGACGGCGATGCCGGTTTCCTCGTGCAGACGCTGCGCCGCCGATTCGAGCTCGATGGTCGCGACATCCACGAGTTGCTGCGTCGCCGCCTCATCGGGCACGACGGGCAAGCTCGTGACTGGCAAGGTTGGTTCGTACGCCATGACGATGGGAACGATGGGCACGACACGAAGCAGCGTGATCGACGCGTGCGCCGTGCGAGCGAGATCGGTGGCCGCCGGGACGATGCCGGTAGCCAACGCCGAGCCGTCCATCGGAACCAGAATGCGCTTGACGCCCCGTGCGGCGACGCGTCGTTTCGTGGTTTCGCTTTCGCGTTCCGGACGCAGCATGAAAACGGGGATCGCCGATTTCCGCATGACCGCGTCAGCGACGCTGCCGAGCCAGGTGCGGCTCAAGCCCGTCCGTCCGTGAGAGGTCATGACGATGAGATCGGCGCCGACCTCGCGCGCGCGACGAATGATCATTTCCGCGGGCGCGCCGCGCAAAACGGAGCACGTCGCCGTGACCTGTGCCCCCGACTTGAGCTCGTCGGCAACCGCCTCGAGATATTTCTGCTCGGCCGTCGCGTCGGCGTCCCCCCCCACGGCAGGTCGGCGTAGCCGGCGAAAGGAAACGGTTCGTGGACCAGCACGATGTCGATCGTCGCGCCGGACTCACGAGCGATGGACGCGGCATGACCGATCGCCTGTTCGGCCAGCGACGATCGATCGAGTGGAAGGAGCAGTTTGCGAAACATGGATGCCTCGGCGAGAGCGATTGACCCTGTCAATTTTGTCCCGCAAGCCGCCGCTGAGGATCGGCGATTGACCGGGGCTGTGTCGGCGTTTCACCGACAACCCGTCTCCAGCGCAGGGATCGCGCCCCCTCTGCCGTCACCGCGGGGACGATCACGCTGACTACGACTACCGCGGCGAACCGGACATCCATCTCCAGTTCGCCGCGGCAGCCACCCCGACCGCGCTCGTCGGTTGTCGATCAGAAGAACTGCAGCCCGACGACGATCGGGGTGAAGCTCGTGTAGGTCCCTACCCCGCCGTTCAGGTGATAGGCCAGGTCGGTCTTGACCTGGAAGAACCGCGTCTCGACGAACAACTCGGTGAATCCCCACTCGAGCGACGCGCCGGCTCCAACGTTCCAACCGAGGGAGGTCTTGGCGTCGCTGAAGTTCAACTTCTGCCCGGCCAGCGGACCCGTCGCGCCATACACACCTTCCGCGACGCGGTGAGCGCCGATGCCGCCGAGAGCATACACGTGCGACCGCGTCGGGGCGCCCGGTGCGTGCGCACGGAGCTTGAGGTCGGCGTTGAGTGACCACACGGTGATGTCGCCGCTCGCTCCCGTCGTGACACCCGCCAGATCATGCATCCGAGTGCCGTTCATGTGATCGACGGAGAAAGTCGGTCCGAATAGCCGAACGGTTGATCGCTCGCATCCCAGCCGAACGGAATCGTCGTGTTCCAGCCGCCGGTGTAGCCGTTGCGCGTGTCCCGCTGTGGGGCGGCCGCGCCGCCGGCGAGGCCGACGTAGAAGCCTCGAGCGAGATGACGCTGGCGAGCGAGGGCTGCGTCGTCCGCCGCCTTCTTCGCGAAAGCGACCGAATCGAGGAAGTGGTTCTGACGTTCCGCGGCCGCGATGGCGCGCTCCCGATTGACGGCTTCGCGTACCCGCCCCGCCGCGAGCATCGAGTCGATAATCCGCTGGTCGTCTCGCGCGTGCTGCTCACGATCGAACTGCTCTCGCCGCACCGCAGCGACAGCTCGATCGAGCGAGTCCTGATCCACCGGACAGGGCGCCAACCTCACTTCGCCGGCGGCAGCACCTTGGACCTTCACCGAGGGCTGCGTCTCCTTGATGATCTTCACCCGTTGGTCCGATACGACGGGTTTTTTCGCTGTGTCCTTCACGGTCTTAGGCGGCGCAACTTGCGCCGCGACGCGCTGGCCAATGCCGCTTCCGAAAAGAAGCAGGCCAACAACGGCCCCCTGCGCGCAACTGAGTAGTCTCCGGCTTGACATCGTCGCCTCCTGTTAGGCTTGCCAGTGTCGACGGGAGGGCCAGTGCGCCCAGAAACATCCGCCCGACATCGACAGACTATCGGTCGGCGTCCTAGTCGTCTGTCGGCCGGCTAGCCAACGATTGTGCGGGTGCGTCCGTCGGCCGAAACCCGGAGTCCGTGCGGGCTCGCCTGACCAACCTTGGACCCATCGCGGTGGCACTCGCGCGAGTGGACCCTTCCCTCGCGGCATCACTCCGCGGTCGCGCGGCGTCCAGGATGAGCGACTGTTCCGCGACGGCGATGTTGTGTCGCGTGCGGTCGATCGCGTCGACGTTCACCGAGATCGAATCGATCCCCAGCTCGACCAGCTCGCTCGGCGTACTCCGGATGGACCGACGGCGCCTGCCCGCAGATCGAGCACGTGAGTCCGAGCTCGCGGCAGTCGTGACGATCGATCGAATCGCGTCGAGCACCGCGGCGTCCCGCTCGTCGTACCCCGGCGCCGAACAACTCGCTGTCGCGATCGACGCCGAGCATGAGCTGCGTGAGATCGTTCGAGCCGATCGAGACGCCGGTGATTCCGAGCGCGGCGTATTCGCGGCAGCCAGTAGACGACCGAGGGCACCTCGGCCATGATCCAACGCTCGAGGCGCGCGTCTCGGCCGAGCGCGCTCGCGTCGACGAGACGCAGGCAGGCCGCCAGCTCGGCTGGCGTGCGAACGAACGGAATCATCAGATGCAGATTCTCGAACTCGCGCCGCACGTCGGCGAGCGCGCGCAACTCCAGCGCGAACAGATCCGGCTCGCGCGTGTAGCGGAAGCATCCGCGATAGCCGATCATCGGATTCGCCTCGTTCGGTTCGTGCGTCGGCGCCGCCGGTCAGGTTGCGGAACTCGTTCGAGCGAAAGTCCATCGCGCGGTAGATCACCGGTCGCGGCGCGAACGCCTGCGCGAACATTCGCAGGCTCGTCGGCTCATTCGATGCACGAACTCGTCGCCCGCTGTTGCGCCAGGAATGCGCGCGGGTGCATGTGGTCGAGCGCCTCGAGCATCATGAACTCGGCGCGCAGCAGCCCGACGCCATCGACGTCGCGTGCCGCGACCTCCGCGGCCCGCTCAGGCTCGGCGAGATTGACGTAGAGTCGCGTCGCGGTGACGAGGGCGCCGCGCAGCGGATGCCGCGGATGCGCGCGACGCCAGCGACAGCTTGCCTGAACGTCGGCGCGCCACTCGTCCGATCGACGACCGTCCCCGCGCCGCCATCGACCGTCACGACGTTCCCGTCGACGAGCGCGCGCGTGGCGTCATGCGCTCCGACGATGCACGGCAGTCCGAGCTCGCGCGCGACGATCGCCGCGTGCGACGTCATGCCGCCGGCGTCGGTCACGATCGCCGCCGCGCGTCGCATGATCGGCACCCAATCGGGCGACGTCATGCGCGTCACCAGCATCTCGCCCGCCTGCATCGCCGACTCTTCGCTCGGCGACTCGAGGACGCGCACCGCGCCGATCGCGCGTTCCGGGGCTCGCGCCCAGTCCGTGGACGAGGGCTTCGCGCTCGCATGGCGGAGGCGGACTGCTCGCCGGGGTTGCCGGTTGCAGCGTCGTGATCGGCCGGCTTTGCGTCAGATAGATCGCGTCGCCCTCGATCGCGAACTCGAGGTCCTGCGGCACGCCGATAGTGCGTCTCGGCGCGCCGGGCCAACTCGCCGAGTGCCGTCAACTCTGCGCTGGTCAGCACGGGCGCCGTCGCACGCGGATCGCGCGCCAGATCGATTCGAGTGGTCGCGTGCGCTCACCGAGTCCCACGCGAGCAGGAACTCCTTCTCGCGCGATTTGCGTCATCAGCACGGCGAGCGACGCCTTGTCGAGCACGTGGCGATCGGGCGTGACCGCTCCCTGCACCACCGCTTCGCCCAATCCCCACGCCGCCTCGATGACGATGCGCGATGGAATCGCGCGTCGCCGGGTCGGAGGTGAACATGACGCCCGATTTCTCGGAATTCACCATCCGTTGCACGACGACCGCCACCGGCATCTCGGCGGGCAGCCCCTGCTTGATTCGATAGAAGAGCACGCGCGCGCCGAAAGTCGACGCCCAGCACGCCTTGACCGCGTCGACGACAGCCGACGTCGCCGAAAACGTTGAGGAAACTCTCGAACATCCCGGCGAACGAGAACTGCGCCGTGTCCTCCGCGGTGGCGGAAGAGCGCACGGCGACGCGCCGGCACAGCGTCTGAGTCTTCGAAAGATCCTCGTAAGCCCGGTGAATCGCGTCCTCGAGATCGTCCGGTACACGACCGCCGAGGATGAGCGCGCGGACTGCCGCCGCGGTTCGCTCCAGCGACGCCGGGTCGTCGACGTCGACGTTCCGCAACTCGGCGGCGATACGGGGGCCCAGGCGATTGCTCTCGTAGAACTGGAGATAGGCGTCGATCGGCAGCACGAAGCCCGGGGGGACTGGAAATCCAGCGGCGATCATCTCACCGAGATTGGCGCCCTTGCCGCCGACGGTGCTCACGTCGCGATGCCGAATTGCAGTCAGCGGCTGCGCCATGGTCCTCGAACTGCCTGGCGGCGCATCAGCCACGGAAACGGGCGGAGCGACGATGGTCGTCATCGGCGTGACTCCGATGCGAGTGAACGATCGGCGTCCGCCGAGTCGGCCGGCGTCGCCCAGCGGGCCGGGTCGGGCACAGGAGCGGACCGGCGCAACAGAATCGGAAGACCGCTCGCTCTGAGAACCTTGTCCGCGACGCTGCCCACGAAGTAGCGGGACGTGCCGCGTCCGTGCGTCGATATCGCGACGAGGTCGACGTCGTGGGAGCGCGCGAACTCGACGATACCATGCGCGACCGTCTCCGCGACGACCACGTGTGCGTCGACCGACGCCACTCCATCGTGCACGAGTCGAGTGGACAGCTCGTTCAGCTCCTTGCGCGCGTTCTCGACGAGCAGGTTCGTGACCGACTCGTCACGAAGCAGGATCGAATACGGAGCGAGATTTATCGGGTCGTACGCCGACGATGGAATGGGCTGGACTACACCGAGCAAGGTGATTCGGGCATGGCTGCACCGCGCGAGGTCGACTGCTGTCGGAAGAATCTCGGCCGCTAGAGGGGATCCGTCGAGCGGAATGAGCATGTGGTTGAACAGGTGATGCTCGGCGGCTCGTCGTGCATCGCCGGCGATCGGGCGGAGGATCAGCACCGGCGCCGGACCTCGCCGCACGAGTCCATCGGCCACGCTCCCGAACCACGTGCGACTGAAGCCGGTCCGCCCGTGCGACGTGATCACGATCAAATCCGCTTCAATGTCCGCGGCCCGGCGGGAGATCATCTCTTCGGGATCACCGCTCAGCATCGAGTGCGCGACGCGGATCGAGCCACCCGCGGCGACCTCCGATGCGAGAGTCTCGAGATACCGATGCTCGTCGCTCCACGATCGATCATCGCGCGGCGCCTCACCGTATCCGTCTTGCGCGGGCGGTTGGTGAACCGTCACGAGATCGATTGCCGCGCCGGTGGCGCGAGCGATGGCGGCCGCTTGACCGAGAGACTGTTCGGCCAAGGCCGAGCCGTCGAGGGGAACGAGTAGCGTCTTGAACACTGGAACCTCCTCCGAGGGTCGGTGCAAACACAGTGCGCGATGAGCGAAGTCGCGGCAGTCGGCAGAGCCGGACGCTCGCGTCAGGCATTGGACTACGGCTCCGGCCGATGCTCAAACCCCCGCGGCCGGCATCACTGCCTCCCGCGAGGGTTCATTGGCTGGCGATCGTCAATCGTTCGGTTCGGTGCCGTGCTTTCCGACAGCTGTTTCCAACCCGTGTGCACGGCCGACTGCCGACCTTCCCCTTGTCGGACGAGCCCGACTCAGGTGCCCTGTGATCACAGGGCCTCGGTTGTGTCCAGCGACCCCACAACCCGCATGGCGAAACCGAACTCTCGTCATGCGCACCCTTTGCCGACGTCTCGTGAAAGGGCTTCCGTTCACCGATTCTCGTTTCCGTGAACGCACGAGCAATCTGCGACGCTCGCGAGGCGCCGTTGATAGGGGGAACCCGGAATCTTTGTCGAGCAATTCCCTGACGAACTGAATGGTGTCGGTGTTCCACCGACGTCGACGCGGCGGACCACTGATCGCGGAGCGCCGCGCCGACCGTCATAGTGCTGGAAACGGTCGCAAGAGGAGGCAAGCGATGCGCACAACGTCAAACACCGTGAGGGAAACGGTCCGCATCCCAGCTGGTGGCCCGGATCTGGTCGGTGATCTCGTAGTGCCTGAGGCGGCGCGTGGGCTGGTCGTGTTTGCTCACGGTAGTGGAAGCGGGCGGACGAGTCCGCGCAACCAGCTCGTGGCAAGCGCGCTGAACGAAGCCAGGCTGGCAACGCTTCTCTTCGATTTGCTCACCCCGGATGAAGTCGCGATCGACGAGGTCACGCGGCATTTGAGATTCGACATCGGATTTCTCGCGACGCGTCTCGTCGGAGCGACGGATTGGACGGCCCAGTACGAGTCCATTGCGGCGCTTCCGTTGGGGCTGTTCGGTGCCAGCACCGGTGCCGCGGCCGCGCTGGTCGCGGCAGCGAGCCGGCCGGAGTCGGTGAGCGCCGTCGTGTCCCGCGGCGGCCGTCCGGATCTCGTCTTGAAGATCCTGGACCGCGTCCGCGCACCGACCCTTCTCATCGTTGGCGGCCAGGATCTCGAGGTGATCGCGCTGAACGAACGCGCGTTCAGGCAGCTGCGCGGCCCGAGAGAGATGGTGCTCGTTGACCGCGCCAGTCACTTGTTCGAGGAGCCCGGAGCGATCGAGGAGGTCTCACGGCTCGCCGCTTCGTGGTTTGAGCGCTATTTGGTCGCATCGCCATCGGCGTCGAGCGGGCGCGCGCCCGACCCGATCGACGAGATCTGTTGAACGTCCGTACGCTTTTCGTGAGGTGATCTCCGTGTTCGATCTTCCGCGTTTCGTCGATCGTGATCAAGCGGGGCGACGCTTGGGAACGGCGCTTCGTCAGTATGCGCGTGACCGAGATCTCATCGTCCTCGCGTTGCCGCGGGGAGGAGTGCCGGTTGGAGCCCGAATCGCCGAAGCGCTGAACGCTCCCCTCGACGTGTGCGTCGTGCGGAAATTGGGGGTCCCGGGCTACGAAGAGCTGGCGATGGGCGCCGTCGCCAGCGGCGGCGCTCGCGTGTTGAACACCGAGGTGATCGCGCAGCTCGGCTACCCGCCGGATCTCGTCGACGGCATCATCGAGCGGGAGGAAGCCGAAGTGCGGCGGCGCGAATCGATATACCGCGGACATCGACCTTTCCCAGACCTTGCCGGCCGCACGGTCGTCGTCGTCGATGACGGCGCGGCGACGGGGGCGTCGATGCGCGCCGCGGTCGTTGCGCTGCGACAGCTGCATCCGCGCAAGATCGTGGTCGCCCTCCCGGTGGCTTCGCGGGAGGCCGTGCGGTTGCTGTCCGTCGCCGCCGACGACTGTGTGTGCCTCTTCGAGCCGGAGCCTTTTTACGGCGTCGGCGCGTGGTATGACGACTTCTCGCAGCTCAGCGACGCCGAGGTTCGCGCGCTGATCGCGGACAGCGAGCGGAGCGAGGGCGCTAGAACTGGTCTGGCAAATGTGCGGCACAAGCCTTGAACGACAGGTACACGCGCCGGCCGGCGTCGCCGGAAGCGCTCAAAAGGAGATGAACATGTTTAGCCCCTCAGACCTAACTGCCCTCCGCCGCTCGTTGCGCGACGAGCACGTGCTGAGCGTCTTCGTCGACAGGTCGGCCTCCGACCCGGCCGAACAACGAGCGTGGCGGACCGCGCTCGACAACCGCTTCGCCGTGCTGCGTGACGAGCTTCAGGGATCGTCCGCGGACGAGCGTGATCAATTCGAGCGGTGCGTTGACTTGGCGGTCAACGCCCTGGAGGAGTTGGGCCCGACGGCTGGCGCCTCTGGATGGGCCGCATTCATCACCCCCGACGGTGTGCGGGAGTCCAGAGCGCTCACTGTCGGGACGCAGACTTTCGCGATGTGGAGTCAGGGAGCTTGGCTCGTTCCCTGTCTGGCAGATACCAGAAAGGATCGCTCGATCGTCGTCATCGCCGACTCTCGCCACACCTCGATTCACGCGTTTCACAATGGAGTAGTGGAGCGAATCGACCGAGTCCGCGCGCACCACGAAGTCCAGAATCCGCCCCTTCACATGGCTAGTCCCCCACGTATCGGGTTTCACCCCGGCACGCATGGCACGACGGGACACGATGCCGCACAGCGCGGATCGCTGGCTGGACGCGACCACATGATCGCCGATGCCGTCGAACGCGTGTCGCGACACGCCGGCGATGACGCGTGGATTCTCGTCGCGGGTATCAAGGCGGTCCGAGCGCGCCTGCTCGCGGATCTCACCGCGGTGGCCGACCGCATGCTCGAGTTGGAATCGCTGGACGTCCATGCGTCCGACGCCGAGATCGCCGATGCGGCTCGGGCAGGCGCGTCCACGCTGTGCGATGCGCTCGATTCACGTCGTATTCACGAGATCGTCGAAGCGGCCGGTCCGCACGGTTTGGGCGCGGTCGGAGCCGAGGCCACCAAGGAAGCACTCGATCATGTGTGCGTGCACCAGCTTTACCTAACTGAGCGTTACGTCGCCGAGCACCCGGCAGAAGCCGAGACGGCCGTGCGGGAATCGCTCGACCAGAACGCACGTGTCGAGGAAGTCTCGGGAAAGGCCGCCGAACTGCTCGACGGCCTCGGGGGAATCGCGGCCGCGCTCCGCTTCAGACCAACGGCCACCCGCGCCACGCGAGCGGCCTAGTCTGAAGTTGGTTACGTCGACGCGTCGGCCGCCGGCGGCGCGATCAAGACCGAGCACGCGGCGTCGCGGACGACGCGCGTGCGGACGCTGCCCAGAAGAATCCGATCGAGCAGGGCCATCGGATGTCCGCCGAGCGCGATCAGGTCGCACCGCTCTCGTCGCGCAAAGGCCACGATGGCGCTTCCCGGCTCGCCCGTCAGCATCACGCCCTCCACTCGGCGCTTCGTCCGAGTCCGCAACAGCGACACCGCCTTGTCCAGCTTTGCTTCCGCTCCGGCGCGATAGATGTCGATCAGATCCCCTGACTTGGCCTTCGCTTCCCCGAAGGCGCACACGTGGGCGACGAAAAGCGTGCCGTCTTTCGCGAGCAGCTGTGCGGCGACTGTGGCGGCGGACAAGCTCGCGTCGGTGAAATCCACGGCGGCCACGGCGCGCGTGGGAAGGCCCGTCGTGCGCGCTGTGAACCGCGAGCACGGGAATGCGAGCGTTCCGCATCACGGCCACGGCGGTCTCACTGCCGAAGATCCGGTCCAATCTGGTGTGGCGCCCCGTGCCGAGCACGATCATGCGCGCCTTCCATTTCGCGGCCGCCGCATGCACGAGATCGGCCGGCGTTCCCGTGAACGCGCGCACGACCCACGATTCCGATCCGGGAACTTCGTTCAACGAGTCGCGAATACGCTCGTGCAGCTCGCGGCGAGTCTGTTCGTCAATCGCCGGCGGCGGCCGCAGCGTCACTCGCGCGGACAGGTTGTGTGGAAACGGCGCGGCCACGCCCAGAGCGACGACAGCAGCGCCGTGCATCGCGGCGAGCGCCGCGGCCACCATCAACGCGCCGCGGGATTCCTCTTCGCCCGCGGTGGCGACGAGGATCGGCCGTTCCGATGCCGGCGCTTTCGTCTCCGCGCGACGCGAACGAGTGGCAACGGTGGTCATCGATGCATTCCCCCGTCTCGACCTTCAGTCGTCTGCTCGACCCGCGCCGCCGCCGACGCGTCGGCACGGATCTCCGTGTGGCGAATCTGCCCGCCGAGGTTGGCGACATACCCGACGACCCCGATTGCCGCGAGCGCGGCGACGACGGCGGTGACCGTCACCCGACGAGGGACTGGACGCCGACGGTAGACGACGAGCGCAATCAACGCGAAGACGCCAATCGCGACCATCGTAGCTGTAGCCGCGATCGCCGCGTCCTCGTGACGCTCGGTGATCTCGCGCGAAAACGCGGGAAGCTTCTCGATGGCGTGTGCGGCCGGGCCGCCCGTCGCGAATACCAGCGCGGTCACGGCTCCGAGCAGCGCCAGAAAGCCGAACGCCACCTTCGTCAGCTCGTCGCTGTGGCGCAGCGCGGCTACGGCGAGCAGCAGGGCGGCGAACACGACACCGATTACGGGCGCGTGGTTGAGCATCAGATGAAGGTGAACGAGACTCATTGCTCTCCCTGGCGACGACGCGCCATATTCGCGCCAGCGGATATCGCGGTCCGCGCGAGCGCGTATCAAATCTTTGTCGCACGCAGGAGGCGCGACAGTCAGGGAACGGCCTCCGTTCGCTCGGCGGTTGCCTGACGCGCTCGCCTCGAAACGTCGCCGTCGGTCGCGAGCTGAGGCCGGAAAGCGGCTCGGCGACGACGAACACCGAGCACGGCGCGCGGTGCCGCACGGTTCGCAGCGTGCTGCCGAACGGAGAAGGGGCGATCACGAGCCTGCCACTTCGGCCCATCACGATGAGATCGGCGTGGGTCGCGGGGGCGATGTCGAGGATGACCTCCCCAATCTCTCCGTGCTTCACGATCGCGGCCCCTCGGCGCCCGCGAAAACCGGCTTCGGTCAGATCCACGAGCCAGTGCGTGGTGGCGTCGCGTATCTCCTGCTCGACGACTCGTTGCGCCGCGAGGTCGTCGGAGCCCCCCGCGTGCGCCATCGACGCAACGTACGCGTAGAACGATTCACTCCACACGTGAAGGAGCCTGATCATCGGAGAGATCTACGCGACAAGCTATCTCCTCGAACGGTCGACTCGGTACCCCCACAATGTCCGCCCGTTTGCCCACCTCGAGTGTGCCGAGCCGATCGTCCTCTCCAATCAGCCGCGCAGCGTCCGCCGTGTAAGGAGAATGGCGGTTGCGACGTCGATCGCGTGCTCGGCCCCCAACGTCGATGGTACACGAAAGCCTCGGCAATACGGAGCCGCCGAGCATGGGTTCGAGTTGTTTCCCCGGCTCGGATGCGCCGCCGTGTGAGCCCGGTGCGCGACGTGGCCCTCGCCGCGAAACCCGCAATCGACCGTGCTCACGAAGACCCGGGGGGACGGCTCCGAGGTCGTGGAATCGATCGCGAATCTCGATGATCATCGCGGGCGGGGTTGGATCGCGACAGCTACTTATGAACCTTGTTCCACACCAGGGCACCGAGGTAGCCAAGGAGGTAGCCGACGACCGATGTCACGACGATGAGGGTAAGAGCTGCCGTCGCGACGAACGGACCTATGACAATATTGAGATGAATCATGTGCGCCCAAAGGACGAAGTCATAAATCGCCTGGGCAACCCCGGTAAGAACCAAGATGGACCACAACAGATGCAAACCGCCGAGCATCGTTCCCAAGAACAGGCCTACTTTTGTTGGGTTTGCGTTCATTGAAGTCAGGGTTGGTGTGCCGGCCTCGCCATCGCGCGGGGCCGGTCGGTCATGTGTCTACCCGCTCCTGCAGCCTGACGCGCGTCAGTGACTGGGCCGCAGCATTCGGTTCTTGAGCGCAGCGAACGTGCCGAGCGCGATGACCGCTGTCAGCAGCGCGAAGCCGAACGCGTATGACGGATTCAGCGTCCAGAGGTATCCCGCGACGATTGAAGCCGGGAGGTACGCGAGCCCCATAATGAAGTTGTAGAGCCCGATCGCCGTACCGCGGCGCTCCGGTTCGACATCCGCGATGAATGCCTTGCTCTGTGCTTCGTCGATGCTGTAGAAGGCGCCGAAGAGAATGAAGAGAACGATCACTTGCCATTTCGCGGTCGCGGCGATGAAACCGGCCGACATGACGGCGTAGATGACGTATTCGAGCATGATCACGCGGGCGCGGCCGATCCGGTCTCCAAGAGCGCCAATGGGCGCCGAGAGGAGAACGAAGGAGACGTTGAACAGTGCGTAGAGGAGAATGACGTCGGCGATCGAGAAGCCCACTGCATACGCCTTGAGCAACAGGAAGCTGAAGCTGAAGTAGGCCAGCGAGAAGATGCTGGCCGGGACGAGAAACAGCTTGAATCCCGGCGCGAGCACGCTCCACGATTTGAAAATGTTGTCTCGTTCGTGAGGCGTTCCCGGTGGTTCCCGCATGGGCACGAGGACGACGACGGCCAATGCAGCCACGATCGCCGCGCCGACGAACAGCACCTTGAACGCGTGCGGGTTCTCGCCGAGCCACCTGAGGACGAAGAACGCGAGGATCGGTCCGACGACCGCTCCGGCCTTGTCCATCGCCTTGTGAACCCCGAACGAGTAGCCGCGGTTGCCTTCGCTAGCGACGTCGGCCAGCCATGCGTCTCGAGGCGGCCCCCGAAGGCTCTTGCCAAGGCGCTCGACGACGCGAAAACTGGCCAGTGAAGCCGCTGAGCTGGCGATGATCAGGAAGAACTTGGCGGCAGCGGAAAACGCATAGCCAATCGACCGCCAACGACTTCCGCTTGCCCGTCTTGTCGGAGACCCAGCCCGAGACGTAGTCCAGCGACGACGCCGAAAAATCAGCCGCGCCTTCGACGATGCCGAGCAGCGCAGCCGATGCACCAACGATCGTTGTAAAGACGATCGAGAAGACGGAGAAGATCGCTTCCGAGCTCACGTCCGCGAGAAAGCTCACCGCCCCGAGCTTGATGACATCGGGGTGAACTCGAAAACGCGAGACGCTAGCGTCCCGGGGCTCATGGCGCTCTCAAAGTCGCTGCGATCGGATCATAAGACGGCTTCCGTCCGCGCTCCGTCAGAGCAAGTGCCGAGCGCCGTGCGTCGGAGTCGTCACGTTGAAACCGGCGGCCCGCAGCGTTCGCGCCAGTGTGTCCTGGGCGGCCGACTCTCCGTGGACGAGGTAAACGTCGTCGACCCGGCCGCCCGGTCCGCGCACCGCCTCAGCCCATCGGCGCAGCTCGCCTCGATCGGCGTGCGCGCTGTACCCATTCAGCACCTCGACCGCGGCGCGAAGCGGAATTTCCTCCCCGTAGACCTTGATCGTCGGCCGCCGCTCGACGATTCGACGTCCGAGCGTGTGCTCCGCCTGAAAGCCGACGATGAGAATCGTGTTGCGGGGATCGGACGCACAGCGCGCGAGGTGGTGGAGAATGCGCCCCGCCTCCGCCATCCCGGACGCGGCGATGATGATCATCGGTCCGTGGCGCTCGTTGAGCGCCTTCGACGCCGACGCGTCGCGGGCAAACTCCAACCGCTCGAAATCGAAGAGATCCTCGACCGCGGTCACGAGTTCCTCGCCCCGATCGAACGCCTCCGGGTGCATGGCGAACACCGACGTCGCGGCGATGGCGAGCGGACTGTCGAGCACGATCGGGATCGGCGGAATTGCCTTCGCGCGAGTCAGTCGATGGAGATCGTAGAGGATCTCCTGCGTGCGGCCGACGGCGAACGCGGGAATGAGCAAGCGTCCGCCGCGCGACGCCGTCTCGCGAATGATCTCGCCCAGCCGCTCCATCATCTGCGCGGCGGACGGATGATCGCGATCGCCATACGTCGACTCCATGATCACGACGTCGGCCCCCACCGGCGGGGCGGGGTCGCGGATGATCGGCAGGCCCCATCGGCCAATGTCGCCGGAGTACACGACGCGGCGCTTCGTGCCTCCCTCTTCGCACTCCAGCACGACGGACGCCGAACCGAGAATGTGACCGGCCTCGGCAAACGTGGCCCGAATGCCAGGCGCGACGTCGAACGGCGTGTCCAGCGGCATCGCGATCATGTGCCGCATCAGCCGATTCACGTCCCCTTGATCGTACAGCGGTGCGACGAACGAGCGATGCCGGCGAGCGAGGAACTCCGCGTCCTTCTCCTGGATGTGCGCCGAGTCGGCGAGCATGATCGCGCACAAGTCGCGAGTGGCGGGAGTCGCGTACACGGGCTTGTCGAAGCCGAGGCGCGCGAGGAGCGGAAGACGACCCGAGTGATCGATGTGCGCATGCGACAGAATGATGGCGTTCAGATCACCGGGAGTGAACGGCACTTCGAGATTCTTCGCGTTGGCCTCGGCGCGATGTCCCTGGAACATCCCGAAGTCGAGCGCAACCGCCGATCCTCCGACGCGCAGGAGATGACAGGAGCCGGTGACCTCCCTCGCGGCGCCAAAAAACGTGATGTTCATGGGCAAACCTGTTTCACCTCGGCCGGGGCCCAGCAGCCGCACGGATGACATACAACCCACTGACGGGAATCATGAACGCTGAGCCCGTATGGCACGCCCTCGAGTCGTTGCGGGCCGTCGCCGTCGTGGGCTCGAGCGCCGAAACAGGCCTGTCCATGGATGAGGCGACGACCAGGCTCGCCCGCGACGGACCGAACGAAATCGTGCAAGCGAAGCGCCGCGGGCCGCTTCGAATGCTCGTCGCGCAGTTTACGGACGTCATGGTGCTCGTCCTGATTGGCGCCGCCGTGGTCGCCGGCGTCGTTGGCGAACCGCAAGACATCGCGGCCATCCTTGCCATCGTCCTGCTCAACGCGGGCCTCGGCTTCGGGCAAGAATATCGTGCCGAGCGCGCGATCGCCGCGCTCAGGGCCATGGCCGCGTTGACCGCTCGCGTGCGCCGAGAGGGAGCAGAGACGACCATCGTCGCAGCCGAAGTGGTGCCGGGTGACGTCGTGGTGCTCGAAGCTGGCAACGTGGTGCCCGCCGATCTGCGACTCATCGAAGTCAACCGTCTGCGGATCGATGAAGCCGCACTGACCGGCGAGTCGCAGCCCGTCGACAAGCTCACCGCCGCGATCGCAGAGTGCGATCTCCCCATCGGCGATCGGCGCAACATGGCGTACAAAGGTACGACGGTCACCTACGGGCGCGCCGTCGGCGTTGTCGTGGCGACCGGAATGCGAACCGAACTCGGAGGCATCGCGACGCTTCTTCACGACGGGCGCGAAACACGCACGCCCCTGCAGGCTCGGCTCGCCCGATTCGCGCGCGTTCTCGCCGCGACCGTTCTCGCCCTTTGCGCGATCATCTTTCTGGCCGGCATTCTCCGAGGCGAGCCGCCCGCATTGATGTTGATGACGGCCCTGAGCCTGGCTGTGGCCGCCATTCCTGAGGCTCTGCCCGCCGTGGTCACGCTGGCGTTGGCCCTGGGCGCGCGAAAAATGGTGCGCGAGCATGCGCTCATCCGGCGCTTGACCGCCGTCGAGACGCTCGGCTCCGTGACCTTCGTGTGCTCCGACAAGACGGGCACGCTGACCGAGAACCGAATGGTCGTCGAAGCGATCGAGGCGGCTGGGCGGCGAGCGGCGCTTCCGCTGAAAGGGAAGGCCGACGAAGTGCAGACACTCCTCATGCAAGCGATCGCATTGAACAACGACGTGATTTCGTCGGCGAACGAGGAAATTGTCGGCGATCCGACCGAAACGGCGTTGTATAGCGCCGCGCGGGTTGCGGGCTTCGACAAGGCAACGCTCTTGTCGAGCATGCCGCGTGTGGCCGAGGTTCCCTTCTCCTCAGAACGCTCGCGGATGACCACGGTGCACCGCGTTGACGATGGCATCGTCGCGTTCACCAAGGGCGCACCGGAGCGAGTGATTCCGTCGTGCGTGGATCGCCGGATGGACGACGGCATCGAACCCGTGGTCGCCGCTCCGTTGCTCAGCAATGCGGACCAAATGGCTGACTCCGGTCTCCGCGTCCTCGCCATCGGAATGCGCCGGCTGCCGTCGCTCCCCCGGGTCCTCGACGACGTCGAATTGGGACAGACCTTCCTGGGCTTCGTCGGCTTGGTCGACCCGCCGCGCGCCGAGGCGGCGGAGGCCGTGGCACAGTGTCATTCCGCCGGTATTCACGTCGTCATGATCACCGGGGACCATCGGTCGACGGCCCTCGCGATCGCGCGGCGGCTGGGGATCGCGGATCGCGACGACAGGGCGGTCACGGGTTCAGAACTGGCTGCGATGTCGGCAGACGCGTTCGACGCGTGTGTTCGCCAAATTCGCGTTTACGCGCGGGTCGCGCCGGAAGACAAGATCCGCATCGTGAATGCGCTCCAGCGCCGCGGCGAATACGTTGCGATGACGGGCGACGGTGTCAACGATGCGCCGGCGTTGCAACGCGCCGATATCGGCGTGTCGATGGGCGCGGGCGGCACCGATGTGGCTCGCGAGGCGTCGCACATGGTGCTGCTGGACGACAACTTCGCGACGATCGTGAAGGCGGTGCGCGAGGGACGCCGCATCTACGACAACATTCGCCGGTTCATTCGCTACAGCCTTTCCACGAACTCGGGGGAGATCTGGACCCTCTTCCTCGCGCCCCTCGTCGGGCTCCCCATGCCACTCCTGCCTATTCAGATCCTGTGGATGAACCTCGTGACCGACGGGCTGCCCGGGCTCGCACTCGCCGCCGAGCCCGCCGAGCCAGAGGTGATGCGACGCCCGCCGCGACCGCCCAGCGAAAGCGTTCTTGCGAACGGACTCTGGCAACACGCCGTTTGGACGGGCTTGCTCATGGCGGCGCTCGCACTCGGCACACAAGCCTGGGCGATTCACATCGGCGACGCCCACTGGCAGAGCATGACGTTCACCATGCTGACGCTGTCGCAGCTCGCGCACGTACTCGCGATTCGGTCGGAGCGCCAGTCACTGTTTCGCCAGGGGCTCCTCTCGAACAAGCTCCTCAGTGGCGCGGTGGCGCTCAACGTCGCGCTGCAGTTGTCCACGCTGTACGTGTCGCCGCTCAGCGCGGTTTTCAGGACCACCGCGCTAAGCGTCTCGGAGCTCGCGACCTGCTTTGCCGGGGCGTCGATCGTGTTCTTTGCCGTCGAGGGGGAGAAGCTGATTCGCAGACGTGGCACCGCTCCCAAGGACGCAGCGAGCGGGACCCCGCGCGGACCTGAGGATCACGCTTAGGGTCCCCTTCGGGGCGAGACGGAAGGCCCGTGCCAATCGTGTTCGTTTGATTGGCGCCGACGCCGTTCGCCACCTCTCGCGTTGGGGCGTTGAATTGACGCCGATTTCGAATCCGAAGTGCGCCTGACGCCCCGCCCTTGAAACGCCGCCGTCGGTCGCGAGCTACAGGCCGGCCAACGGCTCGGTGACGACGAACACCGAACACGGCGCGCGGTGCAGCACGGTTCGTAGCGTGCTGCCGAACGGAGACGGGGCGACGAGGCCGCCGCTTCTGCCCATCACGATGAGATCGGCGTGCGTCGCGGCGGCGACGTCGAGGGTGACGTCCGCGACCTCGCCGTGTCTCACGATCGCGGCGGCGCGGCGGCCTCGGAACCCGGCTTCGGTCAGGTCGACGAGCCAGTGCGTCGTGGCGTCGCGGATCTCCTGCTCGACGACCCGTTGCGCCGCGAGGTCGTCGCTGGTCCCTGCATGCGCCATCGACGCGACGTATGCGTAGAGCGATTCACTCCAAACGTGGAGGAGCTTGACCTCCGCGTCGAATGACTCGGCAAAGCGGCTGGCCCACGCGAAAATCGACCCGGTCAACCGACTCTCGTTCACCGGAAGGAGCAGCGTTCGCGGTGGATGGGGCGGCGGATCGACCACGACGAGCACCGGAATCGGCGACGTGCGAACGATTCGTTCCGCCGTCGCGCCGAGCCAGCGTGAGCGCGCGTGCCGATCATCATGCGGCCCGACGAGGATCACATCGGCGTGCCGCGCTCGCGCCGCCTCGACGACCTGCTCGTGCGGCTTCCCGAATCGGATCTCGAATTCGGCACGCGGGGAGATCGACGCAATTGCGTCCCGCATGTGCCGCTCGGCGCTCCGGCGCGCGGCGGACTCGATCGTATCGGTCGCCGGTAGCAGTTCCTCGGCGAATGCCGGACGATCGGGGAGAGCAACGACGTGCACGAGCGTGATGTTTGCGTTCGGCGCGAAGTGTTCCGCCGCCCAGCGAGCGGCGACGATCGACATCTCGCTGAAGTCCATCCCCACGACCACGGATCGGATACGCATGGTGCACGACTCCTTTCAAACGCCCTGAGGCTCGAGCGAGACGCGGGGACTTTGATCGAGCCTCGCTTCCTCGTAGACCGAGAGCAGCTCTACGAAGCAGGAGAGCACGAGAGGCCCGATGAACGCGCCGACGAGGCCGAATGTCCGGACACCGGCGATGGCGCCGACGAGCGTGAGCATGGGATGAATTCCTGAGACGCGGCGGTACACGGTCAATCGCACGACGTTGTCGATGTTCGACGCGAGCCCGCCACCGAGCAGCGCCAGCAGCGCGGCCGCGCCGAAGCGGTGCGCGGCGAGCAGTACGATGATGCCCGGCAACCAGACGAAGCCGCTGCCGAGAATTGGCAGCACGGCCGCGCACGCCGTGACGAATCCCCAGAGCACCGCGGGGTGAAGACCGACCAGGGCAAAGGCGATGCCGACGATCGTTCCCTGCAGGAGACATGTCAGCATCGTTCCGAGGAGCAGCGCGTCAGTCACCGCCGCGAAGCGCGCGGCGAGAAAGTCCGCGATCTCCTCGGGAACGGAGAGGACGCGCTTGACGCGCGCCCAGAGGAGCGGCGCGTCGAGCAACAGATAGTACAAGCCCAGCAGCGCCAGCAAAGCGTTAAGGATGGTGGTGGTAAGGCCGCCGACGAACTGCACAGCGCGAGCGGACAACCAGCCGACGATCGACGTCGCCGCGGCGGCGATCTCCTTCGAGATGTCGGAGCCGCCGAGGGGCGTGGACGCCGCCCACCGCGTGAGATCGTCGGCGGTCAGCCCACGGAGAGCGACGCTCGCTTCCGAGACGATGGTCGACACGAGCCATGCGCCGGGAACCAGTAGCACGGCCAACGTGCCGATCGCGATGACGGCCGCCGAAACGCGCGGCGGAAGAACCGTCGCGAGGCGATAGTGCAGCCGCCGTGTGACCGCGAACAGGATGAGCGCTCCGACGAGGCCCGACAGAAACGGGAAGACGGCGATCAGCACACCGGCGGCGATCACGAGGAGCGGCAAACGCAGCCCTCTCGCGCGCGCGGCCCCCGCGACGTCGTGGAATGCTCGGTCCGACCCAGCCGCCGCGCCGCGTTGCATCGTGGTCAGCTCCTGCGCAGCCGAACGCGCGCGCCGGCCTTCACCTGATCGGACGGAAATACGACGACCGTGTCGCCGACCTCCAAGCCGGCGACTACCTCCGCCTGCGCGCCGCCGACGTGTCCGACGCGAACGCTGCGCGCTTCGAGCCGGCCGCCACGAATAACGAACGCGCTCCAAGCCGCCGTCCGCTCGGCGGTCGGCGTACCCTGCACCAGCGCACTCCGCGGCACAGACGTCGCCGAGGGCGTGGACCAGACGACGATGCTCGCCTCGACGCGAAAGCCGTCGCCGATGCGCTCCGGCACTCTGTCCGGATCGATGATGACGTTGACGCGCTGTTCCTCGACGCCCAACGCTGAGATCTTCGTGAATCCCGACGGCTCGATCTCGCGGACGTGTCCGCCGAGCTCGTCGTGTTCCGATTCGGTGCTCGTCCATTCGGCCAGACGTACGCGGTCACCGGGATGAATCGACGCGCCGTCGCTCGACAGCACGTCGACGACGATCTCGAGCGAGCGCGGATCGCCCAGCTCGATCAATGGCGCGCCCGCGGCGACGACGCGCTCGCTTCGCTCCGGTACGCGAAGCACGCGTCCCGACGCCGGCGCTCGCACGAGTAAGGTGGTTTCCGGACCGTCGGTCTGTCCCGCCAACAGCGCTCTCGCCTGCTTCGCGTCGGCCTCCGCGGCGCGCGTCCGCTCGTTTGCCGACCGAAGCGTCTCTTCGGCCTGCGATTGCGCGAGCTGAGATTCTTCGACGACGCGCGGCGAGACGCCGCCGACCTCGGCCAGGCGTTGCGCGCGCCACAACTCGCGGCGCCTTTGATCCAGATCGGCGCCGGCCATGCGCGACTGCGCCGCCGCCTGAACGACCAAAGCGTCTGCGGCCTCGATGCGCGCGCGAACCTGCGCGACCGTCGACGAGTCGAGCGGCATCGGTCGCAGCGTCGCGACGATCTGGCCGGCCCGTACGACCGAACCCTCGACGAGCACAATCCGCTCGACGCGCCCGGCAACCGGCGCGACGACCAGGTATCGGTCGCGCACGCGCGTCTTGCCGTCGGCGTCGACGGTCGCGTCGAGCGGGCCGATCGTCACCGCTGACGCGTCTACTTCGATCGGCTTGGGCCGCATGAGCAGCGGAATGGCGATCAGGAGCGTCGCCGCCGCCGCACCGACGATCATCTGCGTTTTTGAAAGTCGCATAACATCCTCCGAGACTCCGTCATTCGCGAGTTCGCAGCGCCGCGACCATGTCCAGTCGGCCGACTCGCCGGTGAACGACGAGGCCCGCGAGCGCGGCGGCTCCGATCACGACCCCCACCGCCAACAGTTGGCTCTGAAACGCCACGACGAACGGGAACTGAAACCGTTCGGTCTTGAATCCGAGCACCAGGGCGAAGCTGAACGCGGCGCCAAACGCGATGCCCAGCGGCAGCGCCACCAGCATCACGGCGCCTTGCTCACCGAGCAGCATCCGCGACACCTCGCCCGTCGTGAATCCGAGCACGCGCAGACTGGCCAGCTCGCGCCCACGCTCCGAGAGCGCGATGCGCGCGCTGTTGTAAACGACGCCGAGCGCGATGATGCACGCGGACGTGATGATCAAGGCCAGCACGAATACCATGCTCTGACGCATTTGCTCGTCCATGCTGCGAATTGTCGCCGCCCGCGACACGACGCCGCCGACGCGCGGAAATGCCTTGAGCTCGCGACACGACGTCGCTCTCGCGGCCCGGCGCGATCGACAGATACGAGCCCGATGCCAAGTCCTGCTCGCGCAGCAGGCGGTTCAGCGCGTCGCGGCTCATGTAGATGCCCTGCCCCACCATCGGGTCGTACGTCCCCGCGACGACGAGATCGACGCCTCGGCTTCCCTGCTCGAGCAGGTCGACGACGATCGTGTCGCCCACCGCGACGCCGAGGTAGCGCGCGAGCCATCGAGTGATCACGCACCCGGCAGGCGGAGGTTGCGAACTCGCGGCCGTCGGCGTCGACCAACCGATAGAGGCGGCCCGACGGTTCGATGCCGGTGATCGTGGTGGACCGCATGGCGGCTCCGCGCGTCACGCGAACGCTCGTGGCGCGGAACGGCTCGGCCGCCAACACGCCGTCGACGTGACGAAGCTCCAGCGCCGCGGCGGCGGGCGTCGCCTGGGTGAACACCGCCAGAGCGTCGTAGCGCTGCGCGAGGTGAAACTCGACCTCCATCAAGCGATCGAGCGCGTCGTACGGAAAGCGGCCCGACGCGAGCAGCGCCACGGCGAGCGCGACACCGACCACCGTCGACGCGGTACGGAACGGGCGGCGCTCGACGTTGCGAAGCACCATTCGCACCGCCGGCGACAAGAATCGACCAAGACCGAGCGCCTCGAGCGTCAACCTTCGAAACCGGTTCGGCGGCTTCGGGCCGCAGCGCTTCCGCTGGAGTCAACCGCATCACCCGACGAACGCCGCTCAGCGCCCCGAGGAGGGCGAAGCCGCCGCTCACGCCGACGCCGACTCCGACGGCGCCCCAGTCGATGACCGAGGGGATCGACGGGAAACGGAAATAGTCCTGATAGAGACGGCTGAAGCGCGCGCCCATCCAGGCGCCGGCGGGGATGCCCACGGCCGCCCCGAGCACCACGGCCGCGATGCCGAACCCGAGGTAGTGCCAGCCGATCTCCCGATCGGTGTACCCGAACGCCTTGAGCGCGGCAATCTCTTCGCGCTGCGACGCGACCAGGCGAGAGAGAACGACGTTCAGCAGAAACGCCGCGACGAACAGGAAGAAGAGCGGAAAGATCGTCGCATTGGTCCGCAGCTGGCTGAACTCGTCCTCCAGCACGCGAGCCGCCGGCTGGTCCTTGCGGGCGAACGAGGGAGCGCCTCCCCAGGGTTGGAGCAGCGCGTCCAGATCGCTCCGCACACGCGCCTCTGCCGTCGCCGACGCCAAGCGAATCACGACGTCGTTGAACGCGCCCTTCATGTCGAACGCGTTTCCAACCAACTCGCTGCTTGCCCAGACGATGCCATACCGGCGGTTGTCGACGAAGAGGCCGCTCCCCGCGTACTCGACGACGAACTCGGGAGAAATCGCCACGCCGACGATCTGGAGACGCTCCCACCGGCCGTTGATCACCGCCGACAGACTGTCGCCCGGCGCGAGATGATTGACCTCGGCGAACCGATCGCTCACCAACACCTCGCGCGGCGAGCCCGGAGCGATCCAGCGACCGCGACGGATCAGCAGCTCGTTCAGCATCGAGCGCCGCACCTCGGGAATGGACACCATGTGTCCGATCGCCGGTTCCGAAAGCCCCGGAACGTCCAAGCGGACATCGCGGACGATGCGCGTTTCGATCGCGCCGACGCCGCGGATCCGAGCGATCCGCTGGGCGACCGCATCCGGCGCGCGCTCGAGGTGCGCGAAGACGTCGCCAAAGCGATACACGTCGAAGTAGTCGTCGCGCGCGGCCCGAATGGACGTGAGCGTGCTCCGCAGCCCCATGATCGTCATCGTCCCGCATCCCATCACCAACGCGATCGACGTGATCTGGACCCAGTGGCGTCGGAGCTCTCGGAGCAGCTTTCGGTCGAGTGCGCGCATCGTCGGCTTCGCTACCAACTGAGCTCGTCGACCGAGACGCGCTTCACGTTCCGGCGCGTTTCGACGATTCGCCCGCTCGTCATCCGCAGGACGCGGTGCGCGATTCCGGCGATGACCGCGTTGTGCGTGATCATGGCCGTCGTCGTGCCGACGTCTCGATTCACGTCGACGAGCGTCTCGAGCACCAGGCGTCCGGTTTCAGCGTCCAGCGCGCCGGTGGGCTCGTCGCACAGGAGCACGTCCGGCCGCTTCGCGATGGCGCGCGCGATCGCTACCCGTTGCTGCTCCCCGCCGGAGAGCTGCGCCGGAAAGTGATCGAGTCGGTCGCCCAAGCCCACCAGATCGAGCGCCTCCTCGGGCGCCATCGGGTTCGCCGCGATCTCAGTGACGAGCGCGACGTTCTCACGCGCGGTGAGACTCGGGATCAGATTGTAGAATTGGAATACGAACCCGACGTGCTCGCGGCGATACGCCGTGAGCGCGCGATCGTCGGCTCCCACCAAGTCGTGGTCGCGAAACCGGACGACGCCGCCCGTCGGCGCGTCGAGGCCGCCGAGGATGTTGAGCAGCGTCGACTTGCCGCTGCCCGACGGGCCGAGAATGACGACGAACTCGCCCTTGAAGAGATCGAGATCTACGCCCTGGAGCGCGGGCACTCGGACCTCGCCCATCAGATAGGTCTTGGTGAGACCGCGCGCCCGGAACACGACGTCCGCCGCGCTAACGTCGCTCGTGTCTTCTGCGGTGTCGCGCTCGGTTACGTGCAGCAATGCGCTCATGTTCGCTCAGGCGAAGAGCAGGCCGACGGCCGTGCTCGCGGCGAGCGCGGCGAGGCCTGCGGCTGTCCGGCGTCGATAGGCGGCGCGACCGACGGTCGTCGCGACGGCCAGCTTCAGGATCGTGTTCGCCAGAATGCCGATCGCGATCGCGTGCGCCCCGACGGTCGTGGCGAGGCTCGCCTCCTGTCTGCTCATCGAGACGGTCAGCGCGTCCACGTCGGTCAATCCGAGGATCGCCGCACCGCTGTACACGCCCGTGTTTCCCCACAAGCGCTGCGTGAACATCACGGCGAGCATTGCCGCCTGGAACGCGATCGCCATCTGGATCGCCGTCATTAGGCGGAGCGGGTTGGCGGTCGGCGCAGCGGCGCCGCCGCGGAGTCGCGCCCTCCGATCCTTTTCCGAGAAATGTGAACGCGAGCCCCACCGCCAGCGGCAAGGCCAGCATCGGCAGCAAGGCGAGCGACACCGATGGATTCAGGAACGCGCTCACGATCAACACCCGCGGAATCAGCACGCGTGCACGACGGCGAGCACGCCGCGCGCGAGCGACGTGCCCGAGATCCTCGTCGGTGCGGCTCATTCGCGAGAAGGTGAGCGTCACGGCCGTCGACGACACCACGCCGCCGAGCGCGCCCGCGACGCTCAAGCCGCGATGCGCTCCCATCAGGCGGCGCGCGACGAACCCGCCGAAGTTGAGCGCCGAAAAGAGCAGCACGATCGACCACAGCGCGCGCGGCTTGATCGCCGAGATCGCCGAAGTACGGTCCCGGCGGAAGGAGCGGCAACACCACGACGGCCAGCACCGCGAACTGCACTCCCGCGCGAAGCTCCGGCTCGCTGAGCTGTCGCACCAGCCAGTGGAGGCGCGTCTTTTCGCTCAGCAGCAACACGACGATCGCGCCGGCGCCGGCAGCGATTCCGATCCAGCCGAATCCGGCGAGCGCACCGAGCGCCAGAACCGCGAGCGCGGCGGCCTCCGTCGTTCCGTCGGGCGAGGCTCCCGATTTGCGCGCGGCGACCACATACGCCGCGACACAGAGGGCCGCGCCGCCGCCGGCCATCGCCGTGGCCATCTGGACCTGCGAAGACGACGCCAGAATTCCCGCGATGCCGCCAAGCAGTCCGAGCAGGCAGAACGTGCGGAGTCCCGCGAATCTGGCGTCGGGACCGGAGGCGTGACCGGACCACTCGCGCTCGAGCCCGGCGGCGAGGCCGACGAGTGCGGCGATGGCCAGTCTGGTGGCGAGGTCTCGCTGCCCGTCCAACGGCATGACGCTCTTTCCTCGATTCGGAGGCTGTGTTGTGCCTCGAACACTGTGGGTCGCCGAGGAAACAGTCTGTCAGGCGAAGGATGTAGGCGGTCAGGCGAACCCCGACTGCCGGCGCTCGCGCCGAGGGGCAGGTTGCGTATTGTGACCCACACCTCGTCCTCCACGGATGCCGAGCGCGACACGCTGCGCGCCGAATCGTTGCGATGGCACCACGCCGGGCGCTGGATCGTCGACGACGTCGGCCTTTCCGTACGACGCGGCGAGATCGTCGGCCTGCTCGGCCCGAACGGAGCGGGTAAGACCGTCACGCTGTCGATGATCGTCGGACTGATCAAGCCGACCAGCGGCCGCGTCTGGATCGGCGACGCGGACGTCACACACCGTCCGCTGTACGAACGCGCGCGCCTCGGGCTCGGCTACCTCCCCCAGGAGCGTTCGATCTTCACGAAGCTCAGCGCGCGAGACAACATCCTCGCCATTCTCGAGACCCGGCCGATGCGCCGCCGGGCCGCGCGCGCCCGCGCCGAAGAGCTACTCGCGCAATTCGGCCTCGAACACGTCGCCGATTCGCTCGCGGTCCAGCTGTCGGGAGGCGAACAGCGGAGACTCGAGATCGCGCGCAGCCTGGCGAGCGAGCCGCACTTTCTGTTGTTCGACGAGCCGTTCGCCGGCATCGACCCGCTGACGGTGGAATCGCTCCACCAGGCCCTCGTCGCGCTTCGCGTCGCAGGGCGTCGGCATACTGCTCACCGATCACAACGTGCGCGAAACGCTGAGCCTGTGCGACCGCATCTACGTGTTGTTCGACGGCCGCGTGCCTCGCCGAAGGAAACGCGGACTCGCTCGTCACCAATGAGGAAGTTCGCCGCCACTTCCTCGGCGAGTCCTTCGAGCTCGATGCCGCGGCGCGCGGCGCACGGAGCGACGCGGAGCAACACGCCATCTCGGCGCTCGCGTCCAGCTGAAATAGACCGGCCGCCCGGGTCAGTCCGGGCGGCCGTCGAAACCGAACGCGTCGCGCGAGGTTGAAATCAGAGGCCTTTTCAGGCCGGCTTGATCTCTACCTTGCGACCTGTCGGTTTCACTTCGGTGCTCTTGGGGATGTGCACCTTCAGCACACCCTTGCTGAACTCGGCGTTGACCTTGGAGGCGTCGACTCCGGTCGGCAGCGAGAACGTTCGCTGGAACGACCCGTAGCTTCGCTCGTAGAGGTAGACCTTCTTGTCTTCCTCTTCCTTCTTCTCCTCGATCTTTTCGCCGCTGATCGTCAACACCCCGTCTTCGACGTGGACCGTGATGTCCTTGAGCTCCATGCCGGGCAGCTCCGCGGCCAGCGCGAACTCCTTGGGTGTTTCGACGATGTCCATTGCCGGAATCCACCCGATGGTCTCCGGGAATGTGCGTCCAGCGAACGGCTCGTTCAGCGCGCGTTCTATGAAGCGATTCATTCGATTCTCTACGTCATCGAATGTCGGGAACGCCGTCGACGGAAAGTACCCCGGGAACGCAAGGCGGGGTTCACGACGGGTAAGTCTCATGAGTGCCATATAGCCTCCTGGCTGGTGATCATCCGGTTCGCGATGTCGCGTCCAGACGACAGCATGATGCACGATTTCGTTCGCGCGTCAGTCGGCGTTCACGGAAGCAATCGTGCGGAGCCGCCCGTCGGAGAATTGCTCGACGAGATCGAAACGCGAGCGTCGAGGGCGAGTGCTCCGCTCGCTCGAGCGAGCAACGGATTCACGTCGAGCTCGACGACGTCGGGACAGTCGATCGCCAGCTCGCTGATTCGGCAGATGACCGACGCAAGGGCATCGCGGTCGACGGGCGGCGCGCCGCGCACGCCGTCGAGCAGCTTCGTCCCTCGAATGGACGCCATCATGGCCAAGGCGTCAGCGGCCCCGAGCGGCGCGATGCGGAAGACCACGTCGTGCAACGCTTCGACGAGAACGCCACCTAGACCGAACATGATGAGCGGTCCAAACGAGTCGCGCGTCATCCCGACGATCGTCTCGTAGCCGCCGACGGCCACTTCCTGCACGAGCACGCCGTCGACGCGTGCTCTTGGCGTCGCTTGCGCGACACGCGCCACCATCTCTTCGTACGCGGCCCGTACGTCGAGCGCCGAATTGAGCCCGACGCGCACGCCGCCGACCTCGGTTTTGTGCACGACGTCCGGCGACACGATCTTCAGCGCGACGGGATAGCCGATCGCGTCGGCGGCACGGACCGCGTCGTCCCGCGAGGCGGCCGCCGTCCCGCGCACCGTCGGAATTCCGTAGGCGCGCAATACTTCCAGCGATTCCGTTTGACTGAGCTGCGTCCGCCGATCCGCCGCCGCACGATCGAGGACGGCGCGCGCCGCCGCTCGATCGATGCCGTCGATCCGCGTTCGGGAGGCCGGCGGGCGCGCGGCCCACTCCACCTGCCGATTGAGCGTCAGCAGCGCGCGCGCGGCCGACTCGGGAAAGATGTAGGTCGGGATGTGCGCGCGCTGAAGCTCGGCGCGCCCATGCGGCAGTCCCGCTCGACCCATCAGCACCGCGAGCACCGGTTTCTCCGACGTACGCGCCGCGCCGACGATGGCCTCGGCGACGTCCTCCTGTTTGACGCCGAACGGCGGCACGAATATCGGAACCACGGCGTCGATGCGCGGATCGGCGAGCAACGCCGTCAGCGCGCGGCGGTACCCGTCCGGCGTCGCGGACGCGATCATGTCGAGCGGATTTCGGATCGACGCCTCCGCGGGAAACAGCGGCCGCAACTACCTCGACCGTCGCCGGGCTCAATTCGGCGACGTCGAGGCCGTAGGCCTCCATCGCGTCCGCCGCGAGAATGCCCGGTCCTCCGGCGTTGGTGAGCACGGCCGTTCGGCGCGAACGCGGCGGCGACCGGACCTCGAACGCCATTGCCATTTCGAACAGCTCTTCGATCGTCGACGCGCGCAACACTCCGGCCTGCGTGAACAGCGCGTCGACCGCGCTATCGTTCGCCGCCAGCGCGCCCGTGTGCGACGATGCCGCGCGCGCCCCGGCTCTGGACCGTCCGGACTTGACCACGATGATCGGCTTCGTCTTGGTGATGCGCCCGGCGATCTCGAGGAAGCGCGTCGGGTTGCCGAAGTTCTCGACGTACATGAGGATCACGTCGATGGTCGCGTCGTGCTCCCATTGCACCAGCACGTCGTTGCCGCTCACGTCGGGCTTGTTGCCGACGGAGATGAACTGCGAGATCCCGATGCCGTACTCCCGGGCGTAGTCGAGCACGCTGAGCCCGAGCGCCCCCGACTGAGACACGAAGCCGGCGTGGCCGAAGGGCGGCATCGCGTTCGCGAACGTCGCGTTCATCGAGACGGCCGGGTCGGCGTTGACGATACCCATGCAGTTTGGCCCGACCATGCGCATGCCGTGGCGGCGAACCACCGCCATGAGTTCCTGTTCGAGCGCGAAACCAGTCGGCCCCACCTCGCGGAATCCCGCCGAGATCACAATGAGCCCCTTCGCGCCGATCGCGCCGCATTCCTCCGCGACATCGATCACGCGCTCCTTCGGCACGACGATCACCGCCACGTCGAGGGCGTCGGGCAAATCGGCGACCGATGGATACGAGCGGATCGAGCAAACCGAGGTTGCCTTCGGATTGACGGGGAAAACGGCGCCGGTGAATCCGTCGGCGACGAGATTGTGAACCATCTCGTGCCCGATGCTGTCCGTTCTGCGAGACGCGCCGATGACCGCAATGGTTCGTGGCGCGAACAGAGGTGCGATGGAACTCCGCTCGCCCGCCTCGTCGCGCGCGGGACGAATGCTCGTGGTCATGAGGCTTTCCGTCTCTGAGATTTTGGTCAGGGGGAACGTTGGCGATGCTGGCCGGCGCGCTCAGTCGGTCCGTACCCCGGAGTCGTGTGAGGGGTTTTCGGACGAACCCCGGCTATCGCCCGACCGACGTCGGCTTCGGCCCGGGGCACCATTCAATAGATCCGTTCAGCATGGGGCGTGGCAAATGAGCCGACGTTCACGAAATGCAGTCCGCACCGTGATCTCGCTCGCCGCGGTCGCGAGCGTATGGCTCGTGTCGAGCGAACCCTGGGGGCTTGGCGTGGAGCAGTTGCTGATGTTCGCGGCGCCGGGTGCCCTCCTCGGCCTCGGCGCATCGTGGGCCGCGCATGGCTCGACGCAACGCCAGTGGACGTGGAAGAGCTCGCGACGTGCCGCGCTGGTCGGCGCCCTTGCCCTGCCGCCGGTGTTGGCGTTCGTGGTTGCATGGGACGGCAACGCACGGCCGCAACGGCTCCTGGTCGGCTTCGTCTACGCCGCGTGGCTCGTGTTGATCGCGGGCGGCGTGTTCGCGCTCGTCCGCCAGCCGACGACGGGACGCTAGATCCGCGCCGACTAGAGAATTCGCGACAACATCGCGGCGCCTGCTTCCAAGGCGCGTTCCCAGAGCGAGCGGGCGGCAAGCGCGCCGGGCGTCATCTCCTTCGCCAAACGAAGATCGTCGAAGAACACCGACTCCATCTTGTTTCCGAACGCCGAATCGAACACGACCAGATTCGACTCGTCGTTGAGCGCGAGCGAGTGATTGTCGAAGTTCATCGAACCGACGGTGCTCCAGCGGCCGTCGACGACGATGGCTTTGGCGTGCATCATGGCGGGCTGGTACTCGTACACGCGCACGCCGTGCGCGCGCAGCGACTCGTAGTACGAGCGTCCGGCCAGCCACGGCGTCTTGACGTCCGTCAACGGCCCCACCGTGAGGACGCGGACGTCGACGCCGCGCTCGGCCGCCTCGCCCAGCATCCGTCGAAAGTCGGCGTTCGGCACGAAGTAGGAATTCGTGATGTACAACCGCGACCGCGCGCCGAGGATCGCGAACGTGAGAAACTGTTCGGCCGACGTCGTTCCGCTTCCTGTGATCGGTTGCGCGAAGAGAACGCCGGCGGCAACCGCGCCGCGGTCGGAGGGGGCCGGTTCGGCAGTCGCAGGGAAAAAAGTGTCGCCGACCAGCCACTCGCCGGTCGACTCGCGCCACGCCGCGGCGAATGCGGCCTGCAACGCTCCCACGGCCGGACCCTCGAATCGCACGTTAGTCTCGCGCCATTGGTCGCGATGACGCCCGTCGCCGAGCCAATAGTCGGCGAGCCCGAAGCCGCCGGTGTAGGCGATGCGTCCGTCGACGACCACGGCGCGCACGTGCGACCGTTCGGTGGCGCTGTGAATCGTGAACCACTCCAGCCCGCGTAACAGCGCGACCTCGACGCCGCATTGGCTCATGCCACTTCGCCATGACCGCGGGATCGCGGCCGAGCCGAATGCGTCGAGCAACAGCCGAACCTCGACGCCATGCCGCGCTCGATCGCAGAGGATCCGCGCGAGCGTGTCGCTCACGCGGCCGGGGAGCGCGTAGTACATCTGCATCGTGACCGTGCGGCGCGCGTCCGCCAGATCGCGCCACAGCGACGGGTACGTCCCGTCCCCGTTCAGCAGGAGGCTGACGCGGTTGCCCGGATCGATGCGCATCCCCGTGGCCAGCTCGAGCGCGCGAGTGAATCGCGCATCGACCACGGCCGGCGCATCGACGGATCCATTCGAGAGGTAGAGATGCGGCCGCCGATGGGTGGCGCGCAGCGCCTCGAGGAGAATGACGCTCAGCCCCACCAAACCGAGCGCCACCGCGCCGAGCCGGCGGCGGTTGATCGGCCGCGACGAGGACGGCCGGCGGCGCATCGCACCTCCCCCTCGGCTACTCCGCGCTGAGGAGTCCGAGCCTCAGCGCGAACTGCACGTACTGCGACCGGTGCGCGAGATCCACCTTCTCCTGAATGCGCTGCTTGTACGTGTCGACGGTCTTGGGGCTGATCCGGAGCTGCGATCCGATCTCCGGTGCCGAATAACCCAACGCGATCCCCCGGAGCACGTCGCGTTCCCGACCGGTGAGTCGTTCGTATTGCTGGCGTTCGCTGGCGGCCGGACTCTTCGCCGCGAGCTTCTTCGCCAGGACCCTGGCCGCCGCCGACTGCACGTACACTTCGCCGTGCGCGACGCCCCGAATGGCGTTGACGAGCTCTCGGTCGGCGTTCGTCTTCACCAAGTAGCCCGACGCTCCCGCCTCCATCGCGGGAACGAGATAATCCTCCTCGGCATGCATGCTGAGGATGATGACGCGGGTACCGAGACCGCTCGCGACGATCTCCTTCGTCGCCGTTACTCCGTCGACGCCGGGCATCGACAGATCCATCACGACGACGTCGGGCTTGAGGCGTTCGACCAACTCCACCGCTTCACGTCCCTCGCTCGCCTCGCCGACGACGGTGATGTCCGGGGTCGCGCCGAGGACCGCCTTGAGCCCCGCTCGCACCACGCTATGGTCGTCCACGAGCACCACGCGGATTGACTCGCTTATCATGATCTCATCTCCGTTGCTTCCACCGTCTACGAGGGCCGGGCTTCCCGGCGATGTCGGTAGTAAGTCTGTCATCATCAGGCGATCCCCGGCGTCCGGCGAAGCCCGGTCTTGCGTCGGGGAATTCCGGACAGCGTCAGCGGTATTGCGCAGCGTCGAGTCGAGGCCTTCACCCGACGGCCGCCGCACCGCACCCTCGGCATGATCGGAGTGGAGGTGTCCCCATGAGCGTCATTCGGTTTGCCGCCTCGGCAATTCTCATGTTCGTGGCCCTTGGGATTGCCGGAACCACCGGTGCTGCCCAAGCGCCGAGAGGAACTGCGCTCGAGGCTGAGAGTGCGGCGAAGCAGGACTCGACGCTGCGTATCATCATCTCGGTGGCTCGGAGGACCCTGTGGGTTGTCGACGGAGCCTCGGATACGATGCTCACGGCGCCGGTCGCCGTCGGGTCAGAGCGTTCTCTCGCCTACGGGGGCCATCGTTGGACGTTCAGAACGCCGCGGGGCGTCCATACTGTCCTCGCGAAGGAACAGAATCCGGTCTGGATTCCGCCCGATTGGCACTACATCGAACTGGCTCGGCGGGAACGACTCTCACTGGTGTGGCTGCACGGCGACACTACGATCGCGCTCGCGGGCGGATCGTCGCTCGTCATGCGCAATATGGATGTTCGCATTGAAACTGACTCAACCTACGAAGCCTTCCGCTCCGACGAAGAACTCGTCGTTGGCAAAACGCTCTTCGTGCCGCCAATCGGCAGCCCGAATCGTCGCGTACCAGGAGAGCTCGGCAACTACCGCCTTGTGCTCGGCGAGGGAGTCGGGATTCACGGCACGCCGGACGCGTCATCGGTCGGCCACGCCGTGACGCACGGATGCATGCGCGTTCACGATGCCGACCTCTCCTGGCTGTACGAACACGTCCCGTGGGAACGCACGTTTACATCTTCTAGACCGTGCGGACGCGCGGTTCGGCGACCCGCGCATTCGCGGATCGCCGAACTGACTTGTCGCCAAGTTATGGAGCAGGAGCGAGCACTGCTTCCCAAAGGTCGGAATTGGCCGACCAGCGCTCCCTCTCCCCTGACTCGGAAATTCGCGCGACGTTGAGCGTCATGCGACCGAACGCGGCGTCCGTCATGAACCGAGCGCCGGGCATCGGCATCGAGGCCATCCCGCGCATGCCTGACATCGGCATCCCCGCCTCTGCGGCGCACGGCATCGCCGCGGCGGGTTGTCCAAGCTGGGACACCCGACCGTGAATGAACGCTTGCCACAGGCGGATGTTCGCCTGCCACCGCTCGCGCTCCGCGGGACTCGCCACGTTTGCGACGTTGCCGCGAATCGTTTGCAGCGACGACTGGAGCAACTGCACGTCGGCAGTCGACAGATTGCCGGGTTTGGCGAATACGATCTTCCACATCGACACGTTCGCGTTCCACCGCTCCTTCTCGCCCGCGACGCCGATGCGCGCCACGTTCGACTCCATCAGGTCCAGACGCGCCTTGATTGACGGAGTCGCGAGTGGCCCGACCTGCGTCGTCGCCGCGGCCGGAATGAACAGCGCCGCGACCATCAGCCTGGAGATTCTCATAGGTCCTCACTTTGGATTTCAGCGCGCGCAATGCGCGCGAACTCAAGCTACGAGTCGCCGATGCGACAGCCGTCGGCAAAGCGTCCATGGCGCGTGCGGGCTTGCCTGAGCGTCGGAACCCCTACATCCTCACGCCGATCGCTCTCACTCCGGAGTCCAATGCCCCGCGCGCGTCATGTTGAACGGCACTTCACGCAACGCATCGGCTGGCTTCGAGCGGCGGTGCTGGGCGCCGACGACGGTATCGTCTCTACCGCATCGCTCGTTGTCGGAGTCGCAGCCGCGCACAGCGGGCGGAGCGCGGTGCTGCTCGCCGGCGTGGCCGGGATGGTGGCCGGCGCGATGTCGATGGCGGCGGGCGAATTCGTGTCGGTCAGCTCACAGGCCGACACCGAGAAGGCGGATCTGGCGCGCGAACGCAAGGAGCTCGCGGAATCACCCGATGCGGAGCTTCGTGAGCTCCAACAGATCTACATCGACCGCGGACTCGATGCCGATCTCGCACTTCGCGTTGCGCGCCAGCTGAGCGCCGGCGACATCCTGGCCGCTCACGCGCGTGACGAGCTGGGAATCACCGCCGCGCAGGCCGCGAACCCAATACAAGCAGCAGCGGCATCGGCCGCCACGTTCTCCGTTGGCGCGGCGTTGCCTTTGATCGTCACCGCGCTAGCGCCCGCATCGGTGCTCGTCGAGCTCGTTGCGGTGGCGTCGCTCGTGAGCCTCGCTGTGCTGGGCGCGCTCGCCGCGGGCGTTGGTGGCGCGAGTCGAATGCGCGGCGCCCTTCGAGTCACGGTGTGGAGCGCGCTCGCGCTCGCCGTGACCGCGCTGGTTGGACATCTGTTCGGGGCCACGGTGTAGCCGCCCGCCATCCTTGGCGACCTGAGCTTCTCCGTCCGACAGGGCACGACCTTCGCGATCATCGAGCCGAACGGCGCCGGCAAGAGGTCGCCGCCCGTGGCGCTCGAGATCGGCGGCAAAGCCAGTCATTTATGAAACGAGTAGACAGCAAGGTGGCGCTGGTGACAGGCGCCGCGATGGGAATCGGGCGCGCCTGCGCTGAATTGTTGGCGGCCGAAGGCGCTGCGGTCGTCGCCACGGATCGCGAGGCCACACTCGTCGCTGACGTCGTGAACGGCATTCGGAAAGCGGGTGGCAACGCCGTGTCTGTCGCGCACGATGTGACGAGCGAAACGCAATGGTCGCATGCTGTCGGCGAAGCGCTTCAGGCCTTCGGCAAGCTGAACGTGCTCGTGAACAATGCCGGCGTGGGACGCGCCGGAGATGTCGAGCACGAGACGCTGCAAGCGTGGCGCGATCTTCTCGCGGTCAACCTCGACGGTGTGTTTCTGGGGATCAAGCATGCCATTCCGGCGATGCGCGACGCCGGCGGCGGCTCGATCATCAACCTTTCGTCCATCGAAGGCCTGATCGGCGACCCGGCGCTTGCCGCGTACAACGCGAGCAAGGGCGGCGTCCGCCTGCTGACGAAATCGGCGGCACTCTACTGCGCGAAGGGCGGGACGAAGATTCGTGTCAACTCGGTGCATCCGGGGTACATCTGGACACCGATGGTCGAGCAGTTCACCAAAGCGTCGGGCCGTCCCGAGGAGTTGCGCCGCGCGCTCGAGCAGCTGCACCCGGTCGGCCACCTCGGCGAAGCGATGGACGTCGCGTACGGCGTGCTGTACCTCGCGTCGGACGAGTCAAAATTCGTGACCGGCGCGGAGCTCGTCATCGACGGAGGCTATACCGCACAATGACCGTCGGTGTTCAGCCGACGGCCTGTAAGCGGTTTTCCGGATTCGACTCGATCATTGGCGCCGCATGATTGATCCAGCCAAACGGGAAGGAGCGGCCATGACCGCGACAGCGACGCTCGCACCACTCCGCGGAATCGCACGCCCACTTTACGGCGAGTCCAGCGACTTCGATCCGCTGCTGCGGCGCATCGGTGAGGCACACTTTGTGTTGATCGGCGAGGCTACGCACGGGACGCACGAGTTCTATCGGGTCCGCGCGGAGATCACCAAGCGCCTGATTCGCGAGAAGGGGTTCTGCGCGGTCGCCGTCGAGGCGGACTGGCCGGACGCGTATCGCGTGAACCGATTCGTGCGCGGCCGCGCGGACGACGCGGACGCCACCGAGGCGCTCGGCGGATTTCGCCGGTTTCCGCAATGGATGTGGCGCAACGCCGACGCGCTCGATTTCATCGGCTGGCTACGGGCTTATAACGATGGCCTCGGGCGGAACGAGCAGCCGGTGGGATTCTACGGTCTCGATCTCTACAGTTTGCACGCGTCCATCGAAGCGGTGCTGGCATATCTGCGCGTCGTCGACCCGGAGGCGGCGCGGCGGGCGCAGGCCCGCTACGCGTGCTTCGATCACTTCGGCCCCGACCTTCACAGCTACGGCGCGGCCGCGCGGCTCGGTATGACGCCGTCGTGTGAGCGCGAGGTGGTGGCGCAGCTGGTCGAGCTGCAGCGCGCGGCCGGAGAATACGTCAAGCGCGACGGACGCGTCGATCCGGATGCGCTCTTCTACGCCGAACAAAACGCGCGCGTCGTGCACAGCGCCGAGGCATATTACCGCGCCGCGGTCGGCGGTGGTGCGGACTCGTGGAATCTGCGCGACAAACACATGACCGGCACGCTGTTGCGTTTGACGGAGTATCTCTCACGCAACCGCGAGCACGCCAAGGTGGTGGTGTGGGCGCACAACTCCCACCTCGGCGACGCCGAATGGACGGAGCTGGGCGCCAGGGGCGAGCTCAACGTCGGGCAACTCGTGCGTGAACAGTACCCGCACGACTCGGTGCTCGTGGGGTTCACGACCTACACCGGGACGGTGACTGCGGCAAGCGACTGGGATGCGCCCGCCGAGCGAAAGCAGGTGCGGCCCGCGCTCCCGGGGAGCTTCGAGCGCGTGTTCCACGACGCAGGGCTGAGCAACTCCCTTCTTCTCTTCCGACATCAGCACGATCTGTCGTGGACGCTCGACGAACCGCGTCTCGAGCGGGCGATCGGCGTCATCTACCGCCCGGAGACTGAGCGAGCCAGTCACTACTTCAGCGCGTCGATCTCGCGCCAGTTCGACGCCGTGCTGCACTACGACGTGACGCGGGCCGTCGAACCGCTCGAGCGAAATGCGACGTGGAATCGAGGCGAGTTGCCCGAGACATTCCCGTCGACCTTCTAGCCGCCCGGCGACGGACGAGTAACGACGAGTTGGCGTCTATTCGTCGTTCACGATTCGGCTTGCGCCGGCACGGCGCCGATCGAGCCGATGGGCTGCACGAGAACGGCGACGTCGGCCAGCCGAATGACCTTCGACGCCACGCTGCCGATCGTGAGTCGTTTCCACAGCCCGTAGCCGTGGCTCCCGAGTGCGATCAGATCCGCGCCGCGCGATCGGACCGCGTCGAGAAGCGTCGGCGCGGGCGACCCCGAGAGAACGCCCACTTCCGTTTCGATTGAACCACGCGCGTCGAGCGCAGCGGCAAGTTCGCGCAACCGGGCCTCCGCAACGTCCGCGTTCGCTCCGCCGTGGGCCGAGGCTCGCACATGCACGAGTTCGAGCACGCCACCGTCGGCGATGAGCGGAACGACGGTCTGCACGACTTTCATGCTCGTCGGCGTGAAGTCGATCGCGACCACGGCTCGCCTCGGGAGCGCGTGGACGGAGGCGGGGACGGCGAGCACGGGCGTACTCGCGACTTGCACGAGTTGGAGGGCGGTTTCGCCGCCGAGCGCACGATCGACCGCGTGATGGGGGCCCAATCCGATCACGATGAGCGAGGCATTCACGCTGCGCGCGGCATCGGCGATCGTGACGGCCGGCTGTCCCACGCGAACGCTTGGACGGCATTCCGGCAGACCGCAGTGACTCGCCTGCACCGCAATGTCCGCGGCGATTTGTTCAGCCAGTTCGTGTTCGGTTTCCGCGGAAGGGGGATAGACGATCCCGAAACCCGAATCGGTGGGCGAGGAGGGTTGAAGCACGCCGACGACGTCGAGCTCAGCGCGCAGCCGCTGCGCGATCAGCGCCCCGAGTTGCGTCGCGCCATGCGCGCTCCGACCACCGTGGGTTGCGAGAACGATGCGCGGAGTCTGGCGTTGTCCTTCTCGTGCTCGATCCATTGTCATGGTGGAAACGTGATCAATAGCCGAAAGAGGCGCCCGTGACGACGCGCCACGTGTCACGCGCGATGAGAAGTTCTTCATCAGTGGGAATGACCCACAGCTCGACGCGAGATCCCGGTCCGTCGAAGCGCCCGTCGGCGCCGACGATGGCCGCGTTCTTCGCGTCGTCCATCGTGATGCCGAGCCACTCGAGACCGTGGCAAATCTGGGCACGCACCTCCGGCGAGTTCTCCCCGATGCCGCCCGCGAAGACGATCGCGTCGGCGCCATTCATCGCCGCGAGGTAGGCGCCGATGTATTTCTTGACGCGATACGAGAACACCTCGACGGCGAGTCGCGCGCGGCGGTCGGAGTGTTCGCGAGCCTCCGCCAGGAGTTCACGCATGTCGGCCGTGAGTCCGGAAATGCCCAACAGTCCTGACTGCTTGTTCAGCATCGTGTCGAGCGCACGAAGGCTCATGCCTTCCTTGACTGCAATGAAATCGAGAATGGCCGGGTCGAGGTCGCCCGAGCGCGTACCCATGACGAGGCCCTCGAGCGGCGTGAATCCCATTGAGGTATCGACAGAATCGCCGTGCACGATCGCGCAAGCCGACGCACCGTTTCCCAAGTGCAAGGTGATGATGCGCGTTGTCTCCCGCGGCCGTCCGGTCAGCTGCCGGTACCGGTACGAGATGTACCGGTGTGACGTGCCGTGAAAACCGTAGCGACGCACACCGTATCGGCGGTAGAACTGGTAGGGGATCGCGTACAAGTACGCGGTCGCCGGCAGGCTGTGGTGGAATGCCGTATCGAACACCGCGACCTGCGGAACGCCAGGCCCGAGTGCGGCACGCGCTGCCGCGATGCCGCGCAGATTGTGAGGATTGTGAAGGGGTGCCAATTCGATGAGATTCTCGAGGTCACGCGTCACCGTGTCGTCGATGCGGGTGGAACGCGTGAATCGCTCGCCGCCGTGAACGACGCGGTGTCCTACCGCCTCGATGTCGCTGGTCCTGGTGATCGGCACACCCGACTCGTCGCTCGTCAGCCAGCCGATGATGTGCTCGACGGCCGCGCCGTGATGTGGAATCGACGCCGTGCTCTTGATCGGCCGGCGTCCGGCGGCTTCGAGCGTGAGGATCGCCTCGCCGCCGATGCGGTCGAGTTGACCGCGCGCCAGCCGCTTGTCCGCTGACCGGGCGATGGCCGACTCGTCTGTGTCGACGAGTTGGAATTTGAGCGACGAGGACCCAACGTTTAGCACGAGAATTATCACGGACTACCTCGCGGTCGTGCAAATGGCCGGCGCCCACCCGGGAGCGACGAGACGTGAACAGCGCGCCGTTCAGCTTTGATCCCACGGTGTCGAGCGTCGTGCCGGCGGCCAACTCCACACCTGACGGGGCGCTCCGCCGCGAATCATCCTCATCAGCGTGGACCGCCGCCCCGGTGGATGGCCCACTGGCGCCGGAACTTCTGCAGCGGATGCATCGATATTGGATGGCGGCGAACTATCTGACGGTGGGGCAAATCTTCCTTCAAGACAATCCCCTGCTCCGCGAGCCGCTTCGGCCGTCCGACATCAAACCGCGTCTCCTGGGGCACTGGGGGACCTCGCCAGGCCTCAGCCTCCTCTACGTTCACCTGAATCGACTGATCGTCGAGCGCGATGCCGACATGATCTTCCTCGCCGGCCCCGGACACGGCGGGCCGGCGATCGTCGCCAATGTCTACCTCGAGGGCACGTACACGGAGGTCTATCCGGACATCACGCGTGACGTGGGCGGCTTGCGCCGCTTGTTCAGACAGTTCTCGACGCCCGGCGGCATTCCGAGTCACGTTGGCGCGGCCACGCCGGGCTCGATTCATGAAGGCGGCGAGCTAGGATACGTGCTGGCGCACGCGTTCGGCGCGGCCTTCGACAATCCGAATCTGATCGTCGTGGCGGCGGTTGGCGACGGCGAGGCCGAAACAGCGCCGCTGGAGGGGGCGTGGAAGAGCACCAGCTTCCTCAATCCGGCGCGCGACGGCGCAGTGCTGCCGGTCCTGCATTTGAACGGATACAAGATCAGCGGTCCCACCGTCCTGTCGAGGACGGGCGGCGACAACGTGAATCGATTGCTCGAGGGACACGGCTACTCGGTCCACGAGGTCGCGGGTGATGATCCCATGGACGTCCATCAGCATCTGGCCGCCGCGCTCGATGAATGTCTGGCTAGAATTCGGTCAATTCAGTCGGAAGCCCGCGCGGTCGGCGCAGCGAGCGTTTCGCCTCCGAGATGGCCGGCCATCGTCCTGCGAACGCCGAAGGGTTGGACCGGACCGAAGGTGGTGAGAGGGCAGCCGATCGAAGGGACGTTTCGCGCGCACCAGGTGCCGCTGCCCGAGGCGCGAGGCAGTGCCGACGAACTGGCGCTGCTCGAGAAGTGGATGCGCAGTTACCAGCCGGAGACACTGTTCGACGAGTCGGGGCGCGTCGTCGCCGACATCGCGGACCTGGCGCCGCGCGGGAGCCGACGCATGGGCGCGAACCCACGCGCCAACGGCGGCCGATGCTTGGAGCCCCTCGTTGTTCCCGACTTTCGCGACTATGCGGTCGATGTCGGCCGACCGGCCACCGTGACCCGAGAATCGACGCGACAATTCGGCGCGCTGGTTCGGGATGTGTTCACGAAGAATGCAGCTGCCGGCAACTTTCGTTTCTTCTGCCCTGACGAGACGAACTCGAACCGCTTCTCGAACGTGTTCGACGTCGAGAACCGCTGCCTCGTCGGGCGTCACGTAGCCATCGACGACCATGTCACGTCCGACGGCCGAGTGATGGAGGTGCTCAGCGAGCATCTCTGTGAGGGTTGGCTCGAAGGATATTTGTTGACCGGACGGCACGGCCTCTTCGTGACGTACGAGTCGTTCGCGATGGTATCCGCGTCCATGACGGTCCAGCATACGAAATGGCTCGAAGAGGCGATCTCGCTGGCGTGGCGCGCGCCCGTGGCGTCGTTGAACGTCGTCCTCACGTCGACTTGCTGGCGGAACGACCACAACGGATTCAGCCACCAAGGCCCCGGGCTGATCGACGTGATGCTTTCGAAGCGCGGCACCGTGACGCGCATCTATTTGCCGCCGGACGCGAACACATTGCTCTCGGTCGCCGACCATTGTCTCCGATCAAAGAACTATGTCAACCTCATCGTGATCGACAAACAGCCGCAGCTCCAATGGCTTTCGATCGATGCCGCCTGCGAGCACGCCTCGCGCGGCGCGTCCGTGTGGGATTGGGCCAGCAACAGCGGCGACGCCGAACCGGACGTGGTTCTCGCTTGCGCAGGCGACACGCCGACGTTGGAAACGGTGGCCGCGGCGTGGTGGCTACGCCGGCTCGCGCCGGAAATTCGCGTGCGGGTCGTCAATGTGGTCGACCTGATGGCTCTTTTTGCACCGTCGATCCACCCGCATGGGATGTCCGATGAGCGGTTCACCGAGCTCTTCACGCACCATCGGCCGGTGGTCTTTGCATTCCATGGCTACCAGTTCGCAATACACCAACTCGTGCACCGACGCCCTCATCCCGAACGGTTCCACGTCCGTGGATTCCAGGAGCAAGGAACGACGACGACTCCGTTCGACATGGTCGTCTTGAACGAGATGAGTCGCTACCACCTTGTGATGCTGGCGATTCGATTCTCTGGGCTGGCGCCGGCCCGGGCAAGCGCTTTGACGGACCAGCTGCGTCACAAGATCGATGACGCCGTGCGATACGCGCACGAACACTTTGAGGATCCGGCGGAACTCCGCGACTGGACGTGGAAGGACTGATCGCTTGTCGCTGGGCTCAACGCTTTCATGGTGAGCGCCTCCCAGCGTCGTGGTGTTTGATGCGGCGAACGCCCCGGCCGAAGCAAGCGGGGCGCGCTCCCTACGAACCGGCCGGCGCCCCACGTCGGGCGCCGGCCGTTGCTGCACTCCTCAGAAGCCGATCGTGCCGCTGACCATGAAGCCCTTGAACTGCCCGCCGTAGCGGATGTCGGTCGTCGGGAAGTCCAGGTACTTCTGATTCACCCACTCCAGCTTCGCCAGCGTGTTCGGCGTGACGAACCAGCCGCCGCCGAGCTGCGTGCGATTCACTGTCTGATCCGTGTACGTCTTCGAGATCAGCTCCCCGTTGACGTGGATGTACCGGCCGCCCAGGTACAGCTTGTCGTCGGCAAAGCGGTACAGGGCCTCGTACACGTTCTGGTGCAGCGTGCGCAGCTTCGGTTCGGTGAACGCGCCGCCCGTGGCCGTCTCGAAGTGCCCGTAGAACTCGGCGCCGCCGACCTTGATGAAGGGGTTCACCACTTCGGCGTTCACCTTGTTCGAGAAGCCCGGGCGCACCTGGCCCGACCACGCGTTGGCGGTTTCCGTCGACGCGGTGTTCTCGAGCACGTCATAGTAGGGCGAGCCGCCGCGATCGCCGGTGTAGAGCGTGTTGCTCGCCGCCTTGTTGTTCGCGTAGAACGAGCCGGTCAGCCGGAAGCGGAACTGATCGCCGAACCGTTGGTCGAAGCCCAGCTTGCCGATCGTGCTCAGGGACCGTGACGTCGGCGCCGTCACCTGGCCGTGCACTTCGCCGCCGGTCGCGGCCAGCATCGCAATCACCCCGTCGGAGCGCGCGTAGACCTCGGCGCCGATCTCGGTCGTGAACGCGTCGAGGACATAGTTGCCGACGAACGGGTTGAACATCGAGTTGCCGTTGTCGCTGCGGCGGAAGTGCGAGTCGCCGTAGTTGATCTCGAAGTGGCCGACCTTCACGGTCGCGTACTTCATGATGTCCTTCAGGAGGACGTTGTCGATCGGCGACGCATCCATCAGGACGTAGCCGTCCTTGACCCACGTCTCCTGGTGGTGCCGCGCCGAGAGGTACGACGTCATGGCCACGCGGATGCCCGGGGCGAGCTGGACGTTCACGTTCAGGTTGGCGACCGCGTTGTTGAAGCCGTGCCCGATGGTCATGAGCTGGTTGCTGTTCACCCCGCTGACCACGACCGGGGCGGAGTTGTTGTAGTGGGCCAAGCCCTGGAACTCCTGCGTGAAGGCCCCGCCCAGGGAGAGGACGAAGCCGGTGTACGGCACCTCGTCGTCTTTGGGCGATTCAAACACGTTCACGCCGCGCATGTCGGCCGGGCGAATGTGGTTGATCTCCTGCGGGCGGAAGAGACTGATCGGCGTGGGGATCACCTTCTTGCCGGAATCGGGGGCCGCCTTGGTGGTGGCCGCGGCCGTGTCTTTCCCGCTGCCATTGGTCGGTTGCTGGGCGGCACCGCTTCCTGCGATAACGGCCAGCAGCAGGGCCGTGAGGCCGAGCGTCGTCTTGGTTTTCATAGAATCGTTCTCCGGTCGGGATAGAGCTTCGGGACTGCTTGGTCAGGGAAGCACAGGTTCTGCTCGAACCGTGGTCGAAAGTACGAATGGCGAGAGCGGCTATCCGTCCGGGAACACGGTGGCTCTCGTGGTGAGTTGCTTGTTCTTTTGTGGGGGATTCCCCGATGGGGCGGCGGGCGCTCGTACGCCCCGTCCACCGGTCCACCGGTCCACCGGTCCACCGGTCCACCCGTCCACCGGTCCACCCCGAAACGGGAGCATGCGACGGCCGCGCCGACCGTCACGAACCGCCGCATGTCCCGAACCCAAGACCAGCTGGGTGCGAAGGCCAGCGGTTCCTTCGCGGCTGGTGATTTCGTCCGCCTCTCGGTGGCCCTACTTGTCGTTTACAGCCTTGTCGATCGCAGCCGCGATGGCTTTGGGACCGACTGTCAGGGCGAAGTTGACCTTCACTTCGTCCCCCGTGCGCAGCGTGCCGAACATCGCCGTCGGCGGCTTGATCCCGAAGTCCGTCATCTTGATCGGGACCATCCCCGTCGCCTTCACCGTGCCGTCCGGCAACCGCATCGCCACCACGTCCATCGTCAGCTTGTTCTCCTTCCCCGCGATCGCCAACGTGCCGTTCGTCTTCAGCGTGAACCCATCCCCTTCTCCCGCCGCGGCGTCGAATGTCGCCAGGATGTAGCTGATCTCCGGCGTCTCGTCAGCCTTGAGCGCCTTGTACAGGTTGTCGTCCATGCCGCCGTGCCCGCACTTGAGCGCCTTGACGGGGACCTTCACCTCGACCCGCTTGAGCACTTTCGGCGTCGCGGTCGCCAGATCCGCGACGGCGGCGGCGTCCAACTCGATGGCCGCGTCGAACTTCTCCGCCTTGCAGCTCCAGCCGTGCAGGTTCGACGTGCCTTCGATCCAGAGCTTGCTGTCCGCGGAAACGGGCACTCGGGCCGTTTGTGCTGCGCCAGCCGCGCCAAGCACACCCAGAAGGGCGGCGGCGGCGATATAGGTTCTGGTCATGGGTTCCTCCCCTGTTCGGCTTTCGACTTGGGTCTCCGCCGGTCGGCGCGTAGGCCCGTCTTCGATGTGGGCTGAAGATCGGGTCGCCGAGCGGATGCTTCCGTCGGGCGAAGGAGGAACCTGGGTGCGGAAAACTCTGCCGCGCGCTGTGGTGAAAGCCCCGACGGGCATCGGTCGCGCCTTCGCCAGCTTACTCGGCGATATGCGACGCCGAACACACAGTTGGTCGGCGAGCCGCCGGCCGGCGCGCGCGACAATAGGCGTCGCGTTCGCGATGCTCGCCGGGGGACGAGCGTTTGCGCAGCACCCGGAACCGGCCATCGAGGACTATCTGCGCGACTCGATCGGCGTTACCACACGCGAGCTCGCCGACGTTCGACGAGGCACCGTGCTCACCAAGCTCCTGACCACGGTGAACCCGCGGGACGTCACGGTGTTCGGCATGGTGCAGATCGCCACGACGCGCGACGCGTTCGCGCCGCGTCTCGCCGACGCGCGGCGCATCGTCTCACTCCGTTCGCCGACGTTCGAGATTTTCGACGACCCGGCGAGCCCGGCGAACGTGGCGCGAGTCGCCATCGATCCGTCCGAGTACAAGGGACTCCGCGGCTGCCGCGTCGAGCACTGCGACTTCAAGCTGCCTGCGGCGACGATGCGCGATTTCGCGACGCATGTCGACTGGACGAGCGACGCCGCCAACCTCCAGGTCGACTCGATCGCGCGCGCGAGTCTGCTCCGATTCGTCAACGATTATCGGGGCGAGGGGAGCGCGGCGATGGTCCAGTACGATGACAACCACGCGGTGAAGTCGTACGAGGCGTTCGCCGCGTTGCTCGATCAGTCCGGCTATCTCCGCGACTTCGCGCCCGGCGTCCGCGACTACCTGGCGCTCTTCCCGGCACACCGTCCCGAAGGGTTGCGCGAGGTGCTGTTCTGGGAGGAGGATCGCTTGTCCCACCTTCGTCCCACGCTCACCGTGTCGCAGATGGTCATGTACACGACGCCGTCGGGCACGCCGCTGGTCGCCGTCAAGCAGATCTATGCCGACCACTACTTCGAGGGTGCGCTCGAGTTGACGGGGGCCTTCGACGCCCCGCCGAGCTCGAAAGGCTCGGCGATGTACCTGATCACCGTACGCCGCTATCGCTTCGACGCGCTGCCGAGCGGGGGGTTTCTCAACCTTCGCGGACGCGTGCGCGGCAGGCTCGCCGACGCAGTGCGGGAGGGGCTCGAGCGAGAGCGCAAAGCGGTCGAGGACGCCAGCCCACCGGGAACGTCTGCGCCCCCGTTGTAACGGGACGTCATATTGCGCGGACTACGGGAAGGCCGCATCCTGACGGCGGACCCGTATTACAATTGAACGATGCGACTACCAAGACGCCTTCTCATCGGGTTGGCGCTGCCTTGCGCGGCGGCCCTACTCGCGTGTCCGAGCGATGACGACCTGACGGACCCGTTCGCGCCGATGGACCTGGCCATTCAGGTCGCGCCGACGCAGGTCCAGCTTCTGGTTTCGGACACCGTAACGTCGAGCAACAACACGCAGCTTCAGCTCCGCGCGACGTCGCTCGGGTTTCCCGTCCTCACGCCGCACGCCCGGTGGACGACGTCCAATTCGAACGTTGCGCTCGTCGACTCGTCCGGTCGCGTGCAAGCGCTGCGTGTCGGCGTCGCGACGATCACGGCCCGCGTCAACGGCGAGACGACGAACTCCGTGGTGACGGTCGCCAATGCGGTCGTGGGCGTCACTCTACTTCCGTCGACGGCATCGGGCGCGGTCGGCGACAGCACGACGCTGACGGCATCGGCCGTCGGCACAAATGGCTTACTGGTGGGCGGAACCGCATACGTTTTCACCATGACCGATCCATCGGTCGCCAGCCTCACACGCACGGGCAACCAGACGGTTAGGCTCAATTTGCTCAAGGTTGGAACGACCAAAGTGATCGTGACGGCGGGGGGCCAAACCGCCTCCAGCAACATCACCGTGCACTAGCCCCGCGCGCCGGAACCCACGAAGCGCCACGGCCTCCGCTCGTTCGGAGGCCGTCGCTTTTTGTCACGTTGCCGAGACGACGGCCGTGCCGTATCGTGACCCGGTTCCCTCCTGCGCGACCCCGTGAGCCACGCCCTTCCATGAGCCAAATCGAGTCGGGTGCCGAGACTCGGCCGGTGACCGAGGTGTTGCGTCAAGCTCGGTCCGGCGACCAGGACGCGCTCAATCGCTTGATGGTTCTCGTATACGAGGAGCTGCATGCCATGGCGCATCGCAAGCTCTCGTTCGAGGGGACGGGCCACACCCTTCAGACCACCGCTCTCGTCCACGAGGCGTATCTCAAGCTCGTCGACCAGCGCTCCGTCGATTGGCAGAACCGGACACACTTCTTCGCCGTGGCGGCCCTCGCCATGCGCCGCATTCTCGTGAACCACGCCGAGACGAGACACGCCGCCAAGCGAGGAGGCGGTGCGGTCTCCGTGCCATTGGACGACGCCAACATCGCCGCCGGCGACGTGCGCGACGATCAGCTCCTCGCGCTCGACGAAGCGTTGACCCGGCTCGCGCAGTTCAACGAGCGGGGCGCGCGCGTCGTCGAATACCGGTTTTTCGGCGGGCTCGGATACGACGAGATCGCGGAGACGATGGGGCTCTCCACCATCACCGTGCGGCGCTCGTGGGAGACGGCTCGCGCCTGGCTGCGGCGCGAGCTCGAGAGCGATTCGGCCGGCTGAGATGACCGAGTCCGCCGGCCGCCGCGCGCCGTCAACGCCAAGCCGTGAGCGATGGGCCGAGATCGAGGCCGCCTTTTCCGAGGCGGAGGCGCTTGGCGATCGTGAGCGACAGGCGTTTCTCGCCCAGGTGCGGCGGAACGACGCGGCGCTCGCCGACGAGGTCGCCGGACTCCTCGGCGCCCAAGGCGACAACTGGTGGCTCGACCAGGCCATCGCCACGCTGCCGGCGGTCGGCGAGGAGACGCGCGAGCGCATCGGCGCCTACCAGCTCGTTCGCCCGCTCGGCCGCGGTGGCATGGGTGAGGTCTGGCTCGCCGTTCGCGAGGGCACGGAGTTTCGCCAGCGCGTCGCGCTCAAGATCGTGCGCGCGGGGCTCGAGTCGGCCGACCTCGTCGCCGCGTTTCGCGCCGAGCGACAGATCCTCGGCTCACTGAACCATCCCAATATCGCGCACCTGCTCGACGTCGGAGAGACCGCCGACGGACTTCCGTATCTTGCATTGGAGTTCGTGGAAGGTTCGCCGCTCACCGAATACTGCGACGAGCACCGGCTCACGATCGACGCGCGGCTCCGGCTGTTTTGCACGATCTGCGACGCGGTGCGCCATGCGCATCAGAACCTCGTCGTGCACCAGGATCTCAAGCCGTCGAACATCCTCGTGACGCCGGACGGTGTTCCGAAGCTGCTCGATTTCGGGATCGCGCGCGTGATCAATGCGGGAGAAAGCGCGCGGGCGAGCGCGCACGGCGCGTTGACGCCCGGCTACGCCGCGCCCGAGCAGCTCGAAGGTCGCGCCACTACGACCGCGAGCGACGTGTACTCGCTCGGCGTCGTGCTCTACGAGCTTCTGGCCGGTCAGCGCCCATATGAATCGTCGGGACTCGGCCGCGAAGAGCTTCTGCGGCGAATTCGAGCGGGGGCCGTCGTTCCTCCCAGCGCTGCCGCGGCGCGGCGCACGCCTGATCGTCTCGTCAAACGACTCTCGGGTGACCTCGACGCGATCGTCGCGCGCGCCATCGCCGTCGAGCCCGAGAATCGTTACTGGTCGGTCGACCAGTTCGCCGCGGATATCGAACGCGCGCTGCGCTCCTTCCCCGTCAACGCGCGTCCGCGTACGGCGCGCTACGTGGCCGGCCGCTTCGTTCGGCGTCATCGCGCGGGCGCGCTGATCGGCTCCTTGGCCGCCGCCGCCTTGGTCGGCTTCGTCGCGGCAATCGCCCATCAGTCGATCGTGATTCGCGAACGCTCGGCGCAGGTCGAACGGGAACGGCAGCGGGCGATGAGCGTTTCATCGTTCCTCCAGCGGTTGTTTCGCGGCGCCGATCCGGGCCAGGCGCAGGGAGACACGATCACGGCGCGGGCGCTGCTCGATCGCGGGGCCGAGCGCATCGAGCGCGATCTCCCGAATCAACCGGCGACGCAAGCGGACCTGATGGGTGTGATGAGCGACATCTACCAGGACCTCGGGCTTTACGATCAAGCCGAACAACTCGCCGGGAAGGCGCTGGAGCGCGTGCGCGGATTGAAGGACGATTCGCTGCTCGCGGCCGCGCTGACCGAGCACGGGAAGGCTCTGCATTGGCAGGGAAATCCGAAGACGGCCGAAGGCGAGTACGATCAGGCGTTGGCGATTCTCCGGCGGCGTGGCGACACGACCTCGACGGAATACTCCATGCTGCTCACGTACATCGGGTCGGCGGTTCAGGATCAAGGGCACGACAGCGCCGCGGTGCCGGTCTATCGCCGGGCGATCGGCGTGGAGCGCGCGTTGAATCTTCCCTCGGACACGAATCTCGCGTTCACGCTCAACAACCTCAGCGTCGCGTTGCGCCATACGAAGGACCTGGCCGGCGCGGAGTCGGCGCAGCGCGAGGCGCTGGCGATTCGCGAGGCGGCGCTGGGCCCGAACCACTTCGAGACGATCCGCAGCCTGAACAACCTGGCGATCGTCGTCGGCACCCGCGGCGACATGGCGGCGAGCGAGTCGCTGCTCACCGACGTCGTGGCGCGTTGGACGCGCGTGCTCGGTCGCGATCACCCGACAGTGGCGTACGCCCTCAACACCCTCGGGGGGCTGCACTACGCGAAGAACGACCCGGCCGGAGCGATCCGGTTCTACACCGAGGCGCTCGACATCCGCCGCAAGCGTCTCGGGCCGAAGTCACCGGAAGTCGCGCAGTCATTGTTCAACCTCGGCGTGGCCGAGGAGAAGCTGGGCGACACCAAAGGGGCCGAGCGGTCATATCGAGAAGCGTTGGCGATTCGGATCGAGCGGTTCGGTCCGGACCATGCGTCGGTGAAGACGGTCCGCGACGCGATCGCCGAACTCGCGAATAGGCCACCGAGGTAGAGCGGGCGGACCCAAGAGCACCTTCGTTCGTCATGAGGGTAGGAACTCCATACAACAGGACTGAATCATGAAGCGTCATTTCGTCGCGCTGCTTGCCCTCCCCGCGCTCCTCGCAACAACGAGGATCGAGACAGCGGCACGACTCGGAGGGACGCCGGCCGAGCCGGTGTTCGATCCGTCTCAATCGCAGATGCTCTTTCAGCAGAACTTTGACAGGTATACGACCGATTCACTCCGTCCGCGGTGTGGAACGTCGCCCGCATCAACCCCGAAGCGTGTCGTCGACAACGCGGTCCAGCACTGCACGCCGGGCGCTGGATGGACCTACGACGCCAACGTGTCGATCGGCGCGGGACATTCGGGCAATGCCGTGACGATTCACTATGACGGGCCGTACCAAGAGACGCACGGCGTGGTGGTGGGCTATGGTGGATCGACGGGGAAGTCAGTAACGGTCATCCAGTATTGGGCCAAATGGACGCCGGACGCGGGCTTTACGCTCGATGGCAACTCGATCATCCAGATCAAGAACATCATGCTCTGGAACGACATCAGCCGCTTCGAGGCGATGACGCACGCGCACGCGGGCGGCTGTCCGATCAGTGAACCGTCAGCGACGATGCTCGGCCAGTATGACCAAGGCGACTCGCAATGCAACGCGGATCAGCCGGTTGGGCCGTACTTCGCCACCTACGCCAACGGCCAGTGGCATCGGTGGACGATCGCGTACAAGCCGAACACGGCGCAGGGATCGCGCGACGGCATGATGCGGCTCTGGATCGACGGCACGGTCGTTCTTCGCGTCGAGAAAAGCGCGATTGGAGTGACGCCGCCGGGCGGTTTCAAGCCGTGGTGCCTCGGCGTAGACGTCGACAACCTATACTCGGGCAACTTCGGCGTCAGTGCGCTTCAGTGGGGCGCCAATCGGACGGACGGGAGCAAGATCCCATTCACGCTGGCGATCGACGACGTGAAATGGTGGGTCGCGAAATCCTAGACCGACTCCCTTGCGGCCACATCGGACCTGGCGGACATGAGCCACGCGACCCAGATCGCCAACGGCACGACGGCGATCCACGCGGCAAGCGCGCCCATGTGAACCGAGCCGGACCAAGTCGTCGTGCCGTGCTCGGTCACGACGAGGCTCAGGACCCAGTTCCCAAAGCTCACGCCCGCGCTGCTGTCGTTGGGTTTCGTCGAACGCGACGCGCGCCAGACCGCGAGGACAGCCGGTCCAAGCTTGACCGCGAAGAGGGCCGCCCAATACGCGGCCCACGACCCAATCAACCAGGTGATGCTGCGGCGTTTCATCTGCCTCTCCCCGAGCGATGATGCTGCTTTGGATTTGGAGTCCGTTCACGCCTTCAGCTAGTACCCGCTTCGCCGGTCCGGTTCCGTGGCGCGACGAGGTCGCTCGCGCGAGCCAGGGCGTCGCCCAGAGTTCCGAACACGTTCTCGCGGCCGATCTCCTCGAGCACGGGTGAGCCGGTGAGCGCGACGAGCGGCTGCATGTGCACGTCGGATAACAACACCGCCGTCCCCTCGCGCCGGCTGCGATGTACCACGTCCTTCAGCGCGTGCATCCCCGTCGAATCCAATGCCAGCACGCTCCGCATTCGAATGATCAGCACCTTCGGCCGACGCGATACGACGCTGATCGTGTCCTTGAACCGTTCGGCCGCGCCGAAGAAGAACGGGCCATTGATCTCGTAGACGTCCACGTCGCGGGGAATCCGGCGGCGGAGCTCGGCGTCCAGACTCGACTCGGCGTCGTCGCCCGTTTCCTCCAGCTCGCGCCGAACGGCGGTCACGTTCGTCACCTCGGCCATGCGCCGAATGAACAGGAATGCGGCGAGCACCATCCCCACCGAGATGGCGACCGTGAGATCGACCAGCACCGTGAGCCCGAACGTGGTGAGGAGCACGGCGACGTCGCTCTTCGGCGATCGAAGCTCGGCGAGAAACGTCCGCCACTCACTCATATGGTATGCGACCACAACGAGAATCGCCGCGAGCGCGGCCAGAGGAATGAGCGCCGCCCATCGGCCGGCGAACAGCGTCACCGCCAACAGGGTGAGCGCGTGTATCATCCCAGCCACCGGCGTGCGTCCGCCATTCTTGATGTTGGTCGCGGTGCGCGCGATCGCTCCAGTCGCAGGAATGCCGCCGAACATCGGGGACACGAGGTTCGCGACGCCTTGCGCGATGAGCTCCATGTTGGGCCGATGTCGGCCGCCGATCATTCCGTCGGCAACCACCGCCGACAAGAGCGATTCGATTGACGCAAGCATGGCGATCGTGAACGCCGGTCCCACGAGCGACGTGATCTCCGCGACGGACAAATGCGGGATCTGCGGATGCGGAAACGACGCGTTGAGCGAGCCGAACCGGGTGCCAATCGTTTCGACAGGCAGATGGAGGAGCGAGGTCGCCGCGGTCGCCGCGATCAGCGCCACGAAGGGGCCGGGAACGCGGCGGCTGATGCGGGGCCACACGACGATGATCGCCAACGTGAACGCGGCGACGCCGGCGGCGGCCGGGGTCGGCGCACGCGCGTGCTCGGCGAATGCCTGCCACTTGGCGAGGAACTCGGCCGGCACCGCCCCCATGTGCAGCCCGAGCAAGTCCTTCACCTGACTCGAGAAGATGATGACCGCGATCCCGCTCGTGAATCCGGTGACGACCGGATGGGGGATGAATTTGATCATGCTCCCGAGCTTGGCGGCCCCCATGACGACAAGCAGCACGCCGGCCATGAACGTGGCGACGGTGAGTCCATCGACGCCGTACTTCTGCACGATGCCGTAGACGATGACGACGAATGCGCCGGTCGGGCCGCCGATTTGGACGCGTGACCCGCCGAGCGCGGAGATGAGAAAACCAGCAACGATGGCCGTCCAGAGCCCGCGATCGGGAGTCACTCCGCTCGCGATGGCGAACGCGATGGCGAGAGGAATCGCGACGACGCCCACGATGATGCCGGCGACGGCATCGTGTCCGAACTGCCGGCGGTCGTAGTTCTGCAGCGTGGTCCAGAGCTTTGGAACGAAGGCCGTTTGCACGGTCATGCTCGGGACGCCAGTGGTTGCAGCAGCGTTTCGGCCGCGCGGCTCAGCGACTCGACGTCGAGGCCCGGTTCAATGGTCGACTGGACAGCGCACCCCTTGAGGAAGCTGACGACCGCGGTCGTCAGACTGGCCGCATCCACCCCGGCGAAGCGATCCGGGTGCGCAGCAATGGCATCACCGACGAATGGGCGGATCGCATCCCGGTAACGATCGAGGTCGCGCTGCATACGAACCCGGACGGCGCGGTTCCAGATACCCTCGCCCCAGAACTCGAAGAACAATCGGTTCCGGCTCGGCTCGCTGGCCAGCCGCATCGTCTCCTGTCGCATCACGCCGATCAAGCGATCGAGCGGATCGGCGATCGCGACGATCTCCGGGCCGACCGTGAGCGAGACGGTGTTGGCGACGACCCAGTCGAGGAGCGCGAGGACGAGGCGGTCCTTGGTGCCGAAGTGAAAGATGACGAGACCAGCGCTGACGCCCGCCGTCCGAGCGACGTCGCGAACCGTGACGGCGCGCAGTCCGCGCTTGGAAGCGACGGCGTAGCCGGCGGCAACGATCTGTTCGCGACGGGCGTTCTCGGCGATTCGGGTTCCGGGCACGGATTCTCCAGGCAGCGACGGGGCGGCAGCTGGCCACCGACCTATTGAACACTAGTTCAATACGAGCGGAACCGCACCGGCCACCCGGCCTCTCAGGCGAATGCGTCGCCTATCTTGCTTGGTCGTGTATGCAACCCTGGCTCATCCAGCTGTTCGGTCGTGGGAAACCGTGCCACGGTTCGTTGCGTATTGTGTCGATGGCGAAGCGCGCGAAGAGGCGGATCGTCTTACCGATGCCTTTCACCCAGAACGACTTCGTGATTACTCGATCACTGTTGATTTCGTCATTCGCCGCGCTGTGCGCCGCGACCGCCGCCGCCGGACAGGGCACTCCACCGGCGAACGCGGGACCTCCGCTTGGCGAGATCCGCGGCCGCCTTACCGACTCCGTCGCCGGGCGTGCCATCGCGTCCGGGTCCATCGCCGTGCGACGCGTAGGCGACTCGGCTTTCGCGGGCGGCGCGCTTCCCAAGGAAGACGGATCCTTTCGCGTGGACGGCCTGCGTCCCGGCCGCTACACGGTCCGCATCCGCGCGATCGGCTTCGCACCCGTCGTCCGAAACGACATCGCGATCGCGGCCGAACATCCCATCGTCGACCTCGGCGCGATCGCGTTGAAAGCGGTTGCCGCGAAACTCGACGCAACGCAAACGGTCGCTGAGCGCGAGGACGTTGTGCTGGCGCCGGATCGGACGAGCTACAGCGTGAAGAACCTCCCCGCCGCGAGCGGCGGTACGGCGATCGACGTGCTGCGCAACATTCCCCTCGTCGAGGTGGACGGCTCGAACAACGTGAGCCTGCGCGGCAACGCGAACGTCGTCGTGCAGATCAACGGCCGCTCGACGCCTCTCAAGGGCGATCAGCTCGGCGCGTTCCTCGCGCAGCTCCCCGCCGGCACGGTGAAGAACGTCGAGGTGGCGACGAATCCGTCGGCGAAGGACGACCCGGAAGGCACCGCCGGCATCATCAACATCGTGCTCAATCAGGACGCGCAGCTGGGTCTGAGCGGCGGGCTCACCGCGGGAACGGCGTCGACCGGCATGGTGAACGCGAGCGGAAACGTCGGCAAGCAGCAGGGCAAGCTCACGCTGTTCGTGTCGGGGAGCATGTATCACGACGAACGGTCGACGTCAGGAACGACTTCCCGGACGAATCTGGTCGTCCCCGTGCCCGCGTTCACGACGACGCGATTGGCCGGCAGCCAATCTCCGATCTCCGGCGGCGGAACGCTGCGGTCGGAGTATCGATTCACGGAGCGGACCACGCTGTCATTCGACGGCTTCTTCTACGGCGGGCGATTCGGCGGCGACCAATCGTCGGCGTACACCGATCTCGACACGGCCCGCGCCGTCATCGGTCTGTTCGACCAGGCCAGCGTCGCAGTCCTCCCGCAACCTGTCACAGGACTACGACGTCACGTTCCGGCGGCTGAGCGACAAGAAGCAGCCCCTCTTCTCGACCGAGCTGGAGTACTCGAACACGAACGGCAACAGCGACATCGACTTGTCGGGCAACGTGCTTCACGCCGACGCGTCGACGCCGCTCGCCATTCCGACCGAGCACGACCGAACGGTCGGGCGCTATCCGTATCTCAACTGGAAGACGGACTACACTGGCCAATTCGGCGCGACGACAAAGCTCGAGGCGGGACTCAAGGGCACGCGGCGCACGACGACGAACGACTTCGACGCGGCCTATCGCGATTCGACCGGCGCCTTTGTGTCGGATCCGCTCCGGCGCACGGCGTTCGACTATCACGAAGACATCGGCGCCGCGTACGCGCTCCTCTCGAACAAGTTCGACAAGGTACAGACGCAGACCGGGCTTCGGCTCGAGGACGCGGCAACCTACTTCGACTTGACGACGCTCGACCAGCAGTATGATCGGCGCTACGCCAGCGCGTACCCGAGCGCGATCGTTTCATACAACTTCACGCCGACGCGCTCGGCGCAGGATCAGTTATTCGCGCCGCGTCAGCCGGCCGAATCCGTATCAGCTCAGCCCCATCGAGTTCCACCAGGACACGCGTAACCTCTTCCGTGGAAATCCGGAGCTGCGCGCCGAGTACACGAACGCGATCGAAGCCGGCTACCAGGAGTCGCGAAGCTGGGGCTCGATCCAGCTGAATCCGTACGTCCGAAGCACGTCGCACGCGGTGCGCAACATTCAATTCGTGGACTCGACCGGCGTGTCGGTGAGCACGTTCGACAACGTGGCGAGCACGTTCACGGTCGGGTCGGATCTCAACGTGAATGCCCACGCGGGCCCGCTGCAGTTGGGCGGTGGCGGAAGCCTCTATCACTACTCGAGCGACGCGTCGAACCTCGCGGGCAACCTTTCGGCTCATGCGATGGTCTGGTCGGCGCGCACGAACGCGACGTGGAAGTTCTCACCGAAGGCGGACGCGCAGCTGATGGCGTTCTACCGCGCGCCGTACGCGACGGAGGGCGGCTCGCAGCTCGCGTCGGTCGTGATGATGACCGCGGCGCGCTACAAGGTATGGGGCGAGCAAGGCAACATCTCGCTCCGCGTCTCCGATCCGTTCAAGCTGCAGAAGTACGGCTATCGCACGGCGAACGGCACGGTTGTCGAGTACAGCGAGCGGTTCTTCGGGTCGCGCGCGGTTTATCTCACGATCACCCGGAACTTCGGGCAGGCGCTCAAGCTGCAGCCCAAGCAGCCGGACCCCGACGCGCAGGCGCAGACGGGCCCCCCTCCGGGACACTGAGATCGTTTGAACGCGGCGCCGCTTGAATGCCCGGAGCGGCGCCGATAACATAGACGTATGCGCGCACGCGGAGACCGATCCGCACCACGAGGTCGGCGGCGGAAACCACTCCGCCAGTTGCGCGCGTTCGCGTCGTTCCTGGCATCTCTCGGCTTCAGCATCGGCGTGGCCCGCACTGCTCTTCCGCCTCACGGGGGGGGCCATTTCGCGAGAGCGGCGACCACCATCCAGGCGACGGTCGACGCCGGACCAACGAACGCCGACGACTCGTCGCCACGAGTGAACGAAGCTCGCGTGCCCCGCGGCGGGATGCGGCGTATCGCCCCGACGACCGGGCCGAGCGTCGGCGAAGACTATCGCTCGCTCGAATCTCGCGACGCGAACCAGACGTCGCCGTGGGAACGCGACGTCGTGGTGCCGCCGAGCTTCGTTCCCCCGCCGCCCTTTCATCCGCCGCGCGCACGCTGAGCCGGCGCGTTGGCGCGGTCTCCTGACCGCCTAGCGCCCTGAGCCTCGACGCTTCGTCGCCTGAGGGCGGAAGGTCGCGATGAGTTGTGCTACGCCCGCGGATTTTCGGGCGAGTCCAGCGCTGCATTCGTCGCGCTGCCGCGGCCAACTGGTGTCCTCGGGCTCCACGTCAACAACTCGGAGCTGACTCCAGTGCGCGAATACTCTTACCAGCACTCGCTCGACAGCTGGGATTGGGAGAAAATCCCCGCCGATGTGGATCAGGTGGTTATCAGATGGTGGGCGTTGGTGCACGATCGCCTGCCGTGGTGCGAGATGCCGGCCGACGACGGTCTCGGCTACATGCGCGCCGTGGTCAGCGAGCTGCTGAACGAGGCTCGGCATCCCAGCGACGGGATGCGCGAGCGACGGCTTTGCCGCGCGGCACGCGCACATGGCGAGTTTCGACGACGACAGCACTGCCACTGCAGCGTGCTCACCGACGAGCTGGCTGCGTTGGGCTCGGCGATCGAAACCGCCATGTTGGATGCGGGGCAATCATCCGGTCTCGTAAGCGACTATCGCGTGCTTCTCGACGCCGACGTGGAGTTGGTGCGCGCAATTGCTGTCGATGGCTGGAGCTTGGGGGCGAAGCGGTGAGTCTCGAGTTGCGCGGGCAACTCGGTGCGCGCCATTCTGAAGACCATGGCAGACATGGACGATGCCACTGAGCCGACCGCGCGACGCGGCTTTCTAGGACGCCTCCTGGCCGGCGGCACCGCGCTGACGCTGATCGGCGCGGGGCCGCACCGCGTCGCCGCGGAAGAGATTTCCGTTAGCCAGGACGCGGCGCCGGGCGAGGATTGGATGCGCGAGCTCACGGCGAAGCATCGAGTCGCGTTCGACTGGTCGGCGCACAAGAACGGGAAGCCGTTGTCGCAGGGGAAGAACTACCTCGATGCGTGGCGCGACGCGTTCAAGGTGACTGAGCACGACGTCAATCTCTTGTTTGGCGTTCACGGCGACGCGATCCCGGTGGTGCTCGGCGACGCTCTGTGGTCGCGCTACAAGATTGGAGAGCAGTACGAGGTGGTCGACGGAGCTACCAAGCTCCCGGCGGTCCGCAACGTGTTCACCGCGGCAAATGCCGCCGCGGGTGGACTCGTGGCTCCCGCGGAATCGGTGGAGAGCCTACAGAAGCGCGGGGCACGGTTCCTCGTGTGCAGGAACACTGTTGCCGGTGCGACGAAGAAGCTGGCCGCGGCGGGACTCGGTGGACCCGATGAGATCCGCGCGGCGATCTTGGGCGGCTTGCTCCCGGGCGTGATTCTGGTGCCGGCGATGCTCGTCACGCTGACTCAGCTGCAGGAGCGCGGCGTCAGGTATTTGAAGATCGCGTAATAGCCGGCCGCGCTCGCCGGGTGCGCGCGCCGAACGCGACTCGGCGTTCTCCTTGCAAGTCCACGTGGCGATGAGCCGCGCGCACTCGAAGTCGGTGACGTCGTCTGAACCGGCCGCGCTGGCGCTCCTCCGGTCGTACACAACCATGGCCGAGGCACTGCGGAATTCAATGGGCGAGGCTGGTCGCACCGCACTCCTCGCGCGAGCCCTCGCAGGCACCGTAGACGCACATCCGGCCTTGAACGATCTGCGCGTACTCCGCCATGACGCTCTTCGGCTCGATGAACTCGTCGCGAGCATCGACGCCCACGGCCGCGAAGAGGTCGCCGCGGCGATCGACGCGCTCATCGGCGCCGTCCGTGACATGCTCACCGGGCTGGTCGGAGCGGCACATGGCAACGCAACTGATCGGCGACGCCAACAGTCGTCAGTCGCCTGGAGCCCGCGAGCCATGACGACGCGCACGCTTTCCATCATTCGAAATGTCGCGACCGGCGTACCGGGGCTTGATGCCGTGTTGGGCGGCGGCCTCTGTGAGTTTTCGTTCAATCTCATCGCGGGACCGCCGGGATCCGGCAAGACCACGCTGGTTCAGCAGATCCTCTTCGCCAACGCGACGGCGGAGCGTACTGCCTATCTACTTCACGGTCCTCGGCGAACCGACGTTGAAGATGATCCGATACCAGCAACAGTTCACTTTCTTCGATGCCGCCAAAGTGCCTTCGGCGATTCGGTTCGTGAACCTCGGAGCGGAGGCCGCCGCCGCCGACCTCGATGCCACCTTCAGGCTCGCATTGTTGCGGAAGTCACCGAGCGCCAGCCGGCGTTCGTCGCCGTCGATTCATTTCTCACCATCGGAGGACATCTCGCGCCGGGAGCCGATCGTTCTGCTCCGGCGCTCGCGGATTTCATCCAACGCCTGGCGCTACTGCTGACGTCCTGGGAGGTCACGTCCTTCCTCATCGGCGAATACTCCGAGCATCGAGGTGCGGCACCCCATCTTCACGGTCGCGGACAGCATTCTCTGGCTCGCGGAGGAGGTCGATCGCAACTCCGCGGTCCGCAAGCTCCGCGCGATGAAGGTCCGCGGCCGCGCGCCAATCCCGGGCCTGCACACGTTTCGCATCGGCGAGCGGCGGAGTCGAAGTCTTCCCGCGGATCCCCGAGCAGCAACACGACCGGATTACGCGATCCACCAAGCGCCTCCGCACCGGAGTGCCCGGGCTCGACGAGATGATGTGCGGCGGCATCCCCGAAGGCGACGCCGTGATGCTCACCGGTCCGGCCGGCAGCGGCAAGACGACGTTCGCGTCGCAGTTCGTGGGCCAGGGACTCAGCGAGGGCGACAACTGTGTCGTCGCCGTTTTTGAGGAGTATCCCGAGGCCTTTCTGGCTCGCACCAAGTCAGGACCCGTGGATTTCGGCGAGATGATCGCGTCGAAGCGGCTCTCGCTAGTGTATCTCCGGCCGATGACCCTCTCGGTCGACGAAATGCTGGTCGAGTTGGCCACCACGGTGAAGGACGCCAATGCCAAACGCGTGGTCATCGATTCCCTGTCGGGGTTCGAGATTGCGCTGGCGCCGACCTTCCGGCTCGACTTCCGTGAATCGCTCTACCGCCTCGTCGGCGCGCTCACCGCGACCGGAGTCACCGTCATGATGACCGGCGAGGTCATCGACGTCTTCCCGGAGATCCGGTTCACGAACGAGCGCGTGTCGTTCGTGACGGACGACATCATCGCGCAACGATACGTCGAGATCGACGGTCACCTCGAGAAGGTCCTCGCGGTCGTCAAGATGCGCGGCAGCGACCACACGACCGACTTCAGGCGTTACCGTCTCACGCCATCCGGCGCCGTCATCGGCGAGCCGCTCCGCGGTTACCACGGCATCACGACCGGCGTGCCGACTCGCGATGATCCATGCGTCGGGACGCCGAACGACGGCGCCGGCAAAGCGTGATACAGCAGGCGCACGACCGAACAGCGCTGCTGACCGTCGATGCGTCCGTCGGCAAACATTTGGCGCTCGCGCCGGTCGCGTTCGCGGTGATCGAGGTGGGCACACATGCCATCCTCTACGCGAATGCGCTGTTTCGGCATCTGCTGGCGACCGAACAGATACAGGTCGGCGATGCAGGCGGTGATGGAGCGGCGAGCGCGGGCGCCCAGTCTGGCGCCGCTCCTGGACGAAGCCGCGCGAAGGACCCGCACGATCCGTGACGTGGTCCTCGAGCCACCATTCGGTGCAACCGCGACGTGGAGCTGCAGCATCTGGCTCGTGGCCGATGCCACGGATGGGTCGCGCGCGGCTGGTCGTCGAAGTGCGCGATGTGGCGCTGATCGAAAGCGTGAAGGAGCGGCAGCGCGCCATCGCTCAAGAACTTCTCCTCGGCGCGCTCCGCGCACCAGGATGCCGCGGGCGATGCCGCCAGCGCCGGCGAGCGAGCGCGGTTCCTCGCCCAGGCCAGTCGCGATCTTTCACTGTCGCTCGACGAGTCGGCGACGCGCGAAACGATGCAACGCCTCACGCTGCCACGACCGGGAGCGTGGTGCATCGTCGACGTCGTCGAATCGAACGGCGCGATTCGCCGGCTGGCGGTGATTCATCCAGACCCGGCGAAACAGTCGCTGGCCCGTCTTCTCGAAGATCAGTGGCCATCCGACGTCCGACACGTCGGCGGACGCTGCCGGCGTGCGTGACCATGCGGCGGCCGACGATCGTGACCGAGGAGTCGGGGGCCGCCCTCGTCCGTGCCGCCCACGGAGAGGCGAACCTCCGCGTTCTCCGCGAGATCGGATTCGGTTCGCTGCTCATCGTTCCACTCATCGTTCGCGGCCGCGTGCAGGGGGCCATCACGTTCGTGAGTCCGGCGGGAGATCCCCCATTTTCTCGCCGACGAGATCGGCCTCGCCACCGATCTCGGTGCTCGTTGCGCGATGGCGCTCGACAACGCGCGATTGTACCACGAGACGGATGCGCTGCGGCTCGCCGCCGAGGCGGCGAATCGATCGAAGAGCCAGTTTCTCGGAATGATGAGCCACGAGCTCCGCACGCCCCTCAACGCGATCGGCGGCTTCGCGGAACTGCTCGAGATGGGCCTCGAAGGCCCGATGACGGAGAAGCAGCGCACCGCGCTCGGGCGGATCAAGGCCAATCAGGTGCATTTGCTGACGCTGATCACCGAGATCCTCAATTTCGTGCGAATCGAGAGCGGCCGCATGGCGTACCATCTCGGCCGGGTCTCGCTCCCGCATGCGCTCGTCGACGTAACCGCCATGTTGAGCGGAGCAGCCGAGGCGAAGAAGCTCACCCTGGCGACCGCTCCGGGAGAACAGGACGTCACCGCCTGGGCCGACGCTGACCGCGTGCGACAGATTCTTTTGAATCTTGTAATGAACGCGGTGAAATACACTGCCGGCCGGCGGGACCATCACGGTGTCGTGCGCGGCGGTCGACGACACCGTCGTCGCCGAAGTCGCCGACACGGGACCGGGCATCGAGCCGGAGCAATTGGATTCGATCTTCGAGCCGTTCGTCCAGCTCGCGTCCGGGCTCAAGGATCAGCGGGGCGGCGTCGGCCTTGGGCTGCCGATCAGCAGGGATCTGGCTCGGGCGATGAAGGGCGATGTCACGGTGGAAAGCACGGTGGGCGCGGGGTCGCGCTTCAGGTTGTCGCTGCCTCGAGCGCCGCAGTCCGCGTCGAAGGCGCCGACAGCTACTGCGGCGAGAGCAACGCAGTGAGCCCGGACGCGGTTGGCCCGCAGTGGCCCCGGCGCGTCGATCAGCTCCTGGCGCAGCTCCCCCGCATCTGCGCGGGGTTGTCGGCGGCGATTGGGGCGGTCACGCTGCTCGGCTGGTTCCTCGGCCGTCCGGAATGGGTCACCGTCCTGCCCGGTCTACCACCGATGGAGCCGAACGCCGCGGTCATGGCGGTGGCTGGCGGCGTCTCGTTGGTGTTGGTCGCACCGGTGAGCGCGCCGCAGGCACGCGCCGCCACGGGACGGATGGTCGCCCTGCGCCTCGGCGCTGGAACGATTACTTCTGAAATCCCGTCGAGACGATGAGTCGCTTGGCGACGAGCTCTCCGCAGAGATACCCGATCACATAGTCGGGCGCTGTGTTGACCGAGACCTCGTGCGACGCGGCAAGCTCGGAGATGGTCGCTTCGACGGCCGACCAGAGTGGCGTGTCACGGTACTCGGCGAATGGGCGTGACGACATGGCGTTACTCCCGGTCGAAGGGTGATCCTCAGGGGTGCATCGCGAGGGCGTCGCCGCCGAGATGGCCGAAGTACTCTTCCACGCACCAGAGAATCACGCGCCGGGTCAGGGCGAGGCGCGCCGACACCGGGACGATATTCGCGCTGTCGACCAGGCCGGTCAGTCGCACGATGACCAACGCCGGGGGAACATCGGCGCGGCGCTCCGTTCCGACGAAGCTCCACACGGCGCATCGAAGGGCGTGCTCATCGATCGGCTTCTCCGCAAGTGCTGTCGCGATGACTGCACGCAGATCCTTGGCGTCGGCGAGGTCGTCGACGGTGCGCAACAGGACCGTGCCTTGGCTTCTTTCCATGGTGCCTCCCGCAATTCCACGAGCGAGCTGACCAGAAGGCTCGGGGATCCGGCGCAGTCGAGTGCGCGATGCGGAGGCCAAAGGGAGCGGAACAATCCCGCCCACCAGCTGTTGTCCAAATATAGCCGTTGTCAGTCTATGCCGCTCAGAACGTGATCATGACCTTGATGGCCTCTCGATCGTTCATCGCGCGATAGCCGTCGGGAACGCCGTCGAGATTCGTCACGCGGTCAAACACGCGTCCGGGTTGGATGCGCCCCTCGAGCACGTCAGGAAGGAGCTCGTCGATGTACGCGCGCACCGGCGCGGGACCGCCGCCGATCGAGACGTTCTTGAAGAATGTCTCCGAGGCCCTCGGGACCGTGGCGTCCTGCGGCACGCCGACCCGGCCAACGGCCCCGCCCGGGCGCGCGACGCTCAGCGCCATGATCGTCGACTCCTCGTACCCAACGCACTCGAGCACGGAATGCGCGCCGAATCCGCCCGTGAGCTCGCGCACGCGCTCGATCGCGTCCTCGCCGCGCTCGCTCACGACATCGCTCGCGCCGAACTCGCGCGCGAGCGCAATGCGGTCGGGGTGCCGGCCAAGGATCAGGATGCGTTCCGCGCCGAGCCGACGCGCGGCGATGACGCCGCAGAGCCCGACGGCTCCGTCGCCGACGATCGCGACCGTCTTCCCCGGGCCAACCTTCGCGGCCGTCGCCGCGTGATGGCCGGTGCCCATGACATCCGACAGTGTGAGCAGCGACGGCATGAGCGCTACGTCGCGCCCAACTGGAAGCACGACGAGCGTGCCGTCGGCCTGCGGGACGCGCACCGCCTCGCCCTGGCCGCCGTCGACGCCGGGACTGCCCCACCCGCCTCCGTGGAGACACGACGTCTGCAGCCCCTCTCGGCAGAACTCGCACGTTCCGTCGGACCAGAGGAACGGAGCCACGACGAGATCACCCTTCTTCACCGTGCGCACATCGGCGCCGACGTCCTCGACCAGCCCGATGAATTCGTGCCCCATGCGTCGGCCCGTGGGACTCGGGGCCATCTTCTTGTACGGCCACAGATCGCTGCCGCAAATGGACGCACGCGTGATCCGGACCAGCGCGTCCGTCGGTTGGTGAATGGTCGGATCGGGTACGGTCTCGACGCGGACGTCGCCGGCGCCATACATCAACGTCGCTCGCATTTGATGCCTGACGTCGCGCTACTTGTCCTGCAGCACAAACGTCACCTTGAGCAGCACGCGATACTCGGTGACCTTTCCTTTCTCGATCACGACCTTTTGGCCCTTCACCCACGCGCCGGTGATGTTGCGGAGCGTTTTTTCGGCGCGGGCGATGCCGACTTCGAGCGCGTTTTCGAAGCTTTTTGATGAGGACGATTGAATTTCAGTAATCTTGGCGACTGACATGTGAGCGCTCCGTATTGAAGTGGGACGCGACGCGCCGGTGACCGGGTGTCACGGGTGCGCCGTCGACCGGCGTCCGGAACACGCTAGCGCGAAATCCCCGGAAAAGGGCGCGCGCTCATCTCATAGCCGCCTCAGCCGGTCACCCAAAAGTCAAGAGCCCACGACGGCAACACTTCGGCTCGGCCGCGGCTATTCTTCGACAGGTCGTTCGCGCGCGACATCCCAAGGGGAGAGCTCCATGAAGGCGTCACCGATGGCTGGCGGGCTCGACTCCGCCCTGACCGACGCCGCGTCGCGTCGCATGTCGAACCAACTCGCGCGCGCCTACCGGGGGACATTCGGGGCCCGGACCGGTCTCCGAATCATCGTCTTGCCGCTGGCGCGCCAGATGATCCGCGGTGGTGTATCGCCCGACGCCGCCAACGACGTTCTCGAGCGTTGCGTCCTCGACCATCCGTCTCGAGTGATCGGCGATGCGCAACGGTCGATGGAAGGCGTAGCCCATTCCGGAATGCTCATCGACCTGATGCACGAGTGCGTCGCCGCGGCGGTCCTCGAGTGCGCACCCGCGACGCCGAGCCGCTAGCCCAGCCGATAGGCGAGAACCGTCAGCCGTAGCCGATCGGCCGTCGACGGCGCTGGCGATAGCGATCGTGGCCATCGAGAGCGGTAACGCCATGGCGCGGCGACCCGATTGGCTCACGGTGATCGCGGTGGCCGTGGTCGCTCACACCGTCACGTCGATGGTGCACGAAGGCCTCGGCCATGGCGGCGCTTGTCTACTGGCAGGCTGCCGCCCGCAGCTCCTGACGACCATGCAGTTTCAGGGCGACGAAAGGAGCGTTTCGACGGCGGGAATCAAATTCATCGCCGCCGGCGGGACACTGGCCAACCTGGTGGCCGCGACGATCGCCGCGTTGCTGTTGCGGCGGCGGCGGGAGCGCGCCGACGCGGGAGAGTTCTTTCTTTGGCTCTTCGCCACGGTCAACCTCCTGCAGGCCGCCGGCTACTTCATGTACTCCGGTGCGACCAACATCGGTGACTGGGCGGAGGTGGTCCGTGGCCTCACGCCTGTCTGGGTCTGGCATGCAGGCCTGTTTGTCCTGGGCGCCGTCGCGTACTGGCTCTCCGCTCGGTGGGCGATGGGACAACTCGGGCGGCGTCTGCGCACATCGGGCACGGCGCGCGTCGCCGAAGCGAATCGCTATTCCGTCACCGCCTACGTCGTCGGCGGCGTGGTGTCGCTTGCGGCCGGACTGTTCGAGCCGGGCGGCGCGCTGATCGTGCTGATCTCGGGCGTCGCCGCCTCGCTGGGCGGAACGTCAGCGCTGGCGTGGGGACCGCAACTGTTGCACGACCCACGCGTCGGAAAACCCGAGGACCCGCCGCTGCTCGTCAACCGCGATCGGCGTTGGATCGCGGCGGGTGCCGTCGCTGCGGCGGTGTTTGTCTTCGTCCTGGGGCAAGGCGTGCGACTCGACGCGCTTGGCCTCGTGCGTCGCTAGCGATTCGAGCTGGTCGGACGACTAGTTCGTGTCGCTCTTCGGCCGACGCGTTCCGTTTCGCTTGCGCTTCGCTCGCGGGCTGCTCAGCCGCCCGGCGACCTCGAGCATTCGCGCCTCGCCGTTCTTCTTGAGCACGTATCCGTTGGCGCCTTCTGCGATCGCCCATGCGCGGTCTTCCGCTTTGCCGTGTCGCGTGTAAGCGAGGACCTTGTGGCGTTTGGTGGCGGAAGATCCGCGGATGGTGTGCAACAGACAACGATCCACGCCGCTGCCCAGATACAGCTCGGTGACGATGAGATTGATGCGGGGGCCATCGACGACCGAGAGCGCGTCGGCCGCGGAGGCGGTTGAGATGACGGTGTAGCCGTCACCCTCGAGCGCGGACCGCAGAGCGGACCGCGAGTCCTCGTCGGGCTCGACGATGAGAACGGTACGGGCGGAGTTGGTTTGCATTGGCGCCTCACTGGGCTGAAGACCGCTGGACCGAATGCCTCTCGAGTCCGATGGCCCATGGAGGGCGCCAGGAGACTAGGGGGAGGTGGCATCTACGCCACTCACCAGCATTTGAAACATACTCGGGTGCGCATGCTCCCGCCCTCGGACCGCTCGACTACGAGTAGTATCGCTCGCCGCGACGAACGTCCGCGGGAAGCTCGAGATGGAACGTGGCGCCGTTCCTGGCCTCCGTTGTTCTCCCCCCACAGGCGCCCGCCGTGCGCCGCAGCGACCGACCGGCTGATCGACAAGCCGAGGCCGAGTCCGGAGGCCTTGGTCGTGAAGAACGGCTCGAACATTCGATCTCCCGCGTCGACCGGGAGGCCAACGCCGGAATCGACGACCGAGACCTTGAGACGATCGGAGCCTACACGACCGACGCGAAGCTTCAGGACGCGATTCGTGACGGCAGCGTCGGTCATCGATTCGCATCCGTTGACGACAAGGTTCACGAGCAGTTGCAGGAGCTGAACCTGGTCGCCGCGCACGGGGGCAGTCCGGCCGCGACATCCGCCTGCACGCGCACGTTCGCGTCCGCCGCGGTTTGGCTCGTCAAGGACAGCGCATCTTGCACGACCGATTCCAGTGCGACCGGCTCGCGCCGTGACGTCGCGCCCCCGAGCAGTGCGCGTATGCGAGCGATGACTTCTCCCGCCTGACGATCCTGGCTTGCAATGTCTTCGAGGATCTCTCGAATCTGCAGCAGGTCGGCCGGCTCTCTGTGCGAGGAGTAGTAGCCCGGCCTGTGCGTTCGCGAGAATCGCCGTCATCGGCTGACGAAGCTCGTGCGCGAGAGCACCGGACAGCTCGCCGGCCGTCGCGATGCGCGTCACCCGCGCGAGTTGGTTGCGCTGGTCGTCGAGCGCTGCCTCCACCACCTCCCGCTCGCGAATCGCTGCCGCGAGTAGCATGACGGGCAGGCAGATCATGATCCAGTAGATCTGCAGCGAGAGCACGACGTCGGCGTCCGCCGGCACGACGAATGGCCCTGAGTTGGCGCGTCGCGCCCCACATCGAAATGGCGGCCACGCACAACAGCGACACGCTTGCTCCCGTCGGGCCGAGTCGCACCGCGGCCCACAGAAGCGGGGGGACCGTCAAGATCAGCAACCACGGGAATCGCGCGAGTTCGGGGCCCGCGTCGAAGGCGACACCGCTCACGACGAGGACAGCGCCAATGATGACCGCGGCCTCGCCCGCTCGCCGCCCCGAGACTTTCCTCAGCGAATCCGGATCGAAGCGCGCAGCCAACAGGACCGCCGGCGTCAGGATCAGGAGCGGAGTGATGTTCGCGAGTGCAACGCGCGCGAAGGCCATCGCCGGACGAAAGAGCGTTTCACCGCCGACGAACGACATCACGAAAGCCGGCGCGATGAGCGCGAGGAACGCAGGCATGGTCACGGCGAGGCTCGTGTAGACCATGACGTCGCGCCGTCGCTCGAATCGCACCGGGAAGCCGACGAGTCGCCGGAGTGCTTCAGTGGTCACAGCGGCAAAGACCGCGTTGGCCGCGATCTGCCACACCATTCGCCACGCCGCGGTGGATGAACTCATCGCCATCACGTGGGCGACCGCGGCGACCGTGAGCACCGCCCACCAGGTCCGTCGCGGCGCCAGCACGAGCGCGGACACCAGGAGCGCATTGGGCGCCCAGACGAGACCCATCGGAGCGTTCTGAAAGAGAACCGCGTGGCTGAGCCGCGCCGTCAGGACGTAGCCGGCGCCGAACAGAAGAAGCCACGGAACAGAGGACGTGATCTTGGTTTCGCTCACCCGGCCCCCCAGTCGGTTTCGCTTCGCGAGAATATCGAGGATCGGAGCCGGAAGCAAACGCAGACGTCGCGCCCTCAGCTCACGATCGCTCGGACCATGTGAACGATCGGCAGCGTGGTTCCGTCAGCGAGAGTCGCATCGATTCGTTCTCGCTCGGAGAATCCGAGCGAACGGTACAGTGGCACGCCCGGCAGCGTCGCTCCCAGCTCGAACGCGCGGAACCCGTCGCGGCGGGCGTCGCGCTCGCACGCCGCGAAGAGACGAGTCGCGAGTCCGCGGCGCGCGTGCGCCGGATCGACGAAGAACGCCCGAATGCGCGCTGCGTCGGTCGCCGGATCGAGCCGCGGGGCGTCGCCCTCCTTGAACTGATCTCCGCCATAGAGCGTCCGACGGCGGCTCCAACCGCCGGCCGCCGCCAGACCGTCGGATGCGTCAATCACGTAGTACGTCCCGTCGGCGATGAGCTGCGAGTCGGGCCCGAACACGAATCGCAGCCCGCTCTCGATCTCCGCGGCCGTGTAGTAGCCCACACTCAACGACCGCACGGATCGATCGATCAATCCACGAATGGCGTCGAGGTCGGCGAGCGTCGCGAGGCGCACCGTCACAATGTCCGTAGGCCCAGCCGGCGAATCCATGCGACAAATCTCGTCACTCTGCCCTGGCGGAGCATCCACGTGCATGGCGTGCCTTCTCTTTCCCCGCCCCGCGTCTCACTCCGGATGAGTTGGGTGAGTCCCATACGCGGCACATTGACTTTCCGCTTTGGACGAGTATGTTTAGAAATCTCAGATGCTGTGATCCCCGAGGCGCATGCGGAGTCATGCACGGTCGCCCAGGCCTCGGGAGGAGCAAATCGCGAAACCGGCTGAGCGGAGACCCACACACACTGTGGAGCTCCTGCCCGGCCGGTTTGTTTTTTTGTCCGCGCTTTCGCGGCAGCGTGATGAGGGCCATGCGCCAGCCAGCCTTGCAGCAGCATGCTGGAGGCCATCGGGACCCGGCCATCCAGGCTCGGCCCGTCAGGGCCCCCGATCACACAGAGGCAGTATGAACACCACCACGTCTTCGCCAACGATGCCCGCCTCCTCTCGTCTGTGGCTCGAATTCGAGCGCTTGCTCGACACCAACTTCGGGCTCCAGGCCATGAGGGGAAGCACGCGGACCGCCTTGAATGAGTGGAGTCCCGCGGCGGACATCCATGAGACCGAAGAGGCCCTGACCTTCGCCGTCGAACTGCCGGGGATCGCGCCGGATCAGGTGCACGTGACGGCCGAGGAGAACGTGCTCACCATTCGCGGCACGCCATCGCCGCGCCATCAGGGAACGGTCGCCACGCGCTTCCATCTCATCGAGCGGCACGATGGAACGTTCGTGCGCCACTTCCAACTTCCACTGAACGTCGATGCGTCGATGATCACCGCCGAGTATGCCAACGGCTTGCTCGCGCTCCGCGTACCGAGAGCGGCGCTGCCGCAGGCGACGGTGATTCAGGTGAAAACCATCTCCGATGATGCCGAGAGCACCTCGAGTGTGTTGCCGCGCAGCGAGGTTCGCGTCGCGCTGAAGTCGGGGGCGATCCGAACGGGTCGAGCAAGACCGCTCGCGCGGGGAAATCCTCGTAGCAGACCGTGACCCGAGCAGGTCGGTTCGAACACCGGATCGGCCTGCGAACACGGGTCAAGGCAGCGGCGCGACTCCCTCGACTTCCTAAGCCTTAACACGCAATCGATCCTCTTCACGCGCGCCGATCGCTCGGGCGTCCCCATGGGATAGCGACGCCCGAGCAGCACGCACTCCAATCAGCTCAGGTCACCTCTCAGTTCCTCGGGGACGCGGTTAGCATGTAGCGCCAAGCGTCCAGCAGTCGCGGCACGCCGCCGGCGTCAAGCTGCATAAACTTGTCGGTCGCGTGTTCCCGTGTGCATTCAGCCCGACAAATCCGCCAACCGGCGTGAGATTCGTCATCAGCATGTGCGTGCCGCCATAGAGCGGCTCGCTCGTTTCAACCTGAACCGGCTCGCCGAACGCGCGCATGCCGATCGAGTCCCATCCGGCGAGGATCGGAAGGAAGAAACCGTCCTGTTGGTGGACGAGCCCGAAATATCTGTTCGTCGGCGTCGACGTGTCCCACGGTCCACGGTGCGGACTGCGTTCCAATCGAATCGGGTACCGACGAGAACATCATGACCCGGTCCACCAGGTGGAGCTTCGCGATCATCGCAGACTCACCTCCGCCGAGTGACAGACCGGCGAGAGCGATGAGTGGCCATTTCGGCGCTTCGTCATCGACGTATTGTGACCACTTCTCCTCCGGTATTGCGCCACCAGGTATTGAAGCAGTTTGATGAGTCTGTTGTCGATGCCGTTGGCGGGTTACGCTCACGACCGTCGTCCGATCGATACCGTCGAGGATCTCGAGTCGCGCTTCTCGTAACACGCCGCGGCATTCGCTGTCGGCGGACACAGTTTCGCGATGCCACCCGGCGAAGTCGGGAACGAGAGACCGATCACGTGATAGCCGAGTCGCGCACCCAAATGCTGAATGAGGAGAAACTGATCCGTCGCCTGCGCCAGTCCCGGGTAAGACGACGAGGAGCCTGTGGTTCGACTTCGCCGTCGAGTCCAACCAGGCAAAGTGATTTCCAAAGACCGGATTGATCGCCTGATCCGTTGCCGGCGGCGAGACGACGTGCTCGATGAGCGGAGCCGTGGACAGCTCGGCTTGGTTCTTTTGCAGCTGGGCCGGTGAGTTCCTCGGTGCACTGGCGAGACTGATGGTTGGTCGCACGCCAGGGTCGCGAGCGCCGCGATCAGCGTGAGCATTCGGTGTGACACGGAAACGCTCCTGAAGCGATGTGTGGCGTCGAGCGCCTGTCAGTCCCCCGAGTTTCTACTCGAGTGACTTAGCGAAGCGACGCCGCGCGAGTCGCCCGACAGCGGATCTGTTCTGGCTCGACTCGCGAGGCTACAATCACCGCGCTGCTCACGTCAGGCCCACATCTGACTCAGAGTTTGCTTTGGCGGACTCGATGTACCGACTCGAGACCTTTGGCGGGCTGAATTTGGCCGGCGAGGGCCTCCGCAGCGTCTCGCACCAGCGCCGTCGCCTTGCGCTCCTCGCGCTCCTCGCCGCGTCCGGCGAGCGAGGCATGAGTCGCGAACAGATCGTTCCTTACCTGTGGCCGGAGAGCGACGCCGAAGCCGGGCGGCACGCGCTCGAACAGCTCCTTCACGCCATCCGCCGCTCGCTCGGCGACACCGTGTTCGCCGGTGTCAATCCGCTGTCGCTCAGCCCAACAGCGCTGACGAGCGACGTCGCGGCTTCCTGATGCTCTCTCGCACGGCGACCTCGCGGACGCGGTCGCGCTCTATCGCGGGCCGTTCCTGAACGCTTCTATCTGGAGGACGCTCCGGAATTCGAGCGGTGGACGGAGACCGAGCGAGCGCGTCTCGCCGGCCGCTATGCGGACGCACTCCGTCGACTCGGCGACGACGCCGAGAAGGCCGGCGACGTCTCCGCCTGCACGGCCTGGCGGAAGCGGCTCGTCGAGGCCGATCCCCTCAGCAGCCGCTACGCGCTTGCGTACATGCGGGCGCTCGCCGCCGCCGGAGATCGCGCTGCAGCTTTACAGCACGCGAAAGTCCACGACGCGCTCGTCCGGCAGGAGCTCGAATGCCAGCCCGATCCCTCGATCGCCGCGGAAGTGGCACGTCTGCGAGCGGATGGCGGACGCGTAGCTCCGGTCGCGCCAACGGCGAGCGCTGTCGATGTCCCCGCTCCTCGGACCATCGAGGCGCCTGCCGCAGCCGACCAGACGCAACCGATCGCTTCGTCGGCAGCGCAAGAGACCGGTGTGCCGGGGCTGCAAATCCCGAGGCGACGAGCATCGACCAACGCACGATGGTGGTCGTCGGCGGGCGTTCTCGTCGTCGCCGCGCTTCTCATCGTCACCTGGTCCGTCGCGTCGCGCCTCACGTCGCAACCACTCGATCCGAACCAACTCGTCGTCGTCCCGCTCTCCATCACTGGCGGTGACTCGTCCGTCGCGTGGATGCGTATCGGCGTCGTAGATCGACTATCACCGATGCTCACCGGCAAAGGCGGTCCACTCGGCGTCGACTCTCGCACGTCCGTGAGCGCTTGGCATCGGCACACGGGCGGACACGACGCGACTGCCGAAGCCGCGCGCGACATCGCGCGCGACGTCGGTGCCGGGAAGGCCCTGTTCGGAACGCTGGTGTTCGCGTCCGGGCGTCTCACGTTGACGGCGAACATCGTGGATGCCGATCGAGGCACGATGCTCCCACTGACGATCCGTGAGCGGAGCCCCGGACAGCTTGCAGGGACTGCTCGAGGGCCTCCTCAGGCAATTGCTCGTTCGCCAGGCGGAGATTCCGGAGCCAACAGCTCGCTTTCTCTGTCGACAACGCTTCTGCCGGCGCTGCGAGCGTATCTCGACGGGCGAGCCGCGTACCGGCACGCGCACAGCGCCGAGGCTATCCAGAATTTCCTGCATGCGCTCGATGCCGACTCGACATTCGCACTCGCTGCGCTCGATCTTGGCTATGGCAACGACTAAGGTGCTTCGACAGGGTCGGCTGTGCATCAACGACAAGTGTCATTGGGCCTCGGTGGTACCTGGATTCCGAGACAGCGGCCCGGAAAGTGACGATGCGCAGTTCGAACGCGCGATTCGACTCGCCTGGGAGAACCGCGCGTCGCTTGCACCGCGCGACCTGGCATTGCTCGAAGCACTGCGGGGCGCGCACTGGCCAGTACCGCGTTCGGCGCGCGAGATCGTGGGGGATTTCGAGCGAGCCGTCGTCGCCGCACCCGACCGTGCCGATACGCAGTACCTGCTCGGCCTCCTCCTACTGTACCAGGGTCCGGCCATTGGACGGACCGACGCACTCGCGCAGGCGGCGGCGCGATTCCGTAATGCGCTCGAGCTCGACTCGGTCTACATCGCGCCCTTGGCGCGACTGGTAGATGTCGCCGCATACCAACGCGACACGGCGTCACTGCGTCGTTATGGCGCGATGTATCTGACGCGTGATTCCGCCGGGGCAACCGCGGACTTCGTGAGATGGCGAATGGCGGTCGGTACGAACGACGCAGCGACGCTGCGACAGATCCGCGCCCGCTTCAATTCGCTCGATTTGGCGACGCTGACACAGATCGTGACAGCGAGTCAGATGACCGGCAATGCACTCGAGGATGCCGATCGTGCGTCGACCTTGATCATCGATCGCACGACCGCACCCGGCCGATCACACGTCCGCGCTGTACTGGGGCCACATGCTCGCGCTCAACCGCGGGCGACCCCACCAAGCGGACAGCCTGCTGCGTTTGCGGCACGAGATCGACGCGTCACCGCACTTCTTCCGAGCCGTCACGACATGGGCCGTGATGTATGGCGATGGCGACCGGGCCGAGGCCGACACGACGGCGCGGGCACGAGCCGGTTTCCTGGCCCGCGACACCCTGGCCGAGCTCGCGCTATCGCCCATCCTCCACAGCCGGTCAGGCGAGTCGAGATCAACTATCGGGACGCCCTCAGCGAAGTGAACCAGGAAGCGCTCTGGCGCTGGGCCCACGGGTCTCCGAAGACAGCCGCTGACCTCGCGCGTTGGATGCGCCGACACGGCGACGCGGTCCGGCGCCGACATCGTGGATATGCTGCTCGCTTCTGACGCCGGGTCGCCGGACGCGCCGGCGCTGCGAGCGCGCGTGGCCACAGCCGCAATGGATGGCTGTTGTGACGGGAACCACCACATCTATCTCCTGCTCGCCACGGCTTACGAACGCGCGGGACAATACGCCGACGCGCTCCAAGCGGTGCGGCGCGGACAATGGAGATTACCCACGATGTTTCTCGCAGCGTACCTCGGCATGGAAGGTCGGCTCGCGGAACGCGTTGGCGATCACGCCGGTGCGATTCGCGCGTACGAGCACTATCTGGCGCTGCGTTCGGATCCCGAGCCAGGGCTGAGGCCGGGCAGAGACAGCGTCCGAGCGGAGTTGGCGCGCATCGTGCGCGCCAACAACCTTGACCGCGCCAGCGCTAGCGCTAGCGCGCGACGGAGCTCAGAAGGTATACCGCACGCCTAGCTGAAACTGAAATGACGATTCTGTTGAGAGCGTCGTCCACCGAGGCTTCGTCGCGTCGAAGTGGAAAATCGGCCGCTGCGCGATTCCCGGCTGCTGCAGGCGTCTCACCAACCTGCTCCAGCAGGTTGCGGTCTGCCACGAGGTACTGACCCCAGCGACGATCGAGAGCGTTCAGCAGGTTGAAGAGGTCTGCTTGCACGGAAAGCGGGTGCGCCCCCGCGGGAATGGCCTGACGAATCGATACGATCGACGTGTGCGACCAGGGTTCGCGGCACGAATTACGCTTCATGATTGAGCCGCGTTGGCGCTGGAGGCACGGCGTTGACGAAATGAATTGCTCGAACGCGCTCTGTTGGGATGCAACGCGCTGCGCAATCGCCGTCGGCGAGTTGTCACTCCCCGGAGTGGTGGACGTGCCGCTGAACGTGATCTCGGTGGTGTCGAGCGCTGTCCTAGGGATGTAGAGCGGATCGTTGCGCGCGCCATCGGCGTTGAGGTCTCCCCGTCCACCGAGACCGCTCGCTATGGAGGTGAACGGGCTGCCCGACTCGCCGACGTAGTAGAGCGACACGTCGGTGGTCAGCCGACGCCACGGCGCACGGTACGTGCCGGCGACCACCACGCGATGAGGCACGTCATAGGTGGAGACGCCGGTCGAGAGGTCGTCGTGGCGGCCCGACACCACGCGTCCGGTGGCCCAGTTCTGGGTGCCAGCGCCTGCGCCCGCACGCAGCGGCAACTGCACGTCGCGCACACGCGTAAATGTGTACGATGCGACCACCCCCATTCCGCTCGCGAACGCTTTCTCCACCCGGGCGTCCGCCTGAAATGAGTGATTTGCCGACACGTTTTGCAGATCGATCACCTCGGAGTAGTCCGAGTTCTTCTTCGGCGCGCCGACTCCCTGGTTGGTGACCGTGCCGTACATCACACGACCATGTGGGTCCGTGGCCTTGCGGGCCAACAAGATTGAGATTGACGAAAACGAAGTCCGAGAAACCCCGTGTCAGTCGACGCTTCGGCAGTTGCGGTCACGTTCCAAGGAAATCGCCGATCATACCCGAGCCACCCACGCGCGGTCTGCGCCATTCGAAGGTGCCGATCGACGAAGTCCACGTCGCCGTGGCGGACGATGCCACTGTCATTCACGCACGCCGTCGGCGCCGCACGATAATCCGGCACGAACGCCGGAGGGCGGCCGCGATCACTCTGGCGAGCTGCCGCAATTGAGTGTTCCGGTGCCGGCGCCATAGCTGTAGACCGCGCTGTTGGCCCACGCCGGCGGGATGCGTCCTGTGAAAACGCCCGCCCCTGCTCGGACTCGATCGCGTCCGTCGCCGAATACGTCCCACGCGATCCCGATTCTCGGAGAAACAGGCGCGGCCGTCACGCCCATTTGATCCGTTCGCCTTCCGAACACCTTGTCGACGTCGGGATTGTACGGTGCGTGCGCCCAGAGCGCGAAGGCGTCGAGCCGAAGTCCAACCGTTAGCTCAACGCGCTCGCCGGCGCGCCAGTCGTCCCCGGCATACAGCGCGTATTGCCCTCCGTTCGTCGGAGGGCCAACGCTGCCGTAGTCCTTCTTGATCGAGTAACGGTCGGCGATGCCGTCTCGTAGCGCGTCGAGGCTGTTGAAGGTCCACGTCCCGTAGCTGCCGTTCAGGCCACCGCGCTGCAGACGGATCCATTCCATCTGGCCTCCAAGCACGAGCTCATGCGAGCCGGCGATGGGGATCGACAGGTCGTTTGTCAGGGCCAACGAGCGCGAGCGAGTGGAGACTCCCTGTGCCGACTCCTGGCTTCCCGCTTTGAGGGTCGCGGTCCCACCCCCGGTGCTCGGCACCGATACGAGAATGATCGGCTCACGAACGTCAGGTCGATTGTCGCTCGTGACCAGTCGGTTGGAGAGGATGAAGGCGTTGTAGATGCCCGCAGGCAGGTACGTGTGTAGCTGCAGGGATGTGAGCTGCGACCCGAAGACGAGTGAGGCGCGATAGCTGGACAGGGAGAACGTATCGGTGGCCGCCCTGGTGAACGCGATGTTGTCGGTCCGTGCATAGCTGTCTAGCAGCACGGCGCGGCTCCTGAGGGCTGGCAGAGCGAGATCCAGCCGCCCGAACAGGTTCGTGAGCGGGGTGCCGGTCGTCACGGCTCCGCCGGACCCGGCGTCGAGTCCCCAACCGCTCATGAGCGCCGCGAAACGCGCCACATCCGACGCTGCAACCGGCACGGACGGCGTCGCGCCGGGAGCTTGACCGACGTACGGCCCGAGCGCCGGCGAATCGAGACGTTGAATCTCGGAAGCGACGAAGAGATGCAGCCGGTCGCGCACGATCGGCCCGCCGGCGGAGAAGCCGAACTGCGTTCGTTGGTACGGCGCGTCGCCGGCGCCCTCGAGCGCGTCGCTTCGCCGATAGACGAAACCACTCGCATGCAGCGCATTCGTTCCCGACTTGGTAACGGCATTGACGAGCGCTCCGGCGAAGTCGCCGTAACGGACGTCTGCGGGGGCCAGCAGGACTTGATACTCCCTGACGGCATCGATCGGCACCGACTTTCCGCCTTGCGTTGCGGTCGCGCTGTTGCCGGTAACGAAACGGTCCGTCGCGCCATCGATCAAATAGTTGTCGAAGCGCAGGTTCGCGCCCGCGCCGGAAAGCCCTCCAGCCGCGAGCGAGACCTTCGTCGAGACGTACGGCGACAGCCCGACGAAGTCGTACATGTCGCGATCGAGGGTCGGAAGCGCATGCAGTAACCAGTCGGAGATCGTCGTTTCGACGCCGGCAGTGCGTTGCGGCGCCGCGGCGACGCGCATTGTGTCGAGGGACGCGGTGGCGGGCGAGAGCTGAAAGTCGAGCCTCACCGATTGACCCAGCGCAACCACGACGCCTTCCTTCGCCCGGGGTGCGAAGCCGAGGCGGCGTACCGTGACGACGTACGGCCCGCCGCTCTCCAGCCCTTGCACGGTGAAGCGACCGTCATGCGCATCGGTTTCCACGGCAAACCCGGTTGTCGCGTTGACGACCCTGACGTGGGCGTCAGCGGGGCGGACGGTTCCGTGGATCGACGCGGTATTGACCGTCTGCCGCAGGACGGCCGCGATCAGGAGGAGCATGCGGACCGCATTGTGGGCAGCGATTCGAAGATCGGCACTCGGTGCTGCCCCCCGGGCTCGCTCACGCGCGCCACCGTTCGGAACACTTGGCGCGAATCTACGCCGGACGCCCTCCGTGGTCTACAACACGCACATCAGAGCTCTATCACGACATCCCGCCGACCAATCGCGCAGATCGGAGGATGTTCGACTCGATCAAGGCACGGGCGGCGACTTCAAGAAACGCACGAGCTTGGGGTGGAAGATTTCCGGCGCCTCGAGCTGCGGGCAGTGCCCGATGTTGTCGATCAAATCGAGCTCCGCGCCGGGGATCGACTCGGCGACGTGTTTCGCCTGCGCCGGATAGGCCGGCGTGTCCTTGGCGCCGCCGATCACGAGCGCCTTCGACTTGATGTGTTGCCAGTCGTACACGACCGTCTCCGCGGTGAGCATCTGCGAGAGCGCGGCGCGCACCTGCGAGAACCGCGGCCAGTCCGGACTCTGCGTCCACCCCCAGTGCATGCGGACGTATTTCTCGTATTCGGGTTTCCAGGTCACGAAGTAGCGCGTGATGGTGCGGCGAACCGCTTCGTAGTTTGGCGCCGGTGTGGTTCGAGCGGTGTCGGTGCGATACGCGTCGTCGAGGTAGCGGGGCGCTCGCCCCGGCCGGGCATCGGTGAGTCCGATCTGATTCACCATCACCACGTGCGTCGTGACGCCAGGATAGGCCATCGCGAAGCGCGACGCGAGCATGCCGCCCATCGAGTGACCCACGATCGCCGCGCGCTCCACCCCGAGCGATTGCAGCAGGCGCCGCGTGTTGATCGCCATGTCGTTGAACGTGTAGGGTATCAACGGCTTGGACGATCGGCCGAAGCCGATCTGGTCCGGCACGATGACGCGGAACCCCTCGCGCGCGAGCACGTCGATCGTTCCACGCCACGCTTCGCCGGAGAAGTTGAAGCCGTGCAAGAGCACGACGGTCTGCCCGTTCGCGGCGCCCGTCGGCTTCACATCCATATATGCCATCCGGACGTCCTGTCCGTAGAGAAGGAACGAGAACGTCGACACGGGATGCGGATAAGGAACGTCGGTGAGATCGACGCTCACCGGTCCGTAGTCCGCGGGCGCTTGCGCGTCGACGCGGAGGAGCGGGGCGAGAACGAGAAGGGCCCAGACGGCATGCCGCCCGATCGTCCGACTTCGCCGAGACAGGATGTGCATTCTCATGAGTCAGTTCTGTCGCTCGTCGCCAGTTTCGCCTTCACCACGATATATCTCACCTGTCAAATTCTGTACGGCCGGGGGGCGTTACGTCGAGGGACGAGATTCGTGGTAGGTAGGGGTGTCACCTTCATCTCCCCTTACTCGCCCATGCAACCTACGACAATGAGCGTTCTTCCTCGGCTGGCGTTGTTCGTGACCTCGCTGGTTCTCCTCCTGACGGCGCTGTTCCTCGGCACTCGGCCGCAGCCGCGCTTCGACGCGCGCGACGCGGGGGTTGCCAAGATCGAGCGCGGCGAGGCCCACATGCCCGCGCCGCTGATGGCGCACGAGTGGCGCACCGAGATCGCTGCTCAGCAGTTCATTCTCCAGCAGGACCGCCAAGTGGGCGGCGTTCTGGCTGGTGCCGGCGCCCTTGCCCTGATTGGGTTCCTGTTTGGAGAGCGGGCAAGGTCGCGCTCGACGGTGGCCGCCTAACCGTCGGCGGGGAGGCTACGGCCCTACGCCCCCGTTGCGTGATCGGTTTGATCGCGGGCGCGCTTAGCTGCTTCTTGCGCGTGCCCCCTCTCCGATCGGAGCTGGTCGGAAGCGAAGACCCGCCGCGATACCACCCTCCGCGTCCAACAACTCCGCCGCCTTGCCGGAGACCTCCTCGACGACCGCGTCCTGATCGAGCGCGGCGCGAACGGCGTCCTCCGCGTCGCGTTCGTAGCGGCCAACGTACCGATCGGTGACGTAGAGGTCGCGGACACACGCCTGCTCCAGCGCGTATTTCGTCGCTGCGGCGCCCACTGCTCCGAGTCCGTGCGCGGCGGCGGCGCCGGCGATCTCGCCGATGCGCTTGGCGTCCGCCGCGTCGCGAAGTTCAGTCGCTCCGGCGCGGGCGCCCGCGGCGATCTCGGCTTCCGACGCGTGAACGTCGAGCGACGGGAGCGTGATCACGCGATGCGGCGCGACGGAAGCGAGCTCTCCCTCCAACTGAGACGTCTCTCTCTTGATTCCGCCGAGGACGACCCATGAGTCGCCGTCGGCGAGCTCGGCGACCCGCGCGGCGGTATCGGCGAGCATCCGGTCGCGACCCTTGAGCAGCGCTCGCTGCGCCATGTCGTGGCCCGTCGTCCCGCGCGTGCCGGTGTGGAATCCGGGGCGCGGCGGCGTTCCCATGTGCTGCGGCGGGTCGACCGGGTGATGCGCGTGGATCTTGTCCTTGCGTTCCAGCGTCCCGGCATGTTGGACGTAGATCGTTGCCTCGGTCGCATCCGCGACGATCACGACCGTTGGGCGATTTTCCTTCAGCGCACGGAAATAGGGCGCGAGATACGCACCGGTTCGCCACTTGGCCAGCGTCGGCGTTCCCGATGACAGCGGCGCCGACTCGTGCACTCGGTCGGATGTGACGAACGCGGCCCAGCCCGGCGCGCCAACTGATGGATCGAGACGCACGAGTGCGGACGAGAGTAGACCGAGGCATTGCTCGAGTCGGTCTTCCTCGCCGGGCAACGTTTTGTCCAACGAATGGCGGATCTTGTCGAGATGATGGTCGAGCTGAGTGCGCCACGACCGCTGCTCCGCCGGGTTGGCGGCTGAACCGTCGATATAGACGCTCAGCACGCGCTCGCCTCGAAGCGAGCGATGAAGCGTGAGGACTTCCGCTTGGGTAAGCATGTGCCCTGCCCTCTGGTGCTCGGATGAATGCGCGGCTCCGCGCCCTCCCGCGGCGTGCACGATCCGTTCTCACGAGGGTTCGAGCACTCCGTCAGTCGAGAGCGTCACGGCGCTCCAGCAAACCGTCGAAGCCGGCACCTGAAGCCCGCACAGGGAACTCCGAGCAGCCGCACCGTGTCCTGTTGCGCGACACTCTGTCCACGTGCCAGCGCCTCGACAACGGGATAGACGAGGTTGGTGTTGCCGCCGTGCGCGGTGAGTTCCATGACGTTGTGCGGAAGGTTGGTCGACGCGGTGAACCGGTATGTCCGCACGCCCGCGCCGCGGTCCATCCACCGCTGCGCGAGGTCCAGCGAGGCGTTCTCGCTCACGGTCCGATCGCGCTCGTTGAGCAGAAAGACGATGTCGCGCACGGCGGGCGGACCGTTCTCCGCCTGGTCGTGCACACGCCGACCGAGCCGCAGCAGCTCGGCGAGGCCGCGGGTCGTGACGCCTGGAATATTCTCCGGCCGGCCGGTGTCGATGGGCGCGGTCTGCCGCTCGATGTCGGGCAGTTTGGACGCGAGGATCACGAGTCCGCCGGCGTCGTCGTCGGCAATACCGCCGGGCGCGATCGCCGGCGCGATGAGCACCGCTCGTTGGACTTCGGGGTGAAACTCGGCGATCCATCCGGCCAAAACGCCGCCCGCGCTGAGTCCGACGACGACGATCGTGTCGCCAAGGCCACGTGCAATCTCGACCGTGGAGTCGGCAAACCGCGCCAGCTCGTCGCTCCGAACACGGCTGATGGCGCGCAGGGGAGACATTCGTTCGGCGTGATGCGGCAGCCGCGGAATGTAGACGTTGGCGCCGTCGGCGAAGAAATGCGCACCGACAGCGGCAAACTGCGTCGGCGCGTCGGTGAATCCGTGCAACAGCAAATACACTCGGGGCGCGGGCGCGCCGCGCGTCATGAGGATCGAGCGGCCATTGGGGACGGCGACGCTATCGTCCTGGCGTTGCTGCATCTCGATTCGCGCGACAGCATCGGCGTACGATGGCGGGCCCGGATGCGCGTCGGGCCCCGGCGCGGTCTGCGGCGCGGCGCAGGCGGCCGCGACGAGCGAGACCCAGAGCGCGGCGCCTCGGGTCATCGAGACCTCGGCGACACGAGCACGCCGCAAAACACACAGAGAGCGATGCGAATCGCACCACGCGACCAGTCCATGTACCAGGGCGCTCCGGATGTACCCGTCATGCGTACGGTAGTTGTCGAGGCCGAGTTCCAGACCGGCTTCCCGCTCCTATGTTTGAGTGACGACCATGAATCGCGCAAGAATCCTTGAATGGCTTCGCCGTTACGGCCTCGCCGAGTGCGGCGGGATCACGGGCGCGCTGCTCGCGTCCGTCGTCGTACGCCGCGCGACCGGGAGCGCTGTGGCGTCCGGGTTCGCCGGCGCGTGGGGCGAGGCCCTCGGATACGCCACGGTGCTGGTCGCACGCGACTTCCTATTCGCCGCCCGCCGACAACGTGAGGCGCGTCGAGCGTTCACCATTCGTGACGGAGCCGGAGTGATCGGCGGCCTGCTCGTCGAGTTCGGCCCGGCCGCGGTGTTCGACACGCTGTTGACGCGACCGTTCGCGATGGCACTCGGGACCCGACTCCTAGGGCTGCCGCTCGGCGTCATCGCCGGGAAGCTGGTGGCCGACGCCCTGTTCTACGCTCCGGTGATCGCCACGTACGAACACAGAAAGCTCAGAGCGTCCCGGGAAGCGATCCGTCCGGAGGTCTCGCCGTAAGAGGTCTCCAGCTCAGCGTCATCGTGAACTGGGCCGAGGAGGTCGCGAAGCGAACCCCAACATCATCGACGGCGCGCTAAACGCAACGCTGATTCAACTGCTTGCGTCGCTACGGGAGCGCCTGCCGAAACGTCTGCGCTTCCGCGGGCACGGTCGCCGGGCCGCCACCGAACAGCAGTTGCATGTAGGTCACACCGGCACCGTAGTAGTCGCTGTTGTCGTCCTTGTCCGGCGTCAGAGCCGCGCCGTCGAGCGAGAGCCCGGCGAAGAAGCCCTTCGACTTGGCGTAGGAATAGATCTCGGCCTTGAGCTCGAGGTTGGTGGACGCTTCGGCGCTGCGCCCGAACGGACCGGCTGCGACGCTGGCCTGACCCCCCAGGGTCACGCGCGATCCTTTGCCCAGCGAGCGCGCCCCGTGGTCGTTCATGAAGAACAACACGATGTCCGACCGCTCGACACCGAGCTGCGCGCCCCAACTTCCGCCGCTGATGCTGACGAACGCCGGTGTACTCCACCCGCTCTCCGTGCGACAGGAAATCACGCCGCTCCCGTGCCGCCCCCCGAAGCCGATCGCCGCCTTGATCACACCGGGCAGGACCGCGATGCACTTGGCGTTGCTCCAGCAACGCCTTGGGAATCGCCTTGTCCTTCGCCGTGATCAGCTCGCGGTACACCGCCGTTGCCTCGGTGAGTTTACTGCCCGGCCCTTCCCCCTTCTCACGCGGAGTTTCCGCGCGTGCGGTTCCCACCGTGGCCACCGCGGCACACAGCGCCAACGCGATTGCGTGTTTCCTCATGTCAGTTTTCCCCGGCTGTTGGGCCTCGTCTACCCGTTCAGCCTGAGTGCAACTCCCGCGCCGCGCTCGCTATCGCGAGTTTCGCCGACGGAACTTTGCGTTTTCTAAAGGCCTCAGAACCGAAACGAGATCGCGACGCCGGGAGCCTCGCGTCGATCGGCGACGCGCATCACCGTCGGCGCAATCGTGACGCTTGACGCTCGGAGCGAGCGCACCGTGTTGTTGTAGCGCTGCGCACCGTCCGCGGCGGCGTATGCCGAGCCGATCCAGAAGCCAGTCGCAAGAAGTACGGCGGAGGTCGCCAAGGTCGACGATCGCAGACCCGAGCTGCAGCCGACGAGACCGACGCAGCTATTGACGTGCTGACCGTTGAACACAGACACGTGCTGGGACTCGTACACGGCGACGAGCACGCTCGCCGCGACCCCGCCCGTGAACACGACGGCGTGCCCAGGCTCGCCGACGTAGTACGAACCAATCGAGAGGCCGGGGGCGCCGAGCGACAGGGCGGCCGCGGCGGCCCCGCTCCTCGAGCTCGACTCCTGAGCCCCGAGGTCGCTTGTGCTCCCGGCCACCGTAGCCACGAGCAGGAGGGACAGAGCGTTCACCGCAAGTCGTCGGTCAAACATTAGAGCACTCTCAGAATAGGCACGTGGCCGAAGGACGTGGAACGGCCCCGTACGCGTCCTTTGAGTATACCGCCTTTCCTGCATCGCGCTGAGGATTGCCAGGCTTGCAGCGGCGTGCTGATCGGTAGCATGCCGCACGGCCCTTCTTAGAGAAAACGGCCAACTCGCAGTCAGTTGGCCGTTTGCGTCATAGCAGGTGAACGACATACATGTAATTCGAGACCAACACTAAGTTGCTGGGCGCGAAGCCGGCGTAGGGGAACGACTTCTCAGATCGCCCTCCATTTCTCCGCGGCCGCCTTATGGAATGTCGCTTCCCACGCGTCCGTCACGCGTTCCCATGTGTAGCGCGACAGGACCTTGGCGCGCCCGCGCTCCCCGAAAGCGCTCGCTTGACGGATCGGCAAGCAAATCGAGAATTTTGGTCGCCAGATCCGCCGAGTCGAACTTCTCGACGATCCATCCGTCCACACCTGGCTCGATGATGCAGCGCGTCGACGGAATATCGGCGCCGATCACCGGCTTGCCGCACATCCACGCCTCGATCATCACCAAGCCGAACGATTCCTCTACGGACGGGAGCGCGAGCAGGTCACACGCATCCATGATCGACGGTCCGTCCTCGTCCGTGAAGTCGTCAATGAGAACAACTTTTCCGATCGGCAGAGCAGAGCTCAGCCAGCATCTTGGCGACTGCCGGCTCTCGATGCGCGCGCTGACCAGCCATTAGGAGCATCGCATCCGGCACGTGCCGCCAGACCGCGTCCATCGCCTCGATGAGCGTGGCAACTCCCTTCAGCGTCTCCTGCCTTCCGACGAAGCCAACCACGCGGCCGATCGCCGACGCCATAACGAGCCCGGATGCATGCGCCATCGCGGCGCTCGAAGCGGGCTCGGGTCCACCCCGGCGCCGGCCACGGAGACTCTCTGTTCCTCCTCGGGCCTGCACGAAGTCGCGCTCCGCGTCGGTGCACACGAGCACGCCGTCGCAATCGCTCAGCATTCGCGCGTAGACCGGCTTGTGCGCCCACTCCCGATCGATGTGCAGAATCGGAATCGCCACGCGCGCCGTGCGGCGCAGGCGCCTCGGCGGGCACACCCAGAACGCCACGCCGAAGTGCCAGTTCACTGACGTGACCACGTCTGCCTGAAGTCGCGCAAGCCGCGGCAGCATGGCGAGTCCACTCGGCAACCCCGAGCGGCCACAGATCCTCGCCCCATGATCCACGTCAGGTCGTGCGCCATCCCCCACGCTGCCGCAGCCCACCATCGATGAAGGCGGATTCAGGGGCCGCCGACGGGATTGACGCGAATCACGCGAACGCCGTTCAGCATCTCTCGCCGCGGTAGCCCGGCGCCGAGCGGCGAAATGAAATCGCTGCATCTTGGCGCAATCGAACGTGAGCACGGTGACGTCGTGTCCCCGCTCGACGAGCCGTTCCGATACCGAGTGCAGTAACCGTTCGGCCCCGCCGACGAGTGGCGCGTAGGCCGGGGACACGTGCACAATGCGAAGCGGACCCGCTGCTCCCAAGCGAGGCGGCGACAGAGCGGCAATTAACGCAGTCTCGCAGGACTACTGGCCCGCACCGGCGACGATGCCGGCGACTTCGCCGGCCGCGTGGCAGCACGAGAGCAGAAACACCAGCGGCAGACTCGCGCGCACCGCCGGCGCTCAGCCCGTGTTTCGGCTGCTCATCGACCGCAACGCCCCCGCGGAACACTGTTCCACGGGAGCTGCCGGCGCGAGATCCATAGCCGCGGAGCAGACCGGTGGTCGAGCGCCCGTTGTCGAAGTGAGCGCGGAAGGTACCCCAGAAGCCGTGAGACTGCACGTGGGTGACCGTGATTCCCGTCTGCACGTGAAGAGGCCAGCGCGAAACAGGCGCAGGTTGAGTTCCAGCTCGATCGACGCCGTGGAAATCGGTCCTTCAGCCGCGGGAGGCGCTTCGGCGAAAGGCGACGTTCGCCGCGAGGCGGAACCGTTCGCGCTGTCCCTCGTTCACCGGCGGAAACACGCTACCGAACGAGTGAAGAAAGTTGGCCCAGTCGATCAGATGGTCGTGGATCCGTTCAACACGGGCCCGCGACAGCTCATCGCGGTGGGGTTGGCCTGCGAACGCCTCGAGAATCTGTCGGCACCAGTCTTGCCCGACGATGCAGTGATCCTCAGTCAGCGCGATGATTTCGCCGCGCGCCCGTTCGGCGGCCCGCGCGCGCAACTCGAACACCGACGCGCCGGGGAGCCGAACCCACGAGAGGAATTCCGGTCCGGCGTGCTTTGCTCGCGTCCAGCGCCTCTCCGTGCCCGTCACCGACGATGATCTCGCCGCCGACCGCGGCGACCTGTGGCTCGAGCGCCGCTGAGGCAGTTGGCCAGATCGGGCCACGGCTCGATCGTGGCGAGGATGACGGAGAGCAGTGGTCGGTCTGACATTGGGAGGGGACCATGTCGGCAAGCGATCACATCAACGAACGTGCCCAGGGTATGACGCTCCGTCGTCTGAGCTGTTTCAAGCGCCTCCACCGCCGACCGTGATTTCCGCTTCGTAGACGCGGACCGACCGGCCGGCGCGCGCGAGGGTGATGGCAGCGGTGAGCCCGTTCGGTCCCGAGCCGAGGACGACGGCGTCGAGCGTAGAGTTCATGGTGACGTTGCCGGAGCGTGGCCCGCATGCCCGCGCTGGCCGGCCTCTGCCGGCGAATCGTATATTCGGCCCACAAAGAGGGTTTGCTCATCGCTGGAGGAGCAACGTGGCCGATTCAAGAAACACGAAGCTGTTCCTGGTCGGCTTCATTGCTGTTCTCTGCCTCCAATTCGCTGTCGCGTTCTACTGGAACGAGCCCTATCCGGCGGTGATGATGCCGGGTTTCGCCGGGACTCCGCCGACCACTGGCAGGCGATCAATCCCCGGCTATCGCGTGGTGGCAACAGGCCCGTCCGGTTCCGAGCTCGTGCTGAGCGCTGCCAAGTTCTTCGACGGAGTGCCGCACTCGTTCCTGTTGGAGGATCTCCCGTTCGTCCTGGACACGACCCCTGCCGAGCCGTCGGGCGGGCTCCGTGTTCGCCTGCGACTGCTGCGTCGCGCGAAGCTTCGATCGGACGCCGGCACGTCGGCGTTTGCGACCCATGCACAGCGGCGCCTGTTGGAGCTGACCGGTCGCGCCGATTGGGTAAGGCTCCGGATCGAGGAAACGGGTCGCGATCTCGACCTCGACCAGATGAGTTACGTCGGCTCCGCCCGAGTCGATCGCACCCGCCGACTTTCGACTCCGGTGACGACTGTCGTTCCTCCCTCCGCTCCGTTGGAGCGAGCCGGTTCGTGGCTGGACCGTGAATATTATGTCGGCGACGAGCAGCTTGGCCTCATCCGCGTGCTGTACTGCGCGTACTCGTCCTGTTCGTCATCGGGGTTCCCTCGTTCACATGGATCGCCAACAGTCCGCAGCTCCTGTTCGATCCGCCACTCTTGAGCGTCGCCAACCTGCTCTCCGGTTGGCCGTCATAGGAACTCCTTTGGATCCTGAGCGTGGCGCTCGTCGTGCTATACCTGCTGTTGTTGTTCGGGTTCTTTGTGCCGACGGTTTCCGTGCTGATCTCGCTGCTGCTGATCGCAGGATCCAGTCTTCAGTTCTCGTTTGGGAAAATCGATCACAACGTCCTGTTCGTGTTGGTGCCGTTGGCAATGGCGCGCTCCGGGTGGGGCAATCGTTACACGCTCGCGCGGGCGTCGGAGGTGCCAAACCGGTCGGGCCCCTGTCTGGGGGTATTCGCCATCGTTGTCGGTTTCGCCATGTTCACGGCCGGATTCCAGAAGCTGACCACCGGGTGGCTCCAAATTCGGACGCATGAGAGTTACGGCCAGCTGATCTACAGTTTCTATTCAGATGCGCGCGATGTGCTTCTTGCTCCGGTGCACACTGCATGTCCGGTCCCCCGTGTTGTGGGAGGGACTCGATTATGTGACCGTTGCGTTCGAGGTCTTGTTCGTCGTGGCGGTGATCCGACGATGGTTGTTTCGAGCCTGGATCGGACTCGCACTCGTCTTTCACATCGGCACTCTGCTGATACTCAACATCGGATTCGCCTGGAATTTTTCGGCGTATCTGCTGTTCAGTCGAATGGCCCTTGCCGCGACAGGTCGCCCTTCCACGTCGGACGTTGCGGCTTCTTCGCCGGCTGCACCTCTCTCCTCGCGCTGGCAGTCTGGTAGAAGAACACTGGACCGAGCCAGCCACTGTTTTTGCGGATGTCGCCCTCGTTTGCGAAATACGCCGTATCATCGATTGTTGGGCAAGGAACGTGAACGACACGACGACCTTGGAGTCCTTCCGGCCTTCCTTGCCCTGGCGGCTGCGACGGCGCTGACGATTCGTCGCACCGATGGGTCGCGAAGGCTTAACGCCTGGGGCCCAGTTGACGAGGCCGGCGGACGCGATCCCGCATGAGTGGACATCGCGTTCGTCGAGAACCTAGCTCGGCTTCGAATTGACCGGAAACCAGCCGATAGGGCGGCGCACGCCGCGCGGCAACCCAAACCTGCTACTGATTCAACTGCTTGTATCG
>CAWJXW010000016.1:0-505812 GCA_963846925.1 uncultured Gemmatimonadaceae bacterium | reverse complement strand
GCGGCTGGCCAGCGTAGTGGACCTCGCGATCGAAGAGGCGGATGCCGTCGAGCTTCGTGTTCGGCATGTCGTCGTGGTCGACCGCGCCGCGCACGCCGGAGATCTCGCTCGCCGCCGCGAGGTCGAGCGACACGACGCGTCCGCTCGCGACCGGAGAGCGAAGAATCGCGGCGTAGAGCATCCCCGGCAGGTCGACGTCGGCGGTGTAGCGGGCGATTCCCGTCACCTTCTCGAGCGCGTCGGCGCGCGTGGCGCGCCGGCCGACGACGGTGAGGTTCGCGTCCTCCCCCCACGGTTCCGGATTGCGCGACGGGAGCTCGACGATCTTCGTCTCCTCGCGGCCCTCGATCTCGACCTTCGTCGTGACGAAGCGCTTAGCCATTCGCCGGCTCCGCCGCCGCGAGCACCGCGCGGATGATCTTCGGGTATGTCCCGCAGCGGCAGAGATTCCCGCTCATCCCGCGGCGCACGTCGTCCTCGGAGGGATTCGGATTCTCGCCGAGCAACGCGACGGCCGCCATGATCTGTCCCGGCGTGCAGAAGCCGCATTGCAGCGCGTCGTGCTCGATGAACGCCGCTTGCACGCGGTTGAGCGTGTCGCCGTTCGCGAGCCCTTCGACGGTCGTGATCGAACGGTCGGCGCACGCCGCGGTGAGCGTGAGGCACGAATAGGCGGAGACGCGGTCGATCAGCACGGTGCACGCGCCGCACTCGCCGCGGCCGCAGACGAGCTTCGTTCCGGTGAGGTCGAGCCGGTCGCGCAGGGTCGTGAGCAGCGTCTCATGGCCGGGCGCCGCGACCTCGTGTTCCGCTCCGTTGACGATCAAACGCATGGGGCTAACTTAGGCTTTAGAAGGCCCCACCGCAGCACCACTCGAGGCGGCGAATGCCCTATATCATCACCGAAGCCTGCATCAACGTCAAAGACCGCGCGTGTGTCGACGTGTGTCCGGTCGACTGCATCTATGAAGGCGAGCAGCAGCTGTTCATCCACCCCGACGAGTGCATCGACTGCGGCGCGTGCGAGCCCGAGTGCCCCGTGACCGCGATCTTCCCGGAAGAGGATGTGCCGGCGAATCAGAAGCAGTACGTCCAGATCAACCGGGACATCTTCAAGGGCCCCACGCCGCCAGGCAAACCGCAGAAGTAAGCCGGCCGGGGGCGCGGGCCTCGGCTGTCGGGCCGCGGCGGCGCCCGGCCAGTCAGGGCCGCCTGGCTTGTCTCAGGAACCACTGCTTGGCCCCGAACACGATCACGCAGCGCCAAGTACTGCAAGAACGTGCTGATCTCGCTCTTCAGCGCCTCCCCCCAATCGTGCGGCCCCGACTCGCGCTGCTTGCGGCGGCGAAGAGGGAACCCACCGCGGCGTCGTGCGCTTGTACTCCAGGTACTCTCGCCCGAAGATCGACTCCAGCACCCCCTCCTCGTACGCGACGATGAAGTAGTACTCGAGCGCGAAGACGACGATCGCCAGCGGGACGAAGCCACGGCACGCCGGAGATGATCACGAAGCCCATCCAGATCAGGAAGTTTCCGACGTAGAGCGGGTTCCGCACCCAACGAAAGATCCCGTACGTGACGAGACGCTGCACGTCGCGCGAGCGACGGCGCGTCACCGTGCCCGCCGCGGCGACGCCGGCGAGTCGGATCAGCTCGCCCGGCACGATGAGCGCGAATCCGAGGATCCAGTTCGACGACGTCGGATGCGCCGGCACCAGCAGCGCCAACGAGAAGAAACGGAACCGGCAGCCAGCTGCGCGTGCGAAACAACACGGCGCCGATGCGCGCGCTCGCGCGTTGCTCGGCGGCAGACGGGGCCGCCTTGGGTGATCGGACGTAGACATCGAGTCAGTTGTACAGGAGCCCGGCGAGAAATTCGCTCACCACGGTGTTGAATGCCGCGGGGCGCTCGAGGTTCGAGAGATGACCGGAGTGCTGCAGCACCTCGAGACGGCTGTTGGCGATCGACGCGTGCAGCGCGCGCGATTCCTCCGGCGGCGTCGCGACATCCTCGTCGCCGACGACGATCGAGCGTCGGCACGTCGATCGTCGCGCACGTCGGCGCCGAGTCCGGCCGCGCGATCATCGCCTCGAGTCCGCCGACGATCCCGTCCACCGGCGACTGCGCGATCATGCGGTGCACGGCGTCGTAGAGGTCGGGCCGCTTGTCGCGCGTCGTCTTTCCCGACGAGCGACGCGATCTGCGCGTTGGCGATCGCGTTGCTTCCTTGCGACTCCGCCAGTCTCGATCAGCGTGCGCCGCCGCTCGACCCTGCGCGACGGTGTCCGGCCCCGACGCGCGTGTCCGCCAGCACCAGCGCGCGAATGCGGCGCCGATGCCGCCGCCAGAGCGCGAAGGCGATGTAGCCGCCGATGCGAGAGACCGACGATCACCGCGCGTTCGATCCGCAGCGTGTCGAGCACGCCCGCCACGTCGTCGGCGAATCGGTCCATCGAATACGGCGGCGTCGGCGGCGACTCTCCCGCGCCGCGCATGTCGATCGCGATGCAGCGGCACTCGGCCACGAGCGCGCTCGTTTGCGGGTCCCACATCGTCCGGTTGAGCGGGAACGCGTGCAGAAAGACAACCGGATACCCCGACCCGACGTCGTCGAACGCGATGCTCGCGTTGTCGACCAGCGCGATCACTCCGGCTCCGGCCAGGCGGGCAGCCACTGGCGCCATTGGTCCGGCACCGGCACCGGCTCGCCCCGCTGATTGATCGCCACGAACACGATCGACGCGTCGGCGACGAGCACGTTGCTCCCGACCTTACGCACTTCCTGCTTGATGATGAAGCTCGTGCGCTTGATGGCGAGCAGCCCCGACCGGATCACGAGGTCCTCGCCGGGGAGCGACTGCGCGAGATACCCGATGTCGACGTGCCGCACCACCGAATACACGTCCTGCTTGGCCCAATTTCGGATGTCGACCTGCGGCTCGAGCAGCGCCCACCGCGCGCGCTCGAGAAAATTGAGCATCGACGCGTGGTTCAGATGCCCGAGCATGTCGCAATCGGTCGGGTAGATGTGGAACGTGAGCTCAGGAAGGTCGCTTTCGGTCATCGTGAGGGGGGGCGGCGGCGTTCAGTGACGCGGGAGTCGAACGTTAACCAGAACAGGGTCGGTCCGTGCTTCGCGAGATCCAGTGCGACCTGAAATGCTTTGGCCGAGTACGTCGCGTCGAGCTCGATGCCCGGCCGCGTCGCGCAGATGCGCGGCGGCGACGCTCGCGCGCTCGGTCTCCCGCCCGTACGCGCCGCCGAACGCGCCGTGCGCGACGTACATCGAGTCGCGCCCTGGGCGCGCCACACGACGCTGCGCGAGCCCTTCGATGAGGCGCGCGGTGTCCGACGCGAGGCGTCGCGCGCGCGCGCTTCGGCCGACGACGAGCGACACCACGCGTACGCCGACGACGGTCGTCTTCAGGCCGGCGATCGCGAACGCGAGCGCGAGCCCGGCCGACGTCGCCGCCCGTGCCGAATGGAACGACGACCCTCGCGGGCGGCGGCAGCACGCCGGCGTGTATCTGATCGACCAGTTCCAGACCGGCGTTCAGATGGCCCAGTACGCCGAGCGGCGTGGCGCCTCCGGCGGCGATCCAGCGCGCGCCGTGCGCTCGGCGGCGGCGCCACGCCCACGCGTACGCGCCGGCGATCGTCCGGAACATCGGCGCCTCGTCGGCGACGCGCGCCGTGAGCTCCGAGATCCGCGCCGCCGTCGGATTCATCACCTGTCGCCATCGCCCGACGGCGACGTGGGCGCCGAGTCGCCGACCGTAGGTCGCGACGGCGAGCACGTGTGTCGACCCCTCCGAACCGACGGTGACGAGCAGGTCGTCGTGGAGCACGTTGCCGAGGAGGAACTCGAGCGCCCGTGCCTTGTTGCCGCCCATCGGATCAGCGAAGACGTCGTCGCGCTTGATCCACAGGTTGGCGTGGACCGAGGGCACGTGTTCGACCGGCGTGGGCCCGGTCGAAAGCACCACGCGAGGGACGGCCACCAGGGAGGGGTATCGCCGAATCAGCGGCAATACCGTTCCGGTTAAATTGCCAGCGTGCATACGCCCGTCTATCTCGACACGCCGGAAACCGTCGACTCCTTTCTCGCCTCGATAAACCCCTCCGCCGGTTCAGTCGAATCGAGAAGCATCGCGTTGGACACCGAGGGCGCCAGCTTCCATCGATTCGTCGATCGAATCTACCTGCTGCAACTCTCGACCCGCGAACGCACGGCCATCATCGATCCCATACCCATCGGGAAGCCGCCGGCGCTCGGCCGCATACTCGAGGATCCGGGGATCGAGATCGTCTTTCACGACGCCGACTACGATCTGCGTCTGCTCCAGCAGGACTACCAGTGGCACGTCCGCAACATCTTCGACACGCGCATCGCGGCGCAGCTTCTGGGCCTCCGCGCGTTCGGCCTCGCCGCGCTGCTCGAGCGGTACTTCGGCGTGAAGCTCGACAAGAAGCACCAGCGCGCCGACTGGTCGATGCGGCCGCTGACGCAGGGGATGCTCGACTACGCCGCGCAGGACACGATCCACCTGCTCGAGCTGCGCGACAAGTTGGAGCGCGAGCTCGAGCGGGCCGGACGGCTCGACTGGGCGCGCGAGGAGTTTTCGTTGCTCGAGGGAACCGCGTGGGCCGACGGCGGCGCGGACGACGCGTTCCTTCGCATGAAAGGCGCGCGCGACCTGTCGCGCCGCGAGCTCGCCGTGCTCCGGGAGCTGGTGCACTGGCGCGACGGTGTGGCCGCGCAGCTCGATCGCGCGACCTTCCGCATCGTCGGCAACGAGCAATTGCTCGAGATCGCCAGGCGCCAGCCCGCGTCACAGCGATCTGCTGTCCAGCATCAAGGGCGTTCCGCGCGGGATGATCGAGAGCCGGGGCGGAGAGATGATCGGCGCGGTGGCTCGCGGGCTGGCCGTTCCGGAGAACGCGCTTCCCAAATTTCCCAAGGCGCCGCGTTGGGACCGCGACCCCGAGTTCGACGTGCGCGTCGCGGCGCTCAAGACGGTGCGCGACGCCACGGCCACGCGGCTGGACCTGGACCCCGGCGTGCTGTGCGCGCGCGAGCGTCTCGAGGCCGTGGCGCGCAAGAACCCGTCGTCGCCCGAAGAGCTGGCGGACGTGCGCGAGCTCCGCGCATGGCAGCGCGGCGTGCTCGGTGAGGATTTTCTAAAGGCGCTGCCGCGCCCGGCTCACAAGCCCATGTAGGCGCGCACGCGCGGCTCGATCCGGTCGGGCGTCCAGAACGGCGTCCAGATCAGGTTGAGCACGACGTCGTCGACTCCCGCTATCGCGCGCACGGCGCGCTCGATGTCGGTCATGATCTGCGGTCCCGCGGGGCACCCCGGCGACGTGAGCGTCATGTCGATCTGCACGACGGCGTCGTCCACCCGGACGTCGTAGACCAAGCCCGAGGTCCACGATGTTCAGGTTGAGCTCCGGGTCCTTGACCTTCCGGAGCGCGAGCTTGACCTGATCCGGGCTCGGCGGCGCCCTCCGGAGCGGCGTCCGCGGGCTTCTCGGGCGCTGGCGAAGAGGGCGGTGGGGCGTTCGTGTCGTCTGGCCCAGTCATGAGCCGAAACATCGAGGCGCCGACTGGGGCGGGCAAGTCTCGGGACGCCCCGCGGCTACGTCGTTTCCGACGAGGCGACTACGTAATTCCACGCATGGCCGCGCGACCCGCGCGAGCGCATCGTACCCTCGTCAAGCACGCCGTCCGGCCCGGTCCACCGGTCCACCCGTCCACCCGTCCACCCATGCGCAACCTCTCGACGCTCCTTCTGCTCGCAACGGCGGCCTCATCGCTCGCCGCCCAGCGCCCGGCCGGTGTCGAGGTCTCGGGCATTCCAGCGCTGAACTTCGACGCCGACGAAGGACTCGGCTACGGCGCCATCCTCGCGCTCTACAAGTATGAGCCTGGGTCGACGACCTATCGCTGGACCGTGCAACCCACCCTGTTCATGACGACCCGCGGGCCGGCGCGACTACACGCTCTTCTTCGACTCGCCGTCCACCGACACGCGACCCTGGCGCGTCACCGCGTATCGCCGGACGCGAGCAGCAGCTCGCCGCGCCCTATTACGGAATTGGCAACGAGACCGCGTACGACGCCGCCCTCGAGACCGGACCGACGCGCTACTACTACCGCTACGGTCTGGATCGCTTCCGCGCCTCGGCCGACGTGCAACACACGCTCGGCCGACCCTCGTTGCGCTATCTCATCGGCGCCGGCGCAGCGTCGGAGAAGGTGGATCTCACACCCTTCGACAGCGGCTCGACGCTCATCGAGAGCGACATGAACGGCCGTCAACCCGCGGCGACGCGGACGAACTACGTTCGCGCGGGGCTCACCTGGGACACGCGCGACCGCGAAATCGGAACGACGTCGGGGACGTGGGCCGACCTCCTCGTCCAGCGCGTCGACTCCAAGCTCGGCGCGTCGTGGAACTACACGCGATGGACCGCCGCCGCGCGCCACTATCAACCACTCGGCGGACGCGTCACCCTGGCGAATAGGCTCGTGCTGCAGAACACGATCGGCGACGCGCCGTTCTATTCGCTAGCCGAATTGCCGACGACGCAGAAGTCGCAGGACGGACTCGGCGGCACGAGCAGCATTCGAGGAATCCCCAAGGACCGCTACGTCGGGAAGGGAATCCTTGTGTCGAACAACGAGCTGCGATGGCGAGCCGCGGACTTTGGGTTGATCGGGCGCCAGTCGTCGCTCGTGCTGAGCGGCTTCGTCGACGCGGGGCGGGTCTGGAGCGACGGAGTCGATCTCTCGTCGGCGCTGCGCGACCTGCACAGCGGATACGGCGGAGGGGTCAGGCTGGGGTTCGGGCCGAGCTTCGTGATCTCGACCGACGTAGGCCACTCGTCACAGTCGACGGCGGCGATCTACATCGGGCTGGGGTATTTGTTTTGAGGACTAGCCGGCTGAACGGCCGGACCGCTCGACAGCTAGACAGGCTGCGAAAAAAGGAACGGCGACGCGTATGCGCCGCCGTTTGCAGTTCGGTCCACGGTCACCGGTCCACCGGTCCACCGGTCCACCGGTCCACCGGTCCACCGTCCACCGGTCCACCGGTCCACCGGTCCACCGGTCCACCGGTCCACCGGTCCACCGGTCCACCGGTCCACCGGTCCACCCGTCTACCGCTTCACCGAACTCTTCTTCGCCGTCGTGCTGCTCGGCTTCTTCGTCACCTTTTTCGAGTGGTGGCGAGTCGTGTGGATCGGGCGATTCCAGCCGACGGCCTTATCGGCGCGGAAGCTCGCCGGCATGGCGGGCGGCGTTCCGTAGTCCGTAACGGCGAGGGCGGCGGCGTCGGAGAGGTCGGCGCGAACGTCGGCGATGACTTTGGCGGGACGCTTGGCGCGCGCCTCGTGCACGCGATTCGTCAGCAGGATGACGAACATGTCGCGGTCGGGATCGATCCACATCGACGTGCCGGTAAAGCCCGTGTGACCGTAGGCATCCTCGCCGAGGTGATCGCCGCAGCTGCCCAACCCGTCGCACGTGTCCCATCCGAGCGCGCGCGAGCCCGCCGCACGCTTGGTGAAGAGGGCAACGGTGGAGTCGGCGAAGAGGCGCGTGCCGTTGTATTCGCCGCCGTTGAGCATCATCTGCGCGAAGACAGCGAGGTCGTTGGCGGTGCTGAAGAGTCCGGCGTGGCCCGCGACGCCGCCGAGGGCGAACGCGTTCTCGTCGTGCACCTCGCCCTGCAGCGGGTAGCCGCGGGGGGGCGCGACTTCCGTGGGCGCGACGCGGGACTTGAGCGAGTCGGCGGGACGGAAGCCGGTGTCGGTCATGCCGAGCGGTCCGAAGACGCGCTCCTGGAGGAACTTGTCGAGCGACTCGCCGGCGGCGGCTTCAACGACGAAGCCGAGCATGTCGGCGCCGAGGTCGGAATACTCGTAACAGCGGCCCGGCTCGCAGGCGAGCGGGGTCTGGATTACCGCCTCTCGTGCTTCAGCGGGGTTACTGGCCAGGCGCCAGAGGTCGCGGCCGGCCGGAAGGCCGGAACGATGCTGGAGGAGCATCCGGACCGTGACTCGGTCCTTGTCGCCGCCCGCAAACTCGGGGACGAATTTCGAGACCGGATCGTCGAGCGCGACCTTGCCTTCGTCGAACAGGATCATGAGGGCGGACGTCGTTCCGACGACCTTCGTCAACGACGCGAGGTCGTAGATGGTCCGGTCGGCGCTCACGGGGCTGCTTCCGCGCTCCCAACTCAGCTTTCCGAAGCCCTTTTCCCACACCGCGACACCCCGGCGGCCGACGACGACGGCGGCCCCTGGGTATCCACCCGCGGAAATGCCCCGCTGGACGACGCGGTCGACGACGGCAAGTCGTTGGCTGGACATACCAACGGCCTTGGGGGCCTTCATGGGAAGGCCACCGCCATCGTGCGCGAGAAGGGTGGTTACTAGTAGGAGAAGCACCGAGGGCACCTACAGGTTGACGACCGAAAAAGCTTCAAGCGACATCGGGCCGGGCACCGGCCGAGGTCGCAAAAGATCAGCTACGGATTGTCTTTTCTCCTAGTATCGGCCATCGGCAGGTACCTCAGGTTCGGCCGATACAGGTGGGGTACGTCACAATTGCCTGAATGTTCCGGCAGCGCAAGGGTGCAATTTGACGTATTGTATCGCTTCGTCGCAGGACGACAGGTAATTACGGGATGTAACGACGCCGCTTCGAGTTGACCCGCGTTCGAGGCGGTCAAAGACGAGGCTGGCAGACGAGGGCAGAATCGTAAACCTTCGACCCCTCGCCGGTGACCTACCCTTCGGACATGGATCAGGACTTCCTCACCATTCGGCGCGCGATCAACGGCGATGAGGCCGCGCTCCGGGCCCTTTGGACCCGGCACGCGCCTCACATCGACCTCGTGGTTCGCCGGCTGGTCGGGCCCGATCTCGATCTGGCCGCCGACATCGCCCAGGAGGTCTGGATTCAGATCTTCCGCGCGCTGCCGAGCTACCGCGGCGACGCCCAGTTCGGCACGTGGGCGCACCGCATCGCGGTGAACCGAACGCTGAACGCGCTTCGCAAGACGCGCCGGCTGGCGTCGATCGAGACCGAGGTCGAGGAGGACAGCGCGGTGACCGAGCCGGACACGGACCGGTCGTTCGTGGCGCAGTCGATCGACGAGGCCGCGGCCAAGCTGTCGCCCGGGGCCCGAACGGTGTTCCTGATGCACGATGTCGAGGGGTATACGCACGAAGAGATCGCCGCCGAATTGGGAATCACGACCGGCGGTTCGAAGTCACAACTATTCAAGGCCCGTACCAAGCTGCGCAAACTGCTCGCGCACCTGGTCGATTCGGATGCCATTAGAGATGTCAGATTATCGAGCAAGGAAGCCGATCATGCTACACCTGTCTCCTGAACGCCTCGCGGCGCTGGCCGACGAGCCGCCGACCGCGGCGGAGCTCGCCCACCTCACGGGCTGCGCCGATTGCACGCGTGAGCGCGCCGCCCATCGCGCGCTCCACCAGCTCGCCGCCGCCGGCGCGCGCAGCATTGGAACGCCGCTCACGACGTGGGAGTCCCTGAGACCGGCGCTCGTCGCCGACGGCGTCATCGATTCCGGACGCGGTTTTGCCACACGCGCTCGGCCGCGCTCCGGATGGCTCCAGGCCGCCGCGGCGGCGGTGCTCGTGGCGGGCGGTGCGGTCGGTGGTCGAATGTCCGCTCGTCTGTCGGGACCGGGCGTCTCCGGCTCCGGCGTCGGACTGGCCCAGGTCGATTCCGCGCCGCGATTCCGGACGCTCGACGAAGCGCGCTCCGCTCAGACGCAATCCCAGGTTCTCTATCAGAATGCGACGGCGTATCTCGCTCAGCACGACACGACGGGTCACCTGATCGAAAGCCCGGCGTCCATGCGCACGCGCCTGGCCGCGCTCGACCGCACGCAGCAGGTGTTGAACCAGGCGCTCAACGAGGCGCCGTACGATCCGGTCATCAACGGCTACTACCTGTCGACGGTCGGACAACGCGAAGCCACGCTCCGGATGATCAACACCGTGGCGCCGGCGAGCATGCGCCCCATCAGCTACTGATGTCTTTGGTGAAAGGAATGACGATGTCCAAGAGCCTGGCAAACTTTTCGAAGCCATTCGGCGGCGCCGCGGCCGCCCTGATTTCGGTCGTCGGCTTGGCGCAGGCCCAAGCCGCCGGCGCCGCGCGCCGCGATTCGACGGTGACCCGGCAAGTCATTCTGGTGGGTCGCACGGATTCGATCTCCGTTCTCGCCGGTAGAATCAACAACGAACGACCGGGCGGCACGGCATGGGTCGCGCTGACGACCGCGCTCGATTCGCTGATCGCCAACAGCATCGGCAAGACGTACGTCATGCGCGGCGGCATCGTCGCCCCGATGGGGATGGGCCCGCGGTCGGTGCGCGTGTCAAAGGGTTGGCTGGGCTTCTACGCGCAGGGTCCGTCGCTCGTCATCTCCGACACCTCGGGTACCCGGTATCGGTTCTTCGCCTACCAGCCGATCATCTCCGTCGATCCCGGGTCGCCGGCCGAGCGCGCGGGTATCGAGCCGGGCGACGTGCTCGTGGCGTACAACGGCATCGACCTGATGAACCACGAGTTCAACTTCAACGACATGCTCGTTCCAAAGAAGCGCGTCGACATCACCGTCCGCCGTGACGGCGAGATCAAGAACTACTCGCTGACGGTCGCCAGCCCGCCGCAAGACGTGTCGCGCCGGCGTATTGAGATGGAGAGGGTGCCTGCCTCCGGGGCGATCCTCGTGGGTCCGGATGGCGAACGTTTTGGCGGTGGCGGCGACCGTCCGCCTGGCCTGGCTCGCCCGGCGGGTGCCGGGGGAGGGGAGCTCGCATGGGAGGGCCGGGCGAGTTCGTCGGTACGCTGAGAGCGTTGCAGGGGCAGAAGCTGTTCTTTTTCTCACCGAACGGCCTCTTCGGCGCGAACTTGTCGAACATGAGCGACGAGCTTGCGAAAGTCCTCAAGCGCAGGAAGGGCGTGCTCGTGAACGATGTGCCGGAAGACACGCCCGCGTTTCGCTCGGGACTGCGTACCGGCGACGTGATCATTACGGCGAACGACGACTCCGTCACGACCGTAGGCGATCTGCGTGACGCGGTCTTGCGTCATTTCGCCAACCATGCAGCGGAGTTGCAGGTCGTCCGCCAGCAGAAGGTCAAGAAGCTGACGGTCTCCTGGCCCGAGTCGCCCTGAGCTATTTGACGGCGCCCGGCGGCAGCTGATACAGCAGCCGGAGCGTCGCGCGATCGGGCGGCATGATCTCGTGCGCGATCTCGGTCGGAAACATCTTCGTGTGCGAGTCGCGGGAGTGGCCGAGTCCCAGCGCGTGTCCCGCCTCGTGCCGCACGATCGATGCGATTTCCCACGGACGGATCATGACCCCCGCGCTGTCGTGCACGGCGACGACGATGTCGGCGTTCACGATCCAACCGTTCGAGTCGGTCGTCCGCCTCGTGAATCCGACTCGCATTCCGTCAGTCGGCGGAAACCGGTCGATCCACGAGACGTGCACGTCCGACGTCGCCGAGTCGATGACGAAGTCGAAGCGCATCGGCAGGTCGTCCGTCGCCCACTCGGCGAAGGCGTCGCGCGCCGACGCGGCGTAGCGGAGATCCCAGTCGCGGATGTCCGTACCGGACTGCACCCAGATGCGCAGCGCCCGATCGCGGTGATCCGGCCATCGCACGAGCGTGCCGCCGAGGTCGGCGAGCATGTCCGCCATGTACGTGTCGCTCGCGGCGTCGATGCGCGCGCGAATGTCGGCGTCGTTGCGCGCCATCGGCGCGGAGGTCGCGGCGACGACGGAAGACGCGACGTCGGCGCGCTGGTCGTCGCTGGGATTGACGACGACCTCGGGCCGGCGGCGCTTGGCGATCGTCGAGTAGCCCGAGGCGTCGCCGACGTCAGCGACCTCTTCTACGCGCTCGGGAGCCATGCTCGCCTGGCGGTCGACGATCTGCACGACCACGAACGCCGCAAACGCGCCGACGACGGCGTACAACGCCGCGTCAGCGCGCCGCACAAAACCTACCGGATGGGGCCCGCCGGCAGCGCGTAGAGGAGACGGACCGTCGCGCGGTCAGACCCGGACAGCGAACGCACGCGCACGCGCGGCGCCATGATGCTCGTCGTGTCGACGGTGTGGTCGAGGCCGAGGAGGTGCCCGATCTCGTGCAGCGCCATGGCCTGCATCGCGTCGTCCTCGAGCAGCTCACCCTGGTTGTGGTGGACGGCGAGCGTGATGTTCGCGTCGGTGATCGTCCACGAGTCGTCGCGTGCCCAGCGGGTGCGACCGCTGATCGGATCGCGGAAGCGGTCGATCCAGCTGACGTGAACGTCGGCGTCGGACGAGTCTTCGACGAACGTGAAGTGGACGGGCAGATGGAGCGCGTCCCACTCCTCGAACGCGGCGCGCACGCGGGCCACGAACGACGTCGAGAAATCGCGGACGTTGGATGCGGGCTGGATCCAGACCGTGAGCGGAACGCCCCTTCGGTCGGGCCAACGCGCGAGCGCGGAATCGCGCTCGAGAAGAATGTCCGCGATGTAGGTGCCGGCTTGTTCGTTGCGCACCCGGCGGCGAACGTCGGCGAGCCCCCCGTCCGACAGATTGAACGACGTCGAAAGCGTCGACGTTCGGCGCGTCGCCGCACGCTCGCCGACCGTTCCAGAGGCACTGTCGCGATGACGCGCACGAACTTCCCCGAAACTCGAGTCGGTCGTGTCGTACGCGTGACTGAGGCAGAACACGAGAGCAAGCGAGAGGAGCGGAAAGGCTGCGCGCCGCATACCTGAGAGGTTCCGCCGCCCATCATCGGGCGATGAAGGAGGTGTCGGTCAGGGGAAATGAACGACTCGGGCGCGTATCCGGAGGACGAGTGCCGCGGAGGAAACGCCACCGAGGGGTGGGCTATCCTAACGTGCGTTTCCGGAGCGTGCAAGCGAGTTCTCGCGGATCTTTAGCGCGGCGCAAAAGCTGTAACACGACGTGGCAACGCGCGGGGGTCGGTCACCGGCGCATCGGCTCAAGATTTTCCTGGTCTGCCCACTCCCCTCTCGCCCCCCGGCGGGTTTCGGCGTTTGTTATTCTCGCTGTTCGGCTCCTTCCGCGTCCGGCCCCTTCGCTCCTTGGCTCCCTCGCCCATGCTCTCACTCGTTCTCGCGCTCTCCCTACAACAGCCCGACCCCCTCCTGGCGAAGATCCGCGACGAAGGCCTGAACCACTCGCGCGCCTGGTCGATGGTGGACACGCTCGCGACCGTGATCGGCCCTCGCCTCACCGCGTCTCCGGCGTTCATGCGCGCCGCGACGTGGGCCCGGGATCATCTCTCGTCGTGGGGGCTCTCCGACGTCCACATGGAATCGTGGCCGTTCGGCCGAGGGTGGGAGCTGGAGAAGTACACGCTCGAGATGACGTCGCCGCGCTTCGCGCCGATGATCGGGTATCCCGACGCGTGGTCCGCCCCGACCAAGGGGGGCGGCGACATCGTCGGCACGCCGATTCTCATCGCGGGACTGTCGTCCGATTCACTCGAGAAGATGCGCGGCGCGCTCAAGGGCGCGATCGTCCTTGCGCAGCCCATGATGACGACCTTCATCCGTGAGGACCGCGTCGATCCGTTCGGTCCCACGGGAGACGTCTACACTCCGGCGCCTCCGGTCGGCGGCGGAAGAGGCGGTGGGCGCGGCGGCGGGCCGACCGAGGCGCAGAAGATCCAGGCGATACTGCACGACGCCGGCGTCGGCGCGGTGCTCAAGCCGAGCCGCGGCGAGCACGGAACGATCTTCGTGCAGACGCGTGACCTCGGCGCGAACGCCGTGCCCTCCGTCATCGTCGCGGGGGAGCACTACAACAACCTCATTCGCATGCTGCGCGACGGCGTACCCGTCAGGGTACGCCTTCAAATAGACGCGAAGTATTTCACCGCCGACACGAGCGGCTACAACATCATCGCGGAGTTGCCGGGTTCTGACCCGGCTCTCAAAGACGAGGTCGTCATGATCGGCGCGCACCTCGACTCGTGGGCTTCGGCCACCGGCGCGACCGACAACGCCGACGGCGCGGCGACCGTGCTCGAGGCGATGCGCGTCCTCAAGGCGGTCGGCGCCAAGCCGCGCCGCACGATTCGCGTCGCGCTCTGGGGCGGCGAGGAAGAAGGGCTCTACGGGTCGCGCGCGTGGGTCGCGCAGCATCTCGCCGGCGACGCGAACAAAGCGGCGCGCGACAAGTTCGACGTCTACTTCAACATCGATCCCGGCTACGGGCGCGTGTACGGCTTCTACACGCAGGGCAACGACGCGGCGAAAGCGATCTTCGATCAGTGGCTCGAGCCGTTCAAGGACGCCGGCGCGAAACGAAATCTCCGCGCCGGCATCGGCAACACCGATCACCTGAGCTTCATCGCCGAGGGCGTGCCGGGTTTCAATCCGGTGCAGGAGTTCTCGACCTACGACGTGCGCATCCATCACACGAACATGGACACGATGGAGCGCATGACGCCGGAGGAAGTCGCGCAGGCCGCGACGGTGTTCGCTACCTTCGCGTATCAGGCGGCGATGCGCGACGCGCCGATCCCCCGCGCGCCGCGATGATCCTCCGCGCGCCGCGCTGAGCGCACGTCTCCGCCCCCGCCCCCCGCACTCGGCCGCTAGATCTCTCGGCGCTTGGCGAACTGCGCGATGTTGTCGCCCGCGCGGAACGCCAGCGCCTGAATCGTCATCGTCGGCTGGCCTCGGCCGCTCGTCACGAGGCTCGAGCCGTCGACGATGAACAGATTCTTCACGTCGTGGGCGCGGTTGTACTTGTCCACGACGGACGTCTTGGGGTCGTTCCCCATGCGGCACGTGCCGAGCAGATGCACGGCGAACTCCTGGCTTTCGACGGGGAGCTGCCACGTCTGCGCCGCGCCCGAGGCGTGCAGCAGTTCTTCGCTGCGCTCGGCGAAATACTTGTAGAGCTTGAGGTCCTGCGGATGATCCGTGTACGTCATGCGGATCGCCGGCACTCCCCACGCGTCCTTCACGGTGGGGTCGAGCGAGATGCTGTTCGACGCGACCGGCAGCGACGTCGTGTGGCCGAAGCAGAGCGCCGATCGCGTGTACGCCTGCGCCACCCATCGCTTGTATTCCTTTCCCCACCTCGCCGCCTTCGGGGGAAGCCCGTCGTTCATCGCGAATTGAATCGGTGTGACGTCGAACCGGTAGTCGAATCCGCCGCCACCGACCAACCCGAGCTTCGGGTCGAGCTCGTACAAGTCCCACACGACGCGCGTCGCGACGATTCCCTTATAGCCGTTCACCTCGTGATCGAACACGCCGACGGCGAGCCCCGCGCCGTTGGGCATGAGGTACTTGCCGACGACGCCGCTCGAATTGGCCAGCCCGTGAGGGAATAGGCTCGAGGCGGAGTTGAGCAGCAAACGCGGCGTTTCCGCCCCGTTCGCGCACACGACAACGGCCTTCGCGCGCTGGAAGATCTCCTTCTTGTCCGCGTCGAAGTACTTCACGCCGGTAGCGCGTCCCTTAGCGTCGGTTTCGATCTTTCGCGCGTACGAGTTGGGGCGGATCTCACAGCGTCCGGTCGCCACCGCTTTCGGAATGACCGTGACGAGCGAGCTCGATTTCGCGCGCACCTCGCAGCCGAAGCTCTCGCAGAAGCCGCACTGCACGCACTGCGACCGGCCGTCGAACGGCTTCGACGCGATCGCCATCGGAGCGGGGAAGGGCTTGTAGCCCAACTTTCGCGCGCCTCGCTCGAGCAGCACGCCCGTCGATTTTGGCGGATGCGGCGGCATGGGATACGGCCGCGAGCGCGGCGGGTCGAACGGCCCGGGCGCGCCGGCGACGCCGATCTCCCAGTCCACCTTCGTGTAGTACGGCTCGAGATCCTTGTACGTGATCGGCCAGTCGGCGAAGCCGGTGCCGGCCAGCGTGCCTTTCACGCTCGCTTCCTTGAAGTCGATTTCTCTAAAGCGCCAGAAATTCGCCGAGAAGTGAACGCTCGTGCCGCCGACGCCGCGCGCGTACACGAGCGCCGGTTGCTTCTCTGCCTTGTCCTTCTCCGTTTTTCGGAAGGTGTTCGGCGAGACGTCCCAATTGGTCGACAGCGCGTTCTGTCTGAAGATCTTGATCTCGTCGTGGACGAAATCGCGCTCCGTGCGCCACGGACCCTGTTCCAGTACGACAACGCGGAAACCGGAGGTCGACAGCTCCTTGGCTACGACGCCGCCCGCGGCGCCCGACCCGACGACGACGAAATCGACCTCGTCGTCCGGCCGGTACTTCACCGTCGTCTGCTGCAGCGGCGCGAGACGCGGATGCGTGTGGTCAGGCATTCTGGTCGTACCAGCCGAAGGGCGGTCCCCACGAGAACCGGTCATCGAATCCGATCCAGCGCCATCCGGTCTTCTGATGGTTGCCGCCCCATTCCGGATTCGCGAGCATCCCAGCGATCGTGCCGTAGCGCAGCACGTTGAACAGCGGCGGCTTCTCCTTTTCCATCGCGGTGAGAACGGCGATCTGTTTGTCGGCCGGAAGCGCCGCGAACGACTTGGCGCCTCGCTGTGCCTTCGCCGCGCGCGCCCGGAGCTCCTTTGCCGCCGACTCGACGACCGGCCGCTGATCCTTCGCCCAGGTCGAGATGGCCTTGTCGATGAAGTAGATGACTCGCGCCTCGCGCGCCCCAGGCGTCGCGTCGGTCGGAACGATCTGCGCGGTGGCCGCCTCGATCTCGATCGCGTCGTCGGGCGTCAACGTCTCGAACTTCGTCGCCTGTGCCGCGTGGAGGCCCGCCGCGAGAATGTCGCTCCTCGTCGCGGTGAGCCAGACTCCCGCCGCCGCGGAACCCGCGAGCGCCACGAATCGTCTGCGAGAATACTCGGACATGTGCCGCGGCCTCCGGCCGATGAAACCGTCGTCGGGATTCTAGCGGTCGGTGAACCAGCGCGCGAGCGCGCGCGATGTCAGAGTTTCGCGGCCGGCACTTCCCACGTTCGTGTCTCCGCCGACCGGAACAGCGCGTCGATGACGGCCATGTTCGCGATCGCGTCGTCGATCGAGACTGCGACCTCGCCGCCGCCCCGAATCGCGCCGACGAAGCGGTCCGCCTGCATCGCGTACTGGTCGACCGCGTCGAATTCGATCGGCCGCGCAGCGAGCCCGCCGAGCTGGCTGCCGTCGTCGAGAAAAACGCGGCATCGCCGGTCGGCCGGAGCATTGAACGGAATTTCCACTTCGAGCCGGCCCGTCGTCCCATAGACGAGCATTTTCTGATAGGGCACGAGCTGCCCCGCGCACGCGAACGTCGCCTGGCCGTTCGGAAAGCGAAGCAGCGCCGACGCGAGACGGTCGACCTTCATGTCCGGGTCGTGCTCGATCTGTCCGACCACCTCGACCGGCTCGGCACCGAACAGCCAACGCGACATCGTGATCGGATAGCAGCCGATGTCCATCAGCGCGCCGCCGCCGTACTCCGGCCGACTGCGAACGTCGTCCGGGTCGCGGCGAAAGTAGCTGAAGTGTCCGCTGACCAGTCGCAGCTCGCCGATCGCTCCCGAGTCCACCAGCCGCTTCACCTCCAGCCACTGCGGGTGCCCGCGCACCATGAACGCCTCGGCGATCACCACGCCGTTGCGATCGCGTGCGGCGCGCAACGCCCGAGCTTCGTCGGCGGACATCGCGATCGGCTTCTCGCAGAGCACGTGCTTCCCCGCGTCGGCGGCGCGGACGGACCAGGGCACGTGCAGGTGATTCGGGAGCGGATTGTAGATCGCGTCGACCTCGGCGTCGGCGATCAGCTCGTCGTACGACCCGTACGCCCGCGGAATGCCGAGCGACGCCGCTGCCGAGCGCGCCTTGGCGAGGTCTCGCGACGCGATGGCGACGACCCGCGAATGGGCGGTGGACTGGATCGCCGGAATCACCTTGGTCACCGCGATGTTGGCGGCGCCGAGAATGCCCCAGCGAACGGGGCGGGGCTCGCTCATGCGTGGGTTCTCCATTGCAGGCATCGGTAAAGTATGGCGGTGCCGCCGGTCTACCGGTCTACCGGTCTACCGGTCTACCGGTCTACCGGTCCACCGGTCCACCGGTCCACCGGTCCACCGGTCCACCATGGAAATCGGCTTATACAGCTTCGTGGAGATTCCGCGCGACCCGGCAACAGGCCTCGCCGCGCTCGGTGCGCAGCGGATGCGCGATCTGCTGGAAGAGATCGAGTTGGCGGACCAGGTGGGACTCGACGTCTTCGGCGTCGGCGAGCATCATCGGCCCGAGTTCATCGCGTCGGCGCCCGCGGTCGTCCTGGCTGCGGCGGCGGCGCGAACCAAGCGGATTCGTCTCACGAGCGCGGTCACGGTGCTCAGCTCGGACGATCCGGTGCGCGTCTTCGAGGAGTTCGCGACCGTCGACCTCATCTCCGGCGGCCGCGCCGAGATCATGGCGGGGCGAGGGTCGTTCATCGAGTCGTTCCCGCTCTTCGGCTATGACCTGGCCGACTACGACACGCTCTTCGCCGAAAAGCTCGAGTTGCTACTGAAGCTGCGCGACCGCGAGCGGGTCACCTGGTCTGGCGAGCACCGGCCGCCGATCAAGGACCTCGGCGTCTATCCGCGCCCGATTCAAGAACCGCTTCCGGTGTGGATCGCGGTGGGCGGAACGCCAGAGTCGATTATCCGCGCCGGAACGCTCGGCCTTCCGTTGGCGCTCGCCATCATCGGTGGCGCGCCGGCCCAGTTCGCGCCGCTCATCGCTCTCTATCGCGAGGCTGCCAAGCGGGCGGGGAAGGAATCGACGGCGCGCGTCGGCATCAATTCGCACACGTTCATCGCGACCGACGGCCGCGAGGCGGCGGACACGTTCTTTCCTCCGTACGCCGAAGCCATGTCGCGCATCGGGCGCGAGCGCGGCTGGCCGCCGACGACGCGCCAACAGTTCGACGCCTCCCGCGCACCGCACGGCTCGCTCCTCGTCGGCAGCGCGCAGGAAGTGATCGACAAGATCCTCTACGAGCGCGAGCTCTTTCATCACGACCGCTTTCTCGCGCAGATGACGGTCGGTCCGGTGCCGCACGAAAAAGTCATGCGATCGATCGAGCTCCTCGGCACGATCGTCGCCCCCGCGATTCGACAGGCCACAACCGTTTAGGGAGTGCATTTCGGCTGATCCGCCTGTCGTGGCGCTCGAGCCTCGACCGCAGCGCGTGCATCAACGATTGGAACGCGGACACAAACGGACACAAGCGGATTGTTGACGCCCAAGTAGCGCACGGTACTCGCTCGCCACACGGACTAGCGTTTCGCGTTTGCCAATTCATGCACCGACGCCGCGAGCGTGCGAACCTTGGCCGCGTCGGCCGCGGACTTCGCGTCGCCATCCAGCGCCGTTGCGAGCTGGGTTAGAGCGGTATGCTGAGCGGCCCCCTTCATTGATTCTGCTTTCCCGAGTGCGTCGCGTACGGCGGAGAGCCGATCGGCGGCGAGACCGTTGTTGCGCGCGAGCTGATCCAGATACGCGCGCGGCACGACGAAGCTCGGCGGGAAGGTGTAGCGCTGCTGGTTCTGGACGTTCAGCAAGTCGACGTGAATCAGCTTCGCCGCATCGATCTCGTTCTGCGAGAGGAATTCGCTCGGCTTGAGCTCGAGGATGTCGAGCCCCCGGCCGATCTCGTCGCCGTAGATCAAACCGTTGTACCAGTAGCCGGCCCAGAAACCGCTCAGGTAGAGCTTGGTCGAATCCATCGGGCCGCGGTCGAAGAAGGCGATCTCTTTCGGATTCGACGGATCGGTGAAGTCGAACACCGACAGCCCGCCCTGATACCATCCCTGCACGAGGATGTCGCGTCCCGGAACCGGGATGAGCGACCCGTTGTGGGCGACGCAGTTCTCCTGGTCGGTCTGCGGTGCGGGGATCTTGAAGTAGCCGCGCTGCGTCATCTTGCCGTTTTCAATCGTGAAGATCGCGTCGGCGCCCCATTTCGGGTTGTCCGTCGCGCGGCACTTGGGCTGCGTGCCGCCGCCCCATTCGTCGCTGAACAGCACCTTCTTACCGTCGTTGCTGAACGTCGCCGAATGCCAGTACGCGAAGTTCGGATCCGCGACCGCATCGAGCCGCTTGGGGTGCACGACGTCGCGAATGTCGAGCAGGAGGCCGTTCCCCGAGCAAGCGCCCGCGGCCATGCCGATCGCCGAGTAGGTCGTGATGTCGTGGCACTGATTGGTGACGTTCGTGTTCTGCGTGCCCTCGCCGTGCGCGCCCCCCTTCCATAGACCGGCGACGTTCCCGGCCGCGTCGGCGAAGATGCGCGGGTTGCTCACGACCTTCGAGTCCTGCGGATGGTCGAGCGGCACCTGAATCACGTCGATTCGGAACAGCGAGGTGTTCTTGTCCTCTTCGGGGGGAAGAGGCGAGCAGCCGGCGAGCTCGTTCGGCGAGCGCACACCCGCCGTACCGGACACGTAGATGTAGACGTTCTTCGTGTCTTTCGGATCGACGACCAGCGTGTGGGTGTGCGACCCGCGGCACGTCTGCACCGCGGCGACTTGTTTCGGATGATCGACGTCCGTGACGTCGAAGATGCGTACGCCGCGGAATCGCTCCTTGCTTACCGTATCCTGCACGCCCCCGCCGCCGCAGTCGACGCGGCCACGGGTCTCCTCGACGGAGAAGAAGAGCAGGTTTCTATAGAGTGTCGGGTCGCCCTGGCCGCCCGGACAAACGAACGTGCTGCGCAGCCGCGGGTTGTGCGAGTCCGAGACGTCCCAGACCTGGAATCCGTGGAATCCGCCCTGGACGATGATGTTTCCCTTGAAGGCGAGGTCGCCGTTCAGGAAGCCGAAGTCGCCGGGGTCCGACGGATTGTAGAAGCCCTCCGCCTTCTTGCCGCTGCCGAGCAGCTCCATGCCGCGCGCGGCCTGTTGCGCATCCCACCAGCCGGCGCGCAGGCCGACGCGCGGATCCGTCTGACTCATCGCCGGGAGGGCGCACAACGAGAGGACAAAGGCGGCTCGTCCCGCCGCGCCGATCAGTTCGTGCGAGAATCTCGTTCTCATGTCATCGATCTCGTGAGAGGGCAACCGTGAAACGACGCGGGCGGAAAATGTGCGCCGCGTCGTAGCTCGGTTCCAAGCTACGCGGTGCGTCTCGCGGTTGGTAAGCGCCCGAGAGCGAAGACTTCGCGCAACAAAATGGGATGATCCGGAAGGCTCGGGTGCCGCGTGAAGGAGGGCGAAGATCGATCGTTCCGTCCACCCAAACCGGATGGACACATGGACGACACCCTCCCCCGCCTCACGACTCCCGCGTCGACCGACGGCGTCGATGCCGATTGCGAGCGACAACTCGATGACCTGGACGACCTCGACGACGACGACTGCTTCGAATTGCTCGACGCCTTCGGCATGCCGGACGAGCTCGAGCGTTTGGGCGGCTACAGCGAGTCGACAGCCTCCGAGGAGCCCCCGCCGGAATAGCGCCAGGCGTCTTCGCTGCCGCCGTAAGCAAATCCGCGGGTCGAAGCATCCAATCGGTTGAAGGCGTCTGGCCACAACCGAATGGAGGTCTCATGCTACGTCGTGCGCTCGTCCCGGTATTTGTCGGCGCCCTGCTCTCGTTGGGAGCGGCGGCGCCGTCGTCGACTCACGTCATCAAATGGCCGCCGTGGCTCTCGATCGAGTCGCCGGTGAATCCGTGGGACCCGGCGTCGCGCGACGTGGCGTTCTACGTCCACACGATGCTTCGCGAAGGCGTGCCGAGCGTCACGGACGTGACGGGCACGGCGTACGGGCTCGTGAGCGGGGCGCGTCGGACGGTGCCGCTCCAGTTCGGTGCGACCGGTCGTCCGGGTGTGTTCTCGGTGCGACGGTCCTGGCCGGCCGAAGGCTCATGGGTGTTGCGCGTCTCGCTGCTCACGACGACGGCGCTCCTCACCCTCGACCGCGAGGGCAACGTGGCATCCGTCCGCATTCCGACGGAGCGAACGCCGGGCGGCGTCGTGCCGCGCGAAGTCGCGCAGCGCGAAGTCGATTCCACGCTCGCAGAGATCTCCAAACGCTGACGCGCACATGGGCGCGATTGTTCGCCGCCGGGTGATGACCGAATCTCCGGAGCTCGCTTCGCGCGCGAACGACGCCGTCGGCTTCGACGACGTCGTCCGCCGCGCGCAATCGGGCGATGTCGCGGCGTTCGAGTCGCTGTACCGCGCCCACGCGCCGGCGATCTACCTCCTCTGCCACCGCATGACGCGCGACGACCGCGACGCGCGCGAGCTGACGCAGGACGCCTTCGTGCGGGCGTGGGAGCGTCTCCCATCGTTTCGCGGCGAGAGCGCGATCGGAACGTGGCTGCATCGACTGGCGGTGAACGTCGTGCTCAATCGGTTCCGCACAGAGGGCCGGCGAGAGCTCGCTTCGCTCACCGATGACATTCCCGCACCGCGAACCGCCGGCTCCGCGCTCGGCGCCGACGATCGCATCGACCTCGATGCGGCGATCGGCCGGCTCCCCAAGGGCGCTCGAACGGTGTTCGTTCTCCACGACTTGTGCGGCTATTCCCACGACGAGATCGCCGAGATGACCGGCATCGCCGCGGGGACCGCCCGCGCTCAACTCTGGCGCGCCCGGCGCGCGCTGATTTCGCTTCTCGCTCCATGACGAATCTCCCCGCCATCCATTTGTCCGAGGAAGAGCGGCAGCGCGCCGCCGACGGCACGCTGGACGCCGCCGATCGCGCGCGCGTCGACGCACACCTTGGTGTATGCCGCGACTGCGCGGCCGACGTCGCCGGCCTCACCGCGCTCATGAATCGAATCGACGAATCGAGGCGCGCTCCGGCGACGCTGACGACCGAGCTGGATGGCATGTGGCGGGAAATCCGACAAGAGATCGACGGCGCGAAGGTCGTCGCGCTCGATTCCGTCGAGCCCGCGGCGAGGTCGTGGCGGCTCCGCGTCGATCCCTGGGTGATCGGCGTCGCCGCGTCGGTCGCGGCGATCACCGCGGTCACGGTGATCCAGATCGTTCCGCCTATCGTTCGCTCGATCTCCCCGAGCGTGATGGCCGGCGTGAACGCCGACAGCGTCCTTCGCTTCGCCGACGATTCGATCACGAGCTATCGCGAGGAAGCGGACCGGTTGCTCGACGAACTCCAACTCCAACGGGCGCGCCTCGCGCCGGGAACGCGGGCCGCGATCGACGACGACCTGAAGACAGTCGATCTGGCGATCGCCGAGCTCCAGGCGGCGGTCGCACGCGATCCGCGCAACGCGACGCTTCGCACGATGCTCGCGTCCTCATATCGGCAGAAGATCGACGTGCTGAAAAAAGTCAGCAACGCGAGCTGAACATGATTCGCGCACTGCGGTTCACACTCGTTTGCGGATGCCTCACCGCTTCTATGGTGGGCGGAGCACACGCCCAGCCGGGGCCCGTGCTGAAGATTCTTGGTGCGCGTCCAGCTACGCCGGACGTCGGCGTCAAGATCTGGGTGCCCTCGGGCTCCGCGCGCCTGGTCGGCTGGGATCGCGACTCGATCGTGGTGCGGGGGCGCGTCGCGTCCAACGGCAACTTCTTCTTCGCGCGCGGCCAGGACAAATCCGCGTACAAGCTCGGCGTCGAGCCGCGACGGCACGACGGCGAGGTGGGTCCGTCCGATCTGGTGATCTACGTCCCTCGCCGCGCCGGCATCTCCATCAAGACGGTCGACGCGACGATCGTCGGCGAGGGCGTCGGCGGATGGTTCTACACGGTGTCCGGCGCGATTCGTCTTGCGGGCGACGCCGAGCAGGTGGAGGCCGAGTCGATCACCGGCGACGTCGACCTCGACGTCACGTCGATGCTCGTGAAGGCGCGCACAGGCCGCGGCCACATGACCGTGCGCGGGTCGCCTGAAGACGTCGACGCGTCGACGATCAGCGGCCCGCTCGACGTGGAGTCGCCGGCCATCCGGCGGGGCCGATTCAGCTCGGTGACGGGCAACCTGCGGTACGCGGCGACTCCGGCGCCCGGCAGCATATTTGACTTCTCTGATCACGCCGGCACCGTCGACATCGTTCTGCCGCGCTCGGCCTCGAGCAGGCTGGATCTCTCGACGGTGACCGGCTTCATCCAGGGCGGAGGACCGCTACGCCGCGATGACCCGAATACGCTGAGGCAGTTCCGTCCCGCGTCGGCCGGCGGGCAAACGCTTACCGTGCGTCTTGGCGCTGGCGAGGCGCACATGACGGTCCGCACGTTCAAGGGGGCCATCCGAGTGCTCCCGAAATGACGATCCTTCGCGATCTCCCGCTCGACGTTCGGCGCGCCGTTCGGTCGCTGCGACGTTCGTCCGTCGTCACGGCGGCGGCTGTCGTCTCCATTGGGCTCGGCGCCGCCGCGGCGACAACCGTGTTCAGCATCGTGGACGCGGCGCTCTTTCGTCCGCCGCCATTCGAGCGAGCCAACGAGTTGGCTGTGCTCTTCATGACGCGGGCGCGGGCGACCGAGTCGCCCCGCAACGAGCGCTGGTCATGGCCGCGCTTCCGCGAGCTCGCCGCGACGCAGCGCTCGTTCGAGCGGGTGGCGAGCTTCAGCGCGGCCACCGCCGCGTTCACGACAGGCAGCGTCGAGCCGGTTGAAGGCGAGTTCGTGTCGTCGGACTACTTCTCGCTGCTCGGCGTTCGCCCGATCGTCGGCCGCGCATTCGACGCGTCGCTCGACGAAGCCGCCACAGCTCTACCCGTCGTGCTACTCGGCCACGATCTATGGAAGCGTCGATTCGGCGGCGACAGCGTGATCGGGCGGAAGGTGACGCTGAACGGAATCGAGCTGACAGTGATCGGAGTTCTTCCGGCCGGCTTCAACGGACTCTCGGGGCGCGCCTCGCTCTGGATGCCGGCGCCGATGGCCGTGCGCGTGACGTACGCGGACTACCTCGTCACGAATCAGAGTTTCATAAGCGTCGTCGGACGCTTACGCCCGGGCGGGTCGATCGAGCGGGCGGCCGCCGAGCTCGGCGTTCTTGGCGCGCACATCGGCCAAGCGCGTCCGCTGCGCGACCAGCGGCCTGACGACGTCGTGGCGGCGACGGCGACGACGATGAATGACGCGCGCATCGATCCGTCGACACGTCGTCCGCTGCTTCTGCTTCTCGCCGGCGCGGCCTGCCTGCTGCTTCTGGCGTGCGTGAACGTGGCCGGCCTGCTCCTCGGGCATGCGGCCACGCGGCGGCGCGATGTCGCGTTGCAAGCGGCGCTCGGCGCGAGCCGCGCACGCATCGTTCGCCAGCTGTTGGTCGAGGCGTCGCTGCTCGCGCTGGGCGGCGCGGTGCTCGGGATCGCGATCGCCTGGCCGCTGACCGCGCACGCCGGCGTGCCCGCCGCGGCGTTTCGCGGCCGAAATTTCTACGGTGCGGTCGGCGAATTCGCGGCGCCTCGCGTCGACGCGCGGGTGCTCGCGTTCTCGCTCGCGCTGTGTGCGTTGACGGTGCTGTTGTTCGGCCTGTTGCCGGCGATCCAATCCGCGCGGGTCGATCTCAAGAGCGCGTTGAACGATTCGGGCCGCGGCGTCGTCGGACCGCGCAGCATGCGGCTGCGGCACGTTCTCGTCGGCGCTGAAACCGCGCTCGCGCTCGTGCTGCTGGTCGCGGGTGGCCTCTTCGCGGCGAGCCTGCGCGCGCTGGCGAACACCGAAGTCGGGTTCGACCGACACAACCTGATCGCGTTCACCATTCGTCCATCGGACGTGAAGTATCCGCCGTCGAAGGCGCCGGCACTGATCACGAGTGTGCTCGACGAGGTCCGCCGGCTGCCCGGCGTGGAGGGCGCGTCGGTGGATGGATGCGCGCCGCTCAGCACCGGATGCGCGAACAGCACCCTGTCCATCGAAGGCCGTCCGTGGGCGAGTCGCGATGCCGCCCCATTCGTCCTGCGCCACTACGTGGGCCCGGAACACTTTCGCGTTCTTGGCACGCCCGTACTGCGAGGTCGAGCCTTCACGGACGGCGATCGCGCGGGAGGGCAGCGCGTCGCGATCATCAACGAGACGGCGGCGAAGAGATTCTGGCCGAATCAGGATCCGATCGGCCAGAGGGTGTGGTTCAACGGCGGCAGCAATTTCGATCGCCCGGATTCGGCGGCGACGATCGTGGGGGTTGTCGCCGACGTGGCGTACCAGCCGCTCGACGATCATCCGGTGCAGGCCGATTTCTATACGCCGTACACCCAGTTCACCTACGCGAACCGTACCGTGCTCGTGCGGACGCGGGGCGATCCGCGCGGTTCGATCGGCGAGTTGCGCAAGGCGGTTCAGCGGGCGAGTCCGGAGCTGGCGATCTTCGACGCGCGGACCATGGAAGACCACGCCGGCGATTCATGGACGCGTGTGACCTATCAGGCGACGATCCTCGCCGCTTTCGCCGCGGCCGCGCTGCTGTTGGCAGCCGGCGGAATCTTCGCCGTCATCACCCAAGTGATCGCCGATCGAGTGCACGAGATCGGTGTGCGGGTCGTGCTGGGCGCGGGTCCGGGGAAGGTACTCGCGACGGTCGGATCGCACGGTCTGCGGCCGGCGCTGCTCGGCCTCGTGGTCGGCGTCGCCGCGGCGATCGGAGTCGGGCGCGTGTTCGCGGCTTTTCTCTACGGGGTCCCCGCCCTCGACCTGGAAGTGCTGGGGATCGTCGCGACGGTGGTCGCGCTGGTCGTGTTGGCGACGACCTATCTCGGTGCGAGGCGCGCGCTGTCCGTCTCTCCGATGGACGCACTGCGAAGCGCGTAGGTCCGTCTCGTCAACGGCGCGAGCCGTCTCGGTGTCTCAGTCTTGCGTGGTTCGGCGACGCAATTGTAGGTTCCCCTCTAACACAGAGGGATAGGAAAGAATGCTCGATTCCGACGGCGGGCTGGTCCGGGGAACGCTCGACCTCCTCGTCCTGAAAGCGCTGATGTGGGGGCCGCGCCACGGGTACGCCGTCGCCGAGTGGGTGAAGTCGGTGACGGAAGGGGAGTTGCTCGTCGAGGAAGGGCCGCTGTACACCGCGCTGCATCGCCTCGAGAAGAACGGCTGGCTCTCCGGCGACTGGGGCTACTCGGACAACAACCGCCGCGCGAAGTACTACCAGCTGACGCGCACCGGCCGAGCGCAGCTGCGCGCGCAAGTCAGCTCGTGGGAGCGCTACGCGCGCGCGGTCGGCCGCGCCGTTGCCGCCGTGTCACCGGAAACGGTCTGACGCCATGCGCCGAGTGTTCCGACTTCCCGCCAACCGCGCGCGTCTCGCGCACGACGTCGATGAGGAGCTCGCCTTTCATCTCGAGACGCGCGTGCAGCAACTGGTGGCGCGCGGGATGTCGCCGGACGCCGCGCGCCGCGAGGCCGAACGGCAGTTCGGCGACCTCGAATCGGTTCGGAGGTCGTGCGTCACGATGGACGAACAACGAGAGCAATCGATGCGACGCGCGAACTTCGTGAGCGACGTAGCCCAGGACCTGGCGTTCACGCTGCGGACGCTCCGCCGAAATGTCGGATTCACGTTCCTCGTGGTCGGCGCGCTGGCGATCGGCATCGGCGCGAACACCGCGATCTTCGGAATGATCGACGCGGTGTTCGTGCGCGGTTTGCCGGTGCCGCATCCGGAGGCGTTCGTCGCCGTGGGCGACCCGACGCGTGTCAACTCCTATTCGTCCGGATCGCCGCGCACGGATCTGCTGTCCGCGCCGGTGTATCGGGCGGTGCGCGACAACAACACCGTCTTCACCGGCGTTCTGGCATCGGGCAAGACGGATCGCCTCGACGTCCGAGTCGGCGGCGGAGAGCTCGAGCATCCGCGGGGACGGTTCGTCTCCGGCGAATTACTTCTCCGTGCTCGGCATCTCGGCCTCGATCGGAAGAGTGTTCGACGCCAGCGCGGATTCGATCACCGGCGGCGCCGCGCCGCTCGCGATCAGCTACGGATACTGGCAGCGGCGCTTTCATGGCGATCGCGGCGTCATCGGCCAGAGCATCACGGTCGACGGCGCGCGCTTCACCATCGTCGGCGTCGCGCCCGAGTCGTTCACCGGCGACATCGTCGAGCAACGGGCCGACCTCTGGATTCCGCTGGGGATGCACGACGTGATGCGCCCGCACTCGCCGGTGCTGCGCGACCCGTTCACGAGCTGGCTGTTGCTGCTCGGCCGCCTCAAGCCGGGCGTCACGACGGCACAGGCGCGAGCCGAGCTGGGGCCGCTCGTCGTGAGGAGCATTCTCGCGAACGTCAATGCGAAGGTCGCCTCGGAGTTGAACGCCTCGCATCCCAAGATGTACGTGTCCTCGGGCGCCAAGGGTTTTTCCAGAGTCCGTGAGACGTTCGAAGCGCCGCTCGTGACCCTGATGATCGGCGTGGCGCTCCTGCTCGGGATCATCTGCGCCAACGTCGCGAATCTGCTTCTCGCGCGCGCGATCGCTCGCGGGCGAGAGATGTCGGTGCGGCTGGCCCTCGGCGCGAACCGGAGCTCGCCTCGTCCGGCAACTGTTGACCGAGGCCGCGGTGCTCTCGATCGTGAGCGCCGCCGCCGGCCTGTTGGTCGCGCGCGGAGCAAGCCGGTGGTTGATCACGCTCGCGGCCGGCGGCGCGGCGACGAGCGTCGTGGGAGACGGGCTGAGTCCCACCGTACTGGCCTTTACGCTTGCCGTCTCGGTCGTCGCGGTCGGAGTGTTCGGATTGGCGCCCGCGCTGCACGCGACGCGAATCGATCTGGCGACGTCGATGCGCGCCGGGGCGCAGGCCGTCACGGGCTCGGCTCCCGGTCTCCGCGGCCGGCGCCGGCCGCTCGGCAGTCTGCTCATCGTTGGGCAGGTATCGCTCTCCGTCGTGTTGCTGGTCGGCGCCGCGATCCTCGCTCGAAGCCTGAGCAACCTGCAGTCGGTGGACGTCGGCTTCGATCGGGATCATCTCGTCATCGCCGATCTCGACATCAACGCTCGAGGCTACGTCGGCACGCCGCTCGCCAATCTCGTGCACTCGTTGCGCGACCGCGTCGCGGCGATCCCCGGCGTCAGGGACGCGACCTTCTCTGAAAACGGGATCTTCTCGGGGAGCGATTCACACACGTCGATCGCGGTTCCGGGTTTCACGGCGCGCACCGCCGACGATACGATGATCGCCTACGACAACGTCGGCGCCGGCTATGCCCGCGCGATCGGCGCCCATCTCGTCGCCGGCCGCGATCTCCTGCCGAGCGACGAGAACAAGCCCGGGCGCGTCGCCCTCGTCGACTCGCGGCCTCGTCGACTTCTACTTTCCTCATCAGGACGGGATTGGCAAGTACATCCGCTTCAGCGACTCCATCGACGTGCAGATCGTCGGCGTGATCGCCGACGCGCGCGATCATCGACTGACGGGAGTGGTCGATCGCCGGCTGTACTTCCCCTACGTGCACACCGACACGAACTCCTCCCAACTCGGCAATCCGGGTGCGCTGCGCCTCGAGGTCCGCACGGCTGGTGATCCGGCGGCGGTCGTCGATCAGATTCGCAAGGCGATCGTCGCGGTCGATCCGTCGCTTCCCATCGACGGGATCGATCCGCTTCCGAGCCTGATCACGAGCCAGATCCGCCAGGAGATCCTGCTCACCCAGTTGGCCACGGCGTTCGGCGTGCTGGCGCTCGCGTTGGCCGCGATCGGCCTGTATGGCGTGATGAGCTATTCCGTCGCGCGCCGCTCGCGCGAGATGGGTTTGCGCACGGCGCTCGGCGCACAACGCGGCGACGTCATCCGCCTCGTATTGACCAACGCACTGGCGCTCGTGCTCTCGGGGCTCGTCGTGGGGTTGCCGCTCGCCGTGGCGATGACGCGGCTGCTCAAGTCGCAGTTGCACGGCGTCGGCACCGCGGATCCGGGCTCGATTGCCGTTGCCGTCGCGGTGCTGGTCGCCAGCGCGATCGCCGCCGCGCTCGTGCCGGCACTTCGCGCCACGCGCGTGCCGCCCAGCATGGCCCTCAGAGAGTCGTGAGCCGCTCCTGCTCACCAACGACGCCGGCATGTCGTATGTTGAGGCGTACAACAGTCCCTCAGGGAGCCGCTCATGCCGACGCCACGCGAAGATGTCGAGCGCAGCATTGCACGTGCAATGGTCGATCAGTGGAATCCTCTCGGCCTGGGCGTCGCGGCGGAGCCGCAGCACGAGTACGACCGATTCGCGCACGAGGTGTACAGCCTGCTCGCGCGCGGCGCGTCGGACACACAGATCGCGCGCTTCCTGCACCGCGTCGAGCGCGAAGAGCTCGGCCACCCGGAGTTGGCGGACGTCGAGTTGAAGCCGCTGCTGACGACGCTGAGGGCCTTGGAGCGCACGATCTAACGAAGAACGCCGGACGAAGTCCGGCGCGTGTAAGTCTTTCGTGTGGGCGCTTTCGCCACCGGCACATCGCTACAAGGTTCTGAACGACTCGAGCGGCGAGCGTTCATGCAAACCAGACGCGACTTTCTCATCTCGGCGGCGCTTGCCGGCGGATCGCTCGCCACGCTCCGCCGAGCCATTGCGCTCGGCGACGCCGGGCCCGCGCCGGCGCCGGACAAACTCGACATTCTCGTGTTGGGTGGTACGGGCTTCATCGGCCCGTACTTCGTGCGCCATGCCGTCGCGCGCGGACATCGCGTTACGATCTTCACGCGCGGGCGACACCAGGCCGATCTTCCGAATTCCGTGATCCACCTCGAGGGCGACCGGAACGGCAAGCTCGAGGCGCTCGAAGGGAAGAAGTGGGACGTGTGCGTCGACGACTCGGCGAACGTCGCCGACTGGGTGCGGCAATCGGCGGCGCTGCTCAAAGACGCCGTCGGACGATATCTCTTCACGTCGTCGACCGGCGTGTACTACCCGTATCATCCGCGCGGCGTCGACGAAACCGTCCCCGTTCACTACGACCTGCGAGATCCGAAGGACGGCTCGGAGTCGTTCGGCGTGGCGAAGGCGCAAGCCGAGCGCATCGTGCTGGACACATTCGGCGATCGGGGGCTCGTCGTGCGGCCGACGTACATCGTCGGGCCGAACGATCCGAGCGATCGTTTTCCCTATTGGCCGGTGCGGTTGTCGCGGGGCGGCGAGGTGCTCGCGCCCGGGCGACGCGACGATCCGGCGCAGTTCATCGACGTGCGAGACCTCGCCGAGTTCATGGTGCGTCTGGTCGAAGACCAGCGGTCGGGCGTGTTCAACGCAGTCGGGCCCGAACGGCCGATGACGGCGCGCGCGTTCTATGAAGCGGCGCGGGCGGCGCTGAACGCCGACGTGAAGTTCACGTTCGTCGACGACTACGACTTCCTCGCCGCGCACAAGATCGACGAAGCGATTCCATGGGCGATGCTGCAGGGCAACGATGACGGGATGATGAGCATCGCCAACGGCAAGGCCATCAAGGCCGGCTTGAGCTTTCGTCCGCTCGAGACGACGGTGCGCGACACGCTGGCCTGGTGGCCGACCGTGGCCGAGGCGCGGCGGCTCAAGCCGCGATTCACCATTACGCCGGAGATCGAGAAGACGGCGCTCGCGGACTGGCACGCCTCGCACGGCTGACGCGCTGGCCGGCGCGGCTAGTTACGGACGGGCGCGCGAGGTCAGGCAGCCGACTCGACGGGCCGCCGCCGGTACCAGTACGCGATGCCGAGCAGGAACGCGCTCGTGACGAGGTACGCGAGGACGCGGGCGCCGACGTCGAAGTAGGTCGTCGCGCCGTACACGGCCGTCGCCGCCGCGAGGAGCGCGAGCGCGAGACCGAGCTGGCGAAGCTCCGGCGAGCGACGGATGTGCCCGACGGCGACCGCGGTGACCGCCGTTGCCGCGAAGTAGATCACGAGAAGCAGCGTTGACGTGCTGCGGCTGAATGCCTTCCCCAGCTCGATCAGGACCCAGGTGAACACCCACGCCCATGGGGCGAGGCGCGCGAGCCCGCGGGCGAACGAGAGGTCTCCCGCGTCCGCTGGATCCGATCGCTCCGCGACGATCGGCCGCGCCGAGTCGGCGATCCATCCGCGAAAGCGCGCGACGAGGATCAGGAAGAGCGCCACCACTGCAGCGGTGAGCGACGGCTCGCCGGTGAACGGCGTGTACGTGTACGACGGTCGCGATACGAGCGCGAACAGGCTGAACGAGGCGGCGATCACCGTCGTCACGGCGCTGGTCGCGATCCACGACCCACTCGGCCGCGCCTTGTTCACGACGAGCGCGGCAACCGCGATGCCGAGCAGCGCGAGAAGGCGGCCGGTCGGCTCTTCCAGTTTCAGCTCGAATACGGCGGCCAGGGCGAGAATGGCGCACGCCGCCGCCGCCGCGTCGCGAGCGGGGCGAAGTTCCCGGCGCAGCGCGAACAGCAGAAGCACCGCCGCGCCGAGACCTTCGACGAGAGCGCGTGACGCGAGCGGCTCGATGGCGCCCGTTGCCTGGAAAAAAGGACCAGAGGGACCATGCCCGCGTCGATCCAGTCGAGCACCATCGTGTTGTCGCCGTTCCTGGCGAGGAGGCTGGATTGCTTCGTCGCGTCGAGCCGATCAGCGACGATGAGCCAGAGCACCGCCGCCCCGAACAAGGCGGCGGTGATCCGTCCGGCGTCGGCCCGCACATTGATCCCGTGTGGCGCGGCGAATCCGACGACGACGGTGAGGATGGCGAACCACCGCATCGCGGCGCGCTTGCGAGAGAGCGGCGCGAACGGAAGCACGCCGACCAACGCGATGACTATTGGAAACGCGAAGGCCGCGTAGAATCCCGGGAGTCCCTCCTGACGCGACATCACCGCGGCGGTGATCGCGTAGAACGCGGCGACGAGATAGAAGATGCGCCACGCCACGGACCACACGCGGTGGCTGATCGCGAACGACGCCGCGAAAAGCAGGAACGCGCCGTAGCCGACCAGCGCGTAGAAGTTTCCCTCGTCGCTGCTCGTCACGAACGGCGCGAGCGCTGCGCCGCCGAACGCGACGCACCAGAGCGGCTCGTCCTGCTCCGCGTGGGCGAACAGCGCGAGCCCCCAGGATACGCCGATGCACCCGGCGAACGCGACCCACGGCGGCACGAGTCGTAGCCACGATCCGGCCGCGTATCCGCACACCAGCACGATCACGAGCGCGAGACCGACCATGCTCGATCCGAACGGCCGCTCGCGCTTGCGGATGTGGATGCCCCACGCGCCGAGACCGGCGGCGAACACCAACGCGACGATCACGCGCGCGCCAGGCGGCAGAGAGAGATACCCGTTGCGGATGGCCCAGCTCAGGAACGTTCCCACCGCGGCGACGGCGGCGAAAACGGCGATGCCGAGCATTCCGTATCGCCCGACCAGACTCTCGAGATCGAGGTTCTCCGCCGGTCTGCGTGGGCGCACCGCCTGCACGCTCGGCGGCGCGGGCTCGCTGGCCGGCGCGTGTGGCGCCTCGGAGGCGGACGTCAACCCGGCCACGAACGCGGCCCGTGTAATGGGCTCGTGTGGCGACGCGGGCGCCGCCTCGAGCGTGGCGCGAATCGCCGTCACTTCCCTGGTGATCGCGTCCAGCGCCCGCTCGACACGAACGAGGCGGGCGTCGAGCTGCTCGCGGGCCGACGACTCTCGGTCTCCAGGCATGCGCCTTCTACGACGAGCCGGAAGGAGTCGCGGTCACGGGTGCACAGTGCCGGCCTGAACCGGAGCGGGCTTTAAGAATCTGTCATACCATGCCACGTATCGTGACAGCCGGTCGTAGTTGAAGCTCGGCCGAGTGAGTCCGTGGTGCTGGTCGGGATAGATGATGAGCTGCGTCGGCACGTTGAGCGAGCGAAGCGCCTGGTACATTTGTTCGCCGCCCACGACGGGCACGTTGAAGTCCTTGTCGCCGCCCATGTAGAGCGTCGGCGTGGTGATGCGGTCGGCGTGGAAGAACGGATAGGACAGCTTGATCCACAGGTCCTGCGACTTCCACGGCGGTCCGAGCTCGTTGTCGTACTGAAAGACATACTCGTCGACGCCGTACATCGTCGTCTGCAGCGCGCTCCCCGCGCCGGAGATCGCCGCCTTGAACCGCGTCGTCGTCGCGGTGGTGTAGTCCGTGAGAATGCCGCCGTAGCTCCAGCCGCCGATGCCGAGGCGATCGGGGTCGGCGATGCCCGACGCGACGACGTAATCGACCCCGGCGAGCAGGTCGACGACTTCCTTGTTTCCCCAGTCGGCGTAGATCGCCCGCTGATACGCTTCGCCGCGTCCGTTGCTGCCGCGATAGTTGACGTTGAGCACGAGATAGCCGTTCGCCGCGAGCAGCTCGCGCTCGAAGCTGAACGAATGCTGGTCCTGTCCCGCGGGGCCGCCGTGAATGCGCAGCAAGAGCGGATACTTCGTTCCCTGCGCGTATCCGGCGGGTTTGACGAGCAGGCCGTGGGCCTCGTTGCCGTCCTTCGTCTTGAACGAGATGTCTTCGGTCGTCGCGAGATTCACTTCGGCCAGCCACGTGTCGTTGTGATGCGACAGCTGGCGCAGTGATCCGTTTTCCAGCGCGAAGATCTCGCCAGGCTGCGTCGCGGTGCCCGCCAGCACGGCGATCCGGCCGTCCTTGCCGAACGAGAGTCCACTGGCGACGCGCCGTCCGGTCAGCAAGGGTTGCGTCGCGCCGCCGCTCGTCGCGACACGACCCGACGTATTGCGCGCGATCGTCCGCGTACAGGAACACGATCGAATTGCCGTCCGCGCTGAACCGGGCCGACGAGATCGGCCGGTCGAGCGCGCCGGTGAGAATGCGCGGGGCTCCGCCGTCCAGGCTCACGACGGCGAGTCGCTCTTCATTGTACGCGTAGAACTTGGGCTCGCTGCCTTGCAGATACGCGAGCGAACGGCCGTCCGGACTCCACGAGAGGGGCCCGTCGTCGGGTCCTCCGAACGTGGTGAGACGCTTCGGCGTCGCGCCGGCCCGCGCTTCGACGACGAAGACGTCGGAGTTGTTCGTCCGGTCGGGGTCGACTCCCTGCGGACGCGTGCTGACGAAGGCGAGCGATTTTCCGTCGGGCGACCAGGCCGGACGCGATTCCTCGAACGTGCCCGGCGTGATCAGCGTCGCTTTCTTGTCGGCGACGTCGAAGACGTAGAGGTGCGCGCGCGTCGAGTCGAGGTAGCCGTTGTCGTCGTCCTTGAAGTGGTATCGGTCGATGACGATCGGCTTCGGCTTGGACGCGGCCGAATCGGCCGTGTCGAGCGACGCGCGCATGATGAGCGCGATGCGCTTGCTGTCCGGCGCCCACGCGTATTCGTCGATGCCGTCTTTCAGCTCGCTCACGCGCTGCGCTTCTCCGCCGCGGCGGTCGAGCAGCCAGAGCTGCGACCCTTTGCCTCCTTCGCGCGACGAAAGGAAGGACAGGTACTTCCCGTCCGGGCTCCATCGCGGCGACGTCTCGGCGTCCGGCGACGACGTCAACTGAATCACCTGCGTGCCGTCCCAGCTCGCCATCCAGACGTCGGTGTTCGACTTGTCCTTCGCCGAGTCGAGGCTCGTCACGGTGTAGGCGACCCACTGGCCGTCGGGCGAGATCTCCGGTGCGCCGACGTTTCGCAGGCGGTACATGTCGCCCACGCGGACGGCGCGTTTCGGCGTTGCCTGCGCAGCGAGGGAAGCCGAGAGCGCGATGGCAAACGGCGCGAGGACCGCCGAGGCGATGGCGAGGCGGCGGACAGACGAGGTCATGGCATCTCCGATGCTCGAGCAGCAGTGGACCAGCGGACCGAATCTAGGCGTGCGCGCATTCGATGGCACGCTTTGGGATGAACGCGGTCCCTCAATCGGATCCGGACGCGGCGATCACCGCTTGACCGCCCGATCGAGCCGCGCGAGCCGATCGAGCAGCGCCAGCTTCCCCGGCGCCCCGACGTGCGCCAGCGACGACCGAACGCCGTCGATCGTCTTGCGAGTGGGCGGCTCCTCTTCGATCCCGGCGATCGCCTCGTCGGCGAGCTTGTTCGCGAGCGTGAGCACTTTGTCGATCGATCGGCCGTGGGGGAGCCGCGTCCAGTATTGCTGCGGTCCGTAGGCAATCATGCCCAGGAAGCAATCGGCGCCGCATTCGTCGCCGGGCGGAGTTCGCTGGGCGGCGTGCCAGGCCAATTCCTCCGCCCAGGATGCACCCCCGTTGGCGTCATAGAGCTTCCAATAGAGTTCGTTTGGAACGAACCACATCGCGTCAGGCTCGGCGAACCCGAGGACGTCGCGATGGGCGAGGATCCACGCGTGCGTCAGCGGGGCGTCCTCGAGCTCGTGCGCGTCGACTAGCCTCGCCGCTCGTTCGATGAGTTGCAGTCGGCGAAACTGCAAGAGGCCCGATGTCGCAAGCGGCGACTCCACCGCGCCGGAATAGTGGTTCGGCTCGATGAGAAAATTCTCCGCCACCCAGCACGTTGGCGAGATGCCTTTTACCCGCCACGAGTCGAAGTAATAGAGACGGACCCCAAGCTTCGTCGACTTGGATGCGCCGACGACGTCGCCGAGGTGGTAACGCTCGGCGATTGGAGAGCCGGGATCGGGAAGCGTGTGACACGTCGTTCCCGTGGCCACGATCAACCGCAACGAATCGGGCGACCATGTCTGAGCGTTCACCGTCGCTGCGACCGAGATCGAAACAGCGACCGCCATCAGTGATGCGCGTTTCACTTCAATAGATCCTGGACGCGACTGCTCTCAATCTATGGCGAGCCCGGGCCGTCAACCCCGACCCAGTCGTACGCGACCTCGCGCCCCTCCAGCCGCCAGCGGGACGGATATACGCTCCGCTGCCAATCCAACGGTTCACCGAGCGGCTGCGGCGTGGCGGCGCGCGCGAGCGCCGCTGTGAGATCGCGTCGCTGCTCGGCGCCGAGCGCGTCCGGGGCGAGGGAGACGAAGAGCATCGTCCCGCTGCGCGACAGGAGATCGAGCCATTGGCGATTCATCGCCCACGGCACCGAGCTCGTGACGCCGACGCAGTCCGCGTCCGCCACGTAGAACGCGCCGTGCTGCGCGCCGCGGAACGCGAGCGTGTTCACGCCCATCTTCCGCGTGCGCGACCACTCGGTGCCGCTCGTGTCGTCGCCGATGCGACAGATCTCGAAGACACCGGCCGAGAGATGGCTCACCGTGTTGCACCCGATGACCAGCGCGTCGCCGGTTCCGCTTCGAATCGCCGAATAGAGATCGTTGATCACCTCGGCCGTCGTGCGGGTCGGGCCGGAAGAGAACGCCCAACCGTCGCGCGTCATCGCCGCGCCCATCTGAAATCCCCAGCGGCCGAAGAGGTCGTACGTGGTGTAGTCGTGCTTGATGAGCTCGAATCCCCACGTTCTGATTCGCGCGAGGTCGTCGACGACCTTCTGTCGAACTTCAGGAACCGTGGGGTCGAGCATCGCGCGGTCGCGCGCGAGTCGCCAGGAATCGGGCGCGTTCGCCGGCGCTTGCAGCGGGCGAATCCAGATACCGGGCCGAGCGCCGGCACGCCGAACGTCGCCCGCGAGCGCCGACATGTCACCGAACTTTTCGTTGCCGTGGTCCCATGTGCCCGTACCCGACTTGTCCGCGCCGCGACCGGGTTGCCAGCCGTCGTCGATCACGACGAAGGGCCGATTCTCGCCGGTCGGAGACAATTCGACGATGTGCGCGGCGTCCGCGCGTACCGTGTCGGCGGTGTTTTTTCCGTACGCCCAGTACCAATCGTTGCTGCCATAGAGAGGAAAGCGCGGAAGCCGCGGCGCCGGGGCGGGCGGGAGGGGCGGAGGGCACATCTGTCGGCAGAACGCGTGGAGCGCGGCAAACGCCGACTCGCCCTCTCGGCCGGCGCGACACACGACGTCGCAGACGCCGAGCGTGCGGTCGTCGAGCCGCACGCCGACGCCTCCGCTGCGCACATCCGCCCACAGACTGACGCCTTCGGGATCCACCTGCCAGAAGCAGAACGAGCTCGCGCCCGTTCTCACGCCGTACGCGTGCGTGAGCGAGCCGTCGAACGTCGCGCAATACCACGGCATCACTCGATCGGGCACCCAGCCTCGCCATTCCAGATCGCCGTAGCCGCGCTCCCACGCGTCGCCGAGGACGAGACGCGTCGCACTGAGGTCGCCGCGCCAGCGAAGGTGCACCCGCTTCACGGGATCGGTCGGCGACGTGAGGCCGACGTGAAGCAGCAGGCGCCCTGGCGTCGTGACAACGGCGATGTCGCGATCCGCCCAGCGGTCGCCGTTGTCGCGCACGAGGCGGCGGTCGCCATCGGCGGTCTGCACCATGACGCTGTCCGGTGCCCGACGAAGGTCGATGAACCCGCGCGGCGCAAGCGACTCGACGCGGACCGGAACTCGTTCGAGGGCGGCCGTCGCCGCGAACAGCGCCGACGTTTCGAGGAACTGGCGGCGGGAAGTCACGTCCTAAGGTATGCCGCGCGCCTGTCGCGATCGAGCCTGACCGCGCAGCTTTGTCGTCGCGACTTCAACACGAGACCCATCGCATGCGACCCACCGCCATTCGCGCATTTCTTGCCGCCGTTCCCTCGATCGTCGCCGCGACGCTTGCGACCGCGCAGGCCACCCCGGCCCCGGCGCCGCGCCCGACGCCGATGGTGCTCACGATCCCGGCGTGGCCCGACGGCGCGCAGATACCGGCGAAGTTCACCCAGGCCGGCGAGCAGGTCTCACCCGAGCTTAAATGGAGCAACGTGCCGGCGGGCACGCAGAGCTTCGTCGTGAACATGCTCGACCCCGACGTCGCGATTTCGCGCGGCACCGAAACGCAGCCGCATTGGATCGTCTGGAACATTCCGGCCGGAGCGTCGGGATTGCCGGAAGCGATGAAGCCCGGGGCCGAGCTGCCGGACGGCACGCGCCAGATCAGCGCGTCGGGCCCGGGATATCGCGGACCCGGAGCCCCCGCGACCGGACCGCTGCATCACTACACATTCGAGGTCTACGCGCTCGACACGAAGCTCGACGTGAGTCCGTCGTCGGCGACGCCCGCGGTGAACGCCGCCCTCGAGACACGCGCCAACGTCATGAAGGCGATGCAAGGCCACGTACTCGGCAAGGCCGTGTATGTCGGTCTCTTCCATCGACCGCAATAGCGCCGGACCGGTCACTCGGTCACCGGTCTCTGGCAGTTCCCAGTGACCAGTGACCAGTGACCAGTGACCAGTGAGACCAGACGCCGCTACTTCGAAATCACCAAGAGCGCCACGCGACGATTCTGCGCCTTGCCGTCGTCGGTGGAGTTCGGTGCTACAGGATCCTTCGAGCCGAATCCATCGGCCGTCACGCGCGTCGCGGCGAGACCGTTGTGCTCGACCGACGCGCGGGCGCTTTCGGCGCGAGACCGCGACAGACGCAGGTTCGCGGCGTCGCTGCCCGTGCTGTCGGTGTAGCCGCCGATTTTCGCGACCGCGTGCGGGTACGCCTTGAGGATGTCGCTGATGTTCTTCGCCTGGGCTTCGGCGTCAGGGTCGATCTTGGCCGAATTGCTCTCGAAGTGGACTCGATCGAGCACGATCCAGGACGTGTCGTCCGGCGACCGCGTCGAATCGTTGAGGAACGCCACGAGCTTCGCTTCCGCGCTCGAGGCGGGAACGGAGAGAACGTTGTCATTCGGAAGTCGGAGCTGCACGATCCCTGACGATAGTTCCGCGACCTCGCCGCCCGCCGCGCGCGACCGCGCCGTGGTTGTGTCGGCGACCGGAGTCGGCACGCGATGCTTCGCGCGTGTCCCGAGGAAGAGCGCGATGGCGGCGAGCGCGACGAGCGCCGGCCACATCCACCGAAGCCCCGTCGTTTGCTCCTCCGGCGCGTATACGCGCGAGGGCTGTTCGACGCGACCCTCTTCGTAAACCGCTTCGCCTGCGTACGACTCGGCCGCGGCCGGCTCGGCCAACCCGAGCGCGCCCGCGACGCCCGGCGGCGCCGCGTTCTCGATGCTTTCGCGTTCGTCCTCGAACAGCCGCGTGAACGAAGCGGCGTTCAGGCCGCCGTCGCGCGCGCGCTTGCCGAGGACGCCGAGCAGCAGTGGCGCGGCCAGCCGCATCAGCGACGAGATCGAACCCACCCGCAAACCACTCGTTCGAGACAGCACGTCATTCACGTCGGTCCCGCGCGCGCCGAAGACATTCGATAGGAATTGTCCCCCGAGCGACGACATCGCCCCCTCGGGAGCGCCGACCAAAGCCGCGGGGTTGTCGAGCACGCGGCCGTCGTTGGCGGGGTCGGTCACGAGGTTGAAGACCGAGCGCATGGCCGACGGATCCGCGGTCTTTCCCAGGACCCCGAGGAGCATCGAGTTCAGGCCGCCCGCCACGGCGCTCGAGACTCCATCCAAGGGCTCACCCAGGCTCGACGCGATTTTCGAGGTCAGATCCGGGGTGGCCAAGTTCATTACGCTGTCGATCAACGAGGTCGTCATCTCGGTACCCGTCCCACAAAAATCCAGCCCGCGAGCGCCTCGAGGTCGCCTCACGGTTGCGAGTCATCGCCGTCCCACGCCGTATGCCGCTACGCCTAAGCAAGAGGAAGGCGCGCATTCGCCGCCGCTTCCATGATGGTGCGGGCGGACCTTGATCCAATGCCCGCCGATGGAGCTGCGGTTTCGTTAGCGGCCGAGGCGGAGCCGCGTCGAGGCGACCGACGCGAGGCCTCGCTTCAGGAGGCGCGTCATGGGGCGGACCCAGGTCTGGCGCGCGATCACGTCCATCGACGGCACCGACTCGTTCGGACCGGCGGCGTTGCCGCGCGCCGGCCTCGATCGAACGGCGAAGCGCGGGCGGAACGTCGAACTCGACGCTACCGGTGGAGTCGGTGGTGTCCACGGTGCGCCACGCGTCTTCAAATTTCGGGTAAAACTCGGCGAATGTGGGGGCGAGCATTTCGTTGTACGCGGCGACGACCGGCGGGTACGGGACGATCGGGCCGGGGCCGCGGCCGATCGTCGGATTCGTGTTGATCTCCCACACCTGCGGAGCGCCGTCGAGGATGCCGTAGTCGAGGCGTCCGTACTCGATCTTCGCGAGCGCGAAGATCTCGCGAATCCACGATTCGTGCGGATGGGCCTTCAGATACCGCGTCTCCTCGTCGGCCCGGACGCGATCGAAGATCCGCCAGTCCCACTTCACCATCCAGTCGCGGCTACACTCCATATATCGCGGCACGACGCGATCGCCGATGTTGAACACGGAATACTTTCGGTAGACGCCGTGCTCGTCCTTCGTGTCGCAGAATTCGATGACGAGGAGATCGTCCAGCCGGCGGCCCGCCGACATGAGCGACGCGAGCCCCTTCTCGAGCTGGCGCGGCGAGTCGAGCAACGGCGTCAGGTTGCCGCTGTGCCGGTTCGCGTACCGGACGAACACCGGATAGCGCAGCGCGTCGGCGGCGGCGGCGGCGGCGGCGGCGGTGCCGTTCGTGCCGGCCGCACGCCGGTCGCGTCCAAAGACGATCTCGGTCGCGCGCCACGAGCGGAAACGATTGATGCCGGCGTCGTGCGCCGCGCGCAGCAAATCATGTCGCAGGAGCGCGCGGCGCGGGTGGTTCATCACGCGCGCGGCGCCCTTCGCGGTCTCAAGCCGCTCGCACGCGGCGGTCGCCAGATCGCGCTCCGCTTCGCTCAGCCGATCGACCTCGCTGAACACCCAGGTTCCGAGCGGCAACCGATCGAGGCGCGCCAGTTCGTCGTAGAGCACGACGCGCATGCTGTCATGCAGCGCGATCCCCTCTTCGTCGAGGTAGTACCGCATGGAAAAGCTCCCCTCGGCGCCGACGACGAAGTGGATCATCGATCCACCGAATCCGCCACCGCGTCGGCGAGGGCGAAAAACACGCGGGGACTCGTGAGGATCGACCCGTTGAGCGAACCGAGCGTCGAAATCATCACGGGCAGCACGACGAGCGCCGCGCCGGTCGACCCGATCGTGCGCTCGGCCGCGGTCGCGGCCACGAGAGTCGACGTCGCCATCGCCTCCATCGGCATTACAGAAAAGTACGCCACGGCGTCGAGCAGGGACAGGATTAGAACGATCCACGCACCGCGGTGCTGACCGGACTAGTGCAACAGCTCGCGCACCCGCGGTATCACCGAACGTCCGTACAGCTCGATGCTCCGCATCATCTTGTCGTGGGCCAACGTGCCGGCGCTGTACTTCATGTCGAATCGCTCGATCCCGAGGTCGCGCGCCGTGTCGGCGATCTTGCGCGCGACGGTCTCCGGAGATCCCACGTACAGGGAACCGCCCTCCACCTCGAGGTCGAACTGCGCGCGATTCATCGGCCCCCATCCGCGCTCGGCGCCGATGCGGTCGTGCATCGACTTGAACGCGGGCCACATGGCTTCGCGGGCCTCCTCGTCCGTGTCCGCGATGTGTCCCGGCGAGTGCACACCGACCGGCAGCATCGGCAGGCTCATCTGCGTGAGCGCCTGTTTGTATAGCGCGATGAACGGCTTGAAGCGCCGCGGATCGCCGCCGATGATCGCCAACGTGAGCGGAAGCCGGTAGCGCGCCGCGCGCACCACCGATTCCGGGCTGCCTCCCACGCCGATCCATACCTTGAGTCCATTCTCGGTCGTCGGAAACACGCGCACGTTGTCGAGCGAGGCGCGCGTCGACCCTTGCCACGTCACCGGTTCACCCGTCCGGTCGTAGTGCAGCAGAGAGGCGAACAGCTCGAGCTTCTCCTCGAACAGCACCTCGTACTTCGAGAGCGGATACCCGAATAGCGGAAATGACTCGGTGAACGATCCACGGCCGAGGATCACCTCGGCGCGGCCGTTCGACGCGGCGTCGAGCGTCGCGAAGCGCTCGAAGACGCGCACGGGATCGTCGGAACTGAGCACGGTTACCGCCGAGCCGAGCTTGATGCGGCGCGTGCGTCCGGCGATGGCGGCGAGAACGACCTCCGGCGCGGAGATCGAGAAGTCGTCGCGATGGTGTTCGCCGACGCCGATGAAGTCGGCGCCGACCTCGTCGGCGAGCACGGCTTCGTCGATCACATCGCGGATCGTCTGCGCGTGCGAGAGGAGTTTGCCGTTCGCCCCGCGCGTGACGTCGCCGAAGGTGTCGAGGCCGAGCTCGATCGAGGGATTCACGTTCGCGAATACTGAAGGGGTGATCGGTGCCGCGCGCACTCGAATCGCGCGACGAGAAAACTGCGTCAGGCCTGCAACCCTCGACGCGCGAGCCCCGGTACGACGCCCCGGTTGGTAAACGGAACGCCGGCGTATCCGCAGGACTGGCGGGCGTTGTTGGGCGACGTACGTTAGCACGACACCCCCTTTCCGTTTCGGAGCTCTCGAATGCGATCGCTTTGGAGATTGCTCGTGCCCATCGCTGTGCTGGCGACAGCGTCGATCCCGTCGGCCAGCGCTGCGCAGTCGAGTCCGGGCGTCGACCTCACCGGCAAATGGCTCTTCACCGTCAACACCGACGGCGGGAGCGGCACGCCGACCGTGACATTGACGCAGAAGGGAGATTCGCTCACCGGCCACTACTCGTCACAGGTGCTCGGCGAAGCGGATCTCAAAGGCGCGGTGAAGGACGGAAAGTTTTCGTTTACGCTACAGGGAAACGTGCAGGGCACCGCGGTAACCGTGACCTATTCCGGCACCGTCGAGAGCAAGGACGCGCTCAAGGGCTCGGTCGATCTCGGCGGGATGGCGAGCGGCACGTTCACGGCGAAGCGGACGTAGCGGGGCGACGGTACCCAGCGCGATCGTCGACGTTTCCCGACACGACCGTCGCGTTGCGCTTCAGGCCATGGAGCTTCGCCCGCTTCATCGGCGAGCCCCTGAACGCGTCTCGAAAAGCCTCATCGTCCATCGCCAGGATCTCGCGCGCGAACGTGCGCGCGTCCTTGCCCGCGATCGTCTGGCGCGCCGCGAAGGCGGGCTCGCTCAGCTCTCGCGCGAACCGGACGTTCCACGGGCACACATCCTGGCAAATGTCGCATCCGTAGACTGACTCGCCGATCGCCGGGCGCCACTCCGTCGGAATGTCGCCTTTGATCTCGATCGTGAGGTAGGAGATACAGCGGTTCGAATCGAGCACCCGCTCTTCGACGATCGCGCCAGTCGGACAAGCGTCGATACAACGACGGCACGTCCCGCAATGATCGGCAGCGAACGGCGCGTCGGGCTCGAGCTCGAGATCCAACAGCAACTCGGCGAGAAAGAAGAACGAGCCGCGCTTCGGATTGATGAGCATCGTGTTCTTGCCGAACCAGCCGAGCCCCGCCTGGCGCGCGAGATCGCGCTCGAGGATCGGACCCGTGTCGACGTATGGCTTGCCGGCGATCGGGCGGCCGACCGCTTCCTCGACGCGGCGATGGAGCGACTGCAGCCGGTCGAGGAGCACGTCGTGGTAGTCGTCACCGCGCGCGTAGCGGGCGACGGGACCCGGCGGCTCGGCCCCGCCGTAGTCCATGGCGACGACGATCGCGCTCTTCGCGGCGGGAAACGCCAGCGTCGTGTCGCGGCGCTTGGCCGCGGTGCGCGCCATGTACCGCATCTCCCCGGCGTACCCACGATCGAGCCATTCGTCGAACGCGTGCGCCGTCTCGGCCGGACCGAGACGCGCGATGCCGACCAGATCGAAGCCGAGCGCGTAGGCGTGTGCCTTGACGAGCGGCTCGAGTGCGGCGTCGGTGCGCTGCGCCGCATCGGTCACGGCTTCTTCACCGCCCACGCCGCGTATCGCTCGACATCGTCGGCGCTCGGCACCGCGGACTCGTCGCCGTACGCGGTGTACATGCGCCAGCGCACATACGTGCGGTCGGGCAGCGGCAAGAATGGAAATCGCCGATACCAGCCCCGCGCGCGAAAACGCCAGCCGACGCGAACGAGCGCCACGCCGGTGCGCGGATGTCGGAGTCCGCGCCACGCGAGTCGGGCCGCGACCGACGGCCACGAACGTTTCGCCGCGCCGGCGTCGTTCACCGCGCCAACACCGTGCGGCCGTTCACGAACGAGCGTCCGTCCAGAATCGCCGGCATCGGCGCCCCGAGCGCGGCGAGCGCGCTCGGCATTACGTCCACCGTGCGCCGCGGTGTTTCGGCCAACGGCCGGTTCGTGAGCAGCGGGACCAGCATGTGCTCCCGGTGCAGCGCGCCGTGAGAGCTCACGTGCCGAATCGGCTCGTAGCGCGCTCGAAAATCCCAATCGCGCGCCGCCGAGAGCACGATGTCGCCCGATCGTGTCGAGGGCACGAGGTGCACCAGCTGCACGATCGAATCCGGGTAGTCGGTATCGATCGTGAGGTCGTGGGCATCCTCGTCCGATGCCCCGCACAGGTCGCGGCCGACGCCGAGCGGATCGCCGGACTCGCGCGCGTAGTGGAAACCGCTCTCCGTCCGCCACACCGACGCGTCGCCGCGATCGGCCGACCGAACGACAACGCGGTCGGCGCGGCGCGCGGCGAGGAGATCGACCGACGGCCGCGCGAGCAGCGCGTCACACAACGCGCGCCACCGCGGCTCGGCTACCGACGGACGCGTGCGCGACCGGACGTCGCAATACAAGTGCGCCATGGCGTTGCCGCTCACCATCACCGCCACCTCGGCGCCGAGCGTCACGACCCACGGGTGCGACATCGTGCGATGGCCGAGGTCCTCGATGACGCCGGTCAGATCCTCGTGGAATGTCACGCGCGAGTGTCCATGATCGCTCACGATCCACAGGTGCATGTCGTCCCAGCGGGCGCTCCGCTCGGCGTCGTCGCGAATCCGAGCCGCCGTCTGGTCGACGATGCGGAGGGCGTCGATCGTCAGAGGCGAACCTTGCCCGCGGGCGTGGGAGACCTTGTCGACTCCGGTGAGCGCGCCGAACGCGAACTCGGGTTGCTCGACTCGGACGCGGCGCGCGAACTGATCGGCGGCGATGCGGTCGATCTCGAGCCATCCGGCGAGGTCGCCCGAGAAATGAGTGCGCGCGGCACGCAGCGCCGAGCGCGGCGTGATCGACCCGATGCGCTGGCGAGGCGGCAAACCGCGTGTGATCACGCTGAGCGCTCCGATGCTGGTGCCCGCGAGCTCGAAGATCGTCGGGGCGGATGCGTCGACGTCGCGGTTCACCGCACTCATTTGATAGCCGACGTAGCTGCGCGAGTAGTCGGGGAACGTGCAGGCGGTGCGGTCGCGGTCGAACCACCGGAGCCCGGGCAAGCCCACCGGCCCGGGGAAGCGGCCCATGAGAAACGGAGCGTAGGCCGGCCCGGTGACCGACGGGAAGCACGACGTGACCGTGTGGAGGCCACCTTCGGCGCGGAGACGGGCGAGCGCCGGCAGCGCGCCCGAATCGAGCGCGGCCGCGAGCGTATCCGGACGCGCACCATCGGCAAGGAGAATGACGACTGACACTGTGCATCGGGAAGAGGGAAGCCCCCCGAGAGAGAAGCTCGCCTCTGTGAACTCTTCCCTCAACCCCATAAGATCAACGCCATGCCAGACCGAAAATCACGCGCCGTCAAGGCGAAGGCTCCGCGCCCCGAAAAGCCGAAGGCGATGCGGACGGCCGGCGGCAACAAGGCCAGCCCCGAGCTCCTCGCCGAAGCTTCCAGAGGCGCGCAGGAGGGATATCGGGAGCGGACGGAAGCGGGGCACCGCGCGGCGGGGCGGACGCCGCCGTCCGAACGAACGCCCGGCGGGCCGACCACGCCGCCGCGGATCGTCGACGACGCGATTCGCAGCTACATGCCGCCCGTCACCGAAGACGAAAAGCTGTTGCAATCGGGAAGCAGCCGCGAGGACTTCACGCGCACCGATCCCTGGCGCGTGATGCGCATCATGGGCGAGTTCATCGAGGGGTTCGACAACCTCGCGCACGTACAGAGGGGCGTGGCGATCTTCGGGTCGGCGCGCACGCATCCTGACGATCCGCAGTACCAGGCGGCGCAGGAGGTCGCGCGTCTTCTCGCCGAGGCCGGATTCGCCATCATCACCGGCGCGGGCCCGGGGATCATGGAGGCCGCGAACAAGGGCGCGAAGATGGGCGGCGGCACGTCGATCGGCTGCAACATCGAGCTGCCCTTCGAGCAGGGCGCGAACCCGTACCTCGATACGCTCGTCAATTTCCGCTACTTCTTCGTGCGGAAGACGATGTTCATCAAATACTCGAACGCGTTCATCATCTTTCCGGGCGGCTACGGCACGCTCGACGAAGCGTTCGAGGCGCTCACGCTGATCCAGACGGGCAAGATCTACCAGTTCCCCGTCGTGATGTTCGGCCGGCACTACTGGGCCGGACTGATCCGCTGGATTCAATCGCGCGTGCTCGGCGAGGCGAAGATCTCACCGGGAGACCTGGATTTGATTTTGCTCACGGACGACCCTCGCGAAGCCGCACGCGCCGTGATCCAGGCGTGGGAAGCCCAAAACGGACGCTGACGACATGGCGAAGCATTCCGATCGCAAACCATCCGCCGCCGGCCCCAAGGGCGCGCAGAAAGCGGCCGCCGAAGAGCGCGAGCGCTCCGGCGCGAAGCACGAGGCGCCCGAGAAGAGCAAGTACCTTCGCGGCCCGCGCATCGAACCCACGGCGATCAGCGGAACGGAGACGGCCGCGGATCTGATCGACAACGCGTTCCTCGCCTACAACGCGGCGCGGCTGCGCGAGGCGTGTCAGCTCTTCACCCGAAAAATGCTCGAGCCGGACGTGACCGTCGGCATGACGCTCACCGGCGCGCTCACGCCGGCCGGACTCGGCATGGCGGCACTCATTCCGCTCATCGAGGGCGGGTACGTCGACTGGATCATCTCGACGGGCGCGAATCTCTATCACGACACGCACTTCGGTCTCGGCCTCGCGATGCACCGCGGGAATCCGCAGGAGTCGGACGTCGTGCTGCGCGACGAAGGCGTCGTCCGCATCTACGACATCTTTTTCGACTACGACGTGCTGCTCTCGACGGATGCCTTTTTTCGGGCGGTCATTCAGGGGCCGGAGTTTCAACGCGCCATGTCGAGCGCCGAGTTCCACAATCTCTGCGGCAAGTACGTCCGCGAGCGCGAGCGCGCGCTCGGCATCGGACAGAAGTCGCTCCTCTCCGCGGCGTACAACGCGGGCGTGCCGATCTACACGTCGTCGCCCGGCGACTCGTCGATCGGCATGAACGTCGCCGCGCTCTCGCTCGAGGGGAACAAGTGCACGATCGACCCGAATCTCGACGTCAACGAAACGGCGTCGATCGTGCTCGAGGCCAAGCGGTCAGGCGGCAAGTCCGCCGTGCTCATCTGCGGCGGCGGCAGCCCGAAGAACTTCATGCTGCAGACCGAGCCGCAGATTCAGGAAGTGCTCGGTATCGACGAAAAGGGACACGACTATTTCCTGCAGATCACCGACGCGCGTCCCGACACCGGCGGTCTCTCCGGCGCTACGCCGGCCGAGGCCGTGAGCTGGGGGAAGATCGATCCCGACCGGCTGCCTGACGCCGTCGTCTGCTACTTGGATTCGACGGTGGCGTTGCCGCTGCTCACCTCGTACGCGAAGGCGCGCCATGCGCCGCGTGCGCTCAAACGGCTCTACGATCGCCGCGACGCCATGATGGAACGTCTGCGCGCCGAGTTCGCCCGGTCATCCGACGCGTCGTTTGCCAGCGGCGCGCACGCGGGATAGCTTGGGAAGGTGACCGCGCGCCCGGCCTGTCGGCCGGGCGCGCAAGTTTTCCCTGGCCCAATACGCTCGCGACCCGGCGAATATGATCGAAGCGCTGAAGCAAAAACTCGCCGCGGAAGCGGAACGGCTGCAATACGAGCTCAACGTCACGCTGCCGCAGGAGATTCGCAAAGCCGTCGAGCTCGGCGACCTCCGGGAGAACAGCGAGTACAAGGCCGCGCTCGAGCGGCAACAGTTCGTGCAGGCGCGACTCGGCCAACTCCGCGAGCGACTGAGCAAGCTATCCTCGATCGACCCGTCGCAGATTCCTGGTGACCGCGTCGGCCTCGGATCGAGGGTCGTGCTCGAGGATCAGAAGGCCGGCGGCCGCGAGACGTACTATCTCGTGTTCGGCGACGCGATCGACTTCGAAGAGGGGCACGTCACCATGTCGTCGCCGATCGGACGCGCGCTGCTCGGCAAGACGGTCGGCGAGGTGGCCTACCTCAGGCTGCCGACGATGGTGCGCCAGCTCCTCGTCGTCGAGCTCCGAACGATTCACGACCGCGACGACGACGCTGGTTGAGCACCGTCGTCTCGGTGACGAGGCGGTTGAACCTGCGCGAGCAGGTACGGGTCGAAGATCTTTCCGCGGTCGTTGTTCATCATCGCCAGCGCGTCGGCGCGCGAGAATCCGCGGCGATAGGGGCGGTCCGTCGTCAGCGCGTCGAACACGTCGGCGACGCACACGACACGAGCCGCGAGCGCGATGCCTTCTCCCGCGAGACGATCCGGGTATCCGTCGCCGTCCCACCGCTCGTGGTGGTTGCGGACCATCGGCAGGATGTCCCACGGAAATTCGATGTCCGCCAGAAGCTCCGCCCCGGCCGCGGCGTGCCGCTCCATGACCATTCGCTCGTCGGGTCGTCAGCCGGCCGGGCTTGTTCAGGATCTCCGTCGGCACGACGATCTTGCCGACGTCGTGCAGCAGTGCGCCGATGCGGAACCAGAACATCGTCATCTCGTCGAAGCCGATGTCCCGAGCCAGCGCGCACGCGTAGTCCGCGACGCGTTCGCAGTGTCCGCGCGTGTAGGCGTCCTTCGATTCGATCGATCCCGCCCACCGGGCGACGACGAGGTAGAACCGCTCCTCGAGGCGCCCGACTTGCTCCTGTAGCTCGGCCAGGTTGCGCTGCGACTCGAGCTTGGTGAACAGACGGTGCGACTGCGTGAGCGCCTGCAGCGTCTCACGATTCTTGTTCATCAGCTCGAACAACTCGGCCTGCTCGCGTCGCCGTTTCTCCCGCGAGCAGCAGGTCCTCGCGGCTCATCGCGTTGTCGTACGCCGCGGTGAGATGGCGCTCGGCGCCGTCGTAGTCGCCGCGCGCGCGCGCGATGACGCCCAGGTGCTTGAACGTCTCGCCGAGAGCGCGTTCGTCGCCGGCCTCGGTGGCCTCGGGCAGAACCGATTGGCACAGCGCCTCCGCGGCATCGACGTCGCCGCGGACGAGGTGCAGGCGCGCGGCGTTCGTCAGCGCGAGCAGCCGGTGCGGCACGTCGCCGGCGGCACGGCAGAGAACGATGGCTTCGTCGTACGCCGCCTGCGCCTCGTCGAGGCGGCCGAGATGCGTGTAGACGAGCGCCATGTTGTTGAGCGCGTGGCCGACCTGGCGCTGCATGCCGAGCGTCCGGTAGATCACGAGGCTCGACGCGTAATGCTCGAGCGCGGCGGGCATGGTCGCCGCGCATGCTGGCGATCACACCGAGGTTCTGCGCCACCATCGCCTCGAGCTGGCGCTCTCCGGTCTCGACCGCGAGCGAGAGCGCGCGCGCGTACATCGGCTCGGCGGCGGCGTAGTCGCCGCGGGTCAGCAGGATGTTGCCGGCGAGGTTCTTCGTGTGCGCGATGTCCGACAGCGCACCGTGCGCCTCGGCCGAGCCCAGCGCGGCGTCGAGGCAGTCCAGCGCCACGTCCAGGTGGCCGTCGTCGCAATGCGATCGGGCGATGCGCCGCAGGATCGTCGACGCCGCGCGGCTTTCACGTAGCAGGCGCAACGCGCGTTCGTACTGAATCCGCGCAAGCTCGCGATTCCCCGCGCGCTCGGCGGCTTCGGCTTCGGCGACGAGATGCGCCGCCGCGCCGCTGAGAGGCAGGGGAAACGCGTTCTGTCCGCTCACGCCACCGAGGCGCGCGAAGGCGCTGGAGGACGGGTCATCTTCTTCGCCAGCGTCGGCCGCGAGATGCCGAGCAAACGCGCCGCCGCCGCCTGATTCCCGTTCGTGATCTTGAGCGTGAGCGTGACCGCCTCGGCGACGATCTCGTCGAGCAGTTTGCCCGTGCTCGGAATCTTGATCTCGCCGACCGCGTCAGGCGCGCTCTGTTTCGCCGCGCGCCGCTGAATCATCAAATGCTCGGCCCGTACGATTGACGAGTCGCCGCTCAGGATCGCCGCGCGCTCGACGACGTTCTTGAGCTCGCGCACGTTCCCGGGCCACCGATGCACGCGAAGCGCGGCGCACGCGTCCGCCGAGAACGCCTTGGACTGTCCGTGCTCCCGCGTTTCGTGCGCGAGAAAATGACGCGCGATGACCTCGATGTCCTCGAGCCGGTCGCGGAGCGCCGGCAGCGTGATCGAGAAGACGTTGAGGCGGTAGTACAGGTCCTCGCGAAACTCGCCGCTGGCGACGACTTGCTCGAGAAGCGGACCCGCCGCCGCGACGATCCGGCATTCGATCGCGATCTCCTCGGAGCCGCCGAGGCGTCGCACCTGGCGCGACTCCAGCGCGCGCAGGAGCTTCGGCTGAAGCATGCGCGGCAAGTGGTGGACTTCGTCGAGGAACAACGTCCCCGACCCCGCGAGCTCGAGGAGGCCTTGTTTACGTGCGTGCGCTCCGGTGAACGCGCCGCGCTCGTGCCCGAACAACTCCGACTCGAGAAGCGACTCGGGAATCGCCGCGCAATTGATCGCGACGAACGGCTCGTCGGCCGCGGCGCTCGCGTAGTGGACGCCGCGGGCAAACAGCTCCTTGCCCGTTCCCGTCTCGCCGATCAGCAGCACCGTGGTGCGACGCGTTCCGGCCACCTGCATCGCGAGGCTGATCGCTTCGCGAAGCAGCGGGCTGGCGCCCACGATGTTCTGAAACCCGAAGGCGCGCGCGCGATCCGACGAGTCGGTCGTGCGATCTTCACCGTGGAGCAACCGGAACCTCTGGCGGGAGTAGGGGTTAGCGGATGAGGCTTGGCCCTAGAAGTATCGTCCGTTCTCCCCGCCGGTTAATCGTGCCCTTACCCTGGCTGCCCACTGGCGGGCACCGATCCGCTCAAAGGCGAGCAAAGACCGGGTCCAAGTCTCTTCGGCACTTGTTCGGCGGCCCCCGGCCGCCAGCGTGCAGGCGAGCTGAAAACGGATTTCAGCGCTCGTCAGCGCGTCGCCGGATACCGCTGCCAGGCGTGCGGCCTTGCCGAGAGCCTCTTCCGCCTCTGGCAGGTTACCGCTCATGCGGTGGGCGGCCCCGAGAAGTTTGAGGGCGATGGCGCATCGCGACCTGTCGCTCCGGCGCTCGGCGATCTCGAGGGCTCTGTCGATCGCTGGGCGGGCGGCGGCGACGTTGCCGCTGATCAACTCCAGCTCGGCCAGATTCCCCTCGATGATTCCCTCGAAGAGCATTTCGCCGCGCTCCTTCGCGATGTCGAGGGCACGGTCGTATGCCCTGCGCGCCTCCGCGTGGCGACCGTCCTTCGCGTGGATGATGCCGAGATTGTTCAACACCCAACACACCTGCTGCTGATCGTTCTGCGCCTCGAACGTGCGAAGCGCCGCCCGATAGTGCGCCATCGCCGCCGCGGGATTGCCGCGAATGTCGGCCATCACGCCGAGATTCTGCTGAATCATGCCGACCAGGCGCGGCTCGCTGCACGATTCGGTTGCCGTGAGCGCCTGCGTGAAAAGGTCGTCGGCGACCGAGAGGTCGCCCGCGTTCAGCGCGAGAATGCCGAGACAATTGAGCGCGTGCGCGACGCCGGCCGAGTAATTCAGCTCGCGGGAGAGTGTGAGACTTCGCTGATAGAGCGGCCTGGCGTCGGTCGCGTTCCCGCGGTCGCGATGCACCGTCCCCTGCCACCGGAGAACGTCGGCGACGAGAGGTGTCGCCTCGCGCGCGCCGAGGAGGGAGAGCGCGTCCTGGTGATGCCGGACCGCGTCGTCGGGACAATCCCCCAGTCCCGCGGCGCGGGCCAGTTCAGTAAGGCGTCTCGCCTCCTCGGCGGCTTGCCCCGAATGACCGCGGATCGGCTCCAGGTTCATCGTTCGCCGAGAGCATCGGAGTCGACTACTCTCGTCCGCTCGCCAGGATGTACCCCGAGAAGTGCCAGACCGTGAACGTCGCGACCTGGTTCAGCAGGTTGACGTTGACGTTCAGTGATTCCGTGATCGACGTCGGCTTGGTCGAGTCGGGGAAGTAGCCCGCGAACAGCGAGAGGGGATTCACCAATCCATTCACGCCGGCTTGCGTCGCGGCGAGGTTCTGCGTCACGACGAGCGGCAGGTTGAACTTGAGACCGTGTGGCGCGAACTCGTACTCGACGTTCGACCCCGCCACGGCCGTCACGGTGATCGTCTGCCGCGACGACAGCGCGAGCGGCGGAATGACGACGAGAAGCCCCGCGCCCGGCAGGCTCAGAGTTCCGCCCAGCGGTCCCACGGTCGCGGATGCCGAAAGCGACTGAGCGAGAGGCGCCTTGCGAAGGAGCGGCGTGATCTCAGTCGGGCTACCAAGGCCGAGGAGGCTGGTAAGGTTGGCGCTCGCGGCGGTGGGGTCGGTGGGAGCGGTGACTCCCGACGGCCCGCCGGGCGAAGTGGGCGTATCGGTCGACACGCATGCCGCCGCGACGGCGGCGACGAACGCGCTGGTGAGAAGGAGGATGCGACGGCGCATGGAATTCGGTCCCGAGGTGACGGTTTGACTCGCAAGCCGGGTGGGCGGCCGCCGACCTCTAAAGCAGCGTCCATGCCGTATCGTCAAAGCGTTTTGGCGCAACGCGTTAACGAAAATGCGCCACTCGGCGACGTCCCTCGGTGACAAGAATCTTTATCCAAGAATTCTGTCTAGAGACAAGAATCTTGTTCTCCGAGCGGCTCCATCTCGCGATCGTGGCACGCCCGTGAGCGCGCGAAAACCCGTCCTCAGGAGTCGATTGAAAAGATTCGTTGCACTTCGCTGGCATAGGCGGCCACCGAAGCGCTTCTCGCGCGCTCGTCCCAGCCCAACACCCCGGCCACGGCCGCCGCGGCGCGGTGGGCGATCGACGTGCCGTGGTCGCGTGTTTCGAACGCGAGCTTCGTTCGGCGGATGAGGAGATCGCCGAGCGTGCAGGCCATTTCACTCCGCGCGCAGTAGCGAAGCTCGCCCGCGGTATACGGCAGGCCATCGGTCAAAATCGCGTCGCCGCCGTCCGACGAGATCTCGCTCCAGACCTGCCGCCAGCGGCTGCCGTAGGACCGCGCGAGGTGCGCGGCCAACGGCCCGTCACGTGTCTCGCGGGAGATCTCGGCCAGGAGCGCGTCGTACGAACCGATGTCGCCGCCCGGCAGCGGCGAACCCTCCCGATTTCCGTCGGCGAGCGGACGTCCGAGCGCGCGGCGGACGACTCGCAGGACGTCGGCGGCCATGACTCGGTACGTCGTCAGCTTCCCGCCGCTGATCGAAACGAGACCCGCGCCGCTGACGGCTACCGCGTGTTCGCGGGACGCCGCGCCGGGCGTATCGCCCGCGGACGGGAGCAGCGGTCGAATGCCGGCCCAGGCGGCGACGACGTCGTCCGCCGTGAGGTTCGCGGCGGGAAAAAATCGGTTGGCGGTCGCCAACAGGTACGACACGTCATCGGCCGTCGCCCGAACGTCGTCCGGCGACGCGGTGGTGAACGTGTCCGTCGTGCCGACGATCGCGAACGCCCCAGCGGGAAGCACGAACATCACGCGTCCATCCATCGGCGAGAGCAACGTGAGAGCGTCGTGATTGCCCACGCGCTCGCGTCGAATGGCGATGTGGGTGCCTTTGCTCCCGCGCACCGCCTTGCGTGACGCGGCGGATCGCGCGGACGAGTCGAGCGCGCGGACGGTGTCGCTCCACGGTCCAGTCGCGTTGACGACGACGGCGGCGCGCACGTTGATGCTGTTCCCGGTCAGCTCGTCTTGGACCTGGGCGCCCGAGACGCGAGCGTCGTGCGCGACGAGCGAACGCACCGTCGCGTGGTTCAGGACGACCGCTCCCATTTCCGCCGCGCCGATCGCGTTGGCGAGCGTGAGGCGCGCGTCGTCGGTGGCGGCGTCGAAGTAGAGGGCGCCGCCGCGCAGTCCGGCCGGCGCGAGGCCGGGCTCGCGCGCGAGCACGCCGCGCGCGCTCAGCCGGCGGTGGCGCCGCACGTTGCGAAACAACGCCAAGGCGTCGTATGCGGTGAGTCCGAGGACGAGCTTCCAGCGGGGAATTCGCGCGCCGGCGTACACCGGCCACGTGAACGCGAGCGGCCGCACGAGGTGCGGTGCGAGGTGGAGCAGCCGCCGCCGCTCGGCGCTCGACTCGAACACGAGGCGGATCTGTCCGTGCTCGAGATAGCGCACGCCGCCGTGGATGAGGCGCGACGAGCGGCTCGACGTGCCGCTCGCGAAATCGCTCTTCTCGACGAGGGCGACCGTCAGTCCGCGCGCGGCCGCCTCGCGTGCGATCCCGCATCCCGTGATTCCGCCGCCGATCACGAGCAGGTCGAACTCTCGCCCCGGGGCGCCGAGCGCCGCGAATCGCTCCGCGCGAGTCGGGAGCTGACCTTGCATTGGATCAAAGGTAAGCGAGTTTCCAGCATGCCAGCACTCGGTGCGTCTGGCCGCCGCGTCGCAATCATCGCCGGTGTCCGCACGCCGTTCGCTCGCGCGGGCACGGTGCTCAAAGGGCTCACCGCGATCGAGCTTGGCAAGCTGGCCGTCGCCGAGCTCATTCAGCGCACGAGCCTGGAAGGAAGGCTCGTCGAGGGCATCGTCTACGGGACCGTCGTGCCGGCCGTCACCGCGCCGAACATCGCGCGCGAGATATCGCTGATGCCGATGCTGCCGCGGAACTGCGAGGCGTACACGGTGAGCCGCGCCTGCGCGTCGGCGAACCAGGCGATCACCGACGCGGCCGATCAGATTCTTCTCGGATATCACGACGTCGTGATCGCCGGAGGCGCGGAGTCGCTCTCCCACGTGCCGATTCTGCATTCGGCCTCGATGTCGGAGAAGCTCGTGGCGCTCTCGCGCGCCAAGAACCCCGCCGCCAAGCTTCGCATCGTCGGGTCGATCCGGCCGCGCGACCTCGTGCCGATCACTCCGGCGATCGCCGAGCCGTCCACGGGGGAGACGATGGGCCAGTCGGCGGAGAAGATGGCCAAGATCAACCACATCTCTCGCGAGGCGCAGGATCAGTTCGCGCTCCGGTCGCACCGGCTCGCCGCGGCGGCGACCGAGGACGGACGTCTCACCGCGGAGATCTTTCCGGTGTACGTGCCGCCGCGGTACACCGACTCGCTCGCCTCGGACAACGGAATTCGAACCGATACGTCGATCGACGCGCTCGCCGCGCTCAAGCCGGTGTTCGACAAGCGCTATGGCTCGGTGACGGCGGGGAACTCGTCGCCACTTTCCGACGGCGCGAGCGCCGTGCTGCTGATGAGCGAAGAGCGCTCGCGGACGCTCGGCTATCGGCCGCTCGCGTTCATCCGGTCGTACGCGTATGCGGCGGTCGACCCGGCCGACCAACTTCTCATGGCGCCGGTGCTCGCCGCGCCGCTCGCGCTGCAGCGCGCCGGCCTGACCCTCGCCGACATGGATCTCGTCGAGATGCACGAGGCGTTCGCGGCTCAGGTGTTGTGCAACCTCGCCGGGTTCATGTCGTACGAATGGGCTGACCGCGCCGGGTTCGCCGATCCCGTCGGCGAGGTGGATCGCGCGAAGCTGAACGTGATGGGCGGGTCCGTCGCCATCGGGCATCCGTTCGGCGCGACCGGCGGGCGCATTCTCACGACGTTGGTCAACGAGCTGACGCGGCGCGGCGGACAGTTCGGGCTCATGACGGTGTGCGCCGCGGGCGGGCTCGGCCACGCGATGGTCGTGGAACGCGCATGACCTCGCCGACCGCCCTCACCACGGAGCTGATCGACGACGTCCTCATCGTCACGATCGATCGCCCGGAGCATCCTGTGAACACGCTCGGCGTCGAGCTCGTCGACGAGTTCGAGAACGCGTTCCGCCGCGTCGATGAAGACACGCTCATTCAAGCGATCGTATTGATCTCCGGCAAACGCGACGGCTTCATCGCGGGCGCCGACATCGAGCAGTTCGTCGAGCTCCGGTCGGCGGCCGACGCGGAGCGCCTCAGCCGCACCGGCCAGGACCTTCTGAACCGGATGGAGACGCTGCGCGTCCCCGTCGTCGCCGCGATCCACGGTGCCTGCCTCGGCGGCGGTCTCGAGGTCGCGCTGGCCTGCCGCTACCGCCTCTGCACGGACCATCCGCAGACGACGTTCGCCGCGCCGGAAGTGCAGCTCGGGCTCATCCCCGGCATGGGCGGCACGCAGCGGCTTCCGCGCCGTGTGGGACTCCAGGCGGCCCTGGACATGATTCTCACCGGGAAGACGATCCGGGCGAGGCGCGCGCTCCAGATGGGCCTCGTCGACGAGATGGTGCATCCGTCGATTCTGGGCGACGTCGCGCTCGGGCGTGCCCGCGCGATCGCCAGCGGAACGCTCCGACCGCCGCGGCGCCGTGCCGCCGGTCCGGCGAGTCTGCTGCTGGAGAGCAATTCGATCGGCCGCGGCGTGGTGTTCAAGAAGGCCCGCCAGAGTGTGATCGAGAAGACGCACGGCCACTATCCCGCGCCGCTCGCCGCGCTCGACGCCGTGATCGCCGGCTACTCGAGCGGGGGCAACGGCGACGGATTCGCCGAGGAAGCCCGCCACTTCGGCGAGATGGCGGCGACCGAGGTCTCGCGCCAGCTCGTGTTCCTGTTCTTCGCCAGCAACGCGTTGAAGAACGATCCCGGCGTCCCGGAGCCGGCGCCTCAACCGCGCGAGATCGACCGGCTCGCCGTGCTCGGCGCCGGCTTCATGGGGGCGGGCATCACGTCGGTCGCGGTGCAGCACGGAACCCTGGTTCGGCTCAAGGATACCGACACGGCGCGCATAGGGCACGGACTGGCGGCCATCCGCGGCGTCGTGCAGGAGCGTGTTGCGCGCCGCCAGATCACGCCGCAACAACTCGACGATGCGATGAGCCTCGTCGGCGCGACGACCAACTACTCCGGCTTCGAGGCGGTGGACCTGGTGATCGAGGCGGTGTTCGAGGATCTCGGTCTCAAGCGCGAGGTTCTCGCCGAGGTCGAGCCGTTGCTCGACCCGGCCGCGGTATACGCGTCGAACACGAGCACGATTCCGATCTCGCGCATCGCCGAAGCGGCGCGCCACCCCGAGCGCGTGCTCGGAATGCACTTCTTCTCGCCGGTGCATCGCATGCCGCTGCTCGAGATCGTCGTGACGCCCGCGACGTCGCGGCAGGCGGCGGTCACGGCTGTCGCCTACGGCAAGCGACTCGGCAAGACGGTCATCGTCGTGAACGACGGGCCGGGTTTCTACACGACTCGAACGCTGTCGGCGTACATGAGCGAGGCGGGCCGGTTGCTCGACGAGGGCGCCGCCGTCGAAGCGGTCGACGAAGCGCTGGTCGATTTCGGATTTCCGGTGGGGCCCATCACGCTGCTCGACGAAGTGGGGATCGACGTCGGAGGACGAGTCGCTTCGGTGTTGTCGGAAGCGTTCGGCGTCCGAATGACGCCGCCGGAGTCGATGCGGCGCGTGGTCGTCGCGGGGCGCACCGGACGAAAGGGATCGAGCGGCTTCTATCGATACGCGGCGACCGGCGAAAAGGGGCCGGTCGATCAGAGCGTGTACGAGGTCATTGGCGGCGAGCGTCGGCCGATCGACAAGGCAGAGATCGCCGACCGCTGCGTGTTGGCGATGCTGAACGAGGCCGCGCGGTGCCTGGAGGAAGGGATTCTTCGATCGCCGCGCGACGGCGACATCGGGGCGGTGTTCGGGGTCGGGTTCCCGCCATTTCGAGGCGGACCGTTCCGTTACATGGACAGCGCCGGCGTGAGTCGGATCGTAGAACGGTTGGAGGATCTCAACATCCGCTTCCCCAAGCGATTCGACCCCGCGAGGCTTCTGATCGACATGGCCGCGGCGGGACGGAGCTTTTACACCGGCTCGCGGTAGAATTGAGGTGGCGCTCAGATTTCTTCGTCCGACGCCGATCGCAAGTGGTTTATTCACACTGACGTACAGCAATTGTGACCCTCTCCGACCACCGCAGGTCATTCGACGTGGAAGCTAGTTCGGACGCAGTTGTCGTATCCCACGTGTTGCGCGGCGATGTGGAAGCGTTCGGTACGCTGGTCGAGCGGTATCGCGACCGGTATGCCCGATACGCGTTTCACATGCTCGACAACCGCGAGGACGCCGAAGAGGCGCTGCAGGATGCGTTCACGCGGGCGTACCGATCGTTGCCGCAGTGCGAGGATCCCGAGCGATTCGGGGCCTGGTTGTTCCGTATTCTGGTCAACCGGTGCCGGACCGTCGGGGCACGGCGGGGACGACGGGCGCGGACGTTCGTGGCGGACGAGACGGCGCTGCTCGGCGCCTCGGAAGAACATCCGGCCGAGCAGACCGCCTGGCGTGAAGAAATCGATCGCGCGTTGCAGCAATTGCGTCCCGATCAACGCGAAGCGTTTCTGTTGAAGTACGTGGAAGAACTAGGCTACGACGAGATGTCGCAGCTCACAGGCGTCGGTGTTTCGGCGCTCAAGATGCGGGTAATGCGCGCGTGCGAACGCCTGCGCGAGCTGCTGAGTGAGGTGCACAGTGTCTGATGACGATGTGAAGATGAGCCAGATCGCGCGGGCCTTGCGCGCGCCCGTGCGCCTGAGCGCGTCGTTCGACGCTCGGGTGATGGCGGCGGTGCGCCGGCTGCCCGGTCACGAGCGGCTCAAGTTGTGGGCGCGGCTCACGACGCCGCGCACGGTCACGCTGATTCCGCTGACGTGGGGATTGCTCGCCGCATCCGTCACGCTGTTCGCCGTGCTCGGCGCATTGCATTTCGTCGTGGACGTCGATCGCGCGGCCAAGCCGATCGCCAGCGCGCTCTTCCCAGCGCAGATGAAGCCGGCGCCCCAGCGTGTGCAGTTCGTGCTCGTGGCCCCGGACGCGAAGAAGGTCGCGGTCGTGGGCGACTTCAACGGGTGGGACGCGCAGCACGCCGCCTATCAAGCGCAGCATCGCGGCGGCGGCGTGTGGTCGGTGACGGCGCCGGTTCCCGTCGGCCACCATCGTTATTCGTTCGTCGTCGACGACAGCGTGTGGGTCACCGATCCCACCGCGCCGCGCGTCGTGGACAACGACTACGGGGTCCCGAACTCGGCGATCGTCGTTCCGCAAGAATGACGAGGTCCCTGCGCACCGTGACGGTGCTCTCGCTCGTCGCGCGAGCCCTCACGGCGCAGAGCGCAGGGCCGGACCCGCGACTGATCGCGAGGCTCGACAAGCCGACCTCCGTCGCGGTCAACGCGATCGTGGACTCGGCGCGCGCCGCCAAGCTGCCAACCGCGCCGCTCGTCGACAAGGCGCTCGAGGGCGCGGCCAAGGGCTCCGACGGCACCAAGATCGTGACCGCGGTGCAGCAGCTTCGCGTGCGCATGACGGCGGCGCGGGCCGTGTTGGGATCGAACGCCACGCCCGACGAGATCAAAGCGGCTTCCGCGGCGTTCGAGGCCGGCGTCTCCGATCGTGACCTGGCGCGCGTGAAGGCGGCCGGGGGCAAGCGCCCCGTCACGATGCCGCTCGCGGTGCTCACCGATTTGATTGGACGGCAGATCGAAGTGACCACGGCGACGAATCTCGTCATCCAACTCGAGAAGTCGGGCGTGAAGGACTCCGAGTTCGCGCTCTTTCAGCGCAACGTGCGCGCGGACACCGACCACGGCGCCGACCCGACCGTCGCCGCGCAGACGCGCGCGCGCGGACTGCTCCAGCGCGGCGCGACCACGGGCAAGCCGTCACAGTAGTCAGAGTAGCGTCGCGGCGACTCGATCGGGTACAATTCCCCGTCCAAAGCGCCGGGGTTTTCTTCATGCGTCGTGCCGCGTCGATCGGGGTCGTGCTGGTTCTCTCCGCCTGGCCCTGCGCCGCTCAGCAGGTCGACAACTACAGCATTCCCACCAAGAGTAAGTACACGCTCGAGAGCTTCGCCGGAAAGCGGCCGCTCACGCGCGCCGAACGCACGAACTTCACCGAGACGTCGCACTACGACGACGTCGTCGCGTTTATCGATTCGCTGAAAACGCTCGGCGCCAAGATCGCGACCGGTTCGATCGGCAAGACGATCGAAGGACGCCAGTTGCCGTACGTGATCGCTTCTCGTCCGCTCGTCACGACGCCCGAGGAGGCGCGGCGGCTCGGCCGACCGATCGCCTACATCCAGGCGAACATCCACGCCGGCGAGGTCGAAGGCAAAGAAGCGATGCAATCGCTTCTGCGCGACCTCCTGTTCGACAAGCACAAGAACGTGCTCGACTCGATCGTGCTCATCGTGCAGCCGATCTACAACGCCGACGGCAACGAGAAGTGGGGGCCGCAGGCGCGCAACCGCGGCGCCCAGAACGGCCCGGAGCAGGTTGGCACCAGACAAAACGCGTCCGGTTGGAATCTCAATCGCGACTACATCGGCGCCGACGCGCCGGAGACCAAGGGCGCGTTCGCGATGCTCAACGCGTGGAATCCGGATCTGTTCATGGATCTGCACACGACCGACGGCAGCATCCACGGCTACGCGCTGACCTACGCGCCGCCGCTCACGCCGACCGCCGTCAACGTGCTCGGGTACTCCACCCACATGGTGGCCGACATCCGCAAACGGATGCTCGACCGTGAAGGCTTCTACGTGCAGGACTACGGCGACTTCAGCCGAACGGACGTGGTCCGCGGCCAGCGCGGTGGAGGTCGCCGCGGCGCCCCGCCGGACAGCGCCGGGCGCGGGGCAGGCCGTGGTGCCGGCGGCGGCGGATTCGCGGGCGGAGGAGGCGGCGGCCGAGGCCCCGGCCTCGAGCAGATGATCGTCGACTCGATCCCATCGAAGGGTTGGGCGTTCTCGACCTACGAATCGCTCGCCCGCTATGGAACCAACTACTACGGCTTGCGAAATCGCATCGCCATTCTGAGCGAGGCGTTCTCGCACGATCCATTCGCGCGACGAGTCGCCTCCACCTACGACTTCGTGAGCGAGATTCTGTCGTACACGGCCGAGCACAGCCACGAAATCCTGGCGTTGGGCCCCGCCGGAGACGCGAAGGTGGCGTCGTGGGGCGCGCATCCCGGCACCTCGCCGCTGCTCTCGCTCAAGTCGCGGATGGACACGACGCGAATGGAAGACGTCCGCGTCGAAGAGGTCGTGCCGCTCACCGACTCGACCAAGCGCGAGGCCGGCCTCGGCAACCGACAGCGGCTCGGCGTGGTGAAGCTCGTGCCCATGCCGGTGATGGCAACGTTCGCCCCGACGCTCGCCTCGACGCTCCCGTTCGGCTACGCGTTCGACTCCGCGACGGCCGCCGCATTGTTACCGATACTCCGGATCCATGGAATCGCCGTCGAGCAGCTCAGCGCACCCGCGTCGGGCACGGTCCAGGCGTTCGCCGTGGACAGCGTGATCGACCGCGGCCGTTCCGAGACGTCGCGAATGATGAAGGACGTGACGGGCCGGTGGGGCGCTCCCGCATCGCGCACGTTGCCCGCGCAGAGCTACGTCGTGCGGGCCGGCCAACCGCGGGGACTCGCCGCCTTCTATCTGCTCGAGCCGGAATCGGAGGACGGCCTGGCGCAGTGGTCGTTCCTCGACGGAATCCTCGCCGCGCACGCCGACTTTCCGATCGTTCGCATCACGAGGCCGGTGACGCTCAAGTCTCGCGCGCCGCGCGACTGATGCTCCGTTCCACCCTGCTGTACCTCTCCAACCGGCCGCGGATCTTCCGCTTCGTTCGCAACAACCGGTTGGCGAAACGATTTGCCAGGCGGTTCGTGGCGGGAGAGACGCTGGACGAGGCCGTCGCCGCCGTAGCCGCGCTCAACGCCAGAGGAATCACGGCGTCGCTCGACCTGCTCGGCGAAAGCGTGACGAACGAGCGCGAGGCGCGCGCGGCCGCAGCGCAGTACCTCGCTGTCCTCGACCGCATCCACCAGAAGAAGTTGGACGCGAACGTGTCGCTGAAGCTCACGGCGATGGGTCTCGACATCTCGGAGGAGCTGTGCATCTCGGTGATGCAAGACGTCCTCGACCGCGCGCGCGAGCTCTCCACGTTCGTGCGGCTCGACATGGAAGGGAGCGCCTACACGGAGCGCACGCTGAATCTGTTTGCGGACCGCCTCTACCCGGCCTACAAGGATCACGTCGGGATCGTGCTCCAGAGCTACCTGTACCGCACGCGGTCGGACGTGGAACGCGCCGTGCAGCTCGGTTGCCGCGTGCGCCTGTGCAAGGGGGCGTACAAGGAGCCGGCGTCCGTGGCGTTTCCCGAAAAGGAAGAGGTTGACCGGAACTATGTCCTGTGCATGCGCATGCTGCTGGACAAGGGGAACTATCCGGGCATCGCGACGCACGACCCCCGGATCATCGACGACGCCAAGCGCTATGTCGACGAGCAGCAGATCGACCGCTCGCGATTCGAGTTTCAGATGCTATACGGCATCCGCCGCGACCTGCAGGAGCAGCTCGTGCGCGACGGATATCGAATGCGCGTCTATGTGCCCTTCGGCACGCAGTGGTATCCATATCTCATGCGTCGGCTGGCTGAGCGGCCGGCAAACGTGGCGTTCATCACGGGCAACGTGATCCGCGAGGCGTTCGGTAAGGGGGGACGGAGATGATGATGTCGCACGCGCGGTATCGGCCCCCCGATCACGGCAAGGGCGACGAATCCACCATCGGTGGATACGCCGCCGTCCACGACCGCCCGGCCGCGTTCGAGGGGAGCGACGGATTTTCATACAGCGTCGAGATCATGGCCGAGCCTAGCGGCTCGGAGTGGCGCGCCTTCTTTCTCTTCGTCAAGTGGGCGCGCATCGGCGCGCAAACGCCGGAAGGCCACGTCGAAAGCGACTACCTCGCGTTCGGCCCGACCGAGCAAGACGCGCGCGATTCTCTGGGACGTACGCCGCTCGACGAAGTGAAAGCGCTCCTCGATCGATTGATCGCCGAACGGCGCGGTACGGAGACGACGCGCCGATGGTGGGACGCGATGCGCGACGAAGGCGGAGACGAAAGCGCGTGACCGATCGACCGCCGGCACACGGGGTCGTGCTCGAAGGGACGGGCGGCGTGTGGCGTGTGCGAACCGACGCCGGAGAAACGGTTGACGCGTCGTTGCGTGGGCGCCTGAAGAAGTCCAATGCGGGCCGCCGTCGAGACGGTTCGCTTCGCCGCGACACCGTGGCCTCGGCCGCCGAATCTCTGAAGCTTGCCGTCGGTGACGATGTGCTTCTCGAGCCGTCGGAGCTCGGCAGCGATTGGGCGATCGCCGAGATTCTGCCGCGCCGTTCGGCGCTGGCGCGACGCGCGCCGGGCGGGGGACAGGGCGAGCGCATCGTCGCCGCCAACGTGGACCAGGTCGTGATCATGTTCGCCCTGGTGAAGCCCGAGCCGCACCTCCGGATGCTGGACCGGTTTCTCGTCATCGCGGAAGGAAACGATCTGCGGGCGCGCGTGATCATCAACAAGGTCGATCTCGCCGATCTCGACGAAGCACGCGAGAGATTCCGCGCCTACGAGAACGCCGGATATCCCGTGCACTACACCAGTGTGAAGACCGGCATGGGTCTGTCCGACCTGCAGGCTGCGTTCACCGACCGCCGGTCGGTGATCACGGGGCCCTCCGGAGTGGGGAAGTCGTCGCTTCTCAACGCGCTCTTTCCGGGCTCGGGCCTTCGCGTGGGCGCGATCAGCGAATCGGTGAACAAGGGCCGCCACACTACGGTCGGCGCGCTCATGCTGCCGCTGCCCGGCGGAGTGGGCTTCGTCATCGACACGCCGGGACTTCGCGAGGTCGGCCTGTGGGCGCTTCCGCCCGAGCACCTCGACCGGTGCTTTCCGGAGATCCGCGCGCTCAGCACGGAGTGCCGCTACGCCGACTGCCGTCACGTCGCCGAGCCGGAGTGCGCGGTGCGCGCGGCCGTGGCCGCCGGCACCGTGTCCGACGCCCGCTACGACAGCTACCTGCGATTGTTGGAAGAGCTCGAGGCTGGCTGAGCGCGCCGCGCGCTACCAGGACCCGCGTTCACCCGCGACCGCGATCACCTTGCTCAGCCGGTCGGCAGCGTGGCGCCAGTTCACCTGAACGGCGAGCTCGGCGTCGTCGGCGCGCCCTTCGTCGATCGCCGCGATGATGATGTCGTGCTCGTACACCGACGTGCGGATGTCGCCGGTGAGCATGCTGATGTACATGCGGATGTAGCGCTCGGCTTGCGGCTTGACCGCGTCGTGGAGAGCGAGCAGCCTCGGTCCGGCGCACGCCTCGACGATTCGCCGGTGGAGCCGCTGGTCCGCGTCGTACAGACTGCCATGATCGATCGGCGTCGCTTTGCCCGCGCGCTGGAATTCGGCGTTGAGGCCGCGGAGGTCGCGAATGAGCACGCGGCGATCGGCGACGGGCAGCGACGCCGAGCCGCGCGCGCCGATTCCTTCGAGGGCGCCGACGATGTTTAGCAATTCATAAACGTCGTCCCGCGTGAGCGGGGCCACGGTGAGGCGCGACTGCTGCGCGCCCGGCGACCCCATGACGTACCCTTCCTGCTGCAACCGCTGGAGCGCCTCGCGGACGGGCGTCCGGCTCACCCCGAGACGGGTCGCGATCTCCGTCTCCACGATGCGGCTGCCAGGCGCGAGCAGACCCTGCACGATGAGATCGCGCAGGCGCACGTACACCTGCTCGGGACGCGAGCCGTGGGGCGCGTCGGCCGCGCTCCCTGGGGGGAGCGCCGTCGCGTCGACATCCAACAGACCACGCGCCGGTGGCTTCCGCGTCGAAGTCATGTGGAAAGCAATATACAGACGCCCGCGGGAGGGGTAAGGAACCGAATGTCAGGATGCCGTTGCTCGTCTTTCCGGCGGCGACGACATTCACTGAGCATGATCCTCATCTACCGGTCGCCGACCACATGAGTTGGGCCCTCAAAGAATTCTTTGCGGCCGTCGAAGAGGAATTCGGCGTAATGGCGGGCGACTCCGACGGTGACGTGCTCCAGACGCCCGGTGAGGTGATCGACTTCATCGTCGAAAACACGGAGCCCAGCGACGGCATGGCCGACGACGAATATCGCGACCACGTCGCGGGCGTCGTCGGCGAGATCATGGCGCGCACGCTCGGCGTCACCCGGTACGACGAGGACTCTCGCTTCGTGCAGGATCTGCACGTCCGATGACGAGCGCGTCCGCGGCACCCCGCCGCATCCTGCTCGCCGACGCGGACGCGTTCTATTGCGCCGTGGCGAGGATGGTCGACCCCGACGGCGCGGGGAAAGCCAGGTTCCTCATCGTCGGCGGGACGCGCGAGAGTCGCGGCGTCGTCTGCTCGGCGTCGTACGAAGCGAGAAAGTTCGGCGTGCGGTCGGCGATGCCGATCGCACGGGCGCTACGCTTGTGTCCCCAAGCGACGTGCGTGCCGATTCCCCGGCGCGCGTGCTCGGAGAAGAGCCGGGAGATTCGCGCCGTGCTCGAGAAGTTCTCGCCGGTGGTGGAGGGCGCGAGCATCGACGAGTGGTACCTCGACATGGGCGGCACCGAAGGCGTGTACGGACACGAGCCGCTCGCGGCGACTGCGCGCCGGATTCGGGAGGCGGTCACCGCCGCCACCACGTTGTCCGTTTCGATCGGCGGCGGAACGTCCAAGCTCGTCGCCAAGCTCGCCGTCGAACGCGCGAAGCCCAAACCGGGGACCACGGCGACCGGCGTTCATGTCGTCGAGCCCGGAGACGAACAAGATTTCCTCAACACGTTCGATCTGGCAGACATTCCGCTCGTCGGTCCGCGCTTTCAGGAACGACTCGCCAAGCTCGGCATGCGGCGGGTGACCGACGTGTTGCCCTATGAGATTCCGACGCTCGCCCAGTGGCTCAGCCAACGAGAGGCCGAGTGGCTGTACGCGCGCGTGCGCGGCATCGACGCGCGCGAAGTGGAATCGCACGGCGACGCGAAGAGCATCAGCCGGGACGAGACCTTCGCCGCCGACATCGCGAGCGACGACGAGCTAGGACGGGAATTGCTCGCGCTGACTACGCGGGCCGCGTCCGATCTCCGGGCCGACGGCCTCACCGCGCGCACGGTCACCGTCCGCGTACGCGACTTCGATTTCAAGACTCGGTCGGCGAGCCGAACCCTGGACGCCCCGGTGATCTCCGACCGGGTGATTCTCGAGGTTGGCCGCCAGCTGCTGGCCAAGCTGCGCGAGAAGCGGCGGGTTCCCGCCCGTCTGCTCGGCGTGGCGCTCTCCTCGCTGACCACCGACTCGACCGCGGACCAGATGACGCTCTTCGAGCTCGCCGACGAGCGGCTCGCGGAGACGAGCCGCGACCGGGTCCTGGCGCGGACCGTCGACCGGGTCCGGGCCAAGTTCGGCGACCGGGGTATTCTGCCGGCCCGGCTGATAGATTGAATCGGACTCAACCGGATATCCGTAGGGCTGATTGCGCCTGCTGTGCGCGATCGTCCGTGTTGGAATGGTTGTTCCCTCCCTGCGGCCGCTGATTGGGTCTTCGCCCCGGCGGCTGGAACCGTCGAAATGAATCAATCAGGATCGGCCCCGCTGCTGGGGTCCACGCGTTTTCGCAGCCTGAGCGATCCCGAGAGCCTGCGCGAGTTCGCCAGGAACATTCGGGAAGGCATCTACATCACCACCCGCGACGGCGAGGTGCTTGACGCCAATCAAGCGTTCCTTGAGATCGCGGGCGTCGCATCGGTGACTGAGTTGGGACACGGTGGCGCGATCGCCCTGTACGCCGACCCCGAGCGACGCAAGGAGCAGGTCCGCCTGCTCGAGTCCGACGGGTCGGTGCGCGAGTTCGAGATCGCCATTCGCCGGCCCGACGGGCAGACCAGAACGGTTCTCGACAGCTGCAACCTCGTCCGCGACCCGGATACGGGCGACGCGTTCATTCACGGAATTCTCATCGACATCACGGCGCGGAAGGCGCTCGAGGCGTCGCTGCTCGAGATGAGCACGCACGACGCGCTCACCGGCGCCCTCAATCGTCGTTGCCTCGCCGGGATCGACGCCGCGCTGACGCGCGAACCTTCCGCCAAGTGCGGCTGCGTGTTCGTCGACGTCGATCACTTCAAGCAGTACAACGACCAGTGGGGGCATCGAGAAGGCGACGAGGTGCTCCGCCGCATGGCGCGTTTTCTCATGCGCTACGTCCGCGCCGAGGAGGCGGTGGTCCGCATCGGCGGCGACGAGTTCGTGATCCTGCTGCATGGGCGCGACGCCGACTCCACGAAGCTCGTCGCCGACCGGCTGCGCATCGAGGCGCTCGAGCGCGCGCCGGTTCCGTTCTCGCTCGGCTGGGCGACGCGGGAGCCCGGGGAAACGCTCATGCAGATCATCGACCGCGCCGACCGCGCCCTGATGGCCGTGCGCGTCATCAAGCGCCAAACCGATCCCCGGCAGCAATCCGCTATTCGGCGGGAACCGTAGCGCGCCGCCCGCGGGCGATGGTGATCATCGCCACGCCGCCAAGAATGATCGCCGCCGCGAGCACGGTCCGTGGCGTGACGGGTTCACCGGCCACCGCCCACCCGAGAATCACGGCGACGATCGGGTTGACGTACGCATAGGTCGACGCTTTCGCCGCGCTTACGTGCCGCAACAGGTAGATGTACGCGGTGAAGCCGAGCAGGGCGCCGAACGTCACGAGATAGACCCAGCCTAGCCACGAGGCGAGCGTGATCGACGCCATGTGGACGCCGCTCGTCTCGCCGAACGCGAATCCGAGCGCCAGCAGCGATACGCTTCCGCCGAGCATCTGTAACGCCGTGGACATCGCGGCGGAGTCGGGCCGGGCGCCGTGCCGGTTGTACACCGAGCCGATCGCCCAGCTCATCGACGCCGCCACGAGCACGCCCGCGCCGAGCGCATCGACGCCGCCGTGGCCTGTGAGCGAGTCGCGGCCGACGAGCACCGCGAGGCCCAGGAGGCCGATGATCACACCGGCGACGACGGCGGCCCGCGGTCGCGCGCCGCCCGGACGAATCCAGTCGAGCAGAACCATCCATAGTGGGACGACGGCGACGAGCAACGCGGCGAGTCCCGACGGCACGCGGCGCTCGGCCCACGCCACCGATCCGTTCCCGATGCAGATCAGCAGAAACCCGGTGATCGCCGCTGTTCGCCACTCCGCTCCCGTGGGTTTCGCCGCTCCGCGGAGGCGCGCCCACACGTACAGAATCGCGCCCGAAATCGCGAAGCGGCTTCCCGCCATGAGGAACGGCGGCATGCTCGCGACTGCGTAACGAATCGCGAGGTACGTCGACCCCCAGACCACGTAGACGGCGGCGAACGCCCCGATGACGCGCGCACGGGCGCCGCCGTCGCCGTCAGCCGTGGGGACGGGCATCGGAAAAAAGCGACGCCCGGTCAATCAGCCTTCGATGAGACGACGCAGTTCATCGACGTCGTAGGGACGCACGACGTAGGCGACGCCGTCGTCCATCGCCGCAGGCGAACGCTCGGCCGACAGCACGAAGCGCGCGTGCGCGCATCCGGATGACGCCCGCAGCTCGTCCACGATCGGCACGCCGCCGGCGACGGCCAGGTCGGCATCGCACACGACGGCGTCGAACCGGCTCTGCGCTGCAAGGCGCAGCGCCGCCTCGCCGGTGGCCGCGTTGATCACGGCGTGCCCGCGCGACGCGAGGAAACGCTCGACGAACGGAAGGTCCGCGGCGCGCGGGTCGACCACGAGTACGTCGAGCGGCCGCGATGCCCGCGACGGCGCCGCCGGTTGCTCCGTCGCGGCCACTCTCGGCAAGCGGATGACGAATCGCGCGCCGCCAAGCGCGCCTCGCTCCAGCGACACGGATCCGCCGTGGTCGACCACGATGGTGTGAACGACGGTGAGCCCGAGGCCCGTCCCTTCGCCCTCCTCCTTCGACGTCCAGAACGGATCCCAGATGTCGGATCGAACGTCGTCCGGCACGCCCGGCCCATTGTCCTCCACCTCGACGACGACGTCGGGCTCCTCGTGCCGCGTACGGATCAGGATGCGGCCCCCGCCCTGGGACGTCGAGCGGTGTCCGTCGACGCGCGGGCGGAGCGCCTGCTCCGCGTTGTTCAGCAAATTCAAAATCACCTGCTCGAGCTGCGTGCGGTCGCCGCGCACCGGCGGCATCGGCCCGAGCTCGAGCTCGCAGACGATTCCCGCGGTCTCGAGTGCGTAGCGCCGAGTCCGCACGATGTACGCGACCAGCTCGTTGACGTCGGCCGGAGCGCGCCGCTCGATCCCGCGTCGCCGAGCCAATGCGAGCAGGTCCTTCACGATCGTGGCCGAGCGGAGCGCTTCATGGTGAATCGCCTCGAGGGCGGTGCGGTCCTCGAGCGGCCAGCGCCGGCGAAGGAGCAGTTGCGAGAATCCCAATATCGCGGCGAGCGGGTTGTTCAGCTCGTGCGCCGCTCCTGCGAGCACCGCGCCGAGCGACGCCATGCGTTCGCTGCGGCGCACCAATTCGTCCTGGCGCCGGCGCTCGGTCACGTCCTCGGCGAGGATCTCGAGGCGATCCTCTCCGCGGCCGTCCGTTATGGTGCGGGCCGCGAGGCGCACGACGATGAGGCTCCCGTCGCGCCGCTTCCACCGCGTTTCCATCCACTCGGGATTCGCGGCGTCGGCGGCCGCTCGCATCGCCGCGAACTCGTCGGCGTCGATGAACACCTTGCCGGCCACATCGAGTCCGATGGTGGCGTCGGCGTCCCTGAAGCCGAGCATTCTGGCTGTTTCGTCGCTCGATGAGAGGATCTGCCCGTGTCTCGAAACGGTGCAGATGCCGAGTCCGGCGCGGGCCATCGCCCATTGAAGGCGGGATGTTGCCTCTCCGTTGGAGGTCTCGAGCTCGTTCACGTTAACCGATGGATTTCCATGTTAAGTCGTCTGGGCAGCGTTCTCGGGCGACCAAATATGACCACAACTCGTCGCGATGGGTTAGTAGGAGCATCGAGCCCCGCCGTAGGGGGATCTCGCGCCGCCGGTGTCTTGACCATATACTTTACACGTCAACTGATGACTAGCGTGCAATACACTCAGCGAGTGCCTTTGGAACAGACCGTCACGTTCGAGCGGGAAGCGATTCCGTGGATCGACGACGTCTACCGTTTCGCGCTCTCCCTGACGCGCGACGAGTCGGATGCCGACGACGTGGTTCAGGACACCTTTCTCCGCGCGTTCAGGTCGTGGCACACGTACCTGCCGGGGAGCGACTGTCGGCGTTGGCTGTTCACCATCTGCCGAAACGTGTTTCTGCGCTCGCGCGAGCGGGCGCGGCCCATGGTAGAGCTGGAGTCCGGCGAGCTCGATCTCGCCTTGGTCGGCTCGCTCCACAACGAAAGCTCGCGCGACAGCGTCGAGAGCATCTTCTCGCGGCTGGATCTCGCGCCGGCGATCGCCGCCGCGTTGGCGACCGTTCCCGAACCATTCCGCTCGACGCTCGTGATCGTCGACGTGGAGGATCAGTCCTACGAGGCCGCCGCGGAGATTCTTCGCGTCCCCATCGGGACGGTTCGCTCGCGCCTGTTCCGCGGGCGCCGGCTGATGCAGGAGCAGCTGATGACGTACGCTCACGACGCCGGCTTCGGGTCGTCGGCGTCGCCCATCGATCAGCGCCGAATCGCCTGAGCCGTCGCGTCCGCGCCTTCAGGTCGTGGCGACGGGCTTCCAGACGTGCTGTTGAACCGGATCGCCAGTCACACCGTTGAGGGTGAGTCGCGTTTCGGCCACGATGTCGGACCCGAGCGACGCCGGCGACCGAGCAATAGCGCTCGAATGACAAGTGAATCGCCCGCTCTGCGTGCTCGGTCTCGATCTCGGCGCCGTCGATCACGAATTCCATCTCGAGCCGCATGATCCGGCGCGGATAGTCGGGCCGCCGGTGCGCGGTGATCTTGACCGAGAGCCGCTCGACCGGCGTTCTGCGTTTGGCGATGATGTCGATGATGTCGAGGCTCGAGCAGGTCGCGATCGCGTTGAGTAGCGTCTCGACGGGGCCCGGGGCGCGCTTGGCCCCGCCGTCGATGAGGTGCGTCCGTCCCGCGGGTCCGGCGTCGAACGACCGGTCGCCGCGCCACGTTGCCTCGCTGCGCGTGATGACGGGCGCGGTCGACCCAGTGGTCGTCGGCATGTCGCCGATCGACGAGCTCGCGCCAGCTGCTTCCGGAGAGGCCGCGGACATGGTTTCGAGAATCCTTATCGTTCGATCGGCGCGCGCACGGCGTTGCCCCACTCCGTCCAACTGCCGTCGTAGTTTCGAACCTTCTCGTAGCCGAGCAGGTAGCGAAGCACGAACCAGGTATGGCTGGACCGCTCGCCGATGCGGCAGTACGCGATCACGTCGTCGGACGGCGACAGTCCCTGCTCGTCCTGGTAGATCCCTCGCAACTCGGCGGCCGACTTGAACGTGCCGTCGGCGTTGGCGGCACGGGCCCACGGGACGCTCTTCGCCCCGGGGATGTGACCGCCGCGCAGCGCTCCCTCCTGAGGATACTCCGGCATGTGCAGCTTCTTGCCGGTGTACTCGTCCGGCGATCGGACGTCGACGAGCTTCCCCGACGAAGCGAGGTGCACCTCGACGTCGCTCCTGAACGCGCGAATCGGCGCGTCGTCGCGGCGGCCGGCCGAATAGGACGAGGCCGTTCGCGCTGCCGGCGCATCGGTCGTCATCGGGCGGGCTTCCTTCTCCCACTTCACCCGTCCGCCGTCGAGGATCTTCGTGTTGGTGAAGCCGAAGAGGTGGAACACCCAGAGCGCGTACGCGGCCCACCAGTTGTTCTTGTCGCCGTAGAAGATCACGGTTGTCGACTGGTCGATGCCGTGCGCGCGGAGAAGCTCCTCGAACTGGCGCGCGCCGATGTAGTCGCGGACGAGCGGGTCGTTCAGATCGGCGTGCCAGTCGATCTTGATGGCCCCGGGGATATGCCCCGTGTCGTAGAGCAGCACGTCTTCGTCGCTTTCGACGATGCGGATGCCCGGGTCGCTCAGATGCTCGGCGAGCCATTCCGTGCTGACCAGAGCGTCGGGATGTACGTAGCCCTTGTCGGCGATCGAGACGTCGCCGGTGGTCATGGTCGTGGTGCTCATCGGGTTTACTCCTGCGCGGTGCGTCCCCCCCCGGGCGTCGAGAGGTGGGTCGCGGTGATACGCGAAACATATCCCCCACCGGACCGCACGTTCGCCCGCGCTCAGAGCGAAACGGCCCACCGCGCGACGGTGTCGGCGATCGCCTGCCATCCGGGCTCGAGCGGCATCATGTGGCCGTGGCCGAGCACCGTTTGCATCGATGCGTGGTAGAGCACCGCGATCTGGCGGCAGGTCTCGAGCGGCACGAATTGGTCGTCGTCGGCCGCCACCACGAGGGCCGGGGCACGCACGCGCCGGTGGTCCACCGGTACGCCGCTGATCGACATCTCCTTCGCCGCGCGGCCGCTGTCGGGGATGAACGTGGCGATGATCTCGGCCTGCTGGGACTCGGGGATGTGGTTGAGAACGACTTCCTTCAAGTCGTCGAGCGTGGGCGCGACGACGCCGGATCCATAAAGCGCCGGCAGGTATTTGAGCTGCCGCATGACCATCTTGAACGTCATGAACCGGATCCCCTTCGGCGGGATCGGCGCGAGCATGCCGATGCCCTGGGCGAGCCCGCGCTCGGCGAGGCACTGCGCGATGAGCCCACCCATCGAGTGGCCGATGACGATCGGTTTGTCCAGATGGCGGGCCACGGCCGCGGCGTCGGCGACGAAGTCGGTGATCGACGTGCGCCCGAGATCGACGTTCGAGCCGCTCCCCTCGCGCCCGCGCAGGTTGACGGCGTACGCCGGCATGCCGCGCGCGGCGAAGAACGGCACCCATTCCGCGAATACCGAGGCGTTGGCGAAAAAGCCGTGGATGAACAACACGGCCCGTCGGTGCGCATGCGGTGGTCGCGAATACAGGACCGACAGGTCGGCGATCCGGGCGGAATCGGGCATCGGGCGGGTAAGTTACTGCGCTGTACCTTCAGGGACATGCCCAACAGCGTTCCCCTGCCGCGCATGGACCCGTATTCGCGCCACGTGCTGATCTGCGTGGGCGCGTTTTGCACTCCAGATTCGCGTGGACGGGCCTTATACGAGCTGCTGCCGGCCCTTCTCCAGCGCGAAGGCCTCCTGTTCGGGCCCGGTCGCGTGAAGCGAGGGGAGACGCCGTGCCTCGGCGTCTGCGCAGGCGGCCCGATCGTGGTCGTCTACCCCGAGGGCGTCTGGTATGCGGGTGTCACGCCGGATCTGCTCGAGCGAATCGTCGTCGAACATCTGCGGGATGGCCGCGTCGTCGAGGAGGCGGTGTTCCATCATCTCGGCGGCTGACGCGAGCGTTGCAGCGCCGTGACGGCGACACTAGCTTGCCTCGCTCGCGTCTCCGGATTCCGCTCCCGCCTCCATGGACAACCTTCCCAGCACGCGGCGCATGCTCATGGATCGAGCGCGCCGCTACCTGCTCGACCAGATCGAGACGGATCCGCGGCAGCGTCCTGATGACTCGCCTCCACGTTTGACTCTTCAAGCCCTCGAGAAGATCGGTATGTCACGTTCCCGCGAACGCATTCTGGAAAACCTCGACGAGATGTACAAAGAAGCGTTCGACCGCGCCAAAGTCACCGGTGACGATTCGCAGATGGCGGCGCTCGATTTCAGTTATCGCCGCGAGCAGCTCTACTTCGAGATTCTGCTCGACGTGCGCGACGCGCTCGAGCGCCGGCCGGCCGGCTGAGCCTCAGCGCGATTCCTGCTCGCGGTCCTTGGCCCACACGAGCGACGCGATGATGGAGATCGCCAGCACGGAGAGGATGATCACAAGCGAGAGAGCGATATCGATGTCGATCCAGCGCTCGGTGAGCATCTTGAATCCGACGAAGATGAGGATCAGCGCCAAACCGTATTTCAGCAGGTGGAAGCGGTCGACGACAGCCGCGAGCAGGAAATAGAGCGAGCGGAGTCCCATCACGGCGAAGATGTTCGACGTGTAGACGATGAACGGATCCGTCGTGACGCCGAAGATGGCGGGAATCGAGTCGATTGCGAATACGAGGTCGGTGGCCTCGACGAGAATCAGGACGAGCAGAAGAGGCGTCGCGAATCGGCGGCCGTTCTCGACGATGGTGAAGCTCGCCTCGTGATACCGGGGCGAAAGCGGGAGTACGCGCCGCAATCCGCGCACGATGCGGCTCTTTTCCCCGTCGAATTCCTCGCCGCGCCGCAGGGCCATGCGGATGCCGGTGACGACGAGCAGCCCGCCGAAGACGTACAGCACCCAGTGAAAGCGCGTGATCAGCGCCGAGCCCGCGGCGATGAACGCGCCGCGCATGACGAGCGCGCCGAGGATTCCGTAGAAGAGGACGCGGTGCTGGGAGCTCTTCGGCACCCGGAAGTACTCGAAGATCAGCACCATCACGAAGATGTTGTCCGCGCTCAGCGCTTCCTCGATGACATAGCCCGTGAGGAAGGTGAGAGCGGAATGTCGGCCGACGACGAAGTGCAGCCCGGCCGCGAACGCGAGGGCGAGACCGACCCACACGGCGGTCCAGATGCCCGCCTCTTTCGCGCGCACCTCGTGCGCGTGCCGATGAAACACGCCGAGGTCGAGCGCGAGCATGACGAGCACGAACGCGATGAAGCCGACCCAGAACCAGATGCTCACCGGGACCATGTCGCGCGAAAGCTACCACGGGCCCGGCGCGCGGTCCGCAGCGAATCAGGACGTCGCGTTCTCGCCGTTGGACTCGGGACGCGCGCCCAGACGCATGTGCAGACGCTCCCGGTACGTGCGCGACACACGGAGCTTGGCCCCCGTGCGCAGGACCGCGATCGCGTCGCCGGCGAACCACGGCTGCACCTCGACGATGCGGTCGACGTTCACGATGTAGCGTCGGTGGATTCGGATGAACAGTCCGGGATCGAGTTGCGCCTCCATCGCCGTCGAGGTCGATCGGAGCAGATGGTCGGCGGGCCCGACGTGGAGCCGGACGTAGTTGCCGTCGGTCTCCCAGTAGTCGACGTCCGCGGTGCGCACGACGCGCAGCGTGCCGTCGACCTTGATCGCCACCCGGTCGAGGTAGCTCGGGCCGTTGGTCTGGAGCGCCGAGACGTATTCGGCGATCAGCGCGCGGATGCGCTCCTCGTCGCGCTTGGGCTGCCCCGCCGTCACGCGCGACTTGGCGCGCGCGAACGCCTCGCGAAACCGATCCGTATCGAACGGCTTGAGCAGGTAGTCGACCGCCTGTACCTCGAACGCGCGAAGCGCGTAGCGGTCGAACGCGGTGACGAACACGATCGCCGGCGACGCCTGCCCCGCGATCGCCTCGAGAACGCCGAACGCGTCGAGGTCCGGCATCTGGACGTCGAGAAACAGCAGCTGTGGCTGGAGCGCGGTCACCTGCTCGACCGTCTCGCGTCCGCCGGCGCACGCGGCGACGACTTCGACCTCGCCGGTTTCCTCTGCCAGGCGGACGACGCGCCGGCGGGCAACGGCTTCGTCGTCGGCTACGATGGCGGTGAGCATCTCAGGCCGTCCGTGTGAGTTCAGGTGTGTAGGCGCCGCTGTCGCGCAGCGCGGCCGCCGCCGCGTCGAGGCGCCGCCGGCGCTCGTGCGTGACACCCTGTGGATCCGCGCACTCGAGCGCGACACGCAGGTAGTCGGCGAGTCGCGCGAGCTGCCGCTCGGTGGTGGCCGGGTCGTGCCGTACCCTCGCGGCGATGCCGTCGAGCGACTGGAGGAGGATCGGCGGAATGCGTCGCAATTCGGCGGACCGGTCGTTGGCGACCGCGAGCTCGTGCTCGAGCGCCGACGTGTCGGCCTCGCGCTCTCGCAGCCACTCGGCGAGAACGGCGTGATGTGCGATCACGACGAGCACGGCGAAGATGCCGAGGTCGACGATCAGGTTCGATAGGAACGTCGAGGACCAGAGGGGTGCGGACTGCCCGGTCAGCATCCGAAGAAGCTCGATGTGCACGACGGTGACGACGAAGCCCGCCGCGGCGAGAGCGAGGACACGCAGCCATGCGCGCGGCCGCCGCACCGGAAATCGCCGCACGCCGCGCAAGACCAGCGGCGTGAGCAGGGCCCACAGGAGCGCGTTCGTCGCGTCGAAGCCGACGAGCGACCGCCATGTGGTCTGGTCGAGCCGGTGACGCACGAGGAGGTAGATGTAGCTCTGCTGAATCCAGATCCCCGCGCACACGCTCCAGACGAGCGCGAGTCTGGCGGCGGGGTGCGTGAGAAGCTTCGGGATCCGTGGGGACGACGGCGCGCCCGACCCCGAGGGCTGACGCGTATCCGTCCCGCCGCCATCGGCGCCATCGGCGCCATCGGCGCTCGTCGGCGTCCGGCGCGAGCCGGGCACGCGAACTTCCGCCGTGACTCCGCTCGGTCCGTCGAGAAGACGCAGCCGATCGTCGCCGTAGAGGATGGAAAGTCGCTCGCGCACGTTGGCGAGACCGATCCCGCGGCCGGGTCGCGCCGCGCGGGCGAGCCCCACGCCGTCGTCGGACACACGCAGCACGAGCTCATCGTTCTCCACGGCGGCCCGGATGCGGATCGTACCGGCGGCGCTGCGCCCGGCGAGCCCGTGACGGATGGCGTTTTCCACCAGCGGCTGCAAGACGAACCGCGGGACGAGGCAGTCCACCGCCGAGTCCCCGATGTCGTACTCGATCGTGAGCCAGTCGGCGAATCGAACGCGCTGAATGTCGAGATACGGCTCGAGCGCGATCAGCTCCTCGCCAAGGGTGACCTCGTCGGCTCGCTGCGCGAGGGCCGTTCGAAAGACAGCCGACAACTGCTGCAACACGAGCGCAGCCGTCGACGGCGCGTCGTACGCGAGCTCCGACACGGCGCCCAACGAATTGAAAAGGAAGTGCGGCTGGAGCTGCGCCTCGAGATAGTCCAGCCGCGCGCGCGTGAGCGAATGCTCGAGCCGCATCGTCTGGCGCTGCCGGTCGGCGAGCGCGCGGCGGACGATGAGCGCCTCGACGACGGCGACGACCGCGGCGTAGCTCACGAGGTCGAAGTCCGCGTACGAGGAGATCAGGCTCCACATCGGATTCATTCGCGCCGCTGGATTCAGGATGGGGAGCAGCCAGCGCGCGAGCGCGGCGTCGACCCAGGCGGCGGCCAACAGAAGCGGCAGGTGGAGCGCGATCAGCGTCCAGAGGTTCGCCGACAGCCGTCGCGCGCGAAGATGCCACGCCGCGATGATCGCGCTGAGGACCGTCCACAGCAGCGCGATGCTGGCGTCGATCTCGATCCAACCGCTCCGGCTGAAGCCGTTCTTCGGCGCGAGAGCGATACCCATCGCGGCCTGGATCTGATAAAACGCGAGCCAGGCGGAGAACAGGAGGAGGGTGGAGCGGAGGCGTCTTTGCAAACGGCGTTGACGGCGGTGGTGAGTTCCTACTTCCTGCCAAACTACCATCCGGTCACGGAGGCTGCTGCGGCTTGCAGGATCGCGGCTGTCGCGGAGTCCACCGCGATCCTCGATCCGGAACGCAGCGTCAGCGACGAGGGCAAGCCGATCGGCGTTTTGTGCAACAGAACGGCGTAGATCGCGAGCGCGGACAAGTACGATCCGGCGGTCGACGCGTGGAGACCGTCGGAATAGAGCGCAAGCGCGGGATTGCGTTGCCAGGCGGCCTGCCACGCCGACGCGACCGGCAACAATACGCCGCCGACGTCCGACGCGGCGAGCGTGTACGACTGAATCGCTGCGGGAAAATCCTGAAGACGATCGCTCGTCGGCCACACCGAGAAGAGCGCCGGCACGCCGCCGGATTGGGCGATTCCGGGAGCGAACAGCTTGGCCGAAAGGCGGAGCGTGTCGCGGTTGACGGACACCGACGACGGTCCCTGCTGCAAGACGACGAACTTCCATTTTCCACTCGCGATCTCGCCGCGCGCGGTGCCGCGTCCCGTCCCCTCGTTCCAATGATCGATGAGGGCAAAGTCGGGAAACGCGACCGTCTCGACGGCCAACGAGTCGCCGCGCGACGCGGCGAGCGCTTGGACGATGCCCGGAACGTCGTTCACGTACGTAAGGCTGTTGCCGACGAACAGGATCGGTGTGCCGGTGCCGGAGAGCTGCGGTTCGGCCGTGGCCGCGGAGAGACACGCGGCGAGAACGCACGCCGAAACCGACCGTGTCCTGCGTACGTGGCGGGCCAAGGAGCGCTGCATCACGAGTTGATGCTGGCGAGCCGCGCGGCAGGTAGCGAGCGTCGCGTGACGAGCCGCGCTCAGTGCGACGGCAGCGCCACGTCGGTGGGGCGAACCGAACGCGGCCGTCGCTCGCGTTGCGCAATCGGGCGCCTCTCGGTAAGAACAGGCGATGCGCCCCGCGCCCGCGCTCCCCACGACGCTCGTCGTCGTCAACGCCCGAATCTGGACGGGAGATCCGCGGCGCCCGTGGGCCGACGGTCTCGCCATCGCCGTCGATCGCGTCGTCGGAATCGGGTCCAGCGCCGAGATGCGGAAGCGCGCCTCCGCCGAAACGCGCGTCGTCGACGCGCACGGGATGATGATCGTGCCGGGCTTCATCGACTCGCACATTCATTTTCTCGAGGGCGGCTTCGGGCTCTCGTCCGTCCAGCTGCGCGACGCCGGGACGCCACGCGAGTTCGTCGACCGCATCGCCGCGTACGCGGCGACGGTTCCACCCGGCACATGGATCACGCACGGCGACTGGGACCACGAGCGATGGGGCGGGGAACTGCCTCGTCGCGAATGGATCGACGCGGTGACGCCGTCGCACCCCGTCTGGGTCCGACGCCTCGACGGGCACATGTTGCTGGCGAATGGCGCCGCGCTCGCGGCGGCCGGAGTCACGAAGGAAACGAGCGACGTCGAGGGCGGGACGATCGTGCGCGACGAGCACGGCGAGCCGACAGGCATCTTCAAGGACAACGCCGAGTCGCTCGTCTCACGCGCGGTCCCCGCTCCCTCTGAAGAACAGGAGGATCGCGCGCTCGATGCCGCGATGCGATACGTCGGCGAGCGCGGCGTCACGTCCGTGCATCACATGGGGACGTGGGCCGACCTCGCGGTATTCGAGAGAGCGCACCACGCGGCGCGGCTCGGCACGCGCATCTACGCGGCCGTACCGATTGCGACGTGGGAGCGCCTGCGCGACACGGTCGCCGCGCGCGGATCCGGCGACGCATGGCTCAGGATCGGCGCGCTCAAGGGATTCGTCGACGGATCGCTCGGCTCGCACACGGCCGCGATGTTGGAGCCTTTTGACGACGCGCCGAACGACTGCGGGCTCTTCGTGAACACGCCGGACGATCTCTATCGCTGGACGTCGGGCGCCGACCGCGCCGGGCTCCAGATGATCGTTCATGCGATCGGCGACCGCGCGATCCGGACGCAGCTCGACGTCTTCGAGCGGGTCGCACGCGAGAACGGTCCGAGGGACCGCCGGTTCCGCATCGAGCACGCGCAACATCTCTCGCCGCCCGACATCCCGCGCTTCGCCGCGTTGGGTGTCATCGCGAGCATGCAGCCGTATCACGCGATCGACGATGGACGGTGGGCCGAGCGCGTCATCGGCGTCGAGCGGGCAAAATGGACGTACGCGTTCCGATCGCTGCTCGATGCGCGGGCGCGCGTCGCCTTCGGGAGCGACTGGTTCGTCGCTCCTCCGACCCCGCTCGAAGGGATCTACGCCGCGGTCACCCGCCGGACGCTCGACGGCGCGCATCCTGGCCGGATGGCATCCGGAACAGCGTATTACCGTGGAGGAGGCGCTGCGGGCGTACACGAGCGACGCCGCCTACGCGTCGTTTGCCGAGTCGGACACGGGGAAGCTGGCGAGCGGCATGCTCGCGGATTTCGTGATGTTGGACCGCGACCTCACGCGGATCGCCCCCGAAACGATTCGTGACGCGAGCGTGCTGATGACCGTCGTAGGCGGTCGCGTTGTGCATTCGTCACTCTGATTGCGGCTGGAGAGTTCTCAATGGTTCGTCCATTCGTTCGTGCGCGGACGCGTGTCTCGACGACGTTGCTGGCCATCGCGATGCCCTTCGCTCCGGCTTCCATCGCCGCGCAGCAGTCCGGCGTCGAGTTCGACGTGAAGACCGTGATCTCGGTCAGCGGCGCCATGAGCGCGGCGCTCTCCGGGATGGCTCCCGGGTATTCGGGACGCGGGTTCGCCCTCGGCAAGCGCCTGCGAATCGACATCGTCGACGGCGCGCTGCCGCCGCTCGCCGAAAAGGGCGACTACATGCTCTTCGATTCGACGGGGATCACCGTCGTCCATCCGAGCAAGAAGGAATTCGTCCCCATTCCGTTGGACTTCCCCAACAAGATGCTCGAGCAGATGCAAGCGATGGGCATGTCGATCACGCTCGGCGACATGGCGCTCAAGTTCGACACGCTTCCCGGCACCGACACGATCGCCGGATATCCGACGCGCCACTACAGGCAGACCGTCAGCTACACGATCACGCTCGACGGCATGGGCGTGAGCCAGCAGATGAAAAGCCAGGCGACGAACGAATACTGGATGGCGACGGTCCCCGGACTCGGCCTGAGTCCGCTGCAGCAAGCCGGCCAACTAGGCGGCGGCAGTCAGAACATGAGCGCGTTGCCGCAATTCAAGGAGCTGGCAGTGAAAATCGACTCGATCTCGCGGCATCTGACCGGCTCGGCCGTTCGTGTCAAAATAGCGACGAGCTCCGACGCCGCCGGCGCAGGCAACATGGGGCTCGACATGACGTCGGAGATGTCGAACGTCAAGCGGGCGCCGGTGGCCGAGAGCCTCTTCGTCGTGCCGTCGGACTACACGCGAGGCGCGTCGCCCTTCCCGTCAGGCCATTAGAGAACGCTAGAAGCGGGCGATCTCCTCGCAGGCGCGCTTGACGTCGTCGACCTGCGGGAGGATCGCGTCCTCGAGGCGCGGCGCGTAGCCGACGAAGGTGTCGGTGGACGCGACCCGCTTGACCGGCGCGTCGAGCCACGGGAAGCAGTCGTCGGCGATGCGCGCGGCGATCTCGGCCCCATAACCCCACGACAGCGAATCCTCATAGACCACGATCGCGCGGTTCGTCTTCTTGACGGACTCGTAGACCGCGTCCTGGTCCCACGGCGACAGCGTCCGTAAGTCGATGACCTCGACGGACAGCCCTTCCTCGGCGAGCTGGTTGGCCGCCGCGAACGAGCGCTGCACCGTCGCGCCGTACGTCACGATGGTGACGTCGGTCCCTTCGCGCACGACTTTCGCCTTGCCGAAGGGAATCATGAAGTTGGCGCCCGGATAGGCGGCCTTGTTGTACGTCTGCCGGTAGAGATGCTTGTGCTCGAGGAAGAGCACCGGGTCGTCGCAGCGGATGGCCGTCCGGAGCAGTCCGTTGGCGTCGAGCGCCGTCGCCGGGCACACGACGCGGAGTCCGGGCGTGTGCGTGAACAGCGACGCGCCCGTCTGCGAGTGGTAGACCGCGCCGCGGATGTAGCCGCCGTACGTCGTGCGGATGACCACCGGAGCCGAGAAGTCGCCGTTCGAGCGCCAGCGCATCGTCGCCAGCTCGTCGCGGATCTGCATGAACGCCGGCCAGATGTAGTCGAAGAACTGCACCTCGACGACGGGCTTGAATCCGCGAATGGCCAACCCGACGGCGCGTCCGACGATCGTCGCTTCGGCCAGCGGCGAATTGTAGACGCGCGCGGCGCCGAACTCCTTCTGGAGGCCCCATGTCACCTTGAACACACCGCCCTTGCCCTTGACCTTGCCCAGGTACTTCTCGCGCGACACGTCGGCGACGTCTTCGCCGAAGATGAGAATCTTCTCATCGCGCCGCATCTCGTCCCGCATGCAGGCGTTGAGGAGATCGACCATCGTCGTCTCGTTGCCCGAGAACTGCGGGTCGTCCTCGGTATCGAACTGCTCGCTCGTCGGGTCGATGTCGGGCGAATAGACGAAGCGCTCGACGGTCTCCGGTCCGGGCTGTTCGGCCGCGAGCGCCGCGTCGGTCGCGGCGAGCACCACCGCGTCGGACTCCTCGCGGATCTTCTCGAGCTGCGCCTCGGTGGCGTGTCCCTGCGCGACGAGCCAGGCGGGGAAGGTCGTGAGCGGGTCGCGCGCCGCGTCTGCGTCGCGCTCCTCGGGCGGCCGGTACATCACCTCGTCGTCCGACTGAGAGTGCGAGTACGGTCGAATCACGTGCGCGTGGACGAGCGCCGGCCCTTTGCGCTGCCGCGCGTAGTCGACGGCGCGCTGCAGCGCCTCGTGGCTGGCGACCAGGTCGCATCCGTCGACTTCCTCGATGTACAACCCGGGGAACGACGCGACGAGCTTCGAGATGCTTCCGCCGGCGGTGTTGACCTCCACCGGGACGGAGATCGCGTAGCCGTTGTCTTCGACGAGGTACACGACCGGCAGCTTGAGATTGCAGGCGCCGTTCAACGACTCCCAGAACTCGCCTTCGCTCGTCGTGCCGTCGCCGGTGGTGCACAGCACCACTTCATCGGTCTCGAAACCGTCCTTCATGCCGAGCTGGCTCGCCCGCAGCACGGCTTCGGCGGAACCGATCGCTTGCAGGAACTGCGTTCCAGTGGGCGACGACGTGGACACGATGTTGAGCTTCTTGTGTCCCCAGTGGCTCGGCATCTGCCGGCCGCCGGAGTTCGGATCGCTCGCGGCCCCGACCGCTGAAAGCAGCATCTCCTCCGGCGTCATGCCGAGCTGGAGACACAGCGCGCGATCGCGATAGTAGAGGTAGAACCAGTCGTACGTCGGCTTGAGCACCAGTCCGGCGGCGGTCATCACCGCTTCGTGTCCCGCGCTCGAGATCTGGAAGAAGATCTTGTTCTGGCGCTTGAGCTGTAGCTCGCGATCGTCGAGTCGACGCGACAGGTACATGGTGCGGTACGCGTCCATCAGCTGATCGCGCGTTAATCCGGCGGTCTTGCGCTCGGCTTTGGTCGTTGTGGCCATGCACGGAAAATAAGCTCCGGCGTGGCTTTAGGAACGTCGCGGCGCGAGCGCGCCGCATCGTGCTCGGCGCTGGCACCCGATCTGCGCTAAGACGAGCAGGCACATCTCGAGACAGGCATGATCATGATCAAGCGCAGGCTCCCCCATTGCACGTTTTGTGACATGATCCATGGCGCCGCTGAGGTGTCGATCTGCCACGAGGATTCGCTGGCCATCGCGTTCATGGACGTGCAGCCGGTGAACAACGGACACGTTCTCGTCGTGCCGCGTGAGCACTACGAGTCGGTCGCGGACATACCGCGGGACCTGGCGCTCCACCTGTTCAAGCTCACGATCGATCTGGGTGCGGCCATTCGGCGGGTTTCGGGCACTGAGGCGCTGAACATCGTCGTCAACAGCGGGACGGCGGCCGGCCAGGACGAGCCACACTACCACGTCCACATCATTCCGCGTCGCGAAGGCGACGGATTCGACATTCCGCTGCCGTTCGGCGGGTCGGTGATGCCCGACCGGACCATCCTCGACGCCTACGCCGCCCGCATCATCGCCGCCTTGCGAGATCCGGTCACCGCGGCCGCGATGGACCGCAACGTTGCGATTCCGGTGTTCGAGGAGTCAGGCCCTATGAGGTCAAGTCCGGAGCGCGCCGAACGGAGCCGCGTTCGTGGGCCAACGTCCCAGGCCGACGGGTGGCAGCCGCGCGAAGGTGCGCATGGAGAGGTCGTCCCTGAGTCGTCCTCAGAGTCGAAAGAACCAGGCAGCGACGAGTAGCACCGCACGGCACGGCCGTGGGCAGGTCGACCACGGGTCCCTGCCGCGCCTACCACGCGGATCGCGCCCGAGAAAGAACGTGTCCGCGGGCCGCCAGAAGCGAGCCATCAAGCGCGCGGCGATGCGGGACTGCGACCGTCGCTGCGTCTATTGCGGTTCACTCCTCGAGTTCGACGCGGCGACCCTCGACCACGTCCATCCGCTCGCCCACGGCGGCGCGAACGCTCCCGGCAACGTCGTCCTCGCCTGCGCGCGGTGCAATCGCCTGAAAGGCGATCTGCTGCCGACTGAATTCTTCGCGCGCCATCCGTGGGCGGGGCTCAACTTCATCGCACACGCGCGCGCGGTGCACCGCGCGCTGAAACGCTGCGCGAAGCGCGCTGTGAGCCTCGCGTTCGCCCGCGCGGAACAGCAGGTGGCCTAATAGTCCACGGGGCGCAGGTACGATTCGCCGATCGCCGTCGGGCTGAGCATCGCCACCGTCGGCAAGCGCCGCTTCCAGTGCGTGCTCGCCACACGCCGACGAACGATCTCCACTTCCTTCGCGTCGAATCCGCGCGCGACCAGTTCGTCCGGCTGAAATCCCCCGACCAGCCAATTCAGAATCTCGTCCGCCTTCTTGTAGCTGATGCCGAAGTCCCCCTCGTCGGTCTGTCCGACGACAAGGTCAGCCGTCGGCGGCTTCGAGACGATCACGTCCGGCACGCCCAGATGCCTGGCGAGCGCCCACACTTGCGTCTTGAACAGATCGCCGAGCGGGTTGATCGGCGGTGAATCGTCGGCGTGCCAGGTAAAATAGCCGAAGAGCCGCTCTGTCTTGTTGCCTGTGCCGAGCGGAATCGCGTGGTGCTTCGCCGCGAGATCGAACAGCGTGATCATCCGCATCCGGGCCATCACGTTTCCTCGGCGCCCGCCGTCCGCGTCGGGTTCGTGACAGAGGTAGCCGTCGACCGCCGGCGTGATGTCGATCGTGCGCGATTCGATGCCGAGCGCGTCGATGACGAGCTGCGCATGATCGAGGCTTTCGCGACTCGACGAGCGATACGGCATCCGCACGCCGATCACGCTCTTCGGGCCGAGCGCGCGCGCCGCGAGATATGCCGTCACAGCCGAATCGACGCCGCCCGAGACGCCGACGACGGCGCGCTTGAATTGACGGCGCTCCATCTCGTCGCGAATGAAGTGGACGAGCCACTGCTCGGTGAGAGCCGCGTCGATGGCGAGCGGCGCGGGCGGCTCGTGGCTCGTCGCCCCCACCTGGATCACGGGAAGCTCGTGCGCCCCGCGCGGCTCGGTCGCGCGCGAATCATGGCGCGCCGAATCGTCGGGCGCGCGGGCCGCGGGATCGAACTCGAGCGTGGACGGCGCGCCGGCCAGGATGTCGTCGATGTTCCGCTTGAGGTGCGGCACCATCGTCTCGAGGTCGGCGATGAGCGGCATGTCCGTACGCGCGCGCGTGCAATCCGACAGATCCACGCTGACCGAGAGGACCATCTCGTCCCAGAGCGGGGCGCGCGCCCGCACGTCGCCCGACGGTCCGGCCACCAACGATCCGCCAGGGAAGACTTTGCCGCCCTCACTCCCCACCAGGCACGACAGTGAGACGAAAACGCCGTGCTCGTCCGCGATGTCGCGAATCAGCCGATCCCAGCGGCTCACGCTCGCCGGCCCCGGAACCGCGTCGCCCTTGGGCTGAGTCCCACGAGCCGGCGCCGCCGCGCAAACGAAGATGATCTGCGCGCCGTCGAGCGCGGCGATCGTCGCCGTGAGGCTGTGCCACGCGTCCTCGCAGACGAGCAAGGCCGCTCGCCCCCAGGGCGTGTCGAACGCTCGGACCTCGCGCCCCCTCTCGACGAAGCGCTCCTCGTCGAACAGCCCGTACGTGGGAAGGAACACCTTCCGATGGACGTGCGCGATCTTCGGCTCGCCCGCGCCCAGTGTGACGTACATCGCACTGTTGTACAGCTTGTTGTTCCATACTTCGTAGAAGCCGAGCGTCACATCGATCGGACCGGGCGATGTGACGGCGCTTCGGTAGACGGCGTCGAGATCCGCGGCGAGCGTGCCGGCGGTGACCGCGCTGTCGCGAACGCCGCCCTCGAGGAAGTATCCGGTGAGCGCGCTCTCGGCCAAACAGAGCACGTTCGGTCGAGGTCTGAGCTGGTCGACTTGGGCGAAGACCGCTTTCAGCCGCTCGAGATTGCCGCGGTAATCGCCTTTCCGCGGCTTGATTTGAGCCACGGCGAGGTGGACGAGCGGGGGCATGGTAACGAAAGGTAGCGCGCCAAGAACGAGGTGGGCGAGATTCCGTCTCTACGGGGTATTAGGAACTGCACAGACATAATGGCCACATGATGTTGACTCGTCCCTCCCCGACGGCCGCCTCGCGCGTCCGTGCCCTCACATATGCCGCACTTGGCGCATTCGGATTGACTGCCGCGGTGCTGGCTTCGCCGGCGCGCGCGCAGGACACCACGCCCAAGACCGGCGAGGCGTGGCAGATCATTCCGCTCGCCCAGTCCACGCTCGTTTACGCGCGCGACTCGTCGCTCATCGGCGAGATCGGGCGCGAGATGCGGACGACCATTCCGATGAAGTCGATCCCCTGGTACGTCCCCAAGGCCTTCATCGCGGTCGAGGACCAGCGCTTCTACGAGCACAACGGCGTCGACACCCGCGCGGTGCTCGGCGTGATCAAGGGCAAGATCCTCAACGAGAATCGCGGCGGCGGGAGCACGATCACGCAGCAGCTCGTCGGATACATGCACCCCGACGTCATCGACCGACGCGAGGTCAGCGGCACGGCGGGAATCTCCCGGAAGCTGCACGAACAGTCGGCCGCCCGAGAGATGGAGCGCCACTACCCGAAGGACACGATCCTCCAGGCGTATCTCAACCAGATCAACCTCGGACGCGGCTGGTACGGCGTCGAGGCTGGATCGCGCCACTACTTCGGGCATCCGGCGTCGCGTCTCACGCTCGCCGAAGCAGCGGTACTCGCGGGATTGCCCAAGTCGCAGCCGTACTACGATCCGATCGCGCATCCGCAGCGGGCGAAAGAGCGCCGCGACTTGATCCTCCAGATGATGGCGGATCAGCAGTACATCACGCAGGGGCTGGCCGACAAGACGAAGCTCGAGCCTCTGGTGACGGCGCCGAACGGCGGCATGTCGGCCGCGGCGGGCTACTTCGTGGACGAAGTGCGCCACCAGGCCGAGCGCGCAGGAATCCCGGTGGCCACCGGCGGCTACAAGATCTACACGACGCTCGATCCGGCACTCCAGCGCGCGGCGGTCGACGCCGTCATCGACGGCACGAACAAGATCGAGGCGCAGAAGGGCTACAAGCATCTCACACAAGCGCTCGCGAAGGGCAATCAGACCGACTACCTGCAGGCGATGGCGGTCGCCATGGATCCGCGCACCGGCGACGTGCGCGCGCTCGTCGGCGGCCGCAACTACCAACGCGCGCCGTTCGATCGCGCGACGACCGCGCTCCGCCAGCCCGGCTCGTCGATGAAGCCGATCGTCTACGCGAAGGCGGTCGAAGACAGCATCTCCGCCAACACGGTCGTCCCCGACACCGCGCTCGAAATTCCGCTCGTCAACAGCGACCCGTACAAACCTCAGGAAATTGATGGGAAATTCTGGGGTCTCACGACGTGGAAGGAGGGCGTGCCGACCAGCATCGCGATGACGATGCGCGAAGGGCTCGTTCACTCGCGCAACATGATCGCGATCCAGTTGGGCTTGCGCGTCGGGATGGACTCGGTCTCGGCGCTCGCGCAGCGACTCGGCATCACGACGAGGATCGATCCGGTGCCGGCGAGCGCGATCGGCGCGTCGTCCGTGCACCCGATCGACATGGTGACCGCCTATACCGCGTTCGCCGACAACGGCGCGGTCGTGCAGCCGCGCTTCATCACGCGCATCAACGACGCCGCGAATCGCGCGGTGTACGCGCGCCCCGCGTCGACGGCGCAGCAGGTGCTCGACCCCCGCGTGGCGTTCATCGTGCGCGACATGATGCGCGACGTCGCGGAGCGGGGAAGCGGCACGGCGGCGCGCAAGGCGGTTCCGGACAACGTTCCGGTCGCCGGCAAGACGGGCACGACGAACGACAACCGCGACGTGTGGTTCGTCGGGATGACCCCCGACGTCGTCGCCGGCGTGTGGCTCGGCTTCGATCAGCCGAAGCCCATCGCCAAAGGCGCGGTCGGTGGTCTGCTCGCGGCGCCGATCTGGGGCGACATGATCGGCAAGTACTACCAGGGCCGCTCGACGAGCGGCTGGGGTCCGCCGCCGGACGGCCTCGTCTACGCCGAGGTGGATCGCACCACGGGCAAGCTCGCGACGGCGGCAACCCCGTTCGACATGCGGTACACCGAGTACTTCATGCCGGGCACCGAGCCCGAAGAACTGCGGAACAATCCGTGGAAAGTTCCGCAGTGGGGCCCGCTCTTCACGCCGCCGTCGCGCGTGATCGCCCCGGTCCTTACGGGACGACCTGCTCCTTGACCGCGCTGCTGTAGAACTTTTCCAGATCGCCGCGGAGCTTCTTCATCGACGGCTCGTCGATGTACATCATGTGCCCCGCGGTGAACTTCCCGACGGTGATGTTGCTCTTCGCGACCTTCGGGTCGACCGACATGTGGGACAGCGTGTACTCGACCGCCCAGTACGGCGTCGCCGCGTCGTAGTAGCCCTCGGCCACGTACAATTTCATATAAGCGTTCTTGGCAAAGGCGCGCTCGAGATTCGGCACGACCGTCGCGTACGAGTTCTGCGGGTAGTTCCAACGCCCGATGCCGCCGCCGAGGATGTAGTACGTGTCCTCGTTGCGGTAGTTCAGCTCCCGGCGCGTGTAATCGGTGAGCACCGGCGTGAACGTGTTGCGGATGCTGATGTCGCTCGGGTCGCCGACGCCGGCGCCGCCGCCGCGTCCGCCGCTCAACGGCGCGAAGCCGGTGAAGCGGCCGTCGAGACGCCCGACCGTCTCGTGCTGGTCGCGCATCAGCTCGGAGTCGAACGTGCCGAGCGCGACGCGCAGGTCATTCTGTTCGATGATCTCTTTCGACAGGCCGGTGAACCGCGCCATCTGATCGATCGTCGCCTGGCGTTCCGTGCTCGTGAGCTTGCTCCCCTTCATGAGCGCCGCGGCGTACTCGTTCACCGACCATTTCTCCGCCGCCGCGGTGACTTCTTCGATCGACTGCTTCTGGAGATCCGCCGGAAGCTTTTTATGGAACCAGGCCGTGGCCGTGTAGGTGGGGATGAAGTTGATGAAGCCGATGTCGTTGCCGCGCACCTGCGACGAATACCCGAAGTTCAGAACCGACGAGAGGAGCACGACGCCGTTGAGCGCGATGCCGTCGTCGGCGAGAAGACCGGAGAGACCCGACGCGCGGGTCGTGCCGTAGCTCTCGCCCGCCAGGAACTTCGGCGAACCCATGCGGTCGAAGCGCGTGAGGTACAGACGTATGAACTCGCGGAACGAGTTCAGATCTTCATCGAGCCCCCAGAAGCGCGCGCCCAGCGCTTGCGTCGCCGCTCGGCTGTAGCCGGTGCCGACGGCATCGATGAACACGAGGTCCGTCTGGTCGAGGAGCGTGTTGGGATTGTCCTCGAAGCTGTAGGGCGGCGGCGGAGCGGTTCCGTCGGCATTGAGCTTCACTTTTTTCGGACCGAACGCGCCGAGGTGCAGCCAAACAGTGGCTGATCCGGGGCCGCCGTTGAACGCGAAGGTGATCGGGCGCGTCGTCGGGTTCGCGCCATCCTTTGTGTAGGCGACGTAGTACATCCCGCCTTCGACCGCATCCGTCTGCTCGTTGCGGATCGGGAGCATGCCGGCGGTCGCCGTGTAGGCGATCGTCTGGCCGCGAACGTTGACCGAGTGGTGCGTCGCCGTCGGCGCCATTTCGGTCATCGCCACGATGTCGCGTGGCGCGGACGTCGCGGTTCCGACGGTCGGTCGCCTCGATCCCCCGCCTGCGGACGTATCGCCGGCTGCCGGACCTCCAGCCTGAATCGCTCCGTTCTGGCCACCGCCGCCGCCACCGCCGCGCCCGCCGCCACCGCGTTGAGCAATCGCTGACGATGCGGGGATGACGAGGATCGCGAAGAGAACGCCGAGCGCGACGCGCGCGCGGCGTGGCGAGAGACGTGTGCTTCTCATGCTGGCGTGCTCCGGGAGGTTGAGGCGGCTCTGCGGAATTGAATTGGCCGCCCAACAATTTGCACGACGAGCCGGTGCCACGCGAGCATGCGAGCACGCGGGCACGCGCGCTCCGCCGCTGAGACCGGCTGCCTGCGCCCGCAAGAGAGAGCCGGTGACGGGGCCATTCCGCCCGATCACCGGCTCAGATCGTTGTGCGAAACCTTACGCGACCTTCGCCGCCTCCTCCTCCATCAGCGTCGGTGAAGCCGACGGCTGCGCGGCCAGCGGAACGAGCGCGACGGCGAACACCTCGTCGAGCGTGGCGACGCAGTGGAACTTGAGCTGGTTGCGCACGTCCTCCGGGATGTCCTCCAGGTCCGCCTCGTTCTCCTTCGGCAGGATGATCGTGGATGATGCCGGCGCGGTGGGCGCCGAGCACCTTCTCCTTCACGCCGCCGATCGGCAGCACGCGGCCGCGCAGCGTGATCTCGCCGGTCATCGCCACGTCGCTGCGCACCGGCCGTCCCGACATCGCGCGAGACGATCGCCGTCGCCATCGCCACGCCCGCCGACGGGCCGTCCTTGGGAATCGCGCCGGCGGGAACGTGGATGTGCACCTCGATCGAGCCGAGGCGATCCTCGGGGATCTCCAGCGTTCGGCGCATGCGTCGCCGCGTAGGTCAGCGCGGCGCGGGCCGACTCCTTCATCACGTCGCCGAGCTGGCCGGTGAGGATCAGCGACACGTTCCCCAGCCGCTCACCTGCGTGCGCTCCTCGTCCGTCGAGCGCTGGCCCGTGCCGAGCATGCGGCGGATCGACGCCTCGACGAACATGATGTCGCCGCCGGCCGGGGTGTAGTACATGCCCGTGGCCACGCCGACCTCGTTCGCCTCGCCGGCATGCTCCGGATGGACCCGCGGCCGGCCGAGCAGCTCGCGCACGTCGTCGGCGTCGATCTGACCGTCGGCGATCATCGTGGTCTCGCCGGCGGCGATCTTCCGCGCGACCTTCCGCGCCACGGCGCCGATCTGCCGCTCGAGCTGGCGGACGCCGCTCTCGCGCGTGTACTGGCTGACGATCGCCGACGACCGCGTCGTCGGTGAACGCGACGTTCTTGCCGGCGAGCCCCGACTCCTCGAGCTGGCGCGGGATCAGGTACTTCTTGGCGATCTCGGCCTTCTCGCGCTCGGTGTAGCCGGCGAACTCGACCACTTCCATGCGGTCGAGCAGCGGGCCGGGAATGTTCTGGAGGAAGTTCGCCGTGGCGATGAACAGCACCTCGCTCAGATCGAACGGCACGTTCGAGGTAGTGATCGGTGAACGTGTCGTTCTGCGCCGGGTCGAGCACCTCGAGCAGCGCGCTCGCCGGATCGCCCTGGAACGACACGCCGAGCTTGTCGACCTCGTCGAGCAGGAACACGGGGTTCTTGGTGCCGGCCTGCTTCATCCCCTGGATGATCCGGCCGGGCATGGCGCCGACGTAGGTGCGGCGATGGCCGCGGATGTCGGCCTCGTCGCGCACGCCGCCGAGGGACGACGCGCACGTACTTTCGCCGAGCGAGCGCGCGATCGACTTGGCGATCGACGTCTTGCCCACGCCCGGCGGGCCGACGAAGAGAAGAATCGGGCCCTTGGCCATCGCGCGGGCCTTCGCTTCCTTCGCGTCGGTGATCTGCCGCTCGCCGGCGTGTATGCCGGCGAGTTGAGGAGTCGCGTCTCCTTCGTCGGCCTTGAGCTTGGCGGCCGACATCTCGCCGGTCTGCTCGAGCTCATCCTCCAGCTGCGCCGCGCGCAGCTGGCGCACGGCCAGGAACTCGAGCACGCGGTCCTTCACGTCCTGCAAGCCGTAGTGGTCCTCGTCGAGCACGTCTCCGCGCGCATCGAGGTCGAGCTTGTCGTCGGAGCGCGTGTTCCAGGGCAGCTCGGCGACCCACTCGAGATAGGTGCGGATGACCTGCGCCTCCATCGATTCGCGTCCCGATCGCTCGAGCCGGCCGAGCTCGCGCTCGACCTCCTGTCGCGCCTCCTTGGGCAGCTCGAGCTTGTCGAGCTTTTCGCGGAGCTCGCTGATCTCCTTCGATTCGTCGTCGTCGCCGAGCTCCTTCTGGATCGCCTTCATCTGCTCGCGCAGGTACATCTCGCGCTGGCGCTCGCCGAGCTCCTCCTGGACCTGCGACTTGATCTCTTCCTGCGCCTCGAGCATGCCGATCTGCTTCTGGACCTGGACGAGCACGCGACGCAGCCGCTCCTCGACGCCGAGGGTCTCGAGCAGGCCCTGCTTCTCGGGCGGCTGGCAGCTCGATGTAGCCGGCGACCAGGTCGGCGAACCGACCGGGGTCGGTGACCGAGTCGAGGACCTGGTGCAGCACCTCCTCGGGCAGTCCGCGCCGTTCGCCGAGCTCCGCGGCCCGCTCGCGGGTCTCCTTGTAGAGCGCGACGAAGGCCGGATCGTTCTCGTTGATCGGCTTCATCTCCTCCACCGGCATCACGACGGCGCTGAGGAAGCCCTCGGTGGTGTTGATACTGAAGCGAGGTGGCGCGCTGCTCACCCTGGAGGAGGAGCTGAACGCCGCCCAGGCCGCGCTGGATCTGGCCGATGCGGGCGATCACGCCCATCGTGTACAGCTGTCCGGCGCCGGCTCGTCCGTGTTGTCGCGCTGAGCCACGGCGAAGACCAGCCGGTCCCCCTTGAGGGCCGATTCGATGGCGCGGAGCGTCCCCGGCCGCCCGACGGCGATGGGCACCGTCAAACCCGGGAAGATGACCGTGCCCCGGAGGGGGAGAACTGGAAGAGTCTGGCGAGTTGCCATTGTTTGCTGTTCGGATGTGGGAACGTGCAACTGGCGACGCGGGGCGGCTAGGCCCGGCGTCGCACACGGCATTCCACTCTGCATGTGGCGCGCTTCGGTTTTCCGTCACCGTGGCAGCGCCAGCCGCTCGTTCTGGCGCACTCGAGACAAGAATCGGTACCACGACTGCCGGTCCGGCGTATAAACCCTCCTAATCTTTCCGGAAGTTTCGCCGTATGCTAAACTGCTTCACCGCCACCCATCCACTTCGCCCCGCTAAAGCGAGCTAATCGCTTGTCCGAGCCCGTTTCGCCGCAATCGGATACAGAGCTGCGCTCGCTCGTCGAGCGCGCGCTCAGTACCCATTATGAGCTGGACAGCGAGATCGGGCGCGGCGGCATGGGGGTCGTCTACCGCGCCAAAGATCGCCGTTTGAAGCGCACGGTCGCCATCAAAGTATTGCCACCCGAATTGGCGTTCCGCAGCGAAATCAAGACCAGGTTCCTGCGCGAAGCCGAGATGGCCGCGCAGCTCAACCACCCCAACATCGTCGACATCTACGCGGTCGACGAGGCTGGCGGCATCGTCTTCTTTGTGATGGCGTACATAACGGGCGACAATGTCGCGAAGCTGTTGCACGAGCATGGTGCGCTCTCGATCGATCAGACGAGGCGAATCATGCGCGATGTAGCGGATGCGCTCGCTTACGCCCATGAGCGCGGCGTCATCCACCGCGACATCAAGCCCGACAACATCCTGATCGACGCCGACAGCGGTCGTCCCATGGTCACCGACTTCGGCATCGCCCGCGCGGTCAGCGAAGGCGAGACGCGGCTCACCGCGACCGGGATCGCCATCGGTACGCCGACCTACATGAGCCCGGAACAGGCGGCGGGCGAGCGCGCCATCGACGGTCGAAGCGACCTCTACTCGCTCGGCATCCTCGGGTACCAGATGCTCTGCGGTGAGCCGCCGTTCATCGCCAACAGCACGCCCGCAGTCCTCGTCAAGCACGTCTCGGAGCGGCCGACACCCATTGAGCAGCGGCGCTCCGACGTGCCGGCTGATCTGGCGCGCGTGATCATGCAGCTGCTCGAGAAGGATCCGGCCAACCGTTTCCCGTCGGCTGGCTCTGTCGTCGTCGCTCTCGACACTGGCCGCATGCCGGCGTTCGCGAGTACCGGAAACATGGTGGTCGCGACCGCGGCACCCGCGTCGAGCGCGCCGACCGTCCCACCGCAACCGGGATATCCGGCCGGCGCTCAGCAGTCCGGGTTCGCGCAACAGGCGCCGACCGCCGAGGAGTACCGCCGCTGGGAGGCACCGGAGGTCGTCAGGTTCCGGAAGAAGGTCGCGCCGTACCTGTTCATCAACGGCGTGCTCGTGGTGCTCGACGTCACCGCCGGCGTGGACGTGCTCTGGATCCCGGTGATCTGGACCATCTTCATGGCGTTTCGCTATTCGCGTCTCTGGTCCGACGGATACGACTGGCGCGACGTGTTTCGCCAGCCGCGCGACCGCGACTTGGTCGACGTCGCCGAAGATTCGATCACGTACGTGCGGTCGATGTTCAATCGCGACAAGCGCCGCGCGCTGCGCGAGGAGCGCCGCAATCGGATCGCGCGTCCGGGGAACTACGCGCAGGGAGCCGGAGGCGCGCCACAACTTCCGCCGCTCGCGATGGACGACGTGGCACGCGCCGCGGGAACGTTCGGCGATCGGATCCATCGCGCCGAGCGCGATCGCAACGAGATTCTCGCGCTGCTTGAGCGCATGCCGTCGTCCGAGCGCCAGCGGATTCCGGACGTGGGCCGCTCGGCGACCGCGCTCGCCGAACGGGTGCGCAACCTCGCGCTCGCGCTCGCCGACATCGACCGGAGCGCCGCGGCGGGCGGATCCGAGGCGCTCGAGGCGGAGATTTCGCGCCTCGAGAACGCCGCGAACCCACTCGATCAGAGTGGGAGTGACGAGCGCGTGCGTCGCCTCGCGTTCCTCAAGCGGCAGCGGCGTGCGATCGCCGAAGTCTCGGCCAAGCGCGGGTCGATCGCCGCGAAGCTCGAGACCTGTCTGGTCGCGCTGCAGAACATCAAGCTCGATCTCATTCGCTTGAACGCCGGCTCGCAGACGCCGCAGCACATCACGTCGTTGGCGATGGACGCGCTGAACCTGGCCGACAGCGTCGACACCGCGCTCTACGTGGCCGACGAAATGCGCACCACGGGGTCGAAACAGGCTCGCCCCTCGGCGGCTCGCTAACGGTGCGGTCGATGTGAACGACTATCTGCGCGACCGACTCACCGTCGCGGTCGGCACTCAATACCAGATCGAAAATGAGATCGGGCGCGGCGGCATGGCCGTCGTGTACCGCGCGACCGATTCGCGGCTGCATCGCACCATCGCCATCAAGGTTCTCCCGCCCGACATCGCGTTCAACGAGGCGGTACGCACGCGCTTCATCCGCGAGGCGCAGACCGCGGCGCAGCTGAGCCACCCGAACATCGTTCCGATCTACAGCGTGGACGAGGTCGGGAGCGAAAGCTCCGCGGCCGGCAGCCTGGCGTTCTTCGTGATGGCGTACATCGACGGCGAGAGCCTCGGGCAACATCTGGCGCGCGAGGGCGCGTGGCCCGTGGACCAGACCGTCCGCGTGTTGCGAGAGGTTGCCGACGCGCTCGCGTACGCGCACGCGCGCGGCGTCGTGCATCGCGACATCAAGCCGGACAACATTCTGATCGACCGTGCGAGCGGCCGGCCGATGGTCACGGATTTCGGGATCGCGCGCGCCAAAGCCGGCGAGACGCGCATCACCGCGACCGGCGTCGCCGTCGGCACGCCCGCGTACATGTCGCCGGAGCAGGCACTCGGCGAGCGCGAGGTCGACGGACGCAGCGACCTCTATTCGCTCGCCGTGGTCGGTTATCACATGCTCAGCGGCGACACGCCGTTCAAGGCGGTGAACACGCCGGCGATGCTCGTGAAGCACGTGTCGGAGCGACCGCGCCCGATTCGCGAGCGCCGGCCCGACGTGCCCGCCTATCTCGCGGTGGCGATCGACCGGGCTCTCGCGAAGAAGCCGGAAGACCGCTGGTCGGACGCGGCCGAGTTCCGCGACGCGCTTGCCGGCGCGCAGGCGTCGCACCGGCGACGGCAGGCGTGGACGCCTCCGTCGTCGCAGATTCCTTCGTACCCCGGAGGGGAGTCGCGAAACGCGCCGCCCTCAGTTCCGGCTCCAGCGCAGGTTTCGTCGCCGCCGCGGCACTTTCCGCTTCCTCCTCCGGGAATCAGCCGGAAGGAACTGCGACGCTGGTACAAAGCCCAGCGGAACATGTTGCGCGCCGAAGAGCGCGCCGCGTTCGACCGCGAGATTCGCGTCATCGGGATCAACCTCGAGAACTACAAGCGATTCGACGAACGTCCGCTCGACGAGCGGGTCGACGCCTTTCGCCACAGCGTGATGAACTGGGTTGGCCTGAGCGGCGTGTTGCTCTTCATCAACGCGGCGATGACGCAGGGACCGCCGTGGTTCCTGATTCCCAGCGGATTGATGTTCCTGAACGTCCTTCGGCACGGCAGCTCGATCTGGTCCGACGGCGTCGGTCCGATCGACGCGTTCAAGAAAGGAATCCGCGCGAAGCTGCGCGCGGAGCGCGGCGCCTCCGAGGTGCAGAAAGGAATCGCCGCGCCGCCACCGCCGCCGCCCGCGCCGCCGACGATCGAGCAGCTCGCGGCGCAGCTCGCGACGGCCGACGTGCTCGTCGGCCCGTACGGCGACACGATCAAGCGCGCCGCTGCCGACCGCGCGCTGATGCGCGACATGACGAGCAAGTTCGGCGCGATCGAGAAGGAGCTGATCCCGGACATCGGACCGACGGTGGACGCGCTGGCGCAGCGCGTCGCCGCGGTGGCGACGACGCTGCATCGTCTCGACGCCGACGTCTCCGGCGCGTCGCTCGGCGCGTTGGACCAACGGCTCGCGTCGCTCCAATCCGAGCCGGACACGCCGGAGCGCGAGCGGCGCGAGGCATTGCTCCAGCGCCAGCGGAACTCGCTCGCCGACCTGCTCGAGCGGCGGCGGTCGCTGTCCAGTCAGCTCGAGAGCGCCGGCCTCATGTTACAGAACTTGAAGCTCGATCTGCTCAAGTTCCGGTCGTCGGGACTCGGCTCGCAGATGGAAGACAACACCAGCGCGACGCAGGAAGCGCGCGCCCTGTCGCGCGACATCGGCCACGCCGTCGAGGCGGCCGACGAGCTGCGCAAGCTCTAGCGGCGCAGGAGCGCCGCGATCGAGTCGGCGACTTGGCGCGGCGTTTCTTCCGGCGTGAAGTGGTGGCCGTCGGCGATCACGTCGAGCGTAGCGTTCGGAATCCGGCCGGCGAGCGACTTCGCGGTGTCGAGCGGCAGCACACGGTCGCGGCGTCCCGACACGACGGCGGCCGGGACGTCGAGCGACGACAGCCCGGCGTGGACGTCGCGGTCGTTCGTCGAGAGTCCCTTGATGTGTGCGGCGAGTGCCCGCGCGCCCTCCGGCCCGGTGAACGGCCGCATGTAGATGTCGATCGATCGCGCCGCGCGGATGCGATCGCCGAAGCCGCGTTCCACCTCGCGTCGAAGACGAGAGAGGAGAAAGGCGGCGGGGACGAGCGGCGCCAACGGCAGCAACGCGCGCGAGACGCGCAGGCGGGCGATCGGCCAGCGGTCGAAGGCGATGCTGTCGATCAGGCCAAGGTGCGACACGCGCGCGCCGTGGCGCACGGCGATGCACTGCGCGACGCCTCCGCCGAATCCATGACCGACGATGCACGCGCGCTCGATGCGCAATTCGTCGAGGAGGCCGACGACACGATCGGCGTGCGCGCCCGCGTCGACGGCGCGCGACAACGGACGGTCGCTGCGCCCGTAGCCGAGGAGGTCGAGCACGACGAGACGGTGCCCCGGCGGCATCAGCGAAACGACTTCGCTCCAGAGATGGCCGGACGTGGGGAATCCGTGGATGAACACGACCGGATTGCCCGAGCCGCGCGTGCCGGCGGCGTAGTAGTAGAGCCGCGCGCCCGACAGATCGATGAACTCACCGCGCACGCGTCAGCCCGTCTGGCATGGAGGAAGGGCGGGGAAGATGCTCCGGCTTGTTCGAGAATGCTAGTTAAAGCGGGGCGAGGGTGCGCAAGACAAGAACGCGGGCCGTCGATGGACGGCCCGCGCTTTCTCGATCAGTGAAGCGAGCGACGACTAGCGCGGCGCCGGTCCACCGCCGCGACGTCCCTGTGGGAACGCGGCCATGATCTTGTCGAACTGCGCCTGCTGGTCGGCGGAAAGCAGCGCCTTGATGGCGGCCGTCTGCTTGTTGCGCAGTTCCATCGACTTCGTGCGCGCATCGGCGTCACCACCGCGGGCCTTTTCGCCCAACGCCTGCATCTCCGCCGCGTCCGCCTTCTGGATCGAGTCGGCCTTGGCGAGGATCGCCTCGGAGACCTTCATCGAATCCTTGAGGACGGCCATGACGCGGTTTCCACCGCGGCCGCCGCCACCGCCGCCGCCCTGCGCCTGACCAACGCTGGTCACGGCAAGGACCATCACGGCCACCATCATCGCCATCCGGGTCATCGTCTTCATGTTTCTGCCCCCAAAGAGTTGTGGAGATACCTCGCCGTGCGTGCATCAGACCGCGATCCCGCGTGTACACCTACCATGCGACAGGATGGCGACATCAGCGTCGGGTGCGCCATGGTCCCGCGCATCGACAACCATTGTGAGCGCAACGCGTTAGTTGGCGCCCTCTAGCGCAAAAGCTCAAAACTGCTATCCTTACCGCCCCAAACGCAGGATGATCCTCGTTCCCAGCGCCGACGCTGGCCGGGTACTGCAGGCTCGGACTGAGCGACCTTCGTGACTCTGCCGCCCCTCCCCAGCTCGCCTTCGTCGAGTCCCACACCCGCGCCGCTGCCTTCATCCGCAACGCCACTGACTCCGGCTGCGGCGCCCCCGTCACCTCCGGTCTCGTTCCCGATTACGTGGCTCTTAGAGCACGCATCGGCGCCGATCAAGTTCAGATCTGTGACGGAAGTCGCAAAACCAACAGGCGCGATCACGGCGCAGATCGCGTCACTCCCGTTTACGTACGAACCGGCATTGACGTTGGCTGTGATGCAGCAGGCGGATGGGACGTGGAACCACGCGATGCTCTCGATCCCATCTTCTCGCGGAGAGCACTTCGACGGCATCGGCACCATCACGGCCGTGCGGCGGTTGCTCGAGTACGGATGGGACAAGGACACGCCGCCGCTCACGCACGCGCGCCGAATTCTCTTTCGTCTTCTCGCCGAAGACGACGATCCCGAATACCTGTTCGAGTTCGGTAGCAAAGGAAACATCGACGAAGAACTCGCGCGACGCTCACGCGCGATCCTGCGCGAAGCGGCTGCGGCCGCCTTGGCGCAGGCCGGCTACGAGGGCGATCCACGACTTCGCGGCGCCGCGCGCCGCATCCTCGAGCGTGTCGTCGCATACCTTCGCTCACCCCTCGCGCAGAAGCCGTTCGTTCGCGTGGGCAATCAGCACGTGCTCGCCGCCGAAGCTGCTCCGCCGTCGATCCATTTGCTGTTCATGCTGGCGTACATGCCGCTCTTCCGCACCGAGCACCACGACGCGATGGAGGCGATCTACCAGCACCTGTCGCAGCCGCTCCCTCGACAGGAAGGCATGCAGCTCGTCGGCAAGAAGCCGACGGCGCAGCCGCAGCTCGTGCTGGGCGACATGCTCCCGAATCGCAACGCCGCCGACGACGACGTCGCGCTCGCGATCACGTGGCTCGAGCTGATGGCGCGGCTCGGCTATCTCCGCCGGAACGACAACTGGAGCAAGCTCTACGAGCGGTTCCTCGACGACCGCGACGAACACGGCGTCTGGCATCCGCACAAAGGCATGTCGGCCGTGCGCAGCTCGAATCCGTACCTCTGGCCGCTCTATCCGCTCGAAGATCATCTCGCCGGCGACGAGCGTTGGACCGACGTGACCTTCCGACTCGGCCTGATCGGCCGGCTCGCTGGAAGAACGATCGAGCTCGTGTGATGCGGCCGCTGTCCCCGGCCGAGATGTTCCCGGCCGGCCACGAGAACATCGCCGTTCGTTTTGTGACGCTCGTCACACAAACGCGCGTACGAATACTCGAAAGCGGATTCTCGGGCGATGTCGACGTGGTCATGCTGCACGGCTGGGTCGCGTCGGCGTACTCCTTCCGCCACGAACTCGAGTCGCTGCCCGCGCTCGGCGCGCACTGTCTTGCCGTCGACCTCCGCGGCTTCGGGCTCTCGGACAAGCCCGCGGCTCGCGATTCCTACACGCTGGATGCGTACGTCGCCGATCTCGACGCGCTGCTCGACGAGGTCGCATCGCCGCGCGTGGTGTTGATGGGACACTCGATGGGCGGAGGGATTGCCCTCGCATACGCCTTGTCACGTCCCGATCGCGTGCGCGGGCTGGTGCTGTTGTCTCCGACCGGAATCGCGCCCGTCGCTTTCGTGACGATCCGGCGCTTGATGCCGCGCGCCGTGACGGCGCGGGGTGGAGGGCGTCTCGTGCCTCGGCGGGGCGCGCGGTGGATCCTTCGGAACTTGGTCTTCGCCGACTCGTCTCGCGCCACGGAGCGAGACGTGGATGAGTACTGGGGGCCGACCCAACTGCCCGGGTTCGCGCTGGCCGCGCGCGCGTCGGCCGAAGAGTTCGACTGGAGCCCGATGAGCCAAACGCGGTTGGAACGGCTGGCGACCCCGAGTCTGGTGATTCTCGGCCGAAAGGATCGTCTGATACGAGACGCTGGCCCCGCCGCGTCACGCATTCCGGGCGCGACCGTGCACGAGCTGGACGCCGGTCACGCCCCGCACGAGGAGCGGCCCGTCGAGACACATCAGCTCGTCGCAGCGTTCTTGAATCAGATGCGTCAGGCTGGCTAGCATTAAGTCTGATAAGGAGTTAAATTGAGGTTGGACGTGCTGCGGCAGGGGCCTCTTCGGAGGCCGCCAGGAAGGTCGCGGCGGTGAGGAGCGACGCGCACTTCGGTGCGCGGGCCGCAACGCCCCTCGCTTCGTGGAGCTGGCAGCTCCGCGATATGGCGCCGGCAAAGTGCCGGCACAATATGGCGCCGGTAGGAGTACCGGCACGAGTAGAAGCACCAGTCCCGGGAAGGCCCCGGGTGCGCGGCCCTGGTGCGCGACAATGGAACCCATGGCAACACACACAACTGAAGTAGAGCAGGCGGCAGCAACCGAAACTCGGACTTTCGACGAACTCGGGCTGTCGGCGGAAGCGCTGAGCGCGGTCCGCGACGCGGGGTACCAGCATCCGACGCCGATTCAGGCGCAGGCGATCCCGCTGATTCTCAAAGGGCGCGACGTGATGGGGCTCGCGCAGACCGGAACCGGCAAGACCGCCGCGTTCACGCTGCCGATCGTCGACCGACTGATGGAGGGCCCGCGCAGGACACGCGGCCCTGGTGCTCACGCCGACGCGTGAGCTCTGCGTACAGGTCGAAGAGAGCGTGCGCAAGTACGCCCGACACGCCGAGCTAGGCGCCGCGACGGTGTACGGCGGCGTTCCGATCGAGCCGCAGCAGAAGCGAGCTGCGCGCCGGCGTCGACATCGTCGTCGCGACGCCCGGGCGACTGATCGATCATCTCGAGCGGCAGAACGTCGTGTTCGACGATCTCGAGGTCCTGGTGCTCGACGAAGCGGATCGCATGCTCGACATGGGATTCGCGCCGCAGATCAACCGCATCGTCGCGCAGATTCCCGAGCTATCGGCAGACGCTGTTGTTCAGCGCGACGATGCCGCCCGAAGTCGAGGCGCTGGCGCGAAAGTATCTGCGCAAGCCGGTCGTCGTGCAGGTCGGGCGCCGATCGCAGGCGGCGAACACGGTGACGCACGCCGTGTATCCGGTGCCGCGCGAGCGCAAGAGCGCGCTGCTCGCAACGCTGCTTCGTGAGGACCGGCTCGATTCCGTGCTCGTCTTCACGCGCACGAAGCACGGCGCCGATCGCGTGGTGCGCCATCTCGAGCGCGACGGCATCGAGTCCGACGGCGATGCACGCCGACAAGACGCAGCCGCAGCGCACGCGGGCGCTCGAGGACTTCAAGAGCGGAAGCGTACGCGTGCTCGTCGCGACGGACATCGCGCAGCGCGGTCTCGACATCTCCGGCATCACGCACGTGATCAACTACGACGTGCCGCAGCAGGCCGAGGACTACGTCCACCGCATCGGCCGAACGGGGCGCGCGGCGAAGGAAGGCGACGCGTTCACCTTCATGTCGCCCGACGAGATCGCGATGGTGCGACTCGATCGAGCGCGTGATCGGGCAGCCGATTCCGCGGATTTCAGTTCCGGGTTTCGACTTCGGAACCGAGGCGGCGGACTAATTCGGCGCCGGGTTCGTACTGGTGATCGAGTGTCGCGGGGTACTGCGATACAAACGGATTGAACTGAAAGCCGAACTGAGAAACTCTTGGGGAACTGCGATCGGGGGCCACCCGAGGCAGTTCCCCAAGTTTTTCATCCGTTGTGTCCGTGAGATCCGTTTGTGTCCGCGTTCAAATCGTTGATGTCCGATTGGCGATCAAGGCCTCATCGCCGTAGCGTTGCCGGCTCCGCGAAATAATCCGCTTGTTCCGCGAAATTGTAGTTCCCGAGTCGTAATTGCCGGAACCGCGGAGCAGACTAGTGGCTGCCCTTTTCGCGCGTGATGACGACGAGGCCGACTTCGCCGTTGAAGCCGTCGCGGACGGTCGGGACGCCGGGCGGAGGGGCCCAAGGGCCGCCGTCGACGCGCACGTTGACGCTGTGGACGCCCGGCGAGAGAGGAAGCGCGAGCTCCCAGAGGTCGCGGCCGCGCCGGGTCAGCGTAAGCGGGCTCCAGTCGCTGAAGTCGCCCATGACCTCCACGCCTTCGACGCCGCCGACGCGAATGACGATCTTCTCCATGCCGTTCGCGGCGGGGCGCGTCTCGAAGCTGCGCACGAGCACCGTGTGCGGCAGCGAGACCGGGACAGCCGACTTCGAGATCGGGGAGTACGCGAGCTCGAGCCCCGCCATGCCGAACGACCGCGCCGGGAGGCCGCGCAGCGGCAGCGCCGGCTGCCGCCCACCGCCGGCGATCACGGCCACGCGGTCGCTGAGCCACATCGTGGCGCTCGCCGAGCTCCAGCGGCGCGAGTCCGGGGTCACGTCGTAGGAGTCGCCGAAGCGGTGACCCATCTGCCCGGTGAACTCGATCGGCCCGACGTCCCAGCGAACCGACGCCTCGAGATCACTGAAGCGCGACTGCCGGTCGCAGGCGTCGTTGGCCGACGAGGCCACGCTGAGGGCCTGCATCGCCGCGACCATTCCCACGACGTTGGCCACCGGCGTCTCCGCCGAGCACGAGAGTGCCGCGCTCACCGTGTCGTGGAGCGCGGCAATCTTGCTGAACGAGAAGTTGGTGAAGGTCGTGGTGAACGTCGCGATGCCGAACTTGTTGGTGACGTCTCCGACCTTGGTCCAGAGCCCCGCGTCCGCCACGTCGGCGCTGGAGACGACCGCGACGCGCCAGGGTCGAGCGACGCCCCCGCCGAACCACATCCCGCCGTAGTCGTGGAAGAGCACGTGGACCCGCGTCTGGACGTCGACCTGGTCGGTGCCGAGCGAGCGGTCGTCGACCGCTCGGCTGGCGTTGCCGAGCATTTCGGCGCGCACGCCGTAGACGGTGGGCGAGGTGAACGTACCCGAAACGATGCCGTCGGCGATCTGGAGCTGCTGGTCGGACAGAAGCGCGGAACCTCGCGCGGTCAACTTCGCGTACGGCCGCATCCACTCGAACGTCGGAGCGAACCGGATCGCACTCAAGGGAAGGGCACCGTCGCTCACGCTGTACTGCGCCGCCTCCAGCTTGGAGACGATCTGCGCCGCGAGTCGCGGTCCCGTAGGGATCGCAACGAGCAGCGCAGTGGTCAACGTGACGATGGCGACCTTCTGTTCGCGCATATCACTCCGGACGGTTCACTCCGATCCTTCGCGCTCCTGCCCCTCAGGCGGCTGGCCTTTGCTTGGTGGTGCGCGACCGGAAGAGGGAGCTTCTCGAATCCGGTTCTGTAAGGCCGTCCCCGGATTGAGCCCTCTAAGGATGTCCGACTGAACGTTGTTGCACAAGCTCACGAACGTCGCGTCGTCGGCCCCGTCCTGCCACAGCTTGGATATGGCCGAGGACGCGTCTTCGGTGGGAACTCCGCGCGCCATCAGGCTCGCCCAGGTGGTGAACGCCTGGAGGTCGCTTCGATTCTTGATGCGCGCCCGGAACACGGTCAGCTGCGTGGGCTTCGCGCCGGCTTCGATGACGGCCGCGCCCGCCGTGAGCTCGTCGTCATCGACGTCGCCGAGCTGAGCGCGAGCCGCGCGAAGCGCGATCAGCTCGCGGCGCACCGCCGCGACGATCTGGCGTCCGTCGGCCTTCTTGGCGATCCCCTCGTACGCCTTGAGCCGGAGCACGCGGCCGGGGAGTCCCTCGGTGTTCGCCGAGTCGATCAACAGGGTGATCGCGTAGCTGCTTCCGACGTCGAGCCGGGCGATCCGGTCGGGCTCCGCCGACTGCGCACGCAACAGCGTCGGCGCGGCGACGGCGAGCGCCAGCGCCGCCGCGACGTGCGTCGTGCGAAAGCCAACTCGAGAAGCGAGACCGCGAGCGAAGGTCACGAAGTTGATCCTCTCCCTACGATCTTTACGGAATTCACGTGACCGAACCCGTCATCGGGTGCGGATGGCGCGTTGGGATCGCTGCTCCACGATTTTCCGTCCACCACGTACGAGTACTGATGCCGCCCGGCGGTCATGGGGACGACGACCGTCCAAACGTTGCCCGAGCGCGCCATCGGCGTGCTCGACACGTCCCAGTCGTTGAAGTCGCCGACCAACGTGACGTGCTTGGCCGACGGCGCCACGAAGGTGAACTTCACGAACGTGTCTGAAACCGGGAGCTGCGAGACAGCAGCAACCGGAGGTTGCCCGGCCGTCGGGCGGCCGTCCCGGTTAGTCATCACCGCGCCGGCAAAGACACCGATGCCGACGAGGCCCGCGGCGAGGAGCGTGCTCCGCACCGGCGATAACGTGAGTGAGCGCGGTTCGGCGAACCGTTGGAATGCGTTGCCGACGCGAACCGCGAACGACCGATGCGGAACCGGCTCGGCGCGGACGGCCGCCATCAAGCGATCACGAGCTCCGGCGTCCATGACGACGGGGCGACGCGCCTCGCGGGCGATCCATTCCACGTACGAGCTGTGTTCCGAGTCAGTCATTCTTGATCTTCTCCCACCGCTCGCGCAGGCGGTCGCATGCGCGCTTCGCTCGCATCTTCAACGCGGAGACCCCAACGCCAGTCAGCGCAGACATCTCCTCGTAGCTCATCTCTTCGATGTACTTCAGGAGAAACGCTTCTCGGAGCAACGGGTCCAGCTCGTTCAGCACCCGTTGGACGAACTCCTCGTCCTCACCGGTCCATCCTTGCGACCGATCGGGTGCGTTGGCGAGAAGAGCTTCCTCCCGAACGAACACCCGCTCCCTGTGGGTCCGGCGTGCAGCAACACTACGACATTGGTTTACCAGAATCCGATACAACCAGGCGCTGAAGCGGTCACGTTCCTGATACCGATTCAACGCGCGATAGGCTCGGATGAACGTCGCCTGCAGCGCATCTTCCGCATCGTCGCGGTTTCCCAGCATTCTGACCGCAAAACGCGCGCACCGGTCGTAGTATCGGTCGACCAACGCGGCGTAAGCGTCAACGTCGCCTGCCAGCACGCGTTGAACGTCGGCGGCATCGTCGCTCATGTCCTTGCCTATAACCCACCCCCCTCCAGCGAACGTCACATTGCAAACTGCCCAGCCAGAAACCTAAGGGCCGTCACCACTTGGTTCGTCCGAGGCGGGACATAGTCAACGTGTCAACAAATGTCCCTCGACGCACAGTGACTGTGAGGTTCGTCACGCCGAACCCCAATCCGCGCGCGTCGTACACGGCAGAATCCCGGTTCGAGCCCAAAACGATCCCGTACACGGCTCGAAGCTGTCGCCGCGAGACCCTGACGCCCCCTGTCCGCACCTCGACGACCCCGGCGGCCGAGTCGATCACAACCGCTGCCGCGACTCTCCGGGCGATGGCGGTCTGACGCGCGAACGCGAACTGCCCTCCCAACTCGGCCATGGCCCCCCGGACGGCGGACGTGTCGCGCAGAGCGGCGAGCCGGGGCGCGACGACCGCTAAGAGGATCGCCATGATGGTCAGAACGACGGTGGCTTCCAGCAGCGTAAACGCCGGCCGACCAACGAGGCGGCTGTGGGCTGAGCGTGGCATCCAGGAAATTCAGCCTCGCCCGTCGTCGCGTGCATCACCAATTTGCTCCGCACCGTTCCGCTCCCTTCCACGCCACCGCATCGACCCCATGCGCCCGCGACCAACCCGTCATTCGTCCTCGCCGCTCGCGAGCTTCGTCCGGCGTGCTTCCTCCGCCACGCTGCTGTTGGCCGCGACGAGCTGCGCGAATCCGCGCACGGAGGCGGCGATCGTACAGGAGCTGAACGACGCCGCTTCCGAGATCAGCGCGGTGAAGGGGGATATTGCTCAGCTCCAGAACGACGTCGATTCGCTCAGGCAGGTGGTCGCGAAGCAAGACACCGTGATCTCGAGGCTCGTCGAGGTGACGCATGTTCCGAGATAGGCCGTCTCGGCGTTCGGTAGTCTCGGCGTTCGGAAGTCTCGCTATGCTTCAAGGTTGACCGAAACCGGACCAAGAGGAGTCGCGACGTGCGTGTGAGGATCGAATACTGCACGATGTGAAACTACGAACCGCGGGCGACCGGTCTGGCCGCCGAGGTTCGCAAGCGATTTCCGGATGCCGACGTCGAAATGACCCCGTCCAGCGGCGGGCGGTTCGAGGTCTTCTACGAGGATCAGGCGATTTTCGAGAAGTCGAAACTGAAACGGCACGCCGCACCCGGCGAGGTCGTTCGGCTGCTGGAGGCGCGCCGCGGCGCGAACGGCTAGCGCACGCATGAGAATCGCGATCTCCACCGGCGGCGGCGACGCGCCGGGTCTCAACGCGGTCATTCGCGCAGCCGTCTTATCCGCCGCCGATCGCGGGTGGGATGTCCTCGGCATCAAGCGCGGCTTCGCCGGACTGATGGGCGAGGACGAAGTGATTCCGATGACCCGCGAAACGGTGCGCGGCATCGCCCACTTGGGCGGCACGATTCTCCGCACGACGAACCGCGGCAACCCGTTTCACTACCCACGCGCGCAGCCCGACGGCACGATCGTGAGCGAGGATCGCTCCGACGAGCTGATCGAAAACGCGGCGCGGCTCGGAATCGACGCCATCATCTCTATCGGCGGCGACGGGTCGCTCTCTATCGCGCAGAAGCTGTGCGACAAGGGAATGAAGATCGTCGGCGTGCCGAAGACGATCGACAACGACGTGAGTGGCACGATCACCTCGTTCGGGTTCGACACCGCCGTCAACACGGCGATGGAAGCGATCGACAAGCTGCACACGACCGCCGAGTCGCACGACCGTGTGATGGTCATGGAAGTCATGGGCCGCGATGCCGGGTTCATCGCGCTGCACTCGGGCGTCGCCGGCACGGCCGACGTCATTCTCATTCCCGAGATTCCGTACGACATCGAGAAGGTCTGCGAGAAGATCGAGGCGCGCGATCGCGGAGGCCGGCATTTCTCGATCGTCGTCGTCGCGGAGGGCGCGTTTCCGAAAGGCGGAACGACGTCGACGCTGGGCGAGTCGCTGCCGGGAGAGGCGCGGCGCATCGGCGGGTTGTGTGAACCGATCGCGCGGGAGATCCAGGCGCGCACCGGGAAGGAGACCCGTTCGCTCGTGCTCGGTCATCTCCAGCGCGGCGGCATGCCGACCGGCTACGACCGTTTGCTCGCGACGCGTTTTGGCGGCGCCGCCGTGCGGGCCGTCGCGGACGAGAAGTGGGCGCACATGGTGGCGCTCCAGTCGCCGCACATCGTGACGATTCCGATCAAGGAAGCTTTGCGCGAAACCAAGCGCGTCGATCCCACGCACGATTTGGTGCTGACGGCGCGCGCGACGGGTATCAGCTTCGGAGACTGAACGCTGTCTTTTGCGACGTCTCGCTCGTCACTCCGTACGGACACCGCATTCCCGCGCCGGTGACACCGGGTGAGTTCCACTGTATACAGTGTTTCCCCCAAGTCGTTGCGATCGTTAGTGTTCCGCTGGCGAAAACCGTCGGTGGGGCTGGCATCGGGCGTGCCCAGTACGGTTATCGCCACCCGGCTTTTCGGGTAGCGGACGGAGGCTTGATGAATCAGGTGTTCGCAGTACTCATCGTCGGATTCGCAGCGAACGCCGCGCCCCTATTGGCGCAGCGGACGCCGCAAAAGGACAGCGCGAGGAAGAACGAATCCGCGGTGCCGGCGGAGTCGCGTCCGCCAAAGGGCATGTGCCGCATCTGGCTCGAGGGCGTTCCCGCCGCGCAGCAACCCGCCGTGACCGACTGCCCCTCGGCGATCAAGAATCGGCCGTCGAACGGGAAAGTCTTGTTCGGCGACGACTACGCCGACTCCGCCAAGACCAAGCAGGGGGACAAGGCCAAGCTGCCGCCTGGAGCCAAGGGCTTCACGGGCGTGAAGCCTCCGGCGATTCTTCCCGGACGTCCACCGGAGTAATCGGTCTCCACGCCGTCGCCGTCTCGCGCGATCCGAGCGGTCCGCGACAAGTACATCCCCGAGCACGACACGTTCGTCGCGGCCGAGCCGCCGACGGGACGCGTCATCGTCATCGCGCCGACGCGCGCCGCCTGCGAGACGATCGAGCTCGCGGTGCGGCTCCGTATTGAGACTTTTCTCGAGCGGGAACACGGCGCGCGCGTACGCGAGCTGGCGCGCGGCGGCAAGGGGTTCGGCATCGTCGCCGGCACGGGTACCGGTAAGACCCTCGCCATCCGCCCGATCGCCGAGGAGATACTCGGCACCCTGGACCTGAAGGTCGGCGTCGTCAACCGCGAGCGCGAGGCGACGCCGGAGACGCCGACGTGGAACGTCATCATCGTCACCACGGGAATCGCGCGCCGATGGTTCGAGGAAGGCGACATCCTCCCTCACGACACGATCATCGTCGACGAGATCCATCAGACGTCGGCCGAGCTGGAGCTCTGCCTCGCGCTCGGCAAACGCGTCGGCTGTCGATTCGTGTGGCTCTCGGCGACGGTGAATCCGGACTTCTATGCGAGGTATCTGAACTCCGCGGACGTGCTCCAGGTCTACGAATTCGATCCGGCGCGCGCGGCGCAGGTGCGCGTCGTCCGAAAGCGGGCGCTGGAGTTCCTGGACGACCGCTTCCTGCGGCAACTGGGCAAGGATCGCCGGGGCGTTGCGCTGTTCGTGCCGACGCGGCGCGGCGTCGAGCAAGCGGCCGACCACGTGCGCCACGCGGCGCCGCGCATCAATACAGCATTTTATCACGGCGGCGAACCGATCCGAATAATTCGACCGTTCTTGGAGGGAGGGGAGCGCAAACCGTTTTTCCTCGCGATGACCGCGGCCGGACAGAGCGCGCTCAACGTGCGCGGCCTCGACACGGTGATCATCGACGACGTGAAGTTCTTCAACGCGATCGACAAGGGTCGCAACGTCCTGACGCAGGAACACCTCGGCGCGAACGAGATCCTGCAGATGGCCGGACGCGTGCACGGGCGCGTCGAGGGTGGACGCGTGTTCATCCTCTCGGACCGCGACATCCAGTTCGACTCGCTCGAGCCGACCGAGCCGGAGTTTCAGCTCGCCGGCGACTCGGAGCGCGTGGCGATCACGTGTGCCGCGCTCGGCGTTCGGGCTGACGATCTGGAGCTGCCGGTGCCGCTGGACAAGACAGCGTACCGCCGCGCGCTCGCGCTCCTCGAGGAGCGCGGAATCGCCGAGAACGGGCGGCTCACGACGTACGGGCGCTCGGTGGAGGCGATGCCGGTCGAACGGCAGTGGGCCGAGTTGCTCGTGCACGGCGGCGACGAGCTGCTGCCGCCTCTCGCCGTGATGGCGTCGGTCGAGTCGCTGCACCGAATGACACGAGACGAGCGGAATCTCGAGGGGCTCGTGGTGCCCGGCAGCGATCACCTGACTGCGTACAACCTATACGTCGACGCGTATCAAAATGCCGGAAGCCTCGGGATGGTCTACGACCTTCCGCGCCACGTGTTCGACGAGGATCGCATCGAGCGGTGGGCGGAGCGGCGCGGCGCACTGGTGAAAGCGATCGAGGACGCCGCGCTCGGGATGGCGAGCGTCTATCGCGCGGTGGGCGTCGCGCTCCCGTCGCGCATGGCGCGCGCGGGCGACGACACCGTGCGCGCGTTCCGGCGTCTCGTTGCCGACATCATGCCGTTCTCGCTCGTGATCGACGAGCAGACGACGTGGGGTGAACAGGCGCGCGTCTCGAAGACGAGCGTGTGCGGGAGCTGGGGCGCGATCGCCGGAGACTTACGCTACTTCGCCGACAGGTTCGGCAACCCACGCGCGTCGATCGAGGGGACGCAACTGCCGAGCGACGTCGTGCGCGAGTTCGCGACGACGGCGGATCCCGACGTCGTGTACGACGCGGAACATCGCCGGTCGCCGCTCACCGTGCGGCGGCGCGTCGAGTACCACGGGTTCGAGCTCGAGCGGGACATCGAGCCAATTGACACGTTCCCGCCGGCGCTGGCGGACCGGGCGAGGCGCGTGCTCGCCGAAGCGCTGGCGAAAGGCGAGGCGAGGCATCCGGGGGCGCGGGAGAGTCAGGCCGCCATCGATTCGGTGCGTGAGACGTATCGGCGCTCGGGCGGCGCCACGCCGCGCCTGAGCTTCGCCGATCTCGCTGCGATGTACGAGCAGCAGCTTGCGGGCGTGATCTCGTTCAGCGACTTCCGCCACGCCCGCGTGTCGATCGACGCCGACGCGATCGTGCCGGCGTCGGTGCGCGAGCGGTACGCCGCGCTGCCCTCGATGGCGTCGGTACGCGGCCGCGACGTCGAGATTCACTACGACGTCGAGGAGACGGCCGACGGAAAGCCGTTCGGCGTGGCGCGGCTGCGAATTCCCGAGAAGGTCGCGCGCAACCTCACCGAATCCGAGCTGCCATCACTCGACCGCCCGCTTCGTTTCATCGTGACGCGCGGGGCCCGCGGCGCCGCGCGCGCGTCGACGCTGGAAGAATTGCAGGAGGAGCTCGAGCGCCCGTTCACCCAGCAGGAGCTGGCGGAGATCGAACGCGCGGACGATGAGCGCCGGCGTGAGCGTCACGAGCGACGCCGCGAGAAGCACACGAAGCACACACGTGGCGAGTTCAAGAAGCACCGCGACCCCAAGCGCGGCCGCCGCCGCCGGTAGAGCCTGGCGCTGCTCTCAGTCGTCCACTTGCGCGCTGTACGTCTCGGTGCGGAAGGCCTCGAATCCGCGCGCCTTGTAGTTCGGCAGCGCGCGCGGCGAGTCGAGCGTGCACGTATGCAGCCACACGCGATTGGGCCCGAGCGCCCACGCCTCCCGCGCCGCGCGGGTGAGCATGGCCTTGCCGGCGCCTCGTCCAACGAACGTCTCGATCAACCCGAAATACGCGATCTCGACGGATCCGTCGTCGCGCCGTTCGAGCTCGAAGTAGCCCGCGCTCTCGCCGTCGACGAGGCACTCCCAGACGGAGATCTCCGGCCGCGCGAGGTGCGCCGCGAGGCGCTCGTCGCTCCACGCGTTGCGGTCCCGCCAGTACCAGCGGTAGCCGACGGCGCGATACAACGTGCGATACTTGTCGACGCCTATAGACGGTCGATGCACGAACGCCACCGACGAATCGGTGGCGTCTACAGGGACGGGGCGCAGCTGTTCAGGCGACCGCAGCTCGAGATAAGTACGGACGACCTCGACTTCTCGGCTCAATGGGACTTGAGCTTCTCCCGGTGCCGCGCCGCCTTCGCGCGGTTCCCGCACGTCGACATGTCGCACCAGCGACGGCGTCCGTTCTTCGTGTTGTCGAAGAACACACGCTGGCAGCGCGGGTCGGCGCAGCGGCGCACGCGCGTCAGCTCGCCGAGGATGAGCGCGTCGGCGGCGGATTCGACGATCGGGATGACGAGACCGGCGAACGCGTCGCCCACGGGCACGAACGAGCGAATGAACGTCCCGTCGGCCCGCTGCTCCACGCGCCGCGTGCCGGCGCTGCGGCCGAGCACGCGATTGATCTCACCGAGTCCGTCGAAGCGCACGCGATCGCTCAGGGGTCCGCGCTCGGCGAGCGCGCGCAACGCGGCCCGCACGCGCCGCGCGTCGATGAGCGACGCGGCCGCGCCTGCCGGCTGCTGTTGGGCGCGGCGGCGAATGCCGCTGGCGCGTTCCGCGTCGAGCACCGCGGCCGCCTCGAGCCAGCGCACCATCGAATCGAAGTCGCGCAGTGCGTCGAAACGGCGAATGCCGAACTCGGAGTTCACGAAGTCCAGCCAGAGTCGCTCACCGACAAAGACGAACGGGGACCGTTCGCCCATCGGGCGCGGCACGTAGGCCAGGGTTCCGGCGTCGGAGGTGGAAGTGAACGTGAGCATCATTCTCGGCGAGGGACGACAAGCATATCGCTTCGAGTTTCGCGCAGCAAGAGAACGAGCAAGCGTACACGGCTTGGTGGTTACTGATCGCCGCCACTTGCGGAACGCGCCGCGATTTGTATTCGGGGCTACGACGGCGAATTCAACTGCGATCGATTCGTTCCACGCGCTACATTTGTGAGCATGCCTCCATCGCCCGATCCGTCGACGTACTACCGGCGAGGATTCGGGCTGGCCGCCGAAGTCCGCGACGATCTCTCGGCCGACTACGACGGCCGCGTCGTCGACTTGCTGAAGTCGAACGACTACACGCTCGTCGTCGGCGACGTCACGATCCGTCTCGCGCGCGAGTTCGGTTTCTGCTACGGCGTCGAGCGAGCGGTGGAGTACGCGTATCAGACGCGGCGCAAATTCCCCGACCGCCGCATCGTGCTCGTCGGCGAGATCATCCACAACCCGCACGTCAACGATCGGCTGCGGGAAATGGGGATCGAGATCTTGTTGCCCGGGAAGAATGGGTTCGATTTCTCGTCGATCAGGCCGGAAGACGTCGTGATCCTGCCCGCGTTCGGCGTGACGATCGACGATTTCGCGGCGCTGCGCGCCGCCGGGTGCATTCTCGTCGACACGACCTGCGGCTCGGTGCTCAACGTCTGGAAGCGCGTCGAGAGCTACGCCAAGGACGGATTCACCGCGCTCATCCACGGCAAGTTCTACCACGAAGAGACGCGCGCCACGGCGTCGCAGGTCAGGAAATACCCCGACGGCCACTACCTGATCGTCCGCAACATGGACGAGGCGCGGATCGTGTGCGGCTTCATCGAGGGGCGCGTGTCGACGGAGTCGCTGATGGAGTCGTTCGCGCGCGCGGTGTCGCCTGGATTCGATCCGGAGCGTCATCTGCGCCGGATCGGCGTGGCGAACCAGACGACGATGCTCGCGCGCGAGTCGCTGGCGATCGCCGCCGAGGTGGGCGACGCGATCGCGCGGGCACGGGGCGAGGCGGCGCGCGCGAGCGACTTCCGCAGCTTCGACACGATCTGCAGCGCGACGCAGGAACGCCAGGACGCCGTGCGCGAGCTGCTCGACGCCGGCGTCGACGCGATGGTCGTGATCGGCGGCTTCAACTCGAGCAACACGATCTCCCTCGCCGCGCTCTGCGCGGAGCGGGTTCCGTCGTATCACATCGAGTCGTCGGCGGGGATCGATCCGGAGGCGCGGACGATCCACTATCGCGTCGCACAGGTGAAGCACGACGAGGCCGACGCGCGCGACTGGCTCCCGGCCGGACCGGTGCGGGTGGGAATCACCGCCGGCGCGAGCACGCCGAACAACAAGATCGGCGACGTGGTCGCGCGCGTGCTCGCCACGCGCGGGCTCCGCGTTTCGGTCTAACCTCGCGGAGATCGCGCGTGATCGAGTTCGCGCGGTACATCGCACTCGGCGACTCGGTGTCGATCGACCTGTACCCGGCGCTCGACGCGGGCGAAATAGACGTCGCCGTCGCGCTCGAGCGCGACCCTTCCGTCGGCCGCGTCGCGCCGCTCGGTGCCGCGTCGCTGCTTTGCCACAACGCAGACGACCGCTGGCCCGAGTTCGCCGGCGACGATCTCCTTTCGCGGCTGCCGGCCATCGAATTCCGGAACCTCGCTACCGACGGCGCGACGATCGGCGACGTCTTCGGCGAGCAGATGTCGCAGCTCGACGAGACCGACGAGCCGACGCTGGTGACGCTCACGGTGGGCGGGAACGACTTGCTCAGCGCCTACGGCAGCCGCGCGCGTCGCTCGCTGCTCGACAAAATCGAGAACGACATCGCGGACGCGTACGACTTTCTGCTCGACACGCTGCGCACGAGACTGCCCGGCGGGACGTTCGTGATCGCCACCGTCTACGACCCGTCCGATCGCAGCGGAGTGATCCCGGGCGTATACGACACCGCCGGCCCGTTGCCGCTCGACATTCTCGACCGATTCAACGGGCACGTCCGCACGCTCGGCACAGGCACCCCGCGCACTCTTCTCGCCGACGTCCACGCCCACTTCCTCGGCCACGGCGTGAGCGCGGCCGAGTCGGATCAATGGTACTGGCGCCGCTCGCTGATCGAGCCGAACGCGAAGGGTGCCAACCAGGTCAGGAGCGTCTGGCTCGAGGCGCTGCGAGACGCCGACGCGATTGAGTAGTGTCGCCGTTCAACCTTCAAAGCAGTTTCCGTTTGTTTCCGTTAGATCCGTCTGTTTCCGTGTTCCAATTGTTGATGCCTCTCTTGGCGCTCGAGTCCCTAGCGCCAGTTCCGGCCATAACAATTGTGACACGGAAACAAACCGAGAACCAACTGAAACAAACGGAGAAGTGCTTTGTGGGTGTTGACGGTTCTAGGGTGCTGCACCGGACCCGCGCACGGGGGCTGTGAGGTTGTTTCTGTGCGTACTGCGCCGCAGACTATCGAGTGATGCCAAACGCATTCGGCCTGATCGACCCCAATGATCCCGCGCTGCGCGACGAGCCGGCGGTCGCGCTGGCGACGCTCGTCGGCGCGACGGGGGGTGGGTCGTCGAAGAAGATCGGTGCCAAGATGATCGTCGGCCGCAGCGGGCGAATCATCGGCGGCGTGACGATCGGCGGGTGCGTGGACGCGCAGGTCGTCGAGGCGGCGGACGCGTTGGTCGCCGACGGCGGCCCGGGACGACGCCTCCTCTCGATCTCGCTCGATGACGACGAAGCGTGGGAGATCGGGCTCACCTGCGGCGGGACGCTCGACGTACTGCTGACGCGCGTGGTTCCGTCAGCCGAGTCGGATCCCACTGTCGCGGCGCACCGGCGCGCGTTGGAGTTGCTCGATGCCGGCGAGGCGGCGATCATTGTCACACCCCTCGACTCCTCGATCGAACCGCGAACGGTAGCGGCATCGGAGCTCGCGGAAGGTGGTCCCGAGGCAGGCGTGTTTCTCGACCGCGTCGCGCCTCCGCTCACTCTCGTAATCGTCGGCGCTGGGCAGATCGCGATGACGCTCACGCGGCTCGCGCGCGAGCTCGACATGCGGACGGTCGTCGTCGATGGGCGGGAGCGATACGCGACTTCCGGCCGATTTCCTGACGCCGATGAGATCCGCGTCGGGATGCCGTCGGAGATCGTCGCGAGCATCCCGTGCAACAAAAACGTCGCGATCGTCCTCGTCGCGCACGACTATAAGTACGAGCTGCCCGTGCTACGACAGGTGCTTCGCGCGCCGGTCGGCTACATCGGACTCCTCGGCAGCCGAAAGCGCGGCGCGGCCGTGCGAGACCTGCTTGCCGCCGAAGGCTTCACGGCGGAGGAACTGGCGCGCGTGCACACGCCGATCGGCGTCGACCTGGGCGGCAAACGCCCCGAGGAGGTCGCGCTGTCGATCCTCGCCGAGGTCGTCGCGGTGCGAAACGGAAAGCTGCCGTGAACGCCCTGCGCGCGGTCGTCCTCGAGCATTTCCGGCATCCGCGGAATCGCGGGCCGCTCACGGGCGCGGACGCGTCGGCCGAAGGAGCGAATCCGCTCTGTGGCGATCGCGTGCGGATCGAGCTGCGCTCGGAGCAGGGGATGATCGCCGACGCGCGATTCACCGCCGACGCGTGCGCGCTCTGCGTGGCGTCGGCGTCGTTGCTCACAGAGCGAGTGCGCGGGATGCGGCTCGATGCGGTGCCGGACGTGGACGAGCGGTGGCTGTTCGCGTCGCTCGAGGGCGAGCCGCCCGCGGCGCGCCGGAAGTGCGCAACGTTGCCGCTCGACACGCTGCACCGCGCCGCGGCGAACCTGCCCCACTCAACCGCGCAATGATCGTCGGGCTGTTGCTGGCTGCCGGCGGCGGAACGCGATTCGGGTCGCAGAAACTTCTCGCCCGCGCGCACGGCGTTCCGATCGTGGCGACCGCGGCGCGCACACTGGCGCCGCTCGTGGATCGGCTGATCGTCGTCGTGGGCTCGGAAGCACAGGCGGTGACCGACGCGCTCGCCGGCATCGACGCGACGCTCGTCGAGAATGCGCGGTGGGCCGATGGATTGTCGACGTCGCTCCAGCTCGGCGTCGGAGCGGCGCCGAAGGAAACGAAGGCGATCGTCGTGGCACTCGGCGATCAACCGGGCATCGACCCCGCCGTCGTTCGGAAGGTGATCGCGCGTTGGCGCGAGACGGGACGACCGATCGTCTCGACGCGCTACCGCGGGAATCGCGGTCACCCGGTTCTGCTCGGGTGCAGCGTGTTCGGCGAGGTGGGCGCGATTTCGGGCGACGTCGGGGCGCGATCGCTCATGGAGCGCGACGCGACGCGCGTCGCCTTCGTGGACGTCGACGCCGACGCGCCGCCCGACGTGGACACGCCCGACGATCTCGCGGCGCTCGACGCGTAAGCATCGGTTCCGCCGCCAGGGGACAGCCAAGCCCTCGCTCCTCGTGGCGTAACGCGATATCGTTGTGCCCCGTGCCAGCTCCCCGACTCTTCAGTCAGACAGCCGGAGACCAAATCACGATGTCCCTCTCGTCTTCGCGTTCGTTTCTCTGCGTCCTCGGCGCCTCCGCGGTTCTCGTTCTCCCGGCGAACGCACAATCTCAGCGCCCTCTAACCATGGCCGGACGCTCCACCGTCTACGCGCCGAACGGCGTCGCCGCGACGAGCCAGCCGCTCGCCACCAGCGCCGCCGTCGAGGTCCTCGAGCACGGCGGCAACGCGATCGACGCCGCGGTGACGGCGGCCGCGGTGCTCGCCGTCGTCGAACCGATGATGACCGGGCCGGGCGGCGACATGTTCGCGCTCATCTGGAGCGCGAAGGACAAGAAGCTCGTCGCGCTCAACGCGAGCGGCCGGGCCGGATCGCTGATGACGCGCGAGGAGTTGGTGAAGCGCGGACGCGCGCGCATGCCGTCGAGCGGCGTCGAGACGGTCACGGTGCCGGGAGCCGTCGCCGGCTGGGACGCACTACTCAAGAAGTACGGAACGATCACGCTGTCGAAGGCCGTGCAGCCGGCGATCGGCTACGCCGAGAACGGATTCGTCGTCACGCCGGTGATCGCGGGCGACTGGGCCGGCGCCACGCGCCGGTTGCAGAGCGATCCTGGCGCGACGGCGACGTTCATGCCGGGCGGCCACACGCCGAAAGCGGGCGACTGGTTCCGCAACCCTGACATGGCGAATTCGCTTCGCCTCATCGGCAAGGAAGGCCCCGCGGCGATCTACGGCGGCGAGCTGGGACAGAAGATCGTGGCGCGCATCAAGGAACTCGGCGGCTTCGTCACGCTCGAGGATCTCAAGAAGAATCAGCCGACGTGGGTGACGCCGATCTCGACGACGTTCAAGGGCTACCGGGTCTGGGAGCTGCCGCCGAACAACCAGGGGATCGCGGTGCTCGAGATGCTGCGGATCCTCGACACGTACGACTTGAAGTCGATGGGCGCGAACACCGCGCCGTATCTGCACCACTTGATCGAAGCGAAGAAGCTCGCGTACGCCGACCTCGCGCGGTACGACGGCGACGCGGACCATCTCACCATTCCGCCGAGCCAGATTCTCTCGGACCCGTTCATCGCCGAACGACGCAGCCACATCGACGAGCACAAGGCGCAGACGCACGTCGATCCGGGGCCGGGGCGCACGTCGAGCGAGACGGTCTATCTCACCGTTGCCGACAAGGACGGCAACATGGTGTCGTTCATCAACAGCCTGTTCGACGAGTTCGGGTCGGGAGTCGTCGTGCCGGGGACGGGGTTCGCGCTGCACGATCGCGGCGCCGGGTTCACGATGGAGCCGGATCTTCCGAACACCGTGGCGCCCGGCAAGCGGCCTTTCCATACGCTCATTCCAGGATTCGTAACCAAGCCCGGGCCGAATTCATCGCCCGACGGCACCGGCGACGAGCCGTACATGAGCTTCGGGCTGATGGGCGGCGCGATGCAGGCGCAGGGGCACGCGCAGTTCCTGATCAACCTGCTGGTGTTCGGGATGGACTTGCAGGAGGCGATGGATCAGGGGCGATTCCGGCACATGGACGCGGCGCGCGTCATCGTGGAGCCGGCGATCCCGGACAGCGTGATCGCGCAGCTCAAAGCGTTGGGCCACGAGGTGAGCATCGCGCGGCCGTCGCAGTTCGGCGGCAGTCAGGCGATCATCAAGCTCGCCCACGGCTACGCGGCGGCGTCGGATCCGAGAAAGGATGGGCACGCCGCGGGATACTGAGCGGGCTGAGGAGATAGGAATTGGTAAGGACCGCGTCGTGACGCGTGACATGGCGGTGCACCGTGGGGTCCGTCATATTCGCAGGTCACGAAGACAAATCATTCGAGGGGGCAAAATGAGAAGCAGGATCGCACTCACGGGAGTACTGGCGCTGGCCGCCGTCGCACCGCTCGCGGCGCAGCAGCAGCAGGCGAAGGAGCCCGCCGCGCTGCCAGCCGGCTGGTCGATGCGCCTGGACAAGGAAGCGTCGAAGAACGCGAAGTTCGAGGCGATGGGGCCGGGCTTCCACGTGACGACCGGCGGCGATGGCGCCGGGATCTACTAGCGAGCCGCGGACGCGCAGAAGGACAACTACACGGTCTCGGCGAACTTCCGCCAAGCAGAGAAGGGGCAGCACCCCGAGGCGTTCGGCCTGTTCACCGGCGGTCGCGACCTCGGTGACGCCGCGAAGCAGACCTATCTCTACTTCGAGGTGCGGGAGGACGGCATGTTCTTCGTCGCCCACCGTTCCGGCGAGAACGTGCACAAACTCGTGGATTGGACCGCGAACCCGGCGATCCACAAGTTCGGCGACACGCCGAACGCGACCAACGACGTCGCGATCAAGGTCGCCGCGGATTCGGTGCGTTTCTTCGTCAACAACACGCAGGTGAACGCCGTCCCGCGAAGTGGGATGAGCGGCGACGAGAGCGGCCAGGTTGGACTGCGCGTGAATCACAACCTCAGCGTGCACGTCGCCAGCTTCACGGTGAAGCAGGGCGCGAAGTAGCGAATTTCCCGGCGCGCAAGCGCTAGCGAGGGCGGTGCCCCAGGCGACATCTTGGGCATCGCCCTCGCGGCGTTTTGTCGACGCCGCTCGTCCGCAGCAACCTCCTTCCATCGACATGCCCGCCACGAGCACGTCCGCGACCCAGTCCACCTATACGCCGCCGGTCACCGGCCATCGCGCCGCGGTGATCGCGAGCTTCCTCGGCTGGACGCTCGATGCGTTCGACTTTTTTCTCGTCACCTACGCGCTGACGGCGATCGCCAAGGAGTTCGGGCGTCCCGACAAGGCGATCGCGCTGTCGCTGACCATCACCCTCGCTTTCCGGCCGGTCGGCGCCTTCATCTTCGGGCTCATGGCGGACCGCTACGGCCGCAAGATCCCGCTGATGATCGACCTCGTGTTCTACTCGGTCGTCGAGGTGGCGACGGGGCTCGTGCACTCGTACGCGGCGTTCCTCGTGCTGCGCGCGCTCTTCGGGATCGGCATGGGCGGCGAATGGGGCGTGGGCGCGTCGCTCGCGATGGAAAAGGCGCCGGCGCACCGGCGAGGCGTGCTCTCCGGATTCCTGCAGGAGGGCTACGCGGTTGGCAACCTGCTCGCCGCCCTGTGCTTCTTCTTTGTGTTCCCGCGTTGGGGTTGGCGCCCGATGTTCTTCATCGGCGGAATTCCCGCGCTGCTCGCGCTCTACGTGCGCTCGTTCGTCAAGGAATCCGAGGTCTGGGAGCGGACACGGCATCGCGACTGGGGCGCGTACGGCCGCGGCCTGGCGTCGCACCTGCCGCTCTTTCTGTACCTGTTCGTGCTGATGATGATGATGAACTTCGTCTCGCACGGCACGCAGGACATGTATCCGACGTTCCTCAAACGCGACTGGAACTTCACGCCGCAGCGGATCGCGATGATCACGGCGATCGCCAACACCGGCGCGATCACGGGCGGGATTCTCTTCGGCCTCTACTCCGACCGCGTCGGCCGGCGCCGCGCCATCGTGAGCGCGCTCGTGCTCGCCGTCGTCGTCATCCCGCTCTGGGCGTTCTCGAAGACCGTTCCGCTACTCGTCGTCGGCGGATTCACGATGCAGTTCATGGTGCAGGGCGCGTGGGGGGTGATCCCGGCGCACATCAACGAGCTCGCGCCCGATTCGGTGCGCGGCTTCCTGCCCGGCTTCGCGTACCAGTGCGGCGTGGCGGTGGCGGGAACGGTCGCGTACATCGAGGCGATCTTCGCCGACCACATGACGTACGCGACCGCCATGGCGTTCACCGCGGCCACGGTGTTCATCCTCGGCGCCGTCGCGGCCTGGGCGGGGAAGGAAAAACGCGGCATCGCGTTCGGAGAAGTGGCGCCGGTAGCTATGGAATAACCCCGCGGGGAATAACCCGCAGGGAATAACCCAGCAGGTCGGGCGGGTAAACGCCCGCCCCTCGCGTGACGTCACATGGACGTGTTCACGCAATCATCGGTGATCGGGGGCGACGACGGCGACCTGCCGTCGCTCGTCGACGAGGTCCGGTCGGGGAAACCCGCCGCCCTCGAGCGGCTCATCGCGCGCGTGCAGTCGCGCGTGCGCACGTGGGCCGTCCGATTCACCGGCGACGAGGACACGGCGGACGACGTCGCGCAGCAGGTACTGATCGGCCTCGACCGCCGGGTGAAACGCTTCGACGGCGCGAGCCGGTTCACGACTTGGCTGTTCGCCGTGACGCGGAACGCCGCCCTGTCGGAGCGACGCAAGTCCGAACGACGCACCGCGCTCGCCAACGAGCACCATTCGCTCGCGCTCGAGGAACCGAGCCGAGCGGCTGATCCGGACGCCGCGCGCCTCGCCGCGCTCGTCGTCAAGTATTTCGACGCGCTTCCCCGGCGGCAGCGCCAGATCTTCGAGCTCGCCGACCTGCGCGGGCTCACGCCGACCGAGATCGCTGAAAAGCTCGGCATGGAAGCGGTCACGGTGCGCGGACACTTGTTCAAGGCGAGACGCGCCATTCGCGCCAAGCTGCTGGAGCATCACGAGCGACTGCTCGAGGAGTACACCGAATGAACTGCACCGAAGCACGTGAGGCGATGCTCGTCGCCGAGCCGGCCGAGTTCCGCGCCGAAGGCGGATCCGAGCTTGCCGCGCACGTCGGCGAATGCGAAGTCTGCCGGTCATTGGCCACGCGCATTGGCGGGCGATCTCGATCGACTGTCGTCGCGGATTCGAGCCCGATCGAGACGCCGCACGCTGATGCTCGCCGCTCTGCCGATTGCGGCCGTGGTCGTCGCGACGGTCACGGTCATGACGAAGCGCGCCGATCAGCCGACGGTCGCCGTACAGCCGCGCACGGACCGGCCGGCGAGCGTCGTGTCCATCGAAGTCGGCGTCGGACAGCAGGCGACGGTGATCAAGACGGCCGATCCAAAAACCACGCTGGTCTGGATTTCCTCAGGGAGCAACTAATGCGCTTCGCTCGACTTGTCAATCGCGACCCTTCTGACGCTGGCGAGCACGCGCGCGACGGCGCAGCAGCAGTCGGACACCGCTCGCAAGGCCCCGGGGTCCGCTCTGCGTCAGGGCGATTTCATCGTGAAGACGGTCACCCTTCACCACCTGTCGTCGGGCGTCAGCGGTCAAGCTCCTCTCGCCGTACTCGGTCACGCCCGGTGGGGGGGTGTTCGAGGTGCCCAACGTCATGGCGGTCACGATTCGTGAAGTGCCGCGGATCTACACCGACATGATGGGCGTGCTCGAGAAGTACGACCGTGAACCGGCGTCGGTGGTCCTCAACTTTCAGCTCGTGGCCGCCGAGCAGACGAACACGCGCGATCCGGCCGTGGCCGGAATCGACTCGCTGCTGCGGAACGTTCTCAAGTTCTCCGGCTATCGTCTGCTCGGTACGCGCGGTGGCGACGACCGGCGAGAATCACGATGGTGACGCAGACCATCGCGGGGGACAACGAGACGCTTTCGTCTGATCCGTCGGGCTTCGCGACGTCCGTGTCGAAGGGAACGATGCGAGTGTCATGCTATACGTATCGCTCGAGCGGCCGGCCGTTCCCGCACAGTCCAACGGGACCGCGTCGGTCGCCGGACGAGGCGCGGTAACCTGCTCACGACGGGCGTAACGGTTCCCATCGGCCAGACGGTTCTACTGGGAACATCGGCCAGCGAAAACGGCCAACGCGCCCTGATCCTCACCGTCCGCCCCCAACTCGCCAAGCGCTAGCCTAATCAGTTCGCAGTGCTTCCATGGCATCGACCCGACTCGCCCTTCGAGCAGGGATATAGCACGCGAGAAGGGCCACCGAAGCCAGCAGCGCCGTCACCCCGACGAAAGTGAGCGGCGTCGTGCGGTTGCGACACCGAACAGCTGGCTACTCAAAAGCCGCGTCGCAGCCAGCGCCGCGACGACTCCAATCGACACCGCGACGCCGACCAATCTCGCTCCTTCCGCCACGACCATCCGTGTCACGCGACGAGCATCCGCGCCGAGCGCGATGCGGATGCCGATCTCCTGAATGCGCTGGCTCATCGTGTAACTGAGCACGCCGTAGATCCCCACGACCGCGACCAGCACAGCGACCACCGAGAAAATCCCCACCAGCCACATCATGACGCGCGGCGACGTCACGACCGCGTCGAGATCTTCCCGCATCGACCGGAACCGCCAGACCGGCTGATCCTTGTCCACGCGCCACACCGCCTGGCGGACTGCCGTCGCGACCGAGTGCGGATCGTCGCCCTTCGTGCGCAGCACGATGCTCGTGAAGATCTGCGGGCGTTGCGCGTGCGGCACGTACGCCTGGAGCAACGGCGTCTCGTCGAGCGTGAAGTGCCGCGCGTCGCCGACGATGCCGACGATCGTCCACCAGTCGTCGGTGCCGATCTTGATCCGCTTGCCGATCGGTGACTGTCCCGGCCACGTCTTGTCGGCGAACGTCTTGTTGACGACGACCACCGGCAACGCTCCCGCGCGATCCCCGTCGGCGATATCCCGCCCGGTAAGCACGGCGATGCGCATCGTGCGGAAATAGTCGGTCGTGATGCTGTTGACCTGCACCTGAGGCGCTTCGCTCGCCGCCACCTCGCCGCGACCCTCGATCGTTGCCGGATACGTCTCGCCGTTGCCGCTCAGGGGCGACGCCCGCACGAGTGCCGCGGCTTCTACGCCCGGAAGCGAGCGCAGCTCGTGCACGGTGCGGTCGAACATCGTCCAGATCTTCTCCGGCGTGTCGTACTTCGCTGCGGGAAGCCTGAACTGCGCCGTCAGCAGACGATCGCCGTCGAAGCCCGGGTCGACGTGCTGTAGAGCCATCAACGAGCGCGCGAGGAGGCCGGCCGAGGCGAGGAGGGAGAGTGAAAGCGCCAATTGAACGACGACCAGCGCGTTGCGCGTCGATACGTGGCCGAGGCCCGCGCCTATGCGCGAGCGCAGCATGCCGGTGAGGTCGGTGCGAGACGCCTTCCACGCGGGCACGACGCCAAAGAGGATTCCGCAGGCGAACGACACCGCCAGCGCGAACGCCACGACCCAGCCGTCGACGGTGATCGTTCGTTGGTCGATCGGCAGCTGCGAGCCGATGAGCGAGACGAGCACCTTCGTCAGGCCGAACGCCACCGCGAGCCCGATCACGCCGCCGATGACCGACAGAACGATGCTTTCGGTGAGCAGTTGCCGCGCCATGCGCACGCGTCCCGCGCCGAGCGCCGCGCGCACGGACATCTCGCGCGTGCGCGACGCGCCGCGCGCGAGCTGCAGGTTGGCGACGTTCGCGCACGCGATCAGCAACACGACCAGCGCCGCCGCGAGCATCAGGAAAAGCCTCGGCTTGGCCTGCGCGACGCCGAATTCCTTGAGCGCCACGACGTCGGCGCTCGTGTTCGCGTTGGTCGTGGGGTAGTCGTTCGCGAGCTGTCGCTCGATCGCCTTGAGGTCGCGATCCGCCGTCGCCACGGTGATGCCCGGCTTCAGCCGCCCGACGACCGTGATGCCGCGCGTGCCGCGATCCAGCCCGTGCGCGTTCGGGTAGTAGCCGATCGGAACCATCACGTCGGGGCCGGGCGCGAAGAGCGGCACGGGCATGTTCGGCGTGGTGATGCCGACGACGGTGAACGACGTGCCGTTGATCGTGAGCTGCTTTCCGACCAACGACGGATCCGACCCGAAGCGCGTGACCCACGTCTCGTGCGACACGATCGCGACTGGCGCTCTTGGTCGCCACTTCGGTTTCCGCTTCCGAGAACAGCCGGCCGCTCTCCAGCTTGGCGTTGACGGCCCGAAGGAAGCTCGCGTCCACGAAGGCGCCGACGAGCCGGTCGGGCGCGTCGCCGCCGGTGAGATTCACGCTCTGCCCTCGGAACGCGCCGAGGTCCGCGAATGTGCGATTCAGCCGGCGCCAGTCGAGGTAGTCCGCGTAGACGACGCCCTGGTTCGTCTGCGTGCCCTGCGTTCCCCAGACGAGCGTGAGGCGATCGGGGTGGTCGTACGGGAGCGGACGGATCAAGACCGCGTTCACGACCGAGAAAATGGCCGTGTTGGCCCCGATGCCGAGGGCGATCGTCGCCGCCGCGACGACGGCAAAGGCCGGTCGTCGCATCAGGCCGCGCGCGGCGAAGCGGAGATCCTGGAGCAGAATGTCCATGGTGTCCTCGGGTCGTTCATTAGAAACGTGCGCGGAAGCGCTTGCATAGAACGAAGCGCGCGACGCGAGCCATTCGCGCGGAATACTCGTCGTGAGATCGGTGAGCAACCGGACCACTTGGCGCGTGTACGCGAGCGACCCGCGCGGGCGCGCCTCGCGAAGCCGGGCCTCCGCCATCGCCGCCATCTCCTCGCCGAAGTGCTCGCGGAAATCGCGCGGGAGCAGCCGAAGCGCGGTGCGATAGAGTCGCACGGCGCGAGAGGGTCGAATCACGCGACACCCGGGTCGCGAAGAACTCGCTTGCCGCGCGCGACGCGCACCACGCGCGTCAGCCTCGACAGCTCGGCCTCGAGCAGACGCCGGCCGAGCGGAGTCATTCGGTAGTAGCGGCGTCGCTCGTCGTCGTCCGGTCGCCGCCGACGCGGCGATTCATCGATGAGTCCGGCGCTGAGCATCCGACGGATGGATCCGTACAGCGTGCCGGGGCCCATGTGAATGTCGCCTTCGGTTGCCGTCTCGATCTCCTGCGCAATCGCATAGCCGTGCCGCTCTCCCTCGGCGAGGGCGAGGAGGATGTGGAGCACGGCAGGTGTGAGCGGAGTCTGCGCGGCGTTCTCTGTTCGGTTCATGTCGAGGACTATATCCGTTGCGGATGTAGTTTCGCAAGAGGGACGAGTGCGGGGGCGGGGTGCGGAGATGTGGGACGAGTACGGAGGCGGAGTGCGGAGAACTGGAACGAGTGCGGAGGCGGGGTGCGGAGAACTGGAACGAGTGCGGGGGACGGCGTACGGCGCTGTCGACTCCGCTCGCGTCCCCGTACCCCGTACCCACTCTCCGCACGCCGTACTCCTTCCCGTTCCAGGTCTCCGCACTCCGTCCCTGCACTCCGCACTCGGAAGCCTCCCTGTCCGCCCGCCGACCCGCTCCGTACCTTCTTTCTCTCTCAACCGTCGTCTCCCCGCTCATCGCGGAGGCCACCCATGCGCGTCGCCATGCTTCGTCCCGTCCTCGTTCTCTTGCTCGGCTCCGCGGCGGTACTCGCCGCCCAGCAACCCGCGCCGGTCAGCGGGCCGACCAAGCAGCTGCAGCCGGCAGATCTCAAGGCGTGGAAGACCATTCGTTCGTCGGTGTTGTCGAACGACGGCAAATGGTTCGCCTACGTTCTCGCGCCGAATGAGGGTGACGCGAACGTGATCATTCGTTCGACGGGGACGGACAACAAAGAGTTCACGTTCCCGATCGGCAGCTCCGACGCCGCTGGTCGCGGCGGTGGTGGCGGACGAGGTGGCCCGGCGCCGGATGCCGGGGGTGGCCCGCTCTCGATCAGCGCGGACTCGCGCTGGGCGGCGTTCACTGTGTATCCGCCTGCGGCGAACGGTCGCGGAGGGCGCGGCGGTGCGGGTCGCGGCGGTCGTGGCGGCGGTGGAGGCGGAGCTCAGACGACCGATGGCACCGCGCAGACGCCGGCGCCGCAGAACAAGCTCGCGCTGGTCAATCTCGCGACGGGTGAGAAGAAAGAATTCGACCGCGTGCGACGCTACGCGTTCAACGGCGACAAGCCGACCTGGCTCGCGATTCAAGCGCCGGCGGAAGCTCCGGCCGCTCCGGCGGGCAATGCAACGAACGGCGCCGCGCGAGGCGGCGCTGGAGCCGCGGGCGGTAACGCCACGGCCGGCCGCGCCGAGGGCACGGATCTCCTGCTCTACAACCTCGCCAACGGCGAAGCGGTGAACGTCGGCAACGTCGCCGAGTTCGGCTTCGACGACAGCGGCGATTGGCTGGCGTACACGATCGACGCGCGCGACGCCATCGGCAACGGCGTTCAGCTGCGCAACATGAAGACCGATGTCGTGCGTCCCATCGACTCGGATCGGGCGCTGTATCGGCACCTCGTTTGGTCGGACAGCCTCGACGCGCTCGCCGTGCTCCGCGGCCGCATCGATTCGACCGCGCGTGACACCGTCTACTCGGTCGTCGCCTTCACCAACGTCTCGGCGCCCGCCGTGAAGAAGACCGTCTTCGACGCGTCGGCACACGCCGAGTTCCCGAAAGACATGGCGATCGCGGTGGATCGCGCGCCGCGTCTCGCCGAGGATCTCTCGGCGGTGTATTTCGGAATTCACGAGGCCAAGAAGCCGTCGCTGCTCGCCGGCCGCGGAAGCTCGGTGATCCAGGCGGGCGCGCCGGGGATGGGCGGCACGATCAATCAGCCGCGCGTCAACGATGCGACGGAGGAGAATCCGTCGCTCATTCTCTGGAACGTCAAGGATCCGCGGCTGCAGTCGCAGCAGATCGTGCAGGAAGCGCAGGATCGCGCGTTCAACTACTTGTCAGAGTACCGTCTCGCCGACAACAAGTTCGTGCAGCTGGCGGACGAGTCGCTGCGCACCATCAATGTCGCGCCGCACGACCACTTCGCGATCGGCACCGACACGCGCGAGTACGACAACAATGCGTCGTACACGGGACGCTCCTACGAAGACGACTACGCGGTCGACCTTCGCACCGGCAAGCGCGACCTCGTGCTCAAGAAGCATCGCCCGGCGGTGCGCGTCGCGTCGCCCAACGGCAAGGAAGAGTTGTACTGGGGTGACGACGGCAACTACTGGGTGCTCGATCTCGCGACCGGCGCCAAGCGGAACATCACGAAGACGACAGGCGTGAACTTCTCGAACACCGAGGACGACCACAATTATCTGGTCCCGCCGTCGCGCGCCCCCTTCGGTTGGACGAGAGACGGCGCGTCGGTGCTCCTCTCCGACGGCTGGGACGTGTGGAAGGTGCCGACGACGGGCACTGGATCGGCCGTGAACCTCACGGTTAACGGCAAGCGCGATCAGATCCGGTACAACCGCGTCTACGCGTTCGAGCGCGGCGTGACCACCGGCGGCGGCCGTGGCGGGGGGGACGCGGCGGTCGGGGTGGCGGCGGCGCGAGCATGGGCATCGACCTTTCGCAACCGCTGTACGTCGGGACGTACGGCGAGTGGACGAAGAAGGCGGGTCTCTCGCGCATCGATCCGGGCACGCCGGGCGCGAAGTCGCTCGTCTGGGACGACGCCAGCTTCGACTTCCAGAAGGCGCGTGAGGCCGACGTGTACGTGTACACGCGGCAGACGGCGCGCGACTTCCCGAACTACTTTGTTGCCAACGCCGACTTCAAGGGCGGCCGCCAGATTACGGATGCCGACCCACAGCAGAAGGATTTCGCCTGGACGAGCGGCGTGCGTTTCATCAACTACACGAGCGCCAAGGGCGACAAGCTGCAGGGCGCGCTCTATCTGCCGGCGAACTACGAGCCGGGCAAGAAGTATCCGCTCCTCGTCACCATCTACGAGAAGCGGTCGAACCTCGCGAACACGTTCGTGTCGGTGAGCGAGACGAGCACGCCGAACCGCAGCCTCTACACGAGCCGCGGCTACGCGGTGCTCGATCCCGACATCGTGTACCGGATCAACGACCCAGGCATGTCGGCGGTGTGGTGCGTGATCCCGGCCGTGAAGGCGGCGATCGCCACGGGCATGATCGACTCGTCGAACGTCGGGCTCTGGGGCCACTCGTGGGGCGGCTACCAGACGGCGTTCCTCGTCACGCAGACGAGCATCTTCAAGGCGGCGATCGCCGGCGCGCCGCTCACCAACATGGTGAGCATGTACGCGTCGGTGTACTGGAACACCGGCAACTCCGACGCGTCGATCTTCGAGGACAGCCAGGGGCGCTTCAAGGGGAACGTCGCCGAGAACACCGAGGCCTACATTCGCAACTCGCCGGTCTTCCACGCCGAGAAAGTGAAGACCCCGCTCATCATCCTGGCCGACGACAAGGACGGCGCGGTGGACTTCAACCAGGGAATCACCTACTACAACACGCTCGCGCAGCTCAAGAAGGACGTGATCCTGCTCGAGTATGTGGGTGAGAACCACGGGCTGGCGCGTCCGATCAACCAGAAGGACTACGCGATGCGGCAGAAGGACTGGTTCGACCACTACCTCAAAGGCGCGCCCGCTCCCGACTGGATGACCAAGGGCATTCCACGAATCAAGATGGACGAGTATTGGCAATCTCTAAAGGCGCAGCAGGCGGGGTCGATCGTTCCGTGACCGCCGCGCCACCGCGCCTCGACATCGAAGAGCCCAAAGACCTCGGGCTCGGCTCGGTCATCGGCGGCGCGAACGAGAAGCGCCTGCTCAACCGCGACGGCACGTTCAATCCGCGCCGTCGCGGGCTGCCGTTCCTCACGTCGCTCGCGCCGTATCATTTCCTGCTCACGATCAGTTGGCCGAAGTTCCTCGCCATCATCAGCGTGGGCTACTTCGCGGCCAACGTCTTCTTCGCGTTGCTCTACCTCGCCTGCGGGACCGGCGCCCTCGACGGAATTCCCAGCAGCCAGACCGGCGGCCCGTTCGGGCGCGCGTTCTTCTTCAGTGTGGAGACGCTGTCGACGATCGGCTACGGCAACATCGTGCCGAACGGCGTGGCGCCGCACGTCGTCATGACGATCGAAGCGCTCATCGGGCTGCTCGTCTTCGCGCTCGGCACGGGACTCCTGTTCGCGCGATTCTCGCGGCCGACCGCCGCGATCGTGTTCAGCTCGCGCAGCGTCGTCGCGCCGTACCGGGGCATCACGGCGTTCATGTTCCGCGTCACCAACGGACGCACCAACCAGATCGTGGAGATCGAGGCGAAGGTGCTCTTCAGCCGCATCGAGGGCTCGGTGCGCAAGTACGACGAGCTCAAACTCGAACGGTCGCGCGTCACGTTCTTCCCGCTGAGTTGGACGGTCGTGCATCCGATCGACGAGAAGAGTCCGATGCGCGGCTACACCCACGCCGACTTCGTCTCCAAGGACGCGGAGTTCCTCATCCTGCTGGCGGGCATCGACGAAACGTTCTCACAGACCGTGCACGCGCGCTCGTCGTACAAGCCGGACGAAATCGTCGTGGGTGAGAAGTTCGTCAACATCTACAACGACGTCGACGAGCGGGGCATCGTCAGCATCGACGTCCGCAGGTTGAGCGAGACGGAGCCGGCGGCCGACGAGGACTATTCACAGACGTCGACCTGGCATCACACGGGGCACTTCGCGGGCTACGCACCGCGCAAAAAGTAGCGCGCGGAGTCTTAGAGCGGTTCAGTCCGCTTCGGCCTCGGCGTCCTCGGCGTCGGTCTGTGCTGCCCCGGCTGGCGGCGAGCCGTCGGCGGAGAATTGAACCTTCGGTCCTTTCTCCATCACCTCGCGACAGCAGGCGGCCAAGACGGCCTCGAGGGCCTCGATCCCGTCGTCCGTCGCTTCCATGAACAGGTCCTTCACGACGGACTCGGCGCGCTCGAGCTGGTTGATCAGCATCTTGGCGTGGATGCGGCTCGGCATTACCCCGCAAACCTTTGCGGTGGCTCGATTTCCGATTGGTTTACGGAGCACGACTACCGCGCCGCGCTTACCGGGCTGCGTGAAGTAGTCCGAGGTTCTGACCTTTCGAGTCTTCCTCGGTGCTCGTCCCCCCCCACCCCCCTTTCGCGGCTGTCGCGCCATGTCGCTCCGATCTGGCCTACGGTTGAGGGAAAAAATACATCAGGGCACGCTCACCTTCGAGTCGGGACTCCGGTGGTCGTTGGCTCCGGCGGCCACGCCGTCGCGCATCACTATGGTATGCCCGTCGCCCTGGGCCGCCCGCCCGAACTTGACCGCGTGACCCATGGCCCGAAGCTGCGCCGCCACCGAGTCGGGAATCGCGTTGCGCTCGAAGGTGACCGTGTCCGGCAGCCACTGATGGTGGAACCGCGGCGAGTCCACCGCCTGCCGCGCGTCCAGCCCGAAGTCGATGACGCCGAGCACGATCTCCATCACCGTATTGATGATCGTACGCCCGCCCGGCGAGCCCGTCACCATGAACAGCTTGCCGTTCTTCGTGACGATCGTGGGGCTCATCGAGCTGAGCATGCGCTTGCCCGGCACGATGAGATTCGCCGGCGTGCCGATGTCGCCAGTGAGATTCGTCTCACCCGGCTTCTTGTTGAAGTCGCCCATCTCGTTGTTGAGGATGAATCCGGCGCCGTCGACGACGACGTGCGACCCGAACCCGCCCTCGAGCGTGAACGTGTTCGACACGGCGTTGCCCGTGCGGTCGACGATCGAGAACTGCGTCGTCTCGTCGTCCTCCGTGGACGCGACCTGCGTCACGATGTCGTGTCCGAGCTCCACGCTGCTCGAGGCATGCGAGGGATCGATCGACGCTGCGAGCGACTTCGCGTAGGTCTTGGACGTGAGCCGCGCGATCGGCATCTTCACGAAATCCGGATCGCCGAGGTAGCGCGCGCGGTCGAGATAGCCGCGGCGCATCGCTTCGATCTCGACGTGCAGCGCGGCGGGCGACATGTCACCCAGCTTCGCGAGATCGAACCGCTCGAGAATGTTGAGCATCTCGAGCATCGTGACGCCGCCGCTGGTCGGCGGGGGCATCGTGATCAGGTCGTAGCCGCGATACGTGCCGTGGAGGGGCGTGCGCATCTTCGCCTGGTACGCGGCCAGGTCGCGCTTGGAGATCAAGCCGCCGTTCCGCGACATCGAGGCGGCGATGCTGTCGGCGATCCAGCCGGTGTAGAACGCGTTCGGGCCCTTCGTCGCGATGGCGCGTAGCGTTCGGCCGAGGTCTCGCAGCACGATCGTATCGCCGGCGACCCACGCGCCGCCGCCCGGCTTGCCATATGCCGCGACCGAGGCCGGGTACTTCGCCATCGAGGAGTCGACCTCGCGATTGAGTGAACGGGCCAGCGCCGGCGACAGGACGAAACCCTTCTCGGCCAACTCCACCGCCGGCATCACGTCGTCCTTCCACGCGAGCTTGCCGAACTTCGAGTGTGCGAGGGCCAAGCCGCGCACGGTGCCCGGCACGCCGGGAGCGAGGTAGCCGGTCGCCGTCAGCCGGCGCGCGATCTTGCCCGTCGAGTCGAGGTACATCGTCTGCGTCGAGCGCATCGGCGCGCGCTCGCGATAGTCGATCGTCGTCGAGGAACCGTCGGCCAGGCGGATCACCATGAATCCGCCGCCGCCGATGTTTCCCGCGCTCGGATGTGTGACGGCGAGCGCGAACGCGGTCGCCACGGCCGCGTCCACTGCGTTGCCCCCTTTCTTCAGGACCGCCGCGCCGACGTCCGACGCCGGGGCCGAGGTCGTGATCACCATTCCGTCGCGCGACGTGACGGGCTGGGTCTCCGCCTGCTGCGCCCGCCCCGCGCTCGACGCGACGACGATCGCGACAGCGGGGACGAACAAGCGCATCGGGCGGGGCATTTGGCGACTGACTCGGAGCATGGCGACCTCGGGGTGGCGGCGGCGCGGCGCGGTTCGTTTGCAAAGTACCGCGCGCTCGCGTGCCAGCCCAGGCGTCGCGTCACAGAATCCATACACAGGCCGGCCTGGCCCGGACTGTCCAAAGACCCGCCCGTTGGCCAACTTGGGATGCCAGCCAGTTCGGCTGACCCCTCCACCCTGGAGCCCGCCGTGCCAACGAACCGCCGCAACTTCCTCAAGGCCTCAGCCGTCGCCGCGGGCGCGCTCGGGGGGGCTCGCGTCGCTGCCTGGCCTCGCGTCACGTATCCGCGGAGCCGCTTCCCTCCGGCGGCCGTCGCGTCGAGCGCGCGAAGGCGTCGCTCAGCATCCTGATTCTCGGCGGGACCGGCTTCACCGGTCCGGAGCAGGTCGAATACGCGATCGCGCGGGGGCACAAAGTCACCCTGCTCAATCGAAACAAGACGCGGCCGGACTTCTTCAAGGGACGCGTCGAGCAGTTGATCGGCGATCTCAACGACGACGTGACCGCGCTCAAGGGGCTCAAGTTCGACGTCGTGATCGACAACCCCACGACCGCGCCGGCATGGGTGCGCAACGCGGCGCAGTACCTCAAGGGGAACACGAAGCACTACATCTTCATTTCGACGATTTCCGCCTACGCCAGCGACAAGAACGCGTGGTCCGACGAAACCGATCCGACGCATCCCCTTCCCGACGGTCTCGATCCATACACGCTGGACCGAACGGCATTCGGGAGGTACTACGGGCCGCTCAAGGCGTACTCCGAGCGAGAGGTCGAAAAGCAGTATCCGGGGATCAACACGATCATCCGACCCGGACTGATCGTCGGTCCGCTGGACCGCTCCGATCGATTCACCTACTGGCCGTACCGGATCGACAAGGGCGGCGAAGTGCTCGCCCCGGGCGACGGCAACGATCCGGTGCAGATCATCGACTCGCGCGACCTGGCCGAGTGGACGATTCGTGTCGCGGAGAACAACACGCTCGGCGTGTTCAACGCGACGGGGCCAATCGCGCCGATGACGATGTCCGAGATGCTCTACGGCATCAAAGCCGTGACCACGGCGGGGGCGCAGTTCGTCTGGGTGCCGGCTGCTTTTCTGAGCGAGCAGAAGGTGCGGGCGTGGGTGAGCGGTCCGGACGGCCAGAGCATGCCGGTATGGGTGCCGGACCGGCCGAGCAACGTCGCGTTCTCGCGCCGCACGATCAAAAAGGCGCTCGCCGCCGGGCTCACGTTCCGGCCGCTCGCGGTCACGGCGAAGGAGACGCTCGACTGGAACAAGACGCGTCCCGCCGCGGAGCTCGAGGCGCTGTCGCAGGGCAAGCTGGCGGGCATCTCGGCCCAGCGTGAGGCAGAAGTGATCGCCGCGTGGAAGGCGAAGCAAGGCGACGAAGTGAGCGACGGCGTGGCGGCGAGCGGACACCCTGGCGGCCGCGGTCGCGCTCCTGCGGCGCGTGGTCGACGTGCGCGACGGAGAAGTGCGCGCGATGCTCACCTCGGCGGTGTTCTTCTTTTTCTTGCTGTGCAGCTACTTCGTCCTGCGTCCCATGCGCGACGAGGTCGCCGCCGCGACGGGCGTTTACAATCTGCCGTGGCTGTTCACGGCGACGCTCACGGTGACGGTAATCCTCAACCCGATGTTCTCGGCGTTGGTGGTGCGGTTCCCCGTGCGCCGATTCATTCCGATCTCGTACCAGTTCTTCGTCGCCAGCATGCTGGTGTTCTACCTCGTGTTGCGCTTCTTGTCGGCGAAGGAAGGCTCGGTGGTGGACGTGTGGACGGCGCGCGCGTTCTTCGTGTGGACGACGGTATTCGCGCTGTTCAACACGTCGATCTTCTGGTGTCTGATGGCCGACACGTTCAACAGCGAGCAGGCCAAGCGGATGTTCGGGTTCATCGGCGTGGGCGGCACGCTCGGCTCGATCACGGGATCGGCGACCGCCGCGCTGGCGACGCGCATCGGCGCGATCACGCTGCTGCTCGTGTCGGCGGCGCTGTTGGAGCTGGCCGTGTTCACCGTGATGCGGTTCCCGATGCGCGACGGCGGCGCGGCGCCGATGAGCGGGCGGAAGCGTCCCGACCGCGGGGGGGAGGGGGGGGCCGACGTGATCGGCGGCAGCGTATGGGCCGGCTTCACGCACGTCCTCAAGTCGCCGTATCTGCTCGCGACGTGCGGCTTCATGCTGCTGTTCACGATCGGCGCGACCTTCTTGTATTTCGCGCAGAGCGACCTGGTGGGCCGCGCGTACGCCGACCGTGCGACGCGGACCGCCGTGCTGGCGCAGTTGGAGCTGGCGGTGCAGACGCTCACCGTGTTGACCCAGATCTTTCTCACCGGACGAATCATCCGGTGGCTCGGCCTCGCGGCCGCGCTGGCCGTCCTCCCGGTGCTGAGCATCGTCGGTTTCGCGGCGCTCGGCGCGTTCCCGGTGTTCGCGATGGTCGCGGTGTTCACCGTGCTGCGTCGCGGCGGGAACTTTGCCGTGACGAATCCCGCGATGGAGGTGTTGTTTACGGTTGTAAAACGTGAAGACAAGTACAAAGCGAAGAACGTGATCGAGACCGTGGTGTATCGAAGCGGTGACCAGATCGGCGGCTGGGCGTACCGGGGTTTGGCGGCGCTGGGATTGACCCTCGTCGGCATTTCGTACGTGGCCATCCCGCTCTCGGTGGTCTTCCTCGGACTCGGGCTCTGGCTGGGCTGGCGTCAGGCGGAGTTGGCGGAAGGGGCTACACCATCCGACTCGCCGCCGGTCGCCGTCCCCGCGACGACATGAGGAATCGCTGGTGACAGGCTCTCTCGCGGTTCTCTCGCCGTTTCGCCACCCGTCGGCTTCGCGTTCCGTTGGTTTCGCTTCTCGTTAGTTTCGGAGTCTGTTCTCATCGCCGTTCGGTTTTCGAGTGTTCAACCGCCTTTACGGAGTGACGAACCGAAAATGCCGCTCGCGACAAGTATTCCCCGGCCCAATCCCGACGAGCACATTGCCTACTATGGCAGGTACATCACGCTCGTCCCTGACGGCGACCTGGTGACCTTTCTCGAATCCGAGATCGAAACCACGGTCGCGCTGCTCCGGCGAACGCCGTTGAACCGCGCCGACTTCGCGTACGCGCCCGGCAAGTGGACGGTGAAGCAGGTCATCGGCCACATGACGGACGTGGAGCGCGTGATGGGCTTCCGCGCGCTCTGGTTCGCCCGCCGCGACGTGCAACCGCTTCCCGGGTTCGACGAGAATGCCTGGGTGCCGAGCGGCCACTTCGCCGACCGTTCGCTGGCGGATCTCACCGACGAGTTCCAGGCGGTGCGCGGAGCGACGCTCGCGTTCGCGCGCGGGCTCGACCCCGAAGCGGTCACGCGGCGGGGCATCGCGAACGGCGCGGAGATCAGCGTGCGCGCCCTGCTGTACATCATCGCTGGGCACGAACGGCATCACGTAGGGCTGCTCAAGGAGCGGTACTCGCTGTCGTAGTTGGGGGGGGGAAGCGGAGGGGGCACTTATGACGCGCTCGTGGGTGTACTCGGATTCGACTCAGGCGCTGCGATACTCCAGCGCCTCGTTCAGCACGGTGTTTCACGTCGTCGTGATTGCCGCGTGGGTCATCGCCACGCTGCCGCCGGACGGATTGGCGACCAAGGCGTTCGAGAACCATCCGTTCGCCGTGTATCGCCCGCCGCCGGACCGCGTGCCGACCCAATCGGGGTCGCGAGAGTCGGTCCACTTCGTCAAGCTCGCGCCGGTCGGTGAAGGATTCGGCGACGGCACGCACACGTTCGGCAACGCCAAGCCGACGCCGGTCGTGAAGGACACGGCGAAAAGCTCGGGAAAGGACTCCGTCACCGCGCCCCCGGCTCCGCCGACCAAAGGCCAGGATTCCGTCTACTCGGTGCTCGACGTCGACATCGCCGTCGTCCGCTCAGCGAGCAGCGCGGCGCCGGCGTACCCGCTCAAGCTCCTCGAGAAGCACGTCACCGGGTACGTGAACGCGCAGTACATCGTCGACACCACTGGCTTCGCCGACACGACGTCGTTCGTCGTGCTACAGTCGACGAACGCGGAATTCACCACCGCCGTGCGCGAGGTGTTACCGTACATGCGATTCGAGCCGGCGCGCATCGGACTCTCGAAGGTGCGGCAGCTGGTCCAGCAGCAATTCACGTTTAAGATCACCGAGCCGGTCGCCGCGGCCCCCGCGAAGCCGGCACCGCGCAAACCGTGAAGCACACAGTCCGTCTCAAAGGCGTCATCGTCGGCCATTCGGATCTCGAGCACATCGAGCCGGGCACGGGCCGCGCGTGGGGACCGTTCAGGCCGGGACTCGGCTACGATCTCGTGCAGCCGGTGTTTCGCTTGTTCGCCCGCGCCGTTCCCCACGACGGATCGCCGCGCGACGACGCGTTGCTCGAGCGTTACCACGACGCGCGCGACAGGCTCGGCCTCCTGCTCGAGGATCCGACCGGCAAGCGCATTCCGACGAGCACGATTCACATCGCCGACTACACGGTCGAAGAGGGCGAGCGCGCGATCCAGCTCGACGTGCTGATTCGCGACGAGACCTACTGGCAGCATCGATTGTCGAGCGCGTGACGCGGCGCACATAGCGAGCGCGGCGGCGCGACGATTGCAACCAGACCCGGCGACTCTTACCTGAGGGGTTGCCATGACCAAGCTCAGTTCGCTGGCCGCCGCCGCGATGTTGGTCGTCGCGTCGAAGGCGCCGGCGCAAACATTTTCCGACGCGGCCGCGTACGCCGCCCTGATGCGCACCGCGGTCGCCGGACTCCCGCCTATCGCGACGAGCACGATTCTCGGTGAACGACAGAACGGCGCGGCGTTCTCGGGTCGCTACGGCAACGTGTCGGGCGGCGAGCTCACGAACTCGCTCAACAACTTCACGGCCACGGCGGTGCTTTCCGGCGGCGGCGCGTCGAGCGTCTCGCTCACCGCGGGCGCTTCCACACCATCGCGCGGTTCGAGCGCGCTCGTGCTCGGAATCGGCGGCGACACTCGTCTCAGCGACGTTCCGATGAGCGACTCGCGAAACGGGATGCTGCTCCGCGTCGGCTTGAACGGCGAATTCGGCTACTCGAAGCCGTCGCGTGCAACGTTGCTCGCCGGGTCGGTGGGACTGCCGCTGTCGCTCATTTCACGCGGTTCGCGGAACGAGATGCACATCGTCCCGTTTCTCACGCCCGCGTTCGGCTTCGGCGACTTCGACCCGGACGGCGGCGACAGCGGGAGCGGAAGCAAGTTCATGCTGGGCGGCGGCCTCGGGATCTTCAATCCCACGAGCTCCGTCGCCCTCAACCTCGCCTTTCAGCATGTGTTCGTGGACGGCGGGCAGACGGAGTTCGGGCTCGGTCTGGTGTTGGGAGGGCGGTAACTGGTCTCTGGTCTCTGGTCTCTGGTCTCTGGTCTCTGGGTGTTCCCAGTGACCTGAGACCCGTGACCAGTGACCTAGACACCAGACTTCATCTCCGCCAACGCCGCTTCCAGGCGATCGATCAATTCCGCCTGCGCTGAATTGATCTTCTGTCGAGCCGTGGCCGCGTCGAACCAGGCGCACCGATCGATCTCGGGGTAGGTCACCCACTCGCCTGATCCGCGGGGCCATTCGGTCTTCGTGGTGTTGCTGGTGATCGTGCGCGGGTCGGCGTCGCCCTCCCACGCCCACGCGTTCACCGTCTTGCCCGCCTTCTGTTTGACGAAGCCGAGCGGGATGAACGGCGGCGCCGGAGTGATGCCCGTCTCCTCGATGAACTCGCGCTTGGCGGCGTCGAGGACGTCCTCGCCCGATTCAACCGCGCCCTTGGGAATCGTCCACGCGCCGCCGTCACGGCCGGCCCAGAACGGACCGCCCGGATGTGCGAGAAACACCTCGAGCCCTCTGGGCGTGCGCCGAAAGAGCAGGAGACCCGAGCTCACCGCCGGCTTGGGGCTCACCGGTCGAAGGAAAGCTCGAGTGAGTCGCCGGGCTGCACAGCTTGCCAGCGCGCGAACAGGTCGGCGCGCAGCGTGCGGATTCGGTCGAGAAGGTCGTCGGTCATGCGAAACGTCGGCGTCGGCGTCCCATGTTCGTCGTAGTACGTCCGGATCTTCCAATTGAAGTCCTCGGCGGTTGCTCGCGTTCCCGTCGCGCGCTCGACGTCGAAGAATCCAACCAGAACTTCGGCTAGTCCGGCGTCCTCGGGCAACTGCTTGCTCACGCCGGGATCGGTGAAGCGTGTTATGTCCCAGCCCTCGGCGAGCAGGCCGAAGAAGCCGTGTTTCAGCCCGAGCACCGTCTCCACGGCATAGTGCGTCAGGTCGTGCATCGGAAAGAAGCGGCCGAGCTGGCCGTCTTGGCGCTGCCACGTGGTAGACCCGTCGGGGCGCGTACAGCTGAGCGCGGCGGCTCCGTCCGTTTTCTTCTTGATGCGAATCGACAGTTCAGGCATTGGCGGACATCCGGTCGGCGCGGGCGCGGGCGCGGCGGTGACTCGTCTCCCACCGATGGCCGATGGCGAGACCGATCACCGCCCCCACGACGCCACCGGTGAGCGCCCCGACCGTGGTCGCGACCTCGAAGTCCAGCAGCCCGTTGGTCAACACGCCGCGTCGCATCCCGAACAATACGACGCTCCACGTCGCCGTGCCCCACCAGAGCCCGCAAAAAACGGCCGCGCCGATGGCCCAGCCATGAATGAGCGAGGCGCGGCGCGGCTCGTAGAAGTTGTTGGCCAGAGTGCCGAGCCGTTCTTGCGCCTCACGCCAGCCGGAATCGCGTCCCCAGCCCGATCGCAGTATCAGCACGCACACGACGGTCGCCGCCTCGGCGAGCCAGAGCGTCTTGGTCTCGGTCGCCGGAAGCAGGGCGTGGTGTTTCGTCTTCTGAAGCGCGAGAACGAGAGTGTTCACCGCCAGCACGACGAACGGGAGGAGTCCTCCCGTCCAGTCGCGCCGGCGGTCGTCGGTCACTTGCCGTTCGTCGTCATCACCGGCGGCGCCTGCTTGTCCCACACGAACCGGTGCAGGAAGTCGCTGCTTCGGCTGAAGATGTCGATCCAGCGGCTGTGGACCAGCGACTCGTGGACGTCGTCGGGGATGACGGTGAGCTCGTAGTACACGCCGCGGGCGCGCAGCAGGTCGACGAGTCCGACCATTTGTGCGAAGTCGACGTTGCGGTCGTCGTCACCTTGTTCGAGGAACACGGGCGACTTCCAACCGTTGATCGCGCCGACGGCCGACGATCGGAACGCCAGGCTCGTCGTGTCCTGCGCGTTGCCGTAGATGTGGACGCCCGCGAGGTCGACGCCGGCGACGAAAATGTCCGAGTTGCGCGCCAACGCCTCGGCCGTGAGCAGTCCGCCATACGAGAGACCCCAGATGCCGACGCGGTTCGGATCGACGTCGGGGCGGGTCTGCAGGTACTTCGCGCCGGCGACGACGTCCTGGTACTCGGAGTTGCCGCGACCCTCGGTGTTCGCCGCGCGCTGGAACGACCGGCCGTAGCCGATGCCGCTGCGATAATTGATCGACATCACGACGTAGCCCTGCGACGCGAGCCACTGGTTGTACGCGTACGCCCAGTGATAGAACTGCATGTAGTGGTACGCGGGCAGCATCTCGCGCGACGGGCCGCCATGTACGAAGACGATTGCCGGCCGCTTCTCACCCGGCTTGAGGTCCTTCGGGAGGAAGAGCTGGTTGTGGATCTCGAGGCCGTCGGCCGCTTTCGTGAGCACGATCTCAGGCGTCACGTGCGCGGCCTGCGGGAAATCCTTCATCAGCGTGGGGAAGACGACCTTCGTGCTGCCACCGGCCGAGGGGACGATGCCGATCGATGCGGGCTGCGCGGCGTTGAAGTACAACACAGCCATCTGCTTTCCAGACGCGAGCGGGGTCGGCGACACCTCGACGCCGTCGTCGGTCGAGATCTGAACCGGCGTACCGCCCGACGTCGGCACCGCCCAGATGTGCCGCTTCTCGATGTCTTTGGCGTTCGTGCAGTAGTAGAAAGTCTTGCCGTCTTTCGAGAACGCTGTCGTCACGAACGTGCGATCCGCGACGCTGTCGTTGATCAGACCGTCCGTCGTCGTGAGGAGCACCGGCTCGGGCTGCGGGCTGTCGATGCTCACCGAGAAGTAGCGATCCCACTCGTCGTTCGGCCGCTGCGCCGTGAACACGACGTGGTCATCGGCCCACTGGAACGAGTTGATTCCGTTGAACGTCCGGTCGTTCGGCTGGTTGTGCCAGAACTCCTTCGCCTTCCCGGTCGCCACGTCCGCGATCATGAACGAGATCGTGTAGCCGCCGGGGAACGCCGCGCGACAGAGACCGTCGACGTGACCCGTGTCGGCCTCTGCGCCGCGCCCGCCGTTGTTGAAGCCAGCCGCGGCACCGCCGCGTCCGCCCGCGCCGCCACCGCCGGCGGGACAACCGCTCGGACCCGCGGGCATGTCAGCGCCGGCAGCACCGCCACCACCGCCGGCGCGTCCACCGCGACGACCACCCCCGCCGCCGCCCGGCGCGGGAACCGCCGCCTGCCCGTTGGGTGCATTCGCCGCGACCTGCTGGCCGAACGGAGTACCCGGACGACGGATGAACGCGATCCGCTTGCTGTCCGGGGACCACACCGGCCCGCCGTCCATGTCAGTGCTCGGCGCGAGGAAGTCCACTCTACGAGTCTTCACATCATAGACAGCGATGAACGCGTGATTCTCTCTCGCGCTCACGAATGCCAGCTTGGCGCCGTCGGGCGACCACACCGGATCGCTCTGACGTCCCCACTCCTTGATGAACGGCACGCCGGCCGTGTCCATCGCCGACGTACACAGGGCGCGAGGTCTTGGCGCGATAGAGCTGCCCGTCGCGCGCGAACACGACGTACTTGCCGTCCGGCGACAACGTCGGGGATCCGCCGCGACCGCCGCCGCGACCGCCCGTCGCGATCTCCGTGTTCTCGATCGACGCGAGACGCCAGGCACCCGTGCCATCCGTCTTCGCGGCCCAGACCGAACGGTCCGGTCCGTTGGGATCGTGCGACGGATTCGCGACCCAACCCACGCGGTTCTGCCCGGAGCCGCGCACGAAGATCGCCATCGTTCCGTCGTCCGAGAGACGCACCGAGCTCACGTCGACGCCGTCGTCGTCGAGGAACTTCGTGATGCGGACGCCCTTGAAATCAGGCCCGGTGGCCGTATAGACGTTGCGCATCCCGCGCTCGTACACGACGTAGGCGATCCGGTCGGCCTTCTTCGCCGCGCCCAACTCGAGCGGCGACGCCGGCGACAGGAACTGGTCGATCGTGTACCCCGTCGCCTTCGCGGGAGTCGCGGCGGTCGGAGTCACCGTCTTCGCCGGCGCCTTCTTCGCGGCGCCGGGATTGGGCGAGTCGAGCTCCGCGGCCGCGGTGCCGAACCCCTTGCCGAGTTTCGAACCGATCCCCTTCATCGGAGTGATCGGGTTCTGGGCGCCGAGCGGCGTCGCCAGGGCGAGCGCGGCGACGGCGACGATCGACTTGCTGCGGATGGTCAGGGACATGCGAGCCTCGGGGGCGGCGGAGAACGGGCGGCGTGCGGGGGCGGGGTGCGGAGAACTGGGCGGCGTGCGGGGTGCGGAGACATGAGCCGGATGCGGCCCGTGAAAGGCAAACGTGCGGATTGTCCGTGTCGTTGGCGTCTAACCCCATGATTCTGAAGCCGGAAACCGCCGGCCGCCAGTTTCCTCGGCGATCGCCAAGCTCGCATTTCCGGTCCACCGGTCCACCGGTCCACCGGTCCGACCGGTCCACCGGTCCACCGGTCCACCGGTCCACCGGTCCACCCTGCTTACGGGTGCGCCGAACCGTCGGTAAGGCGCAGCATCAGCACCGCGGCGCGTTTGGTGAGCGGGCCGAGCATGCGAAGATCGGCCGTCTCCTTCTCCGTGTGGTCGTCGTGGCCGGAAAGCCCGATGCCGTCGATGATCATCGGCACCTTCGCGGCGACGAACGAGACGTCAGCCGCGCCGGCGCGCGACGGATCGACCGCGACGACCGCGCCGAAGCCCAGGTCGCGGCTCGCCTGGTCGTAGAGCGCGAGCAGGCGTCGGTTGCCCGCGGTCGGCGCCATCGGCGGATAGCCGTCGTCGAATTCGATCGTCGCCGACGTCTTCGGCAGATGCTTGGCGACGATCTCGCGCATCGTGCGTTCGGCCTTCGCCTGTTGTTCCGGTGAGAGCGTGCGAAGGTCGCCGGTCACCTCCATGTGCTCCGCGACGACATTGCGCTTGCCTGCGACGCTGCCCTCGGTGCCGGTGGTATCCACCTTCACGAGCGTGCCGCCGGCGGCGAGTCCCGGGTTGAACGTGAGGTAGGCCTCCTTCGACAGTCGTGCATAGAACTCAGAGAGAATTCTCGACGCTTCGTACACGGCGCCGGCGCCGACCTCCGGCTTGAAGATCTGCGACGAGTGCGCGGGGTTACCGGTGGTTCGGAGGTTCCACGAGCCGGCACTGCGGCGAGAGATGACGGCCGTCTTCGGGTCCCCCGCGCCGTCCTCGAAGCCGAGCGCGTAGCGCGCGCCTGTCGCCGCATCCACGAGCGTGCGCCGCGCCGCGTCGACCGGCCGCCCCGATTCCTCTTCGTCGCCGTCGAATACGACGGTCACGTTCATCTTGTCGAGTTGACCGGCGTCGGCGAGGGCGCGGAGCGCGTAGAGAAGAATCACGTCGCCGCCCTTCATGTCGATCACGCCCGGCCCGTGCGCGGTCGAGTCGTTCACTCGCTCGAACTTCTGAAACGGACTCGAGGGCTCGAAAACGGTGTCGAGGTGTCCGATGAGAAGGATCTTGGGCCCGGGCCCCGGATGCTCGGCCACCAGGTGCCCCGCGCGATTGAACGCGGCTCCCTCGACCCACCGCGTCTTGAATCCGAGCGCGTCGAACTGCGCCCGCAGCAGGTCGCCGACCTGCCGCACGCCGGCGAAGTTCATCGTGCCGCTGTTTATGTTCACGAGTCGCTCGAGAAGAGCGAGCGACTCGCCGCGGTGCGAGTCGACGGCCCGGGTGATCGCGCGTTCCGTCGCCGAGAGCGACGATTGTCCGTTCGCCGAGCCGCCGGCCAACGGCGAGGCGACGAGCGTGGTAGAGCAGAGCAGGGCGAGACGCACAGTGAAGAGGCGCATGACGCGCAATTTATCGAAGCCGGTTGTCCGCCGTACGCGAGTCGGCGCCCTCATTCTGACCGTTGCGCTAGCGGCGTGCGACCGCTCGGCGAACGGCGACACCGGGCGCAGTGCCTACGTGGACACGGACTCCATGGGCGTCCGGCCCGCCGCGATCTCGACGGTGCCGCTGCACGCGCGCCCGGAGCTGCTCGAGAACTCAGTCGCCGTGATGAGCCGAAGCCAGTCCGGCGTATTCTACTCGATGAACGACTCGGACAACGAGCCGCTCGTTTTCGCACTCGACACGACGGGACACGATCGCGGCCTCTGGCGCGTGACCAACGCCACGAACATCGATTGGGAATCCGCGTCGCTCGGCCCGTGCGACCAAGCCCAGCGCGCGACGACGTGCCTCTACATCGGCGACACCGGCGACAACGAATCGGTCTATCCGACGCGTGCGATCTACCGCGCCGCGGAGCCGTCTGCGGCGCAGTCGGCGGGTTTCAATGGAGCGTTCGCCGCCGAGAAGCTCACGTACGCCTACGCCGACGGTCCTCACAACGTCGAGGCGATGTACGTCGCGCCGAACGGCGACATGATCTTCATCGCGAAGTCGCCCTTGCGTGCCCGCGACGGCCGCCTTCGCCCGGCGCTTGTGTATCGCCTGCCCGCGAGCGCGTGGCGCGCGACTCGGGCGATCGCGGAGCTCATCGACAGCCTCTCGATCGTCCCCGGCTCGGCGCCGCTGCGCGTCGTCACCGACGCGTCGCTATCGCCCAATGGCCGACATCTGGCCGTGCGCACGTACGGACAGGTCTTCGTCTACGCGACCGATTCCCTCACCGGCCGCGTCGACCACTCCATCGCGCCCGCGATCTGCAACATCGTCTCGCTCGGCGAGGCACAGGGCGAAGGGATCAGCTGGGCCGACGATCGCGGCCGTTTCATCTTCACGAGCGAAGGCGGCGCATCTCCGCTCGTGATCGCGACATGTCCACTGCCGAGCCGTTCGCCGTAACAGCGTTAGTACCATGGCGTGGGGGCTCGGGGTGGGACAGCCCCACCCGCTCGCTCACTCGAATCGGCGAACGACAGACTGCGTGTGAGTGTCCGTGCGCGTTGCGCCCCCGCGCGTGGGCCGGAGCGCGGAGGACCTCGGGCGGCTCGGCGAGTGAATGCCGAATAGTTCAGTGGGGCCATGCGTCCAACAGTCGTCGAACGGCGATGATCTGTCCGACGTGATACGACGTGTGGTCCACGGCGACGAGTACCGTGCGTAGGAACGTTTGTCCCGTGCCGTGCGGAATCTTTGTCGTGAGGTCGCGCGGGTCGTTGATCGTGAAATCGGCGAGCGCCTTCGTCTCGCGATGAATGGCGGCCACGCAGTCGTTCCACACCGTGTCGTCCTTCGGCGCGGGCGAGGCGGGCCAGTAGTCGTCCGGCCACTTCGGCTCGTGGTAGTTCTCGTTCGTGCAGAACTCCAGCAAGTCGTGCTGCGTGGCGCGGATGTGGTCGAGCAGCTCCCACGCCGAGTGCGGGAAGTTCGCCGGACGCTTGCCGCGAAGCTCGGGGGCGAGTCCGTCGATCGCGTGGTCGAGCGACGCGTGCGCTTGCTCCCAGTCGAGCGCCGATGCGACGATGCGTCGCCATGTTTCCGCTGATGCCACCGTTCCTCCTTGCAAGAGCCGAGTGATCTACGACAGCCGAACCGGGTCGTGCACCGTCACCGCCGACCCGTCGGCGAAAATTGCGGAACTTGGCGAACCGGCCAAAATCGGCGCGAACTTTCGGCCAAACGCGCGCTCCGTGTTGCCGTGGACGGTGCCTCGTTCCATTCGACCGACGCGCCAGACCGGATGCGCCACGTGGTATTCCACGGTGGATCCGTCCCGTTGCCTCGTGTAACCCCAATGTCGCTGGGTCATGAACGCCTCGTCCGAGTCGGCCGGCGGAGTTTCGGTGCGCCCCAGGCCGTCGCCGATCACGGCGCCCGGGATGCCATTCAGCGTCCACTGATACTGGGCGCGCCTTCGATCCGATGAATTCAACTCGAGCCGGTGCGACATGGCGACGCGCAGGTACGGCTCGTTGTAAACGAGACGCGCCGCCATCGCGATCGCGACGCGTGGCACCAGCTCGCGGATGAACGTCACCGCGTGCCGGTCCTTGCCATCGACGCTTCGCTTCACGTAGAACCGAAGGTTCACTTCTTCGAAGGTCCGGTGAAACGGAATCGCGATGCCGCGGACGCGCGTGTTGGCGAACATGAAGCCGACGACGCTCACGTACGCGTCGCCGCGCAGGAGATGCAACTCCGTGCCCTTTGGCACGAGTGGCTCGAGGAGGCTCGCGGGCACCGTGTAGTTGAGCAGCACGAGGTTCAGCCACTCGGCCGTGAGAAACACGGGCGCGTTCACTGCTTGTGGAGTCGCCATGAGCATCAACAATCACTCGATCCGTTTGTGTCCGTCAAATCCGTTTGTTTCCGCGTACCTCCCGTTGATGCTTGAGTGGCGCCAAAGACTCTTCCGCCAAGACCGGCATCAACAATTGGGACACGGACACAAACGGATGGAACAGAAACAAACGGAGACTGCAGACTTCTGAATTGAAACGGCGAGCCTGACCGACGAGGCGCAACGTGCTGGTCGACAGGGGCGTAGTTTCTTACAGCCGTCCGCCCCCCAGCCTGCTCCAGGGACACCAATGTCGATTCGATCGCCGCGTCTGGCGTTTCTTCTCCTCGCAGTGTTCTCCGCTCCGGCCGCCGCGCAGCAGGCGGAGCACATCGACTCCGCGATGAACGCGAAGATCCGGGCCGAGGGCGTGGATCGCTCGAAGATCATGTGGATCGAGCATTTCCTCACGGACGTCTATGGTCCGCGCCCGATCGGGTCGCCGAACCATGTCGCCGCGGCGAATTGGGCGGTCAAGACGATGACCAGCTGGGGGATGCAGAACGCGCATCTCGAGCCGTTCACCTGGCGCGGCGTGGGCTGGCTGCCGGGCCGCGCCGAGGGGTTCATCACGTCGCCGGTGCACGCGAACATCAAGTTCGAGGCGGTGCCGTGGTCGCCGTCGACCAGGGGAACGGTGAAGGGCGAAGTCGTGAGCCTCGTGCCGCCGGAAACGCCGACCGAACAAGAGCTCGCCGACTACCTCGCGCCGTTCGCCCACAGGGTGAAAGGCGGCATCGTGATGGTCGGACCGCCGCCGGTCGTGCCCGGTGAACTTCAGCGAACGTCCGAAGCGCACGCCGGACGAGCAGGCACGCGAGCGATACGCGCCGCAGGATCCGACGCAGCAGGGCCGCGGCGGGCGCGGGGGCGGCGGCGGTCGCGGTGGCCGCGGCGCGCAGACGCCTCCGCCCGAAGGCCACCTCTCGGCCCAACAGGTGAGTCAGCGCATCACGCAGTTTCTGCGCGACAACCCGCCGGCGCTGCGACTCACACCGCAGGGGGGCGGACGCATTCCGGGCGTCATCGTCGCGCAGAATGGCGCGGGCCAGATCTACGATGATACCACGCCGCAGCCGCCGGCCGTGATCCTTCGCACCGACGACTACGGCCGCATCTTCCGCATCATCGCCGACGGCACGCCGGTGACGGTCGAGTTCAACATCTCGAACCAATACTTCCCGCAGGGGAAGACGTCGTACGTGACGGTCGCCGAGATCCCGGGAACGGACAAGGCGGACGAAGTCGTGATGATGGGCGGCCACCTCGATTCGTGGACGAGCGCGACCGGCGCGACGGACAACGCCATCGGCTGCGCGATCATGATGGAGGCGGCGCGCATCCTCGAAGCGGTCGGCGCCAAGCCGCGCCGCACGATCCGCGTCGCCCTCTGGAGCGGCGAAGAGGAAGGCTTGCTCGGATCATTCGCATACGTGAAAGATCATTTTGGAAGCGCCGAGTCGCCGGGCGAAGGATTTCGGAAAGATCGACGCGTACTGGAACATCGACGACGGCACGGGACGCGTGCGCGGCGCGTCGATCTTCGGTCCGCCGCAGGCCGCGGCGATCCTCGCGCAGTACCTCAAGCCGTTCGACGACTGGGGCGTCTACGGCGCGACGGCGTCGACGGCGCGCGTCGAAGGCGGCAGCGACAACGGCGCGTTCGCCGTGGCCGGACTGCCCGGGCATCGGCACGCAGCAGGACCCGATCGAGTACAACAGCACGACCTGGCACACGAACCTCGACACGTACGAGCGCATCGTGCCGGAGGACGTGATGCACAACGCCGTCGTGACCGCGTCGGTGATGTGGGGGCTCGCCAATCGCGACGAGATGCTGCCGCGGTTCGCGCCGGGCGAGATGCCGGCCGTGCCCGCGGGACGCGGAGGCGGGCGGGGGGCGGGGACGAGCGGACCCATCGCGTTGCCGCACATCTATGCGCTTGGGAAAGGCAAGCCGCTCACCGTGCGAGCGCCCGGCCTCCTCGAAATCGGAGGCCGGGGCGGGGCGAACGCGCCGGCATTGACCGCCGCGATCGTCACGAAGCCCGCGCACGGCAAGCTCTCGACGAATGCGGACGGAAGCTTCACCTACACGCCGGGTGTCTCCTTCGCCGGAACGGACTCATTCACGTACACGGTTGCGGGCGGCGGCGCAACGAGCCCGCCCGCAACCGTGACGATCGTCGTCAAATAGAAGCGCCATCCCGCGGAGCGCTCAGCTCGCGCAGTACGCGACCGCCTCAATTGCGATCTGCCCTGCATTTATCTCATTATTGTCGACGTAGATGAGCCAGCCGTTCTTGTAATCGTCGGCCGATGTCGAGATCCACGGCGGCGAGGCCCCGGCGGAGAAGTGGGTGAAGATGTGGCCACCGCCGACGAGCGTGGTGCCGACGGGGCAGGTCGCCGTTGAAGTACCACTATGGTTTACATCGGGACATTTCGAGTTCGGGGGTACCTAACAACCTTGGTGATCTTGGTGAAGCCCACTTGGTCGACGGGCTTTCCGTTTGCGGACTGGCCCTGACGAGGCTGACACGGCACTCGCGGAACGCCGCCGACCTTTCGCAGTTCGTGGAGACGTCGGGGACGAGGATTGGTCGTCGGAGCAAGCGGCGACGACAATGGCGGCGCCGAGGGCGAGCAGGGTCGTGGTACGCATCAGTCCTCCCATGAAGGCATTGGAGTTCGGACGTTTGGTCCGGCGCGCCGAGCGACGCGCAAGCGACACGGTACGCCGCGCGATGCCGCGCAAATCACGAAACGCTCACCGCGCGTAACTCCTTGCCGACCAGCGCCCTACACGTCGAATCGATGGAGGCGGTCGCCGTCACCCGCAATGCTGTGTCGCGATAGGTGATGTCGGAGTGATCGCCGGCCGGCCTATCGCTCCGCCGCGGCCCCTGCGCGCACCGGCAGCCGGGTGTCTTCCAATCGCTTGGCGACCTCTGCGAACGAGCGCGTCGGTCCCCGCCATTCGAGCACCGTAACATTTTCGAACAGCGGAGCATCGGTGCGCAGCGTCGCGAGCGTCTTGAACAGGAGCGCCAGCTCGCGCTTTTCGCCGGCGAGCACATCGGTGGGAAAGTCCTCGAGCGCGCCGTGGCGGTTGATCAATCGCGCCGCCGTCACCGCGCCAATCCCTGGTAACCCCGGATAGCCGTCCGCACTGTCGCCGACGAGCGCGAGATAGTCGGGGATGAAACGCGGCTCGACGCCGAACTTTTCGCGCACTCCCGCCTCGTTGCGAATCTTCTGCGACTTCCGGTCGACTTGTACGACGCGGTCGCCGCGCACGCACTGCGCGAGATCCTTGTCGGGCGTCCAGATCGACACCTTCTCGACGGTCGAGTCCTGCGCGGCGATGTGCGCCGCCGACGCGAGGGCGTCGTCGGCTTCGAGCTCGACCATCGGCCACGTCACGACACCCATCGCCTCGAGCGCGTCCTCCAGCGGGCGAAACTGCGCCCAGAGCGCGCGGTCGATCCCCGCACCCGTCTTGTACCCCGGCCAGAGATCGTTGCGGAACGACTCGATCACGCGATCCGTCGCGACGCCGACGTGCGTCGCGCCGCCCTCGATCATCTGCAGCACGGTGTTCAACACGCCGACCGCCGCGCCGTACTTCGGATCTTTCCCTCTCCGCGAATCTCCGCAACCCGTAAAAGTGGCGGAACAGCTCGTACGTGCCGTCGATGAGATGGACGATCATCTACGACGGCAACTTCATGAGGTGCAGCGTGACGAGCAGCGGAATGACTACCGCGACGAGCGCCTCTCCCGCGATCAACCCCGACGCGATCGGGATGGAGTAGCGCTCGTGGCTGTCGGGGTTGAGCATCTTCCAAATTCGATCCGCGACCGCGCCGACGAAGATCATCGTCACCGCGCTGAACGGAATCAGCATCGCGATGCCCATCCCCGTCGGCGACGGCAGGAACCAGTGCCAGTCCTTGCGCTGCTCGAGCACCGTCAAAACGATGCCGACGAGCACGCCCGCGCCGAACGACTCCTTCATCCACGTCAACCGCATCGCCGCGGCGGCCGTGAGTGTTGCTCCCGAGAAATCGTGCGTCACGATCTTCGCGAACCCCACCCACCGCTGCGACGTGGGGCTCAAGAGCTGCGCGTGCTCGCCGATGATCCCGTACGTGTCGCGCAACAACGGATACATGAACGCCAGCGCGAGCGCCCCGAACGGCACCGCGAGCAGCTGCATGTAGGTCAGAATGCGCGGCGTCGAGCCGATCATCTGCCCCGCGCGGAAGTCCTGCATCAACCCCTCGGACTCGGCCGCGACCGCGCCCGTGATGCCGCTCGACACCATGCTCGCGCGCAGGTCGCCCGGCGCGAGCCCGCCGAAGATCGCCTGCACGAGATTCACCATCGTGCTGATCGGCCCCCAGTTCGTCTCGCCGAGCACGCGGAGCGCGACGAGACCGAGCGGCACCGAGAGCGCGATGGCGACGACGGATTGCCACACCGGCGTATGGAAGAACGCGCTCTGCACGATGATCAAGAACACGGTGGAGGCGCCCACGCCGATCCACACCCACCGCAACGGGAGGTCGCCGCTCATTCCCCCCGCGGTGAGCCCCTTGAACGATTTGACGAGGACGCGCCAGCGAAGCGCGAGTCCCGTGATGCCGCCGGCGATCAGCATTCCGACCGCGAACCACATCACGGTGAGCAAGATGTCCACGCGCTTCGCGTCGGCCGCGATGAGTCCGTGCGACAAGAGCCACGGCGGCGCGAGAATCCAGCCGATCACGCCGCCGATGAACATGCTCGTGCTGATTCTGAGCCCGATGATGATGCCCGAGCCGATGTTCAGGAACGAGATGCCGAAGCCGATGCCGACGCGCGCCGAGAACGCGTTGACCGTCACGGGGATCGTGTCGACGATCCACTGAAGCTGCGTCGCGAGAAACGTGAACCCCGACACGACCAGCGCGCCCACCATGGCGAACGCCGACTTGCGCGCCTGCGGGCCGTGCGAGTCGAGCATGATGAGCGTTTCGCCGGCGGCGACGCCGTCCGGGAACGGAAGGTTCTCGTCTTCGATGAAGTGCTTGCGAAGCGGAACGGCGAGGAACACGCCGAGCAGTCCCGACGCCGACAGCCAGATGAACGTCTGCATGCGCGTCAGACGCACGTCGAACCCGCTCGTCGGGTCGGCGCGCATGATGTCGAACGCGGCGAGGAGCCAGCACAGAAATGCGATCTGCCCCGCCGTCGTCCCGGCCGTCTGGACGACGTTGTTTTCCCAGCGGTTGTAGTTGCGCGTGAACAACCCGAGCGCGAGGAAGCCGAAGAACGCCGACACGACCGAGATGTTCGGCCCGAAGCCGAACTTGAGCACGACGTACGGATACGACGCGCCGATGACGAGCGCGACGATCAATCCGACGATGATCGAGCGCGGCGAGAACTCGCGAACGTCAGGCGGTTTCTGCTGAGTCGAAGCGGGCACGTATCAGCTCGGCGTCGATACCTGGTTGACAAAGCGCAAACAAGTGCGGCGACAATAGCGGCGCCGGACCGCTTGCGCCAGGCGCGCGCGACCCATGGCGGACACCGCTTGCGCCTGCCGCTTTCTTTCGAAGATGCACCCACGCATCTCCGAGCTAATCGACTACATCGATCGCCAAGCCGTGACGCTGGAAGCCGCCTACAGGGCGATTCCGGCCGAGCAGCGCACGGCGCGTCCGGCGCCCGACCGCTGGTCACCCGCGGAAGTCGTGCACCATGTGGCGATCGTCGAGCAACGTTTGACCAAGCGGCTGCAATCGCTCGCCGATCAGGCGCGCGCGTTGCCGCCCGAGAGCGACGCGTCGTCGGTTTTCACGATCGTGGATACGGATCGCGTCGAGATCCGGTCGACTCGTTTCAAGACGTCGGAGCTCGGCGAGCCGCGCGACACCGACGCATCGCGCGTCTGGAGCGACTTCGAGGCGGCGCGTCGCGAGTTGAAGGACGTGATTCGCGCGGCCGACGGACTCGCGCTGAACGAAGTCGTCCGCGCCGCACCCCGCGCTCGGTCCGCTCACGGGCTACGGATGGATCGCGTTCGCCGGCGCGCACGCCGCGCGACACGCCGCCCAAATCAAGGAAGACGCGTCGCTCGCCTGACCGTCGCGCGTTACGGCACCACTTCGGCGAGCGGCTTGCCTTTCTCGACGACGTAGACGGTGAGAATCTTCACCGGAACGTCGTGCCGCGATTCGTCGCGGTGTGAATGCCGCCGAGCGTATTCATCGTCGCTTCGCCGGCCTTCACGGTCACTGGCGGCTTCCCTTCGTGCGTGAGCTCCACCGATCCCTCGAGGACGTAGGAGAGCTCGATCCCCGGGTGACGATGCTTGCCCGACGTACCACCCGGCGGAATCTCGGAAATCCCCATGATCGCCTCGTACTTCGGCGAGCCGGGATCGTCTTGTCGCTGGAGAATGGTGCGCTTGATCGACGGCTGCTGCTGCGCGGCGAAAGCGAGGTGGTCGACGGTCAATCCGGCCGCGAACGCGGCCCCGACGATCGAAGTGAAGAAGAATGTTCGTTTTGTCATGGATGTCGGATGGGGAAGCGTCGCCGTTTTCCTGTGACCGGAGACCGGTGACCAGAGACCTATCTGTACGTGATTGTGATGTTCTCGATGTTGTCGCGCAAATGCCGCTCGAGATAGCCGACGAACGCGCGCAGAAGGAGCCACTCCGACGTTTCGTCCTTCGTGTGGATCTCGGCGACGAGAATGCCGCCCATCGTCTCGTCCCAGCGAATCCAACCGGGGTACTTCACGTGGGCGAGCTTTCCCTCGGCCTTGCGACGGAACGCGGTCGGGCGCGCGCGCAGCGCGCGGAGCTTTGCCTTGAGGAGCGACTTGAGACTTTCCTCGCTGTCAGACCGCGGCACGACCTGAAGAATCTTCATCGGTCCTCCCGGTGACCCGTTCGCTCTAATTAGGGTCTCCGGGGCGCGCCGCGCAATCAGCGCGGGCGATACTCCGCCGCCAGGTACACGCTGAGCACATTCTCCGGCGGCACGCGGACGAAGCCGGTGCCGCGCGCGCCCCCGTATTCCTTCGACCACGCGCCGGCGAGTCCCCAATCGTCGAGCGCGAGCACGTTCGTCACGCCCGCCGGCGCGACGGACCAGGTCACGCGAAAACGCGACGTGAGCCCCCAGTGCTGGCCGACCGGCGTTGCGCGCGCGCCGCGCTGGTCGAATAGCGCGTCGCCGTGCGGCACGCCGAGCAGCTCTTCGGGCGCGGCCCATTGCACTTCGCTGAGACTCTTGCGCTGGCCCTCGAGCGGCTCGACGGGCCAAATGTTCGGCGGAAGGCCGAGCCACACGATCTTCCCGCCGGCATCGAGATATCGCCGCAGCAGCGACGTGGCGAGCGGCGGCTTCACGACGTCCGCGGGCGGGAGGTCGATCGCGAAGACGACGACGCTCGGCGCGCGGTCGGCGACGCGATCCTCGAGGAACTTCGCGACCGACTTCGCGTCGAGCGTCTCGTATCCGCCGTTGCGCAGATACCTCGCGACGTCCGCCGAGTTGCCGATCTGCGACGCGCGGAGATACGTGCTGTCGAAGAAGACGGCCCGCTTGGGCGCATCGGCCGCCAGCGCCGAGGCGAAGCGCGTAGACTCCCGCCGTCGCCGCTGCCGACGAAGAGCAGGTCGCCGTCGATCACCGGCGAGCTGAAGATCTGCGACCCCGTTCGGAAGTTCGAGACCTCGGCGCCGGTCGCGCGGTCGGTCACGTGAACGCGTCCCGGGCCGTCGCCCCAATACACGAATCGGCCCGCGACCGCCGGCGACGACCAGACGATGCCTTCCGACTGGGCTTTCCACAGCTCCTTGCCGCTCGTCGCGTCGACGGCCTGGAGGAAATGCGCGTCGGAGCTGCCGGCGAACACGACGCCCTGATCCACCGCGGGAGAAGAGTTGATCCACGAGATGTGGTGATCCACGCGCCAGCGCAAGCGTGCCGGTCATCGCGTCGATGGCGTAGAGGAATCCGTCGCGCGCGCCCACGTACACGACGCCGCCGCTCACACTCGGCGACGACTGAATGCTGCGACGGTCGAAGCCATAGTCGCCGGATTTCAGCTTCGCGCCTTCGGTGTCGTAGCGCCAAATCTGTTTGCCGGTCGACATGTCGAACGCGTACACGCATCCATCAAACGAGCCGACGTACGCGCGCTTGTCGACGACTGCTGGTGCAGTGCGAATTCGTCCGCCGGTATGGGCGCGCCAGAGGACCGATCCCGCCCGCGCGCTGACGCCGTAGAGCAGGCCGTCGCCGCCGCCGAACAGTACGAGGCCGTTGGCGACCGTCGGCGACGACGTCCACATGTCGCCGCTCTCGTGGCCCCACGGGAAGGGAATCGTCGCGCCGGTCGGCACCCACCACTTCTGGCGGCCGCTCGCGGCGTCGAGGGCGTGGAGTCGTCCGTCGCGCGTGCCGACGTAGACGAGCGCGTTCGCCACGGCGGCCGACGACGAAATCGGGCTGCCGAGATTCACGGTCCAGCGCGCGTCGCCGCTGCGTTCGTCCAGCGCGTACATCATGCCGCTGCCGCTGCCGACGTACACGACGCCGTTGGCGACGACGGGCGTGGCGACGACGTCGCCGTCGGTCGGCACGCGCCACTGCAAGCCGACGATCCGCTCGCCGCCGCCGGCGTACCGGCCCGAGTGCGCCGCGTCGCCCCGGAACATCGCCGCCGGCGCCTGGGCGTTCGCCACCGCGGCCGCCACGACGGACAGCAGTAAGACTTTTGTAATCATTGTCTCCGCCAAATGCCAGCGAAGTGTCACCGGCTATTCTCCGCGCATCGCCACCAACGGGTCGACGCGCGCGGCACGGCGAGCCGGCAGCCAGCTCGCGAGCATCGCGACCGCCGCCAGCACCACTACGACTCCGGCGAGTGTGATCGGGTCACGCGGTGTCACGCCGAACAAGAGCGACGCGACGACGCTTCCCGCGGCGAGCGCCGCGACGATGCCGAGCCCCGCGCCGAGCGCCGTGAGCGCGAGCCCTTCGCGGATCACCATGGTCGAGATGCGCTGAGTCGTCGCCCCGAGCGCGACCCGAATGCCCAGCTCGTGCGTGCGCTGGCTGACGGCGTACGCGATCACGCCGTAGAGTCCGACCGCGGCGAGCACCAGCGCGACCGCCGCGAACAGTGCGACGAGCGTCGTGTAGAAGCGCTGGCGCCCGACCGACGACGCCACGCGCTCGGCCATCGTCTGTACCGAGAACACCGGCACTTCGCGGTCGAGATCGCGCACGATCGAGCGAAGCGGCGTGGCGAGCGACGCCGGCGACGCGCTCGTGCGAACGAGCAGCGCGAGCGACGAGAACGGATGCTGCGCGAGCGATGCGTACACGGTCGGCAGCGGTGCGTCCTCGAGCCCCTCGCCGTGGACGTCGCCCACTACGCCGACGACCTCGCAGTACGGTTCGTTGGGGTCGCCGCCCCAGCCGAGTCTTATGAACTGGCCGAGCGGGTTCTCGTTCGGGAAGAAGCGCCGGACGAATGCTTGGTTGACCAGGTACACGGTCGGTTCGCCGGGCGCGTCGCCGTCCTGGATGCCGCGCCCCCGCACGACCGGAATGCCCATCGTGTTGAAGAACGCCGGCGTCACCTGTCGAACTTCGGTGTCCGGCTCGTCGCTCGCGCGTGCGTAGGTGCGTCCTCGCACGTTGAAGGTGAAGCCGATACCCTCCGCCGTCGAGCGGAACGAAGTTCGTCATCGCGACGCTGCCCGCGCCCGGCACTGCCGCCGCGCGCTCGAGAAGTTGTCGGACGAAGATGCGATCGCCGGTCGAATCGTACTTGGATTGCGGCAAGGTCATCTTCATCGACAGCACGCTCTCGGTGCGGAACCCCGGATCGACCGACAGCAGGCGGTTGAAGCTGCGCAGCAGGAGTCCGGCGCCGCTGAGCAGCGTCACGGCGAGCGCCAGCTCGGCGACGACGATGGCGCGCTTGGCGCGGCTCGTGATCGCCTTGCCCTGCGAGCCGCGTCCCCCGCTGCGCAATGCGTCCGCGACTCCCCGTCCCGCGACCTGCATCGCGGGCAACGAGCCGAAGACCAAGCCGGCCGACGAGCGCGACGAGCGTCGTCGCGGCGAGCGTGCGACCGTCGATCGACGCCTTCTGCACCAACACCAGTCCGGCCGGCACGTGGGCTGAGCAAGACGGTCATTCCGAGCTTCGCCAACCCGATGCCGATCGCCGCGCCGACGGCCGAGAGCATCACGCTCTCCGTCATCAGTTGGCGGACGAGTCGCCCGCGGCCGGCACCGAGCGCGCTGCGGATCGCCATCTCGGTCTCGCGCGCCGACGCGCGCACGAGCAGCAGGTTGGCGACGTTGGCGCAGGCGATCAGCAGCACGAGCACCACCGCGGCGAGAATGACGTAGAGGGGCTTTTTCAGATCGCCGACGGTGTACTCCTGCACGTTCAGGATCTGTGCGCGCCGCTCGCGATACAGCTCCGGAAAGCGATGTTCCATGGACTGCGAGATCAGCCGGACCTCGCTGTTCGCGGCGTCAATCGAGACGTCGTCCTTCACGCGACCGACGACGCTCATCCAGCGCGCCCCGCGCGAATCGTCGCTCAGCTCCTGCGCGCTGAACACACGCGGCGTCCAGGCCTCGGCCGTGAACGGATAGCGCTGCTCCGCTGGAACGATGCCGATGACCGTGAACGGCCGCGCATTGATCCGCACGGTCTTGCCGATGACCCGCTCGTCGCCGCCGAAGTCGCGCCGCCAGAGCTGCTCGCTCAGCACCACGACGTTCGTCGCGCCCGCTTTGTCCTCGCCCGCGCGGAAGAAGCGTCCGTGCAGCGGCTTGATGCGTAGGAGGTCGAATAGATTCGCGCCCACCTGTACGCCTTGCACACGCTCGGCGTCGCCGTTCTCGAGCACGACGTTCGCGGTCCAGCTGTCGACGATCGAGAAGCCGACGAAATCCTTGGCCTGCGTCGGATAGTCGACGATGTCCATCGGCGTGGCCACGTCGCCGTGTCCCTGCTGCGTGAATCGAACGCGAACCAGCCGGTTCGCCTGCGGGAACGGAGGCGCCTGAAGCAGGACGTGGTCGACGACGGAGAAGATCGCCGTGTTCGCGCCGATGCCGAGGGCCAGCGTGACGATCGCGGCGGCGGTGAAGGCCGGCGCGGCGCGCAGCTTTCGCGCAGCGTAGATGATGTCCTGCCAGAGATCGCGCATGTACTCGCTCCGCCGCTGGGCGGCTTCGGTGTCGCTGTCCACGGCGCCGATGTAGCGCCGTGCGTCGTCGATGTCGCCGAACTCGCGCATCGCTTGCGCGCGGGCGGCGTCGGGCGAAAGGCCGAGCGCGACGAGCGCGTCGACCCGCATGTCGAGATGAAACGCGAGCTCCGTCTCGAGGTCGGCGCGAATCTGCCGCTTCGTGCGCCAGGGAAGACGGAAAAACCGGCGACGCGGACTCACGTCGGCTCCAGCACCTTCGACACGGCGGCCGCGTACTGTCGCCACACGGTCTCCTCGGCGCGCAAGTGGCGCCGCCCCGCGGCGGTCAACTCGTAGTAGCGCGCTTTACGGTTGTTCTCGGAGAGGCCCCACTCGGCGGCGATGAAGCCCGCGTGCTCGAGGCGGTGTAGCGCCTTGTACAGCGGCGCGTCCTCGATGTCGATCACGCCGTCCGTGCGCTGGCGAATCGAGCGCGAGACGGCGTACCCGTGCATCGATCCCCACGTGAGCGTGCGGAGGACGAGCACGTCGAGCGTGCCTTGAAGCAGGTCGAGCGGTCGCGTTGCCAAGGTTGCTGCATCTCCCCGTACCAAGTAATGGGAAGATTGTTCTGGGGACAGGAGTCGGCAAGCGAGAGTGGGACGACCCGGCTAGCCTCGGAAGCGGCGGCGCGCGGGGGTGCTCGGGCGCGTGACGGGCAGCGCGTCGTCGGAACCGAGTCAGCTGTCGACGCTGATCCCCAGATCCTGCAGCAGCCCGTCGCGCAAGTCGTACACCCATCCGTGCACGGCCAGCGACTGACCGCGCGCCCATGCGTCGCGGACCACCGTCGTTTGGCAGACGTTGTTGACCTGCTCGACGACGTTCAGCTCGCACAATCTGTCCTCGCGCGCCTTCTCGTCGGCGATCGCGTCGAGCTCGGCCTGGTGCTTCATGCGAACGTCCTGCACGTGGCGCAGCCAGTTGTCGGCGAGGCCGACGCGGTCGTTGCGCACCGCGGCGTGGACGCCCCCGCAGCCGTGGTGGCCGCACACGATGATGTGCTTCACGTGGAGCACGTCCACGGCGAATTGGATCACGGACAGACAGTTCAAATCGGCGTGGACGACGACGTTCGCCACGTTCCGATGGACGAACAGCTCACCCGGCGCGAGCCCGACGATCTCGTTCGCGGGAACGCGGCTGTCGGAGCACCCGATCCATAGGTACTCGGGCGCCTGCTGCTTCGAGAGGCGCTGAAAGAAATCCGGGTCGCGGCGCGTCACCTCCGCGGACCAGGCGCGGTTGTTGTCGAACAGGTGTTGTAGAAGCGGCGGCGTCATCGGACCCAAAGGTATCAGGATCGCGGCGCGGCGGCGGAAGCGACGGCGGTCATGCGCTCCAACATCTCGGCTTCAGGCGTCGGCGACAGCACGTTCATCGCGGCGAACTCTCTCGCCTGCGGATAATCCGACGCCTCGATCGTTCGAGCGGCGGCGTCGAAGTCGTAGATCGTGCGTCGCAGTTCGATCTCGGGCGCCGAGGAGCAGCCAGTAGGCGCCGGGCTCGCCGAACGGCATGCCGACGCTCCCGGCGTTCAGCACGCGCGTCGAACCGAAGCGGCGGTCGAACTGCATGTGCGTGTGGCCGCAGACGACGATCGGCGCGCCCGCGTCGGCGAGCATCGGGATCACGATTTCGTCGGAGGTGAGACGGGTGAAGATCTCGACGTCGTTGCGCGGTGTCGCGTGGCAGAAGAGGACGTCGCCGAGCCCGTCGATCGTGAGTCGCAGCGTGGCCGGCCACGACGAGATGCGCTCGACGTCGGCTGGGCGAAGCTGTTTCGCGGTCCAGGCGATGAGATGGCGAAAGGAGTCGGGCAGCAAGCTTCCCGTGCCGCGAAGGTGCGCGAGCACCTCGCGGTCGCCGTTGCCCATGATGTAGTCGATTGGAACACTGACGCGAGCGAGCGCGTCGAGCGCTTCGCGAGGCAGCGGCCCCGGAAGCACGTCACCGCCAACGACGATCCGGTCGACGCGCGCCCGGCGGACGTCGTCGAGCACTGCGTCGAGCGCGGGCGCGTTGCCGTGGATGTCGTACAGCGCCGCGACGCGCACGCCGCCTACTGGTAGAGGCGACCGTTGTACTTCACGAACCCGGACTTATGCCGGGCCGACGGGTCGTGATGCGTCCAGTGTACAACGCCGCCTTGCGCATTCCAGACGTACTCGCCTTCGAATGCGATCGGAGCGCCCGTCTTCAAGCCCTCGATCCGCGGGGCGATGTCGATGTTGTGCGCGATGAGCACCGTGATACCGGAGGGGAGCCGCACGATGAAACGCTGGTGCCGCTCGCCATCGCGGTCGTCGGGCAGGATGCGCGACACGACGCCTGCCGCGTCGACCGTGACCTCGTGCGCGCGGTCAGCGATCGCCCGCGCGATGCTCGGATCGTCGACGAATGGCGATGTGGCCGCCGGCCCGTTCGGTGTCGCCGACGGTTGCGGAGCACTAGTGGCGGGAGCGGGCGACGAAGACGCGGCCGGTGTCGTCGTCGCCGAGTGCGGTGGGCGCGTGCGGCGGTAGATCGTGAGGTATCCGCACAGCACCAGGACAGCAATCGCGACGGTTCTTCTCACCGCTTCACCGAGTCACCGACATCCCGGCGAGATAGAGCAAGAGACCGAGAGCCACGGCGGCGACCAGGGCGACGATCGCGAGTCGACGCCTCCTGCGTCCCATCGCTTCCCACGACGGCTCGTCGAGGTAGTACGTGCCCGCGTTGCCCGGTCGAATCACGGCGCTGGAGACGAGCCGTCGCCAAATGAAGTTCTCCTCGACGCCGAGCGCGTCGGAGGACTGCGCCGCCTGCGGATTCGTCGCGCGCGCGCGGCGAAAGTGCTCGACGAGGTCCTTTTCACGTTTGATGATGATTGCCGCGGCGGCTGCACCCATGTGTGATCACCGAGTAAGAAGTCGTATCAAGAGGCCGAACCCGCTCGCCGATGATAATCGTGCCGATCAACGACAGTCCACTTCTGAAGCGAGATCCGAGATCTCCCGGAGCGGTGGGGCAAGCGCCATCAAGACCACTCCCATTCCCGCCGTGACGCTTACGGACTGGCTCAGCGTCCTGTGCGCCAGTGCTGAGGATGCTCGCGAACGCCAAGACGCAGGCAAGTAACGCACTCAAGGTCGTCCAACGAAAGGAGAATTTTTCCCGCGGATCGTCTACCTAGGACCATCTCGCACTATCTCCCGCCCGGACCTTTCGGCATTTCCATCTTCTTGAAGCCGTCGATCTTGAATTGGTCGTCGCGTCGGGCCTTTCCGCGAGACCGTCGCGAGCGTGAGCTCGAGCGTCATCTTGCCGTTCGCGAAGCACCGCGAGAGCACGGGGTATCCGTCGGTCTTCGTGTCCCACGCGAACGCGCGTACCGACTGATCGTCGCTCTTTACCGTGATCAGGAAGTTCCGAAGGTATCCTTGCATGTCGAGCACCGTCTGGCGCTCGCTGTCCTTCAACTTGAAGTCGTCGGACGTCGAGCCGCAGTACTCGGTGACCTTCTCGTTCTCCGCGGATCCCCTCGACGCGCGTGCAGTCGTAGCCGGAGATCTTGAGCTTGTCGGTCGTCCAGTTGTAGACGAGCTGCTCCTGCGACTGAGCCATGCCGGCCATCGCCTGCTTCATCATCCCCTCGGCCATCGCGCGCTGCTCCTTCGGCAGCGCATCGAGCTGCTTCTGCATCTGCGCGAGCTGGCCGCTCGGGTCCATGGCCGCCCGCGAGTCTTTCGTGAGGTCGACGTACTGCTTGCCGTCCTCGTCGACGAGGCGAAGTATCTGCGCCTTGTCGTCGAAGAGCATCCGGACGTGCTTGGCGCCCGTCAGGATCATCGCGATGCGCCCGTTCTCGATCGCGAAGATCGCCGTCGCCGGATAGTCCTTGTCGTTGACATGCTGGACGCCGGTGTACGTGGTCGTGAACTGCGCGCCAACCGGCGCCGCGGCGCCGCAGAGGGCGAGCGTGATCAGGGCGTTTCGCATCGCGATGTCCTCACCGAGGGTGAGCCCGTCGCGGGGTGGGGCCGCTGGTCGGGCAACGCCTCAGAATTACCGCGACTGGCCCGGAAGGGCAACGCGCGGGACCCAACGCGGTACGCGCCGCCGATAGTCGGCGTACGAGTCGCCGAACAATTCGGTGAGCTTCGGCTCTTCGTACAAGACGACTCTCAAATGGAAGGCCGCCGCGACGATCGCGGCATACCAGACCACGGCGCTCGATCGAAACATCGCCGCCTGTCCCAAGAGCGACGTCACGATCGCCACGTACATCGGATTGCGAACAAAACGGTAGAGTCCGTCGACGACCAGCGCGCGAGGCGGGTCGGCGGGATTCGGCGTTCCGCGACCGCGCACCGCGAAGTCCCGCGCGCACCAAAGGAGCACGAGCCAACCGAGCACCGCGAAAAAGACGCCGACGAACCCGAGCGCGCCGTCGAGCCGTGGCCGTCGCCAGCCGCTGATGTACCACGGCAGCCAACCGGCGATGGAGCCCGGTACGAGCACGATGAACAGCACCGGCGCGGACGATGAGCGAGCGGAACATCGTGCGAGAAGAAACGGTCTCTTGTTCGATTCGGCAATCAGGGGTAGCGTTCCCGCACGGCCGCGAGGGCGGCCCACGGTCCGCGTAAAGGGTTCAACCCACCCCCCGTTCTCTCGAGAACAGACCTTCTATTCCTCGCCCCTAACGCGGACGCCGGGCGGCACGAAAGGACTCGCTCCTTTCAAAGGAATGGAGGTGTACGATGTCCGATGAGACCCATGGGTCTGCTGGGGGGTCCGCGCCGTCGGCGTTGCCCGACGCGCCCAACCTCGAATGGCTTCGCAAGGAAGCCAAGCGCCGACTCGCCGAGCTGCGCGAGACCAAGCCCGACACACAGCTCGCCGAAGCGCAATTCGAGATCGCGAAACAGTACGGCTTCTCGAGCTGGCGCGCGCTCAAGGCGCACGTCGATTCGCTGAGCGTCGACGGCCAGCTCTTCGACGCGGCACGCAAAGGGGACGTCGCGCGGTTGGGCGCGTTGCTCGACGAGCACCCCGACAAGCGTTTCATTCGCGACAAGCCGTACGAGTGGACGCTGCTCCACGCCGCCGCGTCGCGAGAGCAGAACTCCACCGCGCCAAAGGACACCCTCGGCGCTGTGAATCTGCTGTTGGATCGGGGACTCGATCCGAACGCGCGCGAGCGCGGCGACAACACGTACGCCATGCACTGGGCCGCGGCGGCGGGTGATCTCCCCGTCGTGCGCCGCCTCGCCGACGCCGGCGGCGACGTCATCGGCCACGGTGACGACCACGAGCTGGAGGTCATCGGATGGGCTACCTGTTGGGAGGGCTGCGATGACGACGCGCATCGCGCGGTCGCCGACTTTCTCGTCAGCCGCGGCGCGAAGCACCACGTCTTCTCGGCCATCGCGATGGGGCTCGGCGACGAGGTCCGTCGCATCGTCGCGGCCGAATCCCGGCGCGCTCAACCAGCGGCTGAGCCGCAACGAGAATCACCAGTCGCCGCTGCACTTCGCCATCCGCATGAACAAGCCCGCGATGGTCGATTTGCTGATCGAGCTCGGCGCCGACCCGCTCGCCGTCGATGGATCAGGAAACCCGCCGTCGGCGTACGCGCATGACGAGGGGATCGACCGTCCGATCGTGCAGAAGATCCGCGCGATGACGCTGGCGGAGCTCGACAGCGCGGAGCGCGGACACCGGCCCGCCAACGTGACGATGATGGACCTCGTCGCCGCGCTCTCTCTCGCCGATTGGGAGATGGCGGACAAGTCTCGCGAAAGCGAATCCCGGACTGGTCGCGGCCCACGGCGCCAGCTCCGGCGCGCTGCACATGCTCTCGATGCGGAACGATGCGCGCGCCGTCCGTTGGCTGCTCGACCACGGCGCGGACGTCAACGGCATCTGGGAGCAGTGGGGCTCGCAGGTGACCGCGCTGCACCTCGCGGCCGGCGGCGGTCATGTCGAGACTGTACGAGTCCTCCTCGACGCGGGCGCCAGTACGACGATCCTCGACAGCCGTTTCGAGGGCGACGCTCTGGGGTGGGCGAGGCATTTCAACATGCAGGAGGTCGTTCGGATCCTCGAGCCTTTGCCGCATCTCACCTAGTCCGGTGTCCCGCCGGACTCGCACTCAGGCGCCAGGCCGGGCTGTACGACTCTGATACTGCTACGGATTTCGCGGACCGAGCGGACTCTCGCGGAAAAGAACAACAAAAGCTTTTGTTAAAAGCTTTAAAGACTTGCTCCGCGTAAATCCGCGGCCTCCGCGAAATCTGCAGCAGTTCCCTAGTCGTAACGGCTCGTCGGGCGCGACAGACGCAGATCGCTAGAGATAGCTGAGCCAGGCCGATCGATTGCGAGCCTTGACGCGTGCGAACCAGGCACACAGCGGATAGAGCAGAATCACGACCGCGGCCCACATCGCGTAGACGAACGGCAGCGAGTAGCCCCAGCCCGGCGGCATCTCGAACGGATACTTGTCGAGCGACGGCGAATTGAAGAACCAATGGACCGAGCCGTAACGCGCGTAGCCGATCGCCACGACGAGCAGATGGATGAGCGTGAGGTGGACGATGAAGTAGAAGAGGGGCACGCGTCCGAACGTGAGCGCCGGTGACAGCCACTTGGGAACGCCGGCGTCGAACGCGTAGAGGCCGAGCATCGTAAAGCCGAGCGTCATCAGCAGGAAGAGGAGTGACGGCGGGTACTTGGTCGCGTCGAGAAACGCGATCAACGTGTGCGTGCCGGTCGGCTGCACCGACCAGCGGAACGGATCGCCGTACACGTTGACGAACCGCAGCAGGACGAACGCGCACGGAAGGACTATGGCGAGGCGAAGCAGAAACGCCCGGCGCCGCGCCGGGTCCCAGGCGTAGATCCCGCCGAGGACGAAGCCGACGGCCGTGACGCCGATCCACGGGACGATCGGATAGGCGGCGAACACCGCATGTCCCGGCGGGCGAATCAGGAATCCTGGGCGGTGCAGGAACACCCACAACGGATTCGCCGAGCGCACGCCGTCGAGCAGGTTGTGCCCGAAGATCATCGCGAGGCTGATGGCGGCGATCGCCTTGCGCGGCAACCAGACGAAACCGGCCAGCGCGATCATCGTCCATCCGAGCGCCCAGATCACCTCGAGGATCGTGACGCGATAGTCGAAGTTGAATTGCAATCCGAGGGACCGGACGACCGCGAGCTCCAGGAAGATCAGCCACAGGCCGCGCGTCGCCAGGAAGCGCGACAACTCGGCGGTGGTCTTGCGCCCGAGGGAGAGCGCGGCGCCCGTGCCGGTCAGGAGAAAAAAGGTCGGTGCGCAGACGTGCGTGATCCAGCGCGTGAAGAAGAGTGCCGCAGTCGTGGTCGCGACGTTGGTCGGGTCGGCGCGCGAACCGAAGAAGTCGCGCACGTGGTCGAGCGCCATCAGGATCATGACGAGGCCGCGGACGACGTCCACCGAGTCGACGCGCCGGCGGGCCGGCGCGTCGGGCCGCCGAGCCGGGGTAGTGGCGGGCGCGAGTGTCTGCATCGCAGAAGCGCTCATATGGGGATACTATTCCCGTCTCGTCGGCGCGGCCTGCCAGCGACGCGGCTCTGACTTACTTCTGACATAGTGACGAAGCGGAGCTCCGACGAGGAGGCGCCCGGCGGGCACTAGCGAAGCCCTTCGTTGGTCGGTCTCTTGGAGCCGACACCAGGAGGTGCCCGATGAGGACCTACGGCAAATCGCGATCGACCACCGCCTCGCCGTCACGCGTCTGGAGCATCTGGCGCGATCCGAACAACTGGAACAAGTGGAACACCGGCATCCGCGACTGCGCGATGGACGGTCCACTCGCCAACGGCACCACCGCGTGGATGGTGACCAACCGCGGCACCAAGCATCGCGTGACCTTCGCGAACGTCGACGACGGACGGGGGTTCCAGCTCAGCATGAGCGGTCCGCCGCTCACCACGTTCACGTTCACCTGCGACGTCGAGCCGGATGGAACGGGCAGCCGGATCTCGCAGAGCATCACGTTCTCGGGACCGCTCGCGTTCCTCTTCGCCCCGATGCTAGGGAAGCAGCTCGCCGGCCACTTCGTCCCCGTGCTCGACGGTCTCGCGCAAGCGGCGGAGAAGGTCGGCTAGCGCACCGCGGGCTCTGCTCGACGCCGTTCGCGAAGCAACACGACGTTCTGCACGACGTCGCCGACCACGCTCGCGCCCCACGACAGCGCGATCGCCGACGACATGTGCAGCAGGAACGCCAAGCCAATGGCCGATCCAACGATCGTCGAAATGGCAACCGTGCGCGTCGCGCCGCCGTGGCTGGCGATGTACGTCGACGCGGCCGATCCGGCCGTCACCAGCAGCGCGAGGGGGAGGTTCGGCTTCGCGAGATCCGCGACCCAAGCGAACGAGCCGAGTCGAGGGATCGAACGCAGCGCGCCGTAGATCCCGCCGAGCACCGGAAGTCTGGCCAGGCCGCCGAGCAACGCTTGCTTGTCGACCGGATCGATGCCCTCGCGCTGGTGAGACCGCGTGAATTGCCTCGACGAGCTTCTCGGGTTGCCGAGCGTGGCGCTTCTTGAGTTGGGCGAGCTCCGGCTGCAACCGATCGAGAACCTTCTGGCGCTCCCTGGCCCGGCGAGCCAGCCGCAGCGTCAACGGCATGAACGACGAATCGCGCCGCCAGCGATACGGCGAAAATGCCGCCGCCCAAGCTGCCACCGAATAGGTGGGCCGCGGCGAAGATGAGCGCACGCATCGGATCGGCGAACAGAGAGCTGAACATTCGGAGTCACCAGGTTCGAGGATGGACGCTCAATCCATACGGAGATATGCCAGTCGGTGTGTCATGGGGCCCCGGCTCATTCGTGGCCCCCGCGCGATGCGATCGCGCGCATCGCCGGTTCGCTGACGACCAGCTTGATCGGAAACGCCTTCCCCCATCTCCCCGCCACGGATCATGTGGACTCGCAGCGACGTTCGGTTGGAGTCCGGGGATGGCCGCTCCGAGGCCGCCGATTGGATGCGGCGTGTCACGCCCGCGGATACCGGGGCCGCGTTCTGCGCTTCGGTCCGCCCGGCCGGCAGCGCCGCGACGACCACGGTCACGATACACCATTCGACAAGTCTCATTGCAAGAGACTCCTCCAGTCAGAAGGGTTGGACTTCACGGGTGAGCAATGAGTCAACCGCCGGCGCAATCCTCGCGTCACTCCCGGAGCAGCGCCTCGGTCTTCTTGTCCGTCGAGCCACCGTAGAACCGCTCGAGCACGCGCTCGAATACGGATCCGCGCTCGGAGACGGACGCGAACAGCGTCGCGCACGATCGCAGCTTCATGTCGTCAGGCGACCCGAAGATGTCGTTCGCCGATCCGGCGTTCACGCGAAGCAGCGCGTCACAGCACTCGAGCAACCGCGCTCCCAGGATGGGATGCGCGAGATACGCCCTCGCTTCCGCCGCGCTTCGAATCGCGAACTGCCTCGAGATAGGGCTCGACCCCAGCCCCCGTAGCTGAGGGAATACGAACCACATCCAATGCGTGCGCTTGCGCCCGCTACGGATCTCGGCGAGCGCGGACTCGTAGACGTCTTCCTGCGCCGTAACGAACCGGCTCAGGTCGAACGCGTCTCGAGAATCCACGAACCTCCGTGATCGCCGATCCGCGAGAGCGAGCGACTCAGCGAGCGACCTCCAACTCGTCCGCGTGGCGGTGGATCAGCTTCCACTCGCCCTTCTCTCGTCGGAAGAGCTCGGTCACGCGCATGACGATGTGCCGCGGTGTATCGCTGTCGGCACATCGCACCGTCGAGTGCTGGAGACCAACCCAATAGGCTAGTCCGTCGCTCGCGGCGCTCTGCAGCAGCTCGAAATGCGTCTCGCCGTCAGCCCCCCCCTCACCGCGTGCTCGTACGCCTCCGATACGCGGTCCGGCCCCAGTCTGATGGCTCCATCCGACGCAAAAAGCGTCGCCGGTGGGTGGCGAGTCGCCATTTGCCGGAGCGGCTCGATGTCGCCGGCTTCGTACTCCTTGGCCGCGGCTTCACGGAGCTCCAGGAATGTCCCGAAGTCGAGGAACGCGCCGTTGGATTGCGTTTCGCTTGTCGTGTGCATCGGCAACACTCGCTCGCTCCTATGGGTCACCGGCGGGAACGCCGACTCGGCCGACACCTCTCGGCTCGTGCGCCTCCGCTCCACCCCGCAAGGCGCCTGCCGATCAGTCGGTTTTGGACGGAATTCCATGTCCGGATCCCGTCTTAACCGCGCCGCTTGAAGAATTGGACGGCTCGTTCATGCTTTTCGGCCGCGTTCTTCGAGCGGAAAGTGCCAAGGTTACGGCGGCGACCCGTTTTCGGGTCGGCCTTCCGCGAGTACAGACGGAACCGTCCGTCCTTGAGCTTGCGGATCATATCGATCTCCTGTCACATAAATGACCGTAGCGTGAATACCTGGGCCACCGAAAAGCGACAATCGGGCCAAAGGGTTAGGCCAACCTCGACCGTTCCGGACTTGGCGCGCGGCGTGCACGGCACTTTCGGTCGCGAACGGCTCCTCGGCGATGAACGACGAACTGGATCCATTGACGCTCTCAGCCGCACGCGGTGCGCGGCTCATCGCCCTCGACCGCCTCGATCGGGCGGGTGACGAAGCCGATCGTCTGTCGAACAATCCCCATTCGCTTGACGCGCTGCACGATCTGCGCGTCGCGCTCCGTCGCGTGCGGAGCTGGCTTCGTGCCTTTCGGTCCGACCTCGAGGACAGCGTCGCCCGCAAGGATCGCCATCGGCTACGCGACCTCGTCGACACGACCAACCGCGGCCGAGACGCCGACGTTCAGGTCGAATGGCTCCGCGAGGCATCGAAGGAGGGCGACGAGACACTGCGACGCGGTGCGAAGCAATTGATCGAGCTGATCAGGATCGAGCGCGGTGTGGCCGGCGCTCCACTCAACGGCAACTCGCTTCAGAAGTTCGACAAGGAACGCGCGCGATTGATGAAGCGCCTCTCGACCGTCAGCGAGCCCGTGCGTCCGCCCTCCGCGCCGCCGCCCACGCTCGCCGGCGCCATCGGTGCCCGGCTTCCGGGTCATCTCGAGGCGCTACGACAAGCGCTGGATCTGGTCCGCACGGCCGACGACGACCGCGAAGCCCACGCCGCGAGAATCGCGGCGAAACGGCTTCGCTATCTACTCGAGCCCGCCGAACATGTCAGAGGGTGCAAGGTGCTGATCAAACAACTGAAGAGCTTGCAAGACGATCTCGGCGAGCTCCACGACGCGCACCTTCTCGGGCGACGCGTGCAGGACGCCATCCTGAACGAGCCCGGCGTCGAAGCCGTGGCGCTCGAGGCAGTCGCCAGAAGGCTCGCGTCCGATCGCGCGGAGACGTTCGGCCGCATCGAGCGGCGCTGGCTGAGCGACGACACGGCGATCGAGACGCTCAGCCGCGGTGTCGCCTCCGTCGCGCGACGCCTCGCGACGATGTCGAGCGAGCCCTAACGCCGCTGAAAGTCGGACGATCCGATCGCGACGCTGACGAGGCTCGCGACGTAGGCGAGCCGCTGCTGCGGCGTCGCGGTCGCCGGTGGACGAGAGACGCCGAGGAGCACTTCGCGTGTAGCCGGCGACGGATCACCGGCGAGCGTCGCGCGAATGACGGCGTCCACCGTCTCATCCGGCGAAACGCTCGCCAACTTCCGGTTCGCCGCCCAGCGAGCGACAGCGACGTTCGGCATCTGACTCGCGCCGGTCTGCGCGCCGAGGTTCACGCGATTCAGCAGCGCACCGGTGTTCATCCACGCATCGCCGCGGTCGGGCCACCCGTCCGGGGTCGCGCGCCCGAAGATCGGCTGGCCGAGTCGCGCGACGATCTGCGCGCTCCGCTGCGTCGTGTCCGGCGCCGCGTCCATGACGCGCAGAATGCTCGCCACGAGCTCGAACGGCGTCTTCACTTTCGCACGGTAGGCGGCGCGGCTGTTGAACTCAGGCGACTCGATGATCGTGCGCATCACCTCGCGAATGTCGCCGTCGGTTCGCAAGTACGCCTGAGCCGCGCGCTCGACGAGGGCGGGCGGCGGCGCGTCGCTCACGAAGTGCGTCACGAGCTTCTTCGCGATGAAGTGCGCCGTGCTCGGATGTCGGGCGAGGATGTCGAGCACCTGCTCGCCGTCTTCGATGCCGCGTCCTCCTGCGATGCGCACGCCCAGCACCGTCTTTTCGCCGGCATCGTGCTGGTCGGCGTGAAATGCGAACGCGGGGCTGATGAGGAAGTTGTCGACGCTCCAGCCCGTGAGGCATCGCGCGACTTCCTGGACGTCCTTCTGGCTGTAGCCGCCGTCCACGCCGAGCGTGTGGAGCTCCATCAACTCGCGCGCGTAGTTCTCGTTCACGCCGATGCGACGGCGCTTCACCGTGTGCGCGAGCAGCGTGTCGCCCAGCGGCGGGTGGGCGCGGCGCCGCTCTTCCAATCGCCACTCGATCGGATTCGGGTGGAGACTGTCGACGACGCTTTGATAGTTGTCGAGGTAGACGAGCATCACGGGACTCGTCGCGACCGCGCGCAGCAAATCGCGGAACTTGCCCAGCGCGTGCTCGCGTATCGTGCGATCGTACTCGACCAGCGAGAACGGACCCGGGGTCTTGTCCGAGCTCACCGAGAAATGGTTTTCCCAGAAGTCCGTCATCACCTCGAGCAGTTGTCTGTTGCTCGCGACGGCTCGAACGAGAATCGAGGGTTGGAGCTCGCGGATCGCCGCCGTGCGCGCCGGCAAAAGCTTCGGCAGTTCGTTCATCAGCACCGTCGCTTCGGCCATCTTTGCCTGAAGCGTGACGGCGTCGAGCCGCGGATTGACCGAGTCTCCCGCGGCCTTTCGGCGAATCTCCGCCGTGTCGGGCTGTTTGCCGACGGGGTAGCCGTACTCGTTGGGCTGCGGGTGATCCGCGTACAGCTCGAACGCGGTCTTGTGCGTGATTTCGAGGAGCCCGAGCACGCTGTCGGCGACCGGATCGGCGATTCGCTCGGGATGCAGTTGGCGTTCGACCCAATTCGCCACGCCGACTCGTTCGATTTCCGCGACGTCCTGGTCGCGCGCACCGAACGTCAGACGATTGAGCGCCTGGCGAGCTCGGCCCTCAGTGCCGAGCGAGCCGTCGGCGGTTGCCGCGACGGCGGTTTGGGGCTTGGGGGGCGGGCCGCCGCACGCCGCCACGACGAACGGCGCCGCGAAGGCGAGCAAGTGTCTACGAATTCGCATCTGCCGGAATCACCTCGTATTCCGGCGGCGCGTCACACGTCCGGCCGCGTCGGGAGCGTTAAGGTAAACTCAGATCCGACGTCCACCGTGCTCGTCACTGTGATGTCGCCGTGCATCGCCCGGGCGAGGTCGCGGCTGATCGCGAGGCCCAGTCCGGTGCCCTCTCTCGTGTCGATGAGCGATCGTCCGATCTGAACGAAAGGCTCGAAGATCGTGTCGAGCTGGTTTGCGGGGATCCCGCGACCGCTGTCACGAACACGGATCGCGATGCGGGCCGATCCGTACGCGGTGCACGACACGTCGATCTTTCCGCCGGACTGAGTGAACTTCACCGCGTTCGACAAGAGGTTCAGCAGGATCTGGTCGACCTTGGTGGGGTCCGCCCACGCCGTGAGCTCGTCCTCGCAGGGCGCGTCCGAGAGAATCAGCCCCTTGGCGTGTGCCTGCGGCGCGATCATGAGCATCACGGTGTGCACGATTTCGCGCACGGCCAGCGGCCCGAGGTCGTAGGTCAACTGACCCGCCTCGACGCGGCTGAAGTTCAAGATGTCGTTGATGATCCCGAGTAGATGCTCCTGGCTGCGCTTGATGCGGACGAGGTGCTCGAGTTGTTGCGGCGTCACGGGTCCGGCCAAGCCCATTGAGATGAGATCCGTGTAGCCGCCGATGGCGTTCAGCGGCGTTCGAAGCTCGTGCGACATCGCGGCCAGGAACTGGCTCTTGGCGGAGTTGGACTCGTCGGCCCGGCTCCGTGCTTCGTCGGCGGCCCGTCGCGCCGCTTCTTCCGCCATCGCTTTTGCGGCGGCGTCGCTCGCGCGGCGCTCAGCCGCGCGGCGCTCGGTCAGATCTCGCGTGACCGCTACGTAGCCGATCAGCTTGCCCGTGCGATCGTGCAGCGCGGTGATCAACACGTTCGCCCAGAAACTCGCGCCGTCCTTTCGAACGCGCCAACCGTCCTGCTCCACCTTTCCGACCTTCGCCGCGACCTCGAGCTCCTGCTCCGGGGTGCCCGCCGCGACGTCGGCCGCCGGGTGGAACTTGGAGAAATGAGATCCGATGATCTCTTTCGCGCGATAGCCCTGGAGCCGCTCGGCGCCCGAGTTCCACGTCGCGACGTTGCCGTTCAGGTCGAGCATGAAGATGGCGTAGTCGCGCACCCCTTCGATGATGAGCCGGAATCGTTCCTCGCTCTCGCGCAGTGCCTCTTCAGCTTCGCGTCGCTCGGTGAGATCTCGCGTCACCTTGGCGAACCCGGTCAGCTCGCCGCGTTCGTTGCGGAGCGCCGTGATCACAACGTTGGCCCAGAATCGCGATCCGTCCTTCCGGATCCGCCAGCCCTCGTCCTCGAAACGTCCCGTGTTGGCGGCGGTGCGCAGCTCGAACTCGGGGAATCCCCCGGCGACCAGCTCGCGCGGGTAGAAGATCGAGAAATGCTGCCCCACGATCTCGGCGGCGGTGTAGCCCTTGATGCGCTGGGCGCCGGCGTTCCAGCTCAGGATGTACCCGTCGGGGTCCAGCGCAAAGATGGCGTAATCCCGGACGCTCTCGACGAGCAGGCGAGCCAGGTCACTTTGGTCCGGCGCGAGGCCCCGCTGGGAACCTTGCGCGCGTCCCTGGTCGTCCACGGCGGTTGGTGACTTACGAGGAGGCTTCACGATGCCTGATTATCTGGGTGGGCAAGGCCGGGTGGCAAGGCTTCTTGCAACCGACATGCCTCCGGCTGAGTCCGTAGCCGCCGAGCACTACCCTCCGAGCGGTCCCGATTCATATTATCGCCAAGCTCGATTCGCTCTCGGAGCCCCCAAGGCATGACCCGATTCCTACTTCTCTCCGCCGCCGCGGCCGCGCTGCTTGGCGTCGCGGAGCCTGGCCGCGCGTACGCGCAGGCTCATCCCATGACGGGCGTCGAACAGGCGCGCGTCGACAGCATTCGTCGTCCCTACACTGCCGCCGACATCGAGTTCATGTCGGGCATGATCGGCCACCACGCGCAAGCCGTGAAGATGGCCCAGTGGGCCGAGTCGCACGGGGCGAGCAAATCGCTCCAGATCTATTGCGGACGCGTCGCGATGGCGCAGACGGCGGAGATCGGTCTGATGAGCGCGTGGCTGAAGGACCGCAACCAGCCGGTGCCCGAGCCGGATCCGCGTGGCATGAAGATGAAGATGAACGGGCAGGACATGTTCATGATGATGCCCGGCATGCTCACCGAAGAGCAGATGAAGCAGCTCGACGCCGCGCGCGGCATGGAGTTCGACCGGCTCTTTCTCACCTTCATGATCCAGCACCACAAGGGCGCGATCACGATGGTCGACACGCTGTTCAATACGCCTGGCGCCGGCCAGGACGAGATCGTTTTCAAATTCGCGAATGACGTGCAGGCCGATCAGAGCACCGAGATCGACCGCATGGAACAGATGCTCGCCGCGCTTCCGGCCCCCGGCGCGCGCCACGAATAGTCGCTTGGTTCTCTCCGTTCGGTTTTCAAACAACACTCACCGGACCTTCCCTATGGTCGCAGTTCGCAAGACCCAGTACGCCGCCCTCTGCTCGCTGGCCGCGTCGATCGTTGCCGCGGGGTGCGGGTCGACCCAATCCGGCTCGACGTCGGCCTCGCCGATGCAGCAGGGCAGCCCCGACATGTCGGCGCCACTCATCGCCGCGCCGTCGCCCGATCCGCGCGTCGGCCTCAAAGGCGGATTGCAGGACGCTGGCGAAGCGATCTGGAATGTGCGGAAGGTCTCGCACACGCCGTCGCCCGAGGGTTTCGCCGGAGTCACCAACTCGGATCTCGCGTTCCACGGCACGAACGTGATCCAGGGTAACTACAACGGCTTTCAAATCTGGGACGTTTCGAACCCGGCCGCCCCGCGGCTGCGCGACAAGAAACTCTGTCCGGCGTCACAGAGCGACGTCTCCGTCTACAAGAATTTGCTCTTCGTCTCGGCGGAATCCGGAACGGCGCGCCTCGACTGCGGCACGCAAGCGCCGCGTGAGGTCGTGAGTCGCGACCGCATCCGCGGGCTTCGCATCTTCGACATCACCGATATCGACAATCCCAAGTATCTCGCGAACGTGCAGACGTGCCGCGGCTCGCACACGCACACGGTCGTGGACGACCCGAACGACAAGGACAACGTCTACGTCTACATCTCGGGCACGTCGGCCATTCGCCCCTCGGAAGAGTTGGCGCGCTGCAACGACAACCCCTGGGACCCGAACAACTCGAACTTCCGCATCGAGGTCATCAAGATCCCGCTCGCGCATCCGGAGCAGGCGGCGGTCGTGAGTTCGCCAGCGATCTTCGCCGATCCGACGACGGGCACCGCGAACGGGTTGGTCTATCAGCAGGGTCACGGCGCGTCGCCGCTCGACACGGCGGCGAACCGCGCGCGTGCGCAGTACGACTCGGCGCGCGTCCGACTCCAGGCGCTTACGGCGACGTCGACGACGGCTGACACGGCGCGCTGCCAGGCCTCGATCGATTCGTTGGCGAAAGTGTACGGCGTGAACGCAAACGCCGGGCGCGGCGGTGGCGGCCGGGGCCGTGGCAACGCCGGCCCGCAGTGCGGCCGCGGCGCGGGTGGCAACGGATTCGGTGGTCGGGGTCGCGGAAACAACGGTCCGCCGGTGACGAAGGAAGACACCGCGCGCGTCAACTTCGAGAGCGCCGTCCAGTCGCTCGGCGCACTGACGCCGCAGTCGAGCAAGTCCGATTCGACGTCGTACCGTTCGCAGGTGAACGCCTTGGCCCAGAAGTACGGCGTCGCTTCGCCGTTCGCGCCGCGAACGCTGACGCAGTGCCACGACATCACGGTGTATCCGTCGGTCGGTCTCGCCGGCGGCGCATGCGCGGGCATGGGTCTGTTGCTCGACATCAAGGACACGCCGAATCCGAAGCGTCTCACCGCGGTCGCCGACTCCAACTTCTCGTTCTGGCACTCGGCCACGTTCAGCAACGACGGCTCGATGGTGCTGTTCAGCGACGAGTGGGGCGGGGGCGGCGCCGCGTATTGCCGCGCCGGTGACCCGAAGAACTGGGGCGCCGACGCCATCTTCCGCATCATCGACGGCAAGATGGTCTTCCAGACGTACTACAAGCTGTCCGCGCCGCAGACGCAGTACGAGAACTGCGTCGCGCACAACGGCTCGCTCATTCCGATTCCGGGCCGCACGATCATGGTCCAGGCCTGGTATCAGGGCGGACTGTCGATCTTCGAGTGGACCGATCCCAAGCATCCGCACGAGCTGGCGTTCTTCGACCGTGGGCCGAACGATTCGACGCGCATGGTCGGCGGCGGCTTCTGGTCGGTGTACTGGTACGACGGCCACATCTATGGATCGGAAATGGAGCGAGGCCTCGATGTTTTCGACCTGACGCCGAGCGCGGCGATCTCGCAGAACGAGATCGACGCCGCGAAGACGATTCATCAGGATTTCCTGAACGTGCAGGAACAGCCGAAGTTCGTCTGGCCGGCGTCGTTCGCCCTGTCGCGCGCCTACACCGACCAGCTCGAGCGGTGGAAGGGGCTGAGCGCGGACAAGGTGTCCGCGGTGCGGACGGGGCTGTCCGCCGCCGAGGCGGCGAACGGCGCTGCGCGCCGCGACGCGCTGACCGCGCTCGCGACGCAGGTCCGAGGATACATGAACGGATCGACCGACCCGCAGCGCGTGCAGTGGCTGTCGACGTCGATCAGCGATCTGGCGAAGGCCAACTGATCGGGTTGCGCTGAGAACCGCACCGAACATACGCAAGCGGCGCCAGTCTTCGGACTGGCGCCGCTTCGTCATTTGGCGGTCGAGATGGTGGCGAACGAGGAGATCGAGCGGCGAGCCCTGGAGGGTGAGTTGGCGTCGCTCGAACGCGAGTGGCGCGACGCGGAAGAAGTCGCGCGCATCGCCGACGACTTGTTCGTCCCGTCGTGGATATCGCAACGGCTGGCCTCGCGTCCCAGCTAGGCGGCCGTCGTGCCCGCCTTTTCGTGCCGGATCTTGAGGTCGCCCTTGCGGATCGCGTACGATTTTTCGCATCCAGTGTGGATGCAGCGGACCGTCGCGCCGCGAAATTGCTTGGTAAGCGCGGCGTCCGACAGCGATGTTTCCGATCGCATCAGCGGTTCGGTGCCGCCGCAATACGGACACTGGGTCGAAACGACGACAATTTCCACCATGCTCCCCCTCGACAGCGGCGTGGGCGCATCTTTATCGATGCTCGGTGAGGAACGCCGGCGCAGGTCGCGTCAGGTAACGGTTCTGTCAAAGTGAACGCTTCGGGACGCTCGAGAATGCGGAGACCACATGAGTGACGCCAGACCCATCCGTCCCGATGATGTCGACGAGACATCCGAGGAGTCATTCCCGGCAAGTGACGCGCCGAGCTGGACGGCCGTTACGGGCGCCCACGGATCAGTAGATCCACCGGGCTCGTCCGACGCCGTCGAGGTCGTCAACAACGAAAAGGAGTCGCGGTTCGAGGCGTCGTCGCTCGAAGGACTCGCGTACCTCACCTATCGCGAGATGCGGGACGGCACGCTGATGCTGATCCACACGGAAGTGCCCGCCGAGCTCGCCGGGCGTGGATTGGCGTCGCGCCTCGCCCGAGCGGCGCTGAACCTGGCGCGGGAGCGCGGCGTGAAAGTGATCGTGCGGTGTCCGTTCGTCACCGAGTACATCGCGCGGCACCCCGAATACCACGACCTCGTGCGCGAACGACCGGTGCCGAAATCGTCCTGACGCGTCAGTAGGTCTTCGTCGCCGGGTGAAACGTGCGCCAGCTGTGCCAGAATTCCTGCGAGGCGAAGATCGGCACGAGGCCGATCGATCCCGTGCCGGCGAGGGAGTAGATCCCGCCGCGCGAAACGAGTGAGTCGCCGCGCACCTTGAACCGGTTCGAGTCGGGGCGCTGGAACGCGAAATAGTTCGTGCTGTCACGCGAGAGAGCGAGCACGATCGGCTCTCCTCCAAGGACGTCGTTCACGACGCGTTCCTTGCGAAGACGATTCCAGTCGTACGCCTTGCTCTCGCCCTTCATCGTGATGCCGACCACCCACGACTTGTCGTGCCACGACGCCGTGTCGGTGCCGGTGAGGGGCGAGCGGCTCAAACCTGTTTCGTAGTCGAAGCTCTTCGCGTACCGCTCGATGAACGCGGAGTCGGGCTGCATGATGAGCGACCGCGGATGCATCGACAGCCACCGCGACAGCGTGACCTGGGTGCTCGGGATCTGCCGCAGCGCGCGTCCCTTCCGCGGGCCGGCGACCGCTTCGCCTGTCGCCTGCCTCCACCAGCTGCCTGTCGTGTGATCCTCGAACATGGCGTTGAAGTGATCCATCCCGACGAGACGGAACGACTCGCTCTTGCCATCGATGGTCGGGCTGAACACCCGCCCGGTTCGGCAGACGGTGCAGAAGCTGACGAGAATCGGAATGCCGTCGACCGTGTCGCGCACCTGATGGTGATAGCCGATGAAGCGCACCGGATACGCGCGTGCCTCGCCACCCAGGTCCACGCCGACCACGAGCCGCCCCGGTTCGACGGTATTCTTGTCGACGCGCGCGAGGACGACGTGGTTCGGTGGGAGGAAGATGCGATCGGCCGCCATCACGAAGTTCGCCGCGTATGCGACAAATCCGGCCGCCGCGAGCGCCGGGATGGCGAGCCAGCGCCGCCAGCCGGGCGTCGTGAACACGCTCACGGCGCCGGCGAGGATCGCGACGCCCAACACGCCGCGAAACCACCAGCGCCGCTCGTGCAAAAAGTACGCGACGTCGATGCTGCGAATCCGCTGGCTGTACGGCAACGGCATGATGAAGTACACGTTCGCCAGCTCGAACAGGACCAGCGCCAGCAGTCCCACGTAGAACAGCTTCTTCACCTATTGTGCTCCCGAAGCGTGTGGCGGGGGGGCGGCGGGCGCGCGGGGGGCGTATCCGCTAGCCGTAAGAAAACGATCGAAATCCCGGATGGTCAGAATATCGTGGATCGCGCGCGCCTTGTCGGCGGCTCGATCGTAGTACGACCTCGTGATCCTGTACCCGATCCAATATCCGAGATCCGCCGGCCGGTCGCCGCGCTTGGGATTGCCGCCGTTCCAGAGCCACCGGCTGTAGTCCTTGCCGTGCATCTCGCGTGAGAAATCGGCCCACAGCTCCGCCTCGTGCGCCTCCGCGTATTCGTTGCGACTCGGCGCGCCCGTCACCAGCTCCGCGATGAGATTCGCCGAGCCTTCCATGATCGACTGGCGGAGCAGGGTGCCGCGCAGAAAGGACGGGCCGCCGGTAAAGATCCCGATCCACGGATAGTCCTGCTGCGTGTGCACGAACTCGTGCGCGACGGTGGACGCGAGCCGCGACGGGTCGCCGGCGCGCTCGACGCCGATGAGAACGACCGGATCGCTGGTATGCGTCGTGGTGCCGGCGGCCATCCCCGCGCCGACCACGAAGTACACGCCGGGCTGGCGTCCCTTGCGGATAGATCGCGTGAAAGCGCGCGAAGATCGAGTCGACCCGCGCCACCGCCGAGTCGAGTCCGCCCAACTTGGCCTCGATTCCCAAGTAGCGCGCCGGCGCTCGCCGGATGGCCGCGCAGAGTTGCCGCCGGTTCATCCCCAGCTTGCTGTCGTAGGCCCGCAATCCCCGCGACGCGTCGCGAAAGTAGTCCCCGAGCGCCGCGCACGACGAATCGCCAGCCGACAGCCGACGCATCGCGTCGACGAACCGATGGACGTCGCCGTCGCTCACCTCGGCCACCACGACCCCACGCGACCGGTACGCCTCGAAGGAGAGCAGGCCGGCGATGGCGAGCAGAGTCGCAGCGAGGACGATCCGACGCATCGGGGGAGTCTACGTACGGGGATCTCGACTTGGCCAGCCGCGCGCCGCCGAAACCACAACTGCGACCGCAACTGCAACGACTCAACGCAGAGGACGCAGAGGACGCGGAGACGCAGAGGACTCCGGGAACGTCGAGGCTCTCTGTGTAACTCGCGGCAGTCTCAAAGAATCTGGCTTGTTGGGCGAGGGCCTCGAATCGCGCGGTTGTCCTCTGCGGCTCCGCGTCCTCTGCGTCCTCTGCGTCAAAGCAGTTCAGGAAGGCTGCGGCACCGGGGATCCGACCACCCCTTGTCGGACTCCAATCCAACCTTTATTTCCCCGGCATTGTCTAACAAACCAACATGGAACCCCTCGGCGACCTCGAGCAGATCGTTCTCCTTGCCGTCCTCCAATCCGGCGACCAGGCCTATGGCGTCCCGGTGCAGCAGGAAGTCCGGCAACGCGCGCGGCGGGATCTCACGCTTGGCACGATCTACAAGGCGCTCTCCCGGCTCGAGGCCAAGGGCCTCGTCGCGTCGCGCGTCGGCGAGCCGACCTCCGAGAGAGGGGGGCGCGCAAAGCGCTACTACACGGTGACCGCGGTGGGGAAGCGGGTGCTGCGAGAAAACATGTTCGCCCTGCGCCGCATGGCCGCGGGCCTCGACGTGGGGCTCGACGCGCCGTGACGAACGACGATCGCGACATCGCCCCGCCGGCGATCGGCCTTCGGCTTCTCGATCGTGTCATCCGCCCCAACGCGCGCGACGCGATCGTCGGCGATCTCGTCGAACGGCATCGTCGGGACGCGATCGAGCGCGGTTTGGCCGCTGCTCGCCTGCGTTTTTGGTGGGAAGCGCTCGTCGCCGTTCGTCACTTCGGTTCTCTCGCCGGCCTCCGGCGCGAACGACACCAGGAGAATCTCATGTCATCATTCCTTGCCGACCTCCGACACGCCGCGCGGCTCCTTAGACGTGCTCCTGGATTCGCCGCGCTATGCGCCGTGACGCTGGCGCTCGCGATCGGACCTACGACCGCGATCTTCAGCGTCGTCGATCCGCTGCTCATTCGTTCCCTTCCGTATGACCACCCCGACCGGCTCGTCTACGTCTGGGAGCGCGATCAAAACGGGCACCAGATCACGACGGGCTTCGCCACCGTGCAGGACATCCGCGCGAGCGCCACGTCGCTCGAGTCGCTGGCCGCGGTGTCATTGTGGATCCCGACGCTGTCCGACCCGAGCGCTCCCGAACGACTCAACGGCTCGCGCGTCACGTGGAATTACTTCCGCACACTCGGCGTGCGCCCCATGCTCGGCCGCGACTTCGTCGCCGACGAGGACAAGCCGATTCAACCTACGAGCTTTGGCGGGGCGAAGGTCGTCCTCCTCTCCTATGGACTGTGGACGCGGCGCTTCGCGGCGGATTCCTCGATCGTCGGGCACTCGATTCAGCTCGGCGGCACGCCCTGGACGGTGATCGGCGTCCTCCCCAAGTCGTACGAGGACGTCCACCAATCAGACGCGCAGATCTACACGCCGCTCGGCTACGCGGTAGGCCAGCCGTGGGCCTGCCGCTCCTGCCGGCATCTCACCGCTATCGCCCGCATCCGCGAGGGCGTGCCGCGCCAGCGAGCGAAGGCGGAGCTCGATCAGATCTCTTCGCAGATCGTCGCCGCGTATCCGAAAGAGTATTCGTCCGCCGGAATGTTCGTGCAGCCGATGCAGGAGGAGATCACGCGCGCCGTTCGTCCGGCGCTCTACGCGATCGCCGGCGCGGTGGTGTTGGTGCTGCTCATCGCCGTCGCGAACGTCGTCAACCTCCAGTTGGCGCGGGCGGTTCGTCGCGACGCCGAGTTCGGCGTCCGTTTGGCGCTCGGGGCGGGAGTGGCGCGATTGGCACAGCAGCTCGCGGCTGAAGGACTCGTCATCGCGGCAGCCGGCGGCGCGTTGGGCATCGCACTCGGCTGGGCAACGCTGCCGCTTCTCGTCGCCAGACTTCCGCGCTCGTTCCCGAGAATCGACGCGATCCACTTCGATCTCGCCGCGCTGGCGGTCGTCGGCGCGATCGTCGTGCCGTTGGCGATCGTGCTCGGGGTCGTACCGGCGCGCGGCGCGCGAAACGAGTGCTGTACTCGGGCGCACTGCGCGGCGCGAGCCGCGTTCGCGGCGCGGACCATCATCGGACGCGCTCGACGCTCGTGATCGCCGAGATGGCGCTGGCGCTGCTGTTGCTCGCGAGCGCCGGACTCCTGGCCCGCAGCCTGGTTCGATTGCTGGCGGTCGACCCCGGGTTCGATCCGAACAACCTCATCACCATGCAGGTCGAGGCGTCCGGGCCGCGATACGCCGCCAACGACGCGGTGCTCGACCTCCGCCGGCGCACGATCGACGCGGTGCGCGCCGTGCCGGGCGTGATCGGCGCGGCGGTGACGACGTCAGTTCCACTCGGCGGCAACCGCGACCAGTACGGCATCATCGCACAGGACAGACCGCTCGCCAATCCCGAGCTGGCGCCCTACGCGACGGGTTACCGTGTCGTCGGCGACTACTTGAAGGTGATGCGGATTCACCTGCTCGCGGGCCGCGATTTCACCGAGCAGGATGCGCGCGACACGTCGTCGTCCGTCGCCATCATCAGCCTGGCGCTCGCGAGGACGCTGTGGGGTGAAGTCGGCGATGGAGCGGGCGCGCTCGGAAAGCGGATCTACATCCCGAACGCGGCACACCACTGGTCGACCGTCGTCGGCGTCGCGGCCGACGTACACCACGAGTCGCTCGACGCCGACGATCGTCGATCGTTCTACGTGCCGGAGTCGGCGTGGGGTTGGGCGAATGGGAGCGGCATGCTCGTCGTGCGCGCGCGCTCGACGTCGGCGGCGCTCGCAGCGGCAGGTCCGTGCCGCCGTCGCCGGCGCCGATCCATCGCAGCCGGTCACCGACATGCGCACGATGGACGCAGTCGTTGTTTCGTCGGCGGCGCAGCGATCGCTCGCGCTCACCTTGTTCGCCGCCTTCGCGGCGCTCGCGTTGCTGCTTTCAGCGGCGGGCATCTACGGCGTGCTGGCCGGCAGCGTCGCCGAACGAACGCGCGAGATCGGGTTGCGCAGCGCGCTCGGCGCGACGCCCGGCGATCTCTTGCGCATGGTGCTCGCGCGCGGGCTCGGCCTCGCGGCGGTCGGAGTGGTATTCGGGCTCGTCGGCGCGCTCGCGACGACGCGCTACTTGCGCGCCTTGCTGTTTGGCGTCGGACCTATGGACCCGCTCATGCTTGGCGCGGCGGCGGCGCTTCTGCTCACCGTTGCCGCTGCCGCGTGCTTTGTGCCGGCGCGCCGAGCGATTCGCGTCGATCCGATGGAGGCGCTTCGGGAGTAGCCTCGCGCGCCCGCCGCTCGTTCCGTTTCGCGATCAGCGTCGGCAGCAATGACAGCAGCAGCATCCCGGCCATGACCGCGCCGCCGATGATAAAGGCTCGCGCACCGCTTCCGCGCACGCCGGCGCGCAACCGATCTCCCACGTAGACCGCCGCCAACGTCAACGGAATGATCCCCAACCCGCTCGCCAACCAATAGGGAAGAAATCGGAGCCGAGCGGTTCCGGCGGCGTAGTTCAGCATGCCGAACGGAATCATGGGTACCAGCTGCACGCGCAGGACGGTGAGAAACGTGTTTCCTTCGCGCAGCTTTCGAACCTTGTCCTCATGGCGGCCCAGTAAGCGGAGCGCGGATTCCGACCACACGGTTCGCGCGAGCGTATAGCCGGCCGCGCTGCCGAGCATCGACGCGACCCAAACGAGGATGGAGCCTTCGACGAACCCGAACACGGCGCCGGCGCCGAAGGCGAGCGGCGAGACGGGGGCGGCCAACGCGGCCATGGTGGCGTACACCACGACGAAGGTCGGTGCGAGCCAGGGAAGGCCGCTCGCGCGTTGAGCCGCTTCGTGAAGCGCGTCCGGCTTCTTCAGGTCGAAGTAGCCGAGCTGCCACGCGGCGACGACGAGTCCCGCGAGAATGACGACCGGAAACGCGACGCGCGCCCAATCGCCCATCGTCGGCCGGCGTCGACGTGACCCCGGCTCGACGGCGCGTTGCGCGCTTGGCGGTCCGGACATGGCTGCAATACAGGTCAAGCCGCGTGCCGCCGCGTTCGGCGGCGCGTCACTCCGGCAGCGTTTGTCCGGTCGTCTCGATCGCCAGCGGAATGATCAGGATCCCCAGACCGAACGCGATCGCCGTGAGCGCGACCGGCGTGCCAAGTGTTCCCATGCGCAGCACCATCGACGCGATGGCGAAGTTCACTCCGGCGCCGACGAATCGCCCCACGCTCGTCGAGAACGCGAACGCCGTGGCGCGCACGCGCGTGTCGTACTGCTCCGGCAGCCAGAGGCTGAAAGCGGCGAAGCTTCCGCCGGCGAATCCCATGAAGAACAGAATGACGATGAAAGGCGTGAGCCCGTTGTCCAGATAAAACGCCCAACCGAACGCGAGCGGAATCGTCAACATCATCCCCGCGAAATACAGGGCGAGAGTCGCCTTGCGTCCCCACCGCTCGGCGAACACCGGCAGACACAAGCAGCCGAGGATCGTGCCGACTGAGAGGACGCCCGTTCCCAGCGACACGAGCTTGGCGGCGGCCGGACCGACGATGCCCGCCTTCTTCGCGAGCGTCGTGATGGCAGCGGGCTCGTAGACGGCGCCCGCCCAGAGTCCTATGATCGCGACGGTGAGCAGCGTCGCGTTCACGATCGTGCGCTTGCGGTACGTCGGACTGAAGATCTCGGCGAGCGGGTGCGCGCGTTTCGCTTCTGACTCGTGCCGCTTCCAACGCTCTGGCTCTTTCACGCGGCGCAGCGTGAGCACGGCGACGATCACCGGAACGAATCCGCAGAGGAACATCGCGCGCCAACCGAAACGCGCGCCGATCGTGTAGTTGAGCGCCGCGGCGAAAAAGAAGCCGAAGTAGTAGCCGGTCTGCAGGTATCCCGCGCCCATCTTGCGCCGATCTTCGGGCCAGGCTTCGGCGACGTACGTGCCGGCCATCGCCCACTCCCCGCCCACGCCGATCCCCGCGAGCAGACGAAACGCGCCGAGCTGCCAGACGTTCTGCGCGAAGGCGGCGGCGCCGGTGAAGAGCGCGTAGACGAGGATCGTCGCCGCGAGAGAGCGAGTGCGTCCGAAGCGGTCGGCGATCGGCCCCCAGAGGAACGAAAATCCCCATCCGACGAGAAACATCGCGAAGAGAATCGAGCCGACGAATCCGACTTTCGCGGGAGAGGCTTCGATTCCCGAGCGCGGAAGAAGCTCGGTGAGCGCCGGTGCCAGCACGAGCGCGTAGATCACGGAGTCCATGCCGTCGAGCAGCCAACCGGTCCACGCCGCCCAGAAGCCGACGATCTGCTGGCGGTTGAGCTTCGTTCTGACGGCGGGCGCGTCGATCGCGACGCTCTGCGCGCTCATCGCGGTCAGGGCGCTCACGGGCAACGTGATGTGCGAGGGCATGCTTGGCGTTCCGTAGACGCGTTGCGTGGCCTTCACGAAATCGCTCGCTTTCGCGTCGAAGATGCTCGGCACGAACTTCTGCGGATTACGGTCGATGATCGGGAACCAAGTCGACTGCACCTGCACCATGATGCGGTGGCCCTTGAGGAACACGTGATCGTGTTCGCGCAGAGGGATCGTCCACTCGGTCGGCTTGTTCGCGACCAGCGGATGCGGCGTCTCGAAGCTCTGGAGGAATCGGCCTCGCCGCACTTCCATCGCGATCGGCAGCTCGTAGCCATCGAGCGAACGCGCATACGCGTTCGGTGCCGGACCGAAATCAGGATCCCACGCGTTCTTCTGCGCGCTGTCCGGGTAGACGTCGATCAGCTTGACGACGAAGTCGGCGTCGGTGCCCGAGGTGGACGCGAACAGCGTCGCGGAAAGCGCGCCCGTGACGGTGACATCGTGGTCGAGGGGCGGGCTCGTGTAGGTGAGGACGTCCGGTCGTCCGTCGACGAAGCGCTGGTCGGCGACCTCCCAGAGACGCCAGTCTCCGCCCGGGTAGGTCGGTGAGATCGGCCGCTGTCGGTACGGCACCGGGTTAGCGGGGTCCGAGACATATTCGCGGTACGCGGCGCTCCCCCCGTCGCGGACGGCTTCTCGAACGAGAGCGTTCCATCCGTGCGCAGATAGAGATTGGTCGCCTTCGCCGTCGCCACCGGCCATGTGTCGTACGTGCGCCAGCTATTCGATCCCGTTTGGAACGTGGTCGCGCGCCACGTCGGCTTGCTCCCCTGGCCGTGCAGGTAGTACCGGAAGAACGGCGCCTCGATGTTCTTGCGGAATTCCTGCGCTGTCGCGTGCCCGCCGAGCGGAATGATCCCGATGCTGTCGTTCTTGGGGGAGTGCCATGAGCCATGGTACCAGGGCCCCGCGACCATGAAGTTCGTGTGGTCGGCGTCGTTCTTTGCGGCCTGGTGGAAGATCGCCCACGGGCCCCACGGGTCTTCCTGATCCCAGAAACCGGCGACGTTCAGGTTCGGGACTGTGGAGCCTTTGATCTGCGTGTACCAGGCCTCGCGTTTGTTGAAGGCATCGTAGTTCGGGTGCTCCACCGTCTCGTTCCACGCTGGAATCGAATTGTGGAGGTACTTCGCGTTGATGTTCGAGAGTGGCCCGAGCTTCAGATACCACTCATAGGTATCGTACGTGCCGAAGTCGAAATGCGTATTGGCCGTCTTGCTCGCTTGCTCCAGGACGGCGTACTCGAACGTGTAGCTCTCGCGCAGCGCGCCATAGTGGTGGTTGTCGTCGTTCATCCACTCATCGGCCGGTGACGCCTGCTCGCTGATCGCCTTGAGCGCCGGATGCGGCATGAGCAACGTCATCGCGGCTGTCAGCCCGTCGTACGACACGCCATACATCCCGACGTTGCCGTTGTTGTTCGGAACGTTCTTCACGAGCCAATCGATGGTGTCGTACGCATCGGTCGTCTCATTGACGTTCTTCGGCGACTTGTCCGCCAGATTGACCGCGGATGACAGCAGGAACGTGCCCTCCGACTTGAACCGGCCGCGGAGGTTCTGAATCACGATGATGTACCCATCGGTCCAGAACTCGCTTTGGCTCAGTGCCACGGCGGGAGGCGGCCCGTTCGGCACCCCGTATGGTGTTCGCCTGAGCAGGATCGGCAGCGGCTCGGAGCGGCCGGCCGGGCGCATGATCACGGTTTGCAGCCGCGCGCCGTCGCGCACGGGGATCATCACTTCTTCGAAGGTGAACGTCGCGCCCACGGAGCCTTGCGATCGTGCCGGCGACGGCACGGTGATCGCGAGCGCAAGAACGAGCGTCCATCCAAGACGTCGCATATGACGGGAGGGGTTGTCGGCGGTCAGAACATAGATCCCGTCCCGAGGATCAGCTATGGTCACTCCATGCCGGGAGCAGGTGTTTCTGTACTTTCCCGAGCGCCGTGCGCGGTAGCGCGTCGATCCGCACGAACGCGCGCGGCACCTTGAACGACGCCAGCTGGGCGCGACACGTCGCCTCGAGGGAACTGACGTCGAGATCGGCGTCGCTGACGATGTAGGCGATCGGCACCTCGCCACGCACGCGGTCCGGAACACCCAGGACCGCAGCCTCTCGCACTCGCGGATCCTCGAGCAGCACGTCCTCGATCTCGCGCGGGTAGATGTTGAACCCGCCGCTGATGATCAGGTCGCCGCGCCGGCCGCGCAGCGTGTAGTAGCCGTCGGCGGATCGCACGCCGACGTCTCCCGTGCGAAACCAGCCGTCGTGGAACGCAGCGGCGGTTGCATCGGGGCGCCGCCAATACTCGGCGAAGAGGTGAGGGGACCTGACCTCGACTTCGCCGACCTCGTCGTCGCCCAGCACCGCGCCGTCCTCGCCGACGATGCGCGCCGAGACGCCCGGCAGCGGAGGTCCGACCGAACCAGGTCTCCGCTCCCCATCGTAGGGGTTGCTGGTAATCATGAGCGATTCGCTCATCCCGTAGCGCTCGAGGATCGTATGGCCGAAGCGCGCATGAAACGCATCGTGCACGTGCGCCGGCAGCGGAGCCGATCCCGACACGAACAACCGTGCGGCCGCGCCGATCACGCGTGCCTGATCGTCGCTCAGCGCGGCGGGATCGAGCAGCCGCACGTAGATCGTCGGCACCCCGAACACGAGCGTCGGCTTGAAGTCGGCCATCACGCCCGGCGTCGTGCGATGGTCGAACCGCTCGAGCAGCCGCATGCGGCAGCCGCTGATGAGCCAACTGTGAATTCCGTTGGCGAGCCCGTGCACGTGGAACAGCGGCAGCATCGCGAGGTAGCGGTCGGCGTCGGTGATGCGCCAGCGCCGACGTCAGCGTCAGGCCGTTGGCCGCGAGGTTGTCGTGCGAGAGCACCGCGCCCTTGGCGGCGCCCGTCGTGCCGGACGTGTAGACGATGAGCGCGGGATCGCTCCCGGTCACCGGAACGCCGGACGGCCGGTCTCGCGAGATCGCCGCCGCGGCGCTCAACGCGAGCACGTCCCAGAGCGGCGCGGTGTCGGGATACGTCGCGTCGGTCCTTCGGCTCGACGACGACCGCTTTCGGCTCGGCGTCCGTCATGATGTGCCGAAGCTCGCGCTCACGATAGAGAATGTTGATCGGCACCATGACGACGCCGAGCCGCGCGCACGCGAGAAACAGGTCGATGAATTCGACGCGGTTCGCGAGATGAACGCACAGCCGGTCGCCGCGCGCCAGCCCGCGCGACGCGAGCTCGTTCGCCATCCGATTCGCGCGCGCGTCGACGTCGCCGAAGGTGAGCGTGCGGAGCGCGCCGTCGACATCGGCGTACTCGATCCCGACGCGATCGGCGCGGCCGCGAAGCGATTGGTCGAAGAGCTCCGTGAGCGTCATGTCTCGTCGTCCGTCTCGCGTGCCGTCGCCCGGCTCGACCGGACGGAAGTGGAGATCGAACGCCAGCTTGAGGCCGAGCGAGCTCACTACGGACTCAACGATCGAGATCGTTCGCGCAGAGGGCGTATTTCCGAAGAGCGGAGCGGGAATCTTGCGGCGCGCCGAGCGTCGAGTCCAGCCGGACGGCGCATACGCAATTTCACACGTTTTGCGGACACGCGTGATGTAAGTCACGGTGGGCGTTCGGTTTCTGTAAGCCTCTGGGTCGACACAAAAAGCGGAGTAGCTTTTCGCGCCCGACCCATCTACACTAATTGTCGACGCAGCAACTATTCATTCATGACGGACGCCGTTTCAGTGCTCGGTTCGACCTTCTCCTCGTCGCGACTCACGACAGCTCAGTCGTAATCGAGCGTCGCGCGACAGACGTCGGTGATGTAAGCCGGCGCGGTCTCCCCGGATCCAGGTTACGAAACCGTCAGACAACGAACCGCCGAAGCCGGCGGGCAAGCAAGTATTGTCAACTCTCCGATAGCCACACTGTGATCAGGCCGAAGCAGTCCCCCCTCCAGTGGTCGCCTCCGGCGACACTCCCCCAGCTTCGGGATGAGCTGCGTGCCGGGCGCACCGAGGCGCTCGACGAGATTCTCCCGCTCGTCTACGATGAGCTCCGCCGCACCGCGCGCCGCGAGCTCGCCGTCCGTCCGAGCGACACGCTCTCGGCGACGGGACTCGTACACGAGGTGTACCTCAAGTTCTCGCGGTCCGAGGGATCGCCGTGGCAGAACCGCGCTCACTTCCTGAGCGTCGCGGCGATCGCCATGCGCCACATCCTCGTCGACCGCGCGCGCCGCCGAACCGCCGAGAAGCGTGGCGGCACGCAGCGAGCGATCACGCTCGACGACGGACTGGTCGACGGCGCGACGCATCCCGAGTCGCTGCTCGAGCTCGACGAGGCGCTCAACGACCTCGCGAAGATCGACGAGCGGCTGGCGCGCGTCGTCGAGTGTCGCTTCTTCGGCGGCATGACCGAGGAAGAGACCGCCGAGAGCCTCGGCATCACCGCGCGAACCGTGCGCCGTGACTGGACGAAGGCGCGCGCGATCCTCTATCGCGCGCTCAACGATCCGCCGTCGCACACCGGCCAGCACCGGAGCTTCGCGACCGCCGGACGATGAGCCGCGCACCGCTGTCCCGCGAGCAATGGAGCCAACTCGACCCATTGCTCGATGCGGCGCTGGAGATCTGTCCCGACGAGCGAGAGGAGTGGGTCGAGCGCGCGTGCGGCGGTGACGCCGACCTCGCCGCCGAGCTGATGACGCTCCTCGCGGCGTGCGAGCTGACCGACGACTTCCTCTCGGCGCCGGCGGCCGTCGCCTACGCGCCGCTGCTGGCCGACGCCGGAGCTGCCGAAGGAATTAGCTGGCCGCTATCGCATCGTCCGTGAGATCGGGCGCGGCGGGATGGGGACCGTCTACCTCGCCGATGACCTGCGCCACGGCCGGCAGGTTGCGGTCAAGGCCGTCCACTCCAGTATCGCGCGAGCCATCGACCGCGCGCGTTTCGAGCGCGAGATCGAGATCGCGGCGAGCCTCTCGCACCCGCACATTCTTCCGCTGCACGACTCCGGGGAAGTGTGTTTCCCCGGCGAGAAGGAGCCCGCGTTCGTCTACTTCGTGTCGCCGCTCGCGACCGGCGAATCGCTGCGCGAGCGGCTGAAGCGGGACCGCAGACTGTCGCGCGACGAAGCGGTACGGCTCGGCCGCGAGGTCGCGCTGGCGCTCGACTACGCGCACCGCCACGGCGTCGTCCACCTCGACATCAAGCCGGCGAACATCCTGCTTCAGGAAGGGCACGCGCTCGTCGCCGACTTCGGCATCGCGCGCGCGATCTCGAACGGCGACGACGAACCCACCGGCGGCGGGCCGCGTCGCCGGCACGCCGTCGTACATGAGCCCCGAGCAGGCCGTCGGACTCCACGACATCGACGGTCGCAGCGACGTCTATTCGCTCGGCTGCGTTCTATATGAGATGCTCACGGGCCAACGGCCCGCGATGCGCGCGGCCGGCGGCAAGGCCGACGCCGGTCGAGTCGGCGCGGATCCGGCGCCGTTGCACCGCTACGTGTCGCGCCGGCTGGCCGCCGTCGTCATGCGCGCGATGTCGCCGTTGCGCGAGGAGCGATTCGCCACCGCCGGTGAGCTCGCGGCCGCGCTGCGCGATGCCGGACGCTTGAACAAGACGCCCATCGTCGTCGGATTCGTCGCTGCCGCGATCGCGGCGGGCGTCGTGGCCGTGGCGGCGAGCAGGGCGGGGCGCGCGGCGCCGCTCGACCAGGACCTCGTCGCCGTCGCGCCGCTCGACGTCGCGTCGCCGTCGCTGTCGATCTGGAAGGAAGGACTCGTCGACGTGCTCTCGCGCGGGCTCGACGGCGCGGGCCCCATTCGCGCCGTCCCGGCGTCGCAGGTCATTCACCGGTGGCACGGGCGCGCGGACCCGCAGTCGGCAAGAGACCTCGGGCGGGCGACGCGCGCGCGACTGGTGGTCTTCGGCGGGCTGCTCGTCGCGGGCGACTCCGTTCGCGCGACGCTCAGCATGCTCGACGTGGCGAGCGGCCGAACCGTCGCCGACATCCAGTACGTGGACGCCGCCGACCGGATGGACCGCCTCTCCGATTCGCTGACGGTGGCCGTCCTTCGCGAGATCGGCCGATCCCGCAACATCGATCTCGCGCACGCGACCTCGTCGCCGACGACGTCGCTGTCCGCGCTCAAGGAATACTTGCGCGGCGAACAGTTCTATCGAGCGGCGGAATGGGATTCCGCCGAGACGCACTTCGTGAGCGCGCTCGCGTCGGACACGGCGTTCGCGCTCGCGTACCACCGTCTCGCGACCGTTCGCTTCTGGCGCGACCAGAGACGGATTCCGGACTCGACGACGTTCACAGTTGCTGCTCCAGGCGAGCCGTTTTCAGCGCGGCCTCGGTCCGCGAGAGCGGCTGCTCGCCACCGCCGACTCGCTCTTCGGCGCCGGCTACTTCGCGTGGCGGAGCGCGCTCCAGACCGGCAAGTACGGCGAGGAGGAGGCGATCGCGCACCGCCTCCTGGCGCTGCTGGGCGACGCCTTCACGCGATATCCGAACGACGCCGAGGTGTGCTTCCTGTACGCGGAAGCGATGATGCGGTACGAGGGCAACGTCGTGCTCGGCGAGGTGGACGAGCGGTCGATCCTCGAGCACTACGAGCACGCGATCGAGCTCGACTCGTCGTTCGCGCCGGCGTACCTCACGCCCATCCGTCTGGCGACGTATCTCGACGGCGCGCGCGTCGGACGCCGCTATGCGCGCGCGTATCTCTCGCTCGCGCCGTCCGGTCCGCGGTCCGACTTCATTCGCCTCGCCGATGTGCTGCTCGACCCGGATCGTGCCGCGACGCTCGACATCGCGCGTCTCGTGGACACGCTTCCGGCGAATCAGCTGTGCGTCGCCTCGCGTCTGCTTGGCCACGTGACCGATTCCGCGGAGACGATCGTGCGGATGGCGCGCGAGCTGTCCAAGCGGCCGCCGGAGACGCTGACCGATGGACAGCATCCGTCGTGCGCGGTCGAGCAAGCCGTGCAGGGACTCCAGTTCCGCGGCCATCTGCGCGAAGCCGAAGCGATGACGACGACGCACGCGCATTGGCTGCGCTCGACCGTTCGTTACAACATGGCGCGCGCCGGGATGCTGACGGCCGACAGCGCGCGCGCCGAATTCAGGCGGATTCTCGATCTCTTGCCGCGCACGCAATTCACGAAGCTCTACGGCTGGTGGGCGAGCGACGGCGACACGGCGTCGATCCAGCGGTACATCGATCACTTCGAGGACCGGCTCAGGCATCCGGCCACGCCGTCGGCGGCCGCCGGCGTTCGCGCCGACATCGCCGCGGGGCACGCGTATCTCGCGCTCGCCAGGCGCGACACGATGTCCGCGCTGCGACAGTTCATGTTCGCCAGCGACACGCTGCACGAGTGCTGGTACGACAACCGCCTCACGCTCGTCCAGTTGTTGATCGCGAAGCATCGGTTCAAGGACGCGTCGGCGCGGCTGGAGCGGCGTTGGCCGGGGACGAGCGGGTGCGGCAACGGGTTCGACGACGTGCAGTGGACGCTCGCGCGCGCGCGCGTCGCCACGCAGCTGGGTCGTACCGACGAAGCCATGGCGAATTACGGCGTGGTTGCCGCGGCGTGGCGCACCGCCGATCCGGAGCTGCAACCCTTCGTGCGCGAAGCGCGCAAAGCGTTGACCGCGCACCGCGGACCAGTCGGGGGGAGCACGCGATCGCATTGACGAGAATGTTCGCGTGAGATGTCCGCTCCCGCGCGCCCGATTCGTTTTCAAAGAGCCCTGAAGTTCGGGGCTCTTCGTTTTTCCGTGGGAGGGGTAGTGGATTGGGGAGACGGAAGGGCGAAGGTCGTTGTATGAGCGGAGTAGGGTCGGGTGTGCGTCCGGGTGTTGGGGCGCATGCCCGATCCCCCGTTCCGCGAGCGACGCGGCGCTTGACGCCCGTCTGAAACGCCGTAGCGTGGGGCATGAGCCCGCGCACGCCGTTCGATCGCGTTCGACGACTCGGCCGTGAGCTCGAGGGCGTCGCGGAAGGAACGAGCTACGGCTCGCCCGCGCTCAAAATCGGCGGCAAGATGTTCGCCTGCATCGCCGTCGACAAATCCGCCGAGCCGAACACGCTCGCCGTTCGAATGAGCTTCGTCGAGCGGGATCTCCGCGTGAAGATGGAGCCCGACGTCTACTACCTGAAGCCGCACTACGTGAACTATCCGTGCGTGCTCGCCCGCCTGAGCAAGATTTCCGACGCGGCGCTCCGCGAGTTGCTCGAGACCGGCTGGACGTTCGAGCGCACGACGCGCACGCGCGGCGCCGCCAAGCGACGCCGCGCGTAACGCACTTCGCTACGCCTCTACAATCGACTCCGCTATGGCCGCGGGTTCGGCGGAGTTGCCACCGAACCGCTCGCGCTACCGCTCGCGGGCGGCGTCTGAGATGCAGGCGGCGTGATCTTCACGTCGGCGCGATACGTCGTGTTCCGATTCAGCATTCCGCTGCCGAAGACGAACCACGCGACGACCGCGAGCAGGATGATGACGGCCACGGCCCACCCGGCGGCCGATGCACCGCCGCCGCCCGTGTTCGTCGGCCCCGGTGTCTGAATGATGTCAGCCAATTGTCCCCCCGGTCATGTGTGGCCCTTCCCAATGCGGATGGCGTGCCAACAGACGAATCTGCCGTCGGTTTTCTGGCGCACTCAGCAGGTGTCGCCGGGAAAGCTGTACGAATTGGGTACTGCAACGATTTCGCGGAGGAAGCCGGATTTCGCGGAGGACTGCTCTTTGTTTTTCCAAAAGCGTTTGCTCTTTCCGCGCTACTCCGCCCGGTCCGCGAAATCTTTGGTTCAGAGTCGCAATGGCTGAACCGGTGGTACCCAGGCAATACGCCAAGCGGAAGGCCGCCTAGTTGACATCCTACCAGAGAGACCGTAGCATCGAGTAGAATGTCTACCAAGAAAGAACCGACCCGCGCTCAGCTGCTGCAGGGGACGCTCGACCTCCTCATCCTGCGCACGCTGTCACTCGGAGCGCACCACGGCCATGGCATCGCGCTCGCCATCCAGCACTCGTCGCAGGGCGCGCTCCTCGTGGACCACGGATCCCTCTACCCGGCGCTCCAGCGACTCGAAGCCGGCGGCTGGGTGCGCGGCGAATGGGGCGTCTCCGACAACAATCGTCGGGCGCGCTTCTACGACCTGACGGCGGCGGGACGCAAACAGCTGGCGAAAGAAGTCGGCGAATGGCGGCGCCTCGCCGACGCCGTGCACCTCGTGCTCGGACCCGAGCTCAGCGGAGGGTAGCGCGATGCGGTGGAACTGGTGGGGTCGATGGATTCGTCGCCGTTCCGACGGCGACTTTGCCGCCGAGGTGGAGTCACACATCGCGATGGAGACGGAGCGACTCGTGCGCGGCGGGATGAGCCCCGGCGACGCGGCATTCGAGGCGCGCCGCACGTTCGGGAATCCGACCGTCGTGCGCGAGCAGTTGCACGACGCCCATCCCGCGGCGCGATTCGAATGGATCGCGCAGGACGTTCGCCACGGACTTCGCTCGATGCGCCGCAATCCGGCGTTCACGGCGATCGCCGTCGCGTCGCTCGCCATCGGCATCGGCGCCAACACGACGACGTTCGGCGCGATCGACTCGCTCCTGTTTCGCACGCCAGGGCACGTACTCGACGCCTCCCGCATTCGCCGCGTCTATTTCGCCATGCCGGGACCGGGTGCCAGCGGGGAACCGTTTTCCCAGACGGGCTACGGGACCTACGCCACGCTGCGCGACCACGTAACCGCATTCGAAGCCGTCGGCGCGTTGTGGAAGAACACCGTTTCCAGCGGACGCGGCGCCGAGGCGCGCCCGATCGACGCAGTGCTGGTGACGCCGAGTGTCTTCACGATGCTCGGCGTGCGGCCCGCGCTCGGCCGCTTCTTCGCGGCCGACGAGGAGCGCGACGAACACGGTCACGTCGCTGTTCTCGGCTACGAAGCCTGGCAATCGTGGTTCGGCGGTAAACCCGAGGTGCTCGGACGCGCCATCGACGTTTCCGGCACGCCGTACATGATCGTCGGTATCGCTCCCGCCGGATTCACCGGCATCGACATGGATCGCGTCGACCTGTGGTTGCCGATCGGTGCCGCAAGAACGTTCATGGGTTTGAGCGCCCTCGATCCGACGAGCAGCAGTTATTGGCTGTCGATCGTCGGCAAGCTTCGCGATTCCGTCTCGGTCGAGACGGGCGAGAGTCAGGTTACAGCGGCCTATCGCGACTTCCACCGCGACGAGCGGCGATTCGATGAAACGTTCGCGAAGTCACGCGCCATGCTGGGTCCGATCGTCGCCGCGCGCGGCCCGGGGGCGAGTGACGACGCCAAAGTCGCGGTGTGGGTGGCGGCGGTCTCGTTGCTCGTGCTGCTGATCGCTTGCGCGAACGTCGCGAATCTTCTCCTGCTGCGCGGACTCGCGCGCTCGCGCGAGATCGCGGTTCGGCTCTCGCTCGGTGCGTCCCGAGGACGGCTCATACGACAGGGTCTCGTCGAGGGCGGCCTCCTCGTACTCGTCGGCGCTCTGTGCGCCTTGATTCTCGCTCGCTGGACGGCGACCGCTATGCACGCCTTCCTGCTCCCGCACGCACTCGAATCGCGTGTGCTCGATCCCCGGCTTCTCGCCTTCACCGCCGTGATTGCGCTGGGCACTGGACTCCTCGCCTCGCTCGTTCCGGCGATCGTCACCGCCCGTCGCAACGTCGCCCCGCTGCTCGGCGGCGGCCGAGCGGGCGGCGGGCCGAATCGCCTGCGCCTTCAGCGAATGCTGATCGGCGCGCAGGTCGCGCTCGCGACGCTCCTGCTCGTCGGCGCCGGCCTGTTCGTCACGAGCCTCAGGAACGTGCACGCGATCGATCTCGGAATCGACGCGGACCATCTGCTGTACGTGCGCCTCGACGCAGCGATGCGACGCAAGTCTCGCGACGCGAGCGCGGCGGTGGATGGGATGTATCGCGAGATGCTCAGCCGCGCCCGGCGAGTGCCCGGCGTTCGGAGCGCGTCGCTCACCGAGGGCGAACCTTTGGCGAGTGGGTTCGGGATCAGCGTGCAGCGTCGCGGAGCTCCTCCGCTCGCCGAGGGCACTCGCGTCCCGTTCGGGCGCGCGGTCGGCTCGGACTATTTCGAGACGATGGGAACACGCCTCGTCCGAGGCCGCTTTTTCACGGCCGCCGACCACGTGCCGGGCACGCACGTGGCGATCGTGGACGAAGCCGTCGCGAAACAAGAGTGGCCAGGCGGCGACGCGCTCGACCCGTGCGCGAGTCTCAGCGGCCAGAGTGAATGCACGCAGGTCGTCGGCGTCGTGGCGAACACCGTGCTCTGGGAGATGACGGGCAACAAAGGGTCGATCGTCTACATCCCCATGGAAGGCTCGTCGCATTCCGCGTCGATGATGGAAGTCCGAACGAACGGCGATCCCGCCAGGCTGATTCCGGCCCTTCGGCAGGCCATCCTGTCCGTGTCTCCGGATCTCCCGTGGGTCGACATCGTCCCGGTGAGCCGGCGGCTCGATCCGCAGCTCAGACCGTGGCGCCTCGGCGCTTCGATGTTTTCCGCGTTCGGAGTGCTCGCGCTCTGCCTCGCGGCGGTCGGGCTCTACGGCCTGTTGTCGTATCTCGTTACGCAACAGTCACACGAGATCGGAATCCGCCGAGCGCTCGGCGCACCGGCGAGCGGCATCGTCGGGCTGGTCATGCGTCGCGCGCTCGCGATGACCGTCGTGGGCGTGGCGGTCGGCATCGTCATCGCGCTCGGCGCGGGGCGGCTGATTGCGAGCCGGCTCTATGGCGTTTCACCCCGCGATCCCGCGGTGATGAGCGTATGCGCCGCCGTTCTCGTGGCCGTCGCAATCGTCGCGTGTCTCGCGCCGGCGCGTCGCGCGACGCGCATCGACCCGAACGACATACTGCGCGCCGAGTAGTCGCGATCCGAGTCGAGTAAGAAGCGCACAGCGACCTCGTCATAAAGAGCGAGATGGTCGCGTGTTGCTTACACCGGCGCCGACGTTCGGTCGCCGCGTCGTGACAAAGCGTCTTCACCTTGCCGACGCTCATCGAGGGATGCTCCTCGACACCCACTCGACTCAAAAGATCAAGGTGAACGTCATGCGTCCTGTCATCGCAGTCGCTCCGTGGATCTTGCCCTTCGTCGTCGCGCCGTCGCTGGCGGCGCAGGAGGTGAACCAGCAGGGATCGCAGAAGGACACAGTGAGAAAGCTCGCCCCCGTCTCGATCGTCGCCACGCCGTCTGGTCGCGATCAAACGCGCGGCGCGAACGCGATCGGCAAGACCGATCTGAAGGAGCGGGCCGCCGGCACGAGCGCGCTCAAAGCCGTGGAAAAACTCCCGGGCGTGAACACGCAGAGCTCAGACCCGTGGGGCAGTTACGAATGGGCGAACAGCATCACCATTCGAGGGTTCGGCACGCGACAAATCGGCCAGACATTCGACGGTCTCCCCCTCGGGGATATGGCCTATGGCAACTTCAATGGCCTTGGCATCGGACGCGCGGTCGACCCGGAGAATCTCGCCGGCGCGTCGGTCGCGCAGGGGAGCGGTGCCATCGGCACGTCGAGCGCGAACAATCTCGGCGGCGTCGTCCAATACGCATCCGATGCGCCGCATGGAACTCAAACGTTCGCGCTCCGCCAGACCGTCGGCGCGGCGGACACCTATCGCACGACCGGCCGATGGGACAGCGGCCTGCGCATGTTCGGCAACAACGGAATCAGCAGCTATCTCAGCTTCACGCGTCAGGACAACGACAAGTGGAAGGGCGCCGGCGACCCGGCCTCTCCGTCGTTCTCCGGTATCCTCGGCTCGCACGGTCTCTTTCGCACCGGGGACGTGTGGCAGGAGCAGGTGAACGCGAAAACCGTCGCCTTCATCGGCGCCAACACCCTCACGGGATATTACTCGTTCGACAACCGGCAGGAATCGGATTACGTGGACTTCTCGCTCGCGCGCTGGGAGAAGAGCGGTCGGATGTGGGACGAATTCTCGAACTGGAACGACGCCAAGTCGTACGCGACGTCGACCGACCAACAGGACGAGGCCTACTGGAAGTCGTCCCTCGGCGCGCGGCGCGACCACCTGGCGTACGTGCGTGACGACATCGCCCTCGGCGAGCACGCCACGCTCACCGTGCAGCCGTACCTGCACGCGGACAAGGGCAGAGGCGACTGGACCGCGCCGAGCTACGGGGCGACGTGGAGCCCCGACCCGCTGTACTTTCGCGAGACGCAGTACCATGACTTGCGATCCGGTGCGAACGCGAAGCTCGCCACGACCTTCGCCGGCAACCAGATCGAAGCCGGCCTGTGGTACGAGAACAACGACACGCACATAAAGCGTCCGGCGTGGCGGCTCGTGAACTGGCAGAGCGGCCCGTCTGTCGACTTCAACGACGTCATCCGACTGAACTTCGACCGTCAGGCGACCATCACGACGAACATGCTGTACGTGCAGAACACCAACATGCTCGACGACGACCGCCTCAAGCTCACCTACGGCGCCAAGTTCCTGAACGTCGACGCGAACTTTCACAGCAACGGCAACACGCTCAACGCGCCGGCGTTTGGCGACCCGAATCGCCCCGACTTCCAGGTGACCGCGCGCGGAAGTTTCCTGCCCCAGGCGGGCGCGGTCTATTCGCTCAACGAGCACGAACAGCTCTTCACGAACTACTCGGAGAACATGAACCAGTATCCCCTGAGCCCGCAGGAGGGGATCTACAATCTCGATCCGTCGACCTTCTCGTACTTCAAGTCGAGCGTGAAGCCGGAGCGCGCGTCATCGCTGGACTTCGGCATCCGCACCAAGCGCAGCAACGTCGAAGCGTCCCTCTCGTCGTACTTCATCGACTATCGCAACCGCCTCGTCAGCGTGGCGAACTGCCAGCTCACCGCGTTCTGTGCGTCGGTCTATCAGAACGTCGGGACGATCATGACGAAGGGCCTCGAAGGGCTCCTCGTTCTGCAGGTCACGCCGTCCCTGAGCTGGATGAGCACGGCGTCGTACAACAGCTCGATCATCCAGGACAATTACTCCACGCAGTCGTCCAGCGGCACGACGGTCATTCCCGCCAAGGGGAAGAGTGCCGTGGACGCGCCGCGCCTGATGGCCAATTCCGGCCTCCGTTACTCGGACGGACGCTGGACGGGCGACGTCGGCGTTCGGCACGTCGACAAGCGCTACTTCACGATTCTCAACAACCTCTCGGTGCCGGCGTACACCGTCGCCGACGCGGGCGTCGGCTACCGCTTGCCCGCCATCGGCCGCGCGAAGGAGCTCACGGTCCAGTTCAACGTGACCAACCTCTTCGACGCGTCGTACATCGGTCCGATGGGAACCGGCGGCTACTCGCTCAACAGCGATTTACAAACGCTGCAGGCCGGAGCGAGGAGGCTGATGTTCCTGACGGTGGGCACGACGTTCTAGCCAGGAAGCGACAGGCAGGCAACAGCAAGACCAAACGGCAACGGCAACTGCAGCGAGAACTGCAACGGCAATTGCAACTACTTAACGCAGGGGACGCAGAGACGCAGAGGACGCAGGGGTCACTACCGCAACGAGCTGGGATCTTTGTGAACGGCCGCTCGGAGGGCTTCTCGTGGCCGACCGAGCGGCAGTCACCAAGCAACTCCGGCTCGTTGCCAGCGGACCCATGGACGCATAGCCGAACCCCTCTGCGCCCTCTGCGTCTCTGCGTCCCCTGCGTTATGTAGTTGTAGTTGCTGTTGCTTTGTCGTTGCTATCTCAATTGAAATAGTAGAAGTCAGCCTCGTTTTGGGACCGCCCTACGGAACTGCAGCTCTCGACTTTCGCAACATCCAGCCGTACAGCCACACGATCGCCGCCACGAACAGCAGCAACCCGAGCCACGGCGCCGGCGCGAAGTCTTCGGGCACGATTCCGATCGGCGCGTCCTTCGACAACGCGACGATCAGCCCCGCGTTGATCACGCCCCAGATGCTCTCCCCCACGATCAACCCCGACGCCACCAGCGTGCCCAGTCGCTCGGCGCGCTCCGGATTGGGCATCGTGCGCGCGCGCTTGTCGTACCAGTGGCCGACGATCGAGCCGACGACCACGGCGAACGTGGCCGACATCGGGAGGTAGATCCCGATTCCGACCGCGAGCGGCGGAATGCGAAGCTTGTGCGCCGCGCCCAGCGCCACGTCGAGCAGAATGAGTCCCACGCCGACCAGCGCGCCGATTCCCAGCATCTTCCAATTGAGGCTGCCGCCGATCACCCCCTGAGCGAGCGCCGAGATGAGGGTCGCTTGCGGCGCGGGGAGCGGATTCGGCGATACCACGTTGACGTTCGGCGCGCCGGCGAAGCCGTACGCCTTGGCGAGCAGGTTGAGCACGAATGGAATCACTGCCGCGCCGGCGCCCACGCCGACGATGAGCGCGATCTGCTGTCGCATCGGCGACGCGCCGACGAGCTGTCCCGTCTTCAAGTCCTGCAGATTGTCGTTCGAGATCGTCGCACACGCGAATACGATCGCCGTGATGAAGAGCGCGAACGCCACGAGCGCCGGCCGCGTCTCCGCCGTGGGGTGCACGGCGATGACGAGCGCCGACGCGCACAGTACGATCGAGAGGATGCCGACGCCGGAGATCGGGCTGTTCGACGCGCCGATCAGTCCGGCCATGTAGCCGCAGATGCCCGCGATGAGAAATCCGCCGAGCAGCACGAACGGAACCGCGATCAGCGTGAGCGTCGTCGCGTGCGGCGCGAGCACGGTCGAGTTGGCGAACGTGTACGCCAGGTACGCCGCAATGATCAAGCACCCGGCGGTGAGGATGTAGATCCACTGCGGCGAGATATCGCGGTCGAGATCGTTGCCGACGGCTTTCGCCTTGGACGCCGCGAGCGTGCTCACGAGACCGCCGACGACAGGCTTCGCGAGCTTCGCCAAGGTGTAGATGGCCGCGACCGCGATGGCGCCGGCGCCGATGAACCGCACCTCCGTGCGCCAGATCGTCGTCGTGTGCGCGGCCAGCGTCACGCCCGCGGCAGCGGGCGACATCGACGTGAGAATCGGCACCGCGATCGCCCACGAGATGATGAGACCCGTGAGCATCGCCATCCCGACCGACAATCCGACCAGGTGCCCGGCGCCGAGCAGCGCGAGCGAAAACGCGATGTTGTAGCCGCTCGACGCCATTGTGCCGATGCGGAAGAACCCGGTCACTTCCGCGGCGGCGACGCGCGTCGCGGTGATGATCGCGAGCCCCGCCGAGGCGACCGACCCGAGGATCACCGCGGTCAGCCCCTGGCGCGCTTCACCGGTATCGTCCTTGGTCTCGCCGCGCGTGCCCGACCCGACTCGCAGGACCTCGGCGGCCGCGACGCCTTCGGGGTAGGGAAGGTCGGAGGTGGTGACGAGCGCGCGTCGCAGCGGGATCGTGAACAGCACACCGAGCACGCCGCCCGACACGCAGATCAGAAACGACTGCCAGAATGGGAACCCCGTCCACCACCCGACGATCACGAGTCCCGGCAGCACGAAGATGATCGCCGAGAGCGTCCCCGCCGCCGACGCGACGGTCTGCACGATGTTGTTCTCGAGGATCGTCGAGTCCTTGACCGCGCTCAGCACGGCCATCGAGATCACCGCGGCGGGGATCGACGACGCGAACGTGAGCCCGACTTTGAGGCCGAGATAGACGTTCGCGGCGGTGAAGACGGTCGTGATCAGCGCGCCGAGGATCAGGCCGCGGATCGTGAGCTCTTTGGGTTTCATGCCGCCCAATTCTACCGCCTCAGGTCACGAGCGATAGCGGGCGCGGGGCAGATCGCCCGCTCGTGGGGCAGGTGGTCAGCGTTTGACGCCGTAGACGACGATGTGGCTGGACTGCGATCCACCCGGCCAGATCGGCGATCGCATCCCTGAGGCCACGCCGATGCGTTGATGTCCGCCCGCGACGTAACTCACGACACCGCCGCCGATCGATTGGCCAGCGGAAATCTGCCAGCGGACCCGCCCATCGTCGGCATCGAACGCGTACACGTTGCCGCCGAGATCCGCGGTGAACACGAGACCACCGGCGGTCGGCGTGACGCCGGCCAGCACCGGCTTCGGCGCCTGGAATTTCCATCGTACGTTGCCGTTCTCGGCGTCGAACGCGGTAAGCCAGCCCTTGGCGGCGGTCGCCGAATCCATGCGCTGGCCTCCCTGGGAATTGCCGAACCACGGCGCGCCGATCCGCGGCACCGGGGAATTCTCACGTTGAAGCTGCACCGTGCTGCACCAGTCGTTCGCGCCGACGAAGAACGTGTTTCGCGTCGGGTCGTACGCCGCGCCGTTCCACTCGGCGCCGCCGAGGATTCCCGGGCAAAATCGCGTCGCGCGATCGCGCGAAAGCGGCACGTCCACGTTTTCGCGGGTCGTCATCGTCACCTGGTAGAGCACCGGGAGCTCGGACGGTGCGCTGCCGCCGGCGAGCGCATTGACCGCGGCGCGCGACGCGACTCGGCTGCGGTCCACGACGGACAACAACCCGTCCTTATTGGCGGAGGCGACGACGGCGCGCCCCGATCGAATCGTCACCGCCGGCGACGGACTGTCGACGTCCCAGTCGTGAAAGTCGTGCTTGACGAGCTGGTTGAACGCGAGCATTCGCCCTGACGTCGCGTCGAGCGCGATGAGAGAGTTGGCATAGAGATTCTCGCCGTCTCGCACCGCGCTATCGAAGTCCGGCGCGGGATTGCCGGAGGACACGTACAGCACGCCGGCCGCCTCATCGAGCGTGAACGACGTCCAGAAGGCGCCGCCGGAGATCGGGTATGCAGCCGCGGCGCCGCGCCCCCAAGTCTCGCGTGCCGGCCCGCTCGCCGGGACGACGTCGAACTTCCACTTCACCTGACCCATCGTCGCGTCGAGGGCATAGACGTGGCCGATCACGCCCGAGCGGTCGCCCCCTGCGTTCCCGATGAACACGAGTCCTTTCCAGACGACCGGCGCCATCGGCAACTGCACCCCCGGACCCGCGACGTCGAGCTGCACGTCCCAAACCGTGTGGCCGTCGACCGCATCGAGCGCGAGGACATGCGTGTCCGACGTCCCGCGGAAGACGCGCCCGTCCGCGTAGGCGACGCCGCGATTCACCGCGGGCCCGCCGCCCGGCGTCGCCACGTGCCGCGATCGCTTCCACTTCTCGCCGCACGTCGCGGCGTCGATGGCGTACGTCATAGTGTCGGTCGAGAAATACATCGCGCCGGCGACGACGACCGGGCCGGCCTGCAATGCGGCGACCTCGGGAAGCGCGTAGGTGCAGATCTCCTTCATCGCCGCCACGTTCGACCGGTCGATCTCGGCGAGGGGCGAGAAGCGATCGCCGGCAAGCGTACGATTGTAGCTTGGCCAGTCTCCGACCGGCACGTTGGGAGCCCGGTTGCCCGCGACGGAGGCGACCCTCGTACGGCCGCAGCCGAGAAGAGCGACTACGACGAAGAGAATCAGAGGCGATCGGGGGATCATGCGCATTCGCTCAAGCTGCGTCGCTCCGGAGCGAGCAGCTAGGGTCGCCGGGTTTGCTACGGTGTGAAGGTGACCGCCGTACCCGGCCGTATCGAGAAACGCCGAGGCGCGGAACACGGAAGCTTACAACCGAAATACGCCGTGTCGCGCACAAGAAGGACGCGGTACCTCCCGGCGGGCACCGCGAACGCACGAAGCGCCGCGCTGTCGAGCGACGCTGCCATCGAAACAGGCGCAATCGCCACCTTCGACGAGGGCTTGCCGGTGATCGTGAGGGTCGCCGACTTGCCGGTCGGCCTCGACGCGCCTCGCGCGATCACCGGCACGACGCGAAGGTCGTACTCGACCGGATCGTCTGACTCGATCCCGACTGTGAAGACGTACGCGCCAGAGTGGCCAAAGCGCGGACGAATCCAAGTCGCGTCGGCACCGTGAGAATGCTCGGCCACGAACCTCCCCGCGCTCGGGGGCTCCATGTCGAGATAACTCCCGTCCGGATAAACGAACAGCTGCATCGAGTCCCCCGCCGCGGCGAAGACCAGCCACCTCGTTTCGCGCTGGTCGTTCATGCAGCACTCGACGGACCGAGGGGTCGTAGCCGTATCCGTGATGCACTGCGCGATGCCATGCGGAAGGCACTCGGGTGCGTGAACTGCCCTGGGGGCTTCGTGCTTCCCGTACCGCGTCCTGAGTGTGTCGTCCGGATCGGTCGGCACTCCGGGTCCGCGGACGATCGTCGTGTCGGCGACGACGCTCGTGACGGCACGGGATCCAGAGTCAGCCGTCGCGTGGCCCTGCGGCTGCACGTGATCGTGACTGGTTCCGCACGCTTCGAGGCAAGCAGTGACAATCAACGCGATGAGGAACTTGTCCATAGGAGCACGCTAGTAACGCCGCGGTCGCACTGTCCACCGGTCCACCGGTCCACCGGTCCACCGGTCCACCGGTCCACCCCTTTAGTGCACCGTCGCCAACGGAGTGGCCAGGCGCGTTGCCGCGACGAATTTCACCGGGTCGACGGCGGTCCCCTTCACCCACACCTCGAAGTGGAGATGCGGCGCAGTCGCGAGACCGCTCTCGCCGACCCTCGCGATCTCCTGACCCATCGTCACCGTGTCGCCGGCATGGACGAGCGACGAGCGCAGGTGCGCGAAGCGTGTCACGACACCGCCCGAGTGAACCATCTCGACGACAAGCCCGTAGCCAAGCCGCCGCCCGACCGACGCGACGCGGCCGGCGGCAGGGGCGCTGATCGGAGTGCCCTCGGGGGCGGCGAGGTCCACGCCCCGGTGCGCGCGGAATATTCCCAGAATCGGGTGAAAGCGTGAACGGGAGAAGCGGCTCGTGATCTCGCCGTTGAGCGGCATCATCATCCCGACCGGCGGCAGCTTCGCGGCCTCGGCGGCGAGCGCCGTCATTCGCATCGACTGCACTGTGTCATCGAGCGCCGCGGTCAGCCGCTGTTCCTCGGCGAGACGGTCGGCGAGACCGACGGCCGTGTCGGACGTCGCGAGCATCCAGCTCAGCGTCACGGCGGCGAGTCCGGCCGTCAGCATCGCGAACATGCGCACCGTGCGCATCTTCACGCCGATGCGCCGCGGCGCGGCCCTCGGCGTCGGCGGGACGATGATCAGCGTCCACGCCGGCGTCGCGTTGTTGTGCATCGTTCAGCCGCCGCGCGCTAGCCTTGCGCCGCCACCGAGCGGCTGGGAGTGAGCATGAGCCGGCGTTCGCCGATCACCGGCATCTCGGCGTCGAGTGAGTGCACGATGACGTGGCCGTGCACCGTACCGCCTTCCTCGAGCCCGACCGCGGCGGCGCGGATGTCGCCGCGCACCGTCGCCGTCTTTTGAATCTCGACCCGGCCGCGCACGGACAGATCGCCGGTGAGCTCTCCGCCCACCACGACCTCTCGTGCCTCGATGTTGCCGATCACCGCGCCGCCGGCGCCGATGATGAGCGTGTCGGCGCGGTGCAGCGTGCCGTCGATGCGGCCGTCCACTCGCACGGTACCGTCGGTGGCGATGTCACCTTGGATCGAGAGATGGGCGTCGATCACGGAATAGCCGTCTGACACGGCGGGCGCCACGGGAGCGCGGCGGCGGCGGGCGAATATGCTCATCGAAGCTTCTCCAGATTGGTGTGCGGCTGGTGCCAATCACGTTGCCAATCAAAGACGCTTCAGAATGCGTCGCGCCACGCTGCGCCGCCTGTGCGAGACGACACAGCGAGAAATCTCATATAGAAGGGTGTGGAGCTGTAATAAAATTTGTCAGTCGAGTGGCACGGTGGCCGACAGGAGCGTTTTCCCTATCGCTGCGTCACCAGGATGACGGGTCCACTGTTGGCTCTCACCCCGTAGCGTTGGGCCGCGTCGTTTGCACCGAGATAGCGGATTTCCTTGACTGTCGTTGCAGGTATGTTGTGGAGCGCATCGGTGGTGTTCAAAGGTCCGCCGTCCACGGAAACCGAGATGTCGCCGCCGGGCTCGTTCCCGAGTCGGCCGCGGGTCCGAAAGAACTGTGGCCGCAGCCGCTGGATCGCATCATAGATGCTGGACTCGCCGGCTTTGGCGCTCGAGATCTCGGCGGCGGTCAAGATGTTTGGGTCGCCGCCGGAGCTCGCACCCGACCCGCCGCCTGCCGAAGCGCAGCCCGCGGTGAACGCCAGTAGTGACGCGAGCAGCGTTCGGCGAAGCGATGCCGCTGTGTTCATTGGGAGGCCCCTTCAGCTGGTACTCGTTCTAGATGTTTTGTAGACGGGAAGGGACAAGATAAGCCACAGGTGGGCGTGCTGAATGTCGCGTTCCGCCAGCCATCTGCGTGGTCATATCTGGGGTCAACCGACGTTCGTGAGGTCCCGATGATACTGAGTGACTTGGAGCCACGCCCATGTCGATAGCGCAGGCATTACGGTGGAGCGTCATCTGGCCAATCGCGGCAGTCGCCGTCGGATGCGGATCCGCGGCCGATCCGAGCGCGCCTGTCCAGTCGACGCCTGCGCAGAACCAACCCGCCCCGCCGGCTCCGGCCGCCCCAGCTCCATCGCGCGTCCTCGCGAAGATCGCGCTCGCGGGCGATACGAGTTGGTCTTACGTCGGCCGACGTGTCCGGCTCCACGTCGACGCAACCGACTCCAGCGGAAAACCCATGAATTCGGACGCCGCGGAAATCACGTCGTCGAACGGCGCCGTTGCGTCGCTCGCGCAGAGCTACCGGTACAGCTGGATTCGGTCGCCCGGGGACACGACCTTCTTCCTTGGGGTGGACTTCAACCTGTCGGACGTCGGCACGACGACGTTCCGTGCGCGCTTGGGCAACCTCGCGGACAGTCTCGTTCTCACAGTCAATCCACTGCCGCCGCCGACCCAGGCCCTCGCGGTGGATTCTTTCTACGTAGTCGAGGCTCACGTCGCGTGCTCGTTCGCCTGCCCCTATTTGGTCTATTGGCCCGTGATGCGACTTCGCGAACCGACCGGCACCAGCTACGCGGAGGTCGTCGCCGTGTACTTCTCCGTGCCGACGCTCACGACGGGTCTGTGCAAGGGCCGGCTCGGTTTCGCGAATGGGTCTTCGGATTACGTGAATTACATCCGGGACTACCTCTGGTCGAACGATCTCGTGATGGTCAACCTGGACGGCACGCCGGTGCCCGACGGACCTGCCGTCGGGCGAGTGCTCGTGCGCGATTCGCAGGGAAAGCTGGGTGTCATCGATGTGACGGGGCCGATTCTCCGCGGTCTCAAGAATCCGGACGTACCGTCGACCGGCTCCACCCTCGAAGTGTGGTCGTGCTGATCGTGCCGCCATCCGTCAATCCGAATCAGGGCGCTAGCTTGCGGTAGATGCGCGTCGTTCGTCGCCTTGCCGCGGCTGCCACCTATCTGCTGACGATCCATCTCACGATTGTCGGCGGAACGCTGTCGTGCCCGGAGGGCTGGACCGCGCAACAGGAGTCTCGCGTTGGTGCGATGCTGATGCATCACGGCGACATGCCGTCGTCGCATCCGACGCACCATCACTCTCAGAGCGGCTCGCACTGCACGACGCCGTGCACAACCGTTGGTTGCACCGTGTCCGCGCATTGTGGTGTCAGCGCCGTCGGCGGGTCGCGCTCGGGGTGGGCGTCGATCGAGCGAACGCGCGCGGCAACCGCTCGTCTCCGTCTGAGTGCGCCACGATCGGTGACCGCTGGCCCCGAGCCACCACCGCCGAGAATCTAGCCTTCCCGGACGCCGGCCTACGGGCCGGCTCGCGCGCGGAACGCGATGGCGTTCGCGCCGCCCTCACGACGTGCGTCGCCGCGCGTCGTGCTCGACCTTTGACACGGGAAGCCGAAGTTCATGCTGCTCGACACATCTGATAGTCATCGTGCCCACCGCTATACTCGTGCCCGCCGGTACGCGGCCGGACGCGTCGCTCGCTTTGCCCTGATAGCGCTCATTTCACACCGCGCGTCGGCGCAACACGAGCACGGAGCGCCCCCGGGCGACTCGACTCGGTGCGCGACTCCTGACTCGATGTCGGCCATGCCGGACATGCCCAACATGCCCAACATGCCCGGCATGCGGCGCCGGCCCACTATGGGAAGCATGATGATCGGCCCGCTCGGCATCTCGCACGAGCGAATGGGCTCGGGCACGTCGTGGATGCCCGACTCCTCGCCGATGCACGCCACGCACAAGGCATGGTGCAACTGGACGGCGATGCTCCATGGGGTCGCGTTCGGTCAGTACGATGTCCAGGGATCGCACCGCGGCGACGATCAGCTGGGCATCGTCGATTGGGAGATGGCGATGCTCATGCGACGAGTCGGAACCGGCCTTCTCCACCTCCACGGCATGATCAGCCTCGAGCCGGCGACCATCGGCCCGCGAGGCTATCCGCTGTTGCTGCAGACCGGCGAATCGTACAAAGGAGAGCCGCTGCACGATAGGCAGCACCCCCACGATTTCATGATGGAACTGGCGGCGCTGTTTCAGCAGCCGCTTGCGAAAGACCTCGCGCTCGAAGCGTACGGCGGGCCGGCGGGCGAGCCGGCGCTCGGACCCGTGGCGTTCATGCACCGTCCGTCCGCGCAGAACGATCCCGTATCTCCGCTGGGTCACCATTGGCAGGACGCGACGCACATCTCGTTCGGCGTCGCGACCGCGGGGGTCTACTCGCGCGTGTGGAAGCTGGAGGGCTCGTGGTTCAACGGACGCGAACCGGATGACAACCGTTGGAACCTCGATCTACGCCAATTCGACTCCTACTCCGGCCGTCTCACGGTGAATCCGACGGGGCGCCTGAGCGTTTCCGGCTGGTACGGTTATCTCGCGAGTCCCGAGCAGTTGCATCCCGACGAGCGCGTCCACCGGTACGGCGCGTCGGCGATGTATGGCGGGCGCGGCGTCAGCGGCGGCACATGGGCGAGCTCGCTGATTTGGGGCGCCAACGAAACCGCGGGACGCGTCGAGAACAGCGGTCTCGCCGAAACGAATCTCGAGATCGGCCGGAAGGATGCCGTCTTCGCGCGCGCGGAGTACGTGCGCAAGAACGGTGAGGAACTCGCGCTGCCGGGCGTGACCCCGAATCGGCAGTTCGACATCGTCTCACTGCTCGGCGGCTACGTGCGCGAGATCGCCTCGATTCCCGGTGGCAGCATCGGGATCGGCGGGCTCATGTCCGTCAATTTCGTTCCACGGGCGCTCGAACTCTTCTATGGAACGCGCACGCCGGCGGGCCTCGATATCTACGTTCGTATCCGCCCGAAGAGGATGGCCATGGACTCGACGGCTGGCATGGGCGGCATGTCGATGCATGACACGAGGGCGGGCACTCCGAGATGAGGGGGATCCATTCGTAGCCCGGCCGTCGCTGCTGTCGGGTGACGACGGACGAGAGGCAAGCAGTCCCCTGACTACCGGGCGGACTGCCCTTCGCAAAGTTTGGAATAGACGTCTGAACCCGTCGATCTTCTGACCTCATGTCTCTTGCCCGCCGGACCTTCGCGGCACTCTCAGGAGTGCTTCTCCTGCACTTGGCCCTGCAGGCGAGCGGTTCGCTGTGCGCAATGCAGGCCGCGTCGCACGACAGTGTGGCGAACGCGCCGCGCGGCGGTGACATGCAGGGCATGCCGCCGGCGACTTCGGCCGCGACCGCTGAACCGGCGATAAGTGATGCCGCTGTCGCGACTGACGGCGAATGCGCTGGTCCGATCCATGGCGGTGGCTGCGGTTCGCCGTGGGCGCCGGCTCACTGTTCCGCGACCTCGCCGTGCGGCATTGGCGCCGCGATCGTCGTGGCGGTGGTGATGCCCATTTCTCAGCGCGCAATCGCGCTCCGATCTCCTTCGCCGGAACACGTTCGATCCGGGCCCGTGATCGCCCCGGAGCTGCCGCCGCCGCGCGCCTGACCTCTCCAGGCGAAGTGTGCCCGTTCGTCGCGTCGTCGAGACGCTGAGCGAATCGGACTGAAGTAAGACCCGCCGGCAATCGCGCTGGCGTCAATCGAGAGGCGAAAAAACATGCGAATCACTCGCGCGCCCACTGTGCGCCGCCTGAAGGTGCGGGCAGTCATCCTGGCCATTGTCGTCGCGACCGTCGCGCGCGCACAGGCGCCGATCGCAACGCCGATCCGACTGGGAGAGATCTACGCCCAGGTTCAACACGCGAACCCCAAGCTCGCCGCCGCTCGAGCGCTGGTTCGCGCGGCACGGGCGCGCACGCCGGCCGCGAGTCGACTGCCCGATCCGCAACTCCAGCTCGGATTCATGAATTACTCATTGCCGAGTCTAGAGCCCGATGCCGCCGCTCGGGATGACCCAGCTCCAGCTCATGCAGATGGTCCCGCTCGGCGGGAAACTCGGCGCTGGCCGGCCGATCGCCGGCGCGCAGGCCGATGCGACAAGCGAGCGCGCCGAAGATCGTCGTCTGGGACCTTACGCAGCCAGACTGCGGCCGCGTTCTACGACCTCTACGCCACCGACCGGCAGCTTGGCGTCGCACGCGAGACGGTGACGTTGCTCCAGGCAATCGCCCACACGGCGGAATCCATGTACCGCGTCGGTGAAGGGCGGCAGGCGGACGTGCTGCGCGCGCAGGTCGAGATCGCGAAGATGGTCGAGGACACGCTGCGCATTGGAGGCCGCGCGCCAGACCATGGTGTCACGCCTGAACGCGTTGCTCGAATCGCGGCGCGGCACGAACGAGATTGCCGTCGTGCTTCGGCCTGCGTTCCCCGACTCGATGCCGGACCACGGCATGGCTCGACTCGGTCGCGGTCGAACGGGCGCCCGATGATCCGCGCCGGACTCGAAGGACGCGCAGGCCGCCGACGCCATCGGCCGCTCTCGCGAGGAAAGCGATCATCCCCGACCTCCAGATCGGCGTGCAGTATGGCCAGCGCAATGCGTCGACCACCGAGGCCGGCGGCGTATCGGCGGGCACGACCGAGCGCATGGGGAGTCTGATGATCGCTGCGTCGATCCCGGTGTTCGCGCGAGATCGCCAACTGCGGATGCGCAACGAGGCCGACGCGATGAAGGCGGCGGCCCAAGCCGACGTCAACGCCGATGCGCGCCGAGACACGCGGGAGGATCGGCGAGGCATACGCGGACCTCCCGCGAGCGCGCGATCTCGCGCGGCTCTATCGCACGACGGTGCTTGCCCCAAGCCGAGGCAACCGTGTCGTCGGCGCTCGTCGTCGTATCGCATCGGCAAGGTCGACTTCATGACGCTGCTCGACGACCAGATGACCGTGAACAAATACCGCCAGGAGCTCTCCGCGTTCGAAGCGGACGAAGGAAAGGCATGGGCCGAGCTCGAGATGCTGACCGGGCGTGAGCTCATCGATGTCGAATTCGAGCGCCGTCGTGGCGCGCGCCGACGTCGGCCACGAAGCGAGGTGACAGATGAAGCGACTCATCCTTCGAGGACTCGCCTACGTCGTCGTGATCGTCGGCGCCGTTCTCGCCGGCGTCTATCTGCGCGACGCGCAGTGACGCGCGTGCCGACGGCGCCATGGCCGCCGGGCCACGTTCACGGGCGGTGTGGCAGCGAGTGACAGTGCGCGGCCGGTGATGCTCACCGCCGAGCCAATCCCGGCGGATCGGCGTCACGTATGCGGTCGCCACGCTCGGCACGCTCGAGCAGGAAGTGCGCACCGTCGGCCAGATCACCTACGACGAGACGCGCATCGCAGACGATCGCGCCAAAGATCGATGGCTGGGTCGAGCGGTTGCTCGTCAACGCCACGGGTCAACCGGTGTCGGCCGGGCAGCCGCTGTTCACGCATCTACTCGCCCATGCTCGTGACCGCGCAGGAGGAGTTGCTGCTCGCGCGGCGGCTGCAGCTCGACATCTCCGCCGGGAGCGCCGACGCGCAGCAAAACGCGGCCGATCTGCGTCGCGTCGGCGCGACGCCGGCTCGCGTACTGGGATATCTCCGAGAGCGAGATCGCCGGGCTGGAGCGAACGGGCGAAGTGCGCCGCACGCTCACCCTGCGCTCCCCTGCCGCCGGCTACGTGCTCGAGAAGAACGTCATCGCCGGCCAGAAGATCATGGCGGGCGACGCGCTGTATCGCGTGGCCGATCTCAGCACCGTGTGGGTCGAAGGCGAGGTGTTCGAGCAGGACCTCGCGACTGTGCAAGTCGGGCAGATGGTGCACGCCGACTCTCAAGCGCTTCCCGGCGAGCACCGTATGGGCCGCATCTCGTACATCTATCCGACGATCAATCCCGACACGCGTACCGGCGCGCGTGCGTGTCGTATTGGCCGAACGGCGACTGCGGCTCAAGCCCGGCATGTACGCCACGCTCCGTATCGTTGGTACTGCGCGTGCGGGCCGTGTTCACGGTGCCCCGCGACGCCGTGCTGTCGACCGGCGAGCGAAACATCGTCTTCGTCAAGCAGACGAGCGGGCATCTCGCGCCTCGCGAAGTGGCGCTCGGCGCCTCGAACGACGAGCGGGTCGAGATCCTGCGCGGACTCGCCGCCGGCGACACGGTCGTTGCGTCCGCCACGTTCCTCGTCGATGCCGAGTCGAATCTCGGCAAGGCGCTCGGCGGCATGGGTGACATGCCCGGCATGGACATGAGCGAGCCGCCGAAGCCGCTCCCGATGCTGCCGACGAAGCCGACGCAGCCGCCGCATGCCGACCACAAGACGCCATGAGGAGCGCGACCATGTTGAAGCGAATCATCGAATGGTCGGTCGGGCAACAAGCTGATCGTCGGCTTGTTCACCGTCGCGGCTGCTGCGGCCGGTGTGATCTCGCGATTCGCCACACGCCTCTCGAGGCGCTCCCCGATCTGTCCGACGTGCAAGTGATCGTGCAAGCGGATTACAGCGAGCAGGCGCCGCGCATCGTCGAGGATCAGGTGACATATCCGATCGCGGCGCAAGATGCTGAAGGTGCCCGGCGCGAAAGACGGTGCGCGGCTACTCGTTCTTCGGCGTCTCGTTCGTCTACGTCATCTTCGACGACGGCACGGACATCTATTGGGCACGATCGCGCGTGCTCGAGTATCTGAACGGCATCAAGGAGCAACCTGCCCCCGACCGTCACGCCGACACTCGGCCCTGACGCGACCGGGCTCGGCTGGGTGTTCCAGTACGCGCTCGAGGACACGAGCGGGCGTCTCAACCTCGCGCAGTTGCGTGCCGTGCAGGACTGGTATCTCCGCTACGCGCTGAACTCCGTTCCGGGTGTGTCCGAGGTGGCAGCGTCGGTGGGTTCGAGAAGCAGTATCAAGTCGACATCGACCCGGCGAAGCTGCTCGCGTACGGCATTCCGGTCACGCGGGTGATGTCGGCGATTCAAAGCGCCAACAACGACGTCGGCGCGATGACGCATGGAACTCTCCGAGCGCGAGTACATGGTGCGCGGTCTCGGTTACCTCAAGAACGTCAACGACATCGAGAACGTCGTCGTCGGCGCGACGAAGCGCGGGACGCCGATTCGTGTCGCCGAGCTCGGGCGCGTGAGCGTCGGTCCGGCCATTCGTCGCGGCATCGCCGATCTCGACGGCCGCGGCGACGCGGTGGGCGGCATCGTCGTGATGCGATTCGGCCAGAACGCGCTGGCGACCATCGACAACGTCAAGGCAAAGCTTGCCGAAGTGCAGAAGGGACTGCCGGCCGGGTGTCGTCGTGCTGCCGATGTACGACCGCAGCGATCTCATTCGAGCGCGCGATCGCGACGCTCAAGGGCAAGCTGCTCGAGGAATCGATCATCGTCGCGCTGGTCTGCGTGGTGTTCCTGTTTCATGTAAGCTCGGCCCTCGTCGCGATCGTCACGCTGCCCGTCGGGCATCCTCATCGCGTTCGTCGCGATGCGCTGGGTCGGGGTGGGAGCCGATATCATGTCACTCGGCGGCATCGCGATCGCCATCGGCGCGATGATCGACGCCGCGATCGTGATGATCGAGAACATGCACAAGCATCTCGAGCGCGCCGCGACTCGATCACGGTGGCGAACGAGGGCGAGCGGTCAGTTCTGCGACGGCGCATCTCACAGCGTCGAAGCGGCGGCAGATCGTCGTCGAGAGCGCGCAGGAAGTGGGGCCCGCGCTCTTCGTCTCGCTGCTCATCATCACGGTGTGCTTCCTCCCCGTCTTCACGCTCCAGGGGCAGGAGGGCCGAATGTTCAAGCCGCTGGCGTTCACCAAGACGTTCGCCATGGCGGCGGCGAGCCTGCTGTCGGTGACGCTCGTGCCCGTGACCATGGGACTGTTCATTCGCGGCCGCATCCATCGAGAGCGGAGCCAACCCGATCAATCGCGGCCTGATCCGCGATCTATCGACCGACAATCGACTTCGTGCTCGCGCACCGCGGACCCGACCATCCTCGCGGCACTTGTTGCATTGATCCTCACCTGGATTCCATGGAAGCGAATGGGCAGCGAGTTCATGCCGCCGCTCGACGAAGGCACGATGCTCTTCATGCCGACGACGATGCCCGGACTGCCGGTCGCGCGGGCGCGCGAGATCCTTCGGCAGCAGGACTCGATTCTCAAATCCTTCCCCGAAGTGGAGCACGTCTGGGGCAAGGCGGGGCGCGCGAACACGGCGACCGACCCAGCCGGTCTCGATATGATCGAGACCACGATCTCGCTCAAGCCGGCGGGTCAATGGCGAAAGGGCGTCACGCTTTGATGCGCTCGTCGTCGGCGATGGACTCGGCGGTGAAAATGCCGGGCGTCACGAACGCGTGGACGATGCCGATCAAAGGGCGCATCGACATGCTCGCGACCGGCATTCGAACACCCGTGGGCATCAAGATCTTCGGACCGGACCTGGCGGAGCTCGAGCGTCTCGGCAAGCAGATCGAACAAGCCGTGCGGATGGTCCCCGGCACGCGGAGTGTGTTCGCCGAGCGCGCCGTGTCGGGATACTACCTGGACATCGACATCGATCGCGCGGCTGCGGCCCGTCACGGCGTGAACGTCGCCGACGTGCAGACGGTGATCGCCACCGCCATCGGAGGCATGACCGTCACGCAGACGGTCGAGGGACGGGAACGGTACGGCGTGCGAGTGCGGTACCCGCAGGAACTCCGTGATACGCCGGAACGGCTCGCGTCGGTGCTCGTGCCGATGAATCACGACAGCGCGACTGCCGCGCAGATCCCGCTCGGACAGCTTGCCACGATCAAACAGGTGGCGGGGCCGATGGTCGTCCGCACTGAGGGCGCGACGCCGACGGCTTGGGTCTATGTGGACGTGGCGAACCGGGACATCGGCAGCTACGTGCGCGATGCGCGGAGCGCGGTCGACGACATGGTCACGCCGCAACCCGGATACAGCATCGTTTGGAGCGGCCAGTTCGAGTACATGCAGCGCGCGAGAGCACGGATGCAGTTGGTCGTTCCGGCGACGCTGGCGATCATCTTCCTCCTACTCTACTTCAACTTCAAGAGCGTCGGCGAGACGCTCATCGTCATGATGTCGCTCCCCTTCGCGCTCGTCGGAGGCGTGTGGTTGGTCTAGCGCGCTCGGCTACAACATGTCGGTCGCCGTGGCCGTCGGCTTCATCGCCCTCGCCGGCGTGGCGGCCGAGACCGGCGTGGTGATGCTCGTCTACCTCGACCAGGCCTGGAACGCGCGGCGGGCGCGAACCGAGCGGCCGACGGCACGCGACCTGTATGACGCCGTCGTCGAGGGCGCGGTGGAGCGAGTCCGCCCGAAGATGATGACCGTGACGGCGATCATGGCGGGTCTCCTCCCGATTCTGTGGGGGGACGGCACGGGCGCCAGCGTCATGAAGCGCATCGCCGCGCCCATGGTCGGGGGGATGATCTCGAGCACGCTACTCACGTTGATCGTCATCCCGGCGGTGTATTCGCTGTGGAAGGAACGCGAGGTCGTGCACGCTTCGTCGTTGGAGCGCGCCGGTGACGGCATCGCGCATGCGCCCGTACCTCGGGTCGGCGGGGTATCGGGCGAAGAACTGCGTCCCGCAACCATCGATTCATGAGGACAACAGGAGTAATTCCAATGAAAAGCACGCGAATGACCCGTTGGTGCTCGATCGCCGCATCGGTCGCGGTCGTCAATCTGGTTGCGCCGTCATGGCTCGCGGCTCAGCAGCCCGCAGCGGGCGCCGCGCAGGGGCAAATGCAGGAAATGATGAAGCAGATGACCGACATGTCGGCGCGGCTGCAGCAGATGCAGAAGCACATGGAGGGCATGAAGCCGATGCCGGGCATGTCGATGAGCGAAAGCCACCATGCGATGCACCAGTGCGTCGATCACATGGCCGCGATGACGAAAGAAATGAAGGGCATGATGGAGCACATGCAGGCCATGACGAAGGATGACAAGATGATGAAAGAGTCCGGCATGCAGTCCGACATGCGGGACATGCAAGAGCAGATGGCCGCGATATCGAAGTCGATGGGGAAGATGGTCGACGCCATGCAGCACATGCAGGCGCGCATGGGCGCCGAACCCAAACGCTAGAGTTTGGTGCGCCGCAATAGCTGTGCGTTGAGCGCGACGATGATCGTGCTCAGCGACATGAGCACCGCGCCGACCGCGGGACTCAACACGATGCCGCGAGACGCGAGGGCACCGGCCGCCAGTGGGATGGCGACGATGTTGTAGCCGGCCGCCCACCACAGGTTCTGGAGCATCTTGCGATACGTCGCGCGGCTGAGCGCGATGATGCGGGGAATGTCGCGCGGGTCGCTGCGTACCAGCACGATGTCGCCGGCCTCCACCGCGACGTCGGTGCCCGCGCCGATCGCGATGCCGACGTCGGCGGCGACGAGGGCTGGCGCGTCGTTCACGCCGTCGCCCACCATCGCGACGCGTTGGCCGGCGCGCTGCAATTCCCTGATCTTCTCCACCTTCTTCTCCGGCAGCACTTCGGCGAAGACCGTATCGATCCCCAGCTCGCGCGCGACCGCCTCGGCCACCGCGCGGCTGTCGCCCGTCAGCATGGCGACCGCGATGCCCGCGTCGTGCAATCGGCGAATCGCCTCGGCGGACTCCGGGCGGATGGCGTCGGCGACCGAGAACGCCGCTTGCACACGCCCGTCCACGACTTGGTAGACCACGCTCTGCCCCTTGGCCGCGGCGTCGTCGGCGAAGCGCCGCAACTCGGCCGGCGGCTCGACGCCGAGCTGCTCGAGTAGCCTCGGGCCACCGTCGGCGAGTTGACGCCCCTCCACCGTCGCACGAACGCCTCGGCCCGGGATGGCGAGGAAGTCGCCTGCGCGCGGAACGGTGAGCTTGCGTTCCGTGGCGCTGGCGACCATCGCGCGCGCCACGGGATGCTCGGCATCTTGCTCAACCGCCGCAGCCAAGCGAAGTGCCTCGTCCTCCGCCTACGCCATCGACTCGTGCGCATCGCGACGACGCGGTGTTGGCCGAGGGTCAGCGTTCCCGTCTTGTCGAACACCACAGCGGTCACGAGCCTCGCCTCCTCGAGCCCGCGTCGGTCGCGCACGAGGAGTCCGTTGCGGGCGCCGAGTGTCGTGGAGAGGGCGACCACGAGGGGCACCGCCAGGCCGAGCGCGTGCGGGCAGGCGATGACGAGCACGGTGACGACTCGCTCGACTGTATATGAGCCGGGGGCGCTCGCGATCATCCACGCGATTGCCGTGACGACGGCCGCGCCGATCGCCACGAGCGTGAGCCAGAAGGCGGCGCGATCGGCGAGCACTTGCGCCCTCGACCGCGACGTCTGTGCTTCTTCCACGAGGCGCATGATGCCGGCGAGCGCCGTGCCGCTCGCCTGTGCGTGTAACCTCGACGCGCAGCGAGCCGTCGCCGTTCACCGTCCCCGCGATCACCTCGTTGCCGGCGCTCTTCGATATTGGTCGCGACTCGCCGGTGATCATCGCCTCGTTCACCGAGCTGTGCCCCTCGCGCACGGCGCCGTCGGCCGGCACGCGACGCGCCGGGCCGCACGAGCACGAGGTCGCCCTCGCGCAGCTCGCCGACGGGAACCTCCTCCATGCGTTCGCCGACGATGCGGGTCGCCGTGTTGGGAAGGAGCTTGGCCAATTCGCCGAGCGCGCCCTGTGCCTGCGAGATGGAGCGCATCTCCATCCAGTGGCCGAGGAGCATGATCGTCACGAGCGACGACAGCTCCCACCAGAGCGGCATACCGCTCGCGCCGAAGGTCACGGCGACGCTGAAGACGAACGCCACCGAGATGGCGAGCGAGATCAGCGTCATCATCCCCAGCTGACGGTCGACGATCTCGCGCCACGCGCCCTGGAGAAAGACCCAGCCGCCGTAGAAGAACACGAGCGAGCCGAAGATCAGCGGAATCCATCGCGAGCCCGGGAATGCGGGGGGCGTGAAGCCGAGCGCACGCGGCACCATCTCGCCCCAGACCATCGCCGGGATCGTGAGGAGCAGTGAGATCCAGAATTTGTCGCGGAACATCGCGACCGAGTGGCCGGCGTGCTTATCGTGGCCGTGTTCGTGCCGCGCGGCGTGGTCGTGCGCGGTATGGTCGTGGGCGGCGTGGTCCATTGGCTCTTCATAGTTGTCCGTGTCGCCCACCGGCCACAAGTTCACGCCATGGACTGTTTCACGGGAATTCGCGCATCGATCCGGCGAGTCGCCGCACTCGCGGCGCTGTGTGCGGCGTCGGCGGTCGCACAAGCGCCCCGATCGGGGAATCCCATTCTGCCCGGTTGGTACGCCGACCCGGAAGCCCACGTCTTCGACGGCCAGTACTGGATCTTCCCCACGTACTCCGCGCCGTACGATCAACAGACGTTCCTCGACGCGTTCTCCTCGCGCGACCTGATCACGTGGGTGAAACACTCGCACGTGCTCGATGTCGCCGACGTGTCGTGGGCCAAGCGCGCCGTGTGGGCTCCGTCGATCGTCGAGAAGGACGGCTGGTACTACCTCTTCTTCGGCGCGAACGACATCCAGAACGACCAGCAGCTGGGCGGCATCGGCGTCGCTCGATCGCGCAGCCCCGAGGGGCCATTCAAGGACTATCTCGGCAAGCCGCTCATCGACCGGTTCCACAACGGCGCGCAGCCCATAGACCAAATGGTGTTCAAGGATCGCGACGGCTCGTACTACATCGTCTACGGCGGCTGGCGGCACTGCAACATCGCGAAGCTGAACGCCGACTTCACCGGCTTCGTGCCGTTCCCCGACGGCAGCACGTTCAAGGAGATCACGCCCGCCGGATACGTCGAAGGCGCGTTCATGTTGATCAAGGACGGCAAGTACTACTTCATGTGGTCCGAGGGCGGATGGACGGGACCGAACTACGCGGTGGCGTACGCGGTCGGCTCGTCGCCGTTCGGGCCGTTCGAGCGAGTGGGGAAAATCCTGCAGCAGGATTCCACGGTAGCGACCGGCGCCGGGCATCACTCGGTGCTACAGTCACCGTCTGGGAAACTGGTACATCGTCTACCACCGCCGGCCGCTGGGTGAGACGGATCGGAATCATCGCGTCGTGAGCATCGACGAGCTCCGATTCGATGACCGCGGAATGATTCTGCCGGTCAGAATCACGAAAGAAGGCGTCGTCGCGGATCCGATTGGCCGGCGATAGCGCTATCGCGCGATTCCGAGTTGACGCCCGGCGGTGAGCCGGTCGACCACCTGTCGGTGCCCGGTGATTCGGCCGTCGGCGAAGTAGTACACCGTCATCCCCTGAACCTCGATCGCTCGCCCGGTCGGCGGGCGGTCCCGCCACCTCGCCCGTCTGGTGCCCGCGCATGGTCCACGCGATCGCCACGCGATCGCCCTCGGCGATCGTCTCGCTGACGTCGAAGCGAAGGTCCGGAAACGGAGCGCGCGACGTGATCAGACGCTGCTTGAACTCGTCGCGCGAGAGCGTCCTCCCGTCCCAAGGGTCTCCGGGGTCACTGTGGATGACGTAGCGGTCGCCGAGGAATCGATCGACGGCCGCCACGTCTCCCTGGTTCCACACCGCTTCCATGAATTCGGCGAGAATGCGAGCGTTGTCGGCCATCTCGAAGTGTTCTGCTATTTCGGCGTGTACGTAGTGATGACCATGCGGGCTTCCGCAGGCGACTCTACGCCTGGGTCTCAAGCTCGTCGTCCGAGGGCGCCTCGAACAGGGACCACCATTTTTCGAGCTGCCCGCGCGTGACGTGAAACGCGCCGGGCGGCAGCGCGAGGTTGCGCCGTTCCACGCGCGCCCAGAGCTCATCGAGCGGTACAATCAACGCGTGCACTTGTGTTCGCGCGCCGAGGGCGGCTGCCCGGCTTCGAAAGAGCTCGCGCTCCTCACGCGACCAGAAGCCGAAGTCGAGCACCACACTCACCCCTAGCTCGAGCGTTCTCGCCGCGACCTCCCACTGGAGTCGTTCCACCGGATCGCGCGCGGCGTCGAGCACTGGCTGACTCGGCGACGCGCCGTACAGCGTCGTGATCCAGTCGTCAGGCGTCAGGCGGAGGGCTCGAAAATCTCGCCCGAGCCGGCGGGCCAGCGTCGTCTTTCCCGCTCCTGGAAGACCGACGATGAGGTGAAGGGTCGGACGGGCGTCACTTCCCGCATCTTCGCCGTCCTGGACGCTTGTTTCCCTCGGCTCGCGCTTCATTCTGCGTTCAAACTTAGCGAACGCGGGCGCGGTCGCCTTCGACCTAGGGCCGAGCGATCATGGATCAGTAAAATCCCCGCACCTTCCCTCGCCAGGTGACATATCAGACCTGGCGAGAAGCGGATGGCGTCCGCCCGATGAGAAGCATGCAGGACAGCACCATGACCCAGAGCAGGAACACGCCGATGTTGATCCGCTCCCAGACGCCGATCAGGGGCGTGGGCTGATTGGAGCTGATCGCCGGCGCCTCGAGTGCCGTGAGAGCGCCGCAGACGAACAACGCGATGAGCGTCGCGATGGAATAGACCCGGAACCGCCGTCCGAACACCGCCGCCCCGAAGCCGATCGCGACCAGCATGAGCAGGACGGTCACGATGCCAAGCGTGATGTGGATCGTGTCGGTCAGCGAGCCGTCGCCGGCGGCCAACGCGGGGCGGAGATGCATCGGGGCGAAGGGCCAGATGAGGCCGAGCAAACCGTAGACCATCAGCAGCCCGCCCACGGTCCGCAGCGCCCGAGATTCTCCGGCCGCTTGCCGAACTCCCCACCCGAATGCCGTCACGAGCGCGGTGTAGAGGAAACCCATCGGCAGCCAGATCGCCCGAGTGGGTGCGCCGATCGCGGAGAGCTCGCTCACGGTCTGTGACACCGAGCTGTATTCCCGCCACACGAGCGTCGACACGATGTTCATCGTGATGTAGAGGAACGACGAGACGAGGCCAAATACGAGCAGAACTTCCCGTCGCGTGCCGGCGATGGGACGGGGGTGAGCGACGCTGGCGTGGCTTTCCACAAAGTCGACAGTGGTCATCGTTACATCCCTCGCGAAAATGCGCGCTTTCTCAGCGCGTCTTTCGCAAAATCGGGAGGCCCACGGCAAATGTCTGTCAGGCGGATTTCTGCAGCTAGGTCGGGAGGAGCCCTACCGCGCGATGACTTTGCGAGCAGTTTATGGGCCATGCGCTTACCGCTCGCCCTCGCCACCGCGCTCGCCACGGTCCTTCCCGTCTGCCGCGCCAGCGCTCAGAAACCGAACGAAGGCTACGTCGCCTCGAGCGACTCGGTCCGCCTCTTCTATCGCGTCGTCGGCCGCGGACGCGACACGATCATCGCCGTGCACGGCGGCCCCGGCGTCGATCTCGAGAGCATCTATGGCGACTTCACGCCGCTCGCCGAAAAGCATGTCGTGATCTTCTACGACCAGCGCGGCGCCGGCCGCTCGACGCTGCCGCGCGACACGACGGTTCTCACGGCCGCCGCGCAGGTCAACGATCTCGACGCCATTCGGCGCCACTTCAAGCTCGATCGGGTGATCCTCGTCGCGCATTCGTACGGCCCACTCCTCGCCGCGTCGTACGCGATCGCGCACCCGGAGCATGTGCGCGCCATGGTCTTTTTCGGTCCGGTCCCGCCGCACCGCGGCGACTTCTGGCAGCGCTTCGGAAAGACGATGCGGACTCGGACGGACAGCGCGTGGAGCGCGAAGGCGGCGGACGCGAATCGACGGCTCGCCGCGGGCGAGAACATTCGGCAGGCGTGCCGCGACTACTGGGCCGCCGGACTTCGTCCGCGCGTGGCCGACCCGGAGTCGGTGTCGCGCATTCACTCGGACCTATGCGCGTCTGATCCGGCGGGCATCCGCTATGGGCTGAGGACGACGAACGGCGTCATCATGGCGTCGTACGGCGACTGGGATCTTCGGCCGGCGCTCGCGACGCTCCACGTTCCGACGTTGATCGTGCACGGCGAGGAGGACGCGATCCCGATGGACATGGTCGCCGAGTGGACCACGATTCCTGGCAGCCGACTGGTCCGTGTTCCCCACGCCGCGCACATGCTCTACGCCGAGCGGCCCGAGGTCGTCTGGCCGGAGGTGATGAGGTTCCTGAACGAGCTGCGATGACCAGCGTACGCACGCTGCTGGTCTCCAGCTCGATCGGCTCGCTCATCGAGTGGTATGACTTCTTCGTATTCGCGTCGGCGGCGGCGCTCGTATTCGACCGCGTGTTCTTCCCCGCGGCGGACCCGCTCACCGGCGTTCTGCTGTCGCTGATGACGTACGCCATCGGCTTCGTCACGCGGCCGTTGGGCGGCGTGGTGTTCGGCGTGCTCGGCGACCGCTATGGGCGAAAGCGGATCCTCGTCTGGAGTCTCATGCTCATGGGAGTCGCGACGATGGGTGTCGGGGTGCTCCCGGGCTACGCGTCGATCGGGATGTTGGCGCCGGTGTTGCTCGTGTTGCTGCGGCTCATTCAGGGATTCGCTGTCGGTGGCGAGGTCGGCGGCGCGCTGCTCCTCGTGGCCGAGAGTCTGCCGGCGCCACGCCGCGGATATTGGACGGCGTGGCCGATGATCGGCGGGCCGGCGGGCAACGTATTGTCGGCGGCCGTGCTCGCGCTGCTCGGCGTGTCGTTGGGTGAAGCGGCGTTTGCCGATTGGGGTTGGCGCGTCGCGTTCCTCGCGTCGGGCTTGCTGATCGGCGTCGGGATCTGGATGCGAACGCGAGTGGCCGAGTCGCCGCTGTATCGCGCCTACGCGGAGCGGCGTGCGCAGACGAAGGGCGACGCACTCGGCCGCACGCTTCTCGCCCAGTGGCGATCTGTTTTGACCGTACTGTTGGTGAAGGCGGCGGAGAACGCGCTGTTCTACGTGTTCACGACGTTTTTCATCGTGTACGTGACGCGCGTGCTGCATCAGCCGCGGACGCTCGCGTTGGAGGCGGCGGCGGTCGGGTCGATCGTCGACGTCGTCGCGATCTTCGCGGCGGGTGCGTTCTCCGATCGCGTCGGCCGGCTGCCGGTCACGGCGTTCGGATTGATCGGCGCGGCGGCGTGGTCGTTCATTCTCTTTCCGGCGATGGCGAGCGGCAGCACGACTCGCGATCATGGCCGCCGCGGCGGTTGGCGGCGTTTTTCACGGCATCATCGTCGGCGGGATGTCGGCGTTCTTCGTCGAGCTCTTCCCGACGAAGACGCGGTACACCGGCTTCTCGATCGGCTATCAGTTCGCGACGGTCTTCACGGGCGCGGTAGCACCGCTGATCGGAGTCGCGCTGCTCAACCGCTACGGGTCGACGATTCCGGTGTCGTTGTACGCGGCGGCGATGGTCGCGCCTGGACTCGCCGCCTTGGGAATGTCGGGCGAGACGAAGGGGCGCGATCTCGCCGCGTAGAAACGTCCAGTCTACTTGCGCCCGTCGCATACGCCGGCGCACACTCGTGCCATCAATCCCAACCGATTTGGAGCAGCCGATGCCTCGCCTCAGATCATCGTCAATCGCTCTCCTCACGCTTTTTGTCGCCCTCGGCGCAACCGCGAACGCACAACGAGGGCGCGGGCAGGGCCCTGGCCGGAGCAACGGCGGCCCTGACGGACTTGGCGCGCTCCATTTTCGAGCACTCGGCCCCGAGGGCAATCGCGTCGCCTCGATCGCCGGAGTGCCCGGCGATCGAATGACGGTCTACATCGGCGCCGCCGACGGCGGGATCTGGAAGACCTCGGACGCCGGGATCAACTGGGCTCCGGTCTTCGATGACAAAGACGTCTCCGCGATCGGCGCGTTGGCGGTGGCGCCCTCAGCCCACGACGTGATTTGGGCGGGAACGGGTGAGCCTTGGCTCATTCGCCCGTACTACACGCTCGGCGACGGCGTCTACAAATCGGCGGACGCCGGCCGCACGTGGCAGCACATGGGACTGGACGAGACAGGCCACATCGCGCGCGTCGTCATCGATCCGCGCGATGCCAATTCCGTCTTCGTCTGCGCGATCGGCCAGGCGTTCCGTCCACAGCGCGAGCGCGGTGTCTTCCATACGAGCGATGGCGGCACGACGTGGACGCAGGTGCTTGCGGTCAACGACAGCACCGGCTGCTCGGATCTCGCGATGGACCCGAATGACTCGAAGACGATGTTCGCCGGCATGTGGCAGCTCGACATCCACCGTTGGGATCTACACAGCGGCGGCCTGGGCAGCGGCGTGTACGTCACGCACGACGGCGGCGCCAACTGGGCGCGCATCGCGGGACACGGACTTCCTCCGGCGGATCACGCGCTCGGCAAAATCGCCGTCGCCATCGCGCCGAGCAATCCGAATCGCGTCTACGCGCTCGTGCAGGACGCGCCGGCGCCGGGACTCTATCGCTCGAACGATCGCGGCGAGACGTGGCAGCTGGTGAATCAATCGCATCTGCCGGGCGAGCGGTCGCCGTACTATACGCGAATGGCGGTGTCGCCCGACGATGAGAATTTGCTGTACTTCCCGTCGGTCGCGTTCACGATGTCGCGCGACGGCGGCACGACTGTGTTCCAGGCCGGAGGAGGAGGCGGCGGCGGCGGCGGCGGACGCGGACGTGGAGCCGGCGGCGGAGCGCCCGCGGGACCGGTGATCTCGGCCCCCGGCGGCGACAACCACGACGTGTGGATCGACCCGGGCAACGCCAACCGCGTGCTCGTCGCGAACGATGCGGGCGTCGCCATCAGCGACAACCGCGCGGCGAGCTACAAGCATTTCCTGCTGCCGATCTCGCAGGTCTACCACGTGATCGCCGACAACGCGATTCCATACAACGTGATGGGCAACATCCAGGACAAGTCGTCGTTCCGCGGGCCGTCGCGCACTGGCGGTGGGCGAGGCGGCATTCCGCTCAGCAACTGGCAGAACACCGGCGGTTGCGAGGACGCGTTCGCCGTGCCCGATCCGGCCAACCCCGACGTCGTCTGGTCGGGGTGCGACAACGGACGCATCGTGCGCATGGATTACAAAACCGGTATGGCGCGCGATGTGAGCCCCTGGCCGATCACCAGCTACGGTTGGGCGCCAGCCGACATGAGATACCGGTGGGACTGGATCACGCCGCTCGCCATCTCGCCCCACGACCACAACCGCGTCTACGCGGGTTCGCAGGTGTTATTCATGACGACCGACGGCGGCCAGAGCTGGAAGCCGATCAGCCCCGACCTCACGACGAACACCAAATCGCACCAGCAGAATTCCGGCGGCATCTCGGCCGACAACCTCACGACGTTCGACGGCGGCACGTTGTACGCGATCGCCGAGTCGCCGGCGAAAGAGGGAGCCGGCGTGATTTGGACGGGGAGCGACGACGGACAGGTGAACGTCACGAAAGACGGCGGGCTGCACTGGACGAACGTCACGAAGAACATCCCGAACCTGCCGCCCTGGGGCACCGTGTGGAGCGTCGCGCCATCTCGCTTCGACGCGGCGACGGCGTACGTCGTCGTGAACTTGCAGCATCAGGCCGACTACGACGCGCGCGTCTACAAGACCACCGACTACGGCACGACGTGGAAGCTCATCTCGGGCGGAGTGCCCAAGGGCGTCAACTCGAACGCGCACATCGTCGTCGAAGACCCCGTTCGCCGCGGCATGCTCTACCTCGGCACCGACAACGCGCTTTACGTCACGTGGGACGACGGCGAGCACTGGACCCATGTACGCAACGACCTCCCGCCGGCGCCGATCTATTGGATGCAGGTCCAGACGACGTTCAACGATCTCGTGATCGGCACGCATGGTCGCGGCGTCTACGTGCTCGACGACGTGACGCCGCTGCGCACGTGGGACGCGGCGCAGTCGGAGGACTTCCACCTCTTCGCGACGCGCCCGGCGTATCGGTTCCGACAGACGAACGACGGTCGTGAAAGCGACGTCGACCCGCACGTCGTCGGCGAGAATGCGCAGTACGGGGCGGACATCAATTTCTCGCTCAAGAGCGAGACGCCCGACGTGAAAGTGTCTATCACGGGACCGGGCAACGCGGCCATTCGCACGCTGACCGTGGCCGGTCACACCGGACTCAATCGCGTGTGGTGGGATCTGCGCTACGAGTCCGGCTCGACGATCGTGATGCAGGTGCCGCCGCTCGACGAGCCGTGGGCGCCGGCGCGCCGCAACTACGCGGCGTACGGCACTCGCATTCCGCCCGCCGGGCCGATCGTGCCGCCCGGGCTGTACACGGTGCACGTGAAGGCAGGCACCGCGGAAAAAACGACGGAGCTCACGGTTCTGCCCGACCCGCATTCTCCGGGGACACCGCAGACGATTCGCGCGCAGGTCGCATTCGTGCGCGAAGTACTCGCTGAGATCGACTCGGCGGCGAAGATGGGAAATCGGATGGAGGCGCTGCGAAAGGAGGCGCAGGATGCGGAGGCGTCGATCGCGAGCGATGCAACGAAGGCCGCGGTGTCACCGCCCGACGCCGCGAAGGCCGCCGTCGCCGAGGCCGCGAAGGCGTTCGACGCAAAGGTGAGCGCCGTCGAGAGCAGGCTGATCGACCTTCGGAACACGGGCCGAAGCGAGGACGCGTTCCGCAAACCCGTGCAGCTCTACGAACGCATCAGTTGGATGATCGGGCCGATGGTGGGCACGCCCGGCAGCGGCAGCAGCGGCGGCGATCTGGGGCCAACGGCGCAGCAGCTCGCCGTGAATGCAGGGTTCAAGCAGGAGCTCGCGGCGATCGCCGCCGAGTACAAGAAGATCGTGGACGTGGAGGCACCGGCGTTCAGCGCGCTGCTGAAGAAGAACGGCGTCACGACCATAGTACCGTAGTACCATAGCGCCGAGCGTCGATGTGCCGAGGATTGTATCTCGTGTTGAGGCGTTCAAGCGCGATGGAGCTCGAGTGACTGAAGGCGTCGTTGTTCTGGGCGGAGATTCGCCGGCTCCCTCCAAGGGGAGCTGGAGCCGGGAAGCCGCGGTTGCCGCGGTGCTGTTCGGGCTGGCGCTCGTCGCCTACTTCACGGCGAACGCGCACGGCGGTCAGCTCGCCCGGCCTCTGCCGCTCGCTCTCTTCGCGCTGCTCGCCGGCGGCTACATCGCGCTGGGCGTTCCCGACGTCGCGCGACGACTAAGCGACGCTTTTCCGCGCGCGTCCGTTCGCATTGTCGCCGGGCCTGTCGTGTTGTGGACGGCGTGCGTGCTCTACGCTGCCGCGGCCGGATTGTCGGTCGGAGACCGCGCTCTTGCGTTCGCGATCTATCTCGCGATTCCGTCGCTGATCTTCGCCACCGGTCAAGCCAAGCCTGGCGAGCTGCCATGGCGTGAGCTTGCCGCCGCGGCGAGCCTCGGCTTGGGCGTCAAGTATCATCTGCTTCCGACTTTGCCGGTGCCCGCACCAAGCGGCTACGACGCGTCGCGTCTCGTTGGGCTCGTCGCCGGCCTGTACTTCTTTCTCGTCGCGCGCCCGCTCGAGGGCGTCGGCTATCGGTGGTCGCTCACGCGTCGTGATGCGACGACGGCAGTGCTCGTGTTCGTAGGTTATGCCGCGATCGCGCTGCCGATCGGGTTCACGACGCACTTCATCACATGGAATCCGCGCGCAGCCGCGCCGGGGCTGCTGCTTCAGCCGATCATCATCTATCTCGTCACGGCCGTGCCCGAAGAGTTTCTCTTCCGCGGCTTGATTCAGAATCTCTTATCGCGCCGGCTCGGCGTTCCGCTCGGGCTCGCGATCGGCTCGGTGATCTTCGGGTTGTCGCACCTCCCCGACCCGCGCTACGCGGTGTTGGCGACGATCGCCGGTGTCGCCTACGGGTGGGTGTACCTTCGCACGGGAAAGGTGACCGCGTCCGCGATCACGCACGCGCTCGTGGACGCGGTCTGGGTGATTCTTGTTGCGTCGATGACGTCGTGATCCGGACTCGCTCCCGTGCGAGGACGGATCCATTGTTTGGAGTAGCAGCCATGCAGGTGCGGTCGCCGTCCTTGGCCATACGATCGGCGGTTCAGCCGATCGGTCCGATGGTCCACGCGCTGGAAGCGGGAACGATCTTCGTCCTCCTGCTCGCGTACATCTGGTACTTCAAAGCGCACGTCCATTGGTCGTGGATGATTTTGCTGGCCATCGTGCTGTTGTCGCACGCCGTGCGCGGCGAGTCGCCGGCTGATCTTGGCCTCAGACGGGCCGGATTCATCGAGTGCGCCCGACGCTTCGCGATTCCGGTGCTGGTCGTCGCGGCAGTCGGAGTGATCGCCGGGTTCGCATTCGACACCGTGAGGGACGTGGCGGCATGGAGAGTCGCCGGCGTTCTCGGCGGCTACTGCTTCTGGGCGCTCTTTCAGCAGTATCTATTGAACGGCTACTTCGCGAATCGGCTGCAGGCGTCGTTCGACACGCGCTATCAGTACGTCGTTGCTCCGATGGCGGGGTTGATGTTCGCCGCGGCGCACGTGCCGAACCCGCTGCTGATGGGAGTGACGTTGGTCGGTGGGACGGTGGCGGCGTTGGCGTACCAGCGGCATCGAAATCTGTTCTTCCTGGCGTTCGCGCATGCGCTCATCGGGACGATGCTGTGGCTCGTCGTTCCCGATACGGTGAGTCATCATCTTCGCGTCGGGCCGGGGATGAGGCGGAACCACGCGCACGCGGTGCAGCGGCCGCCGGCGGGCGAGCTCCCGTCAGCGCGCATGGGTGGCAGCGGCGTAACCGCGGAGACGTTTGGGGTCCGGGCGATCCGCGGCTTCTCGGATCTTCAGCCGAGCCCTGCCTCGAGCAAGAGCCGGAGCAGGAGCAATGAGCCGGTAAAAGCGACGATCGATCCTGGCGTCGTCGGCGCGGTCGCCGTCTGAGCTAGGGCAGCCACGCCTTGGTCCAGATTAGCGTCACGCCGCAGTTGGATAGTACGGAATATTGTAGCGGAGCACTGGGGTCCCATTTCGCGTGTGTTTCGATCATCGCGATGCTTCGAGGATCCCTGGTTCGCAGCTCCACGGCGGCATCTCGCGCGCCGTACTTGATGCCGTCGATGTACATGCTGCAACCGTCTCCCATCATTGAGAGCGCATTCTGCACTGTATTGAATCGCCCGATTTGGGTTGAGTCCATGAAGTGACCGATTCCGAGTGCCCTTCGCTCTTCGAACTCAGCGAGCATTCGTTGACGCGCCGTCGGTGCCGTAACAACCATCGCCGGAAGCTCGACGACCCTGGTCATTTCGACGAGAACAAAAGCCGTATCGTTCGGAATGACGTCTATCGTCGCGTGCGCCGGCTGCGATCCTACGTGAATTGCCTCGATGTCGCGAGTTCCGATCGGGACATTTCGCAGCTGGAAGTGACCGGTCGTATCCGTCCGGCCTTCGAGAATTCCGGCGATGGTGACTCGAGCCCCGTCTATGCCCTGCCCCTTCTCGTCCGTCACGAATCCCGCGACGCTGCCCTGAAGAGGTCCCGGGTCGCTTGTCGGCCCCAGCAGGAGATCTCGCCGTTCAACCCTCGACCATTGCTCTCGCTTTGGAGCGAATTCAAGAAGACCGGTCGCAAGTGAGTCAGCAGTCGCGATCAGCCGCATCGCCTCATTGGGCGGAACACCGCACAACGCATAGCTGCCGGTCGAGTCCGAGGTTGCAGTCGCACCCCATCCACGTGCAACAATCCGTGAGCGGTCAGTTACCGCGCGCGCTGAGTCGGTTTCCAGTGTGATCCAGCGCAAGTGCACTCGAGCTCCCGCGACGACATGCTGGTCGGCTGCGGCTCGCGTCGTTCCGAAGATGAAGCCGGAGTCATGAGGCACAACCTCGCTTCCACACGCGGCACGCCACAGTGTCGCAAACGAGGGAATCGCCAGGACGACCGCGGCCCTCGGAGCGGCGGGGTCCACTGATATGCGTTCCGTTACGCCAGAGAACCCTATGGAATCGAGGGCGGAGTGCTCGAATGAAAGAACATATGGGCCTGGGCTGACGCTATCGAACTCGAAATGCCCCTGAGCGTCCGCCACGGCCGTGCGAGCAGGCTTGGCGCTTGCGCCGTCTGTGAGGCGAACGAAAGCGCCAGCGAGGGGCTGAGATCTCAGGCTGTCGAAGACCAAGCCGCGAACCGTCTGCGCCGGCGGCGGCGCCTGCCCGCGGGCTGGTCGAATAGAAGCCAGGCCGAGAGCAAATGCTGAGATGTAGAATCGAAAGCGCGCCGACGAGCCTCTGCCCATGACGGCGCGCAGAAGATAAAGGACAAGCGCCGGCTCGTCCGTCGGTCCGAACACCTTATGGAAGCAGACGCTCGGGGGCTCGCGTCCGGCTCACCCAGCTGCTGCGGCGCGCGTCGCGCGACTCGGAGCATCCCCGCGCTTACAACGCTCCCGCCGATCCCCGCGAGAATGCTGCTCGCGGCCAAGACGCCGATCGGAAGGACGAGACCGCCCGCCGCGGCCACGCCTGCCGCGAGTAGTGGAACGCTCCCCGTTGCGAGCCCGCCCCAGAGCGCAACGCGTTTGGTGGACAGCGTCGACAGTGTTTTACCACGCCCGCCGCGTGCGACGAGCCAACTGAACAGACCACCGGCCACAGCGCCGGCGCCGAAGCCGCGAATGGCGACGGCGACGAGCTCGCGCGCTCCGAAGATCGACGACGGAACGAGCCCCGTCGCGAGCCCGAGCGCCAGCGCTCCGGTCGCGAGAGCCGCGAGCACGGCTCCGGCCGTGAGGCTCATGCGAAGCATGCCGCGGAAGCGGCGAGGTTGGTCCAGTTCCGGTTCGTTCATCGAGCGCATCGTTTGTCGGACCTCAGAGGGGACAGCGGTATCAGGGGCGGCTGTAGCGGGAGTTGTTCCACCAGAGTGCCCGCGCCGCGTCGCTTGCGGCGTGGCGGTTGAACGACGAGGACACGAAGCCTAGCACGATCCCGGACAACATCATGCCGGCGCCCGTCTCAAGACGAGCGAACTCATTGCCTCCGTGGGATCTCGGTGGCCGAGTGAGGAACAGACCGCCGAGCATGAGCAGCCCGCCAGCGCCGCCGGTTACGTCGCCGCGGAACGCGTTGCGCTCGAAGCTGCGCGCGTAGCGGACGGCGGAATCACCCCCAACCTCGGCGACGAGCGGGAGCGGCCTCCAGAACCCAGGTTTCGCGACGACGGTGCCCACGCTCCTCGCTTGAGTAGACGCCCTTCGAGGAACAACGCGCAGCCGCCATACGCGGCAGGGCTGGCCTCGGCGCAGGTCGCGGAGGGCGACGCTGTCGGCTCCTGAGCGCGAGAGCTCGCGGGCGCCACAAGCGCAACGGCGAGCGTGAGCGGAAGGCCGATCGATAGATATCTCATGAGTCACCTCGAATGATTGGGTGGGTCGCCTAATGCCACTCGAAGGCTGGGTCCTGCCCGTCCAATAAGGGCCCTTCCGTTATGAAGTGCAAATCATTGGATCCCTTGTCGGAGCGCGTGTCTTAGCCCGGTGTTACAGCGGTGGACGTCCGAAACCACCGACATTGTCAGCCACGGCAGACCCCGGCAATTTTCCTGGAATGGGCGCTCTTCGTGGTGGCTTGGTCGCGTTCGTATCCGCGGTCGCACTCGCGGCATCGCCCAGTGACGACGAATGGCCGTCTTACGGCCACGACTTCACGAACCAGCGCTTCTCGCCGCTCTCCCAGATCAACACCAAGAACGTTTCCCAACTGCGCCTCGCCTGGACCCACGACACCCGGCCCGCACCGATCCAAGAAGTCGAGGGAATCTTCAAGCAAGAGAGTAGTCCGATCGTCGTCGGCGGGGTCCTGTACTACACATACCCGGGCCCACAGGTCTTCGCGCTCGACGCGGCCACGGGAAAGGAGCTCTGGCGATGGGCGGCAACGGACAACGGGACGATTCGCGTCTGCTGCGGGCCGAACAACCGCGGCGTCGCCGTCGCCGATGGGCTCGTGTTCGTCGCCACGCTCGACGCGCGCGTCATCGCGCTCAACGCAAAGACCGGCAAGATCGCGTGGCAGACGCGCGCGGCCGACGGGGCGTTCGGATACTCGTTCACGATGGCGCCGCTCGTCGCCGACGGCAAAGTCATCGTCGGCGTGGCGGGCGGGGAATTCGAGATCCGCGGCTTCGTCGACGCCTACGACGTGAAAACAGGGAAGCGCGTCTGGAGATTCTGGACGATCCCGTCGCCCGAAGAGGGCGGCTGGTGGGGGACGTGGGCCAGAACAACCCCGGACGGCGAACGGTTGCCGCGCGAACATCGAGCGCGAACACGCTGACAGCGCCCGCTACCCGAACACCTGGCAGAGAGGCGGCGCGCCGGTGTGGACGACGCCGAGCTACGATCCGGCGTTAGGGCTCGTGTATTTCGGAACCGGGAACCCCGGCGCCGACTACGACGACCACGAGCGCCCTGGCGACAATCTGTACAACAACTCGATCGTCGCCGTCGACATCAAGACGGGGAAGCACCGCTGGCACTACCAGATGGTCCCGCACGACCTCTGGGACTACGACGCGGCGAGTCCTACGGTTCTCGTCGATGTCGATGTCAACGGCGCTCGAGTCCCGGCGATGCGCACGCGGGGAAGACGGGCTGGGTCTACGTGCTCGACCGGCGCACCGGCACAAGCATTCTGCGATCCGAGGCGTTCGTGCCGCACGAGAACATGTGGGCCGAGCCGACGGAGCTCGGCACGCGCGTCGCGCCGGGGATTGCGGGGGGCGCGAATTGGCAGCCGATGGCGTACTCGCCGCGCACCGGACTCCTCTACGTGCGCGGGCAGCACACGCCGAGCGTATACCATAGAATGGTGCGCGAGCACACGGTCGGGGAACGATACGACGGCGGAATCGCGTCGCCGGCGAGGGGCGAGGCGTTCGCCACGACGACCGCGATCGACCCGGCCACCGGCAAGATCAAGTGGCAGATCAAGACCGAGGAACCGATGCTCGCGTCGCCGCTCTGCGGCGGAACACTGGCGACCGCGGGCGACCTCGTCTTCTATGGCGACACGCAAGGTTATCTCAACGCCGTCGACGCGACCACCGGCGAGGGACTCTGGCGATCGAAGACGTCGGGTGGAGTGCAATGGGTGCGATCCACGCCGGTGACGTTCAGCGCGGGCGGCAAGCAGTACGTCGCGATCACCACGCTCCCCGGGCTCGTCACTTTCGCGTTGCCGTAACCGGAAGAGAATCGCCCGAGATTGGTTGGCTCAACGCAGACGGTGCAAGACCTGGCGATCGCCGGGCCGTCATTGATTGTTAATGTTCATCGGAGACGATGGCTTGCAAGCGCCGCCCTGAACTTCCACCTTTCGCCGGCGCTCGCCCCACGGGAGGCCTAATGAAGCTCTTTCGCCGCTCGTTTGTTGTCGCTCTGGCTTCAATGACGAGCGTCGCGTCGGCTCGGGCGCAGGCCGTGCGGGGAATCGTCACCGATGGCGCGAACACGCCGGTGCCAGGCGTGGTCATCCAGCTGCTGGATGCGTCCTCACGCGTGCCGGCCGCGCCCTGACTAACGAGCGCGGTGAATTCCGTGTCAGCGTGCTAGCCGGTACGTACCGAATCCATACGCTCCGAATCGGTTTCCGTCCCAGTGCTTCAGCCCCGTTCGCGGTGCAAGCCGGTCCCGATGTCACACAGCTAATCGTGCTGACGGGTCTGCCCATCGGCCTCGACACCATGCGGGTGGCCGGCCGGAATGCATGTCGTGCTCTGAACGATTCCGGCGCGGCGTTCGCGGTGTGGGAGCAGGTCCGTACCGCCATCGCCGCAGCCTCGCTCACTGCGGCGGCGCGCAGCGTCTTCACGACGACGATTGCGTACGAGCGGACGCTGGAGCCGGACGCGCGCCGAGTTCGCACACAAACGTCGACGGTCCACTCCGGGTACGTACGCGAGCCGTGGGGATCTCGATCGCCCGAGCAGCTCCATGCGGACGGTTACGTCGTGACGGATCGCGACAATGTGACGGCGTACTATGCACCGGGGCTTGAGGTGCTGCTGTCGCCGGCATTCATAGACGATCACTGCTTTCACCTCACGCGCGACCACGACCGGCTCGGTCTCGCGTTCGAGCCCAACCCGGACCGCCGGAAGACGTCGGACATTCGTAGGACGCTATGGCTCGACGCGTCGTCGGCCGAACTGCGAACGATGGAGTTCGGTTACTCGAACGTACTGGCGGAGCAAGAAGCGGTCGCGCGCGGCGAGGCGAGCTTCATTCGAATGGCGAACGGTATGTGGGCGATCTCGCGGTGGACCATCCGCATGCCGGTGCTGGAGCAAGTGGTGACGTCAGCAATTCGGGGGGGACGGGCGCTTTCAGTCGAACGCGCGGAAACCAGTCTTCAAGTCGTGGCGGTTCACGTCGCGGGCGGCGAGCTGGCTCTGGTGCGCGCGGGAACGGATACACTGTGGAAGCGTCCATTGCTCGCACTCTCGGGAACGGTCGTGGACTCGGCGTCCGGCAAGCCGATCGCCGGTGCACGGCTGTCGCTGACCGACGAACGTGGCCGATTCCACCGACTCGCAGGGCCGCTTTTCGATGCGTGGCGTGCTGCTCGGCGAGTATATGTTAGAAGTGCGAACGCCGTCGCTCGATTCCATTAAGGGGCTGCATCAAATCCCGATCGCGGTCACGGACTCCGCAAGCTCGCTCGAGTTGCGGGTGCCTAATTCGACACAGCTGATGGCGTCGGTGTGCGGCGGCAAAACGCTCGAGTGGCCGGGAGTCGGTGTTGGGCACCGTGACGTCGCCGGACGATTCTGTTCCGCCCCGCAACACGAAGGTGACGGCCACGTGGATGCAGAAGTTTCTTCCGGCCGGCGGGCAGTCGGTCACCGATGTCGGCAATCGAAAGCACTGGATCGACACGCGCGCCGACGCAGGCGGCATGTTCCGTCTCTGCGGTGTGCCGGTCGACAACCCGATTTCGCTCAGCGCCGGCGATGGGGCGGGCGGCGCGCCGGTGATCGTGCGTATCCCGGCTAACAGCCGCTTTGCTCGCGCGGAACTTCAGCTCGCCCGTGGCGGGAACAGCGAGTTCACCACGTTTCTAGGAACGGTGACGGATTCGGCGGGTCAGCCACTCGTCGCGGCGGACGTCTCGCTCCCCGCATTGTCGAAAGCAACAGCGACCGACGCCACCGGGGCGTTTCGGATCGAAGGCATTCCGGCCGGAATGCAGCATGCAGTCGTCCGTCGGCTCGGTTATCGCGCGATCGATACCAGCCTCACGTTTTCAGGCGATCGAACGGTGCATCGCCGATTCGAGTTAGTGCGCGCCGTGACGCTGGACTCCGTAGTCGTGACGGAGTCAGCGGTCGACAAGCGCATGGAGAGCTTTGAGGATAACCGCCGCTTGGGCCTCGGCCACTTTTTCACCTACGAACAACTCAGCCAACGAGAAGGTCAATCCACTGGAACGATTTTATCCGAAGTGCCTGGGGCGGAGGTCCATGGAAAAGGCCCGCACGCCTGGGTCCGCTCATCGCGCAGCCCGGCACTTTTCGGCACATCAACGTTACTCGACAAGTCAGACCAGATGAAAGGAGCGACGCCAGCGCCGTGCTACGCAGTGGTCTACATAGACAACAAGCCGGTCTTTCGGAATTTGCACTTTGGATCGCCGCCGCGACTTGAGCCACTGTTTGACGTGAATAGCATTCCGGTTTCTGAAATAGAGGCCATCGAGTTCTACGCGAGCCCAGCAGAACGCCGGCCGAATACAGCGGCCTTAACTCGCCTTGCGGCGTCCTCGTCATCCACACTCGCCGATTCCATCCACGGGATACGACTGCGGCGCCCCGGAAGCCACTCTTGCGCTGAGGCGCCCCATCTTCTCGCGCAGTAGCAACATGGCGGACCCCCGCGAACCGCAGCTTTGGTTAACCCTACCCCCCGCCCCCGGAGCCGACGATGGCTTTCACCGTGGTTGCCGCGTTCCTGCTGTCCGCTGTCCTTCCGCCGCAGGAATCGGTCGTTCCGCCGCCGCCGCGCGTTCCGCTTCCGCGTCCGGTCGCCAACGCGCCGATCGCGACGGTGAACGACAATCGGCACCCGGCCGGCACGCTCGTCGGGCGGAACGCTGACGCTGTCGCTCGACGTCGTCGAGGCGGCATACCAGCCGGAGGGCGAGCACGATCCGGTCGTGCGCATTCTGGCGTTCGCCGAAACGGGAAAGGCGCCGTCGGTGCCCGGCCCGCTGCTTCGCGCGCCGGTCGGAACGACGGTGCATCTCACGCGTCCGACAACCGCTCCGACTCCGCGGTCATGCTCGGCGGTTTGCGCCGCTCGATGCCCGCCGATCGCGACACGGTGCACCTCGCGGCCGGCGCGACGCGCGAGATCACGTTCCGGCTCGACCGGGCCGGCAACTTCTTTTATTGGGCGGCGCTCAAGGGGCTTGTCGAACTTCGACGAGCGCAACTGGCTCGACTCGCAGCTCACCGGTGCGCTCGTCGTCGACGCGGCGGGCGCTCCGCCGGCGACGCAAGAGCGCGTCTGGCTGATCACCGAATGGTTCTATCCCGTCGAGAAGACGCAGACCTTCGAGTCGGCGCTCACGTTCAACGGCAAGGCGTGGCCGTACAACGAGCGTCTCACGTTCACGCAGAACGATTCGGTTCATTTTCGCGTGATCAACGCCGCGGCGATCGAGCATCCGCTGCACCTGCACGGCTTCTACTTCCGCGTCGCGCGCCACGGCGGCGCGCGCGCGGACACGGTCGTCGCGCCGTCGATGCAGCCGCTGCAGAACATGCGGATCATCCCGATCGGCGGATCGCTGTCGCTCTCGTTCCTGCCGACGACGCCGGGCAACTGGGTCTTCCATTGCCACTTCGCGAGCCACGTCGGCGAGATCGTGAGCCTGCACGACTCGCCCGAGGCGAACGTCGTGCTGCGCGTCGAGCGGCGATCACGCGATGCCGGCGCACGACATGCCGGGCGGCCACACGATGCGCGGATTGGTGATCGGCATGCACGTCACGCCGTCGCCGAGCTACAAGGAGCCGGCGGTGGCCGATCGCCGAATCATCAATCTTCTCATTCAGAAGCACGAGAACGCGCTACTCGGGCGGACAACCGGCCTACGGATTCTTGCTGCAGACGGGCGCGGAGGTTCCGGCGAAGGACTCGATCAGCATTCCCGGGTCCGGTGCTCGAGCTCAAGCGCGGCGAGCCGGTGCGCATTCTGGTGAAGAACAACCTGAACGAGCCGAGCGGCGTGCACTGGCACGGGCTGGAGATCGAGAGCTTCCCGGACGGCGTCGCCGGATTCAGCGGCATCGGCGACAAGATCATGCCGCCCATTCCGCCGGGCGAAACGTTCGCGGCCGAATTCACGCCGCCGCGCAGCGGAACGTTTCCGTATCACTCGCATCTGCATGAGATGCGACAGATCGGCTCCGGGATGTACGGCGCCATCATCGTGAGCGACGCGCCGCGCGACACGACGCGCGATCACGTGATCGTCGCCGGCGGCGGCGGGCTGCCGGATGTTCTACAAGCAAGGACCGTCGTTCCTGCTCGTGAACGGCAGGACGAATCCGCGGCCGATTCACGATGACGGTCGGAGACACGAACCGCCTGCGCATCGTGAGCATCCACGCGGACGAGGTGCTGCACTTCCGGTTCGGGACGCGGAGCAGGCGGCGCGCTGGAAGCCGTTGGCGCGGGACGGCGCCGATCTTCCCGGCGCGCTACGAGTCTCGAAGCCGGCGCTGGCGAGGATGGGTCCGGGCGAGACGGCGGACTTCACCTACGTGCCGACGAAAGCCGGAGAGATGATGCTCGAGGTGTGGATCGACGGCGGGGGGCACCGAGTCGTGGTGCCCGTGGAAATTCGAGAGCGGCAGAAGGCGGAGAAGCGCGCCTCACATTAGTTCGTACCGAATCCCTCCGCCGGGCTTGTCGAGGATCATCACGGTCTTCTTCTCGCCGCCGGCGAGGGGGATTTGGATCTTGATCGGGGCGTTCGCCCAGCCCGACGAAGCGCCCGACGAATCCGGCGGCGTTTGCCAAACGCGGATCTCCCACGTGCCGACGGTGCTCTGATAGAACGGCGCGCTGAGGGGCGTCGGATCGGACTGGTAGTTGAACGGGAACTGCCAGGCGATCGGCGTCTGGAAATCGGGCTGCGTGCGGAAGACTTGTATCGTGCCCGCGTTCGGCGCGAGGTGGAGGACGCGGACTTTGGTGGCGCCGGCGGGGACGACGCTGTTCGTGTCGTCGAGCAACGCGCCCTGCACGATGCCGGTCGCTGAGAGCACGACTGCGACGGTGGCGAGAGACCCGTCCGTCGTCGTGATCGAGCGCGACGCGGACGACGCGAGTTGCGTCGGACGCAGCACGAGCGCGTGGCTGCCCGAAGGCGCGGCGGCGGTTCCGATCGTGCCCGGGAGCGAGCGACGCGATGGCGACGTTGCCGTCGATCAAGACGTCGACCGGGCTCGTGATGGCGTTGACGACGCGCAGCGACGGATTGCCGGTCGTGCAACACGTGGGGAGGGTCGTGTCGCTGCCGCAGGCGGCGGCAACGGCGAGCGTAGCCAATGAGGCGAGGGCGGGGATGCGCATAGAACGGAACATACCCCACGGCCGCGCCACCGTGCCAAAACGCTCGGCTGTCAGCCGCGCGCCGAGTTTCTCGAGTTTCTCACGGTTCGTCCCCGCTAGGCCCATAGATCTGCGGGACCGTTGATCCCATCGGGCGCAAATACGTGCTGATCTGGCCGCGGTGATGGACGATGTCGAACAAGAAGCTCCACGCCATCGCCGACGCCGAGCGGTCTCGGCCGAAGAAGTGCACGGTGCCGGTCCAGCGTTCCTCGGGAATCGCCTTCCAGCGAGCGGGCATTTCGGCGTTCAGGCGATCGTAGGCGTCGACGATCTCCTTGACGGTCGGCGGCATCGGAGGCGGGGCCCATGCGGCGGTTCCCGTCTCCAACGCTTCGATGATCATCTTCTCCTCGCACACGATCTGCCAGGCGATCTGCTGCGCGGTGCGCGATCGAGGGTCGGGCTTGTAGTCCGACCCCTCCGGAATCCGCGCGATGACCTTGCTGGTCGTCTTCGATTCCTTCGACCAGAAATCGGTAAAGAGCGCTTTCTCGTCCACTCTTTGATCCCTCACGATTCAGTTGCGGTTCATCCGCCGTTCACCGCGGTGTGATGTCCCGGACACCAAAGTCCGCGGGTTCCATGCCGTAGCCTTTAATCACAGCGGCGAAGCGCGCGCTGTGCCGGAGCGGATCGTACGCCGGCATACTGAACGGGACCGAGAAGGGGAGCGGCTCGCGGGCGCGCTCGGCGCGCTCCAGGGCATCGAGCGCCCGCGTCGTGTCGCCGCTGCCGAGATAAGTCCACGCCTGTGTGAGGTTGGTGAAGCTGTCGTGTCCACGCTGCGATTCGCGTTGACGAACGAACGCGGTCGCGCCGGTTCGGTCACCGGTGACCGCGGTCAGATAGCCCAGCCAGGGCATTATTTGCGGGGCGCTGACGGACGATGCGCGTAAGAGTGTACGCGCACCGCTGTCGTTGCCCGTCGCATGCAGGATCAGAGCGTGGCCAATCGAGCTGGATTGCCGGCGCTCGAGTCGAGCTCGACCGAGCGCTTGGCCATGGCGATTCCTTCGTCGTATCGCTTCGCGACCAGCATCACTTGCCCGCCGACCCACGCGGACGTGGCATCCAACGGATCGAAACGCGCCGTCCGCCGGGCCGCATCGACGGCCGCGTCGGTGCGCCCGGCCGACTGAGAGTCGCCCAGTGCGCTCGATTCGCCATGCACGTTGCCCGAATCGAGCGCTCAGCGCGCGCGTTGAATGCCGCTTCCGCCTCCCGCGGCTGGATCGCCAGCATATCGCAGAACCCCTCGGCCGCGTACGCGTTGGCATCCGACGGATCGAGCGTGTGCGCCCGTGCGATGGCGGCACGACCGAGTGGGAGCGCCGAGTCGACCGGCACTTGCGCGTACAATGGAAGAACGCAATACGCTTCTCCAAGCTCCGACCACGCGCGCGCATACCCGGAATCGCGCGCGAGCGCTTGGCGAAAATAGCCGATCGAGCCTATGACGCCTTTTCCACGCTGTCTCAAGAAATGCAGGCCGCGCAGGTAGATGTCGTAGGTCTCGAAGTCGGTGGTGTCCGTGCATCGGCAGCACACCGCCGATACGACGCTCCGGCGAGCCTCACCCGCAACGCGCCTACGATGTCACGTGTCAACTCGTCCTGCACGGCGAACACGTCCTTCACTTCGCGTTCGTAGCTGTTGGCCCAGACCATCAATCCATCGGTGGCGTCGGACAGCTGAGCCGACACGCGAATGCGCCCGCCCTCTCGACGCACCGAGCCTTGCAGCACCGCGGCGACACTGAGCGATTTGCCGACCTCGCGCACGTCGGCCGTCTTGTTGCGGTACGCAGCCGCCGAGCTGGTGGCGGCGAGGCGGAGGCCGGCCACTTTCGCGAGCTCGGTCGTGAGCTCGTCGGCCATGCCTTCGGCGAAGTACGCGTTCGCTGTGTCGCCGCCGAGTGACGCGAACGGCAGGACTGCGAGCGACTTGTAGCCCTGCCGACACTCGGCTCCGCCGGTCGATCGGTGCGTCACCAACCCGACGCCGGTTGCGACGATGACGACGACGCGGCCGATCCCGCCGATGATGCGAGTGCGCGTCGCGGCAGTCGATTGGGCGTCGGCCACGGCCGGCGCGGAACCGCTTGTCGATCCGATCTGGTCGAGCGCCGTGAGCAGCTCGTTCGCCGACTGCGGCCGCTTTGCCGGATCCTTCTCGAGACAGCGCGAGACCAACGCCGAGAGCGCCGGAGGAATCTCTGAGCGGGTCGACGTGAGCGCGGCGGCCGTTTCGCTCAAATGCGCGGCGAGCATTCCCTGCGCGCTCGTCTTCCCCGCGAACGGATGCTTGCCGCCGAGCAGCTCCCACGCCACGACGCCCCAAGCGTAGATGTCGGCGCGATGGTCGACGTTCGGATCGCCGGCGACTTGCTCGGGCGCCATGTAGGCGGGCGTGCCGATCGACGCGCCCATTTGCGTGATCGTCGGCGAACCGTCGCCGCCGTCCTGGGTGCGCGACGTCGTCAGCGCCTTCGCGATTCCGAAGTCGGTGACGACGGCCGCCCCGCCCGAGATCAGAATGTTCTCCGGCTTGATGTCGCGATGCGCGACTCCTTCGCCGTGCGCGAAGGCGAGCGCGCGCGCGACGTCACGCAGAATGTGCACCGCGTCGGTGACGGGCACGGCCGCGCCCGACGCCAACTTCGCGCGCAGCGATTCGCCGCGCACATAGGGCATGGAGTACCACGGCAGCCCGTTCGCCTGGCCGGCGTTCAACAGCGGAACTATGTTCGCCTGCTGAAGCCGCGCGGCGAGCTTCACCTCGCGCGCGAAGCGCTCGGCGCTCACCTCGGCCGCCAGCTCCGGCGTGAGAATCTTCACCACGACCGAGCGCGTGAGTCCGATCTCGGTCGCGAGAAACACGCGCGACATCCCGCCGCCGCCTAGCTCCCGTTCGATAGCGTACGCCCCGCCGAGGGCAGCCTGCAGTTGCGCGCGGAGGTCGGCACCACCAGGCATCGGGTCGTCTGGGTTCGGAGGGAAGCGACGGGTGGGCCGATCGCCGGGCAGAAGATACGTCGGCGCCCGGCGCTCAGCCACTCATCCCCACCCAGACGTCTTGATCTACTGGCCGACCTTGAGGTACCTCGTCGTGAGGGTGCGCGCCCAATACCGAGGCACTCCGTGCGCTGACTGTAGGTGCTCGACGACGGCGTCGACGGTTTTGCGGCCGCATCGAAGGCGGCCAGCACGCGCATCCAGTGGCCGAGCGGATGGCCAGTCTTCTCGACGACCTGCGCGTCGGTTACGTCCCAGTACTCTTTCTTCACGGCGGCTCCCGCTAGTGGGTGGGAAGAGACAAACCCGGGGCTCGTGCCCGCTCAGCGAAACGAAAAGCCGTGTCGCAACCGGACATCCGCTGGTGACGGCCGCGACGTCAGGGACGCGGTTTTTCGACGGCCGTCAATCGCGCGAGACGCTTGCGAGCGTCGGCCACGCGGGGCTGGAGGTCCGCGTCGGCATTCTTCCAGAGCTCGATGAACGCGCGGTAGTTCTCGATCGCCTTGTCGGTATTGCCCATCGATTCGTAGAGCTGGCCCAGTCGTTCTCGAATCGCCGGGACGCGAACCGGATCGAGCTCAAAGGAGGCCCGTCCCCAGATACGGCGTCGCGAGATACCGCTCGAAGTAGACGGCCGCCGAGTCCGGCCTCCGCGCGGCGTCATAGGCGCGACCCACATCGAACGCGAGGCATCCCGCGCATTCGCTTGCAGGCGCGCCGTCGGACGCGACGTCGCCGCGACGGTACTCGGCGACTGCGTCGAGCGGCTTGCCTTCGGCGAGCGCGATCTCCCCGAGCGCGTTATGCAGCGCGGACTCCTGCACTCGACGGAGCGACGTGTCGGTCATCTCGGTGCGGTAGCGTCCGATCATGGCGCGCGCCTTCTCGGGGCCGCCCATCCGCGCGAGCAGCCAGGCCAGATCGAGATATGGGCGGTCCACCATGGGCATGTCGCGGAGCGGCACCGTCGCGATGGCCGTGTCGAGCCGCGCCGCGCTTGCGGGTGACGGTCCCTTGACCGCGAGCTCGAAAAAAATCTGGCGAATCGCGAATTCGGGGCCGGTCAGGTTGTTGGCGAACCGCTCCCTGGCGATTGTGGAGACATCGCGCAACCGTCCATCCTGGAGCGCGATGGCCTCCTCGGCAGGCAGACCGACTAACCCGCGCGCGCTCCCGCCGGCCCGAGAGAAGCTGTCGGCCATCGAGCGTATCGTCTTGTCGTCGCGTTCAGCGAACGCGATCATCAGTCGGTGGCGGCTCCCATACCGAGCGGCCACGTCCAAGAGACGCGCGTTCGTTGCCGCCGCCTCCTTGAACTTTCCCTGATCGATCTGCAGCTCGACCGCGTTGCCGAGTGGGGTCGCCGTGCCGGGATCGATTCGGGCCGCCGCGAGGTTGAGGGTCTCCGCGCGCGCAAACTCGCGCCGGCTGCGCAGCTGCTCGCCGAGATTGATCAACACGCTTGGAACCGTGTCGCCGCGCTGGAGAATCGCCTCGTAGGTGGCGACGGCCTTCGTGCGGTCGCGACCGGGGCCGAGCCCGTAGTAGCGCGCCACCACCATGTCGCGCTCGAGCGCCGGGAGCCGATCCCGGAAGCGGTATGCCTGCGTCGTCGCCGAGTCGATGGCGGACTGGTCGCCGCCATAGTTGGCGAGCGTTGCCGCGAGCAAACTCCACGCGGTCGAGAACGTCGAGTCCAGCGCGACGGCCTCGCGCGCGACGCCGAGAGCGCGGTTCTCACCGAGTGCGTTGAGTCTCACCGCCTGGCTGTACTTTCGCAGCGCGTCGAGGGAGCTGGTGGTCGCCTGCGCCAACGAAGGCGTCCCGTTCACCGCGCGCAGCGATTCGCCGGCCTTGCTTCGCAGCTCACGCGCGAGCTTGTCGGCCGCGTCGATCAAACCGCGCGGACCGTCGCCCGTTTCGCGGAACGACGCCAACTCTCCGCCTGAATCGGTGCGGACGAGCCGGATCGACACGATGTAGCCGCCGGGCACGCCAGTGACGTCGCCGTCGACGATCGCCTTGATGCCGCTGCGCTCGGCGATCTCTCGCGCCACCGACGAGTCGACGCGAGTGTCCGGCGGACGCTTCATGAGCTGGAGCGCTGACACGATCTGCGCCGGCTGCACGAGCGTGAACGCCGACGATCCCGTGAGACCGGCTCGGACGGCATCGCTCACCACGCGGCCGAGCGTCGAGTCCACGTTCGTCGTGCGGAAGTCGGTCAGCAGAATCGAGTCGCGTCTATTCAGACGCCCGGACGCGAGTAGTGATCCAAACGGTCCGACCCCGAACGTACGCAATCCCATGAACACGGCGATCGCCGCGACGAAGAGGCCGAACGCGTAGATCCCGCCTCGCGCGGTTCGGTACCAGCTCATACGTGGCGCAGCCTTGAGCGCGATCGTCGCGATCGCGCCGTGCGTGGCTGACGGCGTGCCACCCGGCGTGTACGTCGGCGTGGCCGTGATCGCGCGGCGTGTCACGCGCTGCACGTAGCCGGTCCAAAGCACCACGGGCAAACCGAGCCCCATCACGATGAGCGAGCCGGGGAAGACCCACTCTGGAAGCCCGATGCCGACGATCGCGGCCTTGGCGATGATCGCGACGACGACGAACGCGACGGCGTAGATCGCCAGAGCCTTTCGGAACATGCCCGGTCCGCCGAGCAGCACCGGCGGCATCGCCGCTCCGCTGCCGCTGGCGATCGTTTCGAGAACTCGCACAACATCGCCGGCGCTCTGCGGCCGGTTCGCCGGATCCTTCGCCAGGCACCGCATCACCAACTCGGCGAGCGGCGCCGGGACGTCGGCGCGCAGCACGCCAAGCGGGCGCGGCTCTTCGCTCATGTGCGCGGCGAGCATCCGCGGCGCCGTGCGATCGGGGAAGACGAGCTGGCCGGTGAGCAGCTCGTACGCCATCGCGCCGAGCGCATAAATGTCGGCGCGATGGTCGATGCCGGCGTCGCCGGCCGCCTGCTCGGGCGCCATGTACGCGGGAGTGCCGATCGACGTACCGACCTGTGTGAGCGTCGCGCCGCCGTCGCTGGTCCGCGCCGCGCTGATGGCTTTCGCGATGCCGAAGTCGGTGACGACCGCGGTGCCGCCGGAGATCAGCACGTTGTCCGGCTTGATGTCGCGGTGGACCACGCCGCGCTGGTGCGCGTAGGCGAGCGCCTTCGACACATCTTTGAGGACGCTCACGACTTCGGCGACGGCGAGCGGACCGCGGGCGAGACGCGCGCGCAGCGACTCGCCATCGACGAACGGCATCGTATAGAAGGGGAGGCCGTCCGTGTCGCCGGCGGTGAGCACCGGGACGATGTTCGCTTGCTGGAGTCCCGCGACCGTTCGGATCTCTCTCTCGAAGCGCTCGGCGCTGAGCCCCTGCGCGAGGTCGGGTGAGAGCACTTTTACGACGACCTTGCGGTCGAGCCGCTTTTCGTCGGCGACGAAGACGCGGCTCATCCCGCCACCGCCGAGCTCTCGCTCGAGGTGGTAGGCGTCGCCCAGCGTCTTTTGGAGCTGCGTCAACAACGAACCGCTCACAGACGAGTGGCTTGGAGGGGAGTTGAACGGCGAGCAGAACAATAGCGCGGCGCGCGCGCGTCAGCCACCAAGTCTATTGAAGCAGCTGTCGAGGTCTTACGCTTGCGCGCACGCGTAGAACATCTCGACGAACGACCGCACCGCGCCGTCCATCCCCGCGACTTTCGGATTCGCCGAGTCGATGATCCAGTACTCGTCGGGCGCGTGGGCGCCGTCGCCGTGGCCCATCCCGAATTGTCCGGCGGGCAGCTTGAGCGGCGCGCCGGTGAACGTCACGCCAGGCCACGAGCCGGCGAGACGCGGCCAGAGCAACGGTTCGACGCCTTGCTGCTTGTACGCCGCGATCTGCGCTTTGCATCAGCTTCGAATCGGGGTCGGTCTCAGTGGGGTCGTAGCCGCCGCTCATGTTCACTTCGATGTCGCCGAAACCGTGCTTCGCGAGATGCTGCTTGAGCAGCTCGAGCGTGCCGAGCGCGGTCATGTCGGGCACGAGGCGCATGTCGATCTTCGCGACGGCGCGATGCGGCAAAATCGTCTTGCCACCAGGCCCCGTGTAACCGCCGACGAGCCCTTCGATGTTGATCGTCGGCTGCGTCACGAGTCGCACCTCCGCGTCGTGAAACGATTCGTTCTTGAACCACTGCTCGACGCCGAGCCCCTTCTTGGCGATCGCCTCGTTGCGCTTAGGGATAGCCGATTCGAGGATCTGTTTTTGCCTCGCCGAGAGCGGCCGCACCTTGTCGAAGAATCCGGCGACAGCCGGCGTGTGTCCGTCCGCTTGCACGAGCGTATTCAGCGCCTGCACGAGGTGCCATGAAGGGCTGTCGACCTGCGCCTCGAAGCTGGAGTGGACGTCGTGCTTCGGACCGCGTCCCCATTTCTCGCCGCTCGAGACGAGCTCCAGCTCCACGACGCCCTTCGCGCCGAGGTTGATCTCAACCGAGCCGTCGAGGCTCTGGTTTCCGAAAGGAATGACGACGCCGAGGCATTTCTTCAGCGCCGCTTCGACCTCGGGCTTGAGGACGACCTGCGAAAAATTCGGCGAGCCGATTTCCTCTTCGCCTTCGCAGACGAGAACCAGGTTGACGGGAAGCTTCTGGTTCGCCGCCTTGAAGGCGTGCAGCGCGGCGAGGCAGGCGACCTGCGGGCCCTTCTCGTTCGTGGCGCCGCGTCCGACGATCACCTTGCCGACTCCGGGCTTGTCGACGAGGCGCGCCTCGAGCGGCGGCGAGCTCCACTCCGCTGGATCGAACTGCTTGACGTCGTACATGAAGTAGAGGGCGAGCGAATTGCGCCGCGCCGGCGTCGTACGTCGCGAACACGCCTGGCTTGCCCTTGGTCTGAATGACGTCCGCGCGTTGGAATCCGGCGTCGCGCAGCAGCTTCGCCATGTACTCGGCGCCCTGCGGGTATCCGCGGTTCTCGGCGGCGATCGACGGGAACGCGATCCAGTCCTGGAGCATCTTCACGGTCTGCTCGTGCTGGCCCGCGATCTTGGCGATCACGTCGCCCTTGGGAGACGCGGTGACGATCGGGAGCCGCGGGCCGATGGCCAACGCGGCGGCCGCAGCGACCGTTCCGTGGAGGAAATCGCGGCGATTGACGCTCGCGGTTTCTGACGACGGCGTGTTCTCGAGCTTCGAGTCCATCAGGGCTCCCGCGCTTGGATCGGTGGGTTGGTGGTGGGGGACTCCAAGTGCCGCGAGAGTATGTCTCGTTCCGTCGCCGCGCGGCAAGGCGTCCCCGCAGGCTGGTGACGCCGGAGCACCGCGACTATGATAGGCCGCCGATCCTTTCACGCATAAACACGACGGAGATGCGATGCGCCGACTCGCGATGATGCTGGTCGTACTTCTGACGCTGCGGTCGGTCGCCGGTGCGCAGCAGCCGCAATACGACGTCGTGATCGCCAGTGGGCGCGTCATCGATCCCGAGTCGCGCCTCGACGCGACGCGATTCGTCGGAATTCGAAACGGGAAGATCGCCGCGATCTCGGCGACGCCGATCACCGGCAAGACCAACATAGACGCCAAGGGTCTCGTCGTCGCGCCGGGCTTCATCGACCTGCACGCGCACGGCCAGGACGACGAGAACTATCGCATCTTCGCGCTCGACGGCGTGACGACGGCGCTCGAGTTGGAAGTTGGCACGGAGGACGTTCCCGCCTTCTATAGAACTCGGGAGGGGAAGGCGCTCATCAACTTCGGCGCATCCTCCAGTCATATCCGCGCGCGAATGGTCGTGATGAAGGATCCCTCGACCGGCCTTCTGCCGACCGGACCGGGCGGCCACCAGGTCGCGACCGAGGCGCAGATCGCCGAGGTGAAACGGCGCGTCGAAGCCGGCCTCGCCGCCGGCGCGCTGGGTGTCGGGATGGGTCTCCAGTACACGCCCGCCGCTACTCGCTACGAAGTGCTGGAGATGTTCCGCGCGGCCGCCAAGTATCACGCGCCGGTGTTCGTCCACGTGCGGTCGTTCGGGACGCGAGAGCCGGGGAGCTCGGTCGAATCGTTTTTGGAAGTGATCGGCGCCAGCGCGGTCACCGGCGCGCCCGTCCACATCGTGCACCTGAACAGCATGAGCCTCGAGTCGACGCCGAAGACGCTTGCGCTCGTCCAAGAGGCGCGCGACCGACGGCATCGACGTCACCACGGAGGCCTATCCGTACATCGCCGGGATGACGGAGATCGGCTCGGCGTTGCTCGACCAGTACGTCGGCGTCGCCCGACAGCGTGATGCAGCGGATCATGCTCGTGGCCACCGGCGCGCGCCTCACCAAGTCGACCTTCGACGCCGAGCGGAAAAAGGGCGGCAGCGTGATCCTCTTCCTGAACACGCCGGAGATGGAAGCGATGGCGATCACGAGCCCGCTCACGGCGATCGCGAGCGATGGTCTCATCGAGCACGGCAAAGGCCATCCGCGCACCGCCGGCACCGAGGCGCGCGTGCTCGCGCACTACGTGCGCGAGACCAAGCAGCTCACGCTCACGGAAGCGATTCGCAAGATGTCGCTCATGCCGGCCCAGCGGCTGGAGAAGCTCGCGCCGGTGTTCAAGAACAAGGGGCGGATCAAAGTCGGCGCGGACGCCGACATCGCGGTGTTCGATCCGGCCACTGTGGCCGACCGGTCGACGTATCAGCAGCCGGCGTTGACGTCGGTCGGGTTCAAGTACGTGCTCGTGAACGGCGTGCCCGTCGTGACGGACGGTGCGGTGCGCGACAAAACGTTCCCGGGACGTGGCCTGCGCGCGGGACGCTGACGAAGGCTACTCGCTCACGTCCTGGCGAACGTCACTTCTGTTTCGGCCTCGACGAGCGACGCGACGAACGCGCCGGCGGTGCGGGGACGATCGGCCGGCGAACGCGCGAGCGCCGACTGAAGCGCCGACGCGACAGCGCGTGGAATTCCGTCGCGCATGACGGTCACGCTGGGAGGCGTTTGCATGAAGCGCTTCGAGATCACGACCTGCGTGGCCGGCCCGGGGAAGGGCGGCTCGCCGACCAGCATCTCATAGAGTACGCTGGCGAGTGAATAGACATCGCTGCGCCCGTCCACCGCCTCACCCGCCACCTGTTCGGGACTCATGTACGCGGGCGTGCCGATGCCGATGGCGGCCTTCGCGATCGCGCCCCCTTCGATCGTCGCGAGGGCGTTGCCCATACCGAAATCGGCGACGAGCAGTCGTCCGTCTTCCAGGACCAGGTTCTGCGGCCTCACGTCGCGGTGCAGGACACCGCGCCGGTGCGCGTAGTCGAGGGCGGCGGCGACCTCGCCGGCGATGCGTACCGCGCCATCGATCGGCAGCCGGCCGGCGGCTTCGATCTCGTCGCGCAGAGTGTGGCCGACAACGTTGGGCATCACGCAGAACAGCATTCCGTCCGCATCGCCCCAGTCGAAGATCGGCAGAATGTTCGGATGGCTGAGCGTCGACGCCAGCTCCATCTCTCGGCGGAATCGCTCGGCTCCGACCGCGGCGCCGATCTCTGATTTGAGAACTTTGATGGCGACGTCGCGTCCGTACTTCAGGTCGCGGGCGAGATAGACCGTCGCCAGTTCGCCCTCGCCGAGTGTCCGCTCGATGTGGTAGCGGTCGCCGAGCGCGGCGTGAAATCGGGTGCGCATCTCGAGGGTAGTCATGCGCGCGCGCTCGCGTACGACGAGTTGTGTCGGTCACGACCGCAGGCCCGAGGGCGGCGTCGCCCGACGGAAGTCTCAGTCATCGTTCTGGTTAGCGGAAGAGGTCGCTGCAGTCGCGAAGAACATACCGCGAGGCGGGCCGCCAAGCTACGGCTTACGGCCCGCCTTTGCGATCGTCGAACCCTTCGAGGTGCCGGAAAATTCCTTTACGCAAGTTTACCGTTTTGTCAGTCTTCTCTTCGGGTCCGACGACTCATCGCTGCTGCGTTGCCTGAACCTTCGGACCCGCCTTGAGCATCTTCATCGCTTCGTCGATCGCGACTTTGAGCTCGTGGTCGATCCCTTTGGCGTCGTCGTCCGGCGAGTTCTTGACCCACACGTCCGGCGGAACGCCGTAGTTCTCGAGGTCGAACCCGTAGTTGTTCGGCTTCGAGGGATCCCACGAAACGACGAGGGATCCCGGCGTGCGAATCGAGCCGCCGTTGATGAGGGCATAGCTGCCCGTCGCGATCACCTGCGCCGACGTCGGGTTGCCGACCAGCCGTCCCGAGTCCGAGCGTGCGGAACCCCTGCGGGCGTCACCTCGGCGTCGGACACCGAGCGGTAGTTCGATCATCATGACCTTCGGCCCGACGATCGCTTGGCGCGGACGCCGGCCCCACGTGCGCGACCCGTTGCGGTTGTTCCAGAACTCGTATGGCTGCCGCTCGAGAATGTCGAGCAGCTCCTGGTCGATGTTGCCGCCGCCGTTGTTCCGGATGTCGACGATGATCCCCTTCTTCTGCCAGAAGCGGTCGATCTCGTTCTGGAATCGCTCGAGCGACGGCTGGTCCATCGCGCGAATGTGGACGTAGGCGATCTGGCCGTTCGTCGCCTTGTCCACCGAGTCGCGGTTGTTGGCGACCCACTCTTCGTACTTGATGTTCGTCATGTTGGTCGACCGTCGCGATGCGATACGTCTTCGCGGCCGCACCGTCGGCGGACTTCGACACCTTCACCGGGACGTACTCGTTCTCGGTCTGGCTCAGAACTTTCCAGTAGTCGTCGCCTGCCTTGACCTCCTTCCCGTCGATCGACAAGACGTAGTCGCCGACGTTGATGTCGATCCACTCCTTGTCGGCCGGACCGTCGCGGTAGACGTGGCTCACGCGATAGCTAGTGCCGTTCGCCGGCTCCATCTCGAATCCGAGATAGCGCGTCGTGTAAACGCGCGCGGCATGTCGACGCTCGGCGGGCCGGTCACGCCTGTGTGCGAGGTGCTCAACTCGCCGATCATCGCGTTGGCGATGTCGTAGACGTCCTCGTTGGTGCCCGCGTACTGCGAGGAGCGTCGAATAGCGCGTGTAGATCGCCGGCCAATCCTTGCCGTGCATCGTCGCGTCGTAGTAGCGGTACTTCATGACGCGGTACGACTCGTCGAGCATCTGCTTCCACTCGTCGCGCCGATCGACGCGCACGTTGAAGGTGAAGTTGACCTGCTCGCCGGCACCCGCCGCCAGCGGCCGCGGCGGTGCGGTCGCCCGCACACCGCCTCCGCCCACCGCACCTGCGGCGCCCGCGCCGATAGTGAGTCGCTCGATCGGGAAGCCGACCTCGGCGCCGCCGCCGCCTCGTCCTGGAGGAGGCGCGTCGTCACCCGCCGCGGCGCGCACGGCGCCGCGGAAGTAGATCGCGCGACGATCAGCCGTCGGCTGCATGCCGGCGAACGTGCCCGCGGCGATTCGCCGCCGGTCGCGTCCATCGATGCTCAACGGAGTAGAGCCCCGCTGTCAGACTCGCCGGCTGTAGCCGCGCCGCCGCGTCCGCCGCGTCCGCCGCCGCCACCGACCCGCCGAACCCGCCGACCGAGAAGTAGACCGTGCGTCCGTCGCGCGACAGGAAGAACGCGCCGACGCCGGTGCCGCCACGCGTGATCTGAATCGCGCGGCGATCGATTCCCTTGAGGTCGACTATGAACCGCCGCATCGGTTGCGGCGGAATCCGCGTTGCCGCCCCCGCACCTCGTCCGCCGCGGCCCGCGCCGCCCGACGCGCGACGGATACGCTCACGCACCAGCGGGTCGTTCGGATCTTCCGTCGATGCGCGACAGCGAGACAGCGAAGAGCTGGTTCACTGCCGCCATCGCGATTCGACGTGAAGACGACCGTCTTGCCGTCGGGCGTCAGCTGCGCGTTGGTCTCGTTCCACGGGCTCTGCGAGATGTTGTATTCGGTTCTTGCGTCTTGATGTCGTAGAGGTAGACGTCGGCGTTCTGTTCGTCGTCGCGTCGGCTGTAGACGAGCCAGTTGCCGTCGGCCGAGTACTGCGAGACGGTGATCCCGCCGGCGCCGTTGTGCGCGAGCTCGCGAGGAGCGCCGCCGGCGACGTCGACCTCGAAGACCTTGTTGTCCGCGCCGTACGCGAGCTTTTGCGAGTTCGGCGCCCACACGCAGGTTGTCCTTTTCGCCGGCTGCGCCGTGCAGCTTCTTGCGCGTCGCCGACGCGACGTCGTAGACCCAGACTTGCTGCTCGCCGCCCTCGTCCGAGACGTACGCGATCTTGCGGCCGTCCGGCGAATAGTCCTCGTTTCGCTCGCGCCACGCCGAGTTGGTCATCTGTGTCTTCTCGCCGACGCCCGCTTCCGTCGGCACGATCATGATCTCGCCGTGGATAGTCGACCGCCATGTAGTCGCCGGCTCGGCGAGATGCCGAACCCCTCGGCGCGGCTTTGCGCGGTCAGCACCTCGACGTCGGGCTCCTTCGGGTCGAACGACATCGCCAGCGTCGAGCTTCTTCGCGCTTGCCGTTCGGAAGGTCGATCGTGTAGAGATCGAACTCGTTCTGGAAGACGATGTGCTTTCCGTCGGGCGAGATGGAGGGGAAGAAGACGCCGCCCGGCTCTTGAAGTTCGTCACCTGCTGCGCGTTTCCGCCCTTCGTCGACATGCGCCAGAGGTTGAACGTGCCGTCGCGCTCCGACGCGAAGTAGATCATCCCGTCGGCGCCCCACATCGGAAACACGTTGTTCGCGAACGTCTTGAATTGCTGGAGATCCGTGTTCGTGACCTCCTGAATCGCGCCGTTGCTCACGTTCATCACGGCGATGTTCGCCGCCGCGTTGCCGCGATACTCCTTGCGCCACGTAGACGGCAGGTTGCGGTTGAACGCGATCATCGCGCCGTCCTGGCTGATCATGCCGGCGCGCGCGATGCCCATGCCGAGCGGCTTGGCGAGTCCGCCGTCTATTGGTTGTACATAGAGTGGGGAACCCCAGGCGTTCGATCCGCGCGCACTCGAGATGACGACGCCCTTGCCGTCGGGCGTCCAGTACAACGCCTGGTCGTCGCCCGAGATACCACGTGAGCTGCCTCGGCTCGCCGCCGGTGGACGGCATCGACGAACACGTCGTTGTTGCCGGTGCGGTTGCTCGTGAACGCGATCCATTTGCCGTCGGGCGAGAAGCGCGGCGAGAAGTCGCGCGCCACGTTCACCGTGAGGCGGCGCGGATTCGAGCCGTCCGCGTCGACGAGCCAGATGTCGTCCTGATAGGTGAACGCGACGCGGCCGTCGTTGGCGATGCCGGCGTTGCGGGCGAAGTGGACGGGCTTGAGCTGCTGCGCGTTGGCTGAAGCAACGACAGCGGAGGCGATCGCGAGCACGGCGACGACGCGCGCCGCGCGATTCAACGGGACCGACAGGGAGAGCATGGAGGCTCCATCGGAAGGGTCGGACGGCGCAGCTAACGTACCGGGGCCAAGCTAGGGGGGCCAGACGGAACCTGCGGACAGAAACGGGGGCAATGCTGGCGGCCCGGCTGATCGGTCAGCTATGCTTTGGCCGGTACGCTCCCTCCTCCCCCGAGTCGTGACCAGTTCCTTTCGTGCGCAGCCCGGTGCGCTGATCGACCGCTACGTCGTCGAAGGCGAATTGGGGAGTGGCGCGACGTCGATCGTGTATCGCGCGCGGGACGGCGAGTCCGGTGAGATCGTCGCCATCAAGGTCCTGCGGCCGGAACTCGTCGAGTCACTCAGCGCGGAACGATTCCTCAGGGAAGTTCGGCTGACGCAGGCGCTCACCCATCCCAACATCGTCCCGGTCATCGGTTCCGGGGCGGTCGATGGCTCCCTGTACTGCGTGTTCCGCTGGATGACCGGGGGGACGCTGCGGGAATGGCTGAATCGGGACCGGCAGCTTCCGGTCGACACCGTTCTCGAGATCGGTGTCCAAATCGCTCGAGCGCTCGACTTCGCGCATTTGCGAAAACTCATTCATCGAGATGTAAAACCCGAGAACATCCTGTTCAACGATGGCGACGCGCTCCTGGGCGATTTCGGCATCGCGCGTGCCCTCGAAGGGGCAGGCGGCGGGACGACGAGCACCGGGATCATTCGGGGCACGCCTGCGTACATGAGCCCGGAGCAGGCGAGCGGCGAGCGCGAGTACGACGGTCGAAGCGACATATTCAGTTTGGCCTGCGTCCTGTACGAAGCCCTGGCCGGTGTGCCGGCGTATGTGGGCGCGAACTCTCAATCAGTTGCTGCGCAGCGCCTCGCGCACGCGCCTCGGCCCATCGGCGTATATCGCCCCGCCGCTGGCAGAAGCGTCGAACGCGTACTCGCGAAGGCGTTGTCGTTGGCGCCCGCAGATCGCTTCGGGACCGCTGGTGAATTCGCCGATGCGTTGGAACGGGCGCGCTCCGACGTTCGAGACCAAGCGCACGATGCGAGGCGGGTCCCACGGCGCGCCATTCTCGTGGCCGTGGCCGTTTGCGCTCTGTCGATTGCTGCCGCATGGGCCGCGAGAACGATCGACCGATCGGCCGCTCCCGCGGCGCTCGACACGACCCAGATCGTCGTGTTCCGACTCGATGCACCTGCGCCCGACGCTGGCGTCGCAGCGCAGCAGCAGCTTTCGCGTGCGATCGCCCGTTGGCGCGGTGTGCGCCCAGCCGACTTGTTGCAACTGGGCGACGTCATTCGCGACGCCCAACCCGCGAACGATGAAGGCGCCCGAGGTGTCGCACGCCGACTCTCGATCGGACGCTATATACGGGGACGCATCACGTCGTCCTCCAACTCCCCGTCGTCAAGGTCTTCCGTGTATGCGGCGCTGTACGACGTGAACGCCGGACGTCTCGCCGAAGCGACCGCGCTCGAGTTCGATGCCTCCGATGCGGAACGCGTCTACAATGCGCTCGTCGACTCCCTGCTCCTGCGAGGCGTTGACGCCGGGGACGAGTCTGCGAGTGGGCGCCTGAACTTGCCGGCGATTCAGCAGATGGCCCGAGGCTCGCGGGCCCTCAATGACTGGGACCTCGTCGCCGCCGATTCAGAGTTTCGTCGAGCCTCGCAGTTCGATTCTGCGGCGCGTCGGCCGCTTCTCTGGCGAGCCCAAGTTCGGGAGTGGGCGTTGCGGCCTTCGGCGGAGTGGCTCCCGTTGGCGAGAGAGGCACTGCTTGACACATTGTCGTTGTCATCCTCCGAGCGCCTGATGGGCGCCGCGCTCGTCGGCCTCGGAACGCGAGAGTATCCGCGTGCGTGCTTGTCATATGAGGCACTCATCGCGCGCGATAGTGCGAGCTTTGCCGGATGGTACGGATTGGGTGAGTGTATCACGCAAGACAAAGTCGTCGTCCCGGATTCGCGAAGTCGAACGGGCTGGCGATTCCGCTCCAGCTATCATCGCGGCCTTCAGGCGTATGCTCGCGCGTTCGACTTGCTGCCCGCGACGTTTCGGGGCTTCCAGGGCAACGCGTACGCACGACTCCGAACGCTCTTCACCTCCACGTCGTTTCGCCAGGGCCGCACGTCCACACAACCGATCCAGACGCTCTGGGCCCGCGTCGCGCTGGTCGGCGACACGATCGTGGTCGTTCCCGCGCCACAGAGTGAATTTCGGGAGGGCAAGTCTCCAGTCGACCTCCAGGACAACGCTCGAGGCATCGTGTACCTGCGCGGCCTCTTTCGCCGAATCGCGACGACATGGGGCACCGCATTTCCGCGTAGCGCCGAGGCGAAACAGGCCGTGGCGGTCGCGTTGGAGTTGCAAGGCGATCCGGCCGCCGTCGATTCATTGCGGGCCGCCGAGCGCCTCGCCGGCAACTCTCCCTCTCGCCGTCGATTGATTGCCGAACGGGTATTGGTCGAGGCGAAATTCGCGCTACCATCGGATCACAAGACGCTGGACGATGCCTACCGGACGGCCGACTCCCTCCTCGATTCGAGAGGCTCGGTCGACGCGGACGCCGCCGCCGCTCTCGCGCCGCTGGCAGCCCTCATCGGGCGCTGCGATCTGGCTGTCGATCTGGTGCGAAGGTCGGCGCGGCCGATCTCGAGCGCCGTCGACGTTCCCGCCTCGCTCGCCGGTGACATTCACGCGCGCATGGCGATCGTCGCGATGGGTTGTCCGGAGCAACAACACGTCCCGACGGTCGAGCAGATCGGGAAGAGCCTGGCCGCATTGGGCCCTGCTGACGCAGTCAAGATTGCGGAGGGGCAACTCTTGCCGCTCATCGTCGCGCTGAGCTCAGAGACGAACCTGACCTGGATCGACCAACTCGCAACGGATCGCGACTACGTACTTTCCGCGCGCCGCCAGCTCGCCGCCCACAGGCCGGACTCCGTTCGAGCGATCTTGAAAAGGATTGATCAAGCGCGTCGCCAGGCCCTTGCTGGCAGCATCGCGCCCGACGCGGTCCTCCCCGAAGCTGTCATGTACCTGTCGATAGGAGATACCGCTACCGCAACGCGCGTTCTCGACGACGTCCTTGGCTCGGCGCGGAGCTATGGTCCTCTAGGAACCGGCGAGGACGCGTGGCGCGAGGTCGTCTGGGTTGGGTCCCTTGTCCGTTCAATGGAGCTGCGCGGTCGCCTGCCCCGCACAGCGACGTCGGAGCCGACGGCGTGGGCTGGGGCGGTAAGCGACCTCTGGCGTAAAAGAGCCGGAAAGAGCAAACTCTAGCACCCCTTCCCTCCGGAGCGCGACCATGACACGGCAACGCCGCCGTACCGGGTCCCTCGTACTGTGCGGTCTCGGTTTGCTCAGTACACTCGCTTGTCAACACGAATCGAAGCCAATAGAAGCAGCCCGACAGATCGCGACTCAGCACATCCTGACTGGCGACTCGCTGCGAGTCGCCCTCATCCAGGCCGGGCGCGACCGGGGCATCGACTCCGTCACCGCGTTCGCCTTGGCGAACGCCGGAACGTTCACGCTGGGGTTGGCCAGTCCGCTGGTGGACGATGAGCAGGCGTTTCAGTCGAACTCCGGCGGATACGAGGCCGACGTCCTGGCGTTCCCGATCGACAACTTGGCCGGATGGCACTCGCCAAGCGACTTTTCTACCCCCCACAGTGTCGCTCTCTTGCAAGTAAAGAGTGCGGTCGGATCGTCCGCCGAGGCTGGTTACAAGGCGCTAAAGCTCGGGCCGATGGGGTACTATTGCGTCTATTTACAACACACCTCAAGCGCCCCCGACGACAAGGGTTGGAGCGCCAATGTGGCCTCTGTGCCGGGGCCCGGAGACTGCAAGGATCCGGCTCCGACGAGCGGATACGACGTCCACGCTTTTGCCGAGGGGGACGAATACGCGAAGACCTGGAATGATGCTGATACCCCTCCTTCAGTTCGATTCGTCGAGGGCAAAAACAAAGCGATGTTCCTGGGCGTACGATGCGGGAAATACACGTGCATCGTCGGTACGGACGCTAAAGGCCTGATCAAGCCGGCGGACCATGGCGGACCAGCCAACGACGTTCAGACCGACGGGGCTCTCTGGCATGACGAACAGGCGTTGTCGGACATGGCCACCAGTCCGAAACCGAGTATGTTGGCGGCGGTGATTCCCGATCCCAACCTCGGCAACCTCGACCTGACGGCGCTGCAAAGCGGCTACAAGCCCGTCGGCCGCGTCGAGATCAAGGGAAAGACGGAGAGCGGTGACATTGGGGCTCCGGAGGGGTCGGACGGCACGTCTAACGTACGGTGCCCCAGGCGAGCCGGGCCAGATGGCGAGGACCGCCCGCCCCCATCGGTCGGGGACAACCTTGCGCGCCCGCCAGTCCAGCGGATTGCTTTCCTGTCAGCCGTTGCCGCCTCTCCTTCGATGAGGTCCCCCCGCCATGCCGTCACGACGACTGATTCGCGTCGCGCAGCCCGCCGTTGTCGCCCTAGCCGCGCTCGTTGCCGTCGCGTTCGCGCGCCAATCCGGCTCCCCGCCCACGCCGCGGCACGCCGCTCCGACGTTCAGCAAAGACGTCGCGCCGGTCATCTATAGAAACTGCGCGAGCTGCCATCACCCGGGCGGGCTCGGGCCGTTCTCGCTCGTCGACTACGACAGCGCGAAGGCGCAGACGGACAAGATCGAGGACGCGGTCTCGACGGGCTACATGCCGCCGTGGCACGCCGAAGGCCCGCACGGCGTCTTTCGCAACGACCGGCGGCTCTCGGACGCGGACAAGCAGATCATCCTCGATTGGATCGCCGGCGGCGCGCAGCGGGGAGACGCGAAGGATCTACCGCCCAAGCCCGACTTCCCGTCGACGTGGTCGATCGGCACGCCCGATTTCGTCGTGAGCATGCCCGAGGATTTCGTCGTCCCGCCGACCGGCATGATCGAATACCAGTACTTCACCGTGCCGACGAACCTCACGGAAGACAAATGGGTGCAGGCGATCGAGATCCAGCCGGGCGCTCGAGAGGTCGTGCACCACGTTCTCGTCTACGCGTACGTGCCGCCCGCGCCGGGCGCCGTGCCCGCCGCTCCTGCGCCCCGCCCCGCCGGCACGCCGGCGCCGATGCCCGTATTCATCCCGAACAGGCTCCAGGCCGCAATCCGCGACGCGCCGCGCGTCGACACCTTGCACGCGCCGCCGCGGCGGCTCGGTGCGCTGATCGGCACGACCGCGCCGGGAACGAATGTCATCGAGTTCACGCCCGGGACGGCGCTGCGGCTGCGCGCGGGAACGCTGCTCACGTTCCAAATGCACTACACCGCGCACGGCCACGAGATGAAGGATCGCTCGCGCGTCGGCTTCAGGTTCGCGGCCGAGAAGCCGCAGGAAGAGATCTTTGCTTCGCAGTTCGTGAACGGCACCTTCACCATTCCGGCGGGCCAGAAAGACGTCGCCGTTCCCGCCGAGATCACGGCGGGGCAGCCCGTCCGCATCTGGGGTCTCTTCCCGCACACGCATCTGCGCGGCACGCGTTGGCGCTACACGCTGGTGAAGCCGGACAGCACGTCGGAGGTGATCCTCGACATGCCGCACTACGACTTCAACTGGCAGACCTACTACCTGTTCGACAAGCCGCTCGACATTCCCGCCGGCGCCAAGATCATGTCGACCGCGTGGTACGACAACTCGGCGACGAACAAGCACAACCCCGACGCCACGAAGGACGTGCAGTGGGGCGATCAGACGTGGGACGAGATGCAGTACACGGGATTTCTGTATAGCATCCCGGGGCGCAAGCCGTAGCTAGCCCTTCTTAACGGCCCCGTGAAGCTATCCTAGTCGTCGCATCGCGGCGTCCAGCAGCTTCTTCACGGAGTCGATTTCGATCCTCGCGGACCCGTTCGTGCCCACCGAAATGCCGAACCCATTCGTCGCGCCGGCGCACCCCGTCCCCCGGGGAATGTTCGCGTCGCCCGTGGGCGGCGTTCCGATCCAGCAGGTGGCGTCGCTGCCGAACGATTTCTCCTCGATCGTCCACCCCCGCTTCTTGAGCAGGTCGATGGTCTGCCGCATCTGCGCGCGAAACGCGCTCCGGCCGGCCTCGAGATCGGCGACCTTCCCGAACGCAACATTGACGTTCCCGGTGGGGACGGTCCACGTGCACAGCTTCATGGTCTGACCCTTCGCCGGACCTTGAGTCACCGCCATCTGGTCGTCCTGCGATTTGCTTGGTGCGCCGACGGTTGCCGTGATCTCCGCGTCCGTCAACAGCGAGCACGCCTTGTCCGGAGGATTTGCTCGGCTGATCGATAGGGTCGCCGGCAGCAACAGGGCGGTGGCGATTCGATTCATCTGGCTTCTCCGGTGGGAGCGGATCCGCCAAATATGATGTGCATCGAAGGCGGCACGCCACGACCGCTAGCCGGACCGAGCTCGACCGGCACTCGCCGAGGACGCATCGGACCGGTACATCCTCGGCGCTGACCGCGGTCAAACGCGATGTTCCGGTTTCTCCGCGAGGTAGCAGAACCGAGAGAGACGGCGTTCCGCCGAAACGGTTCGCACGCACGCCAGGAAACGCTGCAGACCGGCGAAGTTCGCTTCGCCCTCGCGCGCCGTCAGCTCGCCGCGGTTCGCCTCTCGCGCGTCGTGCCACCGTCCGGCGATCGTCTCCGCCTCGGCGGTGACATCGTCCGCGGATAACAACTCGAACCCCGCATTCGCGATGAGCCGTTCGTTTTCGCCGGGCGGCACGAAGATGTACAAACCGATCGAGCTGCGCGTCGCGATTTCGTCGGCGCTGATCGGTCCCGTGACGATCAGCGCGTCGGTGAACAGGATGCGGCCGCCGGAGCGCACCACGCGATGCCAGTCGCGCAGCACGTCGAGCCGATTCGCGATGTGGCACATGGCGTCGTTCGAGAGAACGGCGTCGAATGTCGCGGCTGAGAAGGGAAGCGGCTTGCTCGCGTCGACGGTCTGAAAGCGCACGCGGTCGGCGAGGCCACGGTCCTCGGCGAGCCTCCGGCCGTTTTCGACGCCGTGCTCGTTGATGTCGACGCCGGTGACGTGGCAGCCTCGCTTCGCGGCGAGGTAGATCGCCGGTCCGCCGGATCCGCTCCCGACCTCGAGCACGCGCGAATTCTCGCGCACGCCCGCGAGATCCGCGAAGCGCAGCCAATCCTCGGCGGTCAGCCAGCTGGTCTGACCGATGTCCTCGCCGAACGCCGCTTGCCGCACGGCCGTTTCGGCGGTGCTTTCGAAATCACTATAGACGTTGTCGTACAGGTCGACTGACTTCGCCATGGCCGCCTCCGCCGGACAATTCTACGCGGCCTCGCCCGGCGCCGCGACGAGTCGCGCCGGTTGATGCACGGTCAGGAGTCCCGCGACCAGAACAGCAGCGTCCCGCAGTCCGAGTTGTATCCGGCGAACCGGGCCGGCAGCCCGGACGGGCCCGCGTAGTACTCGATCCCGCTCAAGTCGTCGGGCTTGAAGGTCGACAGTTCGACGCCCTGCGCGTTGCGCTGCTGAGGCGTTCCGTCGAACACGAGCATGCCGTCGATGTACATGCGGACGTAGCAGCGAGGTGTGCTGCACGAGATGCCGTTGCACACGCGGGATGAAATCGGAAATTCCCCGTACGAACCGCCGTTGCCGATGACGATTCCCGGCAGGTGCAGAACCAGCAGATGGGAGAGGCGGGTACCAGACGCCGCGCGAAGAGCGCTGTCGGTGATGAACTGGCCGATTCCCGCTTTTCGGCGAGCCTCGAAGCCCTGCATTCCGGGCGAAAGGAACTTGTGGCTCGCGTCGGCGAGCGAGACCTGGGAGTTCTGCGCGGTTCCGGCGCGTGCCCAGAGGGACACCAGCGAGAGCGCGACGGCGGTGCGGCGAACGAGTGCGGTGGAGAGACTCATGGCGGCAGGCCCGAAAAGGGACGTGTGATAGGAGAGCCGGGCGCTCCGGCGCTGCTCGGTAAACGCGTTCGAGCGCCGAAAGCGGTCAGCGCTCGCGCCATCGCGACCGCTGAACATTCGATGGCTCACACTACGCGTTCGTTGGCGCGGCGGTTGTGACGATCTCGTTCGTTTTGTGTCAACTTGTTCGCACTAACATTCTCATCGAGCATTCAGGGCTCGTGCCTTCGCGCCCTCGGCCGCTCGACCAAGCGCACCAGTCGGCCCACTATTATTACGGCGTCATCCGGAGCGGTCGCCTCATCCCAATCGCCGCCTCATCGATTCGCTGCCCCCCTCGTCGCGCTCGTCATAGAATGTTCATCGGCCATTTTGGTCTCGCGTTCGCGGCGAAGCGCGCCGCCCCCCGCACGTCGCTCGGCACGACGTTCGTCGCCGCGCAGCTCGCGGACCTGTTCTGGCCGATCTTTCTGCTTGCCGGCGCGGAGCAGGTTCGCATCTCGCCCGCGAGCCATAATCCGTTTCTCACGCTCGATTTCGTCAGCTATCCGTGGTCGCACAGCCTGGCCACTGAGTTGGTGGCCGGCGCGGCGTTCGGCGCGTTGTACTTCGCGCTCACACGCTATGGGGCTGGAGCGATCGTCGTGGGCTTGCTCGTGCCAAGCCACTGGTTGCTCGACCTCTTCGTTCACGTACCGGATCTGCCCCTCTATCCCGGCGGCGCGTCGCGCTTCGGGCTCGGGCTGTGGCGCCACCCCGTCGCGACCGTGATCGTCGAGCTGATGGTGTACCTCGCCGGGGTGTTGGCCTACGCGCGAACGACGCAGGCGCGGGACCGCGTCGGCCGATTTGGACTGTGGTCCCTCGTCGTCTTCCTACTCGTGCTGTACGCCGCGAGCTTCGGTCCGCCGCCGCCGAGCGTAAAGGCGTTGGCGTGGACGGCGCTCATCGGGTGGCCGCTTTGGGCGTGGCCGTGGTGGGTCGATCGGCATCGGAGCGCCAGGTAATTGCCCCCGTACCCATGTCCCAGCACATTCGATCGGTCATCATCGGGATGAGCTCCCGCATGCGAATTCGTCCGATCCTCACGGCAGTTGCTGTCATCGCCGTCGCGAATATCGCGGCGGCCCAGAATCCCTCGGCGATCGAACACCACCTTCGCTACGGGGTTCGCATCGCCGACCAGCCGGACGTGGCCCTCGACCTGGTCGAGCGGATGAAGTCGTACCACGTGCCGGGTCTCAGCATCGCGGTGATCGACAACTACCGGGTCGTGTTCGCGAAAGGCTACGGCGTCACGGAGTTCGGCGGCAGCAAGCGGGTTGACACGACCACGCTCTTTCTCGCGGGGTCGATCAGCAAGCCGGTCTTCACAAGCGGATTTCTCCGGCTCGTCGAACAGCGCAAGATCCCGCTCGACACCGACGTCAACACGCTGCTCACTTCTTGGCACCTGCCCGACAGCCGATTCACCGAGCGCGAGAAGGTGACGCTCCGCCGCCTGCTCACGCACTCGGCGGGGCTCACGGTGTGGGGCTTCCCCGGCTATGCGCTCGGCGCGCCCGTTCCGAGCGTGGCGCAGCTGCTCGACGGCGCACCACCGGCCAATACGCCGGCGGTACGCAACGACACGACGCCGGGCGCGCGCTGGCTGTATTCCGGCGGCGGCATGACGATCGCGCAGCTCGTGAGCACCGACGTGAGCGGCGAGGCGTTCCCGACGCTCTTGCGCCGACTCATGCTCCAGCCGGCCGGAATGTCACGCAGCACGTATGAGAACCCCCTACCGACGTCGCGGCGCGGCGAGGCGGCGAGCGGTCATGAGCAGATCGACACGCCCGTCCCCGGCGGATTCCACGTCTACCCCGAGATGGCCGCTGCCGGCTTGTGGACGACCGCATCGGATCTCGCGAGATGGGCAATCGCGCTCTCGCGCTCATATCGCGGCGAACCGGGTGGTGTGCTCTCGCCGGCGATGGCGAAGCAGATGATCTCGAAACAGGTCCACCAGCAACCCCCGTTCGGGACCGGCTACTGGGGTCTCGGCATCGCCGTAGCGGGCGACGCGGACTCATTGACGTTCTCGCACGGCGGCCGAGATGAAGGATTCGTGGCCGACATGTTCATGCGGCCGAACACCGGCCGCGGATTGGTCATCATGATGAGCGGCGTCGGGGGCGGACTGATGACGGAAATCGAGCGCGCGTACGCCGAGGAGTATGGTTTCGGTGCGCCGACGCGCATCACACGTGCGGTTGTTACGATTCCCGCGGCCAAGCTCGGCGAGTATGCGGGTCGCTACATCGGCATCGCTGGCAACGACACGACTCGCATCGACGTGAGCGTCGCGGCAGACGGCAAGATGCTGGCGCTGTACAACGCCACATCGAAGCGATCGATTCCGATCGCGCCGCTGGGCGGCGACAAGTTCGTCGGGTTGGAAGGCGGAGGCGAATGGGCATTCGAACGGGCGGAGGGCGCGGGGCCCGTCACGTCACTTGCGTTGGGCGCCGGTCCGAATCGCCGCGTGCTCACGCGCCGATAGGCCGCTCCGCGCCCTCGCGACTCCGATGCCGGTCACGCTTCAGATCATTCAGGTCACGCTCCAGGCGCTGTCCTCGTTCGCCATCGCCGGCGGTTTGATCTTCACCGCGGTCCAATTCCGCCAGGCGCGGAAGGCGCAACTCGTCGCCAATTTCTCCAAGCTCGTCGAGCTCCAGTATCAGTTGCGGTACATCCGCGTGCAGAATCCGGCGCTCGCGTCCGTGCACGAACGCGACGTCGACCATCTCGAGACCGACCGGGACGTCCAGGACTACTTCCTGAATCTCATGCAGCTGTCGTTGTTCGAGATCGCCTGGTACGCGCACAAGCACGGCCAGCTTCCGCCCGACTATTTCGCGTCGTGGAACAGCCGGATGTGGCAGATCGCGCAGGAAAAGTCGTTTCGGCGCATGATGGAGAATCCGTCGATGAAGATCATGCACGACGAGTTCGACACGTTCGTCCGTCGCCTGATCCAGATGCCGAAACAGCCGGTCTAGTGGTGGCGGTGTCCCTCGTGGGCCGTCGACACAGGACCGGCCGCAGGAGCACTCATTGCGCGAAGCATCGCCGGTCCGCCGGTGCGCATGAATCGCCGGATCATCGCTGACGCAACGATGAGGAAGAAGACGTTCAGGACCGTCGTGTAGTTGAAGCTGATCGACGCCTCGACGACGCGCGCGCCGCCGCGGGCCGGCACGAGTCCGAGGGCCTGAAAGGCCAACTCGACGACGAGCGCCGCGGCCACCATCGAGGCGTAGAACGTCGCGAAGATGAACCACATCATCCGCGCGCCGTAGTACTTCCTGTAGATGTCGAGAATCGGGAGCACGATCAGATCGGCGAAGATGAACGCGATCACGCCTCCGAAGCTGATGCCGCCGTTCCAGAGCACCGCGGCGAGCGGGATGTTGCCGACCGAGCAGACGAACGAGAGCACGGCGATGAGCGGCCCGACGACCGGACCCCACACCATCGCCCACGTCGGATGCGACGTCAGGAACACCCGCGGCCACCAATCCATCGGCACCCACGCCGCCAACGCGCCGGCGATCAGCAGTCCGCCCGCGACGTCCTTCCACACCGACACCCAATCCATTACGAAGTAGTGGCTGATCGCCGTGCGCCCTTTGTCCGAGAACGCGCGTTGCCAGAGGGTCCCCTCCGTCACCTCCATGTGCATGCCGGCATGGCCTTCCATTCTTCCGGCGATGCCGCGGTCCGCCTGTATCCGCGCGCTCTCGAGCAGCTGGCGTGACAAGAATCGTCGGAAGAGCAGAGCGAGACTCGCGACCATGAGCGGCGCGCCGACGAACTCCGCCGCCGCGAATTGCCAGCCGAGGAACACGACGATGATGATCGTCAGCTCGAGCACGAGGTTCGTCGACGCGAGCTCGAAGGCCATCGCCGCGGTGAAGTCGGCGCCTTTGCGGAAGATCGAGCGCGCGATGGCGACCGCCGCGTACGAGCACGAGCTCGATGCCGCGCCGAGCCCGCACGCCTTGAAAAGCGTTGCGGGCCGATCGTCGCCCAGAACGCGAGCCATCTGTTGCTTGGAGACGACCGCCTGAATCGCGCCCGAGAGCGCGAAGCCGAGGATGAGCGGCCAGAGGATGACCCAGAACATCGCGAAGGCCAGCCCGAAGGCGTGCCAGATCGCGATGATGACTGTCATCGCCGACTGAACCAGAGCACCGCTAGGCCGATCACCAGCGTGATGACGCCATAGACCGCCCACTTCGTTTGCCCGGTCATGAAGCTCCCGGGCAACACGTTGATTCCTTGCAGGAACCACACGCACCCGATCAACGCCAGCAGCCCGCCGGCGACTGTCCCGACGATCTTCATCGCGCCTCTAGAATCCGAAGAATCTCATCTGTGGCTTTTCTGTCATCAGCATCGCGTAGAGCGGGCCCGGCAAACGCGGCAACTGACGCGGCTCCAAGATACGTCTGATGAACGGTGACTCGGCATAGATGGTCTTCCACGCCGAATCGTTCGCCGCCGTGACGTGCTTGACCGCTTCGCTCGGGTCGTAGTTGGGAGGCAGCGCGACGAGATACGCGGCCAGTTCGGCGTAAATCGTGTCGGCCTTCGCCAGCAAGACCTTTTGCTCGCCCTGAACCTGTTCCATTTGCGCTCGCGTGAGGGCGAGTGAGTCTGCGAACCGCAGCATGATGGCGTAGACGTCGGTGAATCCAGACCTGATGTAACGCGCCTTGATCGTGTCGGCCGACGCACGCGTCCCGACAAGCGGCGGCTTGATCCGGAGATTGAGGTCGAGGCGCTGCTCCTCTCCATTGCGCCCGTAGTCGTACCGGATGTCGAGCGTGATGCGGAACGGCGACCGGAGCGTGCTCGTCGACGGATTCGTGCTTCCGAACCGCGGATTCACCTGGTAGACGAATTGTCGCGTGGCCGGGTCGAAGCCGCGCACCTGGTACAACGTTCCGTCGACGAGCGGCGTGCTTCCCCAGCCGTGGAGCTTGTCGCTGCCGTGAAGCAGTTGATCCAGCCCGCCGAGCGGATTCGCGAGGTTGAGAGTCGCCTGCATCCGGCCGTTCGTCTTCGGAAGTCGCGGAATCACGAGCGAGGCATTGAACGTCGCGCTCCACGGGCCGACGCAGCTGTTCCGGCCGGCGATCGTGTTGATCTGGCGGCTCAGGCAATCGCGCGCCGACGCCGAACCGCTGTTCAGAAGATCGCGCAATCCGCGAGAAACCGCCGTGTCCGCGACACGCGACGGGTCGAAGATGAACGCGCGGTCGTTCGAGGCGCCGTCGCCGTTGATGTCGCCAGCCACGAACGGCGTGTAGCGAAGCCCCGACTGCACCCGGCCCGCCGCGGTCAGTCCGATCTTATTGCCGAAGAAGACCCGCGCGGCCTGCAGCGTGACCTGGTGGCGCGGCGTGAACGCTTGCGACGACCATTCGATCGACCGTGGATCGCGCGCGTCGCTGCCGTCGAAGCCGCGCGACTGGCTGCGCGCGTCCGTGTAGGTATAGCCGATGGTGACGATCCCGAACCGGAACGGGATGTTCGGGATGCCGTACACCGTGATCTGGCGCGCGTCGCCGCGCAGATCCGACACACGGTCCGCCACCCGCCCGAACGCCGCCGACGCGCGCGACTCCACGGCCGACGCGCTTCCGGTCGAAGGCACGATGCTCGTGGGCGAGACGAAGACCGGCCGGTCGCCCTCCGCGGGCAGCGTGAATCGCTGCGCGCCGCCGAAATTGAGATCGAGCGTGCCCGGTTGGTCGAGGTTGAGCGAATAGACGCCGTCGATCGCGATGTAATTGTTCTTGACCGTGTTCGTCCACCCGAGCCTCGCGCGCCACGCGGTGTTGGGCCGGAACTGACGGTCAATCACCGCGACGTTCGGTGCCGTGTCGGCGAACACGGACGCACCGCCGGCGCAGGTCGTCGGCACGCTCGACGGATCCGTCATGTACGACTGCCAGTCAGGGATCGGCGCCGCCGGCCCCGTGCACACCAATCGTTCGCTGCTTCCGGGCAGCCCGGTCGTGCCGATCGCGTCCGAAAGAAGCGACGACGGGAGGAATCCGCGGAACTCGCCGATCCCGCCGCGAATCTGGTATCCCCCGCGATACGTCGTGGACAGGTTCGAACCGAACGAGGACAACCCCTTCTGCGCCGTCGGGTACCAGTTGAACCCGAAGCGCGGGCTTACGGCGATGGAATTCGGCGCGCGGTCGTTGCGCACGCCGAACGTCTGCTCGAGCTCCGGATTCGCCGTGGGCAGTCCGGTGAAGGCGTTGGCGTCGACCCGTGCGCCGCCGGCCAGAATCCAGTGCGTCGCCGACCAGCTCCCGCCCGCCGCCGCCGCGCCGATCCACTCGCCGCCCGACCGGTCCGGCATGTTGAGCGTTCTCGAAAACGCGCTCGGCGTGTTGTCAGCGACGTCCGCGAGCGAGTTGAAGCTGAACGACCCGAGGCGGTTCGCGGCGAGGGATTGGCCGTAGTGTTCGTAGCGCGATTGGAAATACAGCTTTCCCGGGAACGACAGGTTGTCGTGCACCAGGAAGTCCGTCTGGTTGTTGATCTCCCACGACCACGTTCGCGTGTCGCGCGCCAGCGCGCTGTTGCCGCCGAAGCTGAGCGAGCCGATCGTCGGATCCGATCCGGCGACGCTCGACGCGATCAGCACGTTCCCGCTCGGCAACGCGAGATATGGCGTGCCGCGCGTGTCGCGATAGGAGAACGCGGTGGCCGTCTCGTTGATGTAGCTGCCGTACGTCCCGAAGTACCGCGAGTAGAGTCCCTGGAGGAAACCGCCGCCGTTCACGTTCTTGCCCGTCGTCGCCGGAAGAACGGTGGGCGAAAGCGAGCCGGCGCTCGTCTCGGTGTAGTCGGCGCCGACCAGCACGTTCCACGCGGGCGCCGGCGTCGCGCCGGCCGGAGGCGCCGGAAGGCGACGATCGAAGCGCTCGATGAAATTCGCGCTCGTCGTCGTGCGCTGCGACGGGATGCCGCCGCGCGTGACCGGTATGTGCTGCGCGCCGAGGATCTGCGTCAGGCGGAACGCCGAATCGGGAGAGATGCCGGCGTGGAGCAGCGCGTCGGCGTCGAGCGCGAGCAACGACTGCACGTCCGCCGTCTGGCGCGACGCCTGGAATCCGTAGTCGTAGAAATACTTGTCGAGCGAAAACGCGCCGGTTCCCGCGTCGCCGAGTTGAAGGTTCGTGTACTTCTGGCCGAAGCGGGCGGCGATCGGATCGTCCGCTTGCAGCGCCGGCGCATCGAGCGTGGCCCGCACGCGACGTGTCGAGACGTTGTCTCCGGACGCGACGGTGGCCGACGTCAGCGCGCCGGCGAATCCGCCGCGCGTCGGATCCCACGGCGAGGTGAGAAAGGTCGTCGTCACCGGCACGTCGCGCGGGACCGACGACGCGCCGACCGACATGCCGTTGAGCGTAGTCATGTTCGCGTCGCCGCCCATCCCGAACGCCGAAATGCCGTTGCTCGTGACCGCGAGGCCCGGGATCAACGTGGCCATCGCGTCGAAGTTGCCTTGCAGCTCAGGAGGCAACGAGTTGACGACTCCGTCGACGCGACGGTCGAGTCCGTCCACGGGAGTCACCGGTCCGTTGTCGCTGCCCAGCGATCGCGGAGGACGCGGATGCGTCGCGCGGACCTGGACGGCCGCGAGGTTCGTGACGACGGCGGCGAGCTTGGCGTCGACGGCGGCCGTCGAGTCCGGGCTCTTGATCGTCACCCGCTGTCGAAATGGACGCCGCCCGAGCGCGCCGATATAGAGCAGGTATTCGCCCGTCGCCTTCTCGGCCGGGATCACGAGCTTGTACGCGCCCGATGCGTCGGTCTTGTCCGCGATGGATTCAGTCGTCGGGGCGATCGTGACGATGACGTCGGCGGCGGGGATCGCCGTGCCGCTATCGGTGGTGACGCGGCCCGTGATCGTGTGGACGCGTCCCTGGCCGAGAAGGACGGCCGGAGTCGCGACGAGCAGGAGGAGCGAGCGAAGAGACGCGGGGGTCATCGGGGGCTCGAGGTCTCGAATCTACCGATGCTAGACACTCGCGACCCCTGAAAGGTTGTGGGGGAGGGGCGGCGGACCCGCCGAATTCCGCGTGCTTGACGCACCAGCGTTTCGAGATTCGGAGTATTTCCCAATCGCGAGCCGGCGGATTTGGGAGCGGCCGATCCTCACGCAGGCAGGTCGGGCTGCTGCACCGGAAGGGCGACCGAACCCCTACCCACTTCCCGATTGATCGACCTAGCCTCGGCGGCCAACCCCTGGAGGTATCGCAGCTGCCATCGCTGTCGAAACAGTTCCGCGCGATCGCCCATCGCGATCGCGACCGCCGCCGCAATCGCTCGAGCGACGGCGGCGCGGTAGATCCACCTCGGCACCCCGAACCACGTCGGTGCCGGGTCGAAACAATCGCGCGCCTGGAAGTAGTATTTGGAGCGACCCCAGCGCACCGCCCGCTCGAGGATCCAGTTGACCTCGGTGTGCGCCTGCGGAATCAGGTGCTCGACGATCGCGTGTTCGCAGCGCCACACCGTCATGCCGTCGCGAGCAAGCCGATGGACGAACTCCTTTTCGCTTCCCATGGTGTATCGCTTGGGACGCGGCCCGATCGACGCATCGAACCGATAGCCTCGCCGAAACACGTCCGCGCGGACGGCCATGTTTCCGCCGTACGCGTCCTCCGGTCGCGTCGGACCCTCGAGCATACCCGCCGGGTGAATCGAATAGTGAATTCCGAGCGGCACCATTCGCAGGAAGGTTTCGGTCGGCGGCTGCTCCCAGCGTGGCTCGATGGTGCCCGCGAAGATCGAAAACGCTTGGTGGGACGCGGCTGCCGCGCAGAGTTCGATGAGCCAATCGCGTTTCGGAAAGATGTCGTCGTCAGTGAACACGACGAGGTCCCCGGTCACCAAGGACAGCCCCGCATTGAGGGCGGCATTCTTGCCCTCCACCGGCTCGAAGCAATAGGTCACCGGAAGACGATCGCGGAATCGATCAACGACCTGTTTCGTCGAGTCCGTGCTTCCGTTGTCGACGATGACCAGATCCCAGCCCGCGGCGGGCGCCCGAAGGTGACAATACTCCGCGAGCGCCGCCGACAGAGTCGACGCTCGGTTGCGTGTCGCCATGAGAATGGTTGGACGCGGCGACGTCACTGGGCTCGACCGGCTGGGGCTGCGAGGCTGGCGATCGACGCCAACTCCACGTCGAGTCGATGAAGACCCTTCATCAACGTCGACGACATGAGCACGCGCAGCTCGCGCTCTCGCTCCCGCACGTAGACGGACTTCGCCGCGAGCTCGGCGTCCACGTAGGCAGGGTGGCACGCGACCTCGAGCACGCCACGACCGCCGAGCCGGTTGAAGCCCGCCTCGATCAAGCGCAACATTGCCTTCGCGCTCAGATCTCCGCCGTACCACCCGGTTACGCAGAGATCGGCGCATGCGACGCCGTGGGCCCGCAGCGTCCTCGCGAGGTCCACGGAGCTCGTTCGTGCAGGAAGGCCGCATGCCTTCGCAACGTCGACGTACGACTCGACGATCTCCGGCCTGAACGCGATGTGATGGTGGCTGTCCAGATGCGACGGCTCGATGCCCCAGTCGCGCAATCTGTCGACCTGTGCGGCCCACTCGGCTCGGATCTGCGATGGCTCGGGCCTCGCCACCTCAGCCGCGGAGGCATGGAATTCACCCTCGAGGCTCACCAACGACCGTATGCTCTCGGCTGGCGAGCAGCAGCGGCCCTGCGTCAACTGCAAGTGAACGCCGATTCGCCCAGCCAGAGGGGGCGCCCACCGCGCGATCCGCGCTTGTGCGCCGGCGGTGCAGACCATGGCCGTCGTCGAGGTTACGACTCCCCCAACCATTGCCTCGCTGATTCCGCGGCATGCGCCGTCCGTCAGCCCGAAATCGTCAGCGTTGAAGATCACCCGTCGCGGGCCTGGCATTCTTATGAAGAGCGATTAGTGGTAAAGGCCCGCGCCGGTGGGCAGGACTTGGGGGCGCCGCGAGGTGGGCGACCAATCTCATCCCACCGCGACGCGCCCCGCAAGTCGCGATTTGCCGCTAGATGAATCAAAGTGATCGTTGCGGCGCCTCGCTGGTGTACCTGATTTTCGGATTGACTCCGGTCGTCGAAGGCCTCGACTGGGCGGTACCAGCGCCCCGCGCGAGCCGATGGGTGCGAAGTCCTCGCGCCGTCGAGTGAGTTCATACCAATCAAGCACTCCAGAACCGTGATCCACTCCGTCCTGGACAATCTGCGGGGACTGGGACGTGTCGTGTTGCGCTCAACAACCGCGCGCCTCGGCGACACTGGGCGCCGTCTCAGGCGTCGTTCCGAGGGGGAAGCGCTCCTCCTTGCGCGGTTCGCGCGTGAACAAGGGCGCCCCCTGGACGTGTCCAATCCGCAGACCTTCACCGAGAAGTTGTACGGCCGGATGATTCGCTGGAACCGGCGAATGGATCCGCGTTACGCGGAGCTCGCCGACAAGTTCGCTGTCCGTCCGTACGTCGCTCGTAAGGTGGGTGAGCAACGCCTGTCCACACTGTACTGGCATGGCTCGAATCCTCGGCAGATTCCATTCGGGCGGTTCTCGATCCCGTACATGATCAAATCCAACCATGCCAGCGGTCACTTCCTCGCCGTGCGAACGGCGCCGGAGCGGGCTGAGGTGATTCGAACGACCACGCGCTGGCTCGAGACGAACTACTACTGGTTGGCCCGTGAGTATCAGTACTTCCATATTCGGCCCCGGCTGCTGATCGAGGAGTACCTGTCGAATCCGGACGGCAGCACCGTGAACAACTACAGGTTCTTCTGCTTCGACGGCGTACCGCACGTGGTGTACGTCACGGACGTCGCTACCACGATGAATCCGGCGTTCGACACCGCGTGGAATCAAATGGTATTCTCGCACAAGCCGCTGCCGCAGCCCTGGCAACCGAAGCCCAAGAATCTCGAGGAGATGGTCGAGGTGGCGGCGCGTCTGTCCGAGGACTTCGATTTCGTCCGAGTCGATCTGTTCAACGTGGATGGGCGAATCGTCTTCAACGAGCTCACGTTTACGCCGAATGCGGGTGGGCTCAAGTTCACGCCCCCAGAATGGGACCTGACGTTCGGACGTCTGTGGAACGTGCGCGACTGAGGGTCGCGCTCATCGAAACTCGTGCGCGCGATGCGTCAGCGCTCCCACGTCGAGTGTCTTGAATTTCTGTCCGACGATCGAAATCGCCGACCCGTCGTTCTCGACGCGTCCTTGCACGAGCACGAACGGCTCTCGCTTCACGACCTCTTCATTGGGTGCGACGAGCGGTTTGGGCACGACGATGTTCGCGTAGCCCCACTCGTCTTCCAAGAGAAGGAAGATCGTCCCGCCCGCCGTGGCCGGGCGTTGGCGGACGGTCACCAGACCGCCGATCGTCACCTTGCGGCCGTTCGGCATCTTCATGAGATCGCGCGAGTCGATCGCGCCGCCGCGCACGAGCTTGTCGCGCACCGACGCCATCGGGTGACCAGCGATGCTCATTCCAACGGCATGATAGTCGAGGAACACCAGCTCGTCGTGCGTGATCGGGACCGGGTCGTGTTGCGTCGCGGCGGCCGGGGCGAGCGGCAGAACGTCGCCGCTGGCGTGCAAACCTTCCCACGCGGCGTGACGCCGATCGTGAGTCCACGCCGCGAACGCGTCCGCCTGCGCGAACGCCAGCACCTCGTCCCGATCCAGCTTCGCGCGGCGCACGACGTCGCGGATCGAGGTGAAGGGACCCTCCTTGCGCGCCGCCTCCAATGCGTCGAGCACCGTGTCGCCGATGCCGCGCACGAATCGCCACCCAATGCGCATCGCGCCATTCTCATAGGTGCATTGCCTACTGCCAAGGAGAAGACAGGGTGGGCGCACCTCGACGCCGAAACGTTTCGCGTCGTGGACGAGCGTCGAGACGGGATAGAACCCCATCGGCTGCGCGTTGAGCGCGCCGATGAAGAACTCGGTCGGATAGTGCGCCTTGAGATACGACGTCACGTACGCGATGAGCGCAAAACTCCACGCATGAGACTCTGGAAACCCATAGTTGGCGAAGCTCACCAAGTCGTCGCAGATGCGCGTCGCCGTCTCTTCGCTCAATGGAGCGATCGCGCCCGACGCCGCGCGGGCGAGCATTGCCGTTCGCATGTCCACCAGCGCGGCCTCGAGCCGACCCTTCTTGCGGATGTTGCCCATCGTGCGCCGCAGCGCGTCCGCTCGCGCACCGGTGTAGCCGCCGAGCTTCATCGCGATCGCCATCGCCTGCTCCTGGAAGATCGGAATTCCCTGCGTGCGGGCGAGGATCTCCTCGAGGTCGGGATGCAGAAACGTCACCGGTTCCTTGCCGAGCCGGCGCGCGGTGTACGGATGGACGAAGTTGGCCTGAATCGGTCCCGGCCGAATGAGCGCGACCTGGACGACGATGTCGTACAGATGATCGGGCGCGGTGTGCAGGATCGAGTTGATCTGCGCTCGGCTCTCGATCTGAAACGTGCCGATCGTCTCACCGGTCTGGATGAGCGCGTACGTCTTCGCGTCTTCCATCGGGATCTCGTACATCTGCGGGCGCACGCCGGTGTGCTGCTCGATCGTGTCGAACGCGATGCGCACCATCGACAGCGCGCCGAGTCCGAGGAAGTCGAACTTGGGCACGCCGATCATGTCGAGGTCGTCCTTGTCGTACTGGACGATCGTGCGCCCCATCGTCGTCTGCTCGACTGGCAGATAGTTCCCGAGCGGCGCCGCCGAGAGGACGAAGCCGCCGACGTGCGTCGACCGCAGGCGCGCCAGTCCGTCAAAGGCTTCGAGCGCCACGAGCAACGCGCGGCCGCGCTGGTTCTCCAAGTCGACCTCCCGGCGCGCGGCCACTTCGCGCACGGCGTCGATGCACGTCGCCGGCTCGTCGCCGTGAACGCGCTTCGAGATCTCGAATGCCGTGGCGGCCGGATAGCCGAGCGCGCGCATCGCGTCCTGCACGGCGGTCGGCGCGTGGAAGCATTGTGTGACCGCGGTGATCGCGGCGTGCGCGCGGTCGTAGTTGTCGTACATGTAGTCGAGCACTTCCTCGCGACGGTTGTGCTCGAAGTCGACGTCGATGTCCGGCGGCTCCGCTTTGCCATCGACCCGCGCTTCGGAGAGAAAGCGCTCGAAGAGGAGGCCGTGCTGCACCGGATCGACGGCGGTGATGCCGAGGCAGAACGCCACCGCCGAGTTGGCGGCGCTGCCGCGCCCCTGGCAGAGAATCCCTTTGTGCCGGGCGAAGCGAACGGCGTCGGCCATCACGAGAAAGAATCCCGCGAAGCCGAGGCTCGCGATGAGCGTCAGCTCGTGGTCGATCTGTTCTCGTTGCCGAGGCGTCGGGTCGGTCCAGCGCTCGCGCATCCCTTCGTCGGTCCAGCGTCGAAGCGCGACGTTGTCGTCGACGTCGGAGAGACGAGCGGCGAGCTTGGCTTTGCGAAAATCGGGAAGGGGGGGACGCATCCAGTCGAGCGTGAACCCGGTGCACTCCTCGGCGATGCGGACGGTCTCGCGGAGCCCTTCCTCGCGTCCCTGCCATCGCTCGGCCATTTGCTCCGGCGAAAGGAGACGCCACTCGCCGTTCGGATGGAGCAGCCCGCGCGCGGCCGCGTCGTCGATCGTTAGTCCCAAGCGCAGCGCGGTGAGCATGTCGTGGACGAGACGACCCGACTCGTCCACGTAGCGCGGATCCTGCGTGGCGAACCACGGGAGCCCGGTCCGCTCGGCGAGCTCGATGAGCTCAGTCGCGAGAGCCGCTTCGTGGCCGCCCGTGTGATGGAGCTGGACTTCTATAGATAGCCGCTTGCCGAAAACGTCGCGCCAACGATCGAGCGCCCGTTCGGCCGCGTGGCTCTTTCCCGCGCGAACGAGAGACGCGACCTCGCCGGTGGCGGGGCCGGTGAGCGCGTGCAATCCATGTGAATGATCGGCGAGCTGCTGCCAGGTGATCTTGGGGCGGCCGCGCCGCTTCGCCTGCACGGGTTTGTCCCATTGAGACCACTGGCCGACGCGGGCGAGCGTGACGAGGGCGGCGAGGTTGCAGTAGCCGGTTTGATCGCGGGCGAGGAACGCGGCGGGGTAGCCGTCGACGTTCAGCTCCGCGCCGACGATCGGGCGAACGGGATACTGACAGATGCGGCAGGGAGTGTCGTCATGCTCATCCGCGTTGGGGCACGTCGGATCCTTGAGGGGCGACATCGCTTCGGTGGCGAAGCGGGCGAGGCCGCCGAGGTCGGCGGTGTCGGTGATGCCGAGATGCGAGTAGCCGAGGGCGCGAGCGTGGCGGGCGAGAGCCTCGGCCGAGATCGCGCCGTCGGAGAACGAGAAGCAGGTGTGAGCTCTGAGTTCTACAAACAAGGGCGCCAACTTCTACTAGTCGAGCTCGTAGTCGAAGGAGTACGAGGCACCGGAGTCGGTGGCGGCGAAGTGGCCTTCGCCGCGGAGGCCGCAGAGGGAGCCGGTGGCGAGGCCGGGGAGAATCGTCCAGCAGCTCTCGGCGATTCCATTGGCGAACGTACCGACGTCGCGGGCGACGAAGGTGCCGTGGCGTTCGCCGATCCGTCCCGTGATGCGGGCGAGGCCGACGTACGAGGCGCCGGTACCGGGGTTGGAATCGTACGCCAGCAAATACGTGATCGACGCTTCTCCGTCGATGTCGCCGGTCAGCTCGTGCGTCACCGTCGCGTGCGCGAGCATCGGCATGCCCGCGGCGTCGTCGTACGGACGCTCCTCCCAATTCATGACCTTGAACGAACCAGTCAACCGTTCCATGTGCCCCCCCATCCGTAGCGTTTATCGAAACCGTTGTAGTCGCAAGCCAATTTTTCTAGTCCCACCATCCCTGCAGAAACCAGTCGGCCGACTGCTGCTGCGCTCCGCGAAACAGCCAGACCATCATTCCGTCCTCGCGCACGCAGCGGAAATACTCTCTCGAATACGCGTCGCTCCATTGACCGCCGGACACGCGATCCGGGCCGGCGACTTCGACGATGTCGTGCCACTCGTTGTCGTCGAGGTAGCGGACGGGAACGACGTGATCGCGCCGCGCCGTCGTGTCGACGGTGACCGTCTTCGGCGTCGGCAGGAGTTGGAGCGTGAGGGCCGGCGTGTCGGTCTTCTGTCGCGGGGGGGCGGGGGGATTCGTCGGGAGGTACATCGTGCCGCGGTCGTCGTCGGACGGCGCGCGGGTGCGCCACGTCGTGCGCAGCTCGAGCAACGGATGCTCCGAGTTGTCCGGCGTCACGACGACGTCGCCCTGGTCGTCGGTGAGCTGGATGATCGCGCCCTCGACGGCGGGCGCGCTGGCGAAGCCGCGGTCGAACAAATCTCCCTGGGCGCCGTTGTTGCCGGTGACCGACTCGACGCGCAGCGTCACGCCCATCACGGCGTCCGGCAGCGTGATGGTGTCGAGCGCCTCCCGCACGAGGCGCATCCACCGCTTTTGCTCCGCGCTCGGCCTCGACGAACGAATCGGATGCGTGCGATGCGTGCGATTCCCGAGCGCGAAGACGAGCGACATCTCGCGGGCGCGCTCGCCGCGCGCGACGAGCTCCGTGCAGACGGTGCCGGCGAGCGAGTTGATGACGAAGAGCAGCCGCTCGGGATCCTTGAGTCCGTACTCGACCCACTCCAGCGACGCGTTGGGAAACGCCCGTAAGGGAACTCGAAAGAGCCAGCGTTCGTCGTCGGCGCGGGCACGATGCCAGAGCTTTATTCCCTCGGCGCCGAGCCGGACCTCGATCGCTTCGGCGTCGAGCGCGGCGAAGGCGCCGCACGTCTCGATGCCGAGGCCTTTGAGCAATGGCTCGAGACGTTCGTCGGGCGAAAGCACTCGAAGCGGGTACGGCGCGATGAACGCGCGCTCCTGACCCGGCCGCACGACGACGACCGGCGTGGTGCTCTCGGTCGCCGCGACCTCGGCGGCGACGGGGGAGACGGCGACGCCGGCGTGCGCGTCGTCGACGCCGTAGTCGGCGGCGACGCGAAGCATCTGGTCGGCGAGCAGGCTGCCGACGAGACCGCGCGCGTCGCCCCACACGAGGCCACGCTCGCCGACGGCGACGCGGGGAGACACGGACAGCAAGCCGGCGACGAGATCAGCGGGGAAGTCCGCGCCGGTCGGCCAGCTCGGACTCCAGAGACAGACGTAACTCATGGTTCGTCACTGCGAGAGAAAGGGTCGTGTGCGCGTTCCACCCGGCGGAGCGCGCGTCGATGCGGACGTCGGCGCGTTCGGCGGCCGCGGGATCGCCGAACGGCGTGAGACGCCAGTGGTAGTGGAGCAGTCGCGACGAAAGGCGAAGGCTCGCCATGGTCGCCGACGTGCCGATGGCGACGAGGGCGGCGCCCCCTTCGCGCGCGGCACGCGTCAACCGAACGGTCTCGGTGCCCTGCGGTTCAGCGCCGGCTAATACGAGAAGTGAAAACCCGCCGGACCGGAGGAGCTCGTCGGCGGCGCGAAACGCGTCGAGCCGCGACTTGGGACGGACGAGGTAGAGGCTGCTCGAGCTACGAGACCAAAACGTGCCGGCGACGGTGTTGTCGGTGTCGATCCAGGCCGCCCGTTCACCAGACAGAACCACTGCATGACAAGCCGACCGCAGAATCGCGTTGGCGGCGCCGAGCGGAGTCCAGACTGAAAGACGGCCGCGAGGCAGACCCTGGTTGGGAAGGAGCCGGTCGAGCGCGGTGATGCCGGTCGCGACGCCGTCGCTGGTCTGCGCTCCGCCCGTGAGTGGGGCAGCGTCTGGGAAACGCTGCTGGATGAGGGCTCGGAGGGCGGCGACGGAGGCGGACATTCGGTTCTGATCGGGGGGAAGAAGCTATACCGAACAAAAGCCGAAAGCAAGAAGGAGTCCACAGACTCCTTCGGCCTCGATCAGAAATGTGATCTACGGGCGGTCTCGGCAGTACCTCTTGTGGTTGTGTTACTATCGTACCACATTGTAACACATGAAGGATTCCCACCTCACCCTTCGTCTCCCCGCCGAGTTGGCCCGCGCGCTCGCGCGAAAGGCACGGGCGCTGGGCGTTCCGAAATCCCAAATGGCCCGCGAGGCGGTCGCGCGATATCTGCTGCCGATCGCCGGCGAGGGTCGACCTGAACGACGACTGTCCGCCAAAGAGCTGGCTCGTCGGTGGAGCGCGATGCCACGACTCTCGCCCGATGAGGCCGAGGCGTTCGCGCGGGACCTCGAGGTCGGCCGCGACGTGCTCCCGCCAATCAGCTCACCTTGGGAGTAATCCTCGACACGTCCGTTCTCATTGCCGCCGAGCGCCGCACGTTTCGCTTCGAGGCGCTCCTTGATTCGCTGGGCGATGAGCCCATCGCGATCAGCGTGATCACGGCGTCGGAACTGCTCCACGGATGTCATCGCGCCGCCGACCCCGGCACGCGCGCACGGCGATCGGCGTTCGTCGAAGCGATCCTCGATGCTGTTCCCGTGCTCTCGTTTGGCCTCGCCGACGCCCGTCGCCACGCCGAGCTGTGGGCGGAGCTGCTCCATCGAGGCGCGATGATCGGTCCGCACGATCTCTTGATCGGTGCCACAGCACTCGCGCGGGGATACGGCATCGTGACGCTGAACCAACGGGATTTCGGCCGCGTTGCCGGGCTTCGGCTCGTGCCCGTCGACGTCTACCTGTCGTAGCCGAGTCTCAGCCGAGCAGATCGGGCAGTTCCAGTTGATCGTCCTCCCGCGAACTTCGCCTCGATCGCCCGGTACGGAGCGCGCCCGTAATGGCCGTACGCGACCCCGTACGTCTCGCACAGCCCGCGCATCCGCGACCGCAGCGCTTCGGTGTACTCCTCGCTCACTTTGTGATCGTTCGCGTACGTCGCGCGATAGCGGCCGGCGAGATGCGGAAACTCCTTCTCGATGAACGGCAGATATCGCATCCGCGCCGAGGATCGCAGACGCAACGGGCACGCGTTGAGATACGACGCGCCGCGCTCGGCGACGGCTTGCACGAGTCGATCGAGCGCCTCCGGCGCGTCGGTGATCGCGGGCAGCACCGGCATGACGTTGATGCCGGTCTCGATGTCCGCCGCGCGAAGGCGGGCGAGCGCGCGCAGGCGCGCGTCGGGCGTGGGAGCGCGCGGCTCGAGTAGACGCGCGAGATCGCGGTCGAGCGAGATCAACGACAGGTGCACCGACAGCCTCGAGATGCGCGCGATGCGCGTCAACAGGTCGATGTCGCGCGTGATGAGCGGACTCTTGGTGATGATGCAGATGGAAAGCCCGGGATGTTCCGCCAACACCTCGAGCAGCGATCGCGTGACGCGATACCGACGCTCGGCCGGCTGAAACGGATCGGTCGCCGTGCCGATGACGATCGTCTCGCCGGCGAGAAGCGCGAGATGCTTTTCGGATCCGTGGCGCAGCGTGCGCCGCAGCACGTCGGCCGCGTTCTGCTTGACGAAGATGCGACGCTCGAACGCGAGCCAGGGCGCCATCGTCCGATGCGCCGTGCGCAGCTCCTCGTGTTCCGGGTTCGCGTTGGCGTGGCGATCGAGCACCCAGCGGTGCGTGTAGCGCGCGTAGCAGTAGGCGCAGCCGAACGCGCAGCCGACGTACGGGTTGAGCGACCAGAAGCCCATGCCCGTCGTGTCGGGATCGTTCAGCACCGATTGCGAGGTGAGTCCGATGTAGCGGATGTCCTTTTGCTCGCCGACGACGGGCAGCGTACGCCCGAGCGTCTTCTCATCGAAGAGCGCGGATTGAACGGCCTTGGTGCGGCGGACGGGCGAGCTTCGGTGTGTAGAAATCGGACGTCTGACCTCCGACTTCAGACTACCGAAGAAACACCGAAAAGGCAAATACCGGTCTCAGGTCTCCGGTCTCTGGTCTCCGGCAGTTCCCAGTGACCTGAGACCAGTGACCTGTGACCCGTTCTACCTCTTCAGCTCCACTCCCAGCCGAACTCTCCCGTCCTCCGACGGGCGCGCGAAGAAATTCGCGTAGCTCGGGTCGCGCGCGACTCGAATCGAATGCTCGAGCGCGATGCCGCCGAAGATGAGCGTGATTTGGGTCTTCGTGAGCGCGTGGGTGCGCGCCATGAAGTCCACGTCGCTCACCGAGCCCCGGCGGCCGATCGTGAGATAAAACACGGTCGTTCCGATCCCACCGCCGAGCAGGCCGCGTTCGAACACGCCGCCGCGAGAGTGCGGGATGTCGAGAATCGCCTCGTCGAGCAACGACTGGACGGTGAGCCCGGCCGCCGAGAAGAGAAACTGCCGGTGCGGCTCGATGTGAGAATCGATTCCGGAGAAGATCGTCGGCCGGAACTCGTCGAAGCCGAACGACGGGTGGCCGCCAACGGCGTACGAGGTCGCGATGTGCGCCGCCTCGTGCAACAGAATGCTCGAGACCGCTCCGGCGACGAACCGTGTCCAGTACGCGGGGGGAGTCGTCGTCTTCATGACAGTCGAGTCCTGCGCTCGGCAGGGCGCGCCGATCGCGAGCAGCGCCGTAGACAGCGCGATAGCTCGAAGCGCCGGTCCGGTGTAGAATCTCCAGCGTCGGTCGACCCGTAACCGCGAGGCGATATGCGACAGAAACTCTCCGATCTCGAGGTTCAGCGTGCGCTCGGGGGGCTTCCCGGTTGGGCGCGCAGGGGCGGCGCGCTCACAAAGACGTTCTCCTTCGATCGATTCGCCGACGGCATTCGCTTCGTCGATCGCTTGGCGCGCGTCGCCGACGAGATGAATCACCATCCCGACATCGACGTTCGATACACCAAGATCACGCTCATGTTGTCGACGCACGATGCGGGCGGGATCACGGAGGCGGATCTGAGGCTGGCCGAGAAGATAGAGATGGTCAATGGGACGACAGCATGACAGCCGGACAGCTGGACAGCTGGACAGCTGGACAGCTGGACAGCTAGACAGCCAATCAGCAGGCGCACGGGCCGTCCAGCTGTCTAGCCGTTCAGCCGTCCAGCCCCTCACAGCCCCTCATAGCCCCGCAAAGACGTCATCCACGATCGGCGCCGGCTGGGGAACGCCTGCCGCGAAGGCGAGGACCTCGACGTCCGGAAACGCGCTCGAAAAGAAAACGCCCGCCGAGCCCTGTTGAGTGGCGTGCGCGGCGAAAGCGGCGGATTTCCGCTCCTTGAACGCTCGCACGTCGATGCGCGCGGTTCCCGGAACGCTCTGGAGCTTCAAACGCCTTTCGGCGAGCGGAAAATCCCACGCGTGGAAGTAGAGTCTCGCGGCGTGGTGCGCCGGGAGATTCTGGTCGGCGTGTGAGGTGGCCAGCCCCGAAAGAAAGAACGCCGCGGTGGCGACGCGCGACGTCGCGGCGTGATCGGCGTGTCCGGTCGGCGCTCCCTCGGGGCCGAAGGTGAGAATCACGGCCGGGCGCCTGCGTCGAATGAATCCGACGAGGTCGGCGACGAGCGTGGCGGCGTCGGCGCGAGCGAGCTCGCCGTCTCGATAGCGGCCGTGCTCGACCGATGAAATTCCGAGGATGCGCGCGGCGTCGGCCAGCTCGCGGCGCCGCACTGCCGCCAACTCCTCGCGAGACGAAACGGGGACGCCGGCACTCTTGCCGGCGTCCCCGTCCGTTGCGCACCACAGATGAACATCGTGTCCGGCCGCCGCGTACTTCGCGACGATGCCGCCGACGCAGAACGTCTCGTCGTCAGGGTGCGCGAAGATGCATCCGATGCTGAGCTTCTCGGACAACTATCGGCGTCGGCCGCCCAGCAGGCTCAGGATGAAGACGAACATGTTGAGCAGGTCGAGATAGATCCGGACCGCGGCGACCACGTAGTCGTCGGGACCGAACTCGCCGCTCCGCATGAAGCGCCACGTGTCGAAGACGAGCAGGCCGCTGAAGATCATGACGCCGATGCCGGACATCCACAGATCAGCAGCGGCGCTCTGCACGAACACGTTGATCACGAGGCCGACGAGCAGCACGATCACGCCCGTCCAGAGGAAACTTCCCCAAGCGCTGAAATCGCGCCGGCTGACGAGCGCGTACAGCGACAGTGCGCCGAACGCACTGAACGTGAGAATTCCAGCTTGGCCGACGGCACCTGGCGCGGTCTTCTCCATCAGGTACAGGAACGGCGTGAGCCAGACGCCTTCGACGAACGTGAAAAGAAGTGTGAAAATGACGTTGCGCGGAAAGCTGCGCGCGTTGGCGCGCGCCAGCCACAGCGGGGCGATCACGGCGATGAGGCTCAGGAACGGATGGTAGATCACCGCGTCCTGGAGCGCGGGCTGCGTCCCGGCGAAAGCGACACCGCCCATCGTGACGAGCACGCTGAGGAACACCAAGCCGTAAGTCCGGCGCGCCAGCGTCGCGCGCTCGACGCCGGTCCGGACCTGAGTGGTCGCGGGGGCGGGGGCGTATGAGAAACCCATAGGTCTCGAAAACTCCGTTGGAGATCGGGCAGGAACTACGTTCGAATAATACCCCTGCCGCGGCGGACGGTGCCAGCCGAGCTCCACGGAGCTCGGCGGCCGCCATTCGCGAAATCGGGGCGTCTTAATGCGACGTAGAAACGCCCTTTGTCGTCACGGACAGAGTGCCGTTTGTCGTTCGCATGCGAACGACCCGGTTCGAGGTGCCGATCTGGCCGCGCAATCGACGTCCGGCGCGCTGCGCCTTGTCGCCGTTGATCGGCAGGTCCGTCCGCACGACGCCGTTGGTCACGGCGAGATCGAACACGCCGTCGATGTTCGGCGGCAGCTCGGCGGTGATCATGCCGTTCGTCGTGTTGAGGTGGATCGAGTCATTGGCGGACACGTTGTCGACGGAGAGACGAACGTTCCCGTTCACCGTGGATAGCGTCATCGGCCCTGACACGTGGGCGGCGGTGACGGTGCCATTCGTGCTCTTGGCAGTCACGCCCGATGACACACCCTCGACGTCCACCGACCCACTGGTCGTGCGAGCGTCGACGATGACGTCGGCGGGGAGCTGCGCGACCAAGTTCGCCGTGGCGTCGCTCGAGCGACGGAAGAGCGCGAACGCGTCGAGAATTCCGCCTGTGCGCCGGCCACGGTAGCCGTTCTCGCCGCAGCGGCCGCTCCCCTTCCACATCGCGCAGACGTAGAAGTCGTTGCCCTGCTGCGTCACGACGAAATCGACGTCGCGCTCGCGGCTTCGCTTCCACGTCCGGCTGGCGGTCACCGTCGCGAGGCGACCGGCGGGAGCCTGCCGAACCGTGATGTCACCCACGCCGTCGCGAAGGTGAACCGTGGACCCCGGGGGGATCTGGGTCGTCCACTCCCACGCGTGCTCGTCCGAACCGGCGTGTGAACATCCGGCGGCGAACGCGGCCAGGGCCAGCATCGACAACCCGGTTCGATTCATGAGCCCGCTCTCCCGTCGAAATTGGTGCTCGCGCGACTGGAGAAGATACGGCTCCGGCGGCGGAAAGTTACGCCGCCGGGCGCGGGGGGGCGCCTAACGCTTACGCAGCTCGACGCTTCCGTTCACGGTCTCGAGCTTCATCCGCGGGCCGCCGGGCTTGCCGAAGTGCGCGCGAAGGTGCTTGGGGTCCAGACGGCCGCTGACCGTCATCTCGAAGTTCGTGTTGAGCGAGCCGTTGACCGTCGAGAGATCGACGTCGCCGCCGAAATCTCCCGTAAACTCGACGATCACGTTGCCGTTCACCGTCGTGAACGCCATGCGGTCGTCGGTCTCGACATGCCCCATTCGCGCGCGCACGCTTCCGTTGGTGGTTCCGGCGTTCGCCGGGCCGCCGGTCGTCGACACGTCGACTTCGCCGTTCACCGTCTCGGCATCGACCTGTGAGGTGGCACCGTCCACCGTCACGGACCCGTTTACCGAGTTGGCGCCAATCTTCACACCCTTGGGAACGAGGACGTTGATTTCGACGCTCACGTCGTTCCGGTCGTTGCGGTTGCCGCGATTCCCGTTGTCGTGATAGCCGCGTTCGTCGCAGGTGGCGCGCTCGCCCCAGAGCGCGCAGATCACGACGTTCTCGCCGATCTTCTTCGCTTCGATTCGCACGGTCGCCGGATCGCCGCGGCGCCACCGCTTGGTCGCCGTGACCTGCACTTCCGATCCACTGGCCGCACCGACCGTGACGCTGCCGTTGACGTCGTGGACGTTGACCCAATTTCCGGCCGCGATCGGCCCACTCCACTTGAAGCTGTTGTCGGTCTGCTGCTGCCCTGCGGCGGGCAGCGCCAGGCTCGCGACGAGTGCGAGCGATCCGAGTGTAGTGCGCATTGAGGCCGGGTGGACAGGTGAACGGGTGGACAGGTGGACCGGAACAGCTGACTACTTCGCCATGCGGAGTCTAAGGTCGCCGCTCACGGTGCTCACGTCGAGGCGGCGGCCCCCGTCGCCGATGCGAGCGTCGACGCGGCGGCGGCTCCAGCGGTTCGAACCGCCGAGTGTGATCGGGAAGTCGCTGTCGATGTCTCCGCTGACCGTGGTCAACGAGAGATCGGCGCCGAATCCCTTGGGCACTTCGAGCCGGATGTCGCCGCTCACGCTGTGGAACGTGAAATCGCCGCGGCCCGCGAGCTCGTCGACGCGTACGTCGATCTCGCCGCTCACCGTATTTGCGCGAACGGATGTGGCGTGGAGGTGTTCGAGATGCACGTCGCCGCTCACGGCCGACGCAGTGACGTCGCCGTGCGCCCCGTCGATGGAGACGTCGCCGCTCACCGAACCGGCCGAGACCGTGAGGTTGGCGGGCACGGAGACCTCGAGGTCGACGCTCGCGTGGTTCCAGTTGTGGTCCCCATCGCGCGAGTGATAGCGCCCCTCGTCGCTGCAACGGGCGTCAGGCTCATCATAGACGACGCAAACGGCGATGCCGCGCCCCGACTCCTCCACCACGGCCTTGATGCGATCGGCGTCGCGGCCGCCATGCTTGAACCCGTTCACCACGACGTGGCCGTTCGTCGACGGCGTGATCTTGACGTTGCCGTTGATGTTGTTGACGTGGACGTCATTGCCAGCGGCGAGCGTCTTGTCCCAGTGAAAGTCCGGGTTCTGTGCGGCGAGCGACGCGACAGGCGCCGCGGCGATCAAGAGGGCGGGGAAGAGTCGGCGCATGGTCGGGGGAGTGGGTGGACGGGTGAATAGGTGGACGGCCCAGCTAATCAGCTAGACAGCTGGACGGCCGGACAGGTTTGCAACGTCCTGCCCGAGGATTTACACGATCTCGCCGTACAGCCGTCCTGCTGACAGGCTGTCCGGCGATCAATCACCGGCGTGGCGTCGCGCCGTGGCCGTTGGCGGCGATCGTGACGTCGCCGCTGAACGTCTCGGCTATGATGCGCGCGCCGCCGCCGCCGATCTGGAAGTTGTATTGCTTGCCCATTCCGGACCCGATTGAGTGATCACCGGGCCTGAGGGTGATGGGAAAATCGCTGTTGACGCCGCCGTTCCACGTCGAGATGGTGAGTTGCGCGCTCGCGTCGCGCTGGACGTGCATCTCGACATCGCCGGAGTGCGCGCTGAAGTCGTAGCGCCCCGCCGCGTCGATGAGGCCGTCGAACCGCACGTCGCCGGAGGTGGTCTTGGCGCGCACCGTCTTGCCGGTCACGCCGCGCAGCTCGACGTCACCGCTCACGGTGCTGACGTCGGCGTTGCCGAGCAGGTTGAAGATCTTGACGTCGCCGCTGGTGGTCGCGATGTCCGCGTCGCCGGTGACGTCGCGCGCGGTGATGCTGCCGGAGAGCGTGTTGACGTCGAGGTGGCCATTGACGCCCTCGACCTCGAGGTCGCCGGAGCTGGCGTGGGCTTCAATGCTGCCGCGCGTGTCGCGGATCCTCATGTCGCCCGACTGGCTGCGCGCGATGACCTGGACGCCATAGGGCACCGTGATCTCGAAACGCGACTCGCCCGAACGGTTCTGGAGGATCACGCGGTTAGGGGACGCGTCGAGGCTGAGGTTGCCGCTCTCGCTCGTGGCGACGACGTGGATTCGCGCGTCGGCGCTGCCGCCGACGATGATGTCGCCGCTCGTCGCGGTGAGCGTCACGGAGCCGTTCTTGTCGAACGCGAAGGTGGTGTCGATGCGCTCGCGCTCGGACCTGAGTTGGGTGCGCCGCTGGGCTCCGGCCTGGCCGGCGGACGCGGCGAGCGAGCAAAGGGCGACGAGGATCGGTGCGGTGCGGCGGCATCGCCGCAGGAGGTCGTGCACGGTCATCTGAGAATGCTCACGTTCCCGATGGCAGCATCGCCGCTTTGCGGAGGAGCTGGACTTTGGTGTCGAAGGCGTCGTTCAGGGATTCCATCAGGTACTGGCTCGCCGGATCGCGCCGCAGAGCGATCTTCGTCTGCGCGATCGCGTCGTCGATGATCTTGAGGTTTTTCTTCACGACGGCGATGGTCGTCGAGTCGAGGTTGGGGCGTCGCTGGTCGTAGACGACGAGCAGCCGCGCGATCTCGCGGTCGTAGGTCTGCTCGGCGGAAGGCTTGTTGGAGGCCAGGAGGACCGGTTGACCGGTGGACCGGTGGACCGGAGACGCAGGTTGACCGGTGGACCGGTTGACCGGTGGACCGGAATCAGCAGCCGCTACGGCGATCGGCGGCGAAACGGTGGGCGTCGGACGGAGAGCTGTGTTTGCCGGCGGTCCACCGGTTGCCCGGTCCACCGGTCCACCTTCCACCCAGTGCGTCACCGTCGCCGTGATCGCGACGAGCCCCGCGGCGGCGAGGCCAAGGACGAGTGGATTCGTCCAGCGGCGCGCGCGAACCGAACCCGAGCCCGGAAGCGAAAGCACCGGTGCCTCGATGCGACTGGCGATACCCGACCATAGATCGCGGCTCGGAACGAGCTCGGGCAAATTCGCGGCGTCGATGCGAAGGCGACGCAGGTCGCCGAGCAGTGGGCCGCAGCCCTCGCACCCGACGGCGTGCGATTCCATCGCGGCGCGCGTGGGCTCGGACACGGCTCGCTCGAGGAAATCGGCGAGGTGCTCGTTGAACCGCTCACAGGTGATTGTCGGATGCGTCATCGATTCAGTGCCTCCCGCAACAGGCGCCGCGCGCGGTGCAACTGCGCTTTGGTGGCTCCCGATGTCACGCCGAGCATCTCGGCGATCTCTTCGTGCTTGTAGCCTTCCACATCGTGCAACACGAACACGCGGCGCGCGCCCGGCGGCAGTTTCGTGATCGCTTCCTCGAGGTCGAGTAGATCGCCGGGAGCGAGTGGGGAACCCACCACGCCTGGCAATGCGTCGATCCCGCCCGTCGTCGTCGTCGGTCTCCTCGACCCGTGACCGTTGGCGGCTGTCGGTCTTTCGCGCGTTGAGCACGACGTTCACCGTCAGCCGGTGCAGCCACGTGGAGAAGGAGCTTTCACCGCGAAACAGGTTCAGCTTTTCCCACGCGCGGACGAAGACGTCCTGAGTCAGTTCCTCAGCGCGCGTCCGGTCACCCGTCATCCGCGCGCACAACGAAAAGACGCGGTTGACGTGGATGTGGTAGACCCGCTCGAACGCGCGTCGGTCCCCGGCTGCCGCTCGCGCGACGTCCGTATCGTTGCCGCCGATTGGGCCCGACTGTGCTTCGATGATGGCCACTGCAGCCATTTGCGTGGACGCTCCATCCGTGCAGTCACTTGGATGGTGCCACGTCGAGGAAGGTTTGAACGCGGAGGGCGGTTTTGTCACCGCAGGAGGACGCCGCCGCGCGGACTGCTGTCGAGTAAGCCGATGACTTCAGAAACTCTTTCGGCCCAAGCGGTTGGGCCGCCAGGCTCGAGGTCGTGCCGTTCGAACGCGCCCCATAGTGCCGCGATGGTGGCAACGCCGGCCGCCTTCCCCGCGATCACGTCGTGCACCGAGTCGCCCACGAACACCGCGTCGCGGGGATCGCAGCGAAGCCGGTGCAGTGCCAACCGTACGGGTTCCGGATCGGGCTTGTGTCGCGCGGTCGAGTCGCAGCCCACGATCGTGTCGAAGAATCGGGCGAGCCTCACGTGGGCGAGCCCGCGCATCGCGAGGTACTCGGACTTGCTCGTGACGACGGCCAGCTCGTGCCCGCGCGATTGAAGGGTGGCAAGCAATTCGTGGACGCCGTCGTACGGTCTCACGAGGCGGTCGTGGTGGGCGAACTGGTGCTCGCGGTAGGCCGCGATGAGGGCGGCGCGATCGGCGTCGTCTCGAGCGTAGCGGCCGAACATGGTGAAGAGCGGAATCCCCACCCCTTGCAGCCATTCTCGGTCGGACGGACACTCTCGCCCAAGCTTGCCGAAGGCGTATCGAGCGGACGAGAGTATCAGCTCGATCGAGTCGAGCAGGGTTCCGTCGAGGTCGAAGAGGATGGCGGGGCGGGGCACGGACGTATGTTACTTCCAGGACAGAAACCCGGAATGCCCAGCGTAAACGTCCAGGAAGTCCGGAAGTATCTCATCATGCTGGTCGTCGCCGTCGTGGCGCTCGACGCGGCCGTACTCGGCGTCTACTATGGGATGCACATCGCCGAGCGGCCGGCGAAGGCGCAGCAGACCTTCGTCGCCGTGTGGGTCGTGCTGACGCTGCTGGTGGTCACGAGCATCATGAGAAAGCTCCGGCGGGCGAGAGTCCGGCAGTCCTGAGGGTTTCGCCGCGCCTCTGAGCCAAAAACGACAGCGCCGGACCGAGTGAGTCGGTCCGGCGCTGTTGTGTTTCGGGAAGACCTTAGTTGCCGACCTTCGTCACGTTCTCCGCGGCGGGACCCTTCTGGCCCTGAACGATGTCGAACTCCACGCGCTCGCCTTCGGCCAGCGTGCGGAAGCCACCGCCCTGAATCGCGGAATGATGGACGAAGCAGTCCTTCTGCCCGCCCTCGGGCGTGATGAAGCCGTAGCCCTTCGCGTCGTTGAACCACTTCACGGTGCCGGTCGTACGTGCCATTGCTAACTCCAAAAGAAGGTGTTGTTGTGTCGTCGGAGTAGCGGGCATGCCGTACAAACCGACCCACAGGTTCGTGAACTCCCTCACGAAGGGTACGTTCTAGCGGCCAAATCGACCGTCGGCGACTCGAACGAAAAAGGGCCGTCGCGAACTGCGAAGGCCCCAATGCGTTCCGGAACGTGTTCGCCCAAAAACTGCTGAGTCGCTGCGCCCGAAAGTAATACCGCAGGCAAAAACGGGCAAATAGTTCTTTGTGGTCGCGGTGGGAACAATTGCCGGGTGAAGTGAACCGGTCATTGCGATTCGGCGGTCCACTCGTCCACCCGTCCACCTGTCCACCTGTCCACCTGGTCGATACTTTGACCCTCCCCGAGCCACCGAGCCATGCCCCCGCGCGCCGAATTCGTTCCGGTCTTCAAGGCGCTGAAGACCCTCCTCAAGCCGTACGCGCCGAATCTCAAGACGGTGCACGACAAGGCCGACTACTACTACCTCGACACGCACACCCTCGGTGCGAACAGGAAGCCGATCATGTTCGCGGCGGCGCGGATCGGTAAGAGCTACGTCAGCTACTATCTCATGCCGGTGTACGGCGGCATGGGCGCGGCCATGTCGCCGGGGTTGAAAAAGCGGATGCAGGGCAAAGCGTGCTTCAACTTCACGGCGGTCGATCCGGCGCTGTTCGACGAGCTGGCCGACATCACGCGCAAGGGATACGACCAGTGGCGCGCCAAGGGATGGGTCGAATAGTGGATCGGCGCGCGGCGCCGCGTCCCCGTCCGTCGTCGCGCCGACGATGATCCCGACTATCGCCGTCTTCGCGGAGCGCGCGCAGGTGCGGCCCGACGGCAAGTTGGACGTGGTCGGCGTCTACAATTGTCGCTACGCGTCGGAGCTGCCGGGCAAGCTCGACGTGACGCTTGCCGTGCGGTTCGACATCGAGCCACTCGACTACGGCGCGCGGCAGCGCATCTCCGTGCACATCGTCGACGAGGACGGCAACGAGATGGTGAATCTCACCGCGACGCCGGTGACCTTCGATTCGCCGTCGGTCGCCGGGTTGCCGCTCGCCTACGATCTCGTGGTTCCGCTGACCGTCGGCTTCCCTCGCGCCGGCACGTGGACGTTCGACGTGCGCGTGAACGATCGCGCCGTGGCGAGGGTACCCCTGCGAGTCGAGCGACGGGACGGGATCGGGGGGGGAAGCGGTCTGACTCAACGGGCTTCGTGACCGCGGGCGCCGCCTGCGTGCTCGAGGCGACGACTCCCTTCGATCTGCGTCGCACGCACGTCGTCCTCCTGCTCGTACATCAGCCGAATCTCGACTTCGCCCTCCCAACTCGGCCAGTGAATTCGGTGCAGCTCCATGAACTTGCGGGCTTCCTCGAGCGCCTCCTGCTTCGACGCGAGGTTGAGGATCGTGAAGCCGCCGATCACTTCCTTCGCCTCGGTGAACGGCCCGTCGGTCGTCACGAGCTTCCCCTTGCTGCTGCGAATTCGCGTGCCGTCGGACGTTGGCTTGAGACCGCCGAACGACACCAACTTGCCGCTCTTCGTGTCCTCCTCAATCAGCTTGTCGATGGCCTCGCCGAGCGAAGCCGGCGGCGGCCCGGACGCCGCCAAGTTCTCGGGCCCACTCACAATCATCATGTAGCGCATCTCGGATTCTCCAATCGGTTGAACATGGCAAAGGTCGACGGGGGGGCCTCGTGTCGCCTCCTTACCCTTACGTCGAACGACAGTGGCTGAAATCGACAACCGGGGAGTGGAAGCTTCAATGACGTCGTCGGCGTGATCCAGGCTGAACAGGACGTCGAGCGGGCGAAGCGCCAGATCGAGCGCCTCGTCGGCGCCGCCAACTTCGCCGTGGGATTGCTCCTGACCTTCGGCGGGCTGTTCCTCGCTCTGTACTGGCACGCGGAGGCGGGACACGTGTCGCGGCTTCGCGCCTACTATTTGTACACGGGCTGGGCGTTCGGCACCCTGCAGATCCTCGCCGGGACGGCGATGCGCGGCCGGTGGCCGACGCGGTGGATCCTCGAGCTGGTGCCGCTGGCGGTCCCGGTGGTCTCCTCGCAGTACTTCCTGCTCCACTTCATTCGACAACTGTGAAGCCCGGCTCGGTCTTCAAGCTCATCCTGGGCGTCGTGCTCATCGGCCTCGGGACGTTCGTCGCCGTGCGGCCGCTCTGGGCTCCGCGCTCGACCGTGACGCCGTCGCGCTTCCTCGACGTGACGTTCGCCGCGGTCTTCATCCTGCGCGGGATCGTCAACGTTCGGTCGGCGATACGCGCATCAAGATCGTGATGGCTTTCTTCAAACGAAAAGAAAAGGCGCCGGCCGAGCCCGCGCGACTCGACTGGAAGCTGATGGAGCGCGGAGCGGTGGCGCTCTACCACAAGACGTCGATTCTGTCGGCGGACGTCGGCTGGTTTCGGCAGGAGCGCTACGTCATCCGCGAGCTCGAGGCCGCGGGGTGGAGCACCCCGCAGGCGTTTCACGACGACGCGAAGCGTGTGCTCGGCTTTCCCCAGCACTACGCGCCGAATCTCATGGCGTGGGTCGACTGCCTTGGCGAGCTGTCCGTGCCGGACGAAGGCGGCCTCGTGATCGTGTTTCGCGGCTACGACGCCTTCGCCAAGTCGCAGCCGAATCTCGCGCAGACGATTCTCGACAGCATCGAGTCCACGTCGCGGCGGTTTCTGCTGACGGGCCGCCGGCTGCTGGCGCTCGTGCAGTCGAACGACCCGCGCATTCGGTTCGAGCGAGTCGGCGCGATGCCCGTGACCTGGAACCCCCGGGAGTGGCTCGACGCCGATCGCGAGGGGAAGCGCGGCGACTGATGTAAGCAGGGTGGCACGTCCTGCCCTGGTGGACCATCTTTTTGCGGAGCGCGCGGACGCGCGTTGGAAGTCCAAAATCGCGCCACTCACTCGCAACTGAGGCTTCATGCGTCACGCCTACATGTACAACGGGTCGTTCGAGTCGAACTACTCGCATCTTCGGCCGGGTGCGACGACCTATCGCACGACCGAGGGCGACGAGCGCCCGCTGCCTCAATGGCCGCCGAAGATCGACGGCATCCGAGTGAGCTACATGGAAAAGAGCGGCAAGAAGTTTTTCGCCGTTCGCGTACAGTATGCCGGGCACGACCTGGTGCTGGAGAACCCGGTGCACATCGATCCGATGCGGCACATGAACAACCGTCGGTTCTCGGCCGAGCCGACACAGGTGGACGATGAGGCCGCGTCGGCCCTCCTGGATGAGATCATCCGCGAGAATCCCGACAAGCAGGCCGAGCTGGCGATGATGATCAACGGGATCAACCAGATCCGCCGGGCGGCGAGGCCCAAAGGCGAGTCTTGAAGGCACTTGGCGCGCATCCGGGGCGCGACAAATAGCGGTTGAACTCCCTGATAGACGCCGAATTCGCTAGATTGCGGGAACCAAAATGACCCCCGATACCCCCGATAACCCCGATAACCCGGAAAAGATGGACAGCTCAACTGCCCTGTCGATATATCGGCAGGAGAAGGAGCGCGCCCTGGCAGAGCGCCGGATTTCGCACTCCCAGTTGATGCAGGAGGCCAAGGATGCGTTTGCCAAGATGTTGGCCGACGCACAGTTGGCTCGAAAGGGCGGGCGTCCACGGACGAATCCGTTGCCCCCTGGAGCCGCCGTAAAGCCGGCGGCGGCAGCGCCAGTCGCCGTGCCGGCAAAGAAGCCGACCGCGGAAAAGGTGGCGAAGCCCAAGGCCCCGCCACGAGCCGCCGCGCCGAAACACGCCCCGGCCAAGAAGGGTCCGGCTCGCAAAGCCGCGAGCGCGAAAACTGCGCGACCGGCCGCGCACGCCAAGACGAAAGCCAAGGGGGGCGCGAAGGCCGCGGGCGCCAGGACCACAAAGCCCGCCGCGCGAGGCAAAGCAACGAAGAAGCGCTAGCGACCTGACCGATGCGCGTTCACCGCGTCGTCATCGGTCTCATCGCAGGATTGATCGTCGGAAGCGCGATCGGCTCGTTGGGGAGCCCGGTCGCGCTTCGTGTCGTTGGGTTCATCGAGCCGATCGGCCAGCTCTGGCTCAACGCGATCCGGATGACGGTGTTGCCGCTCGTCGTCTCGATGTTGTTCGTCGGCGTGGCGAGCGCTAAGCAGGAAGACGGGATGGGCCGCGTGGCGATCGCGACGTTGGCTGTGTATTTCGGGCTGCTCGTTTTCGCGGCCGCGCTCGCGCTCCTCATCGCGCCGCCGCTGATAAGGGACATGCACCTTTCGCCGGTGGCCGCGGACAGCCTCCGGATCTCCGCCGGCGCCGCCGCGGAGCAGACGGCGACGAAGGTGAGCCAGCTGCCGGGATTCACTGCGTGGCTGACGTCACTCGTTCCGACCAACGCGATGAAGTCCGCCGCCGACGGCGCGATGCTGCCGCTCATCGTCTTCACGCTGCTCTTCGCTCTGGCCGCGCGGCGAATCGACGCGCCGCTCCGCCAGTCGCTGGTCGACGTGTTCAGCGCCATCGCCGGCGCGACGCGAGCGATCGTGGACTGGGTGATCGCCGCCGCGCCGATCGGCGTGTTCGCGCTGGTGCTGGCGACCGCGAGTCGCGTCGGCGCGTCGCTGATCGGCGCGATGGTGTACTATGTGCTCGCGTACTCCGCGGCGGTGGCGCTGTTCGCGCTTCTGGTCTACCCGATCGCCGCACTCGCCGGGCGAATTCCGCTCCGGCGCTTCACGCGCGCCGCGCTCCCCGCACAGACGGTTGCGTTGAGCTCGAGCTCGTCGCTCGCGTCGTTGCCCGCGCTGATCGAGGGGGCGCAATCGCTCGAGATGCCGCCGCCGATCACCGGGTTCGTGCTCCCACTCTCCGTCTCTGTGTTCAAGGCGACGACGCCGATCGTCTGGCTCATCGGAACGCTCTTTCTCGCCAAGCTCGATGGAATCGTGCTCGGCACCGGGGCGATCGTCACCATTGCGCTCACTTCGGTGTTGCTCAGCCTGACGATTCCAGGCGTGCCGCAGGGGGGGATGCTCATGCTGGCGACGGTGATCTCGTCGTTCGGCGTGCCTGCGTCGGGCGCCGCGCTGCTGATCGGCGCGGACACGATTCCCGATCTCTTCGCGACGGCAGCGAACGTGACGAGCGATCTCGCGGCCGCGACGATCGTCGCCGGCCGCCTGGCCGGGCCGGGGGCGGGGGCGGGGGCGGAGGAGCATGACGTTGCGGAGACGCAGGCCGAGGCGGCATCATCCGACGATGCGTGAGCTCGTCGTGGTGGCCGCCGCGATTGTCGTCGCGGCATGCTCCGGCTCTGAGAAGTGGTGGGGCGAAATCGGATGCGGCGGCGGCCGGACAGCGCCGCGATTCGACCGCTCCCAAGGCGGTCGCCGCGCCGCCGGGCGACTCCGCGTGTCCGGCGAACGGGCTATGGGCACAGTGCGCGGTGCTGTACCGCCTCGAGCGCGCCGGATTGGCTCCGCATTTGGACTCGGCTGGAAAGGTCGAAGAGAAATCGATCGGGGGGGGGGGTGGCGCGACGAGCTTCGCGGTGAAGATCGGTCAGTTTGCCAGGCTCGAGGTGTTTCTGTATCCGGATTCCGCGGCGCGCATCGCCGACGAGTCGCATCTCGATCGCAAGCAGTTCGTCGGCGCGACGCAGGAGCAGACGATCAAGCGCGAGCGAACGCTGATCGAGAACGCCAACCTCGTTGGTCTGCTGACGAGCCTCAACTCGCACCAGCGCGAGCGGGTGTCGGACGCGCTCACCGCGGGTCCACCGCAACCGCCGACACGGTGACCGCGTCACGTCGTCGCGCGGAAGCACGTCGATCGTTGGCCGCGGCTGCCGTCGCGGTGCTGGCAATCGGCGGCGGGGCCTGCTCGCACGGATTCGGCCGCCGCGCGACCCCCGATCTCGACGTCGCCGTGCCCGACAGTTTCATCGTCCGCTTCGAGACCAGTCGGGGCGCGTTCGACGTCATGGCGCGCAAGGCGTGGGCGCCGAACGGCGCCGATCGCCTCTACACGCTGGTGCGAGACCGCTACTACGACGACGCGAGGTTCTTTCGCGTCGTGAAGGATTTCGTCGCGCAGTTCGGGCTCGCGGCGGATCCGCGGCGAACGGCGGCGTGGAGAGTGCGCGCGATCGCCGACGAGCCCGTGCACCACACCAACTCGCGCGGAACGATCTCGTACGCGCGCGGCGGGGCGGGCACGCGCACGACGCAGCTCTACATCAATCTCAAGGACAACGCTCGTCTCGACACGTTGAACGGCTTCGGGTTTCCACCCGTCGCGGAAGTGATCGCGGGCATGAGCGTCGTCGACTCGCTGTACTCCGGGTATGGCGAGGCGGCGCGACCCGGCGGACGCGGCCAGGGTCCCTCGCAAGATTCGATCAACCGGCAGGGAAACGCGTATCTGACACGCGGGTTCCCCAAGCTCGACTACGTCAAATCGGCGCGCGTGACGCGTGAGTGGCGCGCGCCCGGCGTCACCGGCCGATGACCGCCGTCGAGCCCGACGCGCCTCCGTCGCTCGCCGCTGAAGAAGCGGCCGTTGAAGCGAAGAGCGCGTCGCTCAAGAAGGAGCTCGGGCTTCGCGACCTCGTGCTCCAGCAGATCGTGTACGTCGTCGGCACGATCTGGGTGGGCACGGCGGCGAAGCTCGGACACTCGCAGCTCGTGTTCTGGCTCGCCGCGATGGCGTTCTTCTATCTCCCGCAGGCGGCGGTCGTCATCGCGTTGTCGAAGCGGATGCCGCTCGAGGGCGGGCTCTATCAATGGGCGCGTCTCGGACTCGGCGAGTTGGCCGCGTTCATGGTGGTGTGGAATCTCTGGCTATACGCCGTGGTGTTCCTCGCCACAGTCGGCCTGCTGTTGGGGACGAACCTGTCGTACGTCGTCGGCCCCAGGGGAGCGTGGCTCGCCACGAACAAGACCTTCATCATGCTTCTGAACGTCGGCATGATCGCCGGCTTGATGACGTTCGCCGCGCGCGGACTCGGAGTGAGCAAGTGGCTGCACAACACGGGCAGTGTGATGCTGATGCTCTCTTTTGTCGTGTTGATCGCGCTGCCGTTCGTGCACATGGCGCGCGGCACGCTGCCCGACTATCACCCGTTCGCGGTCGCGCTGCCGGCGCTCTCGCTCTTCAGCCTCAACGTGTTCGGCAAGATGGCGGTCGGCGCACTGAGCGGGTTCGAGTACGTCGCCGTACTCGCCGGCGAGACGAAGGATGCCGCTCGTTCGATCGGCCGCGCGACGGTGATCGCGGCGCCGGTGATCGCAGCGATGTTCATTCTCGGAACGAGCTCGGTGTTGGCGTTCGTTCCCGTCGACCGGATCAACCTCATCGGGCCCATCCCGCAGGTGTTCAGCATCGGCTTCGGCGCGAGCGCGGTCGGATCGATCATGGCGGGAGTTGCGATTCTCCTACTCACCGGCCGCTCGGTCGCCAACTTCAGCATCGTGTTCACGGCGACGTCGCGAATGCCGATGGTCGCGGGGTGGAACAGCCTGCTCCCGGCGTGGTTCACCACGCTCCATCCGAAATACCGGACGCCCGTGAATTCGATTCTCTTCGTCGGGCTCGTGGCCCTGGTGTTCGGTGCGGCCGGCATCGCCGGCGTTGGTGAGCAGGAGGCGTTTCAGCTGCTCGATAACGCCGCGGGCATCTTCTACGGGTTGACGTACCTCGTGCTGTTCGCGATTCCCGTCGTTGCCTTTCGCGGGACCGACGCGCGCTTGCCGCTGTGGCTGCGCGTGGCGTCGGTGTCGGGGTTCGCGGTCACGCTGTTGTACGTGGTGCTGTCCATCTTTCCGATCATCGACGTGACGAGTTGGCTGAGCTTCGCGCTCAAGATCTCGGCGGTGGTGATCGGCTTGAACGTCGTCGGCGCGGCGCTGTTCTTCGCCGAGCGTCGCCGGCGCGAATCGGCGATCGCGAGGTCCGCCGAGTGAGACGCAGTGGGCTGGCGATCGCGGCCGTCGCGCTTTCCGGAGCGAGGCTCGCCGGCGCGCAGGCGCGAACCGACAGCGCGCGCTGCGATTCGATCGTGGCCAGCACCGCCGGCGTGGTCGACTCGGTTTCGGCCGTGGTTTTCGTCTCCGTGGCGGAGATTCGCGGCGACCGGATGACGTACGAGCAACGCGACCTGATCGAGTCGCGGATCGCGCGAGCCTTCGTACCGCCGTCCCCGTTCGCGCTGTCGGTGTTCGAGGGTCCGGCGCTGGCCCGGGCTCTTCGGATTTCGTCGGGCGTCGACACCCTCGGTGTCCCGCGCGGCGCCAGCATCTCGGGCACTTATCGAGTTGAAGTGACCGAAAGCGGCGCGGTGAGCGAGCCGGAGGTGGTGCGCTCGTCGCTCATGCGCGGACTCGATTCGGCGTTGGTCAGGGCGATTCGTGCGGCGGCGAAGATCGGGACGGCGTTCCGGCCGGTTTCGGGGGATCGCTGGCGCCTCGAGATTCGGGTCAGCGGCGACTCCGTCGACGGCGCGCGGCGTCTGGCCCAGGGAACGTTCCCGCGGATGCGCGTTCGCGACGCGGCGCCGGCGTCGAAGGAGCGGCCGGCGTTTCCGGAAGAGGCGCGTGCCGACAGTCTCGATCACGGGGAGGTCGTTCTGCGATTCGTCGTGGACCGCGACGGCGCGCCCGCATTCGAAACGGTGGAGCTCGTGCGCTCGACGGATCCGCCGTTCGCGCGCGCGGCGCTCCGCGCGCTGGCGAGCCAAAAATTCCGCCCGGCGACGATCCGCGGTTGTCCCGTGGCGCAGGTCATCGAGTTTCCGTTCATCTTCGACGACACGGAGCGACCTCCACCACGCGCGCCGTGAGGCGCGTCGAAGGCATTGACGCTGCGCTGCATGGGCGGTCCATTTCCCGCGCGAGTCGGACCCGTTTCGCGATACATTCAGGCTCGGTGGTTTCCTTCTCCTCTCAACCCATCGGAACTCCATGGCGCATGCACCGCTCCCGCTCCTTCACCGCGGCTTCGGTGAAACGCAGCGGCGCGACGCATGGTGGCTTCAGCCCCTCGTCGTTTTCACACTTCTCGGCGGCTTCGTCGTGTACGCGACATGGGCCGCATTCCAGAACGCCCACTACACGTACGGCCCGTATCTCTCGCCGTTTTATTCGCCCGAGATCTTCGGCGATTCGCCGCACGCGTGGTTCGGGCCCAAGCCAGGATGGTGGCCCGCGTTCGCGCCGTTCTCCCCGGCGCTGATCATCCTGCCGTTCCCGGGCCTGTTCCGGGTGACCTGCTACTACTACCGCGGCGCGTACTACAAGGCGTTCTGGGCCGACCCGCCGAACTGCGCCGTGGGCGAGCCGCGGAAGAGCTATCTGGGAGAGCGGTCCTTTCCGCTCATCATCCAGAACATCCACCGCTACTTCCTATATATCGCGGTGTTGTTCCTGTTCTTCCTGTCCCGCGACGTGTGGGAGGCGCTCTGGTTCAGCGACGGCGCCGGCGGCGTGAAGTTCGGCATCGGCGTCGGCACGCTCGTGCTCGCGCTCAACGTGTCGCTTCTCACCTGTTACACGCTCGGCTGTCACTCGATGCGGCACATCGTCGGCGGATTCCTCGATCAGCTGTCGCGCCATCCGGTTCGTAAGGCGGCCTACGACTGTTCGAGCTGCCTCAACCGTTGGCACATGAAGTGGGCCTGGATGAGCCTCATCGGCGTAGCGTTCTCCGATATCTACGTGCGCATGTGCTCGATGGGCATCTGGCACGATTGGAGGATTATCTGATGCGCGCCTCGATCGAGCGAGGCGCGGCGCGATGAGCGAAATCCAGACAATCGAACACGACGTGTTGGTGATCGGCGCCGGCGGCGCCGGTCTTCGCGCGGCCATCGAAGCGTCGGCGAACGGGGCGCGGGTCGGTCTCGTCTGCAAGTCGCTGCTCGGCAAGGCGCACACGGTGATGGCCGAGGGCGGCATGGCGGCGGCGATGGGAAACGTGGACGACCGCGACAACTGGCGCGTCCACTTCGCCGACACCATGCGCGGCGGGCAGTACATCAACAACTGGCGGATGGCCGAGCTGCACGCGAAGGAAGCGCCGGAGCGCGTGAAGGAGCTCGAGGCGTGGGGCGCGCTGTTCGATCGCACGCCCGACGGACGGATCCTCCAGCGCAACTTCGGAGGGCACCGCTATCCGCGGCTCGCGCACGTCGGCGACCGCACGGGGCTCGAGCTGATTCGCACGCTGCAGGATCATGGTGTGCACCAGGGTGTGGACGTGCACATGGAGTGCACAGTCGCCACGCTGCTCAAGGAGGGCGAGCGAGTCGTCGGCGCGTTCGCCTACGATCGCGAGCGCGGGCGGTTCAAGGTGTTCAAGTCGAAGGCCGTCGTGCTGGCGACCGGCGGCGTGGGCCGCGCGTTCAAGATCACGTCGAACAGCTGGGAGTACACCGGCGACGGGCACTCGCTCGCCTACCACGCCGGCGCGGCGCTCCAGGACATGGAGTTCGTGCAATTCCATCCGACGGGGATGATCTGGCCGCCGAGCGTGCGCGGGATTCTCGTGACGGAAGGCGTACGCGGTGAAGGCGGCGTCCTCAAGAATCGCGACGGCAAGCGATTCATGTTCGAGAACATCCCGGACAACTACAAGGCGCAAACGGCCGACACGCCCGAAGAGGGATGGAAGTACACGCAGGGCGACAAGAACTCGCGGCGTCCGCCGGAGCTGCTGACGCGCGACCACGTGGCGCGGATGATCGTGCGCGAAGTTCGCGAGGGTCGCGGGTCGCCGCACGGAGGGGTGTTCCTCGACATTTCATGGATCAAAGAAAAACTCCCCGGTGCCGAGGAGCACATCAAACGCAAGCTGCCGAGCATGTACCACCAGTTCATGCAGCTCGCGGGGATCGACATCACGAAGGAGCCGATGGAGATCGGTCCGACGACGCACTACATCATGGGCGGCATCCGCGTGGAGGGTGACACGCAGATGTCCACGGTGCCGGGTCTCTTCGCGGCGGGCGAGTGCGGCGCCGGATTGCACGGGGCGAATCGGCTCGGCGGCAATTCGCTGTCGGACCTGATCGTATTCGGCAAGCGTGCCGGCGAGTACGCGGCCAAGTTCGCGAAGTCGAACGGCGCCGTCTCGATCGACAAGAACCAAGTCGCCGACGCCGAGCGCGCGGCGCTCGCTCCGTTCGAGCGCGCGGGCGGAGGAGAGGGGCCGTATCAGGTGCAGGAAGCGCTGCAGGAGATCATGCAGGACAACGTGAACATCGTCCGCGCCCAGGAGCAGATGGAATTCGCGCTCAAGATGCTCGGCGATCTCAAGCGCCGCGCCGACGCCGTTCGCGTACCGGGGAACCGCGAGTACAACCCCGGTTGGCACACCGCGCTCGACCTCAACAACCTGCTCACCGTGTCCGAGGCGATCACGCGTTGCGCGATCGAGCGGAAGGAGAGCCGCGGCGGCCATTTCCGCGACGACTATCCGGACAAGGATCCGGCGTACGGGACGTTCAACTTGATCGTGCGCAAGAATCGCGACGGCCAAATGGAACTATCGCGCGAAACGATCCCACCGATGCCCGACCACCTCAAGGCTGTGATCGAGGAGATGAAATAGATGGCCACGCCGACGGTCACAGAGCACAAGCCCAAGGACGCGTTCACCGCGGCGCAAGCGGCGCAGGACGCGGCGGCGAAGCACGACGTCCGCACGTTCAAGATCTGGCGCGGCGAGAAGGGGCAGGGCGAGTTCGTCGAGTACAAGCAGGACGTCGTCGAGGGGATGGTCGTGCTCGACGCCGTGCACGAGATCCAGGCATCGCAGGCCAACGACCTCGCCTGCCGCTGGAACTGCAAAGCCGGCAAGTGTGGGTCATGCTCGGCCGAGATCAACGGGATGCCGAAGCTGATGTGCATGACGCGGCTGTCGGATCTCGACGCGACGAAGCCGGTGACCATCGAGCCGATGCGCGCCTTTCCGCACGTGCGCGACCTGGTCACCGACGTGTCGTGGAATTACGAGGTGAAGAAGAAGATCCAGCGGTTCACGCCGCGCCCGCCCGACGCGGTCGACGGCACGTGGCGAATGGATCAGAAGGACGTCGACCGCGTGCAGGAATTCCGGAAGTGCATCGAGTGCTTCCTGTGCCAGGACGTGTGCCATGTGCTGCGCGATCACGGCAAGCACGACGAGTTCATCGGCCCGCGCTTCCTGGTGTACGCCGCGGCGCTCGAGATGCACCCGCTCGACGTCGCCGACCGCGTGCCCGCGTTGCGCAAGGAGCATGGCATCGGCTACTGCAACATCACCAAATGCTGCACCAAGGTGTGTCCCGAGCACATCACGATCACGGACAACGCGATCATCCCGCTCAAGGAGCGCGTGGTCGACGAGTTCTTCGATCCGATCGGAAAGCTGGTGAAGATCTACAGCAGGCGGCGGCGCGCAGGGCCTTAGCGCACGTCGGCGGGGCGGGGTCGCACGAGAGTGTCGTTTGCTCTGAGGTGACTCGCATGGTTAGAGCCGTACGCGGCCTACGCCGCTCCCCCGGATTCGCGATCACGGCTGTGTCGGCGCTCGCGCTCGGCATCGGCCTCGCCACCGCGGTGTTTACCGCGGCGAATACGCTTCTCGTCAGGCGCCTTCCCGTCGCGGACCAGGATCGCGTGGTGATGCTCTCCGGAGAATCGCGCGATCGAAAGGTGCAGAACTGGCCCCTGTCGTACGCCGACGCGCGCGAGTTCGCCGCGCACAGCCGATCGCTTGCCCGCGCCGGGCTCTTCGTCTTTCCGGGCACGATACACGTCCCGGTCGACGTGGGCGGGACGACGGAACGCTACGGTTTTGCGCTCGTTTCGGGCGACTTCTTCGACGTCCTGGGGGCGACGCCGGTACTCGGGCGGGCGCTGCGGCGCGAGGACGACGTGGTCGGTGCCTCACCTGCCATCGTGCTGAGCTATCGCGCGTGGCAGGACCGGTTCGGGGGGGCGCCAGACGTCATCGGCCGCTCGGTCGTGGCGCAGGTGAACGATTACAACTTCAAGATCGTCGGTGTGATGCCGCAGGGTCTCGATTTTCCTCGGGGCGTCGACGTGTGGAGCGCCGAGCGCGCCACGGTTCCCGGTGGGGACATGACGAACGTGGAGATCGACATGGTGGGTCGCCTGGCACCGACTGCGACCGTCGAGTGCCGCCGCCGACGAGCTGAGCGCGTTCTTTGCTCAGTCGGCCGGGTCCAAGCGCATGTTGCACGGCGCAGCGCTTGGCCTGCCGGAGCTCGTCGTCGGCGACCTTCGCGCGGCGATCGTCGCGTTCGTGGCGGCGGTCGGGTTGCTCCTGTTGATCACCTGTATCAACGTCGCCAACCTGCTGCTGGTTCGTGGAGTCGGACGCGCGAAGGAAATGGCGGTGCGCTCGGCGCTCGGCGCCAACCGCGCGCGGCTGGTGGTCCATCTCCTCGGCGAATCGTCGCTGTTGGCGATCGGCGGCGGCGCGCTCGGTGCGCTGGTGGCCGCCGGCGCTCTTCGCGTGTTCGTCGCGCTCGCGCCGCCGGGATTTCCACGCATCGACGAGCTCCACATCGATGGAGCGGCGCTGGCGTCCAGCGCGCTGGTGACGATCGGGGCGATGCTCCTCTTCGCGATGGCTCCGGCATTCCTCACGTCCGGCGTCGACGTCGTCGAGGTTCTGCATTCCGGCCATCGCCACGGCGACAACCGACGCTTCCGGCGGCTTTCCGACTTGCTCGTGACCGGCCAGGTCGCGCTCTCCGTCGTCGTGTTGTCGGCGGCGGCGCTGGTCGCGCGCAGCCTGATCAACCTCGAGCGGGCGAACCTGTCGCTCGAATCATCGCGCGTGTTGATCGCCGAATTGTCTGTTCGCTACCGCTATTACGACACAGCCCCGAAACAGCTCGCGGCGATCGAGCGGCTGTTGCCGGCGATCGCGGCGAGTCCGGGTGTTCGCTCCGTTTCTCCTGTCGTCGCGCCGCCATTTTCTGTCATCGCCTGGGACGGCGTTCCGCGGCCCGAAGGGCAATCCGCGCGCGAGGCGAAGAACAATCCGGTGCTCAACATGGAGCTGGTGGCACCGTCCTACTTCGCCACATTCGGGCTTCCGGTATTGCAAGGGCGAGCGTTCTCTGCAGACGACCGGCGCGGGTCCACGCCCGTCGTGATGCTCAGTGAATCCGCCGCGCGGAGCTATTGGCCGGGCAGAATCCGATCGGCCGCCGGTTGGCGATGGGATCCAAGGCGGACTCGATGTCGACGGTCGTCGGGGTCGTGCCTGACACGCGCTATCGCGATCTGCGCGTCGCTCGCCCGACCATCTACTTCCCGCTCGCGCAATCAGCGTTTCCGTTCGCGCCGACGTCGCTCGCCATCAGCACCACCGGCGACCCCGCGTCGATCGTTCCATCGCTGCGACGCGTGCTCGCCGAGACGGCGCCGGGAATGTCTCTCGTTCGCGCCGCGCCGTTCGACGCGTATCTGTCAGGACCCCTGGCGCAGCCTCGCCTCGACGCGACGCTCCTGTTCGTGTTCGCCGCCGCCGCGGTACTCCTGTCGGCCGTCGGCTTGTTCGGAGTACTCGCGACATCGGTGCGTCAACGGACGCGCGAAATCGGTGTCCGGCTCGCGCTCGGCGCGTCACCCGCGGGCGTGGCGGCTCTGGTCCTTCGTCGTGCGCTCGTCATCGGTTCTGTCGGAGTGGCGTCGGGCCTCGCCGTCGTCCTGCTGACGAATCATTGGGTCGCGTCACTGTTGTTCGGCGTGAGCTCCACGGACACCGCGACGCTCGCGGTCGTCGCCGTTTTCGTCCTGAGCGTAGCTGGAGTAGCCAGCCTCCTCCCCGCGCGCCTCAGCGCGAGCGTGGACCCCGTCGTCGCGCTCCGGGCCGAATGAAAACCGACGTCGACGTGCCTAACTGATCCAGGTTCCGACGACGCGCACGAGGAACCAGAGAACAATCACGACCGCGGACAAAATGGCGACGATCACCGCCGCGGCTTCCACGGATCGCCAGCCCCACCTCGCCGGTGAGCCGACAGCCTCAGGAGCCGCGAGCTCTCGATCGCCGATGCCCCAGATCCCGAAGGCGGCGATGAGCAGCGGCGCCGCCGTAGTCGGCCACCAGCGAAGGGTCCACTCCGGACGGGTGAACGCGACGACGACGCTCGCGACGACGGTGATCGGCAACAACGCCGCGCAGACGGCGAGCTGGGCATCCGTCGCTCGGCGCGCGGAGCGGCGCCAGAGATCCGCGAGCGATGGCTCGTCGCGATTCGCAGGCATACCTAGAGATGGCCGAAGGCGCGCCAGCGCGCCAGCCGACAAGCCGTATTTCCTCGCATCTGCTGGTCTTATGGACGACGGCTATCGGCCGGGGGCAGGCGATAGACGAAGATGCCATAGCCGACGCCCGGCGGGTCCGAACTGCGCCCCGCCTGGAAGGCGAACGATCTTCCATCGGGGCTGACGACGGGGTTCGCGGCTTTGCGCCCCTCAAAATCGGCGAAGTGGGTCAGCCGGACGAAGTCGCGACCGTTCGGCGCGAGCATCAGCCTCCAGATGTCGATGTACCGGAACGTCTGATGCTCGGCGGATCCCTGATCGTGGCTGGACTCGACGAGCACGTAAGCGCCATCCGGCGACACGCCTTCAGCCTCATTGTACTCGTCGGTGATCTTTCGGTACGTCGTCACGGCCCCGGTCCGCAGATCGACGCCCATGACGTCGGCCTTCTCGCCGTTTTCGCGATAGCAGGTGAACACGAGTTGCGTGTCGTCGGACCGAAAGTCCTGCGCTTCGAGCGTACAGTCGGGCAATCGAGCGCGAAGGACTTCGTGCTTGTTCGCCAGCCGCGGAGCGCCGGCCGAGTCCACGACGTCCGCGACATAGAGCACCGACTCACCATCGGCGATCGCGTCCGGATAGTGCCAGTGGGTGTTCGACCACGCGATTCGCATCCGCGTCCGAGAGATGGCGACCCCTTCGTGGATCTTTTGGTCGAGCGGCCGCGGCGCCTCTTTGGCGTCGGCCTTCATCACCCACATCTCCTCGTCGTGATAACGCGTCGTCTGAATGTCCGTAAAGTCGCGCGCCGCGATGATGAGGTAGTCGCCGTTAGGCAAGTACTGGATTCGAAGCAGCCCGGCGTGCTTGAAGTGGCCCGACAAGAGCCGCACGAGACGCGTGCGCAGGTCGATCTCGAAGGCATCGCCGAAGCTCTTTCCGATGAAGGCGACTCGGCCGCCGTCCGGCGACCACGCGGGCCGTTCACCGAACGCGGCGATTTGCGTGATATTCGGCGGCAGGTTGTCCTCCGGCGAGCCGCTCCGTCGCTGTTGCGCGGCCGAGGGGGCGGCGGATCAGCGCGCCAACGAGAGCGGCGAGCGCGAGCGGGGTCATCATCGGGGTCATGAGCCCAGATGATAGCGGGCCGCGTTGTCAGGCGTAACTTTGACTGGACACGAGCCGGATTCGCGCTCTCTCCCGCATGAATCTCAAACCGATCACCCGCGAAGGAATACCCGCCGCGCTCCAGAAGGCGGAGCGCTACCGCCTGCTCAACGAGTCGTCGGCGGCGGAAAGCATCTGTCTCGACGTCCTGGCGATCGACCCGACGAACCAGGAAGCGCTGATCTCGCTGCTGCTCTCGATCACCGACCAGTTCGCCGAGGACATGGCCGGCGGCGTGCGGCGCGCGCGCGAAGTGGTGCCGCGTCTCGACGACGAGTACGAGCGCCTCTACTACTCCGGGATCATCTGCGAGCGCCGCGCGCGGGCACAGCTGCATCGCGGAGCGCTCGGCGCATCGCAGGTCGCGGCGGAATGGTTTCGCGAAGCGATGACCTGGTACGAGAAAGCCGAGAAGATGCGGCCGGCCGGCAACGACGAGGCGATTCTGCGCTGGAACACGTGCGCGCGGATGCTCGAGCAACACGAGCGGCCGCGCGGGCACTCGGAGTACGAGCCCGCCCTCGAGGACTGAACGGGTTCTTTCCGCGTCGATCCGAGTAATCCGCGAAGCCTTTTGCTGTTCAGAAGGTGACCGACTTCGGCGTGTAGGGCGCCTCGAGGTCGGCGATCTCTTCGGCGGTCAGCTTCACGTCGAGCGCCGCGAGCGCCTCCTCGAGATGCTCGAGTCGCGTGGCGCCGATGATCGGCGCGGTGACGTCGGGCTTGGACAGCACCCAGGCGAGCGCCACCTGCGCCATCGAGATGCCGCGCGCCTTCGCGATCTTCTCGACGACGTCGACGATCTCCCAATCGGCCTTCGCATACAGCCGGTCGGCGTGCACGTCGGTGTCCGAGCGAACCGTCGAGCCCTTGGTCTTCGCGCGAGGACGCGTCAACACGCCGCGGGCGAGCGGCGACCACGGAATGAGCCCGAGCCCCTCGGTGTGGCAGAGCGGAATCATCTCTCGCTCTTCTTCGCGATACAGCAGGTTGTACTGCGGCTGCATCGAGATGAAACGCGCCCACCCGTTTCGTTCGGAGACGCTGAGCGCGCGCATCAGCTCCCACGCGTAGCCGGAACTGGCGCCGATGTAGCGCACCTTGCCCTGACGGACGAGCTGCTCGAGCGCGCCGAGCGTCTCCTCGATCGGCACGGCGTGGTCGAAGCGATGGATCTGATAGAGGTCGATGGTCTCGACGCCGAGCCGCTGCAGGCTGCCCTCGCACGACTGGACGATGTGCTTGCGCGACAGGCCTTGCCTGTTCGGCGCGTCGCTCATCGGCCAGAACACTTTCGTCGCGATGACGATCTCGTCGAAATTCGCCATCGCTCGCAGCGCGCGCCCCGTGACTTCCTCGCTCATGCCGAGCGAGTACATGTCGGCCGTGTCGAAGAAGTTGAAGCCTTTGTCGAGCGCGAGTCTGATGAACGGCTGCGCCTCGCCTTCGTCGAGCACCCACGTGCGCCAACGCGGATCGCCGTAGGTCATGCAGCCGAGGCACAGTCGGGAGACGGTGAGGCCGGTGTTGCCGAGCGTCGTGTATTGCATTCGGGCGTCGAGGTGAGAGAGCGGAAACCGCGGCGCAAAGGTAGCTCGCCCAGACGCAACCTTCACGCCTGTCGGCGCAAAGCGTGGAACCGCCGCAACCTGTCACCCCGGTGACCCGACGAGGAGGAGGAGCGCAAGCAGACGACCGCGCCCCGAGTCGTGGCGTCGCGCGGCCTCCGGTCGAGCGTGAACCTCGCCGAAGGCCGCGATGGACCGGAGCCACGCTTCGTCGGGCAGGTCGGACGCGACGAGCGAATCGAGGACGCGTTCGGCGCCCTCGGTGAGCGGGGCGACCGCGGCCGATCTCGCGGCGTGGGCCAACGGCGCCAGAAGCGCTCGCCGGTGCCGCGGGGCGCGAGACAACGCTCGCGCGACGCGAACGAGCGCCATCCGCCGGGCGCGCGACGCGGTGATGACCGGAAGCTCAACGGCGGACGCGCCGAACCGCGCGTCGAGCCAGCGGTCGATCCGTTGAACCGCGGCGTCGAACGCCGTGTCGTCCGCGTCGAGAGTCGACCCGCGCGCGGCTCTGAGCGCCGCGTCGACGACGGCTGGCGACGCGTCGACACCGCCGTCGATGTCGGCGATTAGCCGCGGGGCGCCCGATTGGACGACGAGCGCAATCGCGCCATCGACGTCGCTCGCGAGCGCGGCGACAATCGGTATCACGCAGCCGTCTTCGCGGGAAACCGGCGTCGGGCCGCGGTCGATCCACGACCTAAGCCGCTCCCGCACGTCGCTCGCGGCTTCGGCGGCGCCACGATGCTCGATGGCGAGAGGAACGAGCGACGGAAGAATGTGCCCGGCCACGCCGATCGTCCGCTGTGCGATGCGAAGCTTGTCGCGCAGCCGCTCGTCGATGCGCAGCAAACGTTCGGCGGAGGCCGGCGCAGCGAGCGCGTACACGGTGACGACGTGGTGGCACGAGCCGAGTCGACGCACGCGTCCGACGCGCTGGTCGAGTCGTGCGGGGTTCCACGGGTAGTCGAGGTGCACGACCACCGACGCTTCCTGGAGATTCAGCCCTTCACTCAGTACGTCGGTGGTGATGAGCAAGTCGATCCGCTCGGCGCGCGGCGTCTCGCGGCCGGCGGCGCCGCGAGGCGCGAATTGCTCCAGCACCGACGCGCGGCTCACGCGCCCGCCGGCCACACGCGCTCCCGACGCGGTGAGCGCCGCGACGCCGGCGTCGCGGCCAAGCGTCGACCAGAGCGCACGAACGGTTTCGGCGTAGTGACAGAACGCGATGATCCGCTCGCGCGGGTGTCGGCGCCGGAGTTCGCGGATCGCCGCAGCACGATCGTCGTCGGGGTTCGCAGTCCGGCGAAGGCGCTCGAGCAGCGACTCGACCGCGCGCTGGTGCGCTCGCACCGCGGAGAGAAGGTTGGCGACGTCGTCGTCCGCGGAGCCGGCGACGCTCGCGACGATTTCGGGGAACGCCAGCTGCACGGCCTCGCCCGACCACGTCCACGCGGCCAGCTCGGCGCGGCTCGGATGCCGGCCGGTCTCGAGGGCGCTCACGAGCGCCACGCCGCGAGCCACGCGCCGCTCGAGCGCCGCGACCAACGCGCGCCGGCTCGACGTCCATTGGTGGACGAGGCCGTAGAGGAGCAGCGCCGCGGCCGTCGATTCATCTCTCGCCGGAATCGGCGGCGGCAATGCGAGCAACTCGTCGATGCAGTCGTCGTCCGTGGTCAGCGATACGACGTGCGGACCGGAAAGGCGCGGCATGTCGAGCGAGCCGCTCCGTGCGCCATCCTGAGCACCGCGCACGACGTGGGTTGCGATCTCCGTATCGGTGAGCGACCACGCCGCCCGGCCCAGGTACAGCGCGAGCTGCGCCGCGAGGTCGCCACGAGCGTTTTGAACCGGCGTCGCGGTCACGAGCAGGACTCGCGATCGGCCGCAGAGCGTGGCCACCGCGGCGTATCGTCGAGTCGCCGGATTCCGAACGCGGTGCGATTCGTCGACGATGACCAAGTCCGGCTCGACGTCCGGCGCCGCTCTCCGGCTCAGCGCTTCGTGCGTCAGGAGAACCGCCTCGAGCTCGCACTCGCGCATCGCCGCGGTCCACATCTCGCGGAGCGACGCGGGCGCCGCGACGACGACGCGCGTCGTGCCCAATCGGACGGCAACGGCGAGCGCGGTGTACGTCTTGCCGACGCCCGCCGGTTCGGCGAGCATCGCTCCGCCGTGATGTTCGATCATCGTTACGAGCCGCTCGGCCGCCTCTATCTGGTGCGGTCGCAGTGTGATTCGCGCCAACATGTTCGACGCGGCCGTCGTGCCGTCGCCGAGGATGGTGGTCGCGATGAGCCTGCGAACGTCGTCGGCGGACGCGCGTCGAAAGCCGCTCACGTGACAGCCCACGCGACCATCGCCGCGTACTCGCGCCGGTCCGCGTCGTACGCGGCGAGCGACGCGTCCAGCAATTCCTGATCGCTCGACGGCTCGCCGCTCGCGCCGGCTTCGCCGAGCGGGGCAAGGATCTCGCGCGCGCGAGTCCAATCGTGCGGCACCGGAAGCAGCGACATCGTCCAGCCGAGGTACCGTCGGTAGCCACCACGCGCCGGTTCTGCCAGCGAGTCGAGCCATGCGCGAGCAAGTGGTCCGTTGAGCAACGCGGCCAACGCGAAGGCGTCGCGCGCGTCGCGGCAGCGCGCGACGTAGCACGTGTTGAGCGGAACGCGTGGATCACCGGCCAGCAGCACCGACGCGCGCGGCTCGCGCCCCACGTCGCCCCAGACCACTCGAGCGCGGTCGCTCGCCGCGGCCTCCGTGCGAAAGAGCGACCACCAACGCGTCTCGTGACGGGCGTCGGCGCGCGCTGCGAGCCGACGGCGCCAGCCGGACATCCAACGCGTCGCGCGCGTCGGCAGTGAGCGGAGCGGACCGGCGGCGTCGTGCGTCCAGATGATCGCGTCGGTAGATGACGGCACGCCCCATCGCCTCAACGCCTCGCCCTTCAGGAGCGGGCGCAACATGCAGCGCTCGATCGTGACGCGCCGGCGATCCATCGTCAGCACTTCGACGAGGTCGTCGTCGGAGCCGAGGATCTCGACGACGAACGCCGCGTTGCAGCCGCATTTCACGCCGAGCCGAGGACGCCCGAGCTCCGATTCGGCGAGCGGTCGGCCAAGTTCTCGCAGGCGGTCGAAGCCGCGGCGCGCCTCGGGCGGCAGCAGGATCCACGGTGCGCCGCGGCTCGCGTCGAAGGGAAGCTGCTCGGCGGGCACTCGCCAGGCGACTGCGCACGAGGCGGTCTCGTGTACCGACGTTTCGACGAGCGCCCGTCGCATGCTTGACGCGCGCGAGTCATTGGCGAGGCGGCGCGCGACGATCAACGACGGATAAACGGCGGCGTCGAAAACGCCGGACGCACGCCCGTGGTCCTCGACGCACACGAGCTGCGACCGGCCCGTGAGCAATCGCCGCACGCCTCCGCCGGCGAGCGACTTCCACAGCTTCACGGGGAGCAGAAGCGCCATCGTTCCGCCGGGAGCCAGAAGCTCGAGCGAACGTTCGACGAACAACGCCGCGACATCGACCTGTGCCGCGAATCCGCGTCCGGCGCCCGCGGCGCTCGCGCCGGGCTCCCAGGCCGCCGCTCGCGCAACCGCGTAGTCGCGTCGATAGGCTTTTCGCTGCGCCTCCGGAATCCGGTGAGCGCGCACCCACGGCGGATTGCCGACGAGGACGCCAAATCCGCCACGGGCCGCGACGTCGGGAAAATGCGTCGAGAAGCCGAACGGAAGCGCGGCGCCGTCGAGGATTCGCCGGCGAAGCGCGCGAAGCGACCGGGCCGTCGAGCGCAACTCGGCTGCCGTATCTCGCTCGTCCCGAGACGGCTGGTATGCGATCGCCGAACAAGTCGCGCCCCCGTCGCGCGACGAGTACGTCGCGGCGTTTGGCCGTGACGGCGCGCAGCTCGTCGCCGATCGCCGCGACGGCATATGCGCGCTCGGCGCGCTCGAGCCGGCGCAGGCAGGTCGCCTTGCGACGTCCCGTCGCGCGAGCGTAGCGCTCGCGAAGCCCGCGCAGTTGTTTGCCGTCGCGACGAACGATCTCGGGCGACCCGAACGCTCGGCCGGAGAGCGCGTCGCCCGTGCGAACGTTTCGGTCGAGATTCGGAAGCGGCGTCACGGCGAGCGGATCGTCCACCTCGCTCTCGATCACCACCGACAACCAGAGCCGAAGCTCGCACAGCCAGACCGCGGTCGGGTTGACGTCCACGCCGAAGATCGAGCGCGTCAGGACGTCGCGACGGATCGTGCTGAGGTCGCGGCCGTCGCCAAGCGTCGCCCGCAGCGACGCGACCCGCTCGAGCGCGTGCACGAGGAAGGCCCCCGATCCGCATGCCGGGTCGAGCACGGTGAGCCGCTCGACAGCCTCGAGGAGTGTGCGGGCGCGGGCCGCCGGGAGCGGCTCTCCGGCGAGCGCCCGCGCGCCGTCGTCTTGCAACGCGGCCGCGAGCGCCGACGTCGAGACGCGTTCTACGAGCGAGAAGGGAGTGAAGAACGCGCCGGTACGCCGACGGTCCGCGGGACCCATGAGCGACTCGAACGCTCGGCCGAGCATCTCGGGATCGACGGCCGCCTCCGTCCACGTGGTCGTTTCTTCGCGCGCCGTGAAGCGGTATTGGCCGAAGACGTCGAAGAGCAGAGCGCCGTACGCGTCATCGGAAAAGGAGAGGCCGCGGAGCGCGCGCTCGACCGAAGTTCTCGCGAAGAGACCGCCGTTCAGAAACGGCACGCGGCCGAACGCGCGCGCGATTCTGGCTCGGCGCGTGAACGGCGTGTTGAGCGTTCCAAAGAAGAGCGGACGGAGCACGCGATCGCGAAAGCGTCCGCCGTTCGCCACGCATCGATCGAAGTGGCGGACGAGGAAGCCGCGATCGCCGTCCAGCCAGCCCTTTGCCTCGAGGAACGCGAGGAAAACGAGCCGCGACGCGTCGAGCAGCGCCGCCTCGTGCCGCTGCGACTGCGTCCCCACGCCCGACGAGCTCGCGAGCGCCGACACCGCCCGCTCCAGTGCGCGATAGAAGCGCGCCGTGAGCGAATCGCGCCCAAGGATCTCGACCCAGCGCATGTGCGTGAGCACGTCTCGTTCGCCGCCGGCGACCGACAGCGCGCGGAGCGTCTCCGCGTCGCTGTCCACCGGGTGGCGGCGGTCGACGACGACGGCGGCAACTCGCGGCGGCCGCCGGTCGGCCGACCATGCCGCGATGGCCACTTCGCCGCGCGAGCGTTGAAGCGCGACGATCACCCACAACGCGTGCGCGGCGCGAGTGGCGAGGCGTCCGGCGTAGCGGGGAAGCACCTCGCGGATCGAAGCGTCGTCGCGCACCGTGAGCAGGAGCGCGCGTAACGCCCCGCGCCCCGTAGCTACGCTTGCGTCGAGAACGGCGTCGTCGAGTCCGAGCGCGCGCCGGGTTTCCAGGTCGAGTGGCGCGGGATCGCCGTCGCAACCAATCGAACGCGCGATCGCCGCGAGTCCCGTCGTGGAGTCGGCCGAGGCGAGCAACTCGGCGGCGGCGTGGAGCGACGCGACGGGCACGCGCCGACACTAGCAGTCGACGTGCGCGGCTCCGCGATCATGCCATTGCGGACCTCCTCAATTCGATTGCGGCGTCAGCGCGCGACGTACTCCCGCGCCTTCCACTCCACTCGACGCCCGCGACGCAGCGCGCCTCCCGCGATGATCAGCAGTACGAGAGAGCCGAGCGGATAGAGTAGCGCATACCACAACGGCTGGCCGAACCACAGGTACAGCAAGGCCCAATACCCCACGCTTGCCACGTACACGATCGCCGACCAGACGAGCCACGCGCCGGAAAGGATGCCGATGGCGCACAGCAGGAGAACGATCGGAGGCACGAGCGCCGAAATCGGTATCAGCGGCAGAACGACCGGATACAGCGCGCGCCCGAGCCGGCCGCCGAGTGCCGCGTGACGACCGCTGGCGTAGATGTTCTTGCGCCAGCCGGATACGGCTTCCCGATAGCCGGAATACATGTGTGTGGAGAGCTGGTCGCGTCCCATGACCAGAGCGATGTGCCGCCCGGCGCGCACCCATTCTTGTGCCATCGCCATGTCTTCAGCGACGAGATCGCGAACGAGCGCGTGTCCTCCCATCGCGGCGTACGTGCCACGCCGCACCAGAATGAACTGGCCGTTCGCGATCGCGTCGGTCGGACGCTTCGCCCGGCTCACATGTTCAGTGCCGCCGTAGCGCACCGAGAGGAGCGCGAAGAGCTGCGGCTGGATGATTCTTTCCCAGAATCCGTGCATCTCCTGCGCGCCGGCGACGGTGAGCAGGTCGACGTGGCGCGCTCGCATCTCGTTGACCGACCGCGGAAGCAGATCCGGCGCGTGCGTCGTGTCGGCGTCTGTAAAGCAGAGCAGGGAGCCGCTCGCCACGAGCGCGCCGCTCGCGCACGCCCACTGCTTGCCGAACCAGCCGGGCGGCAGGTCGGGCGCGGGAATCACCGCGAGGCGCGCGTCGCTCGCCGCGACGCGCCGGGCGATGTCGCCGGTGCCGTCGCTCGAGTGGTCGTCGACGACGATGACCTCGAGGTTCGGGTAGGTCGTCGAGAGCACGGAGCGGACGCACCGTTCGATGTTGCGCGCTTCGTTGCGCGCGGGAATGATCACCGAGACGAGCGGCCCGTGAGGGCCGACGTCCGCCGGCGTGTCGTCGAGCGAGCGCGATTTGAGCGAGCGGACGATCACCGCGATCGGCGGGACGATCCACGGCAGCGACCAGAGCAGGCCGGTCGTGAACGCGCTCAAGACGCCAGCGCGGCCTCGCGCGCGGGCACCGCGCGCCGCGCGACGATCGTCGCCGCGGTGAGCTGCCCGGTCACGTTCGCCGTCGTGCGAAAGATGTCGGGAATCGTGTCGACGCCGAGCAGGATGCCGAGTCCCTCGATGGGGAGCCCGACGCTGGTCAACACGGGAACCATGACGATGATCGAGCCACCGGGAATTCCCGGGGCGCTGAAGCTCGTCAGCACCGCCGTCACCAGAACGGTGCCGAGCTGCGCGGGCGACATCGTGATGCCGTAGAGGCGCGCGACGAACACCGCGCCCGCCGTCATGCTGAATGGTGCGGCGATGCGGAACATCGCCGTCGCGAACGGCAGGAAGAACCCGGTGATCTCGTCGGACATCCCGAGCCGCGTCCGCGCCGAGTCGATCATCGCGGGGAGCGCGGCGAGCGACGACCGCGACGAGAACGCGACCACCTGCGCCGGCAGCGCGGCGCGGATGAACTCTCGCGCGGGGACGCGGCCGACCAGTGTGGCCGCCGGTACCAGCACGAAGACGATCAGTCCGACCGCCGCCGCCGACACGAGGATCACGTACACGGCCAGCGCGCCGACCGCGGCGAGCCCCAGGCGCGCGACGAGCGGCAGCGCCAGCGCGAAGACGCCGAGCGGCGCGACGACGAGCAGCCATCGCACGAGCGTCAGCATCGACTCGGTGATCGCGCGAAAGAACAGCACGACCTCGTTGCGCGCGGTTGACTCCACGGCGCCGAGCGCGAGACCGAGCGCGAGTGCAAAGACGATCAGCGGCAGCATCGCGCCGTCCGCGGCGGCGGCGATCGCGTTCGACGGCACCAGCGACACGAGCCACGCGGCCGGCCCCTGAATCGACGCCGCGCCCGCCGCGATGCTGCTCGCCGAGGGCGACGCCGCGCGCACCTGCGCCACCGCCGCCGGATCGAGCTGAAGGTTCGACATCAGCGGCGGCGTCACGAGCGCGGCGAGCCCGCCCGAGAGCGTGAGCAGCAGTACGAACACGAGAATCCCGCGACCGCCGACGCGCGCGAGCATCGCGCGGTCCTCAGTCGACGCGACGCCCACGATGAGGCTCGACACGACGAGCGGCACGACCGTCATGCGAATCGCGTTCACGAACAGAGTTCCGAACGGCTCGACAACGGCGACGATCGCGCGCGACACGCCGGCGTCGACGAGACTGAGCGCGATGCCTGCCGCGATTCCGGCGCCGAGCGCCAGGAGGACACGCGTAGAGAGGGACACGCGCAGAACATACCGCCGCGCACTTCGCACGACGAACCGGTTGGAAGGCGGACAATGAAGAGGGCCGCGAGCGGTGGCGACCGCTCGCGGCCCGCAAGGACCGGACAGAGGATCCAGTCAGTACGCCAACCTACCTGTTGCTCGGGTTCCCCGTGCCGGGGTTTCCGGTGCCCGGCTTCTGCGTCGAGCCGCCCGTCCCGCCGCCGGTTCCCTGCTGCGGATTCTTGGCCGGCTGTGAACCGCCGGAGCCTGAACCACCCATTCCACCGCCGCTGCTTCCGCTGCCCGGCGTTCCACTCATTCCGCCGCCAGGCTTCGAGCCGCCCGATGGATTCGGGTTGCTCGTGCCGCCCGAACTCCCTGGGCTTCCTGACTTACTCGGGTTGCTCGGATTGGTCGGATCCTTGTCGCCAAGATTACTGCGGTCGTTTTCGCGGTCCGCCATAGTCCTTCCTCCGATCTTGAAGTCCATGCCGGGCACGGATGCGCCCGGCGGGTGACCTCAGTCACGCACCATCGGTGCCACGTACGACCAAAGACAACGAATGACGAGACCGTCCGCGAGTTGACGAGTTCGCCCGTGCATGCGTACGTCCGTGCGATGCGTTTTCCGCCACTTCTCGGCGCCGGCGCGCGCGTCGCGCTCGTCGCACCCTCGGGTCCGCTGCGCGGCGCCGCCGATCTCGAGCGCGCCGTCGAGAACACTCGCACTCTCGGTTGGGAACCGGTGCCCGGCGCCCACGTGCTCGAGCGCGACGGATATTTCGCCGGCAGCGACGCGAATCGTTTGGCCGACTTCGCCGCCGCCGCTGCCGACGACTCGATCGACGGCGTATGGTGCATTCGCGGCGGCTACGGCGCGATGCGATTGCTCGATGCGATCGACTACGACGTGTGGCGGTGGAAGCCGAAGGCGCTGATCGGCTACTCGGACATCACCGCGCTGCACTCGGCGATCGGTGCTCGCGCGGATCTCGTCACGTATCACGGTCCAACGGCGCGGGCCGAGCTCACGAGCCTGACGCGCGACTCGCTGCGCGCGGCGGTGTCGTCGGGCGAGACGCCGTACGTCGTGCGACACGACGACGCCGTCACGGTGCGCGCCGGTTGTGCGCGGGGCCGGCTGGCCGGCGGAAACCTGGCGCTCGTCGCGTCGCTCGCCGGAACGCCATACGCGGTGAATCTCGACGGCGCGATCCTCGTGCTCGAGGACGTGAACGAGGCGGTCTATCGCATCGATCGCATGCTGATGCAACTCGCGCTGTCGGGCGCGCTGTCGAAATGCGCCGGAATCGTCTTCGGACGGTTCACTGAAATCCCGCCGGACACGACCGGTGCCGAACAGTCGCTACCCCTCGAGCGCATATTGCAGGAGGTCGCCGACCGCTGCCGGGTGCCGTGCATCGCCAACGCGCCGTTCGGTCACGTCGCCGATCAATTCACGCTTCCGCTTGGCGCGACGGCCGTGCTCGACGCGGATCAACGAACCATAATAGTCGAACGATAGGCGGGACGACGATGAAGACGTATCCGCAGCTCATGGCCGAAGCGAAGGCGCGCATCCGCGAGGTCACGCCGCGCCAGGTGCTCGACCTGCAGAATCGCGGCGAGAGCGTCGTGCTCGTGGATATTCGAGAAATTCAGGAGGTGAACGCCGCCAAGATTCCCGGCTCCGTTCACGTCCCGCGCAGCCATCTCGAGAGCCGCGTCGAAGCACAGGTCCCGCGCGACGCCAACGTCGTGCTCTACTGCGCGTCGGGCAACCGCTCGGTGTTCGCGGCGGATACGCTCCAGACCATGGGCTACTCGACCGTTGCGTCGATGTCCGGGGGCATTCGCGGCTGGGCCGACGCCGGCGGCGAGGTGGAATGACTGGTGCCGTCGCTGGACGACTTTCTCGAACGTCCTGACGTCGCGCGCATCGCCCGCCGTATCGCGGAGCGTACACCCTTGGCGGTGCAAGCGACCGGCAACGAGCGCTACGCGGCCATCGCGCTGACGCTCCGTCCATCCGCGGACGGCGAACCGGAGCTCCTCATGATCCGGCGCGCCGAGTTCGAGGGCGATCCGTGGAGCGGCCACATCGCGTGCCCCGGCGGCCGGATGGATCCCGGCGACATCGATCTCGCGTACACCGCGACGCGCGAGACCCTCGAGGAAACCGGGGTCGACCTCGCGCGCGACGGCCGCATCCTCGGCGCACTCGACGACGTCGCGCCGCGTACGCCGGCGCTTCCGCCACTCGTCATCCGCCCTTTCGTCGCGATCGTCAGCCGCGACGCCGTGACCATACCGAGCGACGAAGTCGCCGAAGCGTTCTGGGTTCCGCTCTCGGCGTTCCTCCACGGCCCGTCATGGGGCCGAGCCTCGGTGCCGATTCGCGGTGTGGGTTCGAAGGAGGTGGAAGTGTTCCGGTACGGTCAGTTCGTGGTGTGGGGGCTGACGCATCGGGCGCTGACGCAGTTCTCTGGAGCTGGCCAAGGAGTGAGGCTGCGCTTCGTGCCGCCCCGTCAGGTTCGAGTTAGGGCAAGAAAAATTCAACGCAGATGCCGCAGATTCTGAACGGCAATCCCGCAGATGAACTACGAGTGTGTTTCCTCAATGGTCATCTGCGGGATTGTTTTTTTTTCTGCGGGATCTGCGTTGAGATTTGGTCGCCGTACCCGTAGCCGACCTCGCCACTACGGAGCCCACCGAAAAGCGAAGGACCCTGCACCTAGTTGGCGCAGGGTCCCAGCTAAAGCCTGACGCTCTCAGCCGCGGTCGTTCCCCGCCGTTACCAGCGGAACGCCTCGATGCCGGCCCGAACGGTCCTCGGCAACCCGATCGAATACACGAACGGATTCGCCGCCGTCCCGGCACCCCCGATGTTCACCTGGTACTTCACGTCACCGATGTTCTCGACGGAGACGAAGCCGCGCAGGCCGGGGACTAGCTCACGCTGAACGTTGGCGTCCACCACGGTGAACGGTGCGAGTCCGATGCCGCCGAGCGTCGTCGTGCGTCCTTCGTGGCGCCACATCAACGTCCAGTCGCCCGCTTGGCTCGAGCTGTACGTCGCGCGGATCGTCTGCCGCGGCGACGGCACGCGGTTGATGTGCGGCTTCGTCGCGTCGGTCGCGGTCGCGGGCAATCCGCTCTGCTGGCGGTCGTCGTCGTAGCTGACCCCACCGCTCACATAGAGCTCGTGGATCGGACGCAGCGCGATGTACGCCTCGCCGCCCTGGCTCCGCTCCGCGTTCACGTTCTGCCGGATCCGGCAGGTGGCGATCGTGCCGCACTCGGCCGGCTTGTTGGCCGTCAGCGTCACCGGGACGTTGAAGTCGTTGTACTCGGCGACGTAGTACGTGCCCTTCGCCTGAATCCAGTCGACCGGCTGCCAGTCGAAGCCGACTTCGCGCCCGAGCGCCGTCTCGGCGCTGAGGTCCGGATTCGGCACGGTGATCGACGTCGCCGACACCTGCTTTCGATAGAGCTCGGCGAGGTTGGGAGCGCGGAACGCCTTGTAGACCGCCGCGTGCAATGAGAACGACGACACGACCTGGTAACGCGCGCCGAGCCGCGGCGAGAACGCCGTCTTCGACCGGTCCTGATACGTCGTCTGCGTGCCGCCGGTGAGGAACGAGTGTCCGTCGTCATTGTTCCACTGGTCGACGCGTCCGCTCAGCTCGATGCGGAGCGGTGAGAACGGCGCCGCGATCGCCTGAAGAAACGCGCCGCTCAGACTCTGGTTGCCGCCGGACGAGATCTGGCGCGCGATCGTGCCGCACGTGCCAGCGGGGCACCCCGTCGTGTTGTAGTCGGTCTCGTTGTAGTCGCCCTGGTAGTGGCGATAGTCGGCGCCCGCGCTGAACGACTCGAGGCCGGCCACTCCCGTGCGCGTCCACAGCGCCGACGCACCCCAATCATGGCTCGGGATCTGCGCGTTCGCGCTCGAATCTTCGGCGTTGCGCAGCGTCGCCGAGCGAATCGCCGTCGCACGCTGGTTCTCGATCTGCCGACCGTCCCAGCCGCGAATGGCCAACGTGCCGCCGCCGACGCCTTGTCCGTTGAGACCAAAATCGACGTCGCGCTGGTCGCGATTGCCCGCGCTCAACGGCGTGCCGAGCCCGCGCGAATCGCCGAAGAAATGCCCGGTGGCAAACGCGCTCCACGTCGAAGACGGCGAATAGTTCAGCCGCGCGTACGCGTTGCGGGTGATCGACGTCGAGGCGACGTCGACCGGGCCGATCGCACCGTTCTGGCCGATGAGCTTGTAGCCGCCGCCTTCCTGATAATCGCCATTGGCGTCGACGCTGAATCCCGACGCGAGCGGGACGCCGGCTGCGGCGAACGCATGCCGTCCGGAACGGCTGCCGCCGTCCACCTGAAGGTCCATCGATCCCGGCGACATCGGCCGGCCGAAGAACGAGATCACGCCGCCCATCGCGCCGTTGCCGTACAGGTTCGACGTTCCGCCCTCGAGCACCTCGACGTGATCGACCATTCCCTTCGGCACGCGACCCCAGTCGATCCACTCACCCCACGCATCGTTCACCGGAATCCCATCGAAGAGAACAGCCGTCCGTCCTTCATCCACGCCGCGGATCGAGACGATCTGCGCCGTGCCGCCCACGAGACTGCTCGTGCGCGGAAGCTCGACCGCCGGAATCTCTCGCAACATGTCCTGGCTCTCGCGCGCCGGCGACTGACGCACCTGTTCCGGCGTGAGCACGTTCACCGTCGTGGTGACCTTGCTCGCCTCGACCGCTGTTTTCGTGGCCGAAACGATCACGCTCGAGAGCAGGAGCGAGCCTTCCTTGAGCGATACCTCGTGCGAGACCGTGCCGCTCGACGGGACGACTACCGAGCCGCTATCCGGCGCCCGCCCGATGGCCGTCGTGGTGACGATGTATGTGCCGGCGGGCAGGTCGCGCAGGACGTACACGCCTTTGGGGTCGGTCGTCGCGACGCGCTGAGGGTTGGCGATGCTCACACTGGCGCCGGAGATCGGCGAGTGCGTGTCGGCGCGGCTGACGGTTCCGCGAATCGTGCCTTGGGCGGCGAGACTCGATCCTCCGAGTGCGACCGTCGCCGCCGAGATGAATGCCGTGCGGAACCAGACCTTCTTCGCAAATCTGCTGAGCATGCGGTTTCTCGTTGCTGGGACAGAGGGCGAATCATGAATAATTCATGAACGCCATTCTAGGCCCCGGGAAAGAGCCCGGCAAGGGTGGGTCAACCTTCCACAGGCGCCGTCGCATCGAGCGGCAGCGTGAGCCGAAATTCCGTGTACCCGGGGCGCGATTCGACGAGCTCGAGGCGGCCCGCGTGGAGCTCCGCGATGCGACGCGCGATCGCCAGTCCCAGTCCGGCGCCGCTCGTCGCGGAGAACTCGGAGTCCGCCGCGGCCCGCTGGTCACCGGTCGACCGCGACTCGTCGGCGCGAAAGAACCGTTCGAACACCCGCGACTGCGCGCCGGCCGGTATGCCGCTTCCCGCGTCCACGACGCGCACGCTGCACGCGCCGTCCGTCCGCGCCATCTCGACGCGGACCGCGCTCCCCTCGGGCGAGTGTTTGATCGCGTTGTCCAACAGGTTGAGGAGAAGCCGACCCACTAGGTCGGCGTCCGCATAGACGGGCGCGTCGACGACGGTCCCCACCTCCACCCGCACGCGCCGGCTCTCGGCGAGCATTCGCACGCCGCGAGCGACGTCGTGGACGATCTCCTCGAGATAGACGTGTTCGCGGTGCTCGATCGCGACCCCCGTGTCGGCGCGCGCGAGCAGAAGGAGATCCTCGACGATGCGCGTCATTCGGCGCGCGGCGCCCTGCACCACGCCGAGCGATGCGCGATAGTCCGCCTCCGGTCGTCTCGGCTGGGCCAGCGTGACGTCGGCCTCGGTGCGCACGATGGCCGCGGGCGTGCGCAGCTCGTGCGACGCGTCGGCCATGAAGCGCTGCTGCTGGACGAACGACGCCTCGAGGCGATCGAGGAGGCCGTTCACGACGCGCGCCAGCCCGGCGAGCTCCTCGCCGCCCGCGACGGGCAGACGATCCTGCAGGTTCGCCGCGCTGATCTCCGCGGCGCGCGCCGCCATCGCCGAAAGCGGCACGAGATTCCTCGTCGCGAGGAAATACCCGCCGGTGATCGCGCCAACCAGGAGAAGCGGCACCGCGAGAATGAGAATCTCGCGCACGCGATCGAGCACCGCCTGCGTGTCGCGCAACGAGTAAGCGCCGGTCAGCACGAACCGGTCGCCACCGATCGTGAGCGTCCGGCCGCTCGCCAGATAGTCGCCGTGCGGCGTCGTGACGGTGGCCGACACCGGCTCGTTTCCGGCGCGAGCGCGAATCGCGTCGGCCACGCGTTCGCTCAGCACATCGCGCCGCACACCGTCGGCGCCGCGGTCCGCATCCTCGCTCAAATCGATCTCGGTTTCCGGCGAGGCGGCGACGACCGCGCCGGTGCTGTCGAGCACCGCGATGCGCAGATCGTGGAATCGAACCTCGCTCACCGTAGTCCGAATCGCGGCGAGCGGCGACAGGGCCGCGCGTCGCTCGGCGACCAGCTCCCGAGAGAACGCGGTGAGCGCATCACCAATGAATTGATCCGTCCGGTTGTGCAGCATCCGCGCGAACAGCAGGTAGAACCCCAACGCGAGCGCGATGAGGGGCACGCCCAGGAGCGCCGTGTACCAAAGCGTGAGACGCGCGCGAAGTGTCGAGGGCCAGGGCGAGAAGGCCACGATCTCGCTCGGTCGCTAGCCGTGTTCGCGCGACGATCTGGCGCGACCCGACGCGATCGGCGCCGCTTGTCGCGAGGGCGCCGGCGCATCCAGCATGAATCCCGTTCCGCGAATCGTCTTGAACAGCGCGACCTTCTCGCCGTCGTCGATCTTTCGGCGCAAACGGCTCGCGTAGACGTCGATGATGTTCGAGTACGTGTTCTGCGCGTCGTCCCAGACGTGCTCCATCAACTCGGCGCGGTCGATCACTCGGCCCGCGTTGCGCGCCAGGTGGAGCAAGAACGCGAATTCCTTTCCCGTGAGCGCGATCTCGCGCTGATTTCGGTGAACGCTCCGCCGGAGCGTGTCGATCACGAGATCGCCCACCTCGACCGTGGCCGAGGCGACCGGGCCGCGACGGCGAGTCAGGGCGCGCAAACGGGCGAGGAGCTCGCCGAAGTCGAACGGTTTGGTGAGGTAGTCGTCGGCGCCCGCGTCGAGTCCCTCGATGCGGCTGTCCACTCCGTCCAGCGCCGTGAGGATGAGAATGGGGACGGCATTTCCACCGCCGCGAAGCTCGGAGCAGACGTCGACGCCGCTCTTTCCCGGCAGCAGCACGTCCAGGATCAGCGCGTCGTACTGATTCGCCGTCGCGAGCGAGAGCGCCTGGATCCCCGTCCCCGCCTGGTCGACGGCGTACGACGCCTCGCGAAGACCGCGCGCGATCGAGAGTCGGAGTTGCCGGTCGTCCTCGGCCAGGAGAATCCGCATGACAGCGAAGCTTACGCTCCTGACACGCGGCACGGCCAGTGCGCCGCCGATGAACATCGATTTCGCATGGCGCCATTGCACGGCGCCGCGTCGCGGGCGAGAATTCGCGGCCATGTCATCCGCGCCCGCCCCGGTCCAATTCGCCGAACCGCGAGCGGGAGCCGGCGCGTTCGACGTCATCACGGTCGACAACCTCTCGAAGCGCTTCGGCGATTTTTGGGCGCTTCGCGGCGCCAGCTTCTCGATTCGCCGCGGAGAGATCCTGGGGCTGATCGGGCCGAACGGCTCCGGCAAGACGACGCTCTTTCAGTGCTTGGCCGGCATCGCGCCCGCCACGCTCGGCAACGTGGAGCGTGACGCGACGCGCGTCTCGCCCGACGATCGCAAGCGACTTCTCTTTTTCGTCCCCGACGGTGTTCGCCCTTGGGCCGACCAGTCGGTCGCCTGGACGCTGCGCTTCATCGCGGGCGTGCACGGCGCGTCGCGTGACTCGGTCGACGCCGTGTCGTCTTCGCTCGGACTCGCGCCGCTCGCCGGCGCGCGACTTCGCGAGCTGTCCAAGGGCGAACATCGGCGCGTCGTGCTGGCGATCGGCCTGCTGACGCCGCACCCGCTGCTCATGCTCGACGAGCCCTTCGACGGGCTCGATCTCAGACAGACACGCGATGTGATGGCGGTCCTGCGCGCGCACGCGAAGCATCGCACGCTCTTCCTGTCGATCCACCAGTTGGGCGACGCGGAGCGCGTGTGCGACCGTTTCGTGCTGTTGAGCGCCGGGCGCGTCGCGGGAGAAGGAACGCTCGACGAGCTGCGCGCGCGCGCCGGTCTCGCGGCGGCGGGGGCCGAGCGAGCGGGGCTCGAGGAGGTGTTCCTTGCCCTCACGTAGCGAGTGGCGCTGGTTGCTCGACAAGGAGTTTCGCGAGCTCGCGGCGTCGCGCGCGTTCTGGCTGCTGCTCATCGTGACCGGCGCGCTGGTCGGGCACGCGATCATGTCCGCCTCCGAGCTCTACGCCGAGGCGAGCGGCATCGGCGGCGGCCCGTCGGCGCTCTCGCAGGGGTTGAGTCCTCTCGAGGGAATCGTCGTTCCCACGCTCGGCGCCTACGACCTCGCGGCGACGCTCCTGTTCCCGTTCGTGGTGATTCGACTCGTCGCGGTGGAAAAGCAGAGCGGCGCGCTGGCGTTGATGCTTCAGGCGCCGACTCGATTTGGCGCGTCGATCCTGGCGAAGGGCATCGTGCTGCTCGTCGCGTGGGGCGTCTCGTTGCTCGCCGGCGGCGTGGCGCTCGCGGCGTGGATGGCGATCGGCGGCCATCTGTACGCGCCGGAGACGTGGACGGTCGTACTCGGCTACCTGCTGCGCGGCGTTCTCGCGATCGGCATCGGGGCGGCGGCCGGCGCGCTCGCGGCCAGCGCGGCCAGCGCGGCGATCATCGCGCTCACCGTGACGATCGGGACCTGGGCGCTCGACTACGTCGCGGCGGCGCGCGGCGGGACGATCGCCGCGATCGCGCAGTACACGCCGACCTCCGCGCTAGCGTCGTTCGAGCACGGCGATCTGCGCGTGTCCACGGTTCTCATCCTGACGACGATCGGTCTCGCGGGGCTCGGCGTCGCGGCGGCGTGGCTGCGTGAGGGACGTCATCTGCCGCGCCGCGTGGCCGGCGTCGCGGCCGCGCTGATCGCCGCGACGCTCGCCTGCGTCCTCTTCGCACAGCTTCGCGCGGACCGCGACGTGAGCGAGGATCGCCGCAATTCGTTCTCGCGGGCCGACGAAGCCGCGTTGCGTCGCATCGACGCGCCGCTCGAGGTCACGGTCTACCTCGCCGCCGAGGATCCGCGCCTCACCGATCTCGATCGCGGAGTGCTGGCGAAGCTCCGCCGCACGATGAAGTCGGTGAGTGTCGTGTACGCGGCGCAAAGCCGGAGCGGTTTGTTCGAGGGATCGAACAGCCACTATGGCGAGGTGTGGTACGGGCTTGGAGGAAAAAAGGAGATGAACCGTTCGAGCACGGAACCGATCGTACTCGAAACGGTGTACAGGCTCGCGGGAGTCGCGCCGCCAACGGCGGCGGAGGAACCCGCGTATCGCGGATACCCACTTGCGAAGCGGGTGGCGGCGGCGCCGTGGATATTCTTCGTCGCGTGGCCGGTGCTGGTGGCGCTGGCGTGGTGGTGGGCGACCGCGTCGAAGGGGCGCGGCCAGCGCGGGCTCGCGACGGCCGTCGTTGGTTGAGGGTGGGTTTTCGAGTGAGTGACGACGTGACAGGTTCTCGACGGGGGCGGGGAATGCGAAAGCGAATCTCGATTGGCGGATTGCTCTTGGTTGCCGGCGTGTTGCCGGCGCAGGCGCCGACGGACGCGTCGGCGACGAAGCGTGTGAGCTTCGCGAACGAGACGGTGGGGAAGGAGCCCGCGTCGTTCGCGCCGATGGTCGGCAGTTGGGTGATGTCGCAGGACGCCGGCCACAAGGTGCTCTTCATCGACGGGCGGGTGTGGAAGCGCGGGCAGCCGGCGGGCGAGCTGGCCGACAAGGCCCGTCGAGCTCTACGGCGCGCGCAACGAAGAATTCATCGAGAGCATCAAGGCGTTCGCGTACTATCCCATCGCCGTCTACAAGGGGCTCGACAACTTCGAGAACGGCGAGATCTCCGTCCGCTTTCAGATGATCGGCGGCACGCTCGACCGCTGCGCCGGCATTCTCTTCGACGTCAAGCCGAACGGTGACTATCTCACCGTTCGCTACAACGGCACCGAAGACAACGTCGTGCTCTGGACGTTCAACAACGGCGTGCGGAAGTTCGTGAATCGCGCGCCGACGCTCACGCCGCTCGAGCTCGGGACCTGGCACACGCTCAAGATCAGCGTACACGGCACGTCGCTCAAATCGTGGCTCGACGACAAGCCGATGCACGACTACACGCTGTCGGCGCCCGTGTCGGGGAAGATCGGCGTGTGGTCGAAGACGGACAGCATGATCGAGTTCGACGACTTCACCGTTACGCCGACGGCCAAATGAATCGTCTGCTGCCACTCGTCGCGCTCGCCGCCGCTCCGCTCGTCGCGAACGCGCAATCCAAGCCGGCCGCCAAGTGCGACTGGAAACCAACCGACGCGTGGGTCAAGCGTCAGGCCGAGTTCTTCGACGACTCGAAGCACGACTGGAGCGACGACACGCTGCGCACGGCGCTGCTACAAGCCGCGGGGCTCGGCGCCTCGTTGACCGCGCCGGTGCAACTCGGCGTTCAGGTCGAGGGCAGGGAACCGGCCCTCGGCTCCGGCGCCGCGGCGATGACGGAGCGTCTCAAGGCGCTCGCCGCGCAGCGCGGCTCGAAGTGGCCGACACGCAGCGTCGTCGGCGCGGCCGGCGTGCATGCGGTGTATCTGCTCTCGCAGAGCGACACCGGACTCGCGCGCAATGTGCTGCACCGAATGATGGAGGCAGGCCCGGTCGAGTCTCCCGCCGCCGACGTCGCGACGTTCGAAGACCACCTGCGTCTCGTCTGGGGACGAAAGCAGATCTACGGCACTCAATTCCGCATCGGTGCCGGTGGAAAAGTCGAGCTATCGCCGATGGAAGACTCGGCGCACGCGGATCTCCGGCGAGAGGATGCCGGGTTGCCGCCTTTCCGAGTAGGGATCTGTCTGGCCGGGAAGTGAGCGACGCGCCTATCGCTTTTCTTCCATCAGCGCCAGCGCATTGCCTTCGGAGTCGTTGAACTCACAGAGCCACAGGTCGTGGTCCGGCATCTTCGCGATCAGGTGCGGCGCGTTGGTGAAGTGCACGCCCTTGCTCGCCAGCTCACTTTGCACGCCCTCGATGTTCTCGACGAAGTAGTAGAGAATCGAGCTGAGGTGGTCGTCTTGCGGCCGCTCCGCGGTGGTCAGCATGAGCCGCGTCCCACCGCAATTGAAGAACGACAGGTTCGGCCCTGCGTCGAACAGGTGGGGGAGACCGAGCACGTCGCGGTAGAAGGCCGACGCCCGCGCGACGTCCTTGCAGACGACGGCGATTTGGCCGATGCGAGACTTGGCGAGGTTGGGCATGGGCGAACCCTCCGGTTGAGCGCCGCGCGGGCTTGCCGGCCGCCGGCTCGGGCGATTAGTTAGTTCAGCTAACGACCCAGCATAATACTTAGCCGAGCTAAATACAAGGTGTCTTCGTCCCGCCTCTCGTCCGGCCCATCCGGCGCCCACCCCCGGCCGGCCGGCTCCTCCCCCGCCGCGACGCACGACCTCGCCGACCGCCTCCACTCGTCGGCGATCCACCTCCTCCGCCGCCTTCGCCGCGAGGACGACGCCTCGGGCCTGCCCGCGCCGCAGCTCTCCGCGCTCTCGGTGATCGTCTTCGCCGGCCCCGTCACGCTCGGCGCGCTGGCCAGCGCCGAGCAGGTGCGCCCACCGACCATCACACGGCTCGTCGACAAACTCGAGGCCGCCGGTCTGGTCGATCGCGTCCCCGATCCCGTCGACCGCCGCATCTCGCGAGTCGAGGCGACGGCGAAGGGCGTCAAACTCCTCTATGACGGGCGCCGCCGCCGCGTCGCCTCGCTCGCCGCTTCCCTCCGCGAGCTTCCGGCAAAGGAACGCTCGGCGCTCGCGAAAGCGGTTCCGATCTTGGAACGGGTGGTTCGAGGCGGCTAGCGTGTTTAGTCGGTGTTGAGGCATCTTCGCCCTTCGGCATCTTCGCCCTTCGGCATCTTCGCCCTTCGGCTCCTTCGCCGTGCGGTCTCCGCCCTTGCACCTCACGCCGCGTGACCCTTTACGCTGCGAGCATGCCTCCTTATTCCGAGCATCTCTCGTCTGTTCGCGTCAGCGGCTGGGAGATCCCGACCGCTCTCACGCTGCCGACTCCTCTCGAGCAAGAGGTCGAGAGCGCCGTCCTTCTGATTCCCGGGTCGCTCTTCAGCGACGTCAATGGCGACTATCCGGCGTGGAACTCCTTCCCCCACGTCTACGCCCATCTCGCGCGTAAACTCTCCGCGCTCGGCCACGCCGTCTTCCGCTTCGCGAAGCTCGGCCCCGGAACGGGGAGCGTTCCGGTCGACGCAGAGCTCGCGGCGACGATCCGAACGTGGGAAGGACGCCTGATCATCGCGTCGGCGATGCTCGACGCGATGCGGCGCACACTCGACGAGCAGCGTATCCGCCCACGCCGCGTGATCGCCGCGGGACACAGTGAGGGCTCGGTCGTCGCCAGCCGCCTCGCGGTGTCCGCGGACGGCGAATCACTCGACGGCGCGGTGCTGCTCGCGGGTCCTTCCATCGGAATCCTCGGCATCATGCGCGAGCAGATCGGTTTCGGGGTGGAGCCTGAGCAGATCGACGAGGTGCGCGCACGTCTCGACCGGGTGATCGACCACATTCGGCGCGGAGAACCCGTTCCGGCCGAGTTGGGGAACGGGCCCGGCATGGGAATCGGCGCGCTGATCTCGATGCCCGACGAAGGCCGCCGCTACATGCGCGACGTGGACGCCACGGACCCGCTCGAGCTCGCACGAAGCATGACGCAGCGCACCCTCGTCGTGCAGGGCGGCAACGATGGATCGGTCCCGGCGCACCACGGCGAGGCGCTGCGCGACGCGCTTCGATCGCGGGCCGGCGGCGAGTCGAACACGTCGTACCTCTTCGTGCCGGGCGTGACGCACATGTTCAAGGTCGTGCCGCCCGACGTCACCGGACCCGACGCGTTCGGATATCCGGGTGAGACCGATCGCCGAGTGACGGATGGCATCGACGAATGGATAAGACGCGTCACCTCGAGACTTGCTCAAAAAGTTAGTTCGCACTAACTTCTCTTTGTCTCTACCCTAATCCACTGGTCCTCCCCCGCCTTCTCCGCTCGGAACCGCCGCCGCCCGACGACGACCAGTCGCCGCACCCCGACCACGGCTGGCGACGTTCTCGCATCGCGCCGAGCCTGCAGGAGGTCTACCGCAGCGTCCCGATCGACGGCCGCTCGTTCGTCGGCAAACTTCTCGCGTTCGCCGGTCCCGGGTATCTGGTCGCCGTCGGCTACATGGACCCCGGCAACTGGGCGACCGACCTCGCCGGCGGCTCGCGCTTCGGCTACACGCTGCTCAGCGTCGTGCTGCTCTCGAACATCATCGCGATCCTGCTCCAGGGCCTCGCGTCCAAGCTTGGCATCGTCACCGGCCGCGATCTGGCGCAGGCGTGTCGCGACCACTACTCGAAGCCGACCGCCATCGCCCTCTGGATCCTCTGTGAGATCGCGATCGCCGCGTGCGACCTGGCGGAGGTCATCGGATCGGCGATCGCGCTGAACCTCCTGTTCCATCTGCCGATCGCGATCGGGGTGCTCGTCACCGGCTTCGACGTCTTGTTGCTGCTCGCCCTCCAGAACCGCGGTGTGCGAGTCCTCGAGGCGCTCGTCATCACGCTCATCGCGTCGATCGGCCTCTGCTTCATGTTCGAGATCGTACTCTCCCACCCGAACGTCGGCGAGCTCGCCAAGGGTTTCGTGCCGAGCGCGGACATCGTCACCAACCGCGAGATGCTCTACATCGCCATCGGCATTCTCGGCGCGACGGTGATGCCGCACAACCTCTACCTCCACTCGTCGATCGTGCAGACGCGCCGCTACGCCGAGACGAGCGAGGGGCGGCGTGAGGCGGTGCGGTTCGCGTTTCTCGACTCGACGATCGCGCTGAGTTTAGCCTTCTTCGTCAACGCGGCGATTCTCGTCGTGGCGGCCAGTACGTTCCACACGTCGGGGCACGCCGAGGTCGCCGAGATCCAGGACGCGCACAAGCTGCTCACCCCGTTGCTCGGCGCCGGCGCCAGCACCGCGTTCGCGCTGGCGCTCCTCGCCTCGGGGCAGAATTCGACCGTCACCGGCACCCTCGCCGGTCAGATCGTCATGGAGGGTTTCCTCAACATCCGGCTGCGGCCCTGGCTGCGCCGCCTGATCACTCGGGCGATCGCCATTGTCCCGGCCGCCATCGTCGCCATCTTCTACGGCGAACGCGGCACCGCACAGTTGCTGATCCTCAGCCAGGTGATTCTGAGCTTGCAGCTCTCGTTCGCGGTCTTTCCACTCGTTGCGTTCACGTCCGATCGGGCCAAGATGGGCGCGTTCGTCAACGCGACCTGGCTCAAGGCGGTCGCGTGGACGACGGCGCTGGTGATCGCGGCGCTCAACGCGTGGCTGCTCGCGCAGTCCGTCCGCGGATGGTTGGGGGGAGGGGGCGCCTAGTGTACAAACGCATCCTCGTCCCGCTCGAGCACTCCGACTACGACGCCGCGATTCTCGAGCACGTCTCGGCGTTGGCGCATTTCTGCGGGGCGTCGATCGTGCTCATCCACGTGGCCGACGGCTGGGCCGCGCGCAACTTGAAGCAGCTCAACTTGCGCGAGTCGGAGGAGATGCGGCTCGACCGCGAGTACATCGAGGCGCAGTGCGCGGCTCTGTCGGCCAGCGGGCTGCGCGCCGACTCCATCCTTGCCGCCGGCGACCCGTCCAAGGAGATCGCCGCGGCCGCGGCGCGCGAATCGTGCGACCTGATCGCGATGTCCACGCACGGGCACCGCTTCATCAAAGACATCATCTACGGCAGTGTGGCGAACGAGGTACGGCACCGGTCGCGCGTTCCCGTCCTGCTCGTGCGCGGCGAGCGCCGCACGCCGCGCGACAATCCCATCGCTCCCGCCCCAACCCTCCGCCGCCGGTATGACCGCCGTGCGCGCGACACAGCCGTTGACCGCGCCGGTCGAAGACTACCTCAAGGTGATCTTCGAGCTCGAGAGCGCGGGCGAACCGGCAGGGACCAACGAGATCGCCGCCGAGTTGGGCGTGGCGCCCGCGTCGGTGAGCGGAATGGTGCGGCGCCTCGTCGGCCAACACCTCATCACGCACGAGCGATATCGCGGCGTGCGCCTCACGCGCGACGGGCGACGTGCCGCGCTACGCACGATCCGCCGCCACCGCGTGATCGAGGCCTATCTCACGCAGGCGCTCCACTACCCGTGGGATCTCGTGCACGGCGAAGCCGAGCGCCTCGAGCACGCCGCGTCGGACGAGTTGATCGACCGCATGGCGGCGGCGATCGGCGAACCCACGACCGACCCGCACGGCGCGCCGATCCCGACGCGCGAAGGGACGCTTCGCGAGCGCACGCTGACGAGCCTGAATGAGATCGAAGAAGGCCGGCGTGTACGCGTCGAGCGGGTCGGCGACCGGGATCCGGGTCAGCTGCGGTATCTCGCCGAGCTCGGGATCATTCCGGGCACGCGCGTCGAAGTCGAATCGCGCGCGCCCTACGACGGCCCAATCAAGCTTCGCGTGGGAAAAGCTTCTCGCTCGATCGGCCCGGCGCTGGCGAGACAGATTTTCGTCTCGCGCGCCGAGTCTCGCTGACGCGCGTCAGCGCGTACTCTGACGGCGGTCGTCTTGCCGCCGATCCCATTCCGCATGCGACTGGCGCGCGCGGTTGTCGAGTTTCCTCCGACCGTGCGTGAAGCCGGTCGCGGCAAGGTCGCGTACGCTTTCCCACGGCCCGGTTGTCGAGAGCTGCGACGTCCACCCTCGCTGGAGGTCGGACTCCATGTCGGCGAACTCCCGGGAGGCGAAATCCGGGTTGTGGCTCGCGATCTGGCCTAGATAGTACGCCCCGCGCACGTCGTCGTACGCGACGTCTGCCGGACGCTCGGCGAGCGAATCGTAGTGCTCGCGAAAATGGGCGTCGTCCTCGGGATTCACCGAATGCGCGGCTTCGATGACCGCGTGCCCGGCCCACCATCCACCGATCGCGCCGGCGATGCCGCCGATGATCGATCCCACGGGTCCCGCCGCCGATCCGATTCCTGCGCCGACGAGCGCTCCGGAAAGTCCTCCGATCCGGTCGAGGGAGGGGCCGGTTCCGTTGCTCGCGCCCGCGCTCCCGTTACTTCTGTGTTCCTCGTCTGGCATCGTCCTGCCTTTCCTCCTCATAAACTTCTTTGCTCCCCTGCCATAACGTCCACCTGTCTACCCCTCTCAGAATAGCACCAGTGCAAATCCGGCGCTCAACCAAAAACGCGCCTTGACGCACGCATTCTCCCCGTGCCGATTCCCCACATGCCTGGCCGAATTCGAATCGGGACACAAGGATGGAACTATGACGCCTGGGTCGGACCCTTCTACCCCGCGGGCACGCGGCCGGCCGACTACCTGACCGTCTACGCGCGTGGGTTCGACACAGTCGAGGTCGATTCCACCTTCTACGCCACGCCGGTCGCCAAGACGGTCCGCGGGTGGGCGGAACGAACGCCGGACGACTTCATTTTCGCCCTCAAGGTCCCTCAGGAGATCACCCATGAGCGTCGGCTGCGGAATGCCGACGAGCTCATGGATGAGTTCGTCGATCGCGCGCGCGAGCTCGGCCGCAAGCTCGGGCCGATTCTGATCCAGCTTGGTCCCGACTTCGCGCCGAACGAGCTGCCCGCCGTCGCGCAGTTCCTCCCCAAGCTGCCGCGCGACCTCCGGTTCGCGATCGAGTTCCGGCAGCGAGGCTGGATCCACGACGGCTTGCTCGCGTTGCTCGCCGAACATCACGTCGCGCTCGCCTTGAGCGACGGACGCTGGATTCCGCGCAAGCAGATGATGCAGCTCGCGACCCGTCCTACGGCCGATTTTCTCTACGTCCGATGGATGGGCCCCGACCAGGGGATCGTAGACTATTCACGCATCCAGGTGGACAGGCGCCGCGAGCTGGAGGCGTGGACGCAGGTCCTGTGGCCCTACGCGGAACAGGGGCGCGAGGTGTACGGATACGTGAACAACCACTTCGCCGGCCACTCGCCCGAGTCGGCGCGCGAGCTCCAGCGCCTGCTCGGCCAGGCGGCCGTCGAACCGGAACAGCTCGGCGAACAGATGAGTCTTTTCTAAATGAAACACGCATATACGGTCGCTTTCGCCGCTTTCTGTGTGATGGCGGGGGTGTACTGGGACATCTCGTGGCACATGTCGATCGGGCGCGACACGTTCTGGACGCCCGCGCACCTGCTGATCCAAGCCGGCGGCCTGCTCGCCGGATTGAGCTCGGCCTGGGTCGTCCTGCGGACGACCTTCCGCGGCAGCGACGCCGAACGCGCCGCGTCGGTGCACTTCTGGGGATTCCGCGCCCCGCTCGGTGCGTGGCTCTGCATCTGGGGCTGCGGCGCGATGCTGACGTCCGCGCCGTTCGACAACTGGTGGCACAACGCTTACGGTCTCGACGTCAGGATCGTGAGCCCGCCGCACGCCGTTCTTGCTGTCGGAATCTTCTCGATCTGTCTCGGCGCGCTGCTGTTGACGCTCGCCCAACAGAATCGCGCGACGGCCGAGGCGCGCGGGCGGCTCGCCTGGCTGCTCGCGGCGACCGGCGGGCTGGTCATTATGAACGTCGCGCTCTTCCTGACCGAATTCAGCGAACGCCGCATGATGCACAGCGCGTTCTTCTATCAGGTGACGGCGCTCATGTTTCCGATCGCCATCTGCGCGACGGCGCGCGCCATCAATCTGCGCTGGCCCGCCACCGCGGCGGCGTCGTTCTACACGGCCATCATGCTCGTGCTGATGTGGATCGTCGAGCAGTTCCCGGCCACGCCGAAGCTGGGGCCCATCTACCAGCACGTGACGCACATGGTCGCGTTGTCGTTCCCGCTCCTGCTCATCGTCCCGGCGTTCTGCATCGACCTCGTCTTGCGCCGCTTCGACAAACGGCTCACCACGTTGCAGCTCGCACCGATCGTCGGCGTCGTCTTCGTCCTGGCGTTCCTGGCGGTGCAGTGGCCCTTCGCGACTTTCCTGGTCACGAATCCCATCGCGCGCGGTCCGCTCTTCAACGCGGACAACTTCGTCTACTTCATGGCGCCCCAGTACGAGGCGATGACGCGACGATTCGATCCTCCCGCGCCTGGCGCGTGGCCGTTCCCCGTGCAGCTCCTGATCGCCATCGGGATCGCGACCGCGACGAGCGCCCTCGGTCTCGCGCGCGGCCGCTGGATGACCAAGGTTCGTCGATGAAGCGACGGACGGCCGTGGTCTTCGCCGCCGCGGCATGGCTCGTCGCGACGGCGCACGTCGGCAGCCCCGACGTCACGTTCGACGGCGCGGCTGGCCCGTACACGATTCGCGCGATCGTGCGCCCGCCAAGCGTCGTGCCCGGCCGCGCCGAGGTGATCGTGCGCGCGGCGACCGACGACGTCGACAGCGTCAGCATCCAACCCGTGTTCTGGCGAACGGGAGTCGCCGGCTCGCCGTCGCCCGACAAGATGTCGCAAGTGGCGGGACAGCCGCGCGTATACACCGGCCAGCTGTGGCTCATGGCGCGCGGATCGTACAGCGTCTACGTGCGTGTGGACGGCCGCAAGGGAACGGGAACCGCGATCGTCCCGGTCGACTCGTTCGCCACGGGCCGACTGGGACTTTCGCTGCCGCTCGGCGGGTTGTTGGCCGCACTCACCGGACTGTTGGTGGCCGGCCTCATCACCATCGTGCGCGTATCGTCGGGCGAGAGTCTGGTACCGCCGGGCGAGGAGCTCACGCCGGCCCAGCGCAAGCGTGCCAACATTGTCACGGCGATCGCGGTGCCGATTCTGGCGATCGCGCTCTTCGGAGGTGCGCGCTGGTGGAACTCGGTCGACGCCGACTATCAGCGCACGATGTTCCACCCGCCAATCGCCACGGCGGTCGTTACCGGCGATTCCCTCCATCGCACGATGAAGCTCGTGCTCAGCGACACCGCGGAATTTCGATCCATCTTCGTGCCTGTCGCGCCCGACCACGGCAAGATGATGCACCTCTTCCTCGTGGGCGGGCAGAACATGGACGTGTTCGCGCACCTGCACCCGGTCGAGCGCGACTCACTCGTCTTCGTCGGCGAGGTGCCCTGGCTTCCCGCGGGACCGTACCGTCTCTTCGCCGACATCATGCTCGACAATGGACTGACGCTCACCGCCACGGACACAGTCAACCTTCCGGCGATGCTCGGCGCCGTCACTCCGACGGACAGCGACGACGCGTGGGCCAGCACCTCGGCGGTCGCACTCGGCGCGACGGGCGCATCGGCTCCTCTCGGCGGTGGCTACACGCTGACGATGTCGACGTCGTCCGAGTCGATCGCCGCGCGATCGCCGATCGACCTCGCGTTCACCGTGCGCGACCAGACTGGCAGCGTGGTGCCGCTGCGGCCCTATCTGGGCATGGCCGCGCACGCCGTCGTCGTCCGCGACGACGAGTCCGTCTTCGTCCATCTCCACCCGATGGGCACCGTGTCCACGACCGCGCAGCAGGTCTTTCGCGCGCGCGACGCCGGCGACACGACGGCGCACGGCCGCCTCAAACCGGGCACGCTCGATTCGCGCGCGATGTCGGACATGCCGCTGTCCGGCGAATTCACTCTGCCTTACGAATTCCCGAAGCCGGGCCGATATCGCCTCTGGGTTCAGGTGAAGCCCGCGCAGGAAGTACTCACCGGCGTGTTCGACGTCACCGTGCGTTGAGCAAGCTTCGCGTTCCCATCTTCGTCGCCTTCGCGGTGCTCTCGGCCGCGATCTTCGTTCGGCTGGGGTTCTGGCAGCTTCATCGGCTGGGCGAGCGTCGGGCGAGAAACGCGCTCGTCATGTCGCGGCTCCAGGCACCCGACGCGGACGTCGCCGCGCTTCCCGGCGACTCGGCGTCGATGCGCTTTCGGCACGCGCACGTGACCGGCACGCCGGACTACGGCCACGAGCTCGTCTACGCGTCTCGGTCGTACAAGGGATCACCGGGCGTCAACATTCTGACGCCGATCCATGTCGCCGGCCACGACACGGCGGTGATCGTCGATCGCGGTTGGGTGTACGCGCCCGATGGGGAGACCGTCGATCTCGCCAAGTGGCACGACCGCTATTCGGTCTTCAGCGGATATGTCGAGGAATTTCCGTCCGTCACCGGCGGGATGTCGGCGGATCATCCGGGAGTGATCACGCGTCTCGGGTACGCCGCCGTACGAGGGGCGCTGCCATTTCCCGTGTCGCCTGTGTACGTCGTGATGCTCGGCGACTCGGTGGTCGCGCCGGATCGTCTGGCCCGCCTCACTCCGCCGCCCCTCGACGAGGGGCCGCATCTCAACTACGCCATCCAGTGGTTCGCGTTCGCCGCGATCGCGCTGGTGGGCGCTGGCGTGGTGATCAGGCAGCGAGGCGAGACGAGGGTCGAGCCGATTCCACTCCCCGGGGACGCCGCTCGCGGCGAGAAACGCTGAGCGCCGAGTCCGACATGACGGCCGAGCTCCTTTGGGCGCACGGGTTGCATATTTGAGAGGGGATGGCGGGAGCCACCGGCGGCCCCGCCGCCGTGGCACTCCAACTTGGCGATGACGTCGCCTACCGCGAGTAACCCATGTCAGAGCAAGCGAGAACGCACGCTTCGGAGGGCGAGGCACGAGACGTCGCCGAGGCGGCGCGCGAGAGCGAGTGGTCGGGTCCGAGCTTCGTGCGCGAGATGTTTCTCGGCCGTTTTCGACTCGACCTGATTCATCCGCATCCCCCCGACGACCCCGAGGAAGAGGAACGCGCCCGGCCATTTCTCGACACGATGCGCGAGTTCCTCGAGCGCGTCGATTCGGACATGATCGACCGCACGGGTGAGATTCCCGAGGAATACGTCCAGGAACTGCGCGAGATGGGCGCCTTCGGGATCAAGATTCCCAAGGAATACGGCGGGCTCGGGCTTTCGTATTCGAGTTATGTAAAGGCGATGGCGCTGGTGACGTCGAAGGACGGGTCACTCACGGCGCTTCTGTCAGCCCATCAGTCTATAGGATTGCCCCAGCCGCTCAAATTGTTCGGCAACGACGCGCAGAAGGCGAAGTATTTTCCGCGGCTCGCCAAGGGCGCGATCAGCGCGTTCGCCCTCACGGAAGTGGACGCCGGTTCCGACCCGGCGAACATGCACACGCACGCCGAGCTGACGCCCGACGGCAAGTATTTCATTCTCGACGGCGAGAAGCTGTGGTGCACGAACGGGACGCGCGCCGAGCTGTTCGTCGTGATGGCGCGAACCCCGGATGCCGTCGTGAACGGCAAGACGCGCAAGCAGATCACCGCCTTCATCGTCGAGGCGTCGTGGCCGGGCGTCGAGGTCGTTCATCGCTGCCGCTTCATGGGCCTCAAGGCGATCGAGAACGGCGTCATCCGATTCAACCATGTGCGCGTTCCGCGAGAGAACGTCCTCTGGGAAGAGGGACGCGGGCTCAAGATCGCGCTCGTCACGCTGAACACCGGGCGCCTCACGCTTCCGGCGAGCACCGCCGGCGGATGCAAGGCGTTGCTCGAGGCGTCGCGCACGTGGGCCGTGGAGCGCGTCCAGTGGGGCGTGTCCATCGGCAAGCACGAAGCGGTCGCGCAGAAGCTCGGCATGATGGCCGCGAACACGTTCGCGATGGAAGCGATCGCCGGATTGACCGTGGGGCTCGCCGAGCGCGGGAACTACGACATCAGGCTCGAAGCGGCGATCGCCAAGATGTACAACACGGAGCACGGCTGGCGCATCGTCGACGACGCGCTGCAGATCCGCGGCGGGCGGGGCTACGAGACGGCGGACTCGCTGCGCGCGCGCGGCGAGCGGCCGATCCCGGTCGAGCGGGCGATGCGCGACACCCGTATCAACCTGATCTTCGAGGGTTCGTCGGAGATCATGCGGCTGTTCATCGCGCGCGAGGCGGTGGACCACCACTTCAAGACGGCGTTCGCGTTGGTGGACAAGAACGCGTCGCGCAAGGAAAAGGCCGCCGCGTTCGGCCGCGTGATGAAGTTCTATCCGATGTGGTATCCGGCGCGGTGGCTCGGCGCGGGGCAAATGCCGGGATCATTCGGCGAATTCGGGTCCCTCGCGAAGCACATGCGGTTCGCCGAGCGGCATACCCGGAAGCTCGGGCGGGCGATCTTTCACGCGATGGTGCGGCTCGGGCCCAAGCTCGAGCGACGCCAGCTCGTGCTCTTCCGCGCTGTCGACATCGGTGCGGAGCTGTTCGCCATCGCCGCGTCGTGCGTGCGCGCGCAGATGCTCGCGAAGCAGGGTAACCGCGAGGCCGCTGCGCTGGCGGATCTCTTCTGCCGAGCCGCCAGCGTTCGAGTGAAGCAGTTGTTCGCCTCGTTCTACGGCGACTACGACGCCCAGATGTACAAGGTCGCGCAGCAGGTGATGCGCGGGGAGCACTCCTGGCTCGAGACGGGGATCGTGAGTTTGGTCGAGGACGAGACGACGGCGCCCGCGGGCGTCATGCGGACGGGAGAGACTGTCGGCGCCGCGTAGCGGCCACGATTGAAAGCGAAAAAACTTCAACGCAGATGCCGCAGATCTTGAACGGCAATCCCGCAGACTAAGGCGTTTGTTGACTTCGATAGCGCTCTCGCTTTTCATCTGCGTCATTGTTGTTTCATCTGCGGCATCTGCGTTGAATTCTTCCTACCCGCCTGGCCGAACTGTGTCGGGCAGGATCGGCTCAGGCGGAGCACCCAAACCCGCGATATGACATTATCCCCGATTCGCCTGTGCGTGGTCGCGCTGTCGACCGCCATCGCCCCTGTTCACGGGCAGAAGCTCGTCGCGACGCCGTACTCGAAGACCGGCATCTATCGAATCGACGAAACGGTCGGCTGGACGGTCGGCCTTGCTCCGGGCGACCACGTTGCGGCGGGCGCCTACACCTACACGATCACCGAGAACGGTCAGCGCGAGATCAAATCCGGCACTATCGATCTCGCCCACGGTTCTACCAAGATCGAGACATCGCTCGGCGAGCCAGGCATGGTACGCGTCGAGATTCGGCCTCCGGCCGGCACGAAGAATTTCGGCGACGTGCACACCGGCGGACCCGGCCTCATCGCGTTTGCCGCGGCGGTCGATCCGACGAACATCCAGCCCGTCGCTCCGCGCCCCGCCGACTTCGACGAGTTCTGGAAATCGAAGCTCGACCGATTGGCGAAGGTGCCGATGAACGCCGTAATCACGGCGAAGGAGAGCGGTGTGGAGGGCGTCGACTACGCGACGTTCCGCCTCGACAACCTCGGCGGCGCGCACGTCTACGGTCAGATGGCGTGGCCCAAGCGCGCCGGGAAATTCCCCGCGCTCGTCATCTTCCAGTGGGCGCGCCCGCCATACCCGCTCGAGGAACCGTGGGTCACCGATCGCGCCGCCGAGGGATGGCTTGCCGTCAACGTCGAGCCGCACGACGTGCCGAGCGACATGCCGCAAGCGTTCTACGATGCGCTCCCGCAGATGCTCAAGGAGTACCAGCGCATCAACGAGACCGACCGGGACCACAACTATTTCCTTCAGATGTATCTCGGGGACTATCGCGCCGTCGAGTTCATCGCGACGCGACCCGAGTGGGACGGCCGCACCGTCGTCGCGACGGGGATCAGCATGGGCGGGCAGCAGAGTCTCGTGACGGCGGCGTTGAATCCGAGGATCACGGGGGTCGTGGTGAACGTGCCCGCCGGGGCGGACGCCGCCGCGGCGCTCCATGGGCGCGACGCCGGGTACCCGTTCTGGGACACGACCAATCCGCGCGTCGTCGAGACAGCGGCGTACTTCGACGTCGTGAACTTCGCGTCGCGAGTTCATGTGCCGTCGATGCTGGCGATGGGCTTCCTCGACAAGGTCGCGCCGTCGATCGGCATCTGGACCGCGTTCAACCAGATCGCCGGGCCAAAGGAAGCCGTGCCGATGATCGACTCGCCCCACAACCACCAGGCGACGCCCGAACAACTGATGCCGTTCACGACGCGGTCCGCGGCGTGGCTGACGGCGCTCGTTCGCGGGGAGCCGGCGCCGGTGCGAGCCCTGCCGTAACGGGAGCGCTTCTCGCCGCGCGACCGCCGCGTCCGGCGACCAAGATTGAACGCAGATGCCGCGGATCTGAACGGCGATCGACGCGGATTTTGAACCACAGGAAAAACCGCATCACCCGCAGTTCATCTGCGGCACTCGCCGTTCAAATCCGCGGCATACGCGCTGAATTTTCTCGCCCCGCTGTCGTGGCCCAAGGCGCCAAGACACAGCGACTTGCGCCGCGTGATTTCCGGGTGATTTGCGCAAAATGGGGGCGTGACCGGCGACCGTAGCATCACTCGCATCCGATCCGGCTCGTGCACAGCGCATGACGCCGTGCGATCGGCAATCACCGATCATTCGCGAGGAATGCTTCCATGTTCACGAACTTCAGCTTCCGCGGTCGCGCGGGTATCGCCGGCGCCCTAGTCGCGCCCGGCGCCGCCGCTATCCTGTTGGCCATCGCCGCGTGCCAGGACGATCTCCCCTCGGCTCCGCGTCAGCCCGCCGCTGCCGCGACGGCGGAGAAGGGCGGCAACGCCATCGGCCGCCAAGGAAACGGCGTCGCCGTTTGGGCGGTCAGAGACGGCAACCTGTCCCACTTGGTCGGCGGCGCGCAGTTCGTCCTTACCGGCCCGAATAACGTCAGCCTCTTGGTCACCGACAACCTCACGCCGGCGGACCAGGATGCGGCGGCTGGCAGCTTTAAGACGATGGGGCTGCTCCCCGGCCAGTATCAGCTCTGCGAGATCGTGGCGCCGGCGAACTACGTGCTGCCACCCAACACGTGTGCGTCTGCCAGCATCTCGTCGAACAGCACGACGACGGTCGGGCCGTTCTACAACTATCACATGCCGCGAGAGAGCTGGAGCGTCGTCGACCCGGTCGGCAATCTGTTGGGCAACGCGTACTTCACGATCTACGACGGGAACCTCAAGACCGTCGCCAGCGGATGGGACAACGGCGCGTTCGATCAGGACAACGCTCTTGGCAAGTTCCTGATTCAAAGCGCGAGCGCGTCATACACGATTTGCGAGTCGCTGGCGCCAAGTGGATTCATCGCCCAGGCGCCCGTGTGCAAGATCTTTACGGCGACGCCGGGCTTCACGCCGCAGAACCTCGGCAAATGGGTGAACAACCCCACGTATAGCTTGTACTTCAATGTGCAGGACCCGCAGGGCAAACCGCTCGGGAGCACGACGTTCGTCATCAAGCGAGCGGGCTATACGCCGCAGGGTGACATCAACGTCGCCGACAACATCATGCCCGACCGCGATCCGACGACGGGCAAGTATTTCGTGATCGTGCCGGCGGCTGGCGACTACATCGTCTGCCAGCACGATGCGCCGTGGGGCTACGATCCACCGTCCGTCAACGCGGGTTGCTATCCGTACGTCGCGCATGTCACAGCCGGAAAGCTGGCGAATGCGGGGACGTTCGTCGACACACCGTGGCCGGTCGCGAAGTAGTGGGGCATCAGTTAGGGTGAGAAGAATTCAACGCAGATGACGCAGACTTGAACGGCAATGACGCAGATGGACGAATGGGGGTGTGGACCCAAAATCCACACCCCCATTTCAAACATCTGCGTCATTGCTGTCTTCCGTCTGCGTCATCTGCGTCGAGCTTTTTCCAACGCCAATCGTAGCTCGCGCACCGCGCAGAATTCCGATTACGGGTTCGACTTCTCCACGCGCATCTTCTGACGCAGCGTTTTCCCGCCGACCGTCATCACGGCGACGTAGTCGCCGGCGGCGACGCTTCCGCCCGTCCCGCCGAAGAACGCGGCTGTCGGATCACCGAAGCCGAGCGTCTGCATGAAGCCGAGCCCGAACCCGCCGGCAGGTGGACGGCCGGGAATGTTGAACAGCGGCGCCCACTGTTGCATCGCCGACGGATCGAGCGGCATCGCGGCTGCGGCGGCCGCAGGCGCTGCCGCCGCGGGCGTTCCCACTTGGCTCGCGGCACCAGCGGCACCAGCGACACCAGGTGCTGCCGGTGCTGCCGCCGGCGCTCCAGGTTGTGCGCCGCCAGGCGCGCCACCCCGACCGCCTCCCGCTGCCGCGGCGCCCGTTGCCTGTTCTCCCGGCCGTGGGTTCCACGGTGGCGGCGCGCCAAAGCCAGGCGCCCCGCCGCGACCCGCGAACATCGCCGCGATCGGCGAGAAATCGCCCGTGCGTACGAGCTGTCGCATCATTCCCGTCATCATCGGATTCGCGCCGGCTTTGTCGAGCGAGTCCAACACGAAAACGATTCGATTCATCTGAAGCGCGGAGTCGCGCTTTTGCACCGCGCCGAGCGCGCGACGCGGCGCCGGCTTGCCGCCGTACGCCCACGCGACGCGATTGATCCCGGCCGCGCCCGGACCGTTGAGCACCTGCATCGTGTCACCAGCCGCGTCGAGAATGGCGATTTTCGCCTGCGGTTGACGCGCCGCGAGACGATACGTGATGACCGCGCCGTACGGCGGGCTCGCCCCCTGGAACACCTGATGACCCTGCGACTGTCCTTCCACCGGCGGATCGCCGAACTGGAACCCCGTCGGCGACGAGAAGAGGTGCGCGTCCTCCGCCATCACCTTCTCGTCGATCTGCTGGAGCGCCGAGATGTCGGCGATCCAGATACCGCGCCCGTGCGTGGCCGCGATGAGCTCGTGGTCGCGCGGGTGGATGCGCAGGTCGTGCACCGGCACGGTCGGCAAGCCCGTCATGAAGCGCTGCCACGACTGCCCGCCGTTCACCGAGACGTACGCGCCGACGTCGGTGCCGAGGAAGAGCAGGTTCTTGTTGACGGGATCCTGCCGGATCACGTGCACGTAATCCGGTCCGCCGACGGGCAGATTCGCCGCGATCGACGAAAACGTCTTGCCGAAATCATGCGTCACGAAGACGTACGGCTTGAAGTCGCCGTTGCGGTGGTTGTCGTACGTCACGAAGAACGTCATCGAATCGTGCGGCGACGGCTCGATGCGCGTGATGTACGTCCCGGCCGGAACGCCGGTCACGTGCGTCGTCAACTCCTCCCACGTGCCGCCGTCGTTCCTCGTGACCCAGAGACGGCCGTCGTCGGTTCCGGCGTAGAGAATCCCCGCGCGAATCGGCGACTCGTTCAGCGAGACGACCGTGCAGTACGTCTCGGCGCCGGTGGCGTCGTTGGTGATGCCGCCGGTCGTCCGCGTGGACACGCGGATCTTCACCGTGTCGGCGGTGCTGAGGTCGGGCGAGATCGGGAAGAGATCGTCGCCGCGCTTGGTGGACTTGAGCACGCGATTCCCGCCCACGTAGAGCGTCGACGGGTTGTGCGGCGAGATGAAGATACGGCGTATTCCAATTGAAGCGCAGGTCGAGCGCCGCCGAGTCCGTCTTCTGCCGCGAGCGAAGGTCGGCGATCGCCTTCTTTTGCGCGGCCGTCTGCGGCGCCGCCGTGTCGCCGCGCTCGATGAGCACGGAGTCCTCGTACATGTCGTAGCGCTGGCGGTACTGCGGCTTGACGAGGAAGCTGCTCTGTCCCGTGGCGTAGTTGAGCCGCACGATCGCGCCGCCCTGCGACTCGGCGTAGATCGATGTTCGGATCGGTCGGGTCCTGCTGCGTCACGAATCCGTCGCCGCCGCCGACGGTGAACCACATCGCGTTGGTGATCGAGCCCTGGCGACGCCGGCTCGGCCCGCACCACGATCCGTTGTCCTGCAGGCCGCCGCACACGCGGTACGGGACCTGGAAGTCGTAGCTCATGTTGTAGAGCTGCCCGACGGCGAACATGTTCGCGAACATGTAGGTGCCGCCCTGATCGAACGTGATCGCCACGCCGCCGTCGTCGCCGACGATCATGCGATCCGGGTCGACCGGATCGATCCACATCGCGTGATGATCGACGTGAATGCCGTTCGTCGCGTTGATGACGGTCTTGCCGCCGTCGTTCGACACGAGCACCGGCGTCGACGACCAGTACACGCGCTCCGGATTCTTCGGGTGCACGCGTACTTGCGAGTAGTAGAACGGCCGCGTGTCGCTGATCGTTCGTGCGCGCCCAGGTCGCGCCGCCGTCGCTGGAGCGGTAGAGTCCCGACGGCGATCTTCGCCGCGGGCTTGCCCTTCTCCGGCTTCGGATTCGGCACCGTGTCCGCTTCGACCAGCGTGTACATCACTTGCGGATTCGAGAGCGAGATCGAAATGCCGATGCGCCCCTTCGTCGTCTCGGGGAATCCGCCGCCCTTGATCTCGGTCCACGTCTTGCCGGCGTCGGTCGACTTCCACAGCGCCGAGCCCGGGCCGCCCGAGTTGAGGAAGTACGGGCCGCGCACGCGCTGCCAGCTCGACGCCCAGACGGTGTTCGGGTTCGACGGATCGAGCGCGACGTCGACGAAGCCCGCCTTGTCGGAGATGAACTTGATGAGCTGCCACGTCTGGCCGCCGTCTTCGGTCTTGTAGAGACCGCGCTCCGGATTCGCGTTCCACGGAGCGCCGAGCGCGGCGACGTAGACGATGTTCGGGTTCGTCGGATGCACGACGATGCGCCCGATCGCCTGCGTCTTCTCGAGTCCCATCAGCTTCCACGTGATGCCGCCGTCGGTGGACTTGTAGACGCCGCCGCCGGGGGAGATCGTGTTGCGCGAATTCGGCTCGCCGGTGCCGGCCCACACCTGCATCGTGTCGCTCGGCGCGATGGCGAGCATGCCCATCGAGATGACGCGCTGGTTGTCGAACACCGGGCGCCACGTGACGCCGTTGTTGGTGGACTTCCAGATGCCGCCCGCGGCGGCCGCCGCGAAGAACGTCTTCGACGGCGACGGGATCCCCGTCACGTCGGACATGCGGCCCATCGTGTTCGCGGGGCCGATGTTCCGCCAGCGGAATCCGGCGATCGTGAGCGGAGTCGAGCTCGAAGGGTTTGGAGGCAGGCGCTTGGGCGGCCGCGGCGGATGAGATGAGCATCGCGGCGGCCACGACTCGGCGTGTTCGAATCATGGTCGAGTGGGGTGGGGGACGGCGTTTCGGACGACGATCGGCTTCCCGAGAATGGGCTAACGTATCACCGGGGAATCGGCCGGGGTACCCCGGCTCACCGGTCCGGCCACCCGTACAACCGCAACGCGTTCCCTCGCATGACCATCTTCGCTATCTCGGCCGCGCGTGGTCGCGTGATCTCGCCTTCGTTCACCATCTCCGTGAGGGCGATGGCCAGTGCATCGCGGGCCGAGCTCGTCGTCTGATAGCCGATCTCCTCCCAGTCGATCGCGGCAGAGGCGCCCGGCGACAGGTCGGTTCCGAAGAGAACCTTCTCCGGGTACCACTCGAGCCAGTAGCGGATCGTCCGCGCCAGCTCGCGCGTCGGCAGGAGCCACGTCTGCTCGGAGAAGTCCGTGTACACGTTCGGCTTCATGAGGAGCGGCGCGATTTCCTTTGAGAACGGCCCGGCGCCGCCGTGCAGCAGGACGAACTTGGTCTTGCGCAGCGACGCGTCGTCGAGGACCGGCTCGAGCAACAGCGGATTCGATCCGGCGAGCTCGAAGTAGCCGCCACATCCATATCCCGTGTGAATGTGCACAGGCAGGCCGAGCCGCCCCGCCTCGACGGCGATATGATGAAACACGACGTCCTGGATCGCGGTGTACTCGGCGTCCGTTGGGACGCCGGCGTTGGTGTAGCGGGCGTAGGCTCGATCGGCCGCCGCCTTGTCGCCGCGCGTGAAATTGAGCGGGCGCAGGTAGGCGGCTTCGTACTTGATGGCGACTGCTCCCTCGCGCTTGAGCCGCTCGAGCGTCGGCGTCACGACTTGCGAGAGATAGGCGTCGAGCGTGGCCGGGCGGCGGCTCACGTTGACGGCCGCCATGTAGCGCTTGAGCAGCGCATCTTCCCGTGCAAAAAAGAATTTGCGGTCCGGCGTGTACTTCGCGACGCCGCTGTTGTCGAGCGGAAAGAGCAGGGCATCGACGAAGGGCACCCAGCGGAATCCCGGCGCGACGAGCCCGCGTCCCATCGCGACGCGGTTGGCCAGCTCCGTCTGGATGCCGAGCTTGTCGAGCACCCACGCGGGATAGCGATCGCCCTGCGCCGCTTTCACCCGCTGTTTCGCCGCGATCAGTTCCCGCACGTGCGCCGAGTCGGCGTCGTTGTACCGATAGCCGTAGAGCGCCTTCCACGCCGCGAGATAGCGCGGGTTGTCCGGCCGAGTCGTCAGCGCCGGCTCGGTCGGCTCGAGCGGGTCACATGGCAGCGCGTCGAAGTCGTCATCCTTCTGACCCGTGGCGGTGAGCGCGGGCGGATGCGAATGGTTGTCGATGGCTTTGATGCCTCGAATCGTCGACAGGAGGCCGGGGTCCGGCTGCTGGGCGCCGGCGCGGCCCAGGGCGAGAAGGGCAACTAACGAGATGGCGAGTCGGGGCATGGCGAGGCGGAAGGCGGAGTCAGCTAAGGGTGTGGCTTAAACGGGTTGGTCGCCAGGACGGGCACTCTAGCCGGCAGTCGTCAGCGACAGTCGCCAGGCGTTCGTCGCCGGCGCATTTGCCCTTTGCCGGGCGGCGAGCCATCGTTTCCTCGGGGCTCGCGTTGGCCGACCAGCCGCGATGTGAGAGGAGGGTCTCATGAAGCTTTCCCAGCTCTTTGCGTCCACGCGGACGCCGCGATCCACTCTCGCAGTTCAAACCGTCGAAACTGTGGCGGCGACCGACGAGCATGGCGTGAGACCGACGGACAGCGCGCTGGACCTCTTCGGGATCACGCACACGGGAAAGGTTCGCCACGAGAACCAGGATCACTTTTTCGTCGGCACCATACACCCGGAAGTCCACGTGCACGGCACGAGCCTGACCAACGCGGAGCGGCTGCCGCTTCGCGGCCAGCGTCTGGCGACGGTGTTTCTCGTCGCCGATGGAGTCGGCGGCCAGTTTGGAGGCGCGGAGGCAAGCCGGTTGGCGGCCGAGGCAGTCACGGCGTACGTCTCGTCGAGCCTGCGGTGCTACCATGCCGCCGGCGCCACGGATGACAAGCTGTTCCTCGATGGGCTGCGCGCGGCAGCGATGAATGCGCACGAAACGGTGTCGGTGGAATCTGCGATCCGCGGCGACACCCACATGGCGACGACGCTGACGTTTGGAATCGCCGTGTGGCCTTGGCTCTACGTACTGCAGGTCGGCGACAGCCGCGCGTACTTCTGCTGCAACGGCGTGATGCGCCAGATCACGCGCGACCAGACGGTCGCCCAGGATCTCGTGGACCAGGGCGTGTTGACCCCCGAACGGGCCGCCAACTCGCCGTACACGCACGTGCTCTCCAGCGCCATCGGCGGATCGGCTGCCCTACCCGTCGTGACGCGCATCGACGTTCGCGGTGAGCGTCCGGTGGTGCTGCTGTGCAGCGACGGCCTCACCAAGCACGTCTCCGATCGCGAGATCGAGCAGCACATACTCGGCCTCGAGTCGTCCGAACAACTCTGCCGCGCGCTGTTGGAGCTCGCGCTCGAGCGGGGCGGGTCGGACAACATCACGATCGTCGTTGGCCGCGTGAGGACGTCGCCACCCGCTGCGTGATCGCCGGCGGTCAGGAGAGCGGCGGAATGGGCTCCGGCGCGTCTCCGTTGCGGAGTCGCGACCAGTTTTCCAGCAAGTCGTCGCGATGGAGTTCGCTCCACTCGGTGACGAGTCGCAGGGCCCGAGTGGGAAAGCGACCCGTCACGACGCCATCGTGGATCGTCACGCTGACCTGATACTCGCCGTACGTTGCGTGGAAATGCGCCGGGGCGTGCTCGTCGGCGAGCATGCGAATGACGATGCCGTAGAATCGGCTGACTTCCGGCATCCGGGCGATGTACGCCGTCTCATCGCGCCGAGCGTCATCGAACGAACGCGGCGCCAACCCGTTCGCCGCGCGCACCCGGCCATACAACGTTTCGGGCGCCCAATCAGCCCCGTTCGACCAGACGATCGTTCCGTTTTCGATCGCCACTTCGGCGAATCGCGCCGGATCGTGCAGCGGCTCGAAGATCGGCCCGCGCAGTCCATCGCTAAGGTCGACCTCCCCCTCGGTGCCATCCGAAAAACGGAGCCACAACACGTGCTCTCGCACGTGCCGCACGGCCGTCACCTCGGGGAGTTCGTACTCGAGCATCGTCGCCGAGCATAGGCTCGGCGCGGCGGGGGCCGCAAGGGGCGCTACCGGCGATCCTCCATCGGCAGCCGTTCCGATCTCAACTAGTGAGCACTGCGCCGTCGCTCACTACGCGCATCGCGGGCGCCCGACCGTAAGTCAGCGTCCTCCACAGCCACTCGACTGGGCCGAATCGGTAGCGCTTCAGCCACCACGTGCTCGCGGCCATCTGAATCGAAAACAGCACGACGGTGATCGCGAACATGCCGGTGTATCCCACGCGACCGAACCACCGGAGACCGAAGCTGTAGAAGAGAAACGTGGAAACGACGGACTGCGTGAGGTACGTGGTGAGCGCCATGCGGCCGGCGGCGGCGAGCGGAGCGAGGAGGCGGGCGCCGCGCGTGGTCTGAAAGGCCAGCAACAGGAGCGCGCCGTACGCGAGCCCCATTGGAATCGTCGCGTCCAGAGCGGTGAAGACGAAACGGCGCCATGCGAGCATGACGTCGCGCGTCGTGCTCGGCGGCCCTGACGGGCGAGGCAAGAAAGCGTCGCCCGCGAATCCCGCCGCGAAGAAGACGAGCGCGGCGCCGAGACACCAGTACAGGAAGCGGCGCGTCGCGCGCCGGTCACTGACCAAGCGTTGGAAGAATCCTGAACGAAGCGCCCACACGCCGGCGAGGAATATCGAGAGAATGTAGAAGTAGGTCGTAAGGCCCCAGCGCCCGAACCAGTCGGCGACATCCAGAACACGCTGGTGGTGGATCTGCGCCAGTGAACCATGGCCGTAAATCCAATTCGCCGTGACCGACGGGACGCGAGGCACCATGATTCGTTGCCCCGCGAGCCACCGAACGCGTGTGATGATGTCGCCCGCGAACAGGTACAACGCGAACGCCCACGCGAGCTGGCGCTTCGGCGTGACGTCGCGAAAGAGCAGCAGCGCGAACGAGACGAGCGCGTACGACGTGAGGATGTCGCCGTGCCAGATGAGGAGCGCGTGCACGAGCCCGATCGCCAGCAGCGCCGCCGATCGCCGGGCATACGTGCGCTGGATGCTCACGCCGCGTTGGGCCGCGCGCGTCAGTTGGATGCCGAAGCCGATGCCGAACAGGAAGCACAGCAGGGTGAAGAACCGGCCTTCGACGAAATACTCCTGTACAAACCCAATCGCGCGATCGAGCCACGTCGTCTCGTCGGCGACGCCGTACCAGTCGTTCAGGTTCGACCAGAGCACCCCGAACATTGCCCAGCCGCGCAGTAGATCGAGGGCCTGAATTCGCTCATTCGGCGCGACGGGCTCGAGGTCCGTCGTCGTCGGCGGAGCGTAGACGCCGACTGCGGGTGCGGCGGTGGTGGTCGACATCGGCCGTGCGGGTGGGGCTTCTATCATTGCACGGCCGGGCGGGCGTCGCAACTGCCCCTATCGGTACTCCTCCATCAACTCCGCGAGCTTCGCGCTCCCCGGGCACAGGTCGTCGAACGGCAGGTCGACGAGCGGCGTGGCCGACGTCTTGGCGAGGGCGTGCATGTCCGACCCGGCTTCGTCGATGTAGAGAAGCCCGGTCACGACCTCGCCGCGCGCCATGTGTTCGCGCACGTGCGCGTACGCGGCATCGCGGTTCCGCGGGTCGTAATCCGACGCGACCCGGTGAAAACGAACGACGCTTCCGTCGTGCATCGTCACGCTCACCGCACCGCCGCTCCCCCCCCCCCGTTCGTCGGCGAGCTCGTGTCGGCGGTGATCTCACGGCGCAGCGGGACGAAGTCCACCGGCGCGAGCTCGGCGTAATGCTCGCGCGTGTACCGGTAGCTCTTCGTCGACGAGTCGTGGTCGTTGAAGCTCACGCACGGCGAGATGATGTCGACCAGCGCGAACCCGTTGTGCTTCATCGCCGCCTTGAGGATCGGCGTGAGCTGCGCCTTGTCGCCGGAGAAGCTGCGCGCGACGAAGGTCGCGCCGAGCGTGAGCGCGAGCAGCACCGGATCGATCGGCGACTGGAGATTCGCCTCGCCCTTCTTGGACTTGGACCCCACGTCCGACGACGCCGAGAACTGTCCCTTGGTGAGTCCGTAGACGCCGTTGTTCTCGAGCACGTACATCATGTTCACGTTGCGGCGGATGGCGTGGCACAGCTGCCCGAGTCCGATCGACAACGAGTCGCCGTCGCCCGAGATGCCGATGTACGCGAGATCGCGGTTCGCGGCGTTCGCACCGGTCGCCAGCGCCGGCATGCGCCCGTGCACGCCGTTGAATCCGTGCGATTGCCGGAGGAAGTACGCGGTCGTCTTCGACGAGCAGCCGATGCCGCTCATCTTCGCCGCTCGGTGCGGCGGGACCTCGAGCTCCCACAGCGCCTGCACGAGGGCCGCGGTGATGGAATCGTGTCCACACCCCGCGCAGAGCGTCGACATCGCGCCCTCGTAGTCGCGCTTCGTCAGCCCGAGTGAGTTTTTCGGGAGAGAAGGGTGCCGGACTGCGGGTTTCGGAATTGAAGTCATTGAGGCGCGAACGGCGAAGGTAACGAAGAGCGAGAGTAACGAACGGCGACTCTAACGAAGATCGAAGGTGACGAACGCCGAAAACGAAGCAAAAAGGACTAGACGCGAGCGGGTTCGCGGTGATGCGGCGACGGGTCAGCGACGCCTGATCTGTCGTGAGTGCCGACGACGCCGGCGACGACGCGATCGGCGGTGAGCGGCAGGCCGCCGTAGTCGAGCACGGAGATCATTCTGTCGCGGGCGATGCCGGTCTCGATGGCGAGCAGCGACCGCAGCTGGCCGTCGCGATTCTGCTCGACGACGAAGCACTTGGGATGCGCTTCGATGAACTCCCGCACGCCCGGCCCAAACGGAAACGCGCGGATCCGCATGTAGTCGATGTGCAGCGGTCCGGCTGTCGAGCCGTCAAGCCGTCCAGCTGCCAACCGATCCACCGCCTCCATCACCGCCGCGTGACAGCCACCGATCGAGACGATGCCGACCTCCGTTGCCTTGGCGGCGGCGCGGATTTCGGGTGCCGGCAGGGCCTTCGCGGCCGTCTCCATCTTCTTCACCAACCGATCCACCACCTCCAGATACTCGGCGGCGTCCTCGGTGTAGGTCCCGAACTTGGTGTGGCCCGAGCCGCGCGTGAAGTAGCCGCCGCGCGGCGAAGCGCCGGGGATCGTTCTTGCCGCGATGCCATCGCCGTCGACGTCGAGGTAGCGCGAGAACTTCTCCACCTTCTCCAGCTCGGCGGGGCCGAGCACCTTGCCACGATCGGGGCGATAGCCGTCGTTCCAGGTGAAGCGCGGGCACATCCAGTCGTTCATCCCGATGTCGAGATCGGACACGACGAACACCGGCGTCTGGAATCGCTCCGCGATATCGAACGCTTCGACCGCGAGCGTGAAGCACTCGCCCGGGTTCGCCGGGAAGAGCGCGATGTGCTTCGTGTCGCCGTGCGACAGATACGCGATCGACAACAAGTCGCCCTGCTGCGTGCGCGTCGGCATTCCGGTGGACGGCCCCGTGCGTTGAATGTCGAAGAAGACGCCCGGAATCTCGGTGTAGTACGCGAGTCCGATGAACTCGCTCATCAACGAGATGCCCGGACCCGCCGTCGACGTGAATGCGCGCGCGCCCGCCCATCCCGCGCCGATCACCATGCCAGCAGCCGCGAGCTCGTCCTCGGCCTGGATCAGCGCGTATTTCCGCTCGCCGGTCGTCGGGTCGACGCGGAAACGCTCGCAGTATTCCTTGAACGCTTCCATGAGCGACGTGGACGGCGTGATCGGATACCACGCGCCGACTGTCGCGCCGGCGAACACCGCGCCGAGCGCGCCGGCGGCGTTTCCGTCGATCAGAATGCTGTCCTTCGTCTTGTCGATGCCCAGGCGCTTCAAATGGAAGGGGAGCGGACAATCGTAGTTCGCCTTCGCGTAGTCGAACCCGAGCCGGATCGCACGGAAGTTGGCGTCGAGCAGCGCGCGCTTCTTGGCGAACTTCTCGCGCAGCATCTCGTTCACCACGTCCATGTCGAACTCGAGCAGGGCCGCGAGCGCGCCGACGTACACGATGTTGCGCAGCAGCGTACGATTGCGGTCGCCCTCGAAGTTCTCGACGCACAACTTGCCGAACGGAATGCCGAGGATCGTGATACCCTCGCGAATCAGCTTGTCGTCGAGCGGCCACGACGAGTCGTAGAGCAGATAGCCGCCCTGTCGGACGGCTGCAACGTCCTTGGCGTACGTCTCGGGGTTGAGCGCGACGACGAGGTCGACGTGCTCGGGGCGCGCGGTGTAGCCGTCCTCGCTGACCCGAACCTCGTACCACGTCGGTAGCCCCTGGATGTTCGACGGGAAGACGTTCTTGCCAGTGACGGGGATGCCCATGCGAAAGATCGCTTGCATGAGCAGGCCGTTGGCGCTGGCCGACCCCGTCCCGTTGACCGTGCCGATCTTGAACGCGAAATCGTTAATGGGCATATGGAATCAGAAGGTCGAACTTGCTCATGTCCCATGCGGCCGTCGGGCACCGCTCGGCGCAAAGGCCGCAATGGAGGCAGACGTCCTCGTCCTTCACCATGATCCGCTTCGTCTGCGGAAGCGGCGCTGACGTGTAGATGTCCTGCGTCATGTTCACGGCCGGCGCAGAGAGGTGTTGACGGATGTCGGCGCCCGCTTCGGCCTCGGGAATGATCGTGAGGCAGTTCTCGGGGCAGACGTCGATGCAGGCGTCGCACTCGATGCACAGGTTCGCCGTGAAGTTCGTCTGCACGTCGCAGTTGAGGCATCGTTGCACCTCGGCCGCCGTCTGCTCGGCGTTGAACCCGAGCTCGACCTCGACACCGAGGCCCTTGAATCGCTTCGTCAGATCCTCGTGCTTCATCTTCATGCGCTGCGCGGAGCTGTAGTCGTTGCTATAGCTCCACGAGTGCATGCCGACCTTCGAGCTGACGAGGTTCATGCCGTAAGCCGGCCGCTCGGTGAGCGACGTGCCCTGGCAGTGATTGTTGATCGAGATCGCGGCCTGGTGTCCGTGCTCGACGGCCCAGATGATGTTCTCGGGTCCCCACGCCGCGTCGCCGCCGAAGAACACGCCCGGTTTCGTCGACATCATCGTCGTGCGGTCGACGACGGGCATCCCGTGCTTGTCAAAGTCGAGGCCGACGTCGCGCTCGATCCACGGGAACGCGTTCTCCTGGCCGATGGCGAGGATCACGTCGTCGCACGGCAAGACGACCGTGTCCACGACTTCGCTCTTCTGCTTCCCGTTCTCTTCGGTCCAGCGCAGAACCTCCATCTCCATCCCGACGAGCTTGCCGTTCTCGACGACGAAGCGCTTGGGCGCGTGGTTCTCGACGATGTGGACGCCTTCTTCCTCCGCGTCCTCGAGCTCCCACGGCGACGCCTTGAAGTACTTCCGTCCTCGGCGCGCGATGACTTTCACGTCGGTACCGCCGAGGCGGCGCGACGTGCGGCAACAATCCATCGCCGTGTTGCCGACGCCGATGATCAGCACGCGCTTGCCGATCTTCTCGATGTGGCCGAAGTGGGCCGACGCGAGCCACTCGATTCCTATATGTATGTTCGCCGCGGCCTCGGTACGCCCCGGGAGATCCAGATTCTTCCCGTGCGGCGCGCCGCTGCCGACGAACACCGCGTCGAAACCCTGCGCGAGCAGGTCGCGCATGCTCGTGACGGGCGAGCTGTATCGGATGTCGACGCCCATGTCGAGGATGTAGCCGACTTCCTCGTCCAGGACGCTGGCCGGCAGGCGGAACGACGGAATGTTGATCCGCATCAGGCCGCCCGGCTCGGCGATCTTCTCGAAGATCACGACGTCATAGCCGAGCGGCATGAGGTCGTTAGCGACCGTGAGCGACGCGGGCCCCGCGCCGATGAGGGCGACGCGTTTGCCGTTCTTCTGCGCCGGCGCCTTGGGTAAGAATTCGCTGACGTCGTCGCGATTGTCCGCGGCGACCCGCTTCAACCGGCAGATGGCGACCGGTTTCCCGTCGACTCGTCCGCGCCGACACGCCGGCTCGCACGGTCGGTCGCAGGTGCGGCCAAGGATGCCGGGGAAGACGTTGGATTCGCGGTTGAGGAGGTAGGACTCGGTGTATTTGCCCTGGGCAATCAGCCTGATGTATTCCGGCACGTTGGTGTGCGCCGGACAGGCGTACTGGCAATCGACAACCTTATGGTAGTACTGAGGATTGCTAACGTCCGTGGGGGGACGGGAAGGCTTCGAAGGAGGGGCGGTAGCGGACACTCGGGGAGGCTCTCCGGGAGGATGTCCGAATGATCGAGGAAGGAAGGGCTGGGGGCAAGACTGAGGGGCGAAAGTGCCGAAGGGCGAAAGCGCCGAAGGGCGAGGGGAACGAAGGGCGAAGCTAACGAAGAGCGGGACTAACGAAGCCCGAGACTAACGAACCGCGAGGGAGGGCTTCGCCATTCTCTCCCTGAGGAACCGCCCAGTCCACGACTCGCGGCATCGAAGCACGTCCTCAGGCGTGCCCGTCACGACGACCTCTCCGCCGGCATGGCCGCCGAGCGGACCCAGGTCCACCACGTAGTCCGCCGTCTTGATCACGTCGAGATGGTGCTCGATGACGATCACCGTGTGGCCCGCGTTCACCAACCGGCCAAGCGACTCCAACAGCTTTACCACGTCCGCGAGATGCAGTCCGGTCGTCGGCTCATCGAGGATGTAGACGGTGTGCTTCGCTCGCTGCAGGCGGCTCAGCTCCGTCGCGATCTTGATGCGCTGCGCTTCGCCGCCCGAAAGCGTCGTCGCCGACTGGCCGAGCGTGAGATAGCCGAGCCCGAGATCGCGCAGAACTTCGATCTTCTTTCCAATCGCCGGCTCGCTGGCGAAGAACTCGACGCCTTCCTCGACGGACATGTTCAGGATGTCGTCGATCGTCTTGCCGCGCAGCGTCACTTCCAATGTCTCCGCATTGAAGCGCGCGCCCTTGCACGCCCCGCACGTGACTTCGACGTCGGGCATGAAGTACATTTGCGTCGTGATCGTGCCTTCGCCCTGGCACTCCTCGCAGCGTCCGCCCTTGACGTTGAAGCTGAATCGCCCGGCCTTGTACCCGCGCTCGACTGAGAGCGGAGCGCGGGTGAAGAGGTCGCGGATCGCGTCGTAGAAGCCGACGTACGTCGCCGGGTTGGAGCGGCTGTTCCGGCCGATAGGCGTCTGGTCGATGTTCACGACCTTGTGAACGTGCTCCGTTCCCTCGATCGCGTCGTGCGCGCCGGGGAGCGTGCGCGAGTCGACCAGCTTTTTCCAGAGCGCCTTGTACAGCACCTCGTTGATCAACGTGCTCTTGCCCGACCCCGAGGCGCCGGTGATCGCGACGAGCACGCCGAGCGGAATCGCGACGTCGATCGACTTGAGGTTGTTCTCTCTCGCGCCGCGCACGACCAGTTGCTTGCCGTTGCCACGGCGGCGCTTCTCCGGAGTGGCGATCGCGCGTTTGCCGGAGAGAAACTGGCCCGTCGGCGACGCCTTGCACCTCAACAGATCGTTGAGCGAGCCCTGCACGACGACTTCGCCGCCGTGCACGCCCGGTCCGGGTCCCATCTCGACGAGATGATCCGCCGCGCGAATCGTGTCCTCGTCGTGCTCGACGACGATCACCGTGTTGCCGATGTCGCGCAGCCGCTCGAGCGTCGCGATCATCTTCACGTTGTCCTTGGGGTGCAGGCCGATGCTCGGCTCGTCGAGCACGTAGAGCATGCCCATCAAGCCGGAGCCGATCTGCGTGGACAGTCGGATGCGCTGCGATTCTCCGCCGGAAAGCGTCGACGACCGTCGATTGAAGTTGAGGTAGTCGAGGCCGATGCCAAGCAGCAACTCGAGACGTGTGACGATCTCGCGGATCACCTGCCGCCCGGCATCGGCGCCGCGGCCGGCGGGCCTCAGCCCTCGCAAGAAATTCTCGCAACTCATCAAAGTGAAGCTGGCCGACGTCGAACAACGTCTTGCCGCCGACCGTGAACGACATCCGCGACGCACGGAGCCGAGAACCGTGACAGTCGGGGCACACGCGCTCCACCATCACGCGGTCGAGCCACGCTTCCATCCCGGAGCTGGCCTCGCCGCGCTGGCGATACCGGCGATAGTGCCGCTCGATGCGTCGGGCGATGCCTTGGAAGCCGACTTCCTTGCCTTCCCACTCGCGGACGCTTGTCCTTTGCGCCGGGAGGGAACAGCAGAGGGAACTTCTCGTCTCGACCATAGAGCATCGCGTTGCGCGCCGGCTCCGGCAGCCTCTCCCACGGCGTCTCGATCGAGAAGCCCATCGCGCGCGACAAGCTGTAGATGAGTCGCCCGTCCCAATTGTCCGGGTTGTAGCGAAACGCTTCGCGCACGAAACAGCCGCCGACGATGCTGCGCGTCGGATCGGGGATGAGCAGCTCGGGATGCGTGAGCTTGTGCACACCGAGCCCGCCGCACGTGCGGCACGCGCTCTCGGGAAGGTTGAAGACGAAGTACGCCGGACCGACGTCCGCCGAACAGCACGTGATGCTTCGCGCTCGTCGTCGCCTTGTGAAACCGGTCCGACTCGGCTCGCGACGCGCCTTTCACGACCTCGATGCGCATCAACCCGTCGCCGACGAGGAGCGTGGCGAGCACGCCGGCCTTGATCGCCTTCTCGTTGCGCCGTCGCACGACGAATCGATCGACGATCGCGTCCAGCTCCTTCACCTTCGACCCCGTCCAGCTCGAGGTCGTCCGACAGGTCCACCGGTTTACCGTCGACGACGAGCCGCCGTACGCCCTGCTTGCGCAGCTCGGTGAAGACGAAGTCGAGCTCCTCGCCGTAGACCTTGAACACCGGCGCGCGCAGCTCGACCTCGGCGCCGTCGGGCAGGCCGAGAATCGCTTCGACGATCTGCGTCGAGGTCTTGGTCGGCGCGACTTCGCCGCAGCGCGGGCAGTGCGCCTCGGCGATCGTCGCGTAGAGCAAGTTCAAGTAGCTCGCGACGTCGGTCATCGTGCCGACGGTGCTGCGCGGGTTGCTCGCGATCGTCTTCTGCTCGATCGAGATCACCGGCGACAGCCCGAAGACGAAATCGACGTCCGGTTTGGCCACCTGCGCCACGAACCGCTTGGCGTAGCTCGACAGCGACTCCATGTAGCGGCGCTGCCCTTCGCCGTAGATCGTGTCGAAGGCGAGGCTCGACTTGCCCGATCCCGAGAGTCCGGTGATGACCACGAGCTTGTCGCGCGGAATCTCGAGCGAGATGTCCTTGAGGTTGTGGACGCGCGCGCCCTGCACGGCGATCGTCGTCCGCGCGGCAGTCTTGGGCTCGGCGGGGCGCTTCGTCGTCTTTCGCGGCACTACCTGTTCACCGCGTGAAAGAACGCCATCTCCTGCACCTCGACGTTGCTGCGCTGCGTCAGCTTGACGGGCACCGACGCCTTGGTGAGCAGCCCGCGATCCGCCAGATACTCGCAGACGCCGGTCACTTCACCCACGCCGAAGTTGCGCGCGAAGTGATCGTCGATCTCCGTCGCCGACCGGGCTTCGCCGACCTCATGCAAGTGTTCGATGACGAGTCCGAACAGCGCTTCCGCGCGATCGGCCAGATATCCATCAATGGCGTCGAGCGCCGCCGAGACCGACTGCGGGGTCTTTCGCTGATTCAGGAGGTCGTGATAGACCGTCGTGAAGAACGACGGATTGAGCTTCATCGCTTGTGGAAGCACCTCGCGGTCGGCGAGGAGCCCGGCTCCGATCACCTCGACCCTCGCCAGCGCGGTGGCCGAGTGGAGGATCCAGAGCGCGGAGTAGTCGAGATCCTGCCGGGTGACGAACCACTTGCGTGCTTTGTAGAGGAGAGGCAGCACCCCGGCGCCGGCTCGTAGCAGTTGGATCTGCCGATCCCTCTTGCCCATCAGCTGCAACCGCTCCCACAACGGCGAAATGCTCTCGTCGTGCGTGTAGAGGAGGCGTCCCTTGGCCAGGAGAGAATGCATGAACGAATTGGCGACCGAGCCCTCGACGGTCTTTCGAAACTCGGTCCGAGACATCACGAACGCGTGCGTGTTGAGTCCGTCGGCGTAAAGACTGATGCCGCGCCCGTCGGCCTTGCGATCGTCGACGGTGACGAGCGCGAGGTCGATGTCGGATTTGTCCCACACGGTGTCGTGCGACAGGCTGCCGCACAGGATCGCGGCGAGGACGGTGCGGTCCTGTTGGATCTGTGCGACGAGCTTGTCGAGCGCCTTGCTGAACAGCTCCTGGACCGGGGCCCGCGGCATCCGGAGATTCTAGCCGGCGTCGGGAGCTTTGGCCCGGGCGCGCTCGGCGTTGCATGTTCGCGCCATGTCGTGCATGTTTCGCACATGCCCAAGATGATCCAGATCCGCCACGTCCCCGACGCGCTGCACCGCCGCCTCCGTGCGCGCGCCGCGCTCGCCGGGATGTCGCTGTCGGACTACCTGAGGCTCGAGCTCGAGGCCGCCGCCGAACGGCTCACGCCCGGCGAACTCCGTGAGCGGCTCGCGTCCTCGAGCCGGCGAGGGTCCGCGAACGGCCGAGCGCTGCGGTTCGCGCCGAGCGCGACTCACGGTGATCGTCGCCGACGCGTCGACGATCGTTGAGGTCCTTTTCCGCAGCGAAGCCGGCCTCCTCGCCGAGCGGCGGCTCCTGCGCCGCGGTGAAACGATCCACGCTCCGGCTCTCGTCGACGTCGAGGTGGCGCAGGTGCTCCGCCGATACGTCCTGCGCGGCGATCTCACGCCGAGTTGGGCCCGTACGGCGATCGGTCTGCTGGGCGGCTTTCCGATGGAGCGATACGGTCACGAGCCGCTCCTGCCTCGCATCTGGGAGCTGCGCGACAACCTGACCGCATACGATGCCGCCTATGTCGCGCTGGCCGAGGGCCTTCGCGCGCCGCTGGTCACCTGCGACAAGCGCTTGGCGAACGCCACCGGAATTCGCACGTCGATCGAACTCATTCAATAGAAACTGAACGCGTCTTACGGGCCGCTTGACGGATCTCCTTCGTTTCTGCGCAATGCCAAGTGCACCGCATCCCGGCGGGCGCTTGACGTCGATCATAGGAGAGAGTTCCCAATGGGCGCAGTGAGAGTGCTGTCGTCGATGGTGCTGCTGTCCGTCCTTGGCTGCGGCGGAAGCTCGACCGGACCCAATTCCAACACCGGCACCAACTCCTGCTCGACCCCACTGAGCGCGACGGTGAACGGTGCCGCGTGGTGCAGTCCTCTGCCTCAGGTCACGGTTCAGCATTCGATCGTGAGCTTCGCCGGATTCGATTCAGGCATCACGAGCAGCATCGCGATGGCCTTCGCAGCGACAGTGCCCGGCACCTACTCGCTCGCGTTCGGCAACGGCACCGGTGGCTTCGCGACATATGTGAAAGGCGGGCAAGGTTGGACTAGCGGCCAGGCGGGTGGCACGGGCTCCGTCACGGTTACGACGCTCACGGCGAACCACATCGTCGGCACCTTCGTGTTCAACGCCGTGGCATCGAATGGCGGAGCGACGGGGACGATTCAGGTCACGAACGGGCAGTTCAACATCACGTTCTGAAGCGGGGGGGGCGCTCGAACATTTCTTGGTGGCCTGTCAGGCCGGGCTCATCTCGAACGGTTCCTTCTCCGACCGCGCTTGACATGGTACCGATTTTCCCGACATGCCCAAGCCCATCCGATGACGTCCGCCGCCGAACGTCTCGAGGCGAGCCTCGCTGCACTCGCCGAGAACCGATCCCTCACCAACGCCTTCATCTATGCCGAGCCCGTCGCCGCGCGAGCGGCGGCGCGGGCGGTCGATGAGGAGCGCCGCCGCGGCGTCGATCGCGGTCCCCTCCATGGGATGCCGATCTCGGTCAAGGACTTGATCGATATCGCCGGCCAGCTGACGACCGCCGCGTCGAACGTTCGGAAGGGGCACCTGGCCACTCGCGACGCGACCGTCATTCAGCGACTTCGCGAGGCGGGCGCCGTCATCCTCGGCAAGACGAACCTGCACGAATTCGCGCTCGGCACAACGAGCGAGGAGTCGGCATTCGGTCCGGTCCACAATCCGCACGACCCCACGCGATCGGCGGGTGGATCGAGCGGAGGGTCGGCGGCGGCCGTCGCGACGGGAATGGGGCAGGCATCGATCGGGACGGACACGGGCGGCTCGATCCGAATTCCAGCGGCGGCGTGCGGCGTCGTGGGACTCAAGCCGTCGCTCGGCGAGGTACCGACGGATGGCGTGGTGCCGCTATGTCCGACGTTCGACCACGTCGGTCCGATCACGCGCTCGGTGGAGGACGCGGCCGCCCTGTGGTCCGTTCTGGCCGCACGGCCCCACCCGCGGCTCGGCGCCTTGGCGCGATCGCCGATGATGCTTGGCGCACTCGCCGGCTACTTCACGGCGTTGCTGGACGGCGACGTGCGCAGGGCGTTCGATTCGTCGCTCGCCCGCTTGCGCGCGTCTGGAATCGCGATCGAGTCGCGCGCCGTGCAGGGAACCGAACGCATCGTGGACACGTACGTCAACATCTCGCTTCCCGAGGCGGCACAATACCACGCGCCGACACTCGACACACGCGCGAGCGACTATCAGCCCGCGGTGCGCGAGCGTCTCCTCAAGGGTCGCACGATTTCGGCCGTCGACTACCTCGCGGCGCGAGACGGTCGCGATGTGCTGCGTCGCGCGGTCGATGCGGCGCTGGAGCGCTGCGACGCCTTGGTCCTTCCGACGCTGCCGATCGTCGCCCCCAAGCTCGGCGCCACCGAAGTCACGATGGACAACGGGCAGACGCTCCCCGTGCGCGCCGCGATGCTGCGGCTGACGCAGTTGTTCAACATCACGGGACACCCCGCGATCTCGCTGCCGATTCCAACGTCGGGCTTGCCCGTCGGTCTGCAGTTGGTGGGGCGTCGAGACAGAACAGAGGAGCTGCTCGCGGTCGCGGCGCAGGTGTCTCGCGTCCTGGGTTGAACGAGGTCCCGTCGCACGGACTGCTCTAGCGAACTACAAGCGCCGACGGGCACGTCGTGCACCGCGACGCGCGGTCCGGCGACGCCGGGTTTTCGATCTCGACAGCGACGCGAAAGGTGCCCATGTTGGACATACATAACCCCGGATGACCCGCCGAGTAGTACCGTTTGCGTGCGGGCAGAGTCAAGCGAGCGCAGGGGAGGGACGCCGCTGACGACTTCCGGAAGTAGCCGTTCCGCTCCAGCATTCTCCTCACCCCACCGGAGTTCGATTTGCGCCATTCGCTGGTGCCGACGCTGGCACTGACGCTGATCGCGAGCGCCTCTCGCTCGCACAACGCCGAGTCGCCCCCGACGCTCGTCCCGAATTCCAACACCTCGCCGGCGGGAACGCTCGACAACGGCGTCCTCACGCTCGATCTCGAAGCGGTGCGCGCGAAATGGCACAGCGGCGCTGGAATGCCTCCGGGCAAGGAGATCGACGCGTTCGCCGAAGTCGGCAAGTCGCCGACGATGCCGGGTCCGCTCGTTCGCGTCCCCGCGGGGACCGAGGTGCGCGTCCGGGTTCACAACACGCTGAATCATCAAATCACGTTCTTCGTTCCGAATCCGGCATCTGGCGAAGACTCGGTCGTGATCGCCGCGGGCGCCTCCGGCCAACTCTCGGCTCGACTGACGGGTCCAGGCAACTTCATCTATCGCGCGACCGACACGACCGCGATCGCGGCAAGCTTGTCCATGGACGGCGCGCTTGGTGGCGCGATCGTCGTCGACACGGCTGGGAGGCCTCGCCCCCGCGACCGCGTCTTCATGATCATGATGTTCTTCGACACGACGCTCACCGCCAACTCCCAGCTGACCGCGGAGATCGGTGTGCCGGGGCGTCTGCTCTTCACGCTGAACGGGCTTGCCTGGCCGAACACCGAACGCATGAGTGCGACCGTCGGCGACACGCTGCACTGGCGCGTGATCAATGCGTCGGCGGACGTCCACCCGATGCACCTGCACGGCGCCTACTATCACGTCGACGATTTCGCTCGGCTTCGCGTGGCCGGAATCGGGCCGGCGACGCCGGGCGGGGAGGTCGTCACTCAGCGGCTCGCCAACTACACGGCGATGAACATGACGTGGGTGCCGCAGGCGCCGGGCAATTGGCTCTTTCACTGTCACTTCGCGCTGCATGTTGCGGCGGCGCACGACCAGGCGGCGGCTCGGTCGGCCGAACACGAGAACCACGCGCTCTCCGACATGACGGGCTTGGTGGTCGGCATCGTCGTTTCGCCGCGACCAGGCGATCGGGCCATCGCCGAAGCGCCGCCGGAGCGGCGCATTCGTCTCGTGGCGGTGCGAGACTCGGCGTTTCCCGATTCGGCGCCGCAGATGCGATTCGTCGTCGAGGAGAACGGCCGTCGAGTCGGCGATCGGAAGTCGATCAGCCCTCCGCTGTATCTCACGCGCGGCCAGCCCGTCGCGATCACCGTGGTCAACCGTCTCAAGGAACGAACGAGCGTGCACTGGCACGGCATCGAGCTGCCGAGCTACTACGACGGCGTCGCTGGTTGGAGCGGAGCCGGCGACCACCTCGCGCCGATGATCGCGCCGGGCGATTCGTTCCAGGCGCGATTTTCGCCGCCGCGTTCGGGAACGTTCATGTACCACTCCCACGCCGACGATCCGGTCCAGCAGACGGCGGGTCTCGTGGGCGCGCTCATCGTTCGGGATGGCCCGCCGAACCCGCGCGCCGACGAACATCTGATTTTTCTCAAGGGAGGTCGCGAAGCATTCATCAACCCTCGGGCTCAGCTCGAGATCAACGGGGTTTCAAACCCGGACACCATCGTGCTCCGTGCGGGGCAGCCGGCGCGCCTTCGCTTCATGAGCCTCTCGTTCACCAACCCGAACGCGACCATCACACTGACCGCTCGGCCGGATTCGTTGGGGACGCTCCCCGATACGATGCTCGTCCGGTGGGAGCCGGTCGCGAAGGACGGCGCGGACCTTCCGGCGGCGGCCCGCGCGCCACGCGTGGCGCGTCAGATCATCAGCATGGGCGAGACGTACGACTACACGTACACGCCAGTGCGGCCGGGGCAGCTTCGGATCGAGGTGCGAACGGCGGGGCAGAAGGGGATTCTGCTCGCCAGGGTGCCGCTGCGCGTCGAGTGACATCGATGCCAACGACGAGCGCGACCGCGCCGCCCTCGCTGACCGGCACGTCAAGACGCGCTAGTTTCCTCGGCCCGTTCAACTCGGAGCGATCATGGCGGACGAAGATCTGAAGGCGGAGCTGGAGCGCCTGCGGCAGGAAAACGAGGCCCTGAAGAAGGGCGCGACCCGGGCCGTGTCGATCAAGGTGAGCGAGAAGGGGGGCGTGTCCGTCTACGGCCTGGGGCGATTCCCTATCACGCTGTACCAAGAGCAATGGCTCAAGCTGCTCGACATGTCGGACGAGCTTCGCGCGTTCATCGCTGCTCACAAATCCGAGCTGAAGGTGAAGCCGTAGAGTAGGGGCACCGTTCCGGTCCAAATCGCGACCATTTGGTGATGCCTGTTTGAGGCATCAAACGATGTTATGTTTGATGCGTCTCTTGCCGACATCGAATATGCGAACGACGGTCAACCTGGACGACGCCCTTCTGGCCGAGGCCGGCCGACTCTCGGGCATCCAGGAGCGAACCGCCCTTCTCAACGAGGCTCTCCGCGCCTTGATCGCGCGTGAGAGCGCACGCCGTCTGGCGCGGCTTGGAGGGAGCGAGCCGCGGCTCAAGCCGGTGCCGCGCCGTCGGGCGTCAGGGCCGTGATTCTCGTCGACACGTCGGTCTGGATTGACCACCTGCGCTGGAAGGACGCACGCTTGGCTCAACACCTCGAGCGCGGCGAAGTACTCATCCATCCGTTCGTCATCGGGGAATTGGCCTGCGGAAACCTACGCAACAGGCGTGAGCTCCTCTCGCTCTGGGCCGATCTGCCGGTGGCGCCCACGGGAACCGATCAGGAAGCCCTCGCGTTCATCGAACGCCACAGGCTCATGGGAATCGGCCTCGGCTACGTCGACATTCATTTGTTGGCAGCGACCGCCCTTTCCGGGACGGCACGGCTTTGGACGCGCGATCGGCCGCTGTCGGCAACCGCGATGCGTCTCGATCTCGCGGTTGCCGAGTGAACGTGCCCGACTGAGAACATCTAGGGGAACAGCGGCGGCGCTGTCCGCTTCTTCGTGGCCTGCTCGAACGCGTACGCGAGCTCGATCAACTTCGGCTCGCTGCACGCGGTGCCCGTGAAGCTCACGTTGAACGGCGCCGGCCGGGGCTCGAATCCGGGCGGGAACGCAGTCGCGCCCTGACCCTGCGGTACCGGAACGAACGCGAACGGCACGGTGACCGTCGGGTAGCCCGGGCGGGCGGCGATGTTGGCGCTGCTCACGCCAGGGAATAGCAGCGCGTCGAGCTGATGCGCTTTGAGCGCGGCGTCGATGCCGTTCGTCGCGGTGAGGAGAGTGTCCTTGCGACGATCCTGCTCGTAGCGGGCACGGTCGGCGTTCACGTCCATCTCGTCGGAGATGTCGAGTTGCGCCTGCGCGTACTTGATCGATCCCGCGCGCTGGTGCGTGATGTTCCACTCGCGGAGCTCTGTCAGAGACTTCACCGGAGCCCTGACACCTAATGATTGCAGCCATTTATTGAAGTCGCGCTTCATGCCGTACTTGAACGCGATCGTGCAGTCGGCGTCGCGTCCCTTGGACTGGTCGCCGCTGCACGGATTCCAGTTGAGGATGTTGTTCGCCGGGTTTGGTTCGATGACGCTCGGGATGTCGGCCGGGTCGACGACGATCGCGCCCTGCGCCTTGAGCACGGCGATCGCGTCGTCCATCACCTTGCGCTGCGCCGGGCTCAGGCCCCCGCGCGGCCGAGTCGCGCCGGCCGCCGTGCTATCATAGAAGAAGGCGCGCGGGATGCCGATGCGCGCGCCCTTGAGACCGTTGGGGTTTAAGAATCTCGTATAGTCGCGTCCCGCCGGCGGCGGACACTTGCGCGTCGCGGGGTCGTTCGGGTCGGGCGACGCGCCTTCCAATGCGCCGAGGAAGATCGCCGCGTCCGACACGGAGCGGGCCATGGGTCCCGGCGTGTCCTGGTCGGCCGTGATCGGGATGACGCCGTACCGGCTCACGCGCCCGACCGTCGGCTTGATGCCGACGAGCATGTTCTGGTTCGACGGGCTGAGAATCGATCCCGACGTCTCGGTGCCGACGTTCGCCATCCAGAAGCTCACGTTGGTCCCGGCGCCGCTCGACGATCCGCCCGTGGTGAGCACAGGTCGTCCGTCGAAGAACGCGTCGCGGGGGTCGCGGCGTGGATCCCACGGATTCATGCCGTAGCCATTGAGCCCGTTGTAGTTCCCGGGCATCGCCGCGGCGACCCAGTTCGCGAGCTCGGTGAGCTGCGTTTTGGCGAGAATGATCGCCCCGGCGGCCTCGAGATTCTTCGTGAGCGTCGCGGCGTATGGGGGTGTGAGATCAGCGAAGGCCAGGGCCCCGCCGGTCGTGGGCATGTCGGTCGTATGGATGTTGTCCTTGAGCGCGACCGGGATGCCGTGCATCGGACCCAAAATCCGGCCCTGCGCGCGAAGGCGGTCCAGCGAGTCGGCGATGGCGATCGCGCGAGGGTTCACGGTGATGACCGCGTGCAGCTTGTCCTCGTACGTCGCGATCCGCGCGAGATACTGCACGACGATGTCGTGCGACGTCGTCCGATGCTGCTCGAGGGCCGGCCCGCATGTCGGCGATGCTGGCTTCGACGACGGAGAACGATGCCGCGGATTTGGGGCCCGGCGTCTGTGCCGCGGCGGGAATCGCGACGGCGACGGCGCAGAGGGCTCGAGGGACGAGAAGGCGCATGAGTTGATGGAGATTGGTGTGTCGGAAGCTGAACCGCCGGGGGCTCGGCGTCCACCTCCAGCCACCAAGAATGGCGAGGGACTAATTCAACGCAGATGACGCAGATTGGGAACTGCAATGACGCAGATAGGGGGCGCAAAACACAGAATCAATCTGCGGGATTGTCGTTCAAATCTGCGTCATCTGCGTTGAATTCTTGTCGGTATCAACGAGACGGTAGACCTTGGGCTCGGGTCCAAAATGCAGGAGGAGGCCCAACTCGAGCCTCGTTGCACGCAGATAGTTCAACAGCTGTCGGCGCGCGAAGGGCGGGACCCTTTCGGTGGCCTTTATTTCGACGACCACGCTGTGGTTGACCAGCATGTCGATCCGTTGCCTAGCGACTGCCTCTCCCTTGTAGAGCACATCGATCCAGACTTCGCGCTCGACAAAAAGGCCCCGCGACTCGAGCTCTCGGCGGAGCGCCGGGGCGTACACGGTTTCGAGAAGTCCATATCCGAGGTAGCGTGTAGACCTCGAAGAACCCCCCGATGATCGTGTGCGTCAGCTCATGCCCGAATGGCATTCTCCCTCGTGTCATCCACGGAAAGTGCATGTCGCTCCGCACGAATTCCCTCATCCTTTCTTTCCCTGGCCAATGATTCGATCGCGGAGAAAGCCCACGTGCGGTGGGGCGCGCAGTCGGCGTGCGCGGCTTCACGTGTGGCGTGCACCTCAGATCACACGTCTTGGCGAAGAATTTTGACACAGATGCCGCGGATTTGAGGGCGAGCGACGTCGACGAGACGCGTGAAAAAGACAAATCTCTGATCTGCGCGCGAGACGCATCGTCTCCGATTCTACTTAACCGCCTCGATCAACGGTCTGAGCGTTTTTTGATGCAAAATGTCGCTCGGTCCCCGCCCCCTCGATCGACTAACGTTTTTGCCGTACCACTTCCGGAGTGCGTATGCGCTTCGCAATCGCCAGTACGGCGGCGTTGTTGTGTCTCGCTGCCGGATGCCGAGACGACTATCGGCAGAGTTCACTCCCAGTTACCGCACCGCCGCAACCGGCGCTGACGATGCGGACGCTTCCCAAGGATGCGTCCACCATCTGTGTAGCCAACGTTCGTCAGCGCGACCAGCTGTCTGCGAAGCCGCAGACGGCCGCGACGTCGCGGACGATCATCGCGCTCGGCGCGGTGATCGATGACGTCTGTAACTAGAGCGTTCTCTCAACCTCACCCGAGAGAGCAATGCGCAACCATCTCGCAACCGCCGCGTTCGCGGCGGGGCTGGCGCTGCCCGTATCCGCGCCGGCCGCCCATGGCCAGAAAGCCCTCGTCTATTGCCCGGTCGGCGTCGACGCCACCGGGTGCGACCGGATCGTGTCGGCGCTCCAGCCGACGTTCGCCGGCGGCGTCGATCGCGGATACGACGGGTCGAATGGAACGCTGGATCTCAAGGCCATCGACCTGAATCACTATTCCGTGTTCGTCGTACCGTCATTGGCGGACGACGGGGACAAGCAGCCGTACGCGATGCTGCGTGCCGCAGCGCCGCGACTCCATCTGGCGATCAACGGGCGGGTCGCGATCTATTCCGGCGCGCCGGACCTGGGCAACGCGAATCGCGCGGACAAGGACGCGATCATACAGAATCTCGCGACTTGGGCCGCCGCGGGGCACACGCGCGCGACGAGCCTCGTCGGCATGGTGGCGCTGCTCGACCTCTCGGCAAATTCAGCCGATCGATACACGTGGGTTCGCTCCGTTTCGCTCGCCGACGTTTCGGCCGACGCGGAGCTGCAGAGCTTTGGCGACGTGACGGCGGTGTCGAGCCGGAGTGGGGAAGCGCTGCTGGGCGGCGCCTCACGTCGCTTCTCGAACATGGCGTCGTACGGCCTTCATATCGGTGGTCACGCCGCGGCGCGGACGGAAGTCGGCGCGCTGGGCGTGCCCGGTGGCTCAGAGTCGAGCGGCCAGAGCGTGCTCGTCTTGTATTCGAACGCCGATGCCGGCTCGAGCGGGTCAAAGCGCCGGACGCGCGTCGCTCGACGTCTCGGCTAACGGCGGCGGATCAGGTCCGACGCTGACGACCGACAAACCGGACTACCTGCCGGGCGATACGGTGTTGTTCACCGGCGCCGGTTGGGCGCCGAGCGACACGGTGACCATCACGGTCCACGAGGATCCGCAGTGGTCGAATCCGGATCGAACGGTGAGCGCCGTCGCGGACGCGAACGGAAATCTGAGAAGTCACGACTTCGTCGTGCAGCCGCGCGACTTCGGCGTGACGTTCACGGCAACGGCCGTGGGCAACCCGTCGGGGCTCGTCGCACAGATCACGTTCACGGATGGCACGGTCGCCAGCGTCTCCGATACGAAGGTTCTCAACAGCTCCACGGCCTCCGGAGTCTGCGGCACCACTACACCACAATCGTTCCTCGTAGGCACGGAGTACTGCGGGCAAACGACGATTGCAAGCATCTCCGGGAGCGGCGCCACGGCCCTCACGCTGCGTTGGGTGCGCCCCAACGGATTTTTGGCCTGCGAGACCGGGGTGCCGTCCGTTGTTGCCGGCAACGTCTACGCTTCCAAGTGTAGGCCGGACTCCCCGAGTACCACGGCAGCCGATTGGTCGTTCCGCGTGCTCACGCCGTCGGGCGTTGTTCTCGCCCTAATCCCGGTCCACGTCGTCTCCAACACGCCGCCGGTTGCGAACAACGACTCCTATAGTACGAATGAGGACGTCGCGCTCACCGTCGCGGGACCGGGAATCCTCGGGAACGACACCGACGCCGAGAACAACCCGCTGACTGTGATACTGGTGAGTGGTCCGTCTCATGGTAGCGTCGCGCTTAACGCGAACGGCTCGTTCACTTACACGCCGAACGCCAATTACAACGGGTCGGACAGCTTCACCTACAAGGCGAACGACGGGATCGACAATTCGAACACCGCGGCGACCGTCAGCATCACCGTCAACCCGGTCAACGACGCGCCGAGCTTCACCAAGGGCGGTGACCAAACGGTCGTCGAGGACGCAGGCGCGCAATCGGTGACCAACTGGGCCACGGCCATCAGCGCCGGTCCGGCTGATGAAGCTGGGCAGACGCTCACCTTCGTCGTGACGGGCAACTCGAATCCGTCGCTCTTCGCCGCCGGACCGGCGGTCAGCGCGAGCGGCGCGCTGACGTACACACCCGCGCCGAACGCAAACGGCTCGGCGACGATTACGCTCAAGCTGACCGACAACGGCGGCACCGCGAACGGCGGCGTCGACGCGAGTGGCGAGCAGACGTTCGTCATCAACGTTACCGCGGTGAACGACGCGCCGAGTTTCACGAAGGGCGTGGATCAGACCGCAAACGAGAACGCGGGCGCGCAGACGGTCGCGGGCTGGGCGACGGCGATCAGCGCCGGACCCCCGGATGAAGCCGGACAGACGCTCACGTTCGACGTCTCGAACAACAACAGCGCGCTCTTCTTGGCGCAGCCGTCGGTCGACGCGACGGGCAAGCTGTCCTACACCTCCGCGCCGGACGCCTTTGGGAGCGCGATCGTGACGGTGAAGCTGCACGACAACGGCGGCACCGCGAACGGCGGTGTCGACGTGAGCGCGCCACAGACGTTCACGATCACGATCAATCCGGTCAATCATCCGCCGAGCTTTGCGAAGGGGGCGGATCAGACGAAGCTCGAGGACGCCGGCGCGCAGTCGGTCGCGAATTGGGCGACCGCGATCAGCGCCGGTCCGTCGAACGAGAGCGGTCAGTCGGTCTCGTTCCAGATCGTGGCGAACACGAACCCAGGCCTGTTCTCGGTGGCGCCGGCGGTCTCGCCGACCGGCACCTTGACCTACTCGCCGGCCGCGGACGCCTTCGGCACCGCGACGATCACGATCGTGGCCAAGGACGATGGGGGCACGCTGAACGGCGGCAATGACACGAGCGCGCCGCAACAGCTCACGATCACGATCACACCGGTCAACGATGCCCCAACCTTCAATCTCGTCGCCTCGAATACGGTGCCGGAAGACGCGGGAGCGCAGTCAGTGCCCAACGTGCTGACGGCTCCGAGCGCCGGGCCGGCGAACGAGAGCGGTCAGTCGCTTTCGATCAACGTGACGAACAACAACAACGCTCTGTTCAGTACGCAGCCCTCGATCGATTTGGGCACAGGTGCTTTGACATACGTGCCGGCGGCGAACGCGAACGGCAGCGCGACGGTGACGGTCACCGTCACGGACAACGGAGGCACGGACAACGGCGGCATCGATCATACGACGAAGACGCTGATCATCAACGTGACGCCGGTGAACGACGCGCCGAGCTTCACGAAGGGGGCGGATCAGACGAAGCTCGGCGCCGGCGCGCAGTCGGTCCCGAGTTGGGCGACGGCGATCAGCGCCGGGCCTGCGGATGAATCCGCGCAGTCGCTCAACTTCGTGGTGACGAACAGCAACAACGCGCTCTTCTCGTCGCAGCCGGCGATCGACGCGAGTGGCACGCTCACTTATGCGTCGGCCCCGAGCGCCAACGGCATGGCGACGGTGACGGTGAAACTCCATGACAACGGAGGCACGACCAACGGTGGCGTCGACACGAGCCCCGAGCAGACATTCACGATCACGATCACTGCGGTGAACCATGCGCCGACGTTCACCCTGATCGCCAACAACACCGCGCCCGAGGATGCCGGCCCGCAAGCGGTCGCCGGCGGGTTGACGAATGCGAGCGCCGGGCCGAACGAAAGCGGCCAAAAGCTCACGCTCACCGTCACGAACGACCATAACCCGTTGTTCAGCGTTCAGCCGTCCATCGATCTCAACACGGGTACGCTCACGTACACGTCGGCGCCGAACGCCAACGGCAGCGCGACCGTTACGGTGAAGCTGCAGGACGACGGCGGCACGGCGAACGGCGGCGTCGACCAAACGACCAGGACGCTCATCATCACCGTGACCCCGGTGGACGATGCGCCGGTCATCACGGGCGTCTACGGACCGTCTCAACCCATTGGCTTGGGCGGGTCGGTGTACGTGACGGGCAAGTTCACGGACGTCGACTTCGGCGACACGCCGCCGGATTCTCACAGCGGCACCTTCGACTGGGGCGACGGTAGCACGAGCGCTGTCACTATCGCGTCGGGGTCGGGCACCTCGCGCAGCTTCAGCGGAACGCATACGTACACGGCGACGGGCGTTTACGTGGTCGTCGCGCACATCAAGGACGCGGGCGGCCTGAGCGCCGACGAGAGCTACAAGTACGTCGTCGTCACCGACGCGAACGGAGGCTTCGTGACGGGCGGCGGCTGGATCACGACGCCGAACGGCAAGGCCGCGTTCGGCTTGGTCTCGAAGTACAACAAGGGCCACTCGACGCCGGATGGCAATACGGAGTTCCAGGCGCCTGGCATGAATTTCAAGTCGACGTCATGCGACTGGCTCGTGGTCGCCGGCCCGAAGGCGCAGTACAAGGGCTCCGGGACGATCAACGGCAGCGGCAATTACGGCTTCATGCTCACGGTGATCGACGGCTCGATGAAGTCGAAAGGCGGTGCCGACATGTTCCGGATCAAGATCTGGGACAAGTCGACGGGACTGGCCATCTACGACAATCAGCCCGGCGCACCCGACACCGCGGCCCCGACGACCGCGACCGGGGGCGGGAGCATTCGAATTCACAACTAGCACCGGTTGATCAAAGGACAATGCCGCAGATGATGGCTTCTTCATCTGCGGCATTGTCGTTCCCCGTCAGTCTCCGTATCGCGTCGTCGTCAATAGCGCGCGGCGGTTGCGATACGAGATGACGTAGACCTGGTCGTAGACACTGCCCTTCCACTTCGGCGGTGGGGGCGTCACGCCGAGTGCGGTCGCGAGCTCGGGCAGCCACTCGTGGTTCCAGCAGATCACAACCGTCTTACCGGCGAGCGTCGGGTCGGACATCACGCGCCGCGCGAGCTTGTCGTAGTCCTTCCCGTGATACGGGGTCTGCACCTGGAGGCGAAGCACTTTCGCCAGCGGCGCGACGGTCTCCTGGGTGCGCTGTCCGTTGCCGTCGTTCGTCGTCTCCGTCGCGAAGATCGCGGCCGGGGTGCCGAGGCGGATCATCGCCGGATCATGCGTCATGAATTCCACGAAACGGTCGGCCCGGGCGACACCGTCGTTCGAGAGATGCGGGTTGGCCGGGTCGTGCGGTTCCTCGGCGTGGCGGATCATGACGATCGTCGCCGGCCCTGTCGGCAGCATCTGCGCCGCGGCCGGAGCCGCGAACGTGGCGAGCAAGGCGACGACGGCACGGCCGATGTTCACGCGTTCCTCCCTTACCAGTTCGTAAAGGCAAAGCGGGTGCCGCCGGGGAGGACGGCTGCGCAAAGCGAATCGACCTGGGCCGTAAGATAAAGCCCGACATCCGGATCGGGATCCCCCGCCTCGATCGGCGGAAGGCTCCTGCGTCCATCGTCTAGTGCTCTCTCATAGTAAAAATTTGAATCAAGTTCGATCGAGAGTAGACCCTGCCGACGACTTCCGGGCCCGATAAAGTCTTGCCCCTTGGAGCAGTCGAGGACCTTGGTGAACCCGCGCTCCCTGGGGGGGAGAACAATGACGAGAGGAACGCAGTTCCTGGCGCTGTGCGCCGCCGCACTCGCGACGGCCTGTTCCGACGCTACGCAACCCGTCGGCCCGGCCGAACAATCACCGTCCGGTGTTGCGTCGGCGACGAGAGCTCCTGGCGGCGAGAACTACGTCGCCATCGGCACGAGCGTCAGCATGGGATGGGCCTCGAATGGGATATACTCCGGATCGCAGGCATTCGCGTGGCCCGCGCTGCTGCGATTTGGGGGAGGAGGCGCGATCTCTCTGCCGCTCATTCAAGATCCTGGATGCATCTCTCCGTTCCTGCCGCCGCTGGGCGCGAACACGCGGCGCAGCGGCGAGCCGTGGTCCGGGAGCTTCACTTGCGCCCCGAATGCGCCTGGAGTCCACCTGCCGACCCAGGACCTCGGGCTGGCGCTGGCGACCACGTTCGATGTTCTCACGACGCCTCCTGAAGCCGTGGCGTTCACGGCGCCGTGGTTCCTCCGGGTACTCCCGCTCCATACGACGGTGCTCCAAGCGGCACTCATTCAGCAGCCGACACTGGTTTCCGTCGAGCTCGGGGCAAATGAAGTGCTCGGGGCCTCCTCGGGACTGGCTGTCGTGGGCGTCACCATCTTCCCGGAGCCGTTGTTCGAGCAGCTCTTCGGTACGGTGCTTGGCGCGGTGGGCGCGAACGTTCCCAACGTGATGGTGGTCGGCGTTCCCACGGACGGACGAAACTTTGCGAACTTCCGTCGCGGCGATGAAGTCTGGGCCGATCGTGGCGAATTCGCGGCCTTGGGGGTCATCGTACACCCGAACTGCAACGGAAACCAGAACTACATCAACGTCTCGATCAAGTCGATCGCGCTCGCGTTCATGGCGGCCGGCTCGCCGGGACAGGTCTTCAGCTGCGCCGATGTCCCCGGGACCCAGGATCTCGTGCTGACGCCCGCCGACATGGATCTGATCAACGGCACGCTGCAAGCCATGGCCGCTTTTCAGCAACAGCAGGCGGCAGCCGGCGGCTATGCGTTCTTCTCGCTGGACGAGCTCTACGGCCGTTCAGACCTGAAGCCGACTGTGTACAGCGTCATTTCGCAGCTCACGTCGGCGCACCCGTACGGGCCCTACATCTCGCTCGACGGCTTGCACCCCAGCCCGTTGGGCCAGTCGATTCTCGCAAAGGCCGCGGCAAAGGCGCTCAACAAGTCCTATCCAGGCATCGCCGCGCACTCCGTGACCATCCCGCCGGCGTTCGGCGAGCAACTCGTCGAGCCCAGTATGCCGTTGCTCGATGCCGCCTGGGCGAAGCAGGTGGCGCGACAGAATCGCGGGCAAACGGTGCCGACGTGCATGATTCCTGGCGGCTGTATGGTCCGCTTGCCGCAAGCCGCTCGCTGAGTTTTCGGTAGTACCCTTGCGCCCAGTAGCGGGGCAGCAGCAGCCCGCTACTGGGCGCGTGGCGCGTTTCGGCCTTGAATCCGAGCGGTTTACCCCTATCTTCGCCCGAGTCGACCTTCAGCTCGCCGCCCGCCCTCCTTTCCCCGCCGCTGGGGCCGAATGACCGATTCGCTCGACCGACTTCGCGAGGGTCTCGCTGGTAAATACCGGATCGAACGCGAGCTCGGTCGCGGCGGCATGGCCACGGTCTATCTCGCCGTCGACGACCATCATGATCGATCCGTCGCGCTCAAGGTCCTGCATCCGGACCTGGCCGCGACGATCGGGTCGGAGCGGTTCGAGCGCGAGGTCAAGCTCGCGGCCAAGCTCCAGCATCCGCACATCCTGAGCGTCTACGACTCGGGCGACGCGGGCGGGCTGCTCTGGTATACGATGCCCTTCGTGGAGGGCGAGTCGCTGCGCGATCGCATGTCGCGCGAAGGCCAGCTGCCCATTCCTGACGCGATGCGGATCGCGCGCGAGTCGGCGCTGGCGCTCGACTACGCGCATCGCAATGGCGTCGTGCACCGCGACATCAAGCCCGAGAACATCCTGCTGAGCGACGGCCAGGCGATCGTCGCCGATTTCGGGATCGCGCGGGCCGTCGCCGACGAGCACGGCCTCACGCAAACCGGGATGGCTATCGGCACGCCGGGGTACATGAGCCCCGAGCAGGCGACGGGCGAACGCGTGATCGACGCGCGCACCGACATCTACGCGCTCGGCTGCGTGTTGTACGAGATGATCGCCGGCGAGCAGCCCATCACGGGGCCGAACGCGCAGTCGATCATCGCGCGCAAAATGACCGAGACGCCGCGCGCGCTGACGACCATTCGCAACACGGTGCCGCCGGCGCTGTCACACCTCGTCGACACGATGGTCGCGCGCTCGGCGGCGGATCGCCCGGCGTCCGCCAAAGCCGTGGCGACGACACTCGAGGAGATCACGGCGAGCGGGGCGACGGGCTCTGTGGTTGCCGCGCGATCGCCCGCCGGATCGCGACGTTCGATCTGGATCGGTGTCGCCGCCGCGCTCGTACTTGCCGCCGGCGGGGGAGCGATCGCGTGGCGGCGGATGCATGCCATGCGCGAAGGCGGCTTCCGCATCGCCGTGCTGCCGTTCGAGAACGAGGGTACGGCGTCCGACGACTATTTCGCCGACGGGATGACGGACGAGGTGCGAAGCAGACTTTCGGCCGTCCCGGGTCTGCAAGTCACCGCGCGCACCAGCACGCGGCAGTACAAGAAGACGACCAAGGACCCGCGCGACATCGGGCGGGAGCTATCCGTGGACTATTTGCTCACGGGCACCGTACGCTGGAGCAAAGGGAACGGACCGGATCGCGTACGCGTGACGCCGGAGCTCGTGCAGGTCTCGAACAACTCGACCAAGTGGTCGGTGCCGTTCGACACGGTGATGTCGGACGTCTTCGCGGTGCAGTCGGCGATCGCGTCGCGCGTTGCGCAGAACCTGGACGTGGCGCTCGCACCGCCGACGAAGCAGCGCCTCGCGTCGCGTCCGACGCAGAACCTCGAGGCGTACGACGAGTTCTTGAAGGGCGAGCAGATCACGTCGAACGTCGGAACCGGCGACTCGAAGGTGCTCAACGCCGGGATCCCGCACTACGAGCGAGCGGTCCAACTCGATTCGAATTTCCTCGAGGCGTGGGCGCAGCTTTCGCGCGCGCTGGCCTACAACAACAACGCCGGGCCGACGGTCGAAGCGGTCGAACGAAACAGGGTCGCGGCCGAGCGGGCCATGATGCTCGGTCCGAATCGCGCCGAGGCCCATCTCGCGATGGCGCAATACCTCCGAGACGTGAAGCTCGATTACGAAGGGGCGCGAACGCACTACGACGCGGGGCTGAAGGTCGACCCGAACAACACGGACCTGATCATCGGCGAGGCGGGCGTCGATGCCATCCTCGGTCGCTACGACGACGCGTTCGCCCGCGCACAGCAGGCGGCAAAGCTCGACCCGCGATCGGTGGCGTCGATGCGTCGCGTGCCCATGCTGCTGCACGCGATGCGCCGCTATCCCGAGGAGTTGGCGGCATGGGATCGCGCCCTCGCGCTCGCGCCCGACAACCTTTCGATGATCCAGGGCAAGGCGTTCGGGTATCTGTCGCTCGGTGAGGTGGACAGCGTGCACGCGCTGGTCGCGCAGAAGCTGAAGACCGTCGACACGACGGCATTGCTCGTTCGCTTCTCGTTGTACCAGGAAACGATGTGGACGCTGCCCTCGGAGCTGTGGCCCAAGATCGTCAAGCTCACCCCCAAGGACTTCGACAACGACCGCGGGCACTGGGGACTCAAGCTCGGTCACACGTATCGCCTGATGGGCGACACGATGCACGCGCGCATGTTCGGCGACAGCGCTGTCCTGGCCTTCGCGAAGCAATTGCACGACTTCCCGGATCGCGCGCAGCTTCGCGAGCTCCTCGCTCGAGCGCTGGCGCTTGCCGGCCGCAAGCAGGAAGCAGCGATCCAGGCCGACAGCGCGCTCAAGCTGCGCGAGACGACGAACGACGCGACGCTAAAACCGTACGTGCTCTTTCAGGCGGCACGCGTGTTCATCCAGTCAGGCGAGAACGAACGCGCGCTCGACCTGATCGAGCGGCTCATCACCATGCCGGGGAGCGACATCACCGCCGCCTACCTCACGAATCGACCCCAGCTTCGCGCCGCTGAAGGGGAATCCGCGGTTCGAGAAACTCGTCGCGGGGAAACCGACGATCGCGCACTGAGCCGAGCTACTGAGTCGGGCGAGAGAATCTCACGCGGATGCCCGCGGATCAAAAAACAATTGCCGCGGATGAAACAACGTTGTTTTCATCCGCGGCGTTGCTTTTCAAATCCGCGTCATCCGCGTTGAATTTGCCGGCCAGGCGATCGTAGCGAGCCGGGGAGACGGATTACACGCCGACGGGCGTCGCCACCGCCGGTTGCGCGAACGTCGGCGTCGATTGCAGGATCGCCTTCTCTTCGTCCGTCATGTCCGCCGGAACGTTCGCGAACAACGGAGTGCTGAGATAGCGCTCTCCGGTATCCGGCAGCATGCACAGCACCGTCGAGCCCTTCTCCGCCTCGCGACACACTTGCAGCGCGGCCGCGAACGTCGCGCCCGACGATGTGCCGACGAAGATTCCCTCTTTCTTCGCCAACTCCTGACTCATCTTCATCGCCTCGGCACCGGCGATCGTGATGACCTGGTCGACGTTGCCCGCGTCGAGCGCGTCGGCCGTGAGCTTGGGGATGAAATCCGGGCTCCAGCCTTGGATCGGGTGCGGCTTCCACGACGGGTGACGCGATGCCGGTGAGCCGTCGTCGTTGCGCGCCTGCTTCGCGCCGCTCGAAACCATCGGCGCGTCCGCCGGCTCGGCGAGAACGATCTTCGTCTCGGGCCGTTCTTTCGCCAGTACGCGCGCGACGCCCTTGAGGGTCCCGCCCGTCCCGAAGCCCGTCACCCAGTAGTCGAGGCGCTGACCCGCGAAATCGGCGACAATTTCCTTCGCCGTCGTGCGCGAATGGAAGTCGGCGTTCGCCTCGTTCTCGAACTGGCGCGTGAGGAACCAGCCGTTCGCCTCGGCCAGCTCGTTCGCCTTTTGCACCATGCCGGTTCCGCCGGCCGGCGCCGGCGTGATGACGACCTTCGCGCCGAGGAAGCGCATCAATTTGCGCCGCTCGACGCTGAACGACTCGGCCATCGTCACGACGAGCGGGTATCCCTTCGCGGCGCAAACCATGGCGAGCCCGATGCCCGTGTTGCCACTCGTCGCTTCGATCACCGTCTGCCCGGGCTTGAGCGCGCCCCGCTTCTCCGCGTCTTCGATGATGCCGAGCGCGAGCCGATCCTTCACCGAGCCGAGTGGATTGAAAGCTTCGATCTTCACGTAGAGATCGATTCCGTCTGGAGCGAGCCGCCGGATCTTGACGACGGGCGTGTTGCCGACCGTCTCGAGGATGTTGCCGAAGCGTGTCATCGGACGAACCTGGTTCTGAGAGAGAGGGGAAAATCTGACGAGGGTGCCAAGCGTCGGGCGACCTGAACAGCGCCTGGCGGACGGGGCCGATTTGCGCCCACGCCCGATGGCGAACACCTTGGGCCCGGCCACCACTCAAACGCTCACGTCCATGATACGTCCTCGTCGCTCGTCAGGGGCCATTGTGTCCCTCACGCTTCTGCTCGGCGCCCCGTCGCGAAGCGTCGCACAGACTTCCCAGACAGATTGGGCGGCCCTGGCGCGGTACCAGAGCGCGAACGCGCAACTCGGTCCGCCCAAAGCCGGCGAGCGACGAGTGGTGTTCATGGGCAACTCGATCACCCAAGGATGGGCGCCGCTGTTCGACTCATTGTTTCCGGGCAAACCGTTCGTCGGACGCGGCATCAGCGGCCAGACGACGCCGCAGATGCTCGTGCGATTTCGTCAGGACGTGATCGCGCTCAAGCCGAAGGTCGTCGTGATTCTCGGCGGCACGAACGACATCGCGGGCAACACGGGCCCGTCGACGCTCGAGATGATCGAGGACAACCTGGCGTCGATGACGGAACTGGCGAAAGCCAACGGGATTCGCGTGGTGCTCGTCTCAGTGCTCCCCGCCGCGGACTATCCGTGGAAGCGAGGCGTCGAACCGGCGCCAAAGATCATCGCGTTGAATACATGGTTGAAGCAGTACGCGACTTCGGCGGGCGCTGTTTATCTAGACCTGCACTCGGCGATGGACGATGGGCACGGAGGGATGAGACCGGAGTTGAGTGCGGACGGAGTGCACCCGAACGCGGTGGGGTACGCGCTGATGGCGAAGTTGACGGCGCCGGCGATCGAGAAGGCGTTGAGCGGTCGATAGGAATCAGACCAGCATCGAGCGTAGAGCGTCGAGACCCGAGGTCTGGGAACTGCTTTGAAGCTGTCTCACCAGAATGGCATCGCCGGCCCGACCCAGGCGTCAGGGAGCCGGGCTCCTCGCCGTCGGCGGTCCTCGCGCCTGCGTGGGTGACAAGGCCAGTCAGGGCGAGATGAGTCCGAAGCGGTTCCGGCATCTCGAGTCTCGATGCTCGATGCTCGAAGCTGGTCTGGCATCGCGCCCGCAGCGCACGAACTCAAACCAACCGCCCTAGAGATGGACCATCGCGAAGTAGGCCGCTATTGGAACGACAACGCCGAGAACTGGACTCGCCTCGCGCGTGCCGGGTACGACATCTATCGCGATTTCGTCAACACGCCGGCGTTCTTCGAGATGTTGCCCGACGTCGCCGGGCTGCGCGTGCTCGACATCGGCTGCGGTGAGGGGTACAACACGCGCCTCCTCGCCGACCGCGGCGCCCGCGTGGTCGGCATCGACATCGCGGAACGATTCATCGCGCACGCGATCGCGGCTGAGCGGGAGGATCCGAGAGGGATCGAATACGAAATCGCGAGTGCCGTCGAACTGCCGTTCGCCGACGCGACCTTCGATGCGGCGACCGCGTTCATGTCGCTGATGGACATTCCGGAGACCGATCTCGTGGTCGCCGAAGCGTTCCGCGTCGTTCGCCCCGGCGGGTTCTTTCAGTTCTCGATCTCACACCCGTGCTTCGACACGCCCTTTCGTCGCACGGTGCGTGACGAGCACGGCGTGAAGATCGGCGTGGAGGTGGGCGACTACTGGGGGAAGGTGGACGGTCGCGTCGAGCAGTGGATCTTCAGCTCGGCGCCGCCCGACGTGAAAGCCGGGCTCGAGCCCTTCAAGACGCCGCGATTCACGCGCACGCTGTCGGGGTGGCTCAACCTCGCCCTCGATACCGGATTCACGATCGAACGGCTCTGTGAGCCGTACGCCAGCGACGAAGCCATTCGCGCCCGGCCGCGGCTCGCGAGGGCACGCGTCGTCGCGGACTTTCTTCAGGTTCGGCTGAGACGACCGGCCTGATTCAACCGGCGACGAAGGCGGTGTAGCCCTCGTCGGCGATCGCCTCTTCGATGTCGTCGACGCTCGTCTTGCTCGGATCGTACTCGAGCACGGCCGAGCCGATTTGCACGGACTTCACGTGCACACCCGGGGTCTTCTCGAGTCGTCCGCGCACGGCGTGCAGGCAGTGCGCGCACGACATGCCTTCGATGGTCAGGTTGAGAGGCTGCATTCGGGTGGACGGGTGGGCGGGTGAATGGCGGACCGGTGGACCGGTTGACGGCTAGACAGAATCGAGAAACGAAACAGGTGGACGAGGCGTTTGCCTGTCCACCTGATTTCCACGTGTCTACCTCTGGCTTTCCACCGGTCCAGGCCGGTCCGGCTCGGTCCACCGTCCCCCGTTACGCTGTGGCCGTCGCGGTCTCGTCCTTCGAGACGTAGCCGACCCACACGAGCAGCACGCCGAGCACGGTGTGCAGGAACACGTCGTTGCCGCCGATCGGGATCAGACCGAAGGTGGTCGGGACGACGAGACCGAGGAGGGCGAGACAGAGGTAGATGAATCCGCCCAATTTGCAGAACGTCTGAGCCGACGCGAAGGCGCGCGCCGCCATGATGCCCCAGATGCCGAACAGGATGTGAACCACGTTGTGAAGCAGGTTCACCGGGAACCAACCGAGCAGCATCGACGGATGGGTTGGGTCGCCCATCGCCATTCCGCCAGAAACGGTGAAACCGAGTAGTCCGACAAGAATGAAGACGACACCGAAGATCATCGCGACACGCTTGACCATCTGGACCTCCATGAGGGCATGGGTGACCATCTGAATCGAGATCTCTGTCCGGAACACCGGGCACCCGATTTCGGTGATGGGGGCGCCGCACTTCACCATATGGTAGTACGGCGGATGTGTCCAGATGGAAAAAGATGGACAGCCCCACGCCCTCCCCGACGGCTCACCAGTTTCTCGACGCCCTCCACGTCGACCCGCGGTTCGAATTGCACCTCACTCCGTTGGCGGTGCCGGCGCTCAGCCGGCGGATCGCGTGTTGAAGATCGCCGAGAATGTGGGCAATCGCCGGCCAGATCCGATCGCGATCGAGAAATCCGTGATCTCGTTACCGACAATCGTGAACGTGACCAGCTGACCCTCTGCCGTCTGTCCCGTCCACCTTCCGTCCCAGAGGGGTCGCTGTCCCGGCTGGGCTAGCGGCGCGACGGCTTCGCGGTTGGACGTGGGATCGACGGGACTGGTGCAAGCGGCCGCGATCCCGAGAGCGGCAATAGCCGTGGCGACTCGATACGTGCGCTGGCGACGAAGCGGGTTCCGCATGGCTTCTCCATCGTGCCTGCTGGCGCCGGGTCCACGCGAGACGCGCGGTTGACGACACCAGCCTCACTATGGAGCACGTCGGCCATCCCCTGAATGCGACATGCCGTCGGCATCGCCGCCCCCGTCGGCGGCTGGTCTACAACAGCGTCCCGTGCAGGACGATCAGCGCAACCAGGAAGTAGATGCTGAGCCCCGTGACGTCTACGAGCGTCGCGACGAACGGCGCCGACGCGCTGGCGGGGTCGAAGCCCAGCCGTCTCAGGACGAACGGAAGCATCGAGCCGGCGAGGGACCCGAACGTCACGATGCCGACGAGCGAAAGCCCGACCGTCGCGGCGATGAGCCCCCAGTGCGGACCGTAGTTGTACCCGATGGGCGACGCCGGATAGTTCGTCTTCAAATACTGCCAGACCGTGATTCGAATGACGCCGATCACGCCGAGGATCGCGCCGAGGCTCAAGCCCGACGGCAGCTCGCGCGCCGCGACGCGCCACCAGTCCCGGAGCTCGATCTCGCGCAGCGCCATCGCGCGAGTCACCAGCGACGTCGCCTGCGAGCCCGAGTTGCCTCCCGAGCTCATGACGAGGGGGACGAACAGCGCCAGCATTTCGACTTTCTGAAGCTCGACGTCGAAGTGCTGCATCGCGGTCGTCGTCAGCATCTCGCTGATCAGGAGGACGCTGAGCCACCCCGCGCGCTTCTTGATCATCGCCACGAGCCCGATCTGCATGTACGGCTCGTCGAGGGCCTCCATACCGCCGAACTTCTGCACGTCTTCCGTCTGCTCTTCCTGGATCGCGTCGATCACGTCGTCGACGGTGATCACGCCGAGCATGTGGCCCGGACTCGCTGACGACGGGAACGGCGACGAGGTCGTAGTTGGCGATCACCGTCGCGACTTCTTCGCGGTCGGCGCTCGGAGCGTACGCTCTGGACCTCGCTCCAGGCGATGTCGCCGATCTTGGCGCCGGTCGCCGCCGCGAGCAGCTCGCGCAGCGAGATCACGCCGACGACGCGGCTCTTCTCGTCGGTCGTGTAGATCGCATACATCGCCTCCTTGCGTCCCGATCGCGCGACGGCGCGCACGAGATCGAGCGCCGTTTCCACCGTCATGTCGGCCGACACCGAGACGAAATCGGTGGTCATCAAGCCGCCGGCGGTGTCCGGCTCGTACGAGAGGAGCCGCTCCGTCTCCTGCCGCTTCTCCGTCGGGATCTCGGAGAGGATTTCCTCGGCGTGCTCCTCGCTGATCTCCTCGAGCGTGTCGGCGCGGTCGTCCGGCGTCATCTGCGTGACGAGCTCGGCGGCCTGACGCGGAGTGATTCCCTCGAGGAACTCGGTCCTCACCTCCTCGTCCATGTACTCGAGCACGTCCGCGGCGCGCGACGGCCCGAGGGCGGCGAGGAATTTCTGGAGTTGCTCGCGGTCGAGCGCGTCGGCGACGTCGGCGAGGTCCGCGGGGTGGATCTCTTCCGTCTCCACCGCGATGTCCGCCGGCGATTCCGCGAGCAGCGCGACGATGTCGGGCGCCAGGAGCGCCGCGACCGGCCGGTCCTCTGGGTTTCTCTGCGGTGGCGTCATGGCCACTCTCCGCTTTAGGTGCTCGTCGCGTTCGGCGGGGGCAACATAGGCAAAGCCACTACTCTGGGACAACCCTTTGGGGCTTAGTTGACGCGCATTAAATGAGATCCTCGCGCGTAACGGAATCGTGTAGTCGTCAGGCGTCAGCGACAGTGGCCTGGTGACTGACGACTGCCGCTGACGACTAGAGTCTGGCCTTACAGAGATCGCTGTTCGTGCGACCCGCTGTCAGGCGATCGGCAGGACCGGCGGTTCGTTGTCGCGTCTGTGACGGCGTATCCCGCAACCGCGATCGCCTCTCGCATCTGCTCGACCGTGACGCTCCCGTCGTGCTCGACCCGCGCCGACCCGATGGACACCTCGGCCCGGTCGATTCCGGGGACCGCGGCGAGGGCCGTAAACACGGCCCGCACGCAGTGCTGGCAGGTCATCCCCTCGACGGTCACGGTCGTGATCATGCGAGAAACATAGGCCGATGATAAGTTCTGGCGCATGAACATCGCCTTTCTGGGGCTCGGCGCGATCGGCCGACCGATGGCCGCGCGGGTGGCCGGGTCGGGCCTGCCCCTCACCGTTTGGAATCGCACCGCGTCGCGCGCCGCCGACTTCGCGAAGGAGTTCGGCGCTCGGCACGCGGCAACGCCGGCGGATGCTGCGCGCGAAGCGGACGTCGTCGTCACCTGCATGCCGACCTCTCAGGACGTCGCGAGTTTGCTCGATGGCCCCGAGGGTCTCATTGCCGGCCTTGGGGATGGAGCCACTCTCATCGACTGCACGTCGGGCGACCCGGCGACATCGCGCAAGATTCGCGACGCGCTCGCCGAAAAGAACGTCGGCTACATCGACGCGCCGGTCAGCGGCGGCACAACCGGCGCGGAGAAGGGGACTCTGACGATCATGGTCGGCGGCGACGCGGCCGTCCTCGAGCGGGCCCGCCCCGTGCTCGAGACCTTCGGCCAGAAGATCGTTCACTGCGGCGACGTCGGCGCCGGCGACGCGGTCAAGGCGGTGAACAACGCGTTCCTCGCGACGCACATCCTGGCGGCCGCCGAGGGACTCGCGGCGCTGGTGAAGATGGGCGTCGACCCCAAGGTCGCGCTGGACGTGATCAACGCCTCGAGCGGACGGTCCAACGCGTCGATGAACCTGATTCCCGAGCGCGTGATCACGCGCAAGTTCCCGCGGACCTTTCGGCTGGCGCTGCTCGAGAAAGACGTCGGGATCGCGGCGGAGGTCGCGCGCGACACGCGCACGCCCGCGCCGATTCTTCAATTGACGGCCGACCTCTTCCGAATCGCACGCGGCGAACTCGGTGAAGTCGCCGACCATGTGGAGGCCGTGAAGATGGTCGAGCAGTGGGCCGGCGTGGAGATCGCATGACGACCGTCGCCGGATTGGACCCGAACTGGGCCGTCGGCGTCGAGGAGATTCGTTCGCACTTTCCGGCGCTGGAGCGGACGTACGCCGGAAACCCCGTCGCGTACTTCGACGGCCCGGGCGGCACGCAGGTCCCGCGCTCGGTCGTCGCGGCGATGGACGACTATCTCTTCCATCACAACGCCAACACGCATTGGCTCTATCCGACGAGCCAGGAGACCGACGAGTTGATCGCGCGCTCGCGCGAGGCGCTCGCCGATTTCGTGTTCGGCCGCCCCGACGAAATCGTGTTCGGCCAGAACATGACGACGCTCACGTTCCACGTCGCGCGCGCCATTGGCCGCGAACTGGGCAAGGGCGACGAGATCGTCCTCACCGAGCTGGATCACCACGGCAACGTCGCGCCGTGGCGCGCGCTCGAGAAGGAGCGCGGCGTCACGATTCGCATGGCGCAGATGAACCTCGAGGACGGCACGCTCGACTGGGATCACTACCGGAGCCTGCTCAACCCGCGGACGAAGGTGGTCGCCATCTTTGCCGCGTCGAACGCGCTCGGCACCATGAACGGCGTCAACCAGGCGTCGAAGTTCGCGCGAGCCGCGTCGGCGAACGTGCGCGTGTTCGTCGACGCCGTTCACTACGCGCCGCATCGCGCCGTGGACGTGAAGCTCTTCGACTGCGACTTCGTCGCGATGTCGGCGTACAAGTTCTATGGTCCGCACATCGGCGTGCTCTGGGGCAAGCGGGCGGCGATCGAAGCGCTCGACGCGCCCCGGCTCGACCCGGCGCCGCAGGAGTCGCCCGAGCGCCTCGAGACCGGCACGCAGAATCACGAAGCCATCGTCGGCGCGGCGGCGGCGGTGGACTTCATCGCTTCGCTCGCTGTGCAATCAGCATCTCGGCGCGACGGCGTGGTGCACGCGCTGCGCGGCCTCGAGGCGCGCAATACCAAGCTGTTCGAGAAACTCTGGTTTTCGCTCGAGGAAATAGACGGCGTCCGCTTGTACGGTCCCGAACCGAGTCACTTGCGCATGCCGACGCTGTCGTTCACGCTCCGCGGTCGTTCGACGGACTATGTCGCGGAAAACCTGGCGCGCCGCGGCGTGTTCGTGTCGAACGGCGACTTCTACGCGGCGACGATCGCCGACCGGTACGGCGTCGGCGGGAACGCCGGCGGATTCGTGCGCGCCGGCTGCAGCTGCTACACGACCGAGGAAGAGATCGATCGATTGATCGACGGCGTGCACCAGATCGCCGCGGGCCGTGCGTAGCCTCGTCGTCGGCACCGTCCTCGCGGCGCTGGCCGCCTCTCCCGCGCTCGCCCAGCGAGTGCGCGGGACGCTCACGGACAGCTCGACGCGCGAGCCGATCACCGGCGCGGTCGTCACGGTCTCGGATTCGACGGGGCGCTTCCTCGCCCGCGGCATCGCCGGCGCCGACGGCCGGTTCGACGTCCCGCGATTCCCCGAATCGAAGCGGATCCACGTCGTGCGCATCGGATATCGTCCGATCGACGCGACCGTTCCGGCCGCTGACGAGCTGCTCGACCTTCGCATGCGCGCCATCGCGTCGCAGCTGGCCACGGTCACGACGTCGGGCCGGCGGGTGTGTCCCGGCGACGACGCCAACAGCCAGGCGCTCCAGCTCTGGGAGCAGGCGCGCAGCGGATTCCTCGCCGCCGTCGTAGCACGCGACGCACGCCCGCCAAATCTTCGATTGCGCTATTTCAGGGTCGAGCGCGATCCGATGCTGAGACGCGTGGTGGACGACTCCGTCTGGGTCAAGACGATCGTCGGCGACCAGCCGTTCATCGCCGCCCGGTCGGCGACGGCCTTCGCGAGCGATGGTTACATGCGCCAACGGGTGGGCGGGGACCGCGACTATTACGCGCCCGACGAAGGCGTGCTGCTCGACGAGGCATTCGCCGCTTCGCACTGTCTGCGCGTTGTCGCGGCCGACGCGGCCCACGTGGGGGAAGTCGGCATCGGATTCGAGCCGGTCACGCCGGAGCGCGACAGCCTCGTCGAGATACGCGGCACCGTGTGGCTCAACGCCAAGACGCTCGATCTTCGGACGCTCGACTTCGACTACACGAATCTCGAGCCCGTCAAGGATGGCAGCGGCGGCAGCATCCTCTTCCAGTCGATGCCGAGCGGCGTGCCGATGATCGTCCGTTGGACGATCCATTCGCCGATCATCGCGACCGACGAATCGGAGATGTCGACCGGGATTCGGCGCAGCCTCCCGCCGCGACCCGAACGCCACCGCTTCCGGGTCCTCGGCTACCAGGTGCTTGGCGCGGAAGCTCGCCAGGTCACGTGGCCCGACGGTTCGAGTTGGCAACCGCGCCTCGCCTCGATCACGGGTTTGATCGTGGATCTGCACGGGCGCGTCGTGCCCGGCGCGCGCGTCTGGATGAACGGTTTGGCCGACACGGTCGTCACGGACAGCGCCGGTGTGTTTCGCTTGCCGCGTCCAATGGTCAGCGGATTGTTCAGCGTCGTCGCGGCCGACAGCACCCTCGCGGCCGGCGGGATCAATCAAACACCGCCGCGCACAGTCCTCGTGTCTAACGATCGGAACCTGGGGGCCGACATCGATCTCGACGTCCTCAAGATGTATCCGCGCGCCGACGCGTTGCGCGCGGCCTGCCCGGACAACAAGTACGTCGCCGGGCAGGGAGTGGCGATTCTTCGCGTGATCGACACCGCGGGCGTGCCGGCGATCCGGGCGCGAATCGACATGGAGACGATGCGGGCGGTCGTCGTCGGCGACACGCTCGTGCGGCCAGTGCACCGTTTCGGGGAAGTCGGATACACCGGCGACTTCATGGTGTGCGGCGCGTCGCTCGATCAGCCCATGACGTTTCGCGCGTCCCTCGGAGACGAGCACGGCGAAGCGGCCATCGCGCGGTGGACCCAGGACGTGATGGTCCTCACGATCCGACTTCATTCCGGCGCCCCCTGACGGCGGGGGCCGGCTACTTCTTTCGAATCGTCAGCGTTTTCTCGAGCGCCGGCACGTAGATGTCGTAGCTCGATCCTGGGTTCCACATGACCCAGCCGTCGTAGCCGGAATCGTAGACCGCCTTCTTCTCGGCGCGGAGCTGCTCAGCGCCGTACGGCGGCTTGCCGAGCGTGAACGCCTGCAGCCAGGGACGCACGTGTTCTCCGTCCTTGATCCCCAGCTTCTCGTCGCGCTCCCGCGCGCGCTTGATCGCGGTCGTGATCACCTGGTACGGCTCCGCGTTCGGCGAGTTGATGCCGAATGAGCCGTGCGGGTAGTGCGACGGGTAGACCATGGGCAGCAGCACGTCGGTGTTGGGCGCGAGCTTCTCCCATTCCTGCCCCACTTCGAGCGCTCCGTTCACCGTCGTGACGAGACCGAAGATGTCCGCGGTCGAGCGCACGCCGAGCTTGTTGAGGCGCGTTCTTGCTTCCTTGAGATACTCGGCGAGCGCATTCGGCTTCGTCACGTCCTTCGAGTCGGGAAAGACCTGTTTGGGCAAGCTCGGATACGGCTCGGGAAACCGGATGTAGTCGAACTGAATCTCGCCGAACCCGAGCTTCACCAGCTCCTCGGCAACGCCGATGTTGTAATCCCACAGCTCGTGGTGATACGGGTTCACCCATGCGAGCCCTTTTTTGTCGCGCCACACCGCGCCGTCCGTCTTGCGAATGGTCCACTCGGGATGGACGCGCGCCGTGACCGAGTCCTTGAAGACGACGATGCGCGCGATCGGGAAAATCTTGTGCGCCTTGAGCGTATCGAGCAGCGCGACGACGTTCGCCTTCGCCGAATTTCCGGCGTTCTTCGCGAACTCCGGATTCTTCGTCGCGTAGTTGAGCCCGAACTCGTCCTTCATGTCGACGACGAGCGCGTTGATCTCGGTCGTGTCGGCGATGGCGACCAGCTTCGCCATCTTCTTTTTGCTCTGCGCCGCCCAGCGATTCACGTACAGCGCGCGCACGACCGTGGGACCGGTCGGCTGCTGCGCGCGCGCGGGCGAGAAGGGTGGCATCAACGCGCAGCACGCGAGCGCGAGATGCGTCGTAGTCATGCGAGGCACGGTCGTGGGGCTCCGCTGATCTTTTTGGGGCGACGGACGGAATCTAGCGGCAATGACCGTTCATGTGTTCGCGTTCCCATTGCTCTGACCGGCGATCGTGGCCGGCCCGCCAGTATATTCTCCCCTAGGATGTTCAGACTCTCCCGCCGAACGGTTCGCCCCGTCGCTCAGCCGCGGCGTTCCTCTCGATCGCTGCTTGCGGACCTTCCCGCGGCACGGACAGCGCGCCGCGCAATCCGCCGCCGCGCGCCGAGTTCCTCGTCGTCGGCAGCGACTCGACGTACTGGATCTCGACGATGGAGGGGCGCCCGGAGGTCCGCGGCGAGCCGCTCGTCCTGGCGCGCTACGGCGGCCGGTGGTACGAGGTCTACAGCGCCGACGACGACAAATCCTACGACGACGCGTTGCTCGTCGGCCAATTCCTGTATCGCCGCGATCTCCTCACCGGCGACAGTTCGCTCGTCTTCGCGGACACGGTCGTGCCCCGAATGGCCGCGGCGTACGCGCGCGCGCATCCGGACGAGAAACCCCTGTCGCCCGACGAAGACGGCGAAGCCGATCCGAGCCAGCAAGCGACCGCCGAGCTCGATATTCTTGACGTGTTCGGTCCGTTTTTGTCGTATGAGTACCGCCTCGACGTCAGCACGCGCGGCGGAAACTCGTGGCGCGCGACGCGGCGAGGCGTCCTCGATCTTCGCTCCGGCAAGCCGAGCGGCGTCCGCGAGTTGTTCGGCGCCGCGAACGGCGACCGCGTGATCGCCGCGGGCCGCCACCAATTCGAGATCATGCGCGACTCGGTGTCGCGCGTCGCCTTCTCACTCGGTCCCGACGAGCGGCGCGCGGCCGCCGCCCTCGCGCAACAGAAGTTCGACGACCACAGCTTCTCCGTCACGACCCTCGCCGGTCGCGCGGCCGTCGCGTTTCACGTGCCCGGGCGAGGGGAGGGACCGGAGGGGAACGGTCTCGAGCTCGAGCCGTTGCCGGTGGACTCGGTGGCTTGGTCGCCGGATTCGGCGTCGGCCCGAGCGCGGACGGATTCGACAGGGAGCGAGCATTGGGACGCACCGCACTATCGCGTTATCGCGCGGTATGATACGACCGGCGACGTCGCGCACCTTTCCCTCGCCGACAGCGCGACGCGGGAGTGGCCATTGGCGTCGGTCGGGGCGCCGGTGCATCGGGTGGACTGGCTCGATCGTCCTCCGATCAGCGCGGGCGACCGACAGGCGCTCGTGCGTGCCTTCAATGCCGCGTCGATGTATGGCGAGCCGCCGCACGTCGCCATGCTCGGCCGTTGGAACCTCCAGCTTGCCCGCCATGACACAAGCCAAGGCCGTCCGCGACAGCCTGCACGAATCCTCCGAGCTCATGCTGCCCCAGCACGCCAACAATATGGGACACGTGTTCGGCGGCGTGATTCTTTCGATGATGGACAAGACGGCGGCGATCGCCGCGTTCAGGCACAGCCGGGCGGGGGTGGTCACGGCCTCGATCGACCGCGTCGACTTTCGCGAGCCAATTCATCTCGGCGACCTCTTGGTCATGAAAGCCAGCGTCAACTGGGTGGGGCGCACCTCGATGGAGGTCGGCGTCCGGGTTGAAGCCGAGGACCTGCTGACTGGCCGGCGGCGGCACACCAACTCGTGCTACCTCACGTTCGTTGCCGTGGACCGAAACGGTCGTCCCATCGAAGTGCCCGGGCTCGTGCCGGAAACCCCGGACGAGAAGCGGCGCTGGGCGGCCGCCAAGGAACGCCGGCGGCGACGGCTCGAGGAAAGAGAAGCGGAAGCGCGCACCACCGAACACGCATTACCGAACGGATAGCACGAACGACAGACATGCAACTGTTCACGGTCGACCAGGCCAATCGAACCCTCCCGCTAGTTCGCAAGATCGTCGAAGACGTCGTGCGGCAGCATCGCAAATGGCGTGAGACGATCCTCGAGCTGGACCTCGTCGCGTCGACCAACCGCGCCGAGGACTCGCGCAACCGCGCCGAAAATCTCGAGCGCCAGGCGCAGGCCTACGCGCGCGAGCTCGATGGGTATCAGCGCGAGCTCGAGGAGCTCGGAATCCAGCTCAAGGATCCGCGACTCGGGCTGGTGGATTTCCCGAGCGATTTCGAGGGACGCGTGGTGCTCTTGTGCTGGCACCTCGGCGAGCCCCAGGTTCAATTCTGGCACGAGCTCGACGCCGGCTACGCCGGACGTCAACCGCTCGCACCCGCCGTCGCCGTTTGAACCTTCGGCCCGAGCGCTGACGCCGGGCTGAATCCAAAAACACAAATAACGAAATGCGTCCAAGAACGTGGCGTTCTCCCGACGGCATCCTCTGGGTCGTCGACGTGGATCTCCCGGGCTCCAGCAACGCGATGGTCCTGTTCTATCATCCCGGGGGAAAGAGCGGGAAGACGGACCGGTACGCGTGGTACATCAGCAACGGCCCCGAGGCGCGGAGCGTGACTTCGCGGCTCGTGAAGGGCAAGGTCCTCGAGTCGTTGACCGATGACGATCTCGCGAAGCTGTACCGGCGGTCGATGAAAGTCTCCCGGCCGGATGCAATCATCGGCGAGAGCAAGCTTCTCGGATAACGCGCCGCAACGCGCCCGCCTTGACGGCGTCAACGCGCCTTTCGAACATCGCCGCGTTGGCGCAAGCCCGCCGTGAGCGGGAGCTTGAGCAAGAGCCTTGAGCCGAACTGCTTGCGCCGTCGGCCTTTGCTCATGGCTCCTGCTCAGGCTCATGCTCGAGGCAGGACTCGCTTCCGCCTCCGAGATGCCCGCTCGGCGAAGCGTGACCCGAGCGCACCGCTGACAGCTCCGAGCTCGCAGCTGCGAGCTCGCACCTAATCGCGGAAGGGTACCTCGAGCTCCATCCCATCTTTCCCGATCACCGTATTGGGAAACACGGCCCTCGCCTGCTCCTCGAGGTCGGACGCGTCGCGCGAGTATCTCGCGGAGAAGTGCGTGAGAACGAGGCGCCGGACGCCGGCCTCGCACGCGATCTGCGCGGCTTCGCGCGCGGTGGAATGGCCGGTCTCGATCGCCCGCTCGGCTTCCTCGTCGCCGAACGTCGCTTCGTGAATCAGGAGGTCGGCGCCGCGCGACGCATCGATGGTCGCGGCGCACGGGCGCGTGTCACCGGTGATGACCACCGTTCGCCCCGATCTTTTCGCTCCCACGAGCTCCGACGACTCGACCGTACGACCATCGTCCAATGTTACAGATAATCCGCGATGCAATCTTCCCCACTGTGGTCCTTCGGGAATTCCGAGTGCACGTGCTTTGTCCGGATTGAATCGGCCTTTGCGTTCTTCTTCGACGATCGCGAAGCCGATGGACATCGCACCGCGATGGTCGACGGCAAACGCGCGGATGGCGTAGCCCGTGCGTTGGATGTTCTGACCGTCGTCCAGCTCGAGGATCTCGACGGGAAAGGTGGCGCGCTCGAAGCCGAGGCTCTCCACGCGTTTGAGGACTCTGGCGGTCCCCTTGGGTCCCCAGAGACGGAGGGACTCGGTGCGGCCCTGAAGGGCCATGGTTCGGATCAAACCGATCACGCCGAGCAGGTGGTCGGCGTGCATGTGGGTAAAGAAGATGTCTTGGAGAGAGAACGAGATCCCGTATCGCATCATCTGACGCTGAGTGCCTTCGCCGCAATCGAACATCAGCGTCTCGCCTTCGCGGTGGAGCGCGAGCGAGGCGACGTTGCGCTCGACGGTCGGACGCGACGCGGAGGTTCCAAGGAGGTGCACTGTCAGCGACATGGTCGGTGAATATAGCCGTGAGGTGGAACTGTTCTTGCTGGGACTACACCTCCTATGCGGTTCCCTGTCGGGGCCGCTAGCGGCAAGCCATTTGCACTGAATCGGTCGACGGTGGCCGGTAACTGAAGGGCTGCTATAGCCAAAGCCACTCATTCAGGAGGAGTTGGAATGCCGAACAAGACCAACGAGGATCGCTCGACGACGACCGGCGGAACCGGAACATCCGGAAGCGCTCGAACGCGGAGCAATCGCGGATTCGCGTCGATGGACCGCAGCAAGCAACGTGAGATCGCGAGCAAGGGCGGGAAGGCCGCTCATGCCAAGGGTACGGCCCACGAGTTCGACTCGGGCGAGGCGCGCGAAGCTGGTCGCAAGGGCGGCGTCGCCGTCAGCCGGAATCGCGAGCACATGGCGGCCATCGGACGCCGTGGCGGCGAGGCCCGTGGTCAGTCGCGCAACCGAAGCAACGCGTCCGCGACGTCGTCGCACGGCGCGTCGATCGAGTCGCGCTTCCAGCACCATCCGGGCGGTTTGGAGAGCGATCGTGAAGTCGCGATCGGCGGCCACGCGGAAAACAACACGGCCGACGCACACGGCTCGCGTGGCACCTCGCTCGGCAACGAGCGCCGCGCGTCGGGCCTGATCACGCGCGAGTTCCGATAGTCGTTCGAAGCCAACTCGAAGCCGGGGACGGCGCGCCTAGGCGTGCCGTCGGGCCGCTTCGAGCTTGGCGTCGTCGATGTTCCCGCCGCTGACGACGATCGCGGCGGGCGTCTTGATCGATTGAAGCTTGCGAAACAGTACCGCACCGGCCGCACACGCGCCGGCGCCCTCGACGCGCTCGCCGTGCGTCGACCAGAGCCAGGCGATCGCCTTCCCGATCTCCTCCTCCTCGAGCGTCGCCATGTCGTCGATCGCGTGGCGGCCGATGTCGAGCCCCTCCTCGTCGATTTGACCCGCCAAGCCCTCGGCGAGCGTCGGAAGATTTTCGATCTCCACCAGTCGACCCGCCGCCAACGACCGCGACATCGCCGCCGTGTTCACGCTTTGCGCCGCGGCGATGCGAACGTGCGGGGCCACGGCGCGCAGCAGCGTCCCGCATCCGCCGAGTAGCCCGCCCCCGCCCACGTTCACGACGAGTGTCTGCAAGTTGGGAAGATCGCCGAGGATCTCGAGGGCAACCGTCCCCTGTCCGGCGAGCAGCATGTCGCCGAGGCATGGGTTGATGAACGTCGCCCCGTGGTGCGCCGCAAAGCCCTTCGCCGCGTCCATCGCCGCGTCGTAGTGAGGCTGCGACGTGTCGATCGTGGCGCCGAGGGCCGTGATGCCGTCGCGCTTCACCTGCGGGGCGTTGCTCGGGACGAAGATCGTCGCGTGAGTGCCGAAGTGTTTGGCCGCGTGTGCGACGCCTAGTCCATGGTTGCCGGCCGACGACGCGACGACGCCTCGAGCGCGTGCGTCGAGGGGAAGAGTCGCCAATACGTTCAGCGCGCCGCGCAGCTTGAACGAGCCCGTGATCTGCCGGTTCTCGAGCTTGAAGTAGACGTCGCCACCGGCGATCGCGCTCAACGCTTCGCTGCGGATGAGCGGCGTGCGACGGATGAGTGGTCGGATGCGGTCGGCGGCGGCGATGACGTCGGCGGCTCTTAGATCTCGGAACACGGACGGGTGCGGGGTGCGGGGGCGGGGTGCGGAGAACTGGGACGAGTGAGGGGTTCGGGGTGCGGAGAACTGCCACGCCAGTGTGTTACCTCTTGCGCGCTCGCAAGTCAACTTGACGCAAGCGCAGTCGCCTTCTAGTTTTAGGTCTTGTGGGAGGCGGCCCCGCGACCTGCGGGGCCTTTTCCATGGGGCGAAGTCGGAAGGGGGCTGTAGCTCAGCTGGGAGAGCGCTGCAATCGCACTGCAGAGGTCACCGGTTCGATCCCGGTCAGCTCCATGGAAGGACGCGGTGTGGTGACACTTCCGCCGCGGGTCGTACGTAGGATGGGACAATAGGGCACGGTTCTCGCTAGAATCGACCTTCGGATATATGCCCGCCGCCGATCGGTAGGACGCAGAGTTCCAATGACGGCGAGCGAGGCAACTCCGGAGGGCCCACCCAGGTAGGCGCGGCGCCACCAGCTCAAGGCTTGGTGGCGTTTTCTTTTTTGATGGGCCAATCGGGTGATGGGCCAATCCGGCTTCGAGGCGCCTGGTGGATGTATCGGCTTGCGCTCGAAGTCTGAGGTCTGATTTCTGACATCGGACATCAGAGCTGCGTTGCGCGGAGGAGGCCAATGAAGGTTGGAGCCCCTCCCCGTCACGCCGGGTCTGATATCAGACGTCAGACGTCCGACACTGATTTCGAGCGCAAAGCCGTACCCGCCTCGACGACGCGGTCCAGAATGGCAGGGGTCCGCGCCGCGGGTGGGATCTCGTCCGCTAGACCTGGGCCGGTTGCGCCCTCACCGGCGAGAAGACGTTCCCGAAAACATGGTGCGGAATCGGGATCGGACGTTTGCCGGTCGATCCGCACACAAAGCCGTCGTCTCCATCGACGAACGCGATCGAGCTGTCGCCAAGCTGCGTCGCTCCCGCGAACTTCGTGACTTCCGGGATCACGGTCGCCGACAGTCGCTCGGCGAGCGCCTCGGCCTCCTTCCTGAACGTGCCTTCGTCGTGCGCTGCCACGTCCACGAGCGCGCTCACCGCTCGGAGCTGGCGCAGGATGTCCGGGCCGTAGGGTGGAATGGGATGGAGCTTGCCGTCGGGACCCACCCAAAATCCGCCGCCGTCGCCGCCGCCGAAAAGGACCAGCATATCGCCCTCCGCGAAGTCGGCACGTGCGACAGCTGAATTGGATGTGCCCGTCGAGGATCATGCCGCGTCGCCAGACCCGCTCGATGTGCCGCGCACGTGCGCGCCACACGGTAACGCCAGGAACGCCGCCGCGCAACGAAGGATAATGATGAATTTCTAATAGAAGCCGAGCTCGCCAGTGCGGGCGTCAGCGATCCGGCCGTTCCGCCCCGCCGTCCTCGCGGGGGTGCCAGGCGCGGGCGGCCGTCTTCAGGTCGGCCTGCATCGCCACGAAACCGTCGCGAAGAAATCGGTCTTCCTCGGCTTCGACGGTCGCATCGAGGTCGCTCATCATGCGGCCGGCCAGCGAGCCAAGAAAGCGGGCGATCGTGCTCTCCTGGACGTCGAATCGCGTGCGGCGCGCGAAGACCGTCTGGCCGCCCGCGGTGTCGCGCACCGACAGTTGGAACAGCGATCCCTGGCCGAGGAACGGCCGGTGAAGCGGTGTCCGAATCAACCGCTCGGTGACGAGCGGCAGATCCCACTCAGGCTCACGCTGCGCGATGATCGAGATCGCGCGCTCGTGGCCGACGTTGGAGATCACGAAGTCGGTCACCAGCTGGTGGAACCCGACGTTGAACAGCTTCACCTTCATCTTGATGTCCGACGTGAGCCGCAGCGTGTCGGACCACGGCTTGATCGGGCCGGTGAGCGGCGCGAGCCGACCCTCGGCCACACGATAACGGAAGGTGACGAAACGGTCGCGTCCCACCACGTCGAGCAGCGGCGTTCCGTCCCTGTCGGCGAGGGTGAAGTGGTATTTCGCCGGACCGAGATACTTCTCGAGATACTTCGCCAACGCCGGGTACGACTCGCGCATCGTCTCGGCGTGGAAGCCGGCGGTGATGGAGACGCTGGTGCCGCCGCCGGGGGCGGGCGCGACGTGAAGCGAATCGATGGCGAAGCCACGGCCGAACACCGTCGACGTGCGCGGAAACGCGGTGCGATAGTCGTCACGCACCTGCGCTTCGGTTCGTCCTTCAGCCGCGCGAAAGAGCGCGACGAAGAGGTTGCTCACCTCGGCCGCCGAGATGGGGCCGACGCCCATGTCGACGTTGGTGTCCCAGCGATAGACGTCGGGCTCCATCGACCGCAGTTGCATCGTGTGACGCGTGTCACCGCCGCCGGTGATCGGCGTGAGCGACGCGCGGGTCTCGAGCCGGTAGCGCCCGGTCCTCTCGTCCGTCGCGCCGTGCACGAGCAGAAGGCGGGTCGTGGCGGACGGCATGAGCGACCAGACGGAGCTGTCGCCGAAGACGCGCGACGGGACGAGCGCAGCCTGCATGAGTCGGAGGCGAGACTGCTCGTATTTTGGTTCGAGCTCGACCCGGTCGAACCGGGCCGCGATTGATTCGAACAGCTCATTGGCGTGGGATTCGGCGACCGCGGGGGTAGGACCGAGGCCGCGGAGGGTGTCGGAGCAGCCCGTGAGCGCACAGCAGCCTACGATCGCTGCCGCCGCGCCGGACCACGCGAGAACGGCAAGCGAGGGGCGGCGTCGACGGATGCCGACTGTGCGGTTGCGAGGTGGCAAACGGCGGCCGAAGTTGAGTTTACGGATCGTGCGACGGGCGCCGATCCAGACTCTGGTGGGTGGGTTGAGCCGCCATCAGGGTTGAACGGGTGCGCTATGTGAACTATACTCAAAATCTTCGCCGCTCCGCTGTCAGGGAGACGGCGATTTTTGCCCCTTGGTGTAACTGGCAACACGCCTGACTCTGGATCAGGAGAGTCCTGGTTCGATCCCAGGAGGGGCAACTCTCTAAGTTGCTGTAAGCAAAGGAGATTACGATCTAGCCAGACGTGGCCGCGTGAGGCGGCCTTTTTTTTTGTTGCCCGTTCCTCGTCATTCATGATTCCAGGCGGCGCCATCCGCCTCGCTTGCCTTCCCGATTCGGTCTCGACCCCGGTTCAAGCCGGCCGCCACGGCACGCTGACGAGAACGGTGAATCCCCCGGCGGTTTCGTTGCGGCATTCGAACCGATGGTCGCCTCCATAGAGCTGCTCGAGACGCGCACGCGTATTCGCCAGCCCAACGCCGCCCGAGCCATTGGGCACGCTCGTCGTCATACCTGGGCCGTCATCGCGAATCGTCATGTCGAGGCGGTCGCCGACCCGCCGGCCGACGATGTCGACGCGACCGCCCGTCTCTCGGGGCCCGATGCCATGACGAATCGAGTTCTCGACCAACGGCTGTAGGATCAACGTCGGCACCAGCCCGTCGCGTGCGTCGGCATCGACGTCGATCGAGACGCGCAATCGTTCTTGGAATCGCGTCTGCTGAATGTCCAGGTAAGACGAGAGGATCTCGAGCTCCCGCGACAGGGGGACCTCGTTCGTCGCTTCCAAGTCGATCGAGAGGCGCAGCAGCTCGCTCAAGCGGGCGATGACCCGGTCGGCCGTGTCGTTGTCGCCCTCGCGCACGAGAACCGAGATGGTGTGCAGCGTATTGAACAGAAAATGTGGATGGAGCTGCATGCGCAGCACGTCCAGCTGGGCCCGGGCCAGCCGCGATTCGAGTTGCGCCGCTTTGAGCTCTCTGTCTCGGAAGCGACGATAGTAGTCGAGCGCATACCCGACGCCGAGAATCAACCAGTAGACCAACGCATTGGTCGGCAGAGTATCGAGAATACCCGGCCACTGCACCGCCAACGTTGGAATGGCGCGTCCAATCCAATAGCGAACGCTGAGCTTGACGAACGCGATCGCCACACCCAGCACCAGATGCGGGACGACCACGCGGAGCCAGCCACGCCCCGTGAACGAGATACGGGCGCCCAACCAGAATACCAACGGAGCGAACAGCGCCCAGAGATACCAGTCGGCCAACATCGTCGCGAAGTTCGCCGCCCATTCCGCGATCGGCGGCGGGCCACCGGGGCGGCCGTGGCCATACCCGCTCATCAGCGCGTACACCAGCGCCGAGAGGCCCGTGAACAGGGCGGCGATCGTGGTCCAGAGCGCGGCATACCACGCCCACCGCGTCAGAATCGCAAGCGGCGTCTTGGGTGACGGCGTCGTCGCGGCCGCCTCTCGAGTGGGGGAGGTCATCGTTGATGAAGATTCTGCCGCAAGCTAGGGTATGTCCATGGCAATACGCGCCCTCATCGTGGACGATGAGTCGTTCGCCCGCAAAGGTCTCCGCACGCTACTGCGCGACGACGAGGACATCACGATCGTGGGCGAGGCGCCGAACGGCCGGCGCGCCGTGACGGCAATCCGGGAGTTACGTCCGTCGCTCGTATTCCTCGACGTCCAGATGCCGGAGCTCGACGGCTTCGGCGTGATCAATGAAGTCGGCGTCGACGCCATGCCGGCGACGATCTTCGTGACGGCGTACGACCAGTACGCGCTCGCGGCATTCGAGGTGCACGCGGTAGGCTATTTGCTCAAGCCGTTCGACCGCGACCGGTTTGCGCGCACGCTCCAACATGCGAAGAAGCGCCTCGCGCAGCCCGCCGAGCAGGGTCTCGGGCCCGAAGCGCTGAAGATGCTCGACGCCCTGCGGAGCCAGCGACGCTATACCGATCGTCTGCTGGTGAACACCGACGGCCGCATCATCATCGTGAAGACCGCTGACCTTCGATGGATCGAGGCGGCCGACAACTACGTGCGGCTGCATGTCGGCACGGGGTCCGGCTACTTGTTGCACGAGAGCATGCGCGCCCTGGAGGAGCGGCTCGATCCCGCGCACTTCGTGCGCGTTCACCGTTCGGCGATCGTGAACGTCGATTGGATCAAGGAAATCCAGCCTTGGTACGCCGGTGCCCTGGTCGTGATTCTGCAAGGCGGCGAGCGCCTCACCGTGAGCCGTTCGTTTCGCGACCGGGTGCTCGCGCTCGACCGCCCTTCGGAGTGATGGCTTACGCTGCGACGAGGCCATGGTCTTGTGCCAGGCGAAGCAACTGCGATTGCAGCATCTTTCGAGCGCGATGAAGCCGTGACCGCACGGTGCCGACGGGGATTCCGAGGGCATCCGCCGTTTCTTGATACGACAGCTCGTCGACAAAGCACATGGTGGCCACCACCCGGTGGTCGTCGGGCAAGCGCTGGAGCGCCGCCGCCACCTCGTCCAGATCGAATTCGGCGAGTAACGAAGGATCCCGGCCGAACGATTGGCGACCGCCATCAGTGCTCTCCACCAGCGTCAGCTCCGGCGCGCTATCGAGATGTATATGCCGTTTGTCGCCTGGCGCCGCGCGGAGCCGGGTCAGAAACGCGTTCTGGAGAATGCGAAAGAACCACGCCTTGAAATTGGTCCCCGGTGTGAATCGGCCGAACCCACGCAATGCGTGCAACACCGCCTCCTGAACGAGGTCCTCGGCGTCGGCCCGCTCGCCGGTGAGGCCGATCGCCACGCCGTAGGCCGAGTCCAACAGTGGATACAGCAGCGATTCGAATGTTGACGGTGTTGCGTCGTTGGCGACGTCTGACATGGTCGTGCCCTCCGAGGCGTTGGCCAGGATTCGTGTCCGCCGCCAGAGTAGGGCGTAGCATCGGAAGGCCCAACGAAGATTCCGCCGAACCGCACCGGGCTTCCGCCAACGGTTGTTTCGTTGGGTGGGCGTTTTGCGCGCTCCGACGCGATCACGCCGCAGGGCAAGGTCGACGCGAAGACAGCCCCGTGCGAGTCGCACGGGGCTGCCATCTCTCGAACTTGGCTCTTCAGTACGCGGCGAGGCCCTGATACCCTTGCGACGCCGCAAGGCCACCGATGCCGGCAAGCGCTGTGAGGCTTCCGTCGCCCGAGACCGCGAACGCTCCGATCCGGCCGGCGCCACTTTCGAGCACGTACAAGAAATGGTCGCCGCGGCTCAGGTCCAGGTCGAGCGGCGTTGAGCCCGCGCCAGTGCTGCCGCTTACGCCGCTTGGCACGAGGAGCTGCATCGAACCGTTGGCAATGCCGTAGCCGGAGATCGTGCCGCTTCCCGCATTTGCGGTGAAGGCGAACCGGCCGTTCGTCGTCGCAATCAGCCAGCACGGCGCGGCCTGGCCGTTCGTCGAAACCGATGCGCTCTCGACATTCAACGTGCCGTTCGAGCCGACATCATACAGGGACGCGGCTGCGCTGCCGGCCTCGGAGACCGCGATCCGGTCGCCGTTCACGAAATCAAATCCGAACGGCGAGATCCCGCTCGACGGGCTGCTGACCGGCTGTCCCAGCGTCCCGTGCGCACCGACTTGGTAGACGTCGATCGTTCGGCTGCCTTTCTCAGTCACCGCGAGGAACTGACCGTCGCGGCTCGCCCGAACTGCGGTACCGCCGGCGGCCCCTGCACTGAGATGGGCCGAGGCACCCGCGTTCCACGTGAGTGAGCCATGCTCACCAATGTCGAAGCCCGCGACATTGTTGGAACCCGCATTCAACACGTAGAGCGTGTGTCGGGTTACTGCGAGGCTGACGGGCAGCGTCCCATGCGAACCCGTTGTGCCGAGGAGCCTGAGGTTTGCGCCATCGACGCTGAACCTGGAAATGCTGTTACTCCCGGCGTTGACGACGAACAGCAGCTTGGCGTCCTTGCCGTCGAGGATCAGCGAGTACTGCGACGCGAGCGGATCGGTGGTGCCGCCGATCCCGTTTCCGCCCGTGCCGAACGTTCCGGCGTAGGTGAGCGAGCCATCGCCGGCACGCGCGAACGCGACGACCGCGTTGCCGGCGACCGCGTTGGTCTGAGTGAACACCGCACCGGATGAGCCGCCCCCGCTGCTGGCGTCAAAGGCCGGCGTGCCGGGCGCCTGAGAGCGCGGACTGGTGGTCAGTGACGACTCGCCGCACGCGGCCAGGCTAAGCGCGGCAACAAGGGTCAGGAGTGAGCTGCGCATGCTAAGAACTCTCCAATGCGTAAAGAGAAATGCGCGAAACGTCGCGCGCGTTGTATTTTGTTGTCCCCGGGTATTGTCCGAACGAACGACCCAGGAAAGAGTTCCACACCGCGCGCACTGACGATGTATGAATTCATTTGTGGAACGTCGGCCCGCGGAGCTGCGTTCCGTTTCTCCGTTTTCCCGCCACGGAAACGATCAGGCGCGCGTTCGAGCGGCGTCGAAGGCTTCGCCGGCCGTCCACAGCGCCGCGCCGAGCAGCGTCAGATCCTTGAGCAGAAAGCCCGCGCTCTCGCCGACGTGGGGCGTTGTGACGAGAAAGCTGAGCGTGACGAGGAACATTCCGATCGCCGCCGTGCTCCCGATTGCCGACGCACGAGGTACCCAGCGTCGCAGGACGATCAACAGCGCGATGGCGAGCTCCACGACGCCGATCGCCTCGGAGCCACGCTGCACACCGAACGCCGGGTAGAGCCAGAACAGGAAGGGGCTGTGGCTCACCATCGGTTCGATGCCCGTCGCTTCCGCCGCGGTCCACTTGAGCGCGCCGAAGAACAGAAGGAAGAACACGAGCGAGTACCGGAGCACAAAACCGCCGACCGAGCGTAGCCGACGGGCAACGCCGGCGGCGGGCTTCACGCTCGAGGCAACGGAGCGGTAGTTGGATGACATGGCGTGATCCCTGGAGAGCATGCTGTAAGAAGTGATTGGGGCCTACAGGCCCCACGTCCCGCGTTGGAGCACGACGCGACCGGCCCGATACATCTCGGCGATCTCTTCGAGTCGGTTCGTCGGGCGAGCGATCCGCAGCGTCCACGTGTCTTTCATTGGCGTCGGCTCCGCCATTGGTCGACGGACGCGAGGGTTGGGCCGGCGAGCGCGAGCGCGATCAACGCGGCGATATAAAGCACGGTGATCTCGTAACCGGGCGGCCCAAACACGGGTCCGGTCGACGTCAATCCGATCGTGTTCACGGCGCTGAAGCCATATCGACCGTTGATCGTGAATGTCGCCACAAGCATCGCGACGATGAGCGGCAGTGAGACGATCGCGACGAACGCGCCGACGATCAGCGCCAGCCCGCCGCCGATCTCGAGGAGCGTCACGAGCCACGCGGTCGGGAGCGGCAGCGGTGCCCCGACGAACTGTAGGAGTTTTGCAAACTTCTCGGGGCCGCGTTGGTACTTCGCGATCCCGTGCATGAGAAACCCTACGCCGGTGGCCAGTCGGAGTGTGAGTAGCGCCCACAACCGGCGGACGACAGCGGAGGGCGGTTTCGCGAGGTTTTTCTGGAGATTCATGGTCGCCGCGGAAGGGCGGAGCGCTCTGAATAGTTCCGAAAATCCACGGGAACTTTTGGTGGCGCCGGTTCCTTCCCGACACGCAAGCTCTCGAGCGACTGATGCCCGACGTCGAAAATCGTACTGACTATTCCGTCGCGCCCGCGCGGACGCGAGACCGCGTCCGCATGCTCGAGGTATGGGAGCGATCGGTGCGCGCGACTCACGATTTTCTATCGGAGGCCGACGTTGCCGCCCTCAAACCGCTCGTAAAGGAAGAACTGGAACGCGACGTGATCGGCTGGTGGGTGCTGGAATCGGCCGCGGCGGTGGTCGGATTCCTCGGGTTCGCCGGCCATACGCTCGAGTCGCTCTTCATCGATCCCGCCTACCATGGCCGCGGCGGGGGTACTTTGCTCGTCGAACACGCGCAGCGTCTGGCGGGCGGACCACTCTTGGTAGACGTGAATGAGCAGAACGCCGCGGCGTGGCGCTTCTACGAAGCGCGAGGCTTCGTCGTCATCGGCCGATCGCCGACCGATTCCGGAGGGCGGCCGTTTCCCATCTTGCACATGAGGCGGGCCCCGTGAGCGAGGAGCGATCATCGTCGATTCGCGAGGTCGTTCGACTCTCGACTGAGTCCGACTGCGAAGCGCTCGCCGGCTTTCCTGGCCGACCGAATCTACGAGTTCAATGTGAAGGCAACCGGCTACGCGGATGCCAAGCTCATTGCCGCGTGCGTGAGGAGTACAAACGGCGAGATCATCGCCGGCTACAACGGCCATACCTGGGGCGGCTACTGCGAACTGTCGCATCTTTGGGTCGACGAGCAGCATCGTGGCCAAGGGCTCGGCTCGCTCCTGCTTCGCGCGGCAGAGCAGGAGGCCCTCGACGGGGGTTGCCTTCAGGTTGTTCTCGCAACTCACGACTTCCAAGCGCCGAGTTTTTACGAGCGCATGGGCTATCAGCGGAAGTTTGTTCTCGAGGGTCGGCCAAAAGGGCACGTCGACATCGTTTACGCCAAGGTCCTGCGACACGAGGATCGCAGATGAGGCGAGTCACCGTCACTGCGTTCAACAGCCCTGCACGGTGAAGAAGCGAAGAGGAGCGGTCGCGGCGGGAGCAGGTGGGCCCACCACCACGGTCGAGTTCTGACCGAGCGGGAACGCGATCCGGCCGGCGTCGAGGACGATCGAGAACTGGTCGGCGAACGTGATCGACGCCGAATCGATCGGCACGCTCGCAAAGCTGCTCGACGTGCCGAAGTCGACGAATGGCGTGAGAGAGATGCCGTTGCGCTGCATGAGGAGCGGGCCGGTGCTCGACGCGCCATTGAAGAAGCGCAACCCGGCGTTGTTCGTGGCGGGCAGGAAATGATCGTTCAGCGTCGCGAACCGTATGTTGCCTGCCGCACCAGCGAAGGCGACGACGATCACGCTGCCCCCGGCGGTGAGCTGTGGCGCGAAGGCGATCGATTCACCGGTCGCGGCGTTCGTGACGGCTGAGTGCGCCGATGTTGGACACATCGATGGACAGGCAGCGGGATGACTGACCGAAGCCGAGCCTCGCGGTCGTGGGGTCTACGATCGCGGCGTTGGTGAACACGATCGGCGTGTCCGTGTCGTTGACGAGACGAACGGCGGCGGAATTGAAGGGTGCGAAGTTGCCGTTGTCGCTACAGGCGGTGGCAATCAGCGCCAGCGCGCCGACGACGGAACGAGACGGGCGGAACATCATGAGCTCCCTGCCGAACGCTGACGCCGCTCGCGGCCGTGCGATCGCGGCATGCGTTCAACAGCCCTGCACGGTGAAGAAGCGAAGAGGATCGGTCTCGGGGGCGGGCGGGCCCAACACCACGGTCGAGTTCTGACCGAGCGGGAACGCCATCCGGCCCGCGTCGAGAACGAAGGAGGTTTGGTTGGAGAACGTGATCGACGCCGAATCGATCGGCACGCTCACGAAGCGGCTCGCCGAGCCGAACCCGACGAATGGCGTGAGAACGAGGCCATTGCGCCGCATGACGAGCGGGCCGGTGCTCGCCACGCCGTTGAAGAAGCGCAATCCCGCACCGTTCGCGGCGGGCACGAAACGATTGTTCAGGGTCGCAAACTGTACGGTGCCCGTAGCGACTTGCCGACATAGCGGCGAACGCGACGACCGTCACGTTGTCGCCCGCGGAGAGGATCGGCGTGAAGGCGATCGTCGCGCCCGCAAGGTTCGTGATGGTGAGCGTCGGGGTATTGGTCAGATCGACGAGCACGCAGGCCGATGCCTGACCGAACACGAGCCCCGCGCTCGCCGAGTCGAGGATCCCCGCGTTGATGAGCGAAAGCGGCGTGTCCGTGTCGTTGACGAGGCGCACGGTGGCGGCATTGAGGGTGTGTACGACGTTGTCGGAGTCGCTACAGGCGGCGGCCGTCAGCACGAGCGCGCCGACGACGACATGAGACGGGCGGAACATCAGGATCTCCCTGCCGAACGCTGACGCCGCTCGCGGCGACGGGCCGGGCGCGGCGGGTGGCCATGCGGCTACCGAAGTTGTACGGAGGGCAAGTCGCGGTCCGAGGCCAATGTCGCGCGACGAGCTCCTACTTATGCTCGAGAACGACGCACCGAGTGCACCGGCGAGCACGTCGATCGACCGCGCGGCGCGGGGCCGCTCCACCCATTCGTCGGCTGAATTTGACGTCTATATCGCGTTTATTCCGTAGTAGGTTGAGAAGAGGATCTTGTGACGAGGAAACGCTTGCTACTGTTGGGCCACCATGCTTGACACGTTGGCAGGTCTCGCGTAGCGTCGACCACCCGCCAGAACCAGGAGATCCCAAATGTCGGCCATCAGTGAATCCACCCGACGGCAGTTCCTTCAGGAAGTGGGGGCGAGCGTCGCCCTCCTTGGCCTCGGGGATTGGCCCGGTGCATCGAGCCTTCTGACCCAGCCGATAGGGGACTGTAGCACGCCGCCCCATGGGGCGGCGACGCCGTTCGTTCGCGATTGCCGCCCGATTCGACCTCGCATCATCGCCAACAGCCTCTCCGCGGCCGAAGTCGCCGACCTCAAGGCGGCGTACGCCGCCATGCGCGCACTCGACACGAGCGATCCGAACGACCCGCGCGGGTTCCTCCAACAAGCCAAGGTGCATTGTCACTTCTGCGCGACGAGCGATTCGAGCGTGCAGGTGCATTTCACCTGGCGCTTCTTCGCCTGGCATCGCGCGTATCTCTACTTCCACGAACGGATCCTCGGGAGCCTGATCGGCAAATCAGACTTTCGCCTCCCGTATTGGGGATGGGACTCGGCGTCGCATCACACGCTGCCCAACCCATACGTCACGCCGAACGATGCGACGAATCCGCTCTTCAACGGAACGCGCGCTCTCGCGCCCGGGGTGGCGTTGCCCGACGAGGACGTCGGGCCGACGGTGATCAACAATGTCCTGACGTTGCCCACGTTTGCCAACTTCGGCGGTACAGCGACCGGCTCGGGTGTGCCCGAAGGCTCACCGCATGGCAGCGTGCACGTGGATGTCGGTGGTTTTACCGGCGACATGAGCCACTTCGATACTGCCGGCCGCGATCCGATTTTCTATCAACACCACGCGACGGTCGACAAGCTATGGTCCGACTGGAATAGACAGTCGGCGGCCCACACGGATCCGCCCGACGCGGCGTTCCGCAACCAGACCTTCAACTTCTTCGACGAGAACAAGACGTGGCGGTCGATCACAGTCGCTCAGGTGCTCGATCACGAGAACTCGCTGCGATACGTATACGCGCCCTACATCTTCCTGCCGCTGCTGTGCCTGATCGTTCGTCCGATCGGGATCAATTGGGCCACCCTTCAGCGGATCACGCTGCCGCCGAGCGAGCGCAGATCCATTCTGGACCTGGGGGCGGACAGGACCGCCGGGCCCGCCTCCACTTCGTCGGCCTCCAAGTGCCTCGCGACCGGTCGACGGTGTATCGTCTCTATGGTAGCCAAGCCGACGCGCAGGCGGACAAGGGACCGGAGAGCCCGACGTACTTGGGAAACGTGGGGGTTGTCCTCAATGACCGTGAGAACAAACATCCGCACCCGGGTACCATGAACGTGGTCGTCGACCTGAAGGCGTCTGTCCGGACAATGCTCGCTCGTGGAGAATCGCTCCAGCCGTTCCTCGTGGACCGGAATTCCCGAGCCCCGAAGACGGCGATTCCGGTTCGCGCGCGAGACGTACTGTTCAGTGTCGACCAGCTCGATACGGCCAAGTGACTCATAGCCTCGCGATCATTGGGCTGGTCGCCGCCTGCGCGATCGGACGCCAAAACGCGGACCGTCCGCCGCGACAGGTATTCACCGTCCCGGTTCCCGCGCAGGCGTCGACCGCGCAGGTTGTCGCCGTGCTGCGAGATGTCTCGGTTCCTCGGAACGTTCCGGTGCGGCTCCGCCTGTACGCCGTGATCAACGGCGCCGACTCCATCCGCCTTGGGTCCACCGCAATCCCAGCGGTTTCTCGCCAAGCCCAGGGCTCGGCGACGCTTCCCGAACTGCGAGTCGCCGTGACCGACGGAATGCGCTCCTGGCTCAAAGCGGCTGGGCGTTCGGATTCGATACGCGTCTCGGTCCGGGCGTTCGGAGACGGCGATCGCGAGCTCGCGGAATGGCGCGTAGGGTCTCTCAACATCGTCGCCGACCGCTGAGTCAAGCACCCGTCACTAGCCGCGGTTGAATGAGCCGAGAAACATCGGTCATTCCAGCAAGATGGGCCTGGGCTCGAGATGTCACCCATCAATTCCTTGCCAGCCGCATTGATCGCAGTTCAATCCGCGTACGTCCGCGTGAATCAGCGCGCATCCGCGATCAAGCTGTTGCTCGCCGTGACGAATTCCCGCGAGAAGCGGTTGGAAAGTCACCGACGCTACATGTCGCGTCGCAGCGCGATCGCCGGATCGATCCGCGTCGCTCGTCGCGCCGGGAGATACGCACCGGCGAACGCCGCCGACGCGAGCACCGCGATCGCCGCGGCGAACGCCGCCGGGTCGTTCGGCGAGAGCTGCGTCAGCAGGTGCGCCAACGTGCGCGTCATCACCGCCGCGCCGGCGACACCGACCGCGATGCCGAACACGATGAATCGCATCGCGGGACCGAGCACGCCTCGCACGACGTCGGCGGGTTGGGCGCCGAGCGCCGTGCGGACGCCGATGTCGTGCGTGCGCTGCGCGACCGTATACGACATCACGCCGTGGATGCCGATGGCCGCCAAGAGCAGCGCGACGATCGCGAACGCCGCCATCATCTCGCTCGTGATCCGCTGCGGAGAGAGGGAACTGCGCTGGACGTGGTCGAGCGTCAGCACGCTGCCGGGCGCCACGGTCGGCGCGACGCTCGCCATCGCGCGCTCGATCCGACGCGTCATCGCTGCGGGATCGCCCTTCGTGCGGATGACCAACGACATCGTGCGCCACGGATGCGCCTGCGCGACGGCGACGTAGTACGTCGGTGCCTCGGCGGGACCGGCGTTCGGGTTGAAGCGCACGTCGCCGACCACGCCCACGACGGTCGACATCGTCGTGTCGTCGCACGCGCAGCCTATCCTCTTGCCGAGCGGACTTTGGTTCGGCCAGTAGGCGCGCGCCATCGACTCGCTCACCACGATCACGCGCGCGGACGTTGAATCGTCATGCTCGGTGAACGCGCGGCCCCGGACGAGCGGAATGTCCATCGTCGCGAAATAGCCGGGCGTCGCCATCTGCCAACGCGGCGTACGCGCCGGATCGCTCCGCGTCGGGCGCGGTTCACCCTCGAGGAAGATCCGCGAGTCGTACTTGGCCCAGTCGGGCGGCAGCATCGTCGACAACGCCGCATCCGACACGCCCGGCTCGGCCCGCACGGCGGCGAGCACGCGGTTGTACATGGCCTCGGCGTCGGCGGTCGTCCGGTAGCGCGCGATGGGCGCGGTGAGTTGCATCGTGAGCGCGTGGTCCACGCGGTAGCCCGGCGCTTTCGTTGGCGAGCGTCTCGAATCCGCGGACGGTCACGATCGTGCCGGCGAGCATCGTCAGCGCCAGCGCCATCTCGCCGGCAACGAGCAGTCCGCGCAGCCGGTGGCGGGAGCGTCCCTCCGACGCACCGCGTCCACCTTCGGTCAGCGCCTGCCGCGGATCGGCGCCGCTCGCGACGAATGCGGGCGCTAGCCCGACGAGCATCGCGGTGACAAATGAGACGGCGGCGGTGACGCCGAGCACACCCGCGCTCAGCTCCATGCGCGTCCATCCGGGATTGAGTCTCGCCTGTTCGGCGGGGAGCATGGCGCGCACCGCCTCGATTCCCCAGACGGCCAGCAGGGTACCGAGCAGCCCGCCCGCGAGCGCGAGCAGCAGCGATTCGGCGAGTTGCAAACGCACGACACGTCCGCGCGACGCGCCGAGCGCGACGCGGACGGCGACTTCGCGCGTGCGCGTGGTGGCGCGAGCGAGCAACAAGTTGGCGACGTTCGCGCACGCGATGAGCAGGACGAGCACTACAGCGGCGAGCTGGGCGAGCATGAACGGCCGCGGGTGCTGCCCGTAGAACGCGTCCGCGTCTTCGACGCGCATGTCCCACTTGGCGTCGTCCTGAGGATACTCGTGTTGCAGTTGTTGCATGATCCCGTGGACGTCGGCACGCGCGCGCGCCAGTGACACCCCGGGCTGGAGCCGGGCGAGCACGCCGCGCAGGAACCGCCCGTCGCGCTCCCGCCCGTAGTCGCCGGCGAGCGAGAGCGGCGACCACAGCTCGGCGCCCGGCGGAAAAACGAAGCCGGCGGGCATCACGCCGACGATCGTGCGGGGCACGTCGTTGATTCGCACGACGCGGCCAAGGACTCCGGTGTCGGCGCCGAAGCGGCGGTGCCAGAGTCCGTCGCTGATGATGATGACGTTGGGCGACTCGGTGTAGCGCGCGTCAGCGTCGTTGAACGGGCGCCCCATTGTGGGACGGACTCCGAGCAGATGGAAATAGCTCGGCGTGACGCGAAACCCGGCGACGCGCTCGGGCTCATCGATGCCGGTGAGATTCGCGTCGAGGTTGGTGAACGCCGCGAGCTCGCTGAAGCTGCGATTTCGCGTCGAGAGATCGATGTAGTTCGCGGGCGCCATCTCGGCGTCGTCCGGACCCGGGCGCGCCGGCGGTACCTCGCCGACCATGACGAGGCCCGTGGGATCCGTCGCCGGCACCGGGTGGAGCACGAGCGCCGACGTGACGCTGTACACGATGGTCGTGCCGCCGATGCCGAGCGCGAGGCAGAGGACGGCGGCGGCGGCGAGGCCTCGGGCGCGGAGGAGACCGCGGGCGGCGAGTCGGAGGTCGTCGAGCATGGAGTCTCGGGGCGTGCGGCCTTTGGAGTCGCGAGCGAGATGGTAAGAAGCGTGCCGATCGCGACGGTGCGTCAACCGCGGGCGGTGCAATGCGTTGGAAGGCGCCGGATCGTCTCTCGCGGCGAGGCACGGTGTCCGGTCGTGGGATTTCCGCTCCAGAATCGGACAGAGGGAGCTGGCGAAATCCCGGCCGTACTTCATCGACGCGCGATCAGTGCTTCACAAACCACATCAGTGCTGTTCCCGCCGTAGACAAGGCCATCGAGCCAATCGCCCAGTTGCGGTGGCGGTTTCGCGAAGCCTGGATCTCGGCGAAGTCGAACGAGTGTTTTTTGGGCGTAAGCGCACCGGTGATCGCGAAGCCGGCGTCCGATGCGAGCATCAATACCGTGTGTGTGATGCGCAAGCCGCGATTCGACGGGTCTTCGCGCGACTCCCAGAGATTCATGGCGCCGGTCACAGTGTTGACCGCGAACAGCCCTCCGATCCCCCACGCGACGCCGAAATGGGTTGGCTTCATCCAGGTCGGCGGGTTCGCGTCGTTAATCAAATTCTGACCAAGCGCGTACTCGCCGGCAAAAAGCGGCAGCATCAAGTAGCTGCCGTATCGATGAATCGTGAGGCGCTTGTAGTACTGATCGCTGTACTGGACCGCGCGGCGACGGACCACGGGTGTGTCGAGCTGCGCGGCGACAGCGGCGAAAACGAACGCCGTGTCGAGCATCGACCGTTGAGCCACCGATGTGTCGAGCGGTGCAGGCTCGATCGCGAGGAGCAGCAGGGCCGTGGCGAACATGACGGGCTCCGGTCTCTTGTTATGAATCGGGAAGATCAGCTGATGGTCAACGTGTTCGACGCGGCGTCGTACGTCGTCGCGTATTGACGCATGTTCGACGTCGGCTGCCCGCCGATCCAGTGGCCGTTCAGATCGAACGTGGCGCCGTGAACCGGACAGACGAAGCGGCTGCCTGATTCGTTCACGATGCCGCCCTGGTGCGGGCACACTCGCGACAGGGCGATGAACGACGTCGCCGACGTGCGGACGATGGCAAGCGGCGCGGCGCCGACCGACACCAGCGCGACGCCGCCGACATTCGCGAGTGCTGGGTAATTCCCGATCGGGATCTGGCTATTCGCCGGGACATTGGGCGCCGTTGAGTCGGTGGATGCGCCGCACGCAGCGAGCGCCGCCATCGCGGCGAGAATGCCCGACTGTACGAGGAACGTACGCCGCCCGATCCCTTCCTCGACTGGTCCGAGTGCCCGCAATCCATGCGACGCATCCGCCGCGAGACAACTGGAGCAATCCGGTCGATCAGCATGCTGCCTCATTGCCACTACTCCGTGTGTGGTCGCGAAGCCATTTGCCAAACGGACACGTCGCAAGCGGCGTACCCCGTCTTCAGCGCTTCCTTAACGCTTGATAAATACGAAATCGCACAGAACCGCGTGTCTTGAATGGGGTAGGAAACCAGTACGATCCATAACGCCGAGAACGATGAGTGAGCCAATGACGACGAGATCGAACGAAAAGACGACGCCCGGAGCGACGGACTGTACCGGCTGCGAGATGCCTGCGAGCCGCCGGCGCTTCTTGCGAGACACCTTTTTGAGCATGGCGAGCGCGCTCGTCGCCGTCGGCGTGAGTCGCGCGTCGGCGCTGGCAATGCCGCTCGAGTTCACTGAAGGGACGCGGCGGGGCAATCAGAGCGTCGGCTACACGATTCCCGCCACCGACGGCGCGCAGATCGACAAAAAGAACGACGTGATCCTCGTGCGCTGGCAGGACGCGGTCTATGCGTTCAATCTTTCGTGCCCGCATCAGAACACGGCACTGCATTGGGAAGAGAGCGAGCACCAATTTCAATGCCCGAAACACCACTCGCGGTTCCAGCCAAACGGCGAATACATCCCCGACAGCGGGCGCGCCACGCGCAACATGGATCGCTTCGCGATCGTGCGCGCGGGGAACAGCGTGACGGTCGATCTTGACAAGCTCTACCAAGAGGACACCGACGGGTCGCTGTGGGCCGCAACGCTCGTCAGACTGTCCTAAGGCCGTGGCGTTCACGAGATGTTCGAGAGCACGATGCCGACGACCGCCGTCGCCGTCCACAGCGAGATGCTCGCCCAAGCGAGCGTCCGCAGGCGCGCCCAGCTGGCGTCCGTGAATGCCTGACCGAGCCGCCGTTCGGTCAGGGTGAGCAAAGAACCGTTGATCAAGAGCAGCAGCACGAGCGCGATCTTGATCCAGAACCACACCGACGGCAGAAACGTGTTGACGTCGGACGCGCCAAGCAACACACCGCTCGCGAGAAGCATCACGAGCGAGACGAGCACTGGTAGGTGAACCGCCCGAATCTCGCGGACCTGTTCACCGCGCGCCGCGGAATTGGCGCGATCGATCCGCAGCGTCGTGCGGTCGGCGGCGATTGCGAGCCCGCCGCCAAACATCAAGAAGATTATGTGGGTGCCGGTCACGGTACCGGCCACCCACTTGGAATGGCTGAAGAGATGATTCCACGGGTCGAGCCACTGCGCGATCTGATCGAGCGACACCACAGGTCGAGCGCCTCGAAAAGGTTCATATCAAACTTCTCGCGGCGACCTGAACGCTCGATAAACGCCCGACTACGGTCCTTCGTGCAGCTTGGGTGCGAGTGGTAGTCGAAGCGTGAACACCGTTCGCCCGTGTTCCGACGACGTGAGCTCGAGTTCGCCGCCGTGCAGCTCGGCAATCCACTTCGCGATAGCGAGCCCCAACCCGCTGCCGCTGCTCGCGCTGCCGCCATGGCTTGCCTGCGTGCGCGCGGCATCGACACGATAGAAGCGGTCGAACACGTGCGGCTGTGCGTCCAACGGAATGCCGCGGCCGCCATTCTCCACTGTAACGCAGATCCACCGCGCGTTCTGCTCGGCGCGAACCTGGACGGTCCCCCCATCGTTCGAGTACTTGATCGCATTGTCGACGAGGTTCATCACGAGCCGTTCGAGCAGCACGGCGTCGCCGACGTAGGAGATCTCGCCGGGCGTGTCGCACGTGAGCGCGATCCCCCGCTGTGCGGCGAGGGATCGCATTGCGCGGCACGTGTCACTCACGAGCTCGTCGAGGTAGAGTGGCATCGGCGCCGTTGGAACCTGGCTCGCGTCGACCCGCGCCAGCAGGAAGATGTCATTCACCGTCCGCGACAAGCGATCCGCGGCGTCGCGCACCACGACGAGCGAACCGCGGTAATCCTCGCGCGTCCGCTCGTCCGACGACAGCGTGACGTCGGCCTCGCCCCGCAAGATCGCGACGGGTGTCCGCAGCTCGTGCGAGGCGTCGGCCATGAACCGGCGCTGTTGCTCGAAGGCATTGTCGACGCGGTCGAGCAGCCGGTTGAAAGTCGTCGCGAGCCGTCCGAGCTCGTCATCCGAATTCGTCACCGGGAGTCGCTCGTGCAGGTTCGCTGCCCCGATGAGGTCCGCCTGCTGACTCATCGCGGTCACGGGGCTCAGGCTCTTACGCGCGAGGACGTACCCCGCGAACGCCGACAGCAACACGGCGACGACCACCGCGGCGATGGCCGCATCGCGAGCGTGCGCCAGGAGCGCATCGAGATCGCGCAGCGAGGTCGAGACGACGACCGCCCCTGGACCGAGCCTGGCGGGTAGCGGCGCACCGTAGAGGCGCGCGCGCGCCGAGTCGGTGGCGATAGTCCGCTCGCCAACCTGGGTCCGCGCGAGGGCACCCGCGGCGCGGAGCTCCGCCGCGGGCAGCGTGTCGCCCAGCACGCGCCGTTCCTCGGCCGCACCCTCGTCCTCGTGCACCATGGCCGTGGTGAACGTGGGGCGGCCGGAGGCGTCGAAAACCCACGCGCGCAGCCCACGCGCGCGAAGATCGTGCATCACACTGAGCAACCCGGCCGTGTCGGCGCGGGTGATCGTATCGCCGGCCGCGGCAGCAGCCATCGCCTGTGTTACGATCTCCGATTGCTCGTGTAGCGTGCTGTCGATGCGCGCCAACTCGGTGCGGCGGAGAAAGCCGTAGCTCGCAACGGCGAACGCCGTCACCAGCAACGCGAGCAGTCCGCTGTGCCAAACGGAAAGGCGTGCGCGGACGCTGGTGCGGATCACGGTTGCTTATCCCGCAACGCCGGCGGGCACGTCGAACATGTACCCGGAACCCCGACGCGTTTGGATGTACGAAGGCGCATCCGCGTCATCGATCTTCTTGCGAAGCCGATTGATGTACACCTCGAGGGTGTTGCTCGAGGGATCGTGATTCTCGTCCCACACGTGCGCCGTGATCTCCGCGCGCGACACCAGCGCGCCGCGCCGCCGTGCGAGGAACTCCAGCAGCGCGTATTCCTTCGCGGTCAGCGGCACGTGGACACCGCGTTTCTCGACGCGTTGCGCGCGCGTATCGATCGTGATGTGGCCGAGCGTCAAGACGGTGGGCAATACCACGCCGGCGCGCCGAGTGAGAGCTCGCAGCCGCGCCAGAAGCTCGTCGAAGGCGAACGGCTTCACGAGATAGTCGTCGGCGCCGGCGTCGAGACCCGTGACCCGATCGACGACCGCATCGCGGGCGGTGAGCATCAGAATTGGGATCTCCAACCCGCGCGCGCGGAGCGAACGGGCGACAGCGATGCCATCACGACGAGGCAACATGTAGTCGAGCACCACCGCATCGTATTGGTGCAACGCAGCGTGCTGAAGCGCATCCTCACCATCGCTCACGAGATCGACAGCGTACGCCCGCTCGCGAAGGCCGCGAGCGAGCGTCGCACCGAGGAGAGGGTCGTCTTCCACAACGAGCAGTCGCATGGACAAAGAGTATGCGACTGAGAGGCTCGCCGAGAGATCTCGCCTCGGTTTAAGGCACTATTAAGGTTCGACGTCAATTGCGGAGCCCCCGGCCCACCAAATGAGCGACGTCCCCATGCCCTGGGCAGCGTCGCACGTTGACATTCCGCAGCGAATTAGAGGGTCGGAATTGGCTCGATGCAAGTGCGGACACGGGTACACCTGACCGAAAGGAACGTGATGCCGGCCAGCGCCACGCCGGCGCACGTCACAAACGACGATGTGCGCCCGAAATCGCCTTTCTCAACAGGCGCGGAGAATCTCGACCGGATTCGCCCGAACCGCCCGACGGATCGGCCCGAGGCACGCCAGCGCCGCGCACGCGACGATGAGCGCCTCGGCGGCGACGAGTGCGACCGCCAGCTCGTATCGAACGCGAGACATGGATTCGAGAAGCGGGCGCGTGGCTGCGAGCGCGACGAACGCGCCGATGCCGATGCCGGCGAGCACGGTGACCGCGCTGTCGTGCAAGACGGAGCGAGCGATGTCGCGCGACTGGGCGCCGAGGGCGATGCGGGTCGCCAGCTCGCGTAGGCGGCGGCTCACCGTATAGGCGACGACGCCATAGAGCCCGACCGCGCAGAGAACGAGACCGAAGACGCCGAACGCCGCGAACATCGACGCGAAAAACGCGGTGCCCTGTCGATGGCCCTCGTAGCCCTCCAGCCAGCGTCGAACCTGCGGCGCCCGCAGCCACGGCCCCGCGGTCTCGAGCTCGCGCCGAATCGCGACGCCAAGACGCGCTTGCGCCTCCGCGCCGCCGACGCCATCGCCGCGAACGACGAGCTGCCGATCTCGCTCGCGGTCGTGGCCATAGACGACGTAGATGCTCGGCTCGGGCGGCAGATCGTAGTCGGAACGAGGTTGCAGCTCGACCGAGCGCGCCACGCCGACCACGCGCAACCACGGACGCTTCGAGTCTCGGGCTCCGAGCTGGATCATGCGTCCGACGGGCGAGGCGAGTCCCGGCCAGAGACGCCTCGCCGCGCTGTCGTCGACGATGACGACGCCCGCCGCGGAGCCGACGTCGCCAGGCTGAAAGTCACGTCCGTCCACGATCGGAAGGCCGAGCGTCGACAGGTACGACGGGCTCACGACGTTGTACTTGTTCACGTTCATCCAGTGGTCGCCGCTCTTGCCCTCTTCGGCGAACACGATGCCGCCGTCGGGCTTTTCGATGCGAGACGTGGCCGCCTCGCGGACGCCGGGCAGCGCCTTCATCCGCCCGGGCAAATCATCATAAAAGCGTTCGACCGCCGAGTCGCTCGGCAGGTCGCGGGAGCGAATCGAGAGACCCACGGTCTCGAGTTGCTTCGCGGCGTAGGTGAAATCGAAAGAGCTGAGCCGTACGACCATGATCACGAACAGCGTCGCCGTCATGAGCAGTGCGGTCGAAAGTGCGACCTCGACGATGATGAGCGGGTTGTAGCGGTCGCGAATGCGGCCGGTGGATCCCGCGCCTTCCTTGATCGGCTCGGCCGGATCGACGCTGGCGGCTCGCCAGGCCGGGAGCGACGCCGCGAGTGTGAGCGTTAGACCGGCGATCACGAACGCGAAGACGAACACGCGCCAGCTCGGGGTCGGCGCCATGTCGCCGATGCTCCCTGCGTACGGTGCAGCGTAGTGCGGCACGAGATACACGGCGCACAAGGTGAGCAAGCCGCCGAGCGAGACGCCCGCGCCGACGATGATCGCGCACTCCGTGAGCACTTGCATCGCGATCGTGTGTTTGGTCGCGCCCAGCGCGATGCGGATAGCGATCTCGCGCCGCCGCGCCATGCCGCGCGCGAGGAGCATCGTTCCCAGGTTGGCGCAGGCGATCAGGAGGACGGTGGCGACGACGGCGAACATCGGAGCGCCGCCGCTCGTGTAGCGGGAGCACGAACCGAACGTGATGAGCCCGCAGCCTGGGCCGCGACCACCGGTGAACGAGAGCAGCCGCACGGCGACGGGCGACCGGGGCGCCACGGCGGCGTTGAGGGCGGCGAAGACGACGTCCATGTCGCGCTGCAACGCTTCCTGCGTGATGCCCGGGCGTGTTCGAACGACGGTGTGAGGCCCGAACGGCTTCACGAGGCTGTCTCCAACCAGCTTCCCCGGCGGGAGCCAGACGTCGCTTACGGGAAAGTGCATGCCCCGAGGCAGCACTCCAACGACTTCGTAGTTTCCTCGTCCGACGCGCAGCGTGAGATGTTTCTCGAGCGGCTGCTCGTGGAACACGCGGATCCACATCGTGTGGCTGATCATCACGACCGGAAGCGCGCCTGGGCGCGTGTCGCTTTCATTGAATGAGCGGCCAAGCTCCGGGCGGACGCCGAGGACGTCGAACAGCGCCGAGGGTACGTTGGCGACGACGTCATCTTCGATCGTGTTCTCGTGCTCGATGCTTGCCGGTGTGGTGTAGTAAGGAACAACCGCGTCGACGGATCGCAGCCCGCGTTGCATCGCGTCGAATCGTTCCTGATAGGTCGACGTGTTTCTCCCGGCGGGGAGGAACCCGACCGAGTAGGCACGTCCGTCGTCGTGGTAGGCGACCGTCGGATTCATCACCGCGTCGACGAGCGCGAACATCGTCGTGTTCACGGCGAGCGCCAGAGCGAGTGAGACGATTGCCACGATCGTGAACACAGGGCTCTTGGCCAGCGTGCGAACGGCGTAGCGGAGGTTGGGCGTGGTCAGGCGGAGCCGTCCCGTTCAGGGTCTGCTGGAGGACGAGCCGCGGGACGCAGGCGTCATCATCTCGGCAACGCAGCCCGATTCGGGAGGGGCCGTAGCACCGCCGGCTCTCTTCTTACCGTCCGCGCAGCGGTTTTTTGGGGGGTGCGCCACCGGCACCGCGGCCGGTAGACGGCAGATTCTCGTACCACTTGAGATTCGCCGTCGCCGTGCCGATGCAGGCGAGGTCGATCCGGCCGTCGCCGTTGAAATCCGCCGCGGCGCAACCCGCGGCGGCCATGCCGCCGTCGTCGATCGTCGATTTCGACCACCCGCCGTTGGGCGTCTGAGTGTAGAGCCACACGCTCCGCGACCCGCCGCGTTGTCCGACGACGATGTCGTCGAAGCCATCGCCGTCGAAATCGGCGACGACCAGCGTGTGACCGTCCACGATCGTCGTATCGATCACCTGGCGTTCATAAGCGCCCGATGCCCCGCGGCGATAGATCGCCAGCTCGTTGCCGTGCCACGGCTCGATCGTGGCGATGAACAGGGAGTCGCCAGCCACGGAGCGCCGGGCGCGGCCCACGGCGACATCGCTCGATCCGCCTTTGGGAACCGGCGTCGGATCGCCCGACACGATCGCGACGTGTGACCACACGCCGTTCACGTGCTCATATCGATGCACGCCGGCGAATCCCGCCGAGAGTAGACACGAGCTACAAAACGCGCCGCGAATCGGCTCGATGGCGTGCACGACGCCGTGCTCCTCGCTCGGCAGGGCTTCGCGCTTCCAATCCGGCGCGCGGTACGCGTACACGGGTGTGTTGCCATCGTAGTTCGGTGGCTGCGCCGTGGCGGCCGCGAGCGGCGAGTTGATGAGCCAGCGCTGTCCGCTCGCATCCGTGTACCATCGCAGCCGATGCGACGACGGCACTCGGTCGATCTCGCGCGCGGTCCACGGCTGTGTGACGTCCGCGCCGTGTGTGTAGATGGACACGATGCCCGCGCTCTGATCCGGTCGCGTGGAAAATCCCGACGCGACGGCGATCTCCGGAATGCCGTCGCCGTCCAAGTCGGCGGCCGCGACGTTGATCAAACCGGCGAATCCTCCGGCGATCACGTGACGCGTCCACGTCGGATTCTCGAACCACACGAGCTCGGGAAGGTTGCTCGCCAGCGCGATGAGGTCGGGCTTCCCGTCGTGATTGACGTCCACCGCGATGACCTGATAGCCGCCGCGGAGCCCCGTCGCGATCTCGTGGGAGACAAACCGCGCCGGTTGCGCGTGTGCCGCGTTAACGACGCACAGCAGCAACGAGAACCAGCCGGGCGATCTGCGCAGCGCGCGGACCATGGATAACCTCTCGGTTTTCACGGGACGATACGACGGGATTGTACGCCCTTGGTGCCATAGCCGCGACCGCGCCGTCAGGGCGTCGATTCGGGCGCCATGTCCCACGACGTTCACCCAGAGATGCTCGACCGTTGGCTCGTCCGCGGGGCCATGGCGGGCGTCGTAGCGTTGCAGTTCTCCCTGATCAACGACTTTGGATACGGAACCCGGTGGCTCGCGCCCGTCCTCGAGCTCATCCTGCTGGTGCCGCTGACCGCGCTCACGCTCCGAGCCGAAACGCTCGCATGGCACGCCCACACGAGCCGGCAGTGGGAATCAGCGAACTTGTACCGCCGGCTCAACCTCGTGCTTGGATTGTCGCTCGTTGTCGTCATCAGCCTCGCCAACGCTCGATCGCTTCTACTGCTGGTCGGAGCGCTGCTCGCCGGACAAACTCACAATGGCCGGATGCTGCTGCTGGATGCGCTGAACATCTGGGCCACGAACGTCATCGTCTTCTCCGTCTGGTACTGGGTGCTCGACCGCGGCGGCCCGTGGCTCGACTGGCGTGATCACCGCGGTCCATCCGAGTTCATCTTTCCGCGCATGACGCTCCCGGCCGGGACCGTCGGTGCCGACGCAAAGCCCGGCTACGTCGACTACCTCTTTCTCTCCTTCAACACGTCGACGGCGTTCTCACCGACCGACGCGATGCCGCTGACGGCCCGGATGAAGCTGTTGATGATGCTCGAGTCGACGGTCTCGCTCGGCACGCTAGTGCTGGTTGCCGCGCGGGCGGTGAACATCCTGGCGTAGGCGTCGGGACTAGCGCGGCGCGGTCCCGACGCGCTGGAACGACCGATCCAATCCAGTCGGCATTCCTGCCGGGAAACGGCTGAGCGAACGGAGGTCCGGCCCGTCCGGATTCGCCGGCTCGAGACCCGTTCTCGGCGCGAACGTGTAGCTCGCGCTCGCAATGCTCCCCGTCAGTATCCACGCCGGCGCGGACAAGATCAAAATGAGTCCGTTGCTGATCGTGGACAGCGTACCCAGGATCGTCAGCACACCGAGGTTTCCAGTTCCAGGCCCCGCCGACCACCAGGTGAGCTTGGCCGACGTGACGGCGCTGCGCGCGATCACGTAGCCCGCATTGGCGGCGGCCAGTGAGTCGGGACGAGTCGTGAGCCACACGCTGTCGGTCGTGATGGCGAGCAGCTCGCCGGCGAGCCGCAGCTCGCCTCCGGACGGGTTGGGCACGCGCACCTCGAGCCATCCGCCGTGCACCTCGCGCCCGGCGACCTCCGGTTCGGGCAAGAAATGCGACGGGGCGCTCGTGGTCGCGCACGCCGTAAGCGCGGCCAGCGGCAACGCGCGCGACAGCCGGCTACGGCTTCGCATACCGGCTATTCCAGAACAGTGAATCCATCATCGCTTCCTGCCGCTTGTACGGACGCGCCAGGTCGCGCAGCATGGCGCTCGGATCGAGCAGCAGGCGGGCCGCGGCGCGCGGGTTCGTCTCGCGCATCCACTCGCGGCGCATCCACTCGAGGTAGTAGCCGCGTGCCTCGAGAAACAGCTCGAGACGCTCGGGATGCTCGGGGAGCCGATAGTCCAACTGGAGCTCATCGCCCGGCAAGGTGGTGAGTGGCTCGCGATGCAGCGTGAGTGCGTCGAGTGCGGCGGAATCGGGCGTTGCGCCGCGGCGCACCATCGACGGCGACACCCGAATCGGCCTCACCACGCCACCGAGGCTTGCGAGCGCGACCCAATCGATGCGCCACAGGCCCTTGGTGAGGCGGAGTCGAACCCGCGTCGTGCCGGATGTGGAACGGGGGATGGGAATGAGCTTGGTATCAGCGGCGATCGGACCGGTCTCGCCCGTTTGCCCGGCGACGCGCCAGCCGCCGCTGTCATCGGGCACCAGCACGTCGATCCGCCCCAGCATGTGCGCCATGATCGACTCGGCGCGCGTCGTGTCCGGCGTACTCTTCGACAGCGACGCGAGCCAGCGTCCGGCGTCATTCCCCATGTACGCGAGCGCCTGATATATGAGGAAGGTCGTCATGAGCGACTGACGCGCCGTGACGACGACGCCGAGCGGACCGGGGGGCGCTCGGGTGAACTCGAGGTCGATCGTCTCGCGCGCGCCGAGGTCGTTCGAATCGGCGGCCGTGAATCGCTCGCGTTCGTCGAACGCGGCCAGCGTGGTGCGACAGTCCCCTTCGGGTGCGCTGCACAGCGTAGGCGCGGCGAACGACGTGGCGGATCGAAATTCGCCGCTCGGCGTCGCGAAGACGCGGCCGTTGGGCGGCCGCGGTGCGACAAGCAGATCGGCGTAGCGAATGACGTGCGTCTCGAGCGCTTCGTTCGTGAGCCGCAGCGAAAAATCACGGCTCCCGGCTCGCGCGCGGTAAAGCGCATCGAGATCTGTTGCCTCGAGCGCCGGCGCGATGCTGGCCGAGAACCCTTCGGCTTGCAGAACGGAACGGCCCGAGGAATCGGGTGCGTAGAAGGTCGGGCACGAACCGAAGCACGCCTTCGGGTTGAACGCGCAGCCGACGGCAACGGCGGCGGTCACGCCCGCCATGACCGTGAGCGCCACAGCGCTGCCCGACAGGTGTGACACGTTCGTCTCGAACAACGCCACCGAGTCGCTTGGAAGCGTAACTCGCGCCGCCGCGCCGACGGGGTGGCGATCCGTGTCGTAGAGCGTTCCAAGGCCGCTGACCGTGCGCGACGAATCGGACCACGACCACTCTTGCAGCACGTACACGTAACCGCTGCGCAGATGGGCTTTCAGGAAGGGCGACTTGTGGTCGAGCGTAGCCGCTTGCTCGGGGCGGACGAGCTGGCGCGTGACGACTCGCGCGCAGGCCGCGATCGCGACCATGACGAGGGCTCCGCCGAGCAGCATGACCCCGCGAACTCGCATCAGTCAACCCTCCGCGCCGCAAGGTCGGCTTCGACATCTACATATACATATCCTCAGGCATTCTGTACATATCGGCGCTAGGACGCGCGGCGCTGCGAGAAGATCCATTTCAGCAGCGCCGGCTCGGTATACGCCCATTCCCAGACGTTGTGATTCACGCCGGCGTATTCGCTGTACAACGGATGCTGTCCCGATTTCCTCAGCGCCGCGATGCGGTCGCGAGACACACCGACAGGTACCGTCGAATCCGCGTCACCGTGGAAGCACCACAGCGGCGTCCCGGCTGAATCGGCCGGCGCGTCGGCGGTCGGACTTCCACAGCAGGGAACGGCGGCAGCGAAAAATCGCCGGCGATGGGCGATCAGGTGCCAGACGCCCGCGCCGCCCATCGATTGTCCGGTGACGTAGATGCGCCGGTCGTCGATCGCGAGCTCCCGTCGTAGCGCGTCGACGATCTCGAGCGCGAGGCGCGCTCCGTCGCCAAAGCCGGGAACCACTCGCGCGACGGAGTCGCCGGGCGCCGGTGCTCCATAGCGCGCCCACCCGCGGTCGGTCTGCGGTGCGACGACGTAGCACGGAAACGTTTTCTGATTCTCAGGGAGCGCCCACACCCGCGTGCCGAAGATGTTGCCGAGGCCCATCTGCTTGACGTTGTCGCTGCCCAATCCGCCGCTGCCGTGCAGAAACACGACGAGCGGCAACTGTCCGTTCGCTCTTGGCCGAAACAATCGGTAGGGCATCGTCCAATCGCTCTTGTGCGTCCGCGCCTCGGATCACCGCGGCGCCGCCACCGTCCGTGGCCGCCCACAGTCCGGCCGACATCAAGCCGAGTCGTCCGATCGTCTCTCTGCGAGTCGTCATTTCGTCGTGCTCCGATCGATCGAGAAGCATCACGTCGCGGCGTCCGCCTACGTCGTCGCGAGCGCGGACGATACGACGGGCCCCGCGCGTCGCCAGAGCCGCGGACGAACACTTACCAATTGATGACACCGTCCTCAAAATGGTCACCTTCGCGGACACGATTCCGTCGAGCACCGCGGCCGCGGCCTTTCGCAGACTCGGTCTTTGGTGCAAGCTCAGTTCGACTGCAGGGTCGCTATTTGGGTCTCATGATGTTCCCCGACCTCGGCCTCCCCCCCATGCCTCGCCTGATCACGTTCGGTGGCCTGACTGTCGAAAACGGCACGCTGATCAACGGCGTGGCGAACCCGCGCAGCCGGCTTGCGATTCTGGCGGTCCTGGCCGTAGCCGGTGACCGTGGCGTGCGGCGCGAAAAGTTGGCGGCAATGTTCTGGCCGGAGAGCGACGAAGAGCGTTCGCGCAATGCGCTGCGCCAGGCGCTGTTCACCCTTCGTCGCGACATCGGGGCGGGTGACATCACAATCGGAGTCGCCGACCTACGACTCGACGGTAGCCTGCTCTCGGCCGACGTAACGGAATTCGATTCCGCCATTCGGGCGCGATGCTATGACGACGCGGTCGCGCTCTATCGCGGCCCTTTTCTCGACGGCGTGTTCGTGCGCGAGGCGCCGGGGTTCGAGGAGTGGGTCGAGGACCAGCGGCGACGGCTTTCCGCCGACTATGGCCGCGCCCTGGAGGCAATCGCCGCGGCAGCGAGACAAGCGGGAGATTTTGGCGGAGCGGCGACGTGGTGGGGCCGCCGAGCGACACACGACCGCCTCAGCGCGCGCGTCGCACTGCGGTATATGGAAGCACTCGTGGCAGCGGGGGATCGGGAGGCGGCCATCCGGTACGCCGCCACGTATGCGAGTGTCGTGCGTGCCGAGCTCGAGGCGGATCCCGATGCCGAGGTGCTCGCTTTTGCGGAGCATTTGCGGGGAAACGGCTCGGCCGCCGCGATTCCGCGCGCGGAAGCGATTGCCGCCGAGCAACTGGACGCGGAGGCCGGCGCCGCCGCGCGCGTTCCCGCCGCGGAAACGCATCTGCCGGCGAGCAGACGCCGTCTCACTAGATTCGCGGTGGCCGCCCTTGGTCTGGCAACGCTTGCCGTGGGCCTGAGCCGGATGTCGCGCGCCTCGGCCGGTCCACTGGTCGTCGGCGTCGAGCAGATTCAGAACCGCACCGGCGATTCGACCCTGAATCAACTCGGGCGCGCGGCAACCGGCGACATCAGACGACAAATCGTGCAGTCGGGCCACGTCGCGGTCGTCGATTTGGCCGCCGATAGCGGACGCCGGTCCGGTACGCTGGCCACGGAAGCCGGCGCGGACCGATTGGTCCGCGGCGACATGTACAAGAAGGGCGACAGCATTCTCGTCCAGATGCGGGTAGTCGATCCGCGAAATGGACAAGTGATGCACGAACTCAACCCCGTGACCGTGCCGGCGGTGAATACGTCGGCCATCCTCGCGCGATTGAGCAGCGACGTGGGTGGAGCGATTGCGGCGCTCACCGACACCCTCTTTCAGCCGTGGTTGCGAGCGCACAGCAGACCGCCCAACTATCCGGCGTTTCAACAATTCATGCTCGGCCTCGACGCGATCATCCACACGGGGCGCGACTCCGCGATCGTCCACCTCAAGAACGCCGTCCGACTCGACACGTCGTTTGCCGAAGCGAAGATCCTTCTGCTGGAGCAGATCGACGACTCTCCGCGACAGCGCGCGTACTCTGACTCGATCATGGCGGCGGCGATTCGCCAACGAGACGCGATGTCGGCGTTCGACCGGTACTCGCTCGATCGCCGAGTGGCCATTCGTGCCGGCCGCTGGGAGGACGCGTACGTCGCCGCTCGGCGCATGATGGAGCTCGCGCCAGAGACGCAGGACGCGCAAGTCTATCTGGCCAACACCGCGATGGCGACTCGGCGATTCAGCGAGGCGATCGCGGTCCTACACCGCATCGACCGCACGCGGGGTTGGCTGAAGGATCTGAATCAGATCTGGATGTGGGATCTCACCGCCCACCGCCTGCGGGGCGAATTCGGCATCGCGCTCGCGGAGTGGCGCCAGAAATGGGATGCATCGACCAAGACGTACAGTCTGTGCATGACTGGCCTGCAGCACCTCGCCGTGATGGGGCGCGAGCGCGCCGTCGACTCGCTGCTCGCCGAATGCACGAGCCTGCAGGACGCGCCCCCGCGGGCGGATGCGGTGGCCAATGAGTGGAGCGGGCGCTGGTATCGCACCGGCGGCTACCCGGAGGCGATGCGCCGAGCCTTCAAGCGCGGCATCGACTTGCGAAGCAAGGCCGTCGACTCGGATTCATCACAACGCGTCATCATCGGTTTCGTGGACTGCGAGCTCGGGAACTGGCGGGACGCATACGCCATTCTGCGTGCCGCCGAGGATTCCAGCGACGAGGACCAACGACTCGCTCTCGGCATCGCAGCCGCGCACGTCGGCGATACGGTCACCGTACGGGCGACGCTCGAATGGATCGATACGTGGCGCCGGCGCGATCCGGCGATTCGCGGGCGCGACACGCATGACGCGGGCGTTCGTCGTTCTTGCGCAAGGACACCGTGCGGAAGCGCTGGCGCTCTTACGGCAATCGATCGGCGAGGGAATGGCCCCGACATTTCAGTCGTGGCTGAGCCGGTACGAGCTCGCATCGCTCCGCGGCGACCCGGCGTTCGAAGCCCTGGTGCGCGAACGAAAATAGATCGCGTCCGGGCGCTGTCGTAACGCGCAAATAACAGGGGAGTAACTCGGTTCGGGCATCCTGGGGACCTCGCGTCACCCATAAACCCAACCGGAGTCCCCTCGATGCGCGTCGTCACTCTCATGTGCTGCCTCGCCGGTGGCCTTGCCGCTTGCACGGAGTCAGCCTCGTTCGTTCAGCCGGCTCCGTCGGAGCCGCTCTTTGCCAAAGGCGGGGGCGGACCGTCGAACGCAAGCGCCAGTTTCTGGCTCCCAATGCCGTCGTCGACGCTTCGGGTCCGCGGAGACGGCATGTTCCCGAGCTCCGGCCTGTCCGTCTACAAGGATGGCAAGTGCGGCATCACCGCGACGATCTTCGCCCCCAATCCCGGCACGGATGCGGTCATGCAGACGGACAACCATCAAGCAGGTGACCGAAAGTGCGCCGGCGTCGGCTCATCGGCCGTCCCGCGCAAGGTCACGGTCGACTATGGCGACGGAGTGGAATCCAATCCGGTCACCGTCAACGTGCACGACCTCGGCACCGTCGCAGGCACCCAACTGCGATTCCTCGGCATAGGCTTCCGCGGCACCTCTCGCTGCGAAAAGCTGCAGTTCGGCGGACCCGAGGGTGGGGACATGGTCTGGGTGACAAAGCTCAGCGCCACCAGTTGGCACGTCTACTCCCAGGACGGCGCGGCGACGACAGCGTCGTGCGTTCGGACATCCGGCAACGTCTTGTATTCCGGAATGAGCGTCGACTTCACCGTCACGACGCCGTGACGCCGGCGCGCGGCGCCAATGCCCGCCGCGCGCTGACTAGGCCGCTATGATCGACCCCGTCGCTCCCAGATGCTCAGGGCGCGGATCATGGCTGCTTGCACTGATTCGTGATGTCGTGGTCGTCGGTGTAGTACGTCGCGTCGCCGCACGTGAGCGCGGGGTTCGCGTGCGCGAACACGCCCAGTGGATTCGAGTAGCCCGGCACGGTCCACACGTGCAGCAGGTACTGCGTGGTCGCCACCCAGTTCCCCTTCTTCGCCTTGCATCCGTCCTGGGTGATGCTGCCGTCGAACCCGAGCGCTTCCTGCGCGCCGTTGGCGCCACGGACGAGACAGATACCGGTGTGGAAATGCCAGTGATCGTTCGGCCCAGCGAAGCCTTCGGGCTCCGGCGCGCCCGCCATCACGCTCGAGATGTACATGAACCCGGCGATCGGCGACGTCGGTTTGTTGCCGTCGTAGATGATCGTTGACGGATGCAGGATGTCGTCGTCGGTCATCGTGGAGCCTCGGCCTCCGCCCATTCGCCCGCCGACGTAATGCGTGCCGAGTCCGGGGATGAACGGACCCGCGCGATGATAACCCGCGGCCTCGGCGTCCTTGACGGTCGGATACTTCTTGATGACGTCCATCGTGAGCGCGAGTTGGCGCAGCAATTCCACGCGCGTCTGCGGCCGGCAACTTCGCGAGCGGAACCTCCGGCGCCATGTTGTGCTGCGATCCGTTCTCGATCTTCGACCAGCCCCTGTCGTCGCCGTCGGGAAAGAGGAACGCCATTTCCGTGGTCGAGTGCGAGCCCATGGCCGACATGTCGTGGCCGGACATGTCATGAGCTGACGACGGGGACATGTCGTGAGATCCAGCTTGAACCGGCGTCGGCGACGAAGGTTTGTTCGTCGCACAAGCCGCGGTGAGCGCGGCGAGCAGGATGATCGATCTCCGTAGCGCGCGGCGAGCCATGGGTCCCCCGAATTGGTTTTGGAAGCCTTCGATCGGAAGTACGGCCGATCGGGCCCGGCGCGCCAGTGTGACGCGGCGCACACCCGCCACGAAACGTGCCGCTAAGAGTCGTTTCTAGCCCCTAACGCCACCCTCAGGGAACTCGTCGAACAGGCAAGAACCTTAGGGAGTGAGAAATGAAAAGAACCTTAGTTCTGCGACTGGCCGCCGGTCTCGTCGCCACGAGCGCGCTCGGTGCGTGCTACGCGAATCCTCGACCGAGAGTCGGTGTTGCGTACGTCATGCGTCAGCCGCCCGTCGAACGAGTGGAAATAGTTCCGGCGTCGCCGGGTGTCCAATACGTGTGGGTGGCGGGTCATTGGGGTTGGCGCCGCAATGACTACGAATGGATCTCGGGTCGCTGGGTGATTCCGGAGCGCGGGTACCGCGAATGGGTACCGGGTCGTTGGGAGCGTGACCGCGGCGGTTGGTTCTACGTCGAGGGTCGCTGGCGCTAGGTCTGAGCTGAACGACGGCGGCGCGGACTCGAGAGGAACGTTCTCACCCGTCCGCGCCGCGACGTCAGCCGATTGTCTCCCGTCCACAGTTCCGCCGGCCGGCACCCGCGAACGCGGCTAATCACGACGCGCCGGACGTGCGGCCACGAACCAGAACGCTACGGCGTTCGCACCTCCAGCTAAGGCACCCGCGCCGGGGAAGAGCCTGAAAAACGCGTGCGGGTCGAGGAACTTTAGGTACACTGGGAACAACACACCGCCCGCTATGGCGCCTGCAGCCGCCATCCACCACCAGTCCGCCCGTTTGACGGTTTCGAGAAGACGAAAGACGGGCCACACGAATCCCAGCGTCGCGGCGTATGCCAAGGGCGCACCGTACGCCATGAGCGCAAGGGCGAGAACCACCACGGCGACCGGGTTCAGGGTTGGATCGTTCCCTCGCGTGGGCAGTATCAGCGCGCGAATGAGGAGTCCTGCCCAAATTGCGAGTGGCGCGGCCAGCGGTGCGAGCGCGAGTGCCAATCCGAGCCGGGCCGGCCGATTCGAGGGGGAGGGGGACATCGAATGATCGCGGCTGGCTACCGGGTCATCAGTGCGGAGTGATGACGTGCTCTGGTTGCCGTTGAGGCTCCCGGGAGGCGGCGCCGTTCCGCTCCGCGAGCAGCTTCGTCGTGAACCGCAGCCCTTCACCCAATCGCTCGACCTCTATCGCTGTGGCGTCGACCGACTGCTGCAAGGCGGCCAACTGCTGCCCAATCGCCTCGAGGCCTGCCGCGTCTCGGCGAACGCGGCCTCCACCGCCGCGTCGCCCGAAAAACTCGTTCAAGACGCGTCCCACAATCGCGAAGCCTCCGACCATCCCGACGATGATTACAGTCGTCACCTGACTGTCCATTTGATTAGCCATTGAAAGTGTGCTACATGTGCCACGGGCAACGCGTGCGACTCGACTACCCCTTGAACGTACGGCAGCCGGTCCGGGGGGTTTCCTCACGGTCATGAACGTCTGGACCATTGGCCACTCCACGCGGTCATCCAGCGAGTTGATCGTCATTTTGACGTCGCACGGCATCGAAGCCGTCGCGGATGTTCGCCGATTTCCCGGCTCGCGACGGCTGCCGCATTTCAGCTCTGAACCGCTCGCGCGTGAGCTTGCGACACATCACATCGACTACCGCTGGATCCCCGCATTGGGCGGGCGACGTCGCCCGTCTCCCGATTCGCTGAACACGGGATGGCGACACGCCGCCTTCCGCGGGTACGCCGACTACGTCGCGACCGAGGAGTTCGCGGACGGACTCTTCGATCTGATGATGATCGCCGGCGGACTTCGCACCGCGATCATGTGCGCCGAGATTCTTTGGTGGCGATGCCACCGTCGCATCATCGCCGACGTCCTCACGTTCCTCGGCGTCCGCGTCGAGCATCTCCGGGACGAGCGCCCCGGAACCGTTCATCGACTGGCCCCGCCGGCGCGAATCGTCGACGGGCGTCTTACCTATTCGGCGCGCGCGGGACGCGCGACCTAGATGCCGCGCGCGCGAGCGCCATTCCGCTCCGCCGGCCATGGAGCAGACGCAAAGATGCGCTCGCCCACCACTGGCTCGAACCGAGCTTGGAAGAACCGCAAGTGTTCGGGCTCGTGCGTGAATCGCAAACCGACGACTCGATCGCGTCGCGCGAACACCGCGGCGACGCTGTCAGCCGTGACATCCATGTGGGCCTGCGTGTACACGCGGCGGGGAATAGTGAGCCGCACGAGCTCGAGCGAGGGAAAGCGATTCTCGCCCGTGACGCGATCGCGTCCCGCCGAGACGGCGCCACGCTCCATCGCGCGGATCCCCGAGTCGGCGTAGAGCGCGGCGGCCAGCGCCTGGGCAGGAAACGCCGCGCGCGGGACGTGCGACAGGATCTCGGCGGCGTCGAGAAAGACGGCATGCCCGCCGATCGGTCGCACGATCGGAATGCCCAGGTCCATGAGCCTTTGACCGAGATACAGTACCTGTCCGATGCGGCTTCGAATGTGATCGTCTTCGACCGATTCGGCGATGCCGATCGCCATCGCTTCCATGTCGCGGCCGGCGAGTCCTCCGTAGGTATGCAAGCCTTCGTAGAGTACGACCAGGTTGCGAGCTCGCTCCGCGAGCGACTCGTCGCGCAGCCCGAGCCAACCGCCGATGTTGACGAGGCTGTCCTTCTTGCCCGACATGGTGGCGCCGTCGGCGCAGGCGCACATCTCGAGCAGGATCTGCGCGACGGTCTTGTCGCGATTGCCCTCCTCGCGTTGTTGGATGAACCATGCGTTCTCGACGGCCCGGGTCGCGTCGAGGATGACCTTGATGCCCCGCGTCTCGGTGTACGCGCGTACGGCGCGAAGATTCGCCAGGCTGATCGGCTGCCCGCCGGCCAGGTTCACGGTGGCGGCGACCGACACGTACGGAATCCTCTCGGCGCCGACGTGGCGAGCGAGCTCGTCGAGCTTCGCGAGATCGACGTTGCCCTTGAACGGGTACTCGTTTCGCGGGTCGTGCGCGGCGTCGATGATGACGTCGTGAAACGTGGCGCCGGCCAACTCCTGATGCGCGCGCGTCGTGGTGAAATACATGTTGCCGGGAACGTGGTCTCCCGGCGTGATGAGCACCTTCGAGAGGATGTGCTCCGCGCCCCGCCCCTGGTGCGTGGGTATCAGCTCGGGGAAGCCATAGTACCGCGCGACGGCCTCTTCGAGATGGTAGAAATTGCGCGACCCGGCGTACGCCTCGTCGCCGAGCATCATCCCGGCCCACTGACGGTCGGACATTGCGTTCGTGCCCGAATCGGTCAGCAGATCGATGTAGACGTCCTCGGAGCGGAGGAGGAACGTGTTGAAGCCCGCGTCGGCCAAAGCACGGTCGCGCTCGGCGCGACTTCGAATGACCAACGGTTCGACGACCTTGATCTTCCAGGGTTCTGCCCAACTGCGGCGGCGCATTGAGCTCTCGCGATAATGACTGAATCACAAGGTCCCACGGCCGCCGGCTTCGTACAGTAGGGGCAACGCCTGGCTCCGTGTCGGGCATTCCCCGGCAGTGTTTCTACTCCGCTCGCAACGCCACCACGGGATCCACGCGCGACGCTCTCCGCGCCGGAATCCAGCTCGCCAGGATCGCCGCGCCGCCGAGCACGACGACGATCGCGACGTACGTGACGGGATCGCTCGACGTGAGATCGAACAGGAACGTGCGTAGCACACGCGTCGCGGCGAGCGCCCCGGCGAGGCCGATCACGGCACCCACGGCCACCAATCCGATTCCCTCGCCGATCACCAAACGCTGAACGCGCGTGCGCTCCGCGCCGAGGGCGATGCGAATGCCCATCTCCCGCGTGCGCGCCGTGACGGCGAGCGACATCACGCCGTAGATGCCGACCGCCGCGAGCGCGAGCGCGGTGATCGCGAAGAGTGCGAAGAGCACGGCGCGGAACCGGGCCTGCGCCGTCGCGGCGGCCGTTCGCTCGGTCATCGTGCGCATGTCGTACACGGGCAGTTGGGGCGCGACGTCGTGCACCGCGCGACGAACCTCGGCCCCGAGCGAGCCGGGATCGCGAGCGGTCTTCACGAACACGATCATCCCTGCCCGCGGCGACTGTGCGTAGCTCTCGTACGCGACCGGCCCCGGCGACGAGTCCGGCTGTTGGCGAACGTCGCCGACGATGCCGATCACCTCGGCGTCCTCCATTCCGCCCTGGCCGAGCTCGATGTGCTTCCCGATCGGATCGTCGGTGCCGAAGAACGTCTTCGCCGCGCTCTCGTTGAGCAGAACGACCTTTGGTCCGTCCGGACGATCGCTTGCTCCGAACATGCGGCCGCGCTTCAACGGCACGCGCATCACCGAGAACCAGTTCGAGGTCACCCAGTCGACGCCGATCAAGGGCGAGTGCATGATGTCGGAACCCGGCACGTCGAGCCGGCGAAGTCCCGTGCGGTTGCACCAGCCGCCGCTCGGCGCGCAGTTGTCCAACGCCGCGTCGGTGACGCCAGGAACCGCGCGCACGCGGTCGAGGATCTGCGAGTAGAAGCCGGGCATCGAGTCGCGGCTCATCGTTCCGGGCGGCAGAGTGAGCCGGAACGTGAGCACGTTGCGCGAGTCGAACCCGGTGTCGATCGAGAGCAGATTGGCGAGGCTCCGGATCATCAGACCGGATCCCGCGAGCAGCACGAGCGCGAGCGCCACCTCGGCGACGACGAGTGTGCGTCGGCCCGTGCCCGCGGCGCCTCGCACCACGCGATCCCCCTTGAGCGCGCCGGTCATCGAATCGCGCGCGGCGCCGAGCGCGGGAGCGAGGCCGAACAGCACTCCGACGACGAGCGAAACGACGAGCGCGAACGCGAGCGCATTCCAGTCGAGCGAGATCGCCGAGAAGGCCACGGCGCCGACCGTGTTGTCGCCGCGCGCCGCGCGGAGCGTCGTCGACGGATCGATCGTGCCGAGCGCTCGCACGCCCGCCCACGCGACGGCGAGGCTCGCCACCGCGCCGAGGAACGCGAGCAGCAGACTCTCCGTGAGCAGAAGTCGAATGAGCCGCGAACGGCCGGCGCCGATGGCGACTCTCACGGCCATCTCGCGGCCGCGCGCGCTCGCGCGTCCGAGCAGCAGGTTCGCCACGTTGACGCACGCGATGAGCAGCACCAGTCCGACGGCGCCGAACAGCACGAGGAGAGATCGCTTGACCGCGGGCGCGAGCCGCGAGTCGTTCAACGGCGACGCCTTGGCTCCCCACGGCACCTTGCTGAACTTGTCGGGAACGGCCTCGCTCACTCGCAGACCAAGCGCAGGCGTCGCGCTCGCCGCTTGGGCCTCGGTCACGCCGGGCGCGCGGCGCCCGACGAGCCAGAGCCAATGGTTCTGTGGCTGCGCCAACTCGTCCGCGGGTTGGGTGGTCACCGGCATGAGCACGTCCGCCTGGCCGGACAGCCCGCGGAAATCGCGCGGCCCGACGCCGATGATCGTCCACACCTGTCGGTCGATGTCGATCGTACGTCCGACGATCGACGGATCGGCGTTGTAGCGCCGTTGCCAGAGCGCGTATGAGATGATCGTCTGGTTCGGGGCGCCGGCGTGCGCGTCGATCGACCGGTCGAAATCGCGGCCGCGCGACGGCGCGAGCCCAAGCACGCGCAAATAGCTCGCGCTGACGTACTCGGCGGGAATGCGCTCGACGTCGCCGCTCGTCAGCGTGACTTGCACGTTGCTGTAGATCGCCAGGTCGCTGAATACGTGCTGCGCGTCGCGGAACACGGTGTACTTGGGATACGACCAGACCATTCCGTCCCGCTTGCGGTTCGTCGCCTCGCGCGGGAACGACGAGCGAGAGCTTCATCAGCTCGTCCGGCCGAGCGTACGGAAGCGGGCGCAGGAGCAGAACGTTCACGGCGCTGTAGATCGCCGTCGTCGCGCCGACGCCGATGGCAAGCGTGAGCACGGCGACCGTTGTGAACGCTGGACGACGAATCAGCCCGCGCGCGGCGTAGTGAAGGTCCTGCATGACGCTCTCGAGAAACTCGGTGAATCGCATGCGGCGCTCCCGATATTCGGCGGAGGTGTGGAGTTGGTGTCGCGCGTCGTCGAGCGACGCGCCGAGTCGGCGGACCGCCTCGGCGCGAGCTTCGTCGGGCGACATCCCGCGCCCGACGAGGTGCTCGACACGGTTGGCGATGAGCGCGTCGAGCTCGTCATCGACGTCGCGCCAGGCAGCGGCGCGCGTCCTCGGTGACAGGCGGAGGAGCCGGCGCACTCCGGGTCTCAAGTCGAAACGCATGGTCGAACTACTTGGCCGACTTGGCGCCGAGGATGGAGACGACGGCGTCGAGGTGATCGACGAGTCGCGCGGACTCGGCACGAAGGTGTGTGCGTCCGGCCGGGGTGATGCGGTAGTAGCGCGCGCGGCGCCCGTTCTTCGTCACTCCCCATTCGGCCACGATCAGCCGCCGCTCTTCCATGCGGTGGAGCGCCTGGAGCAGCGCGGCGTCATCGACCGCGACGCGTCCGGCGGAGCGCTCCTCGATCCACGTGGTGATCTCGAACGCATGCATCGGCGTCCAGGACAACGTCTTGAGCACGAGCGGGTCGAGCGTCCCCTTGAGCAGCGGCATCCGTCTCCTCCTAGTGTCTAGGGGTAGACACGAGGAAGAGCAAAAGGGTTGTCCGGGGTTGGGGCTCCGCGAAATCCGTTGCAGTATCGATTCGTAGATGCCCGTCGGACGACGCCGCCGTGTATGGAACTTGCGAGCGTCGGCGCCCACAGGTCTCGATCCCGCAATCCCCCACGCCACGACAGGAGACGCCCATGTTCAAACACGCCAAACCGTTTTCCGGCTTTTCCGTGAACGACCTCGAAGAGGCGAGAAAGTTCTACCAGGACACGCTCGAGCTCGACGTGTCGGACGCGCCGATGGACCAACTCGAGCTCCGGCTGGACGACGACACCCGCGTCTTCGTCTACGAAAAGCCGAACCATGAGCCGGCGACGTTCACCATCCTGAATTTCCCCGTTGACGACGTGGATCGGGCCGTGGATCAGCTGGCCGATCGCGGGGTGAAGTTCGAGGTCTTCAAGGACGGCGACATCGCCACCGACGCCAAAGGGGTCCATCGCACGGGCGGGCCGAAGATCGCCTGGTTCAAGGACCCGGCCGGGAACTACCTGTCGATCCTGGAAAACCGTCCGTCGTAGCCCCCCGGACCGCGCAAACCAAGCGCTGAAGCCGACTGTCTGAGCGAGCGGCTCCCTCCCTCTCACCGCTCGCTCATGCTCCAGGACATTCGCTTCGCTATTCGGACGCTGGCCAAGGCTCCGGCGTTCACGATCACCTCTGTCCTCTGCCTCGCGCTGGGCATCGGCGTCAACGCGACGATCTTCAGCTGCGTCCGCGCGATGCTGCTGCGTCCCTTCCCGTACCAGAACCCCGACGCGCTGGTCGCGATCGGCGAGGCGAACGCGAGACGGGGCTGGCACATGAACACCGTCTCGTATCCGAACTTCCGCAGTTGGCAGGCGGACAATCGCTCGCTGTCCAACGTCGGCATCTACACCGGAACGTCGTACAACCTCGCCAGCAACGGCGGTGCGGAATTCGTCCCAGGCGGCAATGTCTCGTGGACGATGTTCCGAACCCTCGGCGTGGCGCCTGCGCTAGGACGCGACTTCAAGGAAGAGGAAGATCGCGTCGGCGCGCCGAACGTGATCATCCTGAGCGACCGACTCTGGCACGACCGGTTCGGCGGCCGGCGCGACGTCATCGGGCAAGAGGTGCTCGTCGACGGAGTGAAGAACACCGTGATCGGCGTGATGCCGGCGGACTTCGAGTTCCCGAGCTCGGCGCGAGCGTGGACGACGATGCAGATGGATCCGCTGAAGAATCGCGGGAACCACTCGTGGCAGGTGATCGGGCGTCTCAAGCCCGCTGTCACGCTCGACCAGGCGCAAGGCGATCTCCGTCGCATCGCGTCGACGCTCGAGACGCAGTACCCGAGCAGCAACACGGGCTGGGGGGTCGACGTCCAAACGCTCCGCGACTTCCAGGTCGGCAACATTCGCCCGGTGCTGTTGATCATGATGGCGGCCGTCGGATTCGTGCTCCTCATCGCGTGCGCCAACGTCGCCAACCTGCTGCTGGCGCGGGCGACGGCGCGCTCGAAGGAGATGGCCGTCCGCGTCGCGCTCGGCGCCGAAAGCTGGCGCGTAGTGCGCCAGCTTCTCACAGAGAGCGTGCTCGTCGCGCTCGCCGGCGCGGCGCTCGGCGTGGCGTTCGCCTTCGGTCTGCTGCAATGGATCAAGGCGAGCATTCTGAACGGCATTCCATTCTGGATGCGCTTCACGATCGACGGCCAAGTGCTCCTCTTCACGGCGGCCGTCGCCGTGACCACGGGCCTGCTGTTCGGCATCGTGCCGGCGCTCCAGTCGTCGAACCCGAACCTCAACGAGACGCTGCGCGATTCGGGCGCGCGGGGCGCGAGCGCCGGGCGTGCGCGCCAACGGTTGCGCAGCAGCCTGGTGGTCGCCGAGGTCGCGCTGTCGCTCGTTCTGCTCGTCGGCGCGGCCCTGCTGATTCGGAGCTTTCTCGGGTTGCAGAGCATCAAGCCCGGCTTCGACGCCGAGGGCCTGCTCACCATGCGCCTGACGCTGAGCGGCCCGCAGTACGACTCGACGTACAAGCGCTTCGCGTTCTGGGATCGCTTTCTGGCCGACGTGAACCAGCGGCCGGGCGTCGTCTCGGCGGCGATCACGAACAACATTCCGCTGAGCGGCAACAACAACAACAGCTTCTTCACCATCGAGGACCAGCCGACGCCGCTCGGCCAGGAGCCGCTGCTCGAGATCCGCTGGGTCTCGCCGCGCTACCTGGAGACGATGCGGATCCCGCTGCGGCGCGGGCGCATGTTCACGCAGCAGGAATGGGCCGACTCGAGCGTGACCGGGCGCGTCGCGGTGGTCAACGAGTACATGGCGACCAAGTTCTGGCCGAAGGGTGACGCGATCGGCAAGCGTTTCAAGTTCGGCAATGTGACCGACACGCTGAATCGCTGGATCACGATCATCGGCGTCGCCGCGGACATCAAGCACAGGCAGCTGACGTCGACGCCGGACCTGCAAGGCTACATGCCGTACCGCCAGGGCGGGTGGAACACGTCGTCGGTCGTCGTTCGCGCGCAGGGGGATCCGTCGAAGATCACGAACACGGTGCTGGGCGCGATCAGACAGGCGGATCCGCTGCTGCCGGCGTATCGCGTGATGAGCATGGACGCGAGCATCACGCGGTCGTACTGGCAACAGGCGCTTGTACGGAAAGCTGTTCGGCGTGTTCGCCGCGATCGCCGTGGTGCTCGCCGCGATCGGCGTGTACGGCGTGATCTCGTACGCCGTGTCGCAGCGGACGCAGGAGATCGGCGTGCGCGTGGCGCTGGGCGCGCAGCGAGGCGACGTCCTGCGGCTGATCGTCGGGCACGGCGCGATGCTCGGCGGCCTCGGTGTGCTGATTGGTCTGGCGGGCGGCCTCGGCGTCACGCGGTTCCTGCGAACGCTGCTCTACGGCGTGTCCCCGTTCGATCCGGTGAGCTTCGTCGGCGTCGCGTTGCTGTTGACGACGATCGCGCTGGTGGCGAGCTACGTTCCCGCGAGACGAGCCGCGAAGGTGGATCCGGTAGAGGCGCTCAGGTTCGAATAGTGCGCGACGGTAGGAGCTGGGAGCGGTGAGCCGGGGCTTGGACCCGGCGAACACCGCTCACGCAGCTCCGACCAAGCCTACCTATCGAATCGAACTTCGTCGTCGACCGGAAGCGCTTCTCTGGTCGGACGGTCCGGGCGTACGGGCTGTTCGCGCACCGGCGGTGGCGGCGCAACTTCACGCGCAACCGTCATCTCGACCTGCCGGTCGGTTGTGGACGGCTCCGGGCCGAGCAGGTCGTCGAACATCTCGTGATAGTAGACCATCGCGCGTCGGAGCTCTTCCGTCGTGGCGGCGCCGCGACGATGGCGTTCGGCGACGTCACGCGCCGCGCGATAGTTCCGCACGAACCGCGCGTGGTGCACGGACAGATCCGCGGCGCGTTGCTCGAAGTTCGCCACGGGGTAGCCGCGCGTTCGCATGACGTCCATGACCAGCGAATCGGCGTGATTCACCGCTCCGCCCGGATCGTCGACGAACATTTCCTGAAGGTCGTGCCACTGCTGGTCGTAAAGCTCGCGCTGCTCAGGCGAGGAGCGGGCGAATGTCGAGATTCTCGACCCGCTCTTTTCGTTTGGCGAGCTCGGCTTCCGCGACGCGCCGGCTGCTCGCGTGGCGAACCGTGCGGTCGTACTCGCTTCCGTACTGCGTGCGAAGCGCGCTCGTCCGGTGACGTCTCTCGATGGCATACCACGCGACGCCGATCACGACGACCGCTGCCGCGACGATGATTCCTATGATCATTGACGTGCTCATCATATACCTCCCCACGCGGCAAGCGTGCCGCGGTAGACGAAGGTCCACTTTCCGTGAGTGAGCAACGCACCTCCGGTGCCAAACGATGCTGAGTATCGCGGACCTAAGTGCCTCGCGTGGGCCTTTCGTCGGCGTCGCGCGAGCCTCAGTGGTTCAGCCGGGTTGATCAGCGCCGTTGGCCGGAGTCGGTCAGCGTATACGTCACCTGACCCGCCTCGTTGAGGAACTCGATGCGCGGCGCGCCGAGCGAATCGACGAGCAGTCGCAGGCGCGGCCGACGACGGCGAACGCGGTCATGGCGACCGCGTATCGCTTGAGGAAGCGGACGTCGCGTTCAAGGTCGTGTGCCATGGTCGGTCCTCGGAGGATTGATCCCGCGGTTCGCAGTTGTGCGGTCTACCACTTTGGTGTACAATCGCCGGGTCCGCCACCATCGACGGAGTTCCCGATGCATCTTCGTACAGTCGCCACCCGAGTGTCCTGCACAGTCGCCGTCCTCGCGCGACTCGCGTTGCCCGCGATCGCGTTGCCCGGCCAGCAGCCGGCCACCGAGGGCACGCCGCCGATCCCGACGTTCGACAAGACCGAGACGATGGTCGCCATGCGCGACGGCGTGAAGCTGCACACGAACATCTTCGTCCCGCGCGGCTTCGCCGGCAATCTCCCGATCATCATGATCCGCACGCCGTACGGCATCGAGGGCGGCGAAGCGACGTTCCGCGGGCGCGTACGCCGAGCTGGCGCGCGACGGCTACATCTTCGTCCATCAGGACATCCGCGGGCGGTACAAGTCCGAGGGACAGTTCGTGATGCTCCGCCAGATGCGCGACAAGAAGGATCCGAAGGCGATCGACGAGAGCACCGACACCTACGACACGATCGACTGGCTCATCAAGAACGTTCCGCACAACAACGGGCGCGTCGGGATGATGGGCGTGTCGTACCCGGGGTGGCTCACCGTCGTCGCGATGCTCGATCCGCATCCCGCGCTCAAGGCCGTGTCGCCCCAGGCTTCGCCGGCCGACATGTTCATCGGCGACGACTTCCATCACAACGGCGCGTTTCGGTTGAGCTACGGGTTCGAGTACGCCGTGATGATGGAGACGAACAAGGAGCGCGCGCCGTTCGCGTTCAACGACTCCGACACGTACGACTGGTATCTCAAGCTCGGGTCGTTGGCCCACGTCAATGAGACCTACCTGCACGGGAACATCCCGAGCTGGAACGACTTCGCCAACCATCCGAGCTACGACTCCTTCTGGCAGAAGCAGGCGGTCGCGCCGTACGTCGATCGCGTCAACGTGCCGACGCTGAGCGTCGCGGGCTGGTGGGACCAGGAGGACTTCTACGGTCCGATCAAGATCTACGAGCTGCTCGAGAAGCACGACACGAAGAACCTGAACTTCCTCGTCGTCGGCCCGTGGAATCACGGCGGTTGGAGCGGGCAGAGCGGCCGGCAGCTCGGCAACGTCGACTTCGGATCGGAGACGTCGCCGGAATATCGTCGCGGCGTGCTCGCGCCGTTGTTCGCGTATTGGCTCAAGGGGATCGGCACGCAGAGTCTTCCGGAGGCGACGGTGTTCGAGGGCGGATCGAACACGTGGCAGAAGCGATCGAGCTGGCCGCTCAAGACCGGCGTGACGCCGCGGCGCCTGTACGTGCAGGCCGATCGCAAGCTGTCGTTCTCACCGCCGGCCGATCGCTCGCCGAACGCCGCCGACTCGTTCGTCTCCGATCCGGCGAATCCGGTACCGTATCGGCCGCGGCCGATCCTGCCGACCTACGGGCAGGGTTCGACGTGGTCCCGCTGGCTTGACCGACGATCAGCGTTTTCTTGCCAGATCGTCCCGACGTGATCAGCTGGCAGACCGACCCGCTCGACGCCGACGTCACGATCGCGGGCGACATCACCGCGCACCTCTTCGCGTCGACGACCGGGTCCGACGCCGACTGGGTGGTCAAGCTGATCGACGTCTACCCGGACACGGGGCAAGCCGACCAGAAGCTCAACGGCTACCAGCTCATGGTCGCGAACGACGTCTTTCGCGGCCGCTTCCGAAAGGGCTTCGAGCATCCCGAGCCGATCACGCCGAATCACGTCGACGAATTCGTCGTCGACCTCCACACGCAGGATTACAAGTTTCGCAAAGGACACCGCATCATGGTCGAAGTGCAGAGCAGCTGGTTCCCGCTCATCGATCGGAACCCGCAGACGTTCGTGACGAACATTTTCCAGGCGAAGGACTCCGACTTCAAAGCGCAGACGCATCGCATCTTCCGCAGTTCCGACGCCGCGACGTACGTCCAAGTTTCCGTGGTGAATGCACGGTAGAGGGGCTGGACGGTTCGACAGCAGGACGGCTCGACAGTTGGATCAACTCGACGATTGGAGAATCAACCGAATGGTGCAAAGTGTCATGCGCGTCTGCGCCTTCTCGAGCGCGATGCTGATCACCGCCTCGGCGGCGGGCGCACAAAAGGCGTCGCCTCCCGATTGGGCGGCGTTCGATCGTTACGTGGCGCAGGCCGCCCACGATTGGAAGGTGCCGGCACTCGCGATCGCGGTCGTGAAGGACGACTCGCTCGTCTTTGCCAAGGGCTATGGCGTGCTCGAGATGGGCAAGAACCAGCCGGCCGACGAGCACACGCGGTTTGCGATCGGATCGACGACGAAGGCGATGACGTCGGCGTCGCTCGCGATGCTCGTCGACGACGGGAAGCTGCACTGGGACGACCACGTCACCGACTACATCCCCGAGCTCCAGCTCTACGATCCGTACGCGACGCGCGAGCTGACCATCCGCGACCTGCTCACGCACCGCAGCGGGTTGCCGGGCACGGACCTCTTCTGGGCCCGCTGGCATTACACGATGCCGCAGATCATTCACGGGCTGCGGTACATCAAGCCGGAGTCGTCGTTCCGGTCGAACTGGTCGTATCAGAACGTCATGTATGCGTCTGAGCGGAACGATCGTCGAGCGCGCGTCCGGAATGTCGTGGGAGGCGTTCGTTCGTTCGCGCATTTTCGGGCCGCTCGGCATGAACGAGACCGAAGCGCTGGTGTCCGAGATCGGCGGCAAGCCGAACGTCGCCGTACCGCACTACGCGATCAACGACAGCATTCGGGTCGTTCCGATGCGCTCGACCGACGCCATCGCGCCGGCCGGCTCCGTGTGGTCGAGCGTGAGCGACATGTCGAAGTGGATGCGATTCGTGCTCGACAGCGGCCGCGTCGGATCCAAGCGTCTCATCAAGGCGTCGACGTTTCGCGAGCTGATCACGCCGCAGATTCGAAGCGCCGATGGAGGAGTACCCGGCGCTCCAGCTTTCGCGGCCCGACTTCTTCAGCTATGGGTTCGGCTGGTTCATCCAGGACTACGCCGGCCAGCAGGTGTGGATGCACACCGGCAGCATCGACGGCATGTGCGCGATCATCGGCCTCATGCCGAACGAGCAGCTTGGGCGTGTACGTCCTCGAGAACCTCGATCACGCCGAGCTGCGGCACGCGCTCATGTATCGCGCGTTCGATCTGTACAACGCGGCCGGCCCGGCGCGAGACTGGAGCGCGGAGGTCAGCGCGCTGTTCGCTCGCCTGAGACAGAGTGCCGGCCCGGTGGTACAAGCGGCGCAGCATGTAGAGCGCCCGGCGTCGGTCGCGATCGAGAAGTACGCCGGCACGTTCGTCGATTCGGCGTATGGGACCGTCACAGTCACGAATGCGAACGGGAAGCTGCGCGCGCGCGTCGTCACCGACGCCGAAGTGGAGTTGGATCACTGGGACATCGATTCCTTCCGCACGCACGCCGCGAATCCACGCGATCAGGTCGCGCTGACGTTCACGCCTGACGGCGTCGGTGGGATCTCAGCTGTTCGCATCGCGGGGATCGCGTTCGCGCGAGTGCGACGATGACGCGGCGCGCGCGACGCGCGTGGAGAGTCCTCGCCGCCGCCGCATGCGGCGTTGCTTCGCGAACGTCGTCGCTGGACGCTCAGACGGCGGGCACGGCGGGCTGTCCAACCCGGTCCGTCGCCGCACCCACATCGAGCGATACGCTCTACGACGTCGTGATTCGCAACGGCCGCGTGCTCGACGGACGAGGGCAATCCGATGGATTCTCGCGGACGTCGCGATCAAGGACGGACGCTTCGCGAAGATCGGCAAGATCACGGCGCGCGGGCGCGACGGAGATCGACGCCGACCGGCAAGTACGTGAGCCCGGGCTGGATCGACATGATGGATCAGTCGGGCGGCGTGCTTCCGCGCAACGGGCTCGCCGAGAACAAGCTGCAGGAAGGCGTGACGACGGCGATCGGCGGCGAAGGCGGCACGCCGGTGCCCGCGGGCGCGCGTCGCCGAGTACTTCGCGACGCTCGAGAAGCCAGGGGATCAGCATCAACTTCGGCAGCTACTTCAGCGAGACGCAGGCGCGCGTCGCCGTGCTCGGGCATGTCGGCGCGCAAGCCGAACGCGGCCGAGCTGGATCGCATGCGCGCGATCATGGACACCGCGATGCGCGGCGGCGCGATGGGGATGACGACGGCGCTGATCTATCCGCCGTCGAGCTACTGCGACCACCGACGAGCTGGTGGAGGTCGCGAAGGCGGCGGCGAAGTACGGCGGCATGTACGCGAGCCACATTCGCGGCGAAGGGCAGGGAAGTCGTCGGCGCGGTCAACGAGGCGATCGACGATCGGCGAGAAGGCCGGGCTGCCCGGTCGAGGTCTTCCATCTCAAGGTCGCGTACCAGCCGGGGTGGGGCATCCTGATGGATTCCGTGCGCCAGGTCGTCGACGCGGCGCGCGCGCGCGGCGTCGACGTCGCGGCGGACTCTACGTCTACACGGCGGGCGGCACGGGCCTCGAGGCGACGATTCCGAGTTGGGCGCACGAGGGCGGCACCGATTCGCTCAAGGCGCGTCTCGCGAACCCGCAAATCGCGCGCGCGGCTCAAGCGCGAAGTCGACGACCGGCTCGCCGGGTTGGTGGAACATCATCGAGGCGGCCGGCGGCTGGGACGGCGTCGTGCTCGTCAACGCGCGCAATCCGGCCAACGCGAAGTACGAGCAGAAGACGATCGCGCAGATCGCGCGCGAGCAGAACAAGGATCCGGCCGACGCGGCGTGGGATCTCGTCGCGCAGGGCAGCGGTCGCGTGATGGCGATCTATCACATGATGGGCGAAGCCGGACATCGAGACGGCGCTGCGGTTCCCGTGGACGAGCATCGGCAGCGACGCCGGCGCCGTGGCGCAGATCGGCGTGCCCGACGAGACCGGCCTGCCGCACCCGCGCAGCTTCGGCAACTTCCCGCGCGTGATCGCGAAGTACGTGAAGGAGCGCCACGTGCTCACGCTGCACCGAAGCGATCCGCAAGATGACCGGCTGGCCGGCGACGCGCATGCGGCTCGCCAATCGCGGAACGATCGACGTCGGCAACTGGGCCGACGTGACGATCTTCGACTACGACACGCTCCAGGACAGCGCGACGTACGAGAAGCCGATGGAGTTCCCGACGGGCATCGAGTGGGTGCTCGTGAACGGCGTCGTGACGATCGACCACGGCAAGCACACCGGGGCGAAGGCCGGGCAAGGTGCTGTGGGGGCCCGGAACTGCGCTGAAGCAATAAGCTTGTTACACGGGCATTCGTGTGGCGCCCGTGCGGCTCAACCGTTCCGGCATCAACAATTGTGAAACGGACACAAACGGAGAACGAACTGAAACAAACGGGGACTGCAACAGCAAGCTGCTTTTGACAAAAGCTCTTGCAGTCTCCGTTTGTTCCGTCGTCTCCGTTTGTGTCCGTGTATCGAATCGTTACGACTTCCCCAGCGCGACTGTCAGAGCCGCGACGCGTCTAACGTGCGGGCGGCTTGACGCGGTCGATCGGAGCGGGCCGCGGCGACGCGCTTCACCGGATGCTGCTCGAGCAGCTTCAGAGCCTCCTGCACCGCGCGCTCGAGCTGCGGATCGTGCCCCTTCGATCACCTCGGCGGCGGAATACTCGACCTCGATGTCGGGCGCGATGCCCTGGTTCTCCACCGCCCAGTGTCCGCTCATATCATAGAACGCTAAGCCCGGCGCCGTGATGCCGCCGCCGTCGATCGTCGGAGGCGTGCCGGTCGTGCCGACGAGCGCGCCCCACGTGCGCGTGCCGACGAGCGGGCCGATGTTACGCAGCTGGAAGTAGTAGGGAAGGGCGTCGCCGCCGGAGCCGGCCGACTCGTTCATGATCATCACCTTGGGACCGTAGATGCCGGCCGCCGGCGTCGTGCACGTCTCGCCGTCGCGCATCGCGAAGTAACCCATCGGCTTTCGATCGAGCTCGTTCACGATGTAGTCGGCGACGAGCCCGCCGTGGTTGTATCGCTCGTCGATGATCGCGCCGTCCTTGCCCTGCTGCGAGTAGAAGTAGCGCGTGAACGCCTGATACCCCGGGATCGACGTGTTCGGCAGCCAGACGTACGCGAGCTTACCGTGCGAGAGCTCGTCCACCTTGCGGCGATTGTCCTCGATCCATGCCCGCGTGCGCAATCCGTCTTCGCTCGCCACGGGGACGACCGTCACGACGCGCGATCCCTCGGTCGTCGGCGCGCCGTTCACACGAATCGCGATCTGATGGCCGGCCGTTCCCTCGAACACCGCGTACACGTTCGTCGGCGGCGTGACCGGGCGGCCGTTCACCTCGAGCAGATAGTCGCCTTCCTTGACGTCGATGCCGGGCGCGCTGAGCGGCGCCCGGAGATCCGGATTCCAGTTCTCACCGGTGTAGACGCGGTGGATGCGATAGTGGCCGTTCTCCACCGTGTAGTCGGCGCCGAGGAGCCCGACGCTGACCGGCGCGTCGCTCGGCACGTCGCCGGGGCTGGTGATGTAGGAGTGTCCGACGACCAGCTCGCCGCCGGTCTGCGCCATCAGGTAGCTCAGGTCGGACCGATGGTTCACGAACGCGACGAGCGGCTCGTACTTCGCTTCGATGGCCTTCCAATCGGCGCCGTGGAGCTTGGCGTCGTAGAAGAATTCGCGCTGCTGCCGCAGTCCTTCGTGGAAGATCTCGGCCCACTCGGCGCGCGGATCGATCCAGCTCTCGAGCGCCGCGACGTTCATCGGACCGTCGCCGACCTTCGCCGGGCCCGCGGTCGGGACGATACCCCAGCGCGCGCCGGCGCCGACGCCGGCGGAGTAGAGCAGCTTCTTTCGGTCGGCCGACAGCGTGAAGGAGCGAATTCCCTCGAGGAACGTCGACGCGCCACCGGGGCCCGCGGCCGGAGCGCCCGGCAAGCGAAGCTGGTAACGCTGGAGGCGCATTGAGGCTCGGCCGGTGCCCTCGGTGACCGTCTCCGAGTAGAAGATCATCCCGGCCGGCCCCGCGGCGAGGTCGCCGTAGTCGGCGGCGGGCACGTCGAGGCTGAGTATCCGCTGGCCGATGTTGGCGAAGTCGACGCGCAAAATCGAATCGGGCTTCGCGCGCGGCGCGGGGGCACCCGCGGGTTCGTCACCCGTCTCGGGCAGGAGGGGCGACGGGTCGCTCGCGCTGAGCACCGCGAGATACACCGACCGCCGCGACGGGCGATCGACGGCGCTCATCTCGACCCAACCGGACCTCGGACCGTAGTCGGTGCTGGCGAGGAAGTAGAGATACTTGCCGCTCGCGTCGAAGGCCGGCGACGTGGCGTCGGCGAGCGCGTCGGTGAGTTGCCGGGACTGCTGCTCGGCGAGCGAGCGCACGAAGACGGCGCGCATGTGGCTGTCGAGGCTCTTCGTGTACGCGACCCATCGCGAGTCCGGCGACCACGTGGCCTGGAAGCTCCGGCCCGGCGTGTTGTACTCGTCCTCGTCGAGCTTCGTCGCCTTGCCCGTCGCGACGTCGACGGTCCACAGGTTCAGATGATTGTCGTCGACGAGCAGCAGCTTTCCGTTCGGCGACCACTCGAGCTCCGAGAAATAGCCCGGAGCCGGGGAGCGGAATCGCGCGCGGCGTGCTGAGACCCGACTGGTCGGCGATCATGAGCTGGTCGTCGCCCTTCGCGTCGGAGAGCCACGCGAGCTGCGCGCCGTCGGGGGACCACACCGGGTTTCGATCGTGCGCGCCCGGCGACTTCGTCAGGTTGCGCCAATCGCCCTTGTCCGCCGGAACGGTGAAGATGTCGCCGCGCGCCTCGAACGCCGCGCGCACGCCGGTGGGCGAGAGGCTCGCGTCGCGGATCATGCTCGCGACGCGCTTGAACTGCGGGCGGGCCCACGGAAAGTCGCCGACGACGTCGATCGCGAGCGCTTTGGATTGGCCCGTCTTGAGGTCGAAGAGGTGGATGACGCCGTTCTGCTCGTAGACGATCGCGTCGGATCCGGCGGACGCCGTCATGATGTCGGCGTCGTCGTGGTGCGTCAGCTGCTCGAGCTTCTTCGTCGCGAGGTTGTACGAGAACAGATTGCGCGTGTAGTTGCGGTCGGAGAGGAAGTACACGGTGTTGCCGATCCACATCGGGTCGCTGTCGTTGCTGTTCTGCCACGGCAGCTTTTCGACGGCGCACGTCGCCAAGTCGATGATGCTGATCGGGTGCACGCGGCCGCCGCGATAGTGACGCCACATGCTCGTCTCGTACCAGTCGGGAATGAACGCCGTCGAGATTTCTTCGAAGGCGACGCGCGCTCCGTCCGGCGAGTGCGTGCCGGTGAACGCGCGGGGCATCGGGAGAGCCTCCTCGAAGCCGCCGCCGGCGGGGACGGTGAACATCCGGAAGTACGAGGATTGGGGCGCGCTCGCGCGGTCGCTGGCGAAGACGACGCGCTTTCCGTCGGGCGTCCACCCGCGGGCGCGGTCATTTCCCGGGTGGAACGTGAGACGTGTCGGTTCGCCGCCGGCGGCCGAAACGACGTAGACGTCGGTGTTGCCGTTCGACGTGCGGCTGAACGCGATGTGCGATCCGTCGGGAGAGAAGTGCGGATCGGTCTCGACGTCGGGCGTGGCGGTGAGCCGGCGCGCCGGGCCGCCGGCGCGCGTCGTGACCCACAGGTCGCCGCCGTACTCGAACGCGACCGCGTTGCCGTTGATGGCCGGGTGGCGGAGCAAACGGGTGCCTTGAGCGGCGACGCTGGAGGCGGCGAGGAGGGCGGCCCCGGCGGCGAGCGGAACGAGTCGGCGTGACATGCGATCTCCAGAGGGAAGGGCGGCCGCGCGACGGCGCGGCGGTGTACAGCTTTGGTATTCCTGCACGGCGACGGCGACGCCGCCGGTACGACGACGTCGACTAGGAGCGGCGGTTGGACGGACGCGTGCCGTTGCCGTCCGCCCCGTCTCCCTGCCACAAGTGCCAGCTCCCACGCTCTCCGTGCTCGGCGATCACGTTCGACAAGCGCACGGCCGCGTTCTGCCAGTTGGTTTCCACGGCGTGCTGCGCGCCGCGGCGATCACCCTTCGCGATGGCGGCGGTGATCGACTCGTGTTCTTTCACCGACGTGGGGAGCTCGTCCAACAACACGTTCACGTACAGGCGCGCATAGCGCTCGCTCTGCGGCTTGATCGCGCGGTGCAGCGCGACGACGCGCGGTCCCGCGACGCCCTCGACGTACGTGGCGTGGAATTGCAGATCGAGATCGAACAGCCGCGCCGGAGACGCCTTGGTCTTCGCGGCGACGGCGAGCGCGCGGTTGACCTCGCGCAATCGGGCGACGAGTTGGCGGCGCTGTTCAGTCGGCAGCGATGCGGCTTCGCTCGCCGCCAATCCCTCGAGATGCCCGACGATGAGAAAGACTTCGCGGCCGTCGCCGCGCGTGAGGGGCGTGACGATCAGCCGCTGGTCGCCGGCCCGCCCGACCGACGCGACGAGCCCTTCCTGCTGCAGGCGGTGCAGCGCGCTGCGGATCGGGGTCCGGCTCAATCCCATCCTGGCGACGACCGCGCGCTCGGCGATGCGCGCGCCGGGCGGCAGTTGTCCGGAAATGATCAGGGACCGCAGCTCCGTGTACACGCGCGTGACGTTGTCGGGCGCGTCGTGGCCGGCGGCGGGACGCGCGGCCGGCGAGCGATGTGTGGAGGCGGCGCGAGCGGCGGACGACGCGCGGCGCGGTTTCGGCGAAGGCACGCCGGAATGGTAAGGCGGCGGTGCGGGCGTGAGCAAGAAGGAAGTGACCGCCCTTGACGATCGCGGGTTGGTATACCACAATGGTCGATCCAAACGGCGTGCCTGGTTCGTGACCTCGCCGTCCGGCCCACGTTACGTCGCGGCTCCCCGTTCGCGTCGCCCCCCAGACCCGCTCCTCCGCCTCCTGAATGCTGCGCATCGGCCGCGTGACCCTCCGCGAAATCCAGCTCGCGCTCAAAGAGCCGTTCCGGATCTCGTCGGGCGTCATGTCGACGCGCCGCATTCTGCTCCTCGAGCTCGAGGACGAGAGCGGCGCGACGGCGTGGTCGGAGTGCGTCGCCTTCCAGCTCCCGATCTATACGCCCGAGACCGTCGACACCGCGTGGCTCGCCATCCGCGAGTGGCTCGCTCCGCGAATCGTCGGCCGCCCGCTGCCGCATCCCTCCGCGGTCCACGACATCCTCGCCCGCGACATCCGCGGACACAACATGGCGAAGGCCGCGCTCGAGATGGCGTGCTGGGGACTCGCCGCGGAGATCGACCGCGTCCCGTTGTCGGTGATGCTCGGCGGCACGCGCGAACGCGTCCCGACCGGAATCTCGCTCGGAATCCAGTCGTCGCCGGACCGCCTCGTCGATCGCGCCGTCGACGCCGTCGCGGCGGGCTACCGCAAGGTCAAGCTCAAGATTCAGCCGGGGCAGGACGTCACATACGTACACGCGGTGCGCGCCGCCCTCGGAGCCGACGTCGACCTCATGGTCGACGCGAACGCCGCGTACTCGATCGACGACGCCCCGCACCTCACCGCGCTCGACACGTTCGACCTGGTGATGCTCGAGCAGCCGTTCGGCGCCGACGCGTTGTTGCAGCTCGCCGAGTTGCAGCGACGGATGACGACGCCGATCTGCCTCGACGAGTCGATCGTCGACGTCACCCGCGCGCACGACATGATCGCGCTCGGAAGCGGCCGCATCATCAACATCAAGCCCGGACGGGTCGGCGGTTTCTCGGCGTCGATGGCGATCCACGACGTGTGTCGCCACGCCGGCGTTCCCGTCTGGTGCGGCGGGATGCTCGAGAGCGGGATCGGCCGCGCGTACAACGTGGCGCTCGCGTCGCTGCCGAACTTCTCGCTGCCCGGCGATCTGAGTCCGAGCGCGCGCTACTGGGCCCGCGACATCGTGTCGCCCGAGTGGACGATGGACGCGAACGGCATGGTCGCCGTGCCGCGCGATCGGCCGGGCCTCGGCGTGGACGTCGACGTCGAGATGATCGAGTCGCTCACGGTGCGCGCCGAGGTCGTCCGCGGCGGCGACACGCTGGTGGCCGTATGACCGTCGCGACGAAGGACGCCGGCGGGGCGGGGGGCCTGCGGCGAACGCTCGGCTTCACCGACCTGCTCCTGCTCACGCTCGGGACGGTGATCGGATCCGGCATCTTCATCGTGCCGGGCGTCGTGCTCAAGCAAACGGGGGGACACCTCGGCGTCGCGCTGCTCGTGTGGATCGTCGGCGGCGTGGTGTCGTTTCTCGGAGCGCTCACGTACGCCGAGCTCGGCGCGATGACGCCCGAGGCCGGGGGACTGTACGCGTACATTCGCGACGCGTTCGGACCGCTGCCCGCGTTTCTCTATGGTTGGACGAGCTTTCTCGTCATCGCCAGCGGCTCGGTCGCGACCCTCGCCGTCGCGTTTTCCGCGTATCTGGGCCAACTCGTTCCGATCGGCCCCGTCGGCGCGAAGGTGGCGTCGACCCTGATGATCGTCGTGATCACGGTCGTCAACGTGCGCGGGACGCGCCAGAGCGCGACGGTGGAGAACTCGGCGACGATGATCAAGGTCGGCGCGCTGTTGCTGATCGGGCTCGCTCTCCTCGTCGCCGGCCACGCGTGGCCGGCTCCCGCGACGCTCTGGCCGCCGGCGCTCACGTCGTCCGTGATGTCGGGTTTCGGCGCGGCGATGATCGGCGTGTTGTGGGCGTACGAAGGCTGGCAGTACGTCACGTTCGCCGCGGGCGAGACGCGCGATCCGCAGCGCGTTTTCCCGCGCTCCATCGCCGTGGCGACGTTCGCGTTGATCGTTCTCTATCTGTTGGCGAACGTCGGGTACGTCGCCGCGATCGGCCCGACGGCCGCGTCGCAGAGCAGCCATGTCGCTGCCGACGCCACCGCGGCGGTTTTCGGTTCGTTCTCCGGCAAGCTGCTCAGCGTTCTCGCGCTCGTGTCGATCTTCAGCGCGACGAACGGGCTCGTGCTGACCGCGCCGCGACTGTACTTCGCGATGGCGCGCGACGGGTTGTTCTTCGCGCGGCTCGCGAAAGTGAGCGAGCGCTTCGGCACGCCGGCGTCGGCGATCGTGTTGTTGTCGTGTTGGTCGGTGCTGCTCGCGCTCACCGGCACGTTCGAGCAGCTGCTCACCTACGTCGTGTTCGCCGGCTGGATTTTCTACGGCCTCGGCGCGCTCGCGGTGTTCGCGTCGCGACGCCGCTTGCCGGATGCGGTGCGTCCGTTCCGGACGCCCGGCTATCCGGTCACTCCCGTGCTCTTCGCCCTCGCCGCGGCGCTGCTCGTCGGCAACACGCTGTTTCAGCAGACGCGCCAGGCGGCGATCGGGCTCACCGTGGTTTTGCTCGGAACTCCCGTCTACTTCCTCTGGCGTTCGCGTCGTCGCGAAGTGGAACCGGCGTTCTCGTCGTGATTCGTAGTTGAACGTGTTTACCATCACTGGAGGAACGGATGCGAGCTCTCGTTGATCAGTGCCTGCGTCGCAGGCTCTTGATCCTGGCGTCCCTGGCGATCGCGACGATGCGATTCGTCGGCGTGCCGGTCGACGCACATGCACAAGCACAGCCCGGCATCATCGTCGGTCGCGTGACCGATGCCCGCACGGGCGACGCGGTCGCGGGAGCGAGTCTTCAGGTCGAAGGCACGCGCCTCGGCGCCGTCACCGGCCAGGACGGCCGGTATCGCATCGTCGGCGTGCCGAGCGGCACGCGATCGATCTTGGTCCTCCGGCTCGGCTATTCGTCGAATCGGCAGGCGGTCACCGTCGCGGCAGGCGCCACGGTCACGCACGAGGTCGGCTTGGCGCCGAGCGCGGTCGCCCTCGACCAGATCGTCGTGACCGGGACGGCGGGTGAGACCGAGCGACGGTCGATCGGCAACGCCGTGTCGACGATCGATGCGTCGACCGAAATGGCGAAGGGTTCGCCGCCCGACATCGCGAACCTCCTGAGATCGCGCGCCGCGGGCGTCGACATTCAGCCGATCAGCGGCCGTCTCGGCACCGGACCATCGATTCAGATCCGCGGACCGAGCAGCATCGGTCTCACGAACAATCCGCTGATCTACATCGACGGTGTCCGGGTCAACAACTCGACCAATCTGGGACCGGCCGGTATCTCGGGCGGTCTCGGCGCGCAGGGCAACCCGGTCGAGAGCCGGATGAACGACATCAACCCCGCGGACATCGAGAGCATCGAGATCATCAAGGGTCCTGCCGCCGCGACGATCTACGGAACGGAAGCGGCCAACGGCGTGATCCAGATCATCACGAAGAGGGGCGCGTCGGGACGAGCGGAACTCCGCACGACGATCACGGGAGGTCCGATGTACTTCCGCGACGCCGAGGACCGCGTGCCGACCAACTACGACAAGGACAAGTCGGGCAACATCGTTCCGTGGAACGGCGTGAAGGCGATGTCCGACAGCGGCACGCCGATCTTCAAGACGGGCCTCGAGCGCCACTACTCGACGGCGGTCGTCGGCGGGGTGGATCAGCTGCGCTACTACGCGTCGCTCGGATACCAGAACGACTATGGCATCGAGCCGAACAACCTCCAGCGCGACTTCAACGCGCACCTGAACCTGAGCACCCCGTTGGGCACGACAACGGATGTGTCGACGAGCCTCAACTTCATCGATATGTCGACACACCTCGGCGCCGACGTCGGGGCGTCCGCGTTGCTCGGCGCTATCGGCGGACATTCGCTCCTTTTCCCGCCGGCGTCGCTGGGCTTCTACCCGGGCTTTCCAGCCGCCGTACCGCAGACGTTATACGACAATGCCACGGGGCTCAACCGGTTTACGGGTAGCACGACGATCAACAACCAGCTCACGCGATGGTTCACGCATCGCGCGGTGCTGGGGCTCGATTACACGGATCAGGACGATCGGGCGATCGAACACTTCGCGCCGCCACAGTTGGCCGCGATCCTGTCGCCCGCCGCGGCGGGCGGGCGCCTCGGTCAAACGCTCCGACGCACGACTCTGATCACCGCGGACTACTCGGGAACGGCGAAGGCCGAACTCAGTTCCGCGCTCGTGTCGTCGACGTCGGTCGGCGGCCAGTTCAACAATTCAGAAGCCAACCAGAGCTTCCTCGGCGGCCAGGGGTTTCCGGCGTCGGGCGTCGAGACGGTGAGCGCCGCGTCGCAGGCGGCGGCCGCGACGCAAGCGCAGACGATCAACACGACCGTCGGCGGCTACGTGCAGGAGCAGTTCGCATGGCGAGACCGGCTCTTCCTCGTCGGCGCCGTGCGCGTGGACAACAACAGCTCGTTCGGCCAGGACTTCAAGTGGGTCACGTATCCCAAGGCCAGCGCGTCGTGGGTCGTGAGCGACGAGCCGTTCTGGAAATGGGGAAACCGCATCAACGCCCTGCGGCTGCGCGCCGCGTACGGCGCGGCCGGGCGACAACCCACCGCGTTTTCTGCGCTGCAAACGTTCACGCCAGTCGTCGGACCGAACGGCACGAACGCCATCACGCCGGGCGGCTTGGGCAACGCGGACCTGCGGCCCGAGCGCGGCGCGGAGACCGAAGTCGGATTCGAGACCGGCCTCTTCAACCGGCTGAGCGTCGACTTCACCTACTACAACAAGACCACGAACAACGAGATCGTCCAGCAGCCGGTCGCGCCCTCGACGGGCTTCTCCGGCAACCAGCTCACCAACCTCGGCAAGGTCACCAACAAGGGGATCGAGCTCGAGACGAGGCTCCAGGCGATCTCGCGGCGTGACTTCAGCTGGGAGATCACCGGCAACCTCACGACGATCAACAACGTGATCAAGAGCAACATCACGAACGCGATCGCAAGCGCTGGGCAGTACAACATCGTCGGCTATCCGATCGGCGGTCTTTGGTCGCGCCGCATCGTTTCGGCCGACCGAGATCCGACGACCAACCTGGCGACCAACGTTCTGTGCGACGGCGGGGCCGGAAAGGCGCCCGTCGCCTGCGCGTCGGCGCCCTTCGTGTACATCGGGAACCCGACGCCGAGTAAGACGTTCTCGTTCGGCAACACCCTCATGATCGGCAAATCGCTGCGTCTGTACGGCCTGCTCGACGGGCGGCGCGGCAACAGGGTATGGAACCAGAACGAGGAGATTCGCTGCGACGGACTGGCCGGCGCGCCGCTGTGTCGCGCGAACTACTACCCGCTGGAGTACTCCCCACTGTACCTGGCCGAGGCCAGCCTCTCCGCGGCCGTCGGCAACACCGTCGACCAGTTCATGGACGACGCGTCGTTCGTCAAGCTCCGCGAACTGTCGGCTACGTACTTCATTCCAAGCCGCTTCCTCCGCGTAACGAACCCCTCGATCACGTTCGCCGCCCGCGAGCTCCACACATGGACCAACTACCGTGGGATCGACCCGGAAGGCGCCGCCCAGAGCGGCACCAGTAACAACGGCGCCACGGCGATCGATCAGGGTGTGATACCGCCGCTCACGCGTTTCCTCGTGACCTTCAACTTCTCCTGGTGACCTATGCGACGAACACTAGCCCTCGGCATCGTGCTGGTGGCGGTCGCCGCCTGCACCGATCTCGCGACGCTGACCCAATCCAACCCCGGTGCGCTCTCATCCAGCACCGTCTACACGCCGCTCAACGCGCCGCTGATCGTGAATGGAGCGATCAGCGACTTCGAATGCGCGTTCTCACGATACGTCGTGGGGTCCGGCGTCTTCACCGATGAGCTGGCCGACGGCATCTCCAACGCGGCCAACTTCGACTACGACCGGCGCACGCTGACGACCGGCGCCTCATACGGAACGGGCAGCTGCAGTACCGCCAACCAACAGCCGGCGATCTACACGCCGCTCTCCGTCGCGCGCCGCTCGGCGGACACCGCGATCGCCTACCTGAAAGGATGGACCGACGCGCAGATGGCGACGGGCGTGAACCGAACGAAGCTGATCGGACAATCCTATGCCTATGCCGGCTATAGCCTCGTGCTGATGGGTGAAGGCATGTGCACCGCGGCGATCAACCTTGGTCCGGAGCTTCAGCCGGCCCAGGTGTTCGCCGAGGCCAAGTCGCGATTCGATTCGGCGATCGAGGCCGCGACGGCGGCGTCCGATCCGACGACGGTGAGTTTCGCGACTCTCGGACGCGCGCGCGCGCAGTTGGATTTGGGGAACGCGGCCGCCGCCGGAACTGATGCCGCGACCATCGCATCCAGTTTCGTCGTCAACATGTCCACGGACGGCATCAACTTCCGCCGCCAGAACTTCTCCTTCTTCACGATCAACAACAGCAACTTCGCCACGGTCGATCCGAGCTTCCGGGGATTGACCGTCAACGGGTTGCCCGATCCGCGCGTGGCGGTGACGTCGTTGGGAAAGAACGGAACCGCGCCCGGCGCGGCGATCTTCACGCCCGACAAGTATCCCGCTTTCACCACTCCCATGCCCATCGCACGCTACGCCGAGGCGCAGCTGATCGTCGCCGAAGCAAAGGCGGCGGCGGGTGATCTCGCGGGGTCGGTGGCGGCGATCAACGCGGCGCGCGCGACGCACTCCGGCCTGCCGGCGTTCGACGGCACCGGCCAGACGGCGGCGCAGCTCAAGACGCAAATCATCGAGGAGCGTCGCCGCGAACTGTTCCTCGAGGGCCATCGCCTCGGGGACCTGCGCCGGTACGGTCTGGTGTTCGCACCGGCCAGCGGCACCGCGTACTCGGGCGGGGGAAACTACGGAACGGAGACCTGCTTCCCGCTGCCGGACATCGAGCGGATCAACAATCCCAGCATCTCGAAAACCCCGTGAGCACACATCGATCATTGCGTCCGGCGAGCGTTCGCCTCGCCGGCGCGATCGTCGCCCTCCTCGCGGCGGCGGTCGCTCGCGCGCAGGAGCCGTACCCCGGACTCGACGCGTACATCGCGAAGGCCGTTCAGACCTGGAAGGTCCCGGGACTGAGTGTGGCGATCGTGCGCAACGACTCAGTCATCTACACGAAGGGCTTCGGGACGTTGTCCGCGCAGAGCCACGCGCCGGTCAACGAGCAAACGCTGTTCGAGATCGGGTCGAGCTCGAAGGCGTTCACCGCGACGCTGGTCGCCATGCTCGTCACCGACGGCAAGATGCGATGGGAGGATCATCTCGCCGACTACCTCCCCGGATTCAAGCTGTACGATCCGGTCGCGAACGAAGGAGTGACGCTCCGCGATGCGCTCACGCATCGCAGCGGGATCGCGCGCGGCGAGCTGGTCTGGCTGGGGTCCGGCTTCGGGCGCGACGAGATTCTGCATCGGATTCGGTTTCTCAAGCCGGAATCGCCGTTCAGATCCAAGTATTCATATCAGAACATGATGTTTCTCGCGGCCGGCCAGGCGGCCGGCAAAGCCGCCGGCACCAGCTGGGACGCGCTCATCCCGCAGCGAATCTTCGGCCCGCTCGGCATGACGTCGTCGGTCACGACGTCGAAAGGTCTCGCTACGACCAACGTGGCGCGGCCGCACGCTGCGGGAGACTCGGCGGTGGTCGAAGCGATGTTCGACGGTGACAACATCGGACCCGCCGGCGCGATCCTGTCGAACGCGAGGGACATGGCGCAGTGGCTGCGCTTTCAGTTGAACGACGGCGTGGTCAACGGAAAGCGGCTGGTCAACTCGGCGGCACTGCGCGAGACGCACTCGCCGCAGATCCTGGCCGTGGCGGGCGTCCCCCCGACTGGGCGCGGCGGCGACCCCGCCGCTCGCGACTCGTTTCCCGTCACGCACTTCAGCTCGTACGGGATGGGTTGGTTCGTGGAGGACTACCACGGTCAACTCATGTGGCAGCACGGCGGCAACACCACCGGCATGACGGCCGCGGTCGGAATGCTGCCGGAGAAGCACATCGGCGTCGCCGTGTTGAGCAACATGCAGAGCGCGCAACTGCCGGCGATCGTCATGCACTACATCTTCGACCGCGCGCTCGGCTTGCCGATGAGGGATCTGAGCGCCGAGGCGTATGAGCGCTATCTCGTGCAGCGGCGTCGCGCGGATTCGGTCACGGCGGCGCAGGCCGCCGAGCATCCGAGGGACGCCAAGCCGCCACTGCCGCTCAACGCGTTCGTCGGGACGTACGCGGACAGCCTGTACGGCGACGCGACGGTGTCGATCGTCGAAGGTCAGCTCGAGCTGAACCGCGGCGAGTGGCACGGCGTGCTTCAGTACTGGAACGCGAACAACTTCCGATGGGTTCTGCCTCCCGGCTCGCCCACCGGTCCGATGAACATCAAGTTCGAGATCTCGCCCGACAACACTGTCACGGGACTGTGGTTCGGCATTGGTGGTGACGTCACGCTCCTCGGTAAGAAAGCCGCCGGGCGAGGCGGTCGCGGTGGCCGCGGAGGAAGCGGTTCGTGATTCGCCGTCGTCTCGGTGTGACTCTGTGTTCATCCGTCGCGGTCGCCGCGTCTACGGCGACCGCCGCGGCACAGACGCAGATCCCTCCGTCGGTCGAATTCAGCGTGCCCAAGCCGCCGACGGTCGCGCTCAGCGACTCGGGGGCCTTTCTGTCCTACGAGCTTCACGTCACGAACCTCACGCCGACGGCGATGTACTTGCGCCGCGTCGAGGTGCTCGACGCCGCCAGTCACGCTACCGTCTTCACGCTCGCGGACAGTGCGCTGATTCGCGCGCTCGCACGCGTCGCGCCGCCGACGTGCCGCGCCACCGATACGACCAGTCGCCCGGCCGTCGAGTGTCTTCCGGCGTCGGAGCGGGCGCAGATTCCCGCGGGGGTTCGCGCGTACGTCTACCTCTGGATTCCCGTCGACGCGAACCGTCCGCCGGCCACGTTGAGACATCGTCTCACCTTCAAGCGGACGGGCGCCGATTCGAGCGACGTCGTGCTCGAGGGAACGACGACTCCCGTCGCGACCGACCTCGCGGTCATCTCCGCGCCGTTCCACGGAGAGTGGGCCGCGTTCAACGGCCCGTCGAACTCGTCGGGACACCGACGCCTCGTGCTCGGACTCGACGGACACACGGCGATCGGCCAACGGTTCGCGATCGATTTCCTGCAGCTCGATTCGACCGGCAGCTCGCATCACGGCGATCCGCTCAAGAACGAGAACTACTACGCGTACGGTACGCCGCTGATGGCGGTCGCGGACGGTGTGATCGCCGCGACCAAGGACAGCATCCCGCAGAACGTACCCGGCGCCGCCTCGCGGGCCGTTCCGATCACGATGACGACCGTCGGCGGCAACTACGTCGCGATCGACATCGGGCACGGGCGGTACGCGCTCTACGCGCACGTCCAGCCGGGATCGTTGCGCGTCAAGGTCGGCGATCGCGTCAAGCGCGGCCAGGTCATCGCACTGCTCGGGAACTCCGGTAACTCCACCGAGCCGCACGTACACTTCCAGATCGCCGACGGCCCGACGTTTCTGTCATCGGAAGGCATCCCGTACGCGATGAACTTCGACGTTATCGGGAATTGCGGCGTCTCGGTGATCGACGGACAGGCCGCCATCAAATGCTCACGCCACGCCCCCGTCCCCGTGAAGGGCGGCGTCCCAATACAGAACGAGCTCGTTCGCGTCCCGTAGGATGGAGAGAGCAACCATGCGGCACTCCTGCATTCGCGCGTTCGCCACGGCGGCACTCGTCGCCGCACCGTTCGTCGGCAGCGACGCACAGTCCAAGCCGACGATCGAGCAATTCCTCTCGCCGGCGTATCCGTCGGAGCTGGTCTCGGCGAAGAAGGCCGACCGGGTCGCGTGGATCGCCTACGATCGCGGGCGTCGCAACATCTACACGGCCGCCGCACCCGATTTCAAACCGGTGCGCCTGACGAAATTCCTCGACGACGACGGGATCATTCTCTCCGAGCTCGAGATCTCCGACGACGGGTCGATCGTGACGTTCGTCCGCGGGAGCGAGCCGAATCGGATCGGATGGATCGCCAATCCCAGCAGCGATCCGCAGGGCCCCGATCGCGCGATCTGGGCGGCGTACACCAATGGAAGCGCCGCGTGGCGACTTGGTTCCGGCGCTGGTCCGGCGCTGGCGCCCGACGGCCACAACGTCGCGTTCTCGCGCGACGGTCAGATCTTCCGCTACCAGATCGTGCCGCGCGCGGCGGCGCCGGCCGAGAAGGACCAGCAACCGCTATATAAAGGAATGGGGGCGCAACGCGAACCCGCGTTGGTCGCCGGACGGATCCAAGCTCGCGTTCGTCAGCGTGCGCGACAACCACTCGCTGATCGGCGTCTACGACGTTCGCACGCGACGCCTGCACTACGTGTCGCCCAGCGTCGACGTCGACGGCAGTCCGACGTGGTCACCCGACGGCAAGCGTCTCGCGTTCGTCAGGCGCCCCGGCGTGCCGTTCGGGCTTCAGGCCCAGGTTGGCGACGGGAGCCTCGGAAATCCCGGCGGTCCCGGGGCGAATGGTCGCGGTGGCCGAGGGGGCGCGGGAAGAGGAGGCCGTGGCGCCGCCGGCGCGGCTGAAGGTCGCGCCGACGGCTTGTATCGCGCGGTGTTCACGGGCGGCTATACGATTTCTTTGATGGTCGCCGACATCGCGGGCTGTCCGACGCCCGCCGGCGGATGCGAGGCGCACGAGTTCTGGCACAACCAGCCGAACGACAAGGCCTTCCCGACGATCGCCGGCATCGCGTGGGCCGGGTCGCACGTCATTTTCCCGCAGGAGCCCGAAGAGTGGATTCGCTGGTACTCCGTTGCGGTTGACGGCGGCGGCGCGCCGGTCGAGCTGACGCCCGGCGAGGGCGCGGTGGAAACGACCGGCCTTTCGCGCGACGGCTCGACGCTCTTCTACGCGACGAACGTGGGTGACATCGACCGCCGACATCTATGGAAGGTGCCGACGGCCGGCGGACCCGCGGTCCAGATCACGACCGGCGATCAGATCGAGATGTATCCGGCGCCGCTCTCGTCCGGAAAGCAGGTCGCGGTGCTCACGTCCGGCGGCACGCGTCCACTGTCGGTGGGGATCGTGTCAACGCGAGGCTGGCGCCTCGAGTGGAACGAGTGCGCGTCGTCTCGTCTTTCCAACGCTGCCCGCCGAATTCCCGGCGGCCGCGCAGGTCGCGCCGACCGCGGTCGTCCTCAAGGCCGACGACGGATTGGAGTTCCACAATCAGCTCTTCCTGCCGAAGGACCTCAAGGCGGGCGAAAAGCGCCCGGCGATCATCTTCGTCCACGGCGGTCCGATCCGGCAGATGCTGCTCGGCTACCACTACATGGATTTCTACGCGACGGCCTACGCGGTGAACGAATGGCTCGCGAGCCAGGGCTACATCGTGATGTCCGTGAACTACCGGTCGGGGATCGGCTACGGGAAGTCGTTCCGTACGGCGCCGAACACCGGCGGGCGCGGCAACGCCGAGTATCGCGACGTGATCGCGGCGGGGAAGTACCTGCAGTCGCGTTCCGACGTCGACGCGTCGCACGTCGGCATCTGGGGATTGTCGTACGGCGGCGTGCTCACGTCACAGGCGCTCGCGCGCAACTCGGACGTCTTCGCGGCCGGCGTGGACATGGCCGGCGTGCACCTGTGGGGGAACTCGCTCGACACCGCCGACGTCTCGTTCAAGTCGTCCACGATCTCGGCGATCGATTCATGGAAGTCGCCCGTGCTGATCTGGCACAACGACGACGACCGCAACGTCGAGTTCTCGCAGACGATCGGACTCGTCGACCTTCTGCGCGCGCGCAACGTGTACTACGAGCTGATCGTGAACCCCGACGACACGCACGAGACGCTCGTCCACAGCCGATGGCTGTACGTGTTCGGGCGCATGGACACGTTCTTCCGCCGCTTCCTGCGCAGCGAAGCGGCCTCGAACAGTCAATGACGCGATCTTCGCCGTTGTCGGTGCCGGCGATCGACTCGTCCGGCGTTGCGGAACGCGGCGCTCACGCCGCGCGGGCACCCGGCCGTTGAGATTCGCACGCTTCGCACGATCGAGGAGTGCGAGGCGTGCGTCGCGCTGCAGCGCCATGTCTGGGGGTTCGAGCCAACCGACGTCGTTCCGGTCACGCTGCTGCACGTCGTCGACTACGTCGGCGGACTCGCCGCCGGGCGCGTTCGACGCGAGCGGCGAGCTGCTGGGATTCGTGTTCGGCGTGAGCGGCGTGCGCGACGGCGAGCTCGTGCACTGGTCGCACATGCTCGGCGTTCGAGAGTCGGCGCGGAACCTGGGCCTCGGCCGGATGCTGAAGGAGCACCAGCGCGCAGCGCTCGCGAAGCTCGGCATCCGGCGCGTGTTCTGGTCGTTCGATCCGCTGATGGCCAAGAACGCGTACTTCAACTTCAATCGCCTTGGCGCGTCGGTCGTCGAGTACGTGCCGGACATGTACGGCACGACCGCGAGCCCGTTGCACCTCGGCCTGCCGACCGACCGCATCGTCGTGACGACGTCGACCTCGGCGGTGGAAGCCGACGTCACCCATCGCGAAACGGCCAGCTGCCGCTGCTGTCTCCATTCCCGCGCGAGGGAGACGACGTCTTCGCGCGGGAGGATCGGCGTCCGGAGGCCGTCCTCATCGAGGTTCCGTCCGGACATCCTCGAGATCACGCGTCGATCGCTCACGACGGCGCGACAGTGGCGCCTCGCCGTGCGCGAGCATTTCCGCTGGGCGCTGGCGAATGGCTACGACATCGTGTCGGTGCGTCGAGACGCCGCCGCGGATCGGGAGTTCTACGTCCTGACCCGATCCGGCGCAACCAAGGCGTAGGAAGCCGCGCGGCCGGCGACAACCTGTCGGCACGATGACAAATGGCTCTGCGCCGGCCGCGCGCCGCGCTTGACAGCGACGGCCTGACCGGCGCAGCGTGGCACGATCCAGCGTTGCGCCAGTCTCGGCGCCTGCCCTCGCACTCGGGAACCCTGCCGATGAAACGCCTCGCCATCGTCACCGCTCTCGCGATCGCCGCCGCTCCGCTCGCCATTTCCGCCCAGCAGCCGTCGAGCGACAGTCCGTACAAGGTCCTCATGCGGGCCAAGGTCGGCGGCGAGGGTAGCACCGACTACATCTACGCCAACTCGGCCGACCGGCGGCTTTACATCACGCGCAACGCCGTCCGCGCCGTCGCTGCGACGGACAGCACCCCCGCCAGGGACTCCGTGCCTGGCCGTGTCACCGTCTTCGACCTCGAGACGCTGCAGCCGCTTGGCACGATCCTCAACGGCGGCGGCAACGGCGCGACGGTGGACGCCAAGACGAACCACGGCTTCGCCAGCAGCCACCCGAACATTTCGATGTTCGACACGAAGTCGATGCAGATGATCAAGACGATCGACCCAACCGACGGAGTGCAGCCTCCAAATCCACGCTTCAGCCCCGACGGCATCTACTTCGACGCCTTCGACGGCCGAGTCTATGTCGGCAGCCATCCCACGAAGGACCTCATCGTGATCGACGCAAAGGATGGCGCCGTCGCCGGCAAGATCCCCCTGCCAGGGACGCCGGAGCAGACGATCGCGGACGGCAAGGGAACGCTGTACGCCCTCATGCAGGACAGCGGCAGCGTCGCGGTGATCGACGAGAAGGCCATGAAAGTCACGAAGGTGTTTCCCTTTGGCGGGAACACCGGGTGCAACGGCCTCGCTCTGGACGCGAAGAACCACGTGCTCTTTGCCGCGTGCTCTCGGACCGGACCGGCGGGACCTCCGCAGCCCGGCGCGCCGCCGCCGCAGCCGACGATGGTGATCCTCAGCTCAGATGACGGAAAGATCCTCACCAAGTTGCCGCTCGCCGGCGGCTCTGACGGCGCGGTGTTCAATCCCGCCACGATGGAAGCTTTCAGCTCCGGCGGCAACGGCACGCTCACCGTCGTCAAGGAGAACAGTCCCACGAGTTTCGAGGTGGAAGAGAATCTCCAGACGATGAATGGTGCGCGCACGCTCACGCTCGACACGAAAACGGGCCACATCTTCGTCATGAGCGTGGAACGTGGGCCGGCGCCACCGCCACCGCCCGGCGGCGGCCGCGGCGGTCAGGCGCCGGTGATCCCGGGGTCGTTCACGATCCTCATGATCGGCAAGTAGATCGCGTCGAGCTAACAACGAAAAACTTTTGTTAGACGACCTCGGGAGGCCACGGAGTGGCACCCCGAGGTCGTTCCAACAAAATCTCTTTGCGGTTTCGCGTGACGACGCGCGCGTCGTTCTACTGCTTCAGCCAAACCACGGCGTACTGCACGATCGAGCGCCTGTTGAACGGGCTCGTCGGCGCCGGCACGCCGCCGGTCCGGCCGCACTGCGCGCCGTGCGGCCATTGTTGGCGAGCGTGTGCGTCTCGTCGCCGGTGATCGTGTAGAGCTCGACGGTGGCGATCTGCTCCGGCGGAATCCCGTCGAACCCCCAGCCCGGCTTGGGCACGCCGTTCACGAACAGGCAGACGGTCGGTCCGAGCGCTAGACCCTTCCGCACGAACGACGATGCCCCGCGGATAGCGTCGCCCGACGAGCCGCCGTTGCGCGTGATCTCCTCGCCGGACACGATGCTCGCGCCTTGCCCCTGCCAACGCAGCCGTTCGTCGAACTCGTCCCACATCATCTCCGATCCCGTCGCGACCGAGCCGGAGTCGAGCAGTACGAACGTTTCGACCGCGTGATCGTTCGGCACGTCGACGGGGAAGAACTGGTCGGCGAACCCGGCGTGATGAACGCGAAGGAAGTACGGGCCGCCTTTCTTGAGCGCCACGAAAAATTTCCCGGCGCTGTCGGTCGTTCCCTTTTGCTGTGAGCCGATGACCTGAATCGCCGCGTCGGCCACGGGGTGCAGTCCGACGCTGGCACCGACGACGCCGTACACCGCGGTGACGCTGGCGCGCACGCGAACGGTATCGAGGCGCTGCGAAGTCGGGCTCAGCGATATGGAAAGGGATACGTCACGTCCCGTGACGTCGACGTCTCTCCCCACCTCGACGAAGCCGATAAGTCGCGCCGACACGTGATACCGACCGTCGGCCACGCGAGAAAATTGGAACGTGCCTCGCTGATCGCTCCGCGCGACTGTGCGCACCGACTGCCCAAGCAGTTCGACGACGGCCCCGCTCAACTCTTGGCCCGTCGCCGAATCGCGGACCGTGCCGCGAATGACATGCCCCGGCGCCTGCGCCGCGGCGATGGACGCGGCGCCGAGCGCGAAGCGTCAGCGCCGCCACGATAGGCGCGATTGATGTTCGCCTTCCATGCATAAAGATTTCTCGACTCAGGATTCGTCGGCCGAGTCAACATTCATTCGCGCCTTGAGATCGGCAAGACTCCGACGCGCGTGTTCGGCGGCGACGGTGCCGGGGCGCGTGTCGATGAGGCGGCGCAGCTCGACGAGGGCGCGCCCCGGGTCGTTCAACGGGCCCGATGTAAAGGTCCACGAGCCGGTTCGTCACGTAGACGTTGTCGCCGCTCGTGATCGACGGGGACCGCAACACGTCGCGAAACAACTCGGCCGCGCGCTGGGGGTCTTTCTTTTCGCGGGCGTAGAGCTCGGCCGCCTTGATGCGCGGGACGATCAACTCCGGTTCCGTCGCGATGACCGCCTCGAACGACGCGAGCGCGTCGTCCACACGCCCCTTCATCACGAGCGATTGCTCGTAGGAGAATTGTCGCTCGTACGGAGTGCTCGAGCCATCCACGGCGACGCGCTTCCAACCTCCGCCGACCGCGTTGCCGATGAACCACCCAAACGACCCACTGAGCGCTCCGGCTCCTGCGCCGACCGGCAGCTCCCACCAGTGAAATCCGATCTGCAGCAAGAAGCGCGCCGGACGTCACGCCGAAAACGAGCAGACCGAGTCCCAACGCCTGAAGAAGTTGCGCGGCGTCGGGACCTTGCCGATCGAACAGCGTCGGTTTGTAAGGATTCGTCATGGCAGGAATTAACGCCTGGATGGCCATTTCAGCCACTCGACGCCTCGCGCGGTGCGCCGCATCTTTGGCGTCCGCCGACGCCGGACATCCCCAAGGAGCGACATCAATGCGACTCGCATCGTTCCCTCGCGCCGCCGTTCGGACCTTCACGATTTCGCTCTTCGCGGCCGCCCTGGCGAGGAACGGGTCCGCGCAGGCGCCTCGTGACTCGATCATCGTTTCCGTGAAGTGGCTCGCGGCCCGCGCGTCCGATCCGTCGCTCGTCCTGCTCGACGTTGACCACGATGAAGACGCCTTCCGTAAGAGCCACATCCCCGGCGCGCGGTACCTGTCGTACACCGACATCGCCGTCCAGCGCGACGGAAACAACGCCGAGTTGCCGAGCCCGGAGGCGTTGCAGAGCGTGCTCGAACACGCCGGCGTGTCGAACGGGAGCCACGTAGTGCTTTACAGCCCGATGGCGCTGATGGCGTCGCGGGCCTTCTTCACGTTGGACTACGCGGGACTCGACCACGTCTCGGTCCTCGACGGCGGTGCCGCGGCGTGGCAGAAGGCCGGTCATCCAATGGCCGAGGGAAACGTGGCGGTCGCGCCGGGGAAGGTGGTCGTGCATCCGCACCCGAGCTCGTCGCCGACGCCGACTGGATCATGGCACACGCCAAGTCGTCGAACGTCAGGCTCATCGACACGCGCACCGATGGCGAGTACAGAGGAGGCGCCGAGCATCGCGGCATGCCGAGCGCCGGCCATCTAGCGGGAGCGCGCCAACTTCAGTGGCAGGAGTTCTTCCAGGATCCGGATGCTGGTTTATTCAAGGATGCGACCACACTCGCATCGGTGTACGGCGCACGCGCCGCGAAAAGCGATACGGTCGTGACCTACTGCTGGATTGGGTACCGCGCGAGCATGACGTACCTCGTCGCTCGCTCGCTGGGTACACGGCGAAGCTTTACGACGGATCGTACGAGGACTGGGCTCGTCGTAAACTGCCGGTGGTGGCTGGCGGCCAGCCTTGACGGGCGTCGAATTATTTCGACAACTGCAACTACTTAACGCAGAGACGCGGAGGCGCGGAAACGCTGAGGCAAGACAACGAAACAAATTTCTTGGTAACGACCTCAGGAAGCCACGATGTGGGTCCCCGAGGTCGTTCCCCAAAGGCCTTTCGCGTTTACTCCTGCGTCTCTGCGCCTCCGCGTCTCTGCGTTAAGTAGTTGCAGTTGCTCTTTTCAGTCCGCGAAACCTCATGAGACCCGCACTTCCCGGGAGTGTCATCGCAACGGCGGCGCTGGTCGCTGCCGCCAACGCTCAGTCGCCGCGGACGAGCGAGTGGCCGTCGTACGGCAACGACGCCGGTGGAACTCGATTCTCGGCCGCGTCGCAGATCACGCCGGCAAACGTGACGGGGCTGCGTCTCGCGTGGGTAGCGCGCACCGGCGACCTGCTCGCCGACCGCGGACGGTTCGAGGCGACGCCGCTCCTCGTGCGCGGAACGCTCTATGTGTCTACGCCGCTCGGCAGCGTGGTCGCGCTCGATCCGGTGACCGGCGTCGAGCGGTGGAGGTTCGCCGGCCCGGTGGAGCTGAGCGGCGACTACGGTGATTTTGCCAATCGCGGAGTTGCCGCATGGACCGGTGGGGCGGCCGCGCCGGCGAGAGGTGCGCGAGTCGAATCTTCGTGGCGACGATCACTGCGCGGCTCATCGCGCTCGATGGTCGAACCGGCACGCCGTGCCAGGACTTCGGCGACAAGGGCGTTCTGGATCTCACGACCGGTCTGCGACACAAGCCCGAGTATCACTGGGAGTACGGCGTCACCTCGCCGCCGACGATCATCGGGAATCTGGTGATCGTCGGCTCGGCGGTGCCGGACGGCCATCGTGTCGACGCGCCCGAGGGCGTGATCCGCGCGTTCGACGTTCGCACCGGCGCGCTGCGGTGGTCCTTCGATCCCATCCCGCGCGACGCGAAGGATCCGGCGTACGCGACGTGGATCGGACCCAAGGCCCACGACACCGGCGCCGCCAATGCTTGGAGCATCTTCTCCGCGGACTCGGCGCGCGACCTCGTGTTCATTCCGGTCGGCAGCGCGAGCCCCGACTTCTACGGCGGCGAGCGGCTTGGCGACAACAAATACGCGAACTCGGTCGTCGCGCTGCGCGCGTCGACAGGCGCGTTCGTGTGGGCGTTCCAGGTCGTGCACCACGACCTCTGGGACTACGACGTCCCGGCGCAGCCGGTGTTGTTCACGCTGCGTCGCGCCGGGATCTCGATTCCGGCGGTGGCGATCGGCACGAAGATGGGTCACGTCTTCGTGCTCGACCGTCGCGACGGCAAGCCACTGTTTCCGGTCGAGGAACGTCCGGTTCCACCGAGCGATGTGCCAGGAGAGAAGGCGTCGCCGACGCAGCCGTTTCCCCCGCCGGCGTTTCGCCTCGTGCCGGAAAGTCTCTCCGTGAACGACGCCTTCGGCGTCACGGACTCGGCGCGCGCCAGTTGTCGCGCGCGGATCGCCGCGCTGCGTTTTCAAGGAATCTTCACGCCGCCGTCGCAGCAGGGCACGATCATCTGGCCGGGAAACCTCGGCGGTGTGAACTGGTCCGGGGTTTCAGTCGACGAACAGCGCGGGCTGCTCGTCGCGCCGACGAACCGGTTGGCGATGGTCGTGCGTCTCATTCCGCGCGACAGCCTTCACGCGGCGTACACCGCGCGCCCCGACATCGAGTACGGCCGCCAAGTGGGCACGCCGTACGCGATGAGCCGAGACGATCTGAGGATCTGCACGCCGCCGCCGTGGGGCGCGCTCACGGCAATCGATCTGGCGGCGGGCGAAGGTGAAGTGGGAGGTGCCGCTCGGGACGCTACCGCCGCTGGACCAGGATTCCTCGCCGCGAAGCAGTGGGGATCGTTCGCGCTTGGCGGCGCTCTGCTGACGTCGAGCGGCCTGGCGTTCATCGCCGGCACCTTCGACCAACACCTCCGCGCGTTCGACGTGTCGAGTGGCAAGGAACTGTGGAGCGAGTCGCTTCCCGCGGCGGCGCACGCGCTGCCGATGACGTACGTCGCCGGCGGACGCCAATACCTCGTGATCGCCGCCGGCGGGCACGATCGCATGCACACGACGATGGGCGACTACGTGCTCGCGTTCACTCTTCCGAGCAACGGCGCGCCGTCCGCGGACACGACCGGAGGCGGACAATCGCTCGACGGGGATTGGGCGGGTGAGATGCGCGTCGGCGGGGCGAGCTTCCGGATGAATGTGACGCTGCGCGGCACGGCGGCGACTCCAACGGCCACCGTCCAGATCGACTCGATTCGAGTTACCGGCGCGATCACCGCGACGCGCACCGGACGCTCCATTCGAATCGCGTTTCCATTTCTGTATCCGCCGAAGAACAACTGTACCGGCCAAGTGAGCCTGACCGCGGCGCTCTGGAACTCCGGAACGTTGTTGGAGGGGAGCGGCGCGGTGGACGGCGCGTGCGCCGAACGAGGCCACCAGGACGCGGCGTTCGCTTTTCGTCGTCGCTAACGGGGGGCCGCGCCGGAGTCGGGCGAGTCGTTGACCCAAGGTACGTTGCCGCGCCGGAGTTCCGCGCGAGTCGTTCACCCAACGGTACTCGCATCCGCGGTGTCTCTCCAGACGACTCCGGATCCGGGGGGAAACGACGTGGCTGGTTCCCACGCAGGGTCGCGCCAGACCGAGTGGCTCGCCGACCTTCGACAGGACGCGCGCTTCGCGCTGCGTTCGCTGCGCCGCGCACCGGGTTTCGCGGCGACGGCGATCGTCACCATGGCCGTCGCCATTGCCGCCAACGCCACGATCTTCTCCTTCGTCGACGCTCTGCTGATCTCGCCGCTTCCATATAGCCGGCCGCAGGAATTGGTGACGATCGACGCCAACATCGTCGGGTCGATCGGCGAGCTGTTGGCGCTGCAGCATCGGCCCGCCGGATTCTCTGACGTGGCGATGATTCGTCCGCGAAGCATCACGTACGGCGACGACCGCGAGGCGGCGCGGCTCGACGGATTCTCGATCACGCCGAACCTCATTCCGCTGCTCGGCGTCGCGCCGGAGGTCGGCCGCGCGTTCGGCGCTGAGGCGAGCCGCCCGGGCGCCGGGCGCGTGATCCTGCTCTCTCATGCGCTGTGGGTCGATCGCTACGGCCGTGACGCGCGCGTCGTCGGGCGATACGTGCTCGTCGACGGCGTCCAATCGCTGGTCGCCGGCGTGATGCCGCCGTCGTTTGCGTTTCCGTCGATGAACGCGCGTTTCTGGACGCCGCTCACGATCGACGAGAGCAGCACGGGTCAAACGTGGGCCGTGGGCAACAGCCGCTGGATCGCGCGCCTTGCTCCCGGCGTGACGCCCGAGCGCGCGAGGGCGACGCTTGCGGCGATTCTCCCCGGCTTCCGCCGCCTGAACCCGTTGTGGGATCCGGGCAACGACTACGGAAAGAGGGTCGACGCGCGCCCGCTCCAGCAGAGTCTCGTCGGCAGCGAACGGCCGGCGCTTCTGCTGCTGTTCGCGTGCGTCGGTGTGGTGCTGCTCGTCGCGTGTGTCAATCTCGCCAACCTCATGTTGGCGCGCGTCACGGCGCGCGAACGCGAGTTCACCGTGCGGTCCGCGCTCGGGGGTGGCCGCGGGCGCCTCGTCCGCCAACTGCTCACCGAGAGCGTGATCGTCGCACTCATTGGAGCGACGCTCGGCTTCCTGCTCGCGATCGCCGGCGCGCGATGGATGGTCGCTTCGCTTCCTCCGAACATGCCGCGGACCGCCGACATCCGTTTCGGCGGCGGCGTGTTCGCCTTCACGGCGATCCTCGCGGTCACGACGGGAATCGCATTCGGACTGCTGCCGGCGCTCGAGGGCTGCGGGAAATTCGGCGGGGCGCGGAACCGATGCCGCGCATCTCACCCGCTCGGGAGTCGCGCACAACCGACTCGCCTCGGGGCTCGTGGCGGGCGAGGTCGCGCTCGCGGTTCTCCTTGCCATCACGGCCGGGCTGCTCACGCGATCGTTCCAGCACCTCACCGACCTCTCGCCGGGCTTCCGCGCCGAGCGCGTGGTGACGGCGCGCGTGAGTCCGCCGGCGGCGAGTTACGCGGATAGGGCGCGCACGTCGGCGCTCTATTCGACGTTGATCGAGCGGCTCGCGGCGACGCCCGGCGTGACGAGTGTCGGGCTGGTCGACCGGCTGCCGATCGCCGAGCCAATCTATGGTATGGGGATGCGGGTGGAGGGTCAGTTCGAAGACGCGACGCACGAGCTCCCGACAGCAAGCCACATGCAGGCCGTGACGCCTGGCTACTTCAGCACGCTCGGCATTCCGATCGTCGGTGGTCGGACATTCACGGACATGGATCGCGAAGATGCGGCACCGGTGGCGGTCGTTTCGCGCACGCTCGCCCGACACTTCTGGCCGAACGACGACGCCGTCGGAAAGCGGATCGGGTATCCATTCGCGAGTCCGTGGATCACGATCGTCGGCGTCGTTCCTGACGTTCGCCTCGACAGCTTGCGCGACACGTCGGCGATGGCGGTCTATGTCCCGTTCGCACAGCGTTCCAGGCTCGCCGGCTCGGAGATGACCGTCGTCGTTCGTACGAGCGGGAACGAAGAAGCGATTGGCCGCCAGCTGCGCGACATAGTGACGTCGATCGACCGCACGGTACCCGTGAGCGCGGTGCGCGCGATGGACGACGTCATCGCGCGTTCGGTCGCCAAGCCGCGATTCACGACGGTCATCGTCGGCGGATTCGCGGTCGTGACGCTCCTGCTCGGCGCGGTCGGCATCTTCGGCGTGATGAGCTACGTCGTGAGCCAGCGGTCGCACGAAATGGGCGTTCGGGCGGCGCTCGGCGCGACGTCGAGCGACATCGCGCTGCATGTCTTGCGTCAGTCGGCGGCGGTCGCCGGATCGGGCGCGCTGGCCGGCTGCGCGTTGGCGCTCGTCGCGACGCGCGGTCTTCGTTCGCTGCTCTACGGTGTCTCGGCCACCGACCCCGTTACGTTCGCGCTCGCGACGATTGCGCTGTTATGCGTCGCGCTCGTCGCGAGCCTCGTTCCGGCTCGCCGGGCGATGCGCGCCGATCCGGTCGAGGCGCTTCGAGGCGGGTGAGTCTACTGGCCCGGCGGCACGACGCCGGCCGGCGTGAGCTTGTCGATCGCCTGCGGCAGGACAGTAGACAACTTCGTCGCCAGCTCCTGCGGCGTCATGCCGAGCTTGGCCGCGAGCTGGTTCATCGTGTCCGACCCGAGAACCTTGTGGATCTCGTCCGGCGAGATCGGCTGGTTCTGGCCCGTGCTGACCCATGACCGGACCGTGTCGCCGAATCCCTGTTGCTGAAACTGATTCACGACGCCGCTCAGCCCACCGTGCTTGTCGATGATGTCGCTCACGACCGACACCATCCCGGCGCCGACGATGCCGCCCAATACGCCGTCAAAGAGTCCCATGTGCGTGCTCTCCAGCGTGAGTCGATAGGAATTCGCGGGACGTCCCGCGCCGAACGCCTGCGCCGGAAAGCTAGTTAGGCCGGGCCCGACGCCGCTCTGGGTTCGTCCCCGGCTTCCGATTGGCGATGGAGGTTCGTACTGGCGGGGGGAGCTTTACGAATTGGTACTGCAACGATTTTCGCGGAGTCGGCGGATTTCGCGAAGAACCGCAAACGACGAAGAGAACTTTGGTTACGACCTCGGGATGCCAAGCAGTGGCTTCCCGAGGCCGTTCCCAATAGCCGTTTCGCCGTTTCCCTCTGCGTCTCGCACCCTCTGCGTCTCTGCGTTAAAGCAGTTGAGGTTGCAGTTGCAGTTGTCTCAGGCCAGTGTGCGCTACTCGGAACGCAGCGTGATCGACGGATCCACTCGCGCGGCCCGCCACGCCGGCATCCAGCACGCGATCGCCGACACAACGAACAGCAACACGATCACTCCCGCATAGGTCGCCGCATCGAGGCGCGTGACGCCGAAGAGCATCGTCACGAGACCGCGCGTCGCCGCGGCGGCGCCGATGACGCCGATGAACGCGCCGGCGGTCGTGAGCTTCATCCCCTGGCCGAGGATGAGCGCGAGGATGTCGCGCGGCGACGCGCCCATCGCGGATCGCACGCCAATTTCGCGGATCCGCTCGGTGACGCTTCCCGAGAGTACGCCGTAGATGCCGACCGCGGCCAGCACGAGCGCCGCGGCGCCGAACATCTCGAACAGCACGAGCGCGAACCGCCGCCCCGCCGTGGCGGTGGACACGAGCGCCGACATCGTGGCTACACGCACGACCGGCTGATTTCGATCGACGGACCAGATCGCGCCTCGCACGCGCGACGCGAGGTCGGCCGGTTCGCCCTGCGTGCTCACGACGAGCGAGACGAGGTTGTCCACCCAATGCCACTGCGACGGCGCGACGTAGACGGCGTAGCGGCTGTCGAGCGCGTCGATCTCCTGCTTCACGTCGCCGACCACGCCGACGATCGTGTACCACTGTCCGTCGTCAGGGCCGGCCTTGAGGCGCTGACCGATCGGATCGTCTTTGCCGAACTCGGCGCGCGCGAAGCTCTCGTTGATCACGACCGAACGCGGCGCGCCGGCCACGTCGTGCGAGTCGAGGTAGCGCCCGCGCAAGAGCGGGATGCGCATCGCGGCGAAATAGTCCGGCGTAACCGCGTAGCGAAGCGCCGCCCCGTCGTCCTTCGGATCGCGCGTGCGCTCGAGGTGCACACCGTACACGTCGAAGTCGCCGCTCAGCGGCAGCTGCTGCGTGAACGCCGCGGCGCTCACTCCAGGAACGCGCCGCACGGCGGCGAGCGCGTCGTCGAGGAACCGCGCCTTGACCGCGTCCTGGTCGAAGCGATGGCCGGTGAGCTGGACCTGCATCGTGATGAGATGCGACGGATCGAAGCCGACGTCGACGGCGAAAATGCGCTGGAGGCTTCGCAGCAACAGGCCCGCGCTTACGAGCAGCACGAGCGAGAGCGCCACTTCGGCGACGACGAGCGCGCGGCGTGTGACGTGATGCTCACCGGCCGAGCGGCGCGACGTCTCCTGCAGTCCGGCCTGCAGGTCCTCGCGCGACGAGTGAAGCGCGGGCAACACGCCGACGGCGAGACCGATGAGGCTCGTCACCGCGAGCGCGAAAACGAGCGCCACCGCGTCGACGTGGATCGACGCGAGGCGCGGCAACCCGGCGGGGCTCGTCGCGACGAACGCGCGCAGCCCCACTACGGCGACGAACATCCCCAGCCCGCCCCCGAAGAGCGACAGGATCACGCTCTCCGTGACGAGCTGGCGCACGAGACGCGTGCGGCCGGCGCCCAGTGCGGCGCGGAGGGCGAACTCGCCGCGCCGCTGCACCCCGCGGGCGAGAAGAAGGTTGGTGACGTTGACGCACGCGATGACGAGCAACACGAGCGCGGCCGCGAACACCGCCAGCAGCGCCGGCCGGATTTCACGCGCGACGTCGGCCTGGAGCGACGTGACGACGAGCCCGGCCTGCAGCGCCGCCCACGGAACGCGGGGCATGTCGGCGCGCGGCGTCCGCGCGATGGCGGAGAGATCGGCGCGCGCCGCCGCGAGATCGACGCCGGAGCGAACGCGCCCGACGAGACGCAGGTGATGTCCCCATTCGCGCGACTCCGGCGTGAACGCCGTCTTGTATTGGAGCGGCCTCCAAATGTCGGCGTTCGTCGCCGGAACGTTCTCGAACGTCGGCGGCATGACGCCGATGACGAGGTACTGATCGTCGTCGAGCGTCACGCTGCGACCGATGGTGGCGGGATCGCCGCCGAATCGCCGGCGCCAGAGCGCGTCGCTCAGGATCACGACTCGCGGTCCACCGTCGCGATCGTCGGCTGTCGTGAAATCGCGGCCGCGAATGGGAGCCACGCCCAGAGCGCGGAAGTAGTCCGCGCCGACGGCCTGTCCGCTCAACCGCTCGGGTTCGGCGCCCCCTTCGACCGTCGGCTGCCACGCCTTGAACGGCGCGAGCGCGTCGAACGAATGATTCCGGAGGAGAATCTCACGATACGTTCCGAAGGTGACGGCCATCGGCGTTCCGTCGTTGCCGACGTCCGAGACCATGAGGACGCGCTCGGCCTGCGGGTAGGGAAGCGCCTTGAACAGAATCGGGTTGATCGCGCTGAAGATGACGGTCGTCGCCCCGATGCCGAGCGCCAGCGTGATCGCGCTGACGGCGGTGAAGCCGGGGTTCGAGCGAAGCCGCCGCAGTCCGTAGCGGACGTCGACGATCAGCGTCTCGAGGGTGCTCTCCCATCCGGCGTCGCGCACGCGCTCTCGTGTGACGGTCGGATTGCCGAGCTCGACGCGCGCGGCGCGATACGCGGCGCTGTGCGTCATGCCGCGCGCGACGTTCGCGTTCGCGGTGCGATCCAGATAGTCGAGGACCTCGTCGTTCAATTCGGCGTCGGCGGCGCGTCGATTCGTGAGCGCGCGCAGACCGCGGGACAACTGTCGCCAGAGAGACATGGTCAGCCCTCCGCGCTCAAGAGCCGCGCGACCGCGTTCGCCCGGCGGCGCCAATCGGCCGTCTCGACGTCGAGCTGTTTGCGTCCGGCGCGCGTGAGCGCGTAGAACTTCGCGCGGCGCGAATTCTCCGTCTGCCGCCACTCGGCGTCGAGCCATCCCTGCCGCTCGAGCCGCTGCAACGCGACGAGGAGCGAGCCGGGGTTCACCTTGAAGACGCCGCGAGAGATGTCCTCGACGCGGCGGGCGATGCCGAAGCCGTGCATCGGCTGGAGGCTGAGCGTCTTCAGGATCAGGAGGTCGAGGGTGCCCTGAATGACGTCGGTGGTCGGCTCGTCCATGTGTAGTCCGGTTTGCGTGCCGGACAGGATGCGGCACTACATCTTGACTGTCAAGATGTGAGGGGCAAGAGGGCCGCGCCGCTAACGGCCGAGCTCGTCGACTGCTCGTGTCGGTTCGGGGTCGCCGCGTCCGTGATACGACGGTAGAGGAACGGTGACCGCCGACACAATGCGCGGGATCTCCCACGACGCCGCGCTGGCTCTCACGCTTGCGTTTGTCTATGTTCGCTTCGGAACTGATTCGAGACGCAGTCGGCGACGGTCACGGAGTGACGACGACGGAACTCCTCGAACAACTCCAGCGGACCCTCGGTGACCTTTACGTCATCGAGCGCGAGCTCGCCCCAGGCGGGATGAGCCGCCTGTTTCTCGCCACCGAGTCGTCCCTCGGCCGCAAGGTCGTCATCAAGACGCTACCGCCCGAAACGGCGAGCGAGGTGAGCGCGGCGCGATTCCAGCGCGAAGTGCAGCTTGCCGCGCAGCTCCAGCACCCCAACATCCTCCCCGTCCTGTCGATCGGCACGAGCGGCGAGGGTCTCTACTACGTCATGCCGTTCGTGGCCGGCGAGTCGTTGCGCCACCGGCTGGAGAGCGGCGATCGGTTCCCGATTCACGAGGCGTTGCGCGTGCTGCGCGAGATCGCCGACGCGCTCGCGTTGGCCCACGGCCGCGGCATCGTCCACCGCGACATCAAGCCCGCCAACATCCTGCTGCAGGAAGGGCACGCGGTGCTGACCGACTTCGGCATCGCGCGGGCGGTCGAGGAAGCGCGGCTGGAGACGACCGCCGAGCGCCTCACGGCGACGGGCGTCGGCATCGGCACGCTCGGCTACATGGCGCCGGAGCAGTTGGCGGGTGAGAAAGGGCTGGACGCACGCGCCGACGTGTACGCGCTCGCCGTCGTCGGGTACGAGATGCTGGCGGGGAAGCCGCCGTTTTCCCGGCCGACGATGCAAGCGCTCGTCGCAGCGCACATGTCCGAGCCGCCGCCGCCCCTTTCCGAGGTGGCGCCCGACGTGCCGCCGGTGATCAGCACGATCATCGAGAAAGCGCTCGCGAAGTCGCCGGACGATCGCTATCGCACCGCCGCCGAATTCCGCGACGCGCTCGACCTCCAGATGACCGCGGCGTTCCAGGTGGTGCCGAGGAAGCCGAAGGTGCCGCGCTGGGCGATCGTCGGCGGCGCGACGTTCGCGGGGGTGGCGATCGCCGTCGCCGGATTCTTCGCGACCCGCTCGCCCAAACTCGACCCGGATTACGTCGTCGTCCTTCCATTCAACGTTCAGGGTGCCGACCCGACGCTCAGTCAGGGCATGGTCGACATGCTTCAGCAGATCGCCGCGGGGTGGGTGAAGACCATCGCGCCGACGCGGTATCTGCGCTTGTGGAAGCCGTCATCTCATGCCGACGAGGCGAGCGCGGCCGACTTGGGGCGACAGATGGGTGCGGGCCTGGCGATCTATGGCTCGGCCGCGAGGCTGCCGCATGACTCGCTCTCGCTCACCGCGACGCTGTACAACGTGATCGGCGGCAGAAAGGTCGGCGTCACGCATCAGCGAAAGGGCCCCGCCGACGATTGGCAGCACGTCGCGGCGGCGTTGCTGAAGGACCTGCAAAGCGAGCTCAACACCCTCAAGCCGATCGCGGCCTTTCGCTCGACCTGGCTCGAGGAGACGACGGCTCCCGCGCTCGAAGCCTTTCTGATAGGCGAACAATTCTATCGGCGGTCGGCGTGGGATTCCGCGACCGCGTACTACAGACGAGCGATCGATTCCGATTCGGCCCTCGCGCTCGCGAGCCGACATGCGGGTCTCGCATTCGGTTGGCTTCGAGGAACCAACGATTCCCTCGCGCGCTCCTACCTGGCCGCGGCCGGCCGGCACAACACCGGCTTGCCTCAGCGGGACAGCATCCTCGTCGCCGCGGATGCGATGCGCGCGTCGCTGGCGGCGTTCGAGACCGACACGAGCTACTACGCGACCGTCGTCCGGCTGTTCAAGACGCTGCGCGCGGCGCGCGACAGCTTTCCGACTGATCCGGAGGTCTGGTTCGCTCTTGCCGACGCGTACTTTCACTACGGCTACGGCCCGGGTCTTAGCGTTTCGGAAGACACGATCCGCGCGGCGTTCGACCGTTCGATCGCGCTCGACTCGGGCTTCACGCCGGCGTACATCCACGCGATCGAGCTTTCGGTCACGCGCGACGGGCGCGACGCAGGGACTCAAGTACGCCGATCGATACCTCGCGCTGAAGCCGACGGACGAGGAGGCCGACGGAATTCGCGCGCTCACCCTGCTGCTGCGCAGCGGCGGTATCAACGGCAAGACACTTGGCGTTCTCGATACGTTGTCGAGCAAGGCGATTCAGACGGCATGGCTCATCGTGCGCCGATGGCCTGATACGACCGAGGTCGGGACGCGACTTCTTCAGCTTCCGAACCGACGCGCGCACGTCGTCGTCGGCGTTCATCTTCAATCCCGGGCTGCGGCGCGCGTACGTCGTCGATGAGCTCGCTTTGCGCGGAAAACTTCGCGAAGCATTCGATACGCTTGGGACGAACATCGGCGGCCTCGAAGCCGAACCATTTGGCTTCCTCGCGCTGCTGGGTGCAGTTCCGAGCGACACGGCGCGCGCAGTTTTCGCACGCATGCTCCACGATCGAAGCGTGTGGGTCGGTGCCGCGCTCCCCTGGTGGGCGGCACGCGGTGATACGCTGTCGCTGCTCGGCGCCGTGGCCCGTGCCGACAGTCAACTCGCAAGCGCGTCAACGCCGGTGAGTCGACGAAACGCAGCCTATCGCGTGGCCGCGACCCTCGCGTACCTGTCGCTCGCACGCCACAGCAGTGATGCACTCGCGCGATTTCGCGCGCTACCGGACTCGCTCTGTCCAGCTTGCTATCTCGATCGGTACACGAAAGCGAGATTGCTCGACAGCCTGGGGATTGCATGTCGAAGCGGAGACTGCGCTTGGCGAACGTCTCTATGCGTTGCTCGCGCCACTGGAAGTTCCGTGGGCGCTCGAGCGGGCTCTGGTGGCAGAAAAACTGCAGCATTACCCCGCCGCTTCACGCGCATACGCGCTCGTTGCTCGGGCGTGGTCGGGGGGCGACGGGCCCCAGCGGGCGGTGGCCATGCAAGCCGCAACGAAAGCGGGACAGCTCGGCGGCGATCAGCCGCTCCCTGTGCGAGTAGGCAACTCGGATCGTTGATCGTTTCCGTTCGCCGCCGGCGCGACACGCCGGTACCATCGCCACAGAGGAGTTCTCCATGAAACGATTCCTCGCGGTTGTCGGCCTCGTTGCGTTCGTCGCCGCATGCTCCGACTCGAACACGACGGCTCCCGCTGCGTGCCAGCTGCCGGCGTGGCCTCGCATTCACCCGGCGATCCGCCGCCGCCGCCGCTCAGCGGCGCCGATGGTTCGGGATTTCTGGACGTCGGATCCAGCTTCAGCAGCGATGTCGCGGCGACTGCGCTGCCCGCGATCCCGTGCAACCACGATTTCTCCCTGAACTTTACGTGGAGCTACCTCCAGGCAAACGGCAGCACCAACCAAGTCGTTCACCTGGACCTGACCGGGAGCTCGAGCGGCAACGATCGACCTCCATGACATTCAGAACGGCAAGGTCATCACTCATGGGACCATTTCGGACGGCTCATTCTCGTTCACGATTAAGGGTACCGACTTCCTCAATCTGGATTCCGAGGAATTCGACGCTCAGGTCACCGGTACACTGACACAACTGCCGAACGGACCAAGTGTCAGGCGACGGCGCACCTCCAACGGCACGTTTGTACCGGACTGAAGAACTGACTGTTCATGTTACGCGTAGCTGAACCGAGAGCCGGGGCGTTCGCCTCGGCTCTCGGCGCATACGCGTCAATCGACGCCGAGCGGCGATCGCTTGAACTCGCGCCAGTATCGCACGGTCTTGCCCGCGTAGAGCCGCGCATACTCCAGCACCGCGTCGCGCCAACCGTGTGACCGGCCGAATGCGATCAGCTCATCGATCCCCGAGGCGCCCTCGCGCGACGCCGACCGGAGCTGCGCCCACGCGAGTGTCTCGCCCATCGTCACGACCACCCTTCGCAGGCGCGAGAGCTTGCCGTTCCAATGCGCCAGCGCGAGCCTGTCTTCCACCGGCTGGAGCTCGCGCAGCACGTACGAGCTTCGGCCGAAGCTCACTGGGGCGAGCAGGGCAGGCGAGATCGCCTGCATGCGCCACTGGATCTCGACCACCCGGTGAGCTTCTGATTTCCACGCCGGCTGCGGCACGCCGACGTACGGGGCCATCGCCGAGCGGCGGGCCTGCTTGATGTCCAGCAGAACGCGGCCGTCCTCGCCGCCGTGGCCGCGCACGAGAGCCACATATCGGCGAAGGCCGAGGCTTCCCATGCCCGCGATGCGCGCGGCGACGTCGATCAAGCGGTAGAACTTCGCCTGGTCCTCGGTCTTGGCCACGGACTCCACGAATTCGGCCAGGTGCTGAGTCACGGCCGTCCGCTCTCGGGGCGTCAGCGCTTCGGCGCGCAGACCGTCGATGAGCAATCGGCGGCGGCCGTCCTCGATGACTGTCCGCCGGTCGAGCAAAGCTCGAGAACTGCGTTCGCGTGCGCCCACGAGTAGGTCGCGGACCATGCCGCGCGCCGTCGCGCGCTCGACCCAACGTGCTTTGCCCGAGGCGAGCGCGTCGCAGTACGCCACCAGCAGCCCTTCACTCAGCTCGCCCGTTTCCGGGTCGTCGAGGCGAACCGCGCCGGCCGCCAGCCGCAGGCTCGCGAGCAGCCGAGTGAGGTCGGCGATCGCCGGCGCCAAAGCGGCCTCGTCAAAATCGTTGAGGTCGAAGTAGACGAGCCGATTGTCTCCGAGGTAGCTGCCGAAGTTCTCGAGATGAAGGTCCCCGCATGCCCACACGGTTGGACTTTTCGGCAGGCGCCCCGCGCGCTGCCCCCAGTCCTCCCAATACAAGTGCGCCGCGCCGCGGAAGAACACGAACGGATCGAGCCGCATCGCGCGGTACTTCCGCTCCAACCGCCGCGGATCGCGGCCGGCATTGAACGCGGCTATTCGCTCGTCGACTCCGGGCTGTTTGGATTTGGGCACGCGATACGTTGAATCGGTCGACGATGCCCTGTCGAGGCCCGTCGCCGAACTGCCGCCAGTAAGTCTGTCTCGGCGCGAGCGAACTGCAACTACTCAACGCAGCGGACGCAGAGGCGCAGGGAACGCAGAGGAACGGCCCCGAGGTCTGGGTCCGCTCGCGCAACGAGCCGGATTCTTTGGGCCTGCAGCTCGGGAGGCCACTGGCACCGGCGATGCAGTCCGCAACAGTGAGGCTCGCCGAGCGGCGTTCAACAAACATCCCGGCTCGTTGCGCGATGAAGCTGGCCTCCATGGTTGTCCCCCGGGTTCCTCTGCGCCTCCGCGTCCTCTGCGTTGGGTAGTTGTTGTTTTCCGGCTGGCGCGAAAACGATGCCGGCCATGCCAGTTGGAGAGCTGGCCGCAGCAGCCGACCGCGCACGCGCGTAGGTTGGACGAAAGGCACCGATTCGTCCGCTCTCCCCGAGGACCCCATGCTCGTTCGTTTCCGCCTTGCCCTGGCCGCGCCGCTGCTGGCGGTGGTCGTCTCGTCGGTCGCATTCGCTCAGCGCGGTGCATCGCACGTTTTGGATCGCGCGAACCTCGATACGACCTGCGCGCCGTGCGCCGACTTCTATGAATTCGCCAACGGGACGTGGCTCAAGAAGCACACGATCCCGCCCGACAAGACGAACCTCGGCAGCTTCGGCATGCTGGCCGACCAGAACCAGGAAGTCGTCCAGAAGATCGTGATCGACGACGCGAACCTGGTGAACGACCGCGAGGCCAAGGCCGGGTCGAACGACTACAAGATCGGAACGTTCTACCTGGCCTGCATGGACACGGTCGCGCTGGACAAGGCCGGGTTCAAGCCGATCAAGCCGACGCTCGACCAGATCGAGACCGCGAAGAGCATTGACGACATCGTGAAGCTCTTCGGGACGGCGGGTGGACGCGGCGGTGGCGGAGGAGGCGGCGGCCGAGGCGGCGGAGGGATCGCTCCGTTCTCGCTCGGTCCGGGAACGGATCCGCGCAACAGCAAGATCATCATTCTCTCCGCGAACCAGGGCGGTTTGACGCTCAATCGCGAAGACTACGTGCGCCCGGACGCGCGCGCGGATTCCACGCGCACCGAGTACGTCGCCCACGTCGCGCGGTCGCTCGAGCTGCTCGGCGAGAACAGCACGCAAGCCAGCGCCGACGCGAAAACGATCTTCGCGCTCGAGACCGCGATCGCCAAGATCACGATCCCGCAGGCGGACATGCGCGACCCCGTGGCGACCTATCACAAGATGACCGTCGGCGCGTTTCAGCAGACCACGCCGCACCTGAACTGGACGCGATACCTCCAGCAGCACCACACGACGTACGCCGGCGACGTCAACGTCCGCGCGCCGAGCTTCTTCAAGGCGCTGGACTCGCTCATCGCGGCGACGCCTGTGGACGATTGGAAAGCATTTCTGCGGTGGCATGTCACGAACGGCGCCATGGGGTCCCTCAGCGCCCCGTTCCGCCACGAGGCATTTCGGTGGCAGCAGTTCTCGACCGGCGTGAAGGTCCAGCAAGCGCGGGGCAAACAGTGCGCCGCCGGAACCAACGGCGCGCTCGGTGAGGCCGTGGGTCAGGACTGGATCAAGCGCAACTTCTCGCCCGAGGCCAAGGCGCGCGCGGCCAAGATGGTCGACAACCTCGTTTCGGCGCTGCGCGACCGGATCAACGGACTGGATTGGATGAGCAGTGCGACGAAGGAACAAGCCGTCGCCAAGCTGAACGCGTTCCTGCGCAAGGTCGCGTACCCCGACACGTGGCGCGACTACACGACGCTTTCCGTCAAATCGGGCTCGTACTACGCCAACCAGCAGGCCGTCGCCGAGTGGAATGCGGCGCGCACGTGGGCGCGGTTGGGGAAGGCGCCGGATCGCAGCGAGTGGAGCATGACTCCGCCGACGGTGAACGCGTCATACAGCTCGACGCTGAACCAGATCCAGTTCCCGGCGGGCATTCTCCAGCCGCCGTTCTTCGATCCCAACGCCGACGACGCGGTGAACTACGGCGCGCTCGGCGCCGTGATCGGCCACGAGATGACGCACGGGTTCGACGATTCCGGCCGGCAATTCGACGCGGAAGGAAACCTTCGCGATTGGTGGACGCCGGAGGACGCGGCCAAGTACAAGGCCGCGGCTCAGCTCGTCGTCGATCAGTTCAACGGCTACACCGTCGTCGACAGCGTGTCGCACGTGAACGGGCGACAGACGCTGGGTGAGAACATCGCCGACCTCGGCGGTCTGACCGTCGCGTACTACGCGATGGAGAAGGCGATCGCCGGCAAGCCGCACGCGAAGATCGACGGCTTCACGCCCGAGCAGCGTTTCTTCCTGGCGTGGGCGCAGATCTGGCGCGGGCTGTCGACCGAAAAGGCCCAACTGAATCAGATCAAGACCGACGCCCACTCGCCAGGCAAATGGCGCGTCGACGGGCCGTTGTCGAACATGCCGGAGTTCAAGGCGGCGTGGGGCTGCAAGGACGGCGATGCGATGGTGCGGCCCGACAACCTGCGCGCGAGGATCTGGTAAAGGGCCCACGCAAGCGGGGGCATTGGCGGCGTCGCGGGGAAGCGCTCAGCGCTTCCCCGCGCTCGTCAAGGCGAGGACCGCGTACGCCGTCGCGGCGTCGCTCATGAACTTGCCGATGTCAGTCTTCGGATCTCGCTGTTTGTTGAGCGACGACGCCGTCCACATGCCCGTCGCGCGATCCTGGTGCTCGACCAGCCAGCCGATCGCGCGGGAGACACGCGCGTCCGTTGCCCCGACGCCCGCGCGTTGCAACGCGTAGGCGACGAGGCCCGTCGCGTATCCGTCGCTCACCGTATCGAGCGGCGTGTTGTCACCGCGCTTGTACTGGCCGAGCGACGAGAGACTCCAGCCGCCGTCCGCATTCTGCCTGGCGCACAACGCGTCGACGATCGCCTGACGCTCATCGGCAGAGAGAAGATCCGCGATTCCGCCAGACGCCCAGACGAGCATCGCGCGGTTCAACAGCGGCTGCGTCGCCATTCCCTTTCGCAGGTAGTCGCGCAGCCGCTTGAGCCGCTCCTGGTTCTCGGCAGTCGATGCGTACCCGCCTGGCTCCCGGCCAACGGCGATTGCCGCCAGCGCCGCACCGAGGTAGGGGCTGTCATTCGCCTCCCACGGCTCGTTGTGGAAGTTGAGCCACGCCCAGCCGCCGCTCAAATCACCGCTGCGGAATTGGAGCGCCCACATGTTGTCGAACGCCGCGCGCGCGTCGTCGCTCGGTTGGCCGACGTGGGCGTCGCGCGTCGCGAGTACGAGCGCGTTCAACACCGATTCGGTTCCACGCGATTCGCTCGTCTTCGGGAGTCCGCGCGTCTGGTCGGGATAGAACGGCTCGACTTCTCTCCAGAGGCTGACGCGCTTGATCACGTCGTCGAGCATTCGCCGCTCGGCGCTCGACGGCTCGCTCTCGTGCAGCTCTCCGCGGAGTGCGGGCCGCGCGAGGGCAAACGGAAGCGCGGTGTGACACGAGACACACGCGGTCTGATGATCGCGTGCGGAGGTCTGCCAGCCCGACCACCAGGTTTGTCTGGCGTCGAGGTACGCCGCTGCGGCGCGCGCGTCCCACGCCGTCTGCGCGCCGGCCGTCGCTGACGTGATGAGAAGACCGGAGATTAGTACGCAGCCTCTGTTCATCGCGGCGCTCCTTGCTGACTCACAGATGTCTCCAACAGTGCAGCCTTCTGCGCATGGAGCGAACGCTACACTGGCGGCGCAACTTCGCCAGCCACGGTGCGGCCGGACAACCTGTGCGCCAGGATTTGGTAAGACACGTCACGTCTCGCCCCGGGAAGCTCCCTCGGGCTGGCGTCGGGGTTCATCTTACAAGGACTCCCCTGTAGTCCTCCGACGTCAGCCCCACGTGCAGTGATCATTGCCCATTCTCGGCGAGCGCGCGCGCTCGCCTCGACGTTAGTCGGTCTCCTCGCCGTAGCTGGTTGCAGCAAGGCCTCGGGAAACGGCGTCCAACAGCAAGGGCAAGCCGGACCGCCGCCGGCGCAGGTCGGGATCGTCACGGTCACTCCCACGACGATCGCCGAGCCCTACGAGCTCGGCGCCCAGGTCCAGCCATATCGACGCGTCGAGGTGCGGGCGCGCGTCGAAGGGATCATCGTCGAACGGCCGTTCACCGAGGGCGCGGTCGTCTCGAGAGGGCAGATCCTCTACAAGCTGGACCCGACCAGGTACGACGCCGCCTATCGAAGCGCGGCCGCGCGGCTCGACAACGCGAAGCGCACGGTGGCGCGGCTCGAGCCGCTCATTCCGAAGCACGCCGTCGCCCAGCAGGACGTCGACAACGCGCGCTCGGAGGTCGAGTCGGCGCAAGCCGCGGCCGACGCGGCGAAGAAAGACCTCGACGATTGCGTAGTTCGCGCCGAGATCAACGGGCAGGTCGGTCGCGCGCGGCTGGAACTCGGCGCGCGTGTGAGCGGGCCCGGCGACCTGCTCACGACGATCGACGAGCTGGATCCCGTCTACGTGACGTTCCATGCGTCGTCGCAGCAGCTGGCGACGTGGGAGCGCGATCCGCACGCCGGCGCGCTGATCCGTCCCGGCAGCGCTCTCGCGGTGCGCGTGGTGCTTCCCGACAGCTCGCTGTTGCCGCGCGCGGGCCGGCTCGACTTCATCGCGCCGTCGCTCGACTCGGCGAGCGGCACCGAGGAGTTCCGCGCGAAGTTCGCGAACCCCGACCGCCGACTGCTTCCCGGTCAGTTCGTGCGCGTGCGCCTCGAGGGCTTCACGCGCGCCCAAGCGCTGGCCGTGCCGCAGCGCGCGATAATGCAGGGACTCGGGCGGCAATTCGTGTACGTCGTCGGCGCCGGCGATACCGTCGTCGCGCGCGACGTGCAGACCGGGCCGTGGACCGGGTCGCTCTGGATCATCGACTCGGGGCTGTCCGCGGGCGACCGCGTCGTCGTCGAGGGCACGCAGAAGATCGCGCCAGGGCGGGTGGTGAAGCCCGTTCCCGTATCGGACAGCACGAAATCAGCCGCGGGCGCGACGACCCGATGAGCGAGCCGCGCTACTTCTTCATCCGGCGCCCGATCTTCGGCGCCGTGATCTCGATCGTCATCACGCTGCTCGGGCTGTTCGCGATTCACCTGCTGCCGGTGACGCGGTATCCGCAGATCACGCCGCCCGCGGTGCGCATTCAGACGAACTATCCAGGCGCGTCGTCGGAGGACGCCGCGCAAGCGGTCGCCGCGCCGATCGAGGAGCAGCTCGCCGGGCTGCAGGGGATGATCTACTACGGGTCGTCGAATTCGAGCGACGGGTCGACGACGATCAACGTCACGTTCGACGTCGCGCGCAACCAGGATCTGGCCGCGGTCGACGTGCAGAACGCCGAGAAGCTGGCCGAGCCGCAGCTGCCGGACGCCGTGCGCACGAACGGCATCACGATCCTCAAGGCGAACACCGACATCCTCGCCGTAGTCGCGCTCCAGTCGAAGGATCCTCGCTACGACGCGACGTACCTGGCGAACTACATGAAGCTGTTCGTCGTCGACGAGTTGAAGCGCGTGCCCGGCGTGGGCGACGCGACGCCGTTTCCGGCGCGCGACTTCTCGATGCTGCTCCAGCTGGATCCGGACAAGATGGCGCAGCTGAGCCTCACGGTGAGCGACATCGCCGCGGCGGTCCGCGAGCAGAACGCGACGAACCCCGCCGGGCGACTCGGCGCGGAGCCGTCGCCCAAGGGAACGCAGCTCACGCTTCCCATCACGACGATCGGCCGGCTCCAGACGCCCGACGAGTTCAACGACATCGTGATTCGCGCGCGTCCGGACGGCTCGGTCATCCGGTTACGGGACATCGGGCGTGCCACGCTCGGCGCGCGAAGCTACGACCTCGAGGGACGCCTCAACGGCGAACCGACGGCTTTCGTCCTGCTGTACATGCGCCCCGGCGCGAACGCGCTCGCGGTGAAGCAGGCGGTCGTGGACCGGTTGGGCGAGATGCAGTCCGGCTTCCCGCAGGGTGTGACGTGGGCGCTGCCGTTCGACACCACGCCATTCGTGAGCGCGTCGATCCACGAGGTCACGATCACCCTCGTCGAGGCGATGATCCTGGTGACGCTCGTGGTGTTCCTCTTTCTCCAGAGCTGGCGCGCCACGCTGATCCCGATGCTCGCCGTGCCGGTCAGCGTCATCGGCACGTTCCTCGGGCTGCTCGCGTTCCACATGTCGATCAACGTGCTCACGTTGTTCGGGCTCGTGTTGGCGATCGGCATCGTGGTGGACGACGCCATCGTCGTCATCGAGAACGTCGAGCGCATCATGGCGAGCGAGGGCCTCGAGCCGAGGCTCGCCGCGGACAAGGCGATTCGCCAGGTGGGGAGCGCGCTCGTCGCGATCGTGCTCGTGCTCTGTTCCGTGTTCGTGCCGGTGGCGTTCATCGGCGGCGTGACCGGCGAGCTGTTCAAGCAGTTCGCGATGACGATCGTGATCGCCGTGGTGCTGTCGGGCGTCGTCGCGCTGACGCTGACGCCGGCGCTGTGCGCGCTGCTGCTCACCGAATCAGAAGCGACGCACACGACGGGCTTCTTCGGCTGGTTCAACCGCCTGTTCACGCGTGCCACGAACGGATACGTCGGCGCGGTGGATTCGGTGATCCGGCGGCCGCCGATCTGGGTCGCGGTCTTTCTCATAATCGTCGGGCTTGCTGGTGTTTTCTGGCGGCGAATCCCGACCGCTTTCATCCCGACGGAGGACAAGGGATACATGGCGCTGTCGGTCCAGCTCCCCGACGCCGCGTCGCTTCAACGAACCGAGGCCACGGTCGCGTCCATTGAAAAGATCATCCGCGCCGAGCCGGCGGTGAGGAACATCGTCGCGCTGGTGGGCCTGGATCTGCTCACGCAGTCGAGCGCGACCAACGGCGCGACGGTCTTTCTCAACGTGAAGCCGTGGGACGAGCGCTCGCCGCACGACGCGCTCGATTCCATCGCCGCGCGCATCAACCGCAAGTTGTTCGCGCTTCCCGACGCCAACGCGTTCGGGTTCAACCTGCCCGAGGTGCCGGGGCTCGGCATCACGGCGGGCGTCGAGATCAACCTGCAGAACCGCAGCGGGCAGGACATCCGCACGTTCGCGCAACACGTCGCCGAGTTTCGTCAGGCGGTGAACCAGCTGCCGGCGGCGGGCGCGCTCAACACGACGTTCCGCGCCGCCGTGCCGCAGGTCTACGTCACGGTCGATCGCACGGCGGCCAAGGCGCGCGGCATCAACCTCACCGATTTGTTCGCAACGCTGCAGGCGAACCTCTCGTCGCTCTACATCAACGACTTCAACCTGCAAGGCAAGACGTACCGCGTGCAGGCGCAGGCACAGCCGCAGTTTCGCCAGACGCCCGCCGACATCGGCAAGCTCTACGTGCGCGGCTCGAACAACACGATGGTTCCGGTGTCCGCGGTGACGACGACGAGCTTCCGCAGCGCGCCGACGGTCGTCCCGCGTTTCAATGGGTTCACCTCGGCTCAGTTTACGGGAACGCCGAAAGCGGGGCACAGCACCGGCGAACTGCTGCACCAAGTGGACGACCTCATCGCGACCCAGTTCGCGTCGGCGGGGCTGGGCGTTTCCTACTCGGGGCAGTCGTTCCAGGAGCGCGCGTCGAGCGGCGACGCGGCGCTGGTCTTCGCGCTCGGTCTCGTTCTCGTCTTCCTCGTTCTCGCCGCGCAATACGAGAGCTGGTCGGTGCCGTTCGCCGTGTTGTTCGGCGTGCCCTTCGGCGTCCTCGGCGCGCTGCTCGGCATCTGGATTCGCCGGCAGCCGAACGACATCTACTTCCAGGTCGGGCTGATTACCGTCGTCGGTCTGGCGGCGAAGAACGCGATCCTGATCGTCGAATTCGCCAACGAGCTGCGCGCCCACGGGCATGGGGATTCGGCAAGCGGCGGTCGAGGCGGCGCGCGAGCGACTGCGGCCGATCCTCATGACGTCGTTCGCGTTCATCCTCGGCGTGCTGCCGCTGTTGCTGGCGAGCGGCGCGGGAGCGGTGAGTCGCCACTCGATCGGCACCGGCGTGTTCGCCGGAATGCTGTTCGCGACAACGGTCGGCATTTTCTTCATTCCGCTCTTCTTCCGCATCATACGCGGTCTGGCCGAGGGACGAAGTCACGCCCCCGCCGCGGAACCCGAAGCAGTGGTCGCGCCGACGACGGAGCACGCATGATGCGGCCCAGCGCGTTTCTTCTTTCGGCGACTGCCGTCCTCGCCTCGGCGTGTCTCGCCGGCCCACGCTACGTACCCGAGACCGTTGCCAGCTCGCAACAGCGGATCGGCATTCCTCGCACGAGCGACTCATCGCGCGCGTTCTTCGATTCGCTCGCCGTGGCGCGCCGAGCCGACACCGCGCGCATCGCAGCGGTGCCCGCGGTTCGGCGCATGGCGGCGGTGGACTCGCTCACGTCGTTCGCGTGGCTGGATCTGCTGCGCGACACCACGCTCGTCCGTCTCGTGAACGTCGCGCTCGAGCAGAATCGCGATCTCCGCGTCGCCGAGGCGCGGATCCGCGAGTTCCGCGCGGCGGTAGGTGTGGCGAGGGCGCCGCTGGTTCCGTCGCTCGCGCTCAACGGATCCGAGAGCTCCAATCAAGTCGTCATCGGCTCGTTCCCGCCTACTGCGTATCGCGCGGCGCGTTTCACCGCCGATCTCACGTGGGAGCTCGATTTCTGGGGCCGACTTCGCCGCGGCGTTCAGGCCGCATCGGCCGACCTCGGCGCGCAGGAAGCCACCCAACGAGCCGCCGTATTGTCGCTGGTGAGCGACGTGGCCTCGAGCTACCTCCAGCTCCTCGAGCTGGATCAGGAGCGACTCATCGCCGAGCGCACGCTCAGCTCGCGGCAGGCCACGCTCGACGTCGCGCGCGCGCGATACTCTGAGGGACTCACGTCGGAGCTGGACGTGCGGCAGTTCGAGGCGCAGGTGGCGGCACCGGCGGTGACGCTCGCGCAGAGCGAGCGCGCGACCGCCGTGACGGAGCACAACCTGAACGTCCTGCTCGGCGAAGGCCCGACGGCGATCCCGCGGCGCGGGTCGCTCACCGCGGCCGTCGAGGCGCTTTCGATCCCGGATTCGATTCCCGCCGGCCTCCTCGCGCGACGGCCGGACGTGCAGCAAGCGGAACGCAACTTCGCCGCGGCACACGCGCGCATCGGTGTCGCCGACGCGGCGCGGCTGCCGACGGTCAGCATCGTCGGGTCGCTCGGGTCGCAGGCCGGCATACCGAACAACGTCTTCGCCGACAACACGCACGTGTACCAGCTGTTCGCCGGGGTTTCATTTCCAGTGTTCGACAATGGGCGGCTGTCGAACCAGTCCGCCGCGGCCCGCGCTCGCGCCGACCAGGCGAAGGCATCGTACGAGTCGACGGCGCTGAACGCGATTCGCGAAGCGAACGACGCGCTCGCCGGCGTACGCGCCGCGCGCGACGAGGTCGCCGCCGCAGTCGGCGCAAGCGCGCGCGCTGCGTCAGGCGCTCGCTCTCGCCGAGTCGCGTTACGACGCGGGATTGTCGTCGTACCTCGATCTGCTCGACGCGCAGCGGAGCTTGTTCAGCGCGGAGCTGGCGTTGAGTCAGGCGCAGCTCGGAGAGCTGACGGCGGCAGTGCAGCTGTACAAAGCGCTGGGCGGGACATGGAACGGCAGATAGAGGCGGACTCAGGTCTCAGGTCTCGGGTCTCAGGTCTCAGTGACGTTCGGGGTCTGCGCGATTGCGCGGACATCTCGGACGCGGGATCGAGCCCTGCCTTGAGCATGAGCCGGAGCTTGAGCCTTGAGCCTAGAACTGCGGCGGTTGCTCACAGCTCGTGCTCATGCTCCTGCTCGAGGCAGGGCTCGTCTGCCGATCCGAGATGTTCGTTCTAGCGGAATGAGACGCGAACGAATCTCGCCGCTCAGGCCTCAGTACTGAGACCTGAAGCTCGTCCCTCGCCGTTCGTCGCTACGCGACTGCTGCCGCGGGTGCCGGCCCCGCATCCACCAGCCGCTTGAGTATCGGATCGACGCGGAGATTGAGACCCTCCAGCGTGCGGGCTCCGAGCAGCGTCAGATCGTTCGGGTCCGCGAAGACGACGTGGTCCACGGTCCACGTTCCGCCGGCGTACACGAGCGCAACGCCCGTCCAGCGCTCCAGGATTTCGCCGTTGGCCTGACGAAAGCGCAGCAGCTTGTCGCGCGCGATGCGCAGCGACTCGAGCACCGGCGCCGGCACCCAGGACAGCTCGGCGCCGGTGTCGACGAGGACACTGTCTAGAGCTCGCCGCAGCCCGCGACGGGAGGGGTTCTCGATCTCGATCGTCGTGCGAAAGGTGCCCATCTCGTCCGACATCATAGCCCCTGAGAGCGCGCAGAACGGTACCAATTTCCCGCGAGCCGAGTCAAATGCGACGAAAAGGGCGTAACTGCTCGAGTTGAGAGTCTGCGTGATGGTGCGAAAGTCTCGGATCGTCGGTCGAGCTCGGCCTCGAGCATGAGCCAGAGCTGGAGCCGTGAGCCTACAACCGCGGGTTTGCTCATAGCTTCTGCTCATGCTCCTGCTCGAGGCAGGGCTCGTCTGCCGATCCGAGATCTTCGCCGTGCGAGCTAGTGCCGGACGCTCAGCAAACGGGAGGCTTTATCGTCCCGGCTGGGACCTCCGCAACCGCTCGCCCTCCCCCCGTCCTCAGATTCGAATTGATTGCGGTCAGCTCCGCCGTCACCTTCTGCCACGCCGCCACCGTCTTCGCCAAGTCCCGGCAGCTTGCGCCGAATGCAGCGAGCGCGGATGATGTTGGCGCCAAGTCGCCCAAGTCCTGCGTATTGAGCTGCGCGACCATCGCGCCGTTGAGCGCCTGGAAGTTCGGCGTCCCGCCCTGACCGCCGCGTCCTCGCCCGCGACCACCACCGCCGACTCCGGCGATCGTGTCTAGCTGCGCGGCGAGCCGGTCGACGATCGCCGCACCGTCTCCCGCGTGGTTGGCCGCAGCCCGAAGGGTGTCGCGCAGCGCCTGCGCCATGCGACGGCCTTCGTACGACGCGTCGATTCCTTGCACGAGCTTCATCTGCAGCGCGTGCTGCGCGGTGATCGCCGCGACCGTCGCGGGTGAGTGCGGATCGGGCTTGATCGCCACCGTCTGCGTGTAGCTCTTCCCGTCGACCGTGAGCTTGAGCGTGTACGTGCCCGGGAATCGCGACCGGTCCCTCCGGTGACGCCGGCGTGAGCCCCGGGTTCGCGTTGATCTCGAACGAGTGCGTGAACGCGCTCGGCGAATCGTAGCGCAGATCCCAGTTCGTCCGATTGCTGCCGACGTTCGTCGGGAGCGGCTTGGGCGTCTCGATCCAGAAGTTCGGCTCGGGCGGACGCGCGGCCTCGGGCACGGGAGTGATCGCCGCGCTCGACATGTGTCGCACGAGCGCGCCCGACGCATCGAGCACGTCGAGGGTGATGTCGCCGTGCGGCGTCTGCGCGAGCCAGTAGTCCAGTTGTACGCCTTGGGCGGGGTTGAGCGCGTGCGGCATCTCGGGCGGGAAGGGCGTGTCGGCGCCGACGTTGCGGCGCGTGCGCACCACGTCGCCCGGCTTGAACAGGTGCGCGGCCTCGCTCACGACGCTCGACGAGACCTGTCGCAGCATCGAGTAGTCGTCGAGCGCCCAGAAGCCGCGCCCGTACGTCGAGACCACGATGTCATTGTCCTTGAGCGCGATGTCGCGGTACGACGTGGTCGGCAGGTCGAGCTGCAGCGACTGCCAGTGATCGCCGTCGTCGAACGACACGTACATGTCGCTCTCCGTGCCGGCGAACAGCAGTCCTCGTCGCAGCGGGTCGTTCCGCACGACGCGCGCGAAGCTCCCGCTCGGTTGGTTCGTCGCGAGGCCTTCGGCGATACGCGTCCAGGATTTGCCGGAGTCGCGCGTGCGGAAAACGTACGGCGTGTAGTCGCCGAGTCGGTATAGGCCGAGCACGGCGTACGCTTCGGCGGCGTCGAAGTGCGACGGTTCGACGCAGAGCACTTCGGCGCGCTGCACGTTGGGAATTCCGGGGATGCTCGCGTCGGACCATGTCTTGCCGGCGTCGTGCGTGACCTTGATCAGCCCATTGTTCGTGCCGACCCAGATCGTGCCCGTGCCGACGGTCGACGCGCGCATCGACTGAATCGCGCCGCCGCGTCGGCGGTCCGCCGTTGGCGGGGCGCGGCGCGTCGGGGCGCACGGCGAGATCGGGGCTGATCGACGTCCAGTGCGCGCCGCCGTCGATCGTCGTCCACACCGACTGGAACGCCGCGATGAGCATGTGCTTGTTCCACGGCGCGAACACGAGCGGCTGGTCGCTCGTCGTGCGAAGCTGGCGCGACGCATCCTGCGACGGGCTCACGTTGATCCACTGCTCGCTCGGATACGAGATCTTGAGAATGCCCGAGCCGCTGGCGTAGACGGTATTCGGATCGAGCGGATCGGGGACGATCGTGCCCCACTCCCAACCCGAGACCGGATTCCAATCGAGCGGGGTGATCGCGCCGAGGTTGCCGCGGATTCGCGTGCGGATGGCGCCGGCGTCCTGCTGCGTGCCGTAGACCCAGTACGGAACCGAGTTGTCGACGGAGAGGTGGTAGATCTGGTCGGTCGACTGGTTGTACCACGAGCTCCACGTGCCGCCGCCGTCGAGCGAGACGATCGCGCCCTGGTCGTAGCCGAAGAGGATGCGCTGGCCGTTCGTCGGATCGATCCACATCTGCTGCGGGTCGTCGCCGCCGGGCGCGCCCTTGAAGCCGGTGAAGGTCTTGCCGCCGTCGGTGGACTTGTAGCTCGCGGTGTTGAGGGTGTAGACGATGTCCGGGTTCTGCGGGTCGACGTACACGCCGCAGTTGTAGCCGCCTTGGCCGTTTCGAATTCTCTGATCGTCGGCGGCCATCTGGTGCCAGGTCGCGCCGCCGTCGTCGGAGCGGAAGAGTCCCGCGTCGCCGATCACGAAGACGCGCTGCGCGTTCGTGTTGTTGGCCACGGCGACCCACAGCTTGCCCGTGAGACGCGCGGGGAGTCCGCCGCCTGTGATCTCCTTCCACGTCACGCCGCCGTCCACCGACTTGAAGAGCTTCGTGCTCGTCGGTCCGGTCTGCGGGCCGCCGCGTCCGCCGCCGCCGCCGAATCCGCCGGCCGGCGGTGTGGGCGACGTGTAGTGCGCAACCGTCGTCGCGAAGACGGTCATCGGCGTGTCAAACGCGCGGGCGACTTTCTGCGCGCCGGTGCTGTCGTCGACGAACAGCGTTTGTGTCCACGTCGCGCCGCCGTCCGTGCTCCGGTACACGCCGCGGTCGTGGCTCTTCGCGTGGACGTTGCCCTGAGCCGCGAGCAGCACGATGTTCGGGTCGTGCGGGTCGACCGACATCGACGGGATCTGCTTCGTCGCGTCGAGTCCCAGGTGTCGCCAGGTGCGCCCCGCGTCGGTCGACTTGTAGACGCCGTTCCCTTCGTTGATCGAACCGCCGGTGATGATGTCGCCCGTGCCGACGTAGACGACGTTCGGATCCGAGGGCGCGACCTCGACCGATCCGATCGACGAGACGTCCTTGACCGCGTCGAAGATCGGGTACCACGTCTGGCCCGCGCTGGTCGTCTTCCACACGCCGGCGGCCGGGAGGCCGATGTAAAAGACGCCGGGCTGGCCGATCGCGCCGCTCACCGCCGCGACGCGGCCGGCGCGAAACGGACCGAGGTTGCGCCAGGAGAGCGCGGAATAGATTCGCGGGTCGATCGGGCCCGCCGACTGAGCGCGCAGCGGGAGGGGAGCGACGAGCGAGAGCGCGAGGGCGACGGGGAGTGCGCAGCGCCGAAAAAGGCCGAGCGTGTTGGTCATGTGTTGGGTTAGTCGATGCGACACGACGGATCGGGGCGAACCATCAGCCACAATCCGAAAAGGAACAACAGAGTGAAGACGAGGATCATGTAGGCCCGCACGGCCAGCAGCCAGGTTCCGATCGCCGTTCCGGTGAGCACGAAGCCGAGCATCACGACGTGGCAGGGGCAGGTGAGAATGGCGAGCAACGCACCGAGTTTGTTTCGCCCGCTCATCTCACGACGGAGTGCTCCGCGAAGGCCTGTCATGTGGAGTACGATAGAGCGCGCAGTGCTCCGCAGACAAGGCGCACGGGCGGTCGCGACGTAAGCCATTTGCGACCAGGCCCCTTCCACGCTCGATCCGCGGCAGGCAGCTTAGGCGCACTCGAGCCGGCCCGCCATGCACATCGGAATGAGCTTCGACCTCTCACTGCTGCTCGCCGCGACTCTGCGAATGGCACTCGCATTGGCGCTGACGCTTCCAATCGCGCGCGAGCGGGAGCTGCACGACATGAGTGCCGGCCTGCGCACGTTCCCCATCGTCGCGCTCGGCTCGTGCGGTCTCGTGTTGTTGGCGGCCTCGGAGTTCCCGCCGGGCTCCATTCCGGTGATGTACGTGATCCAGGGATTGGTCACTGGCGTCGGCTTCATCGGCGGGGGCGCGATTCTCAAGGCGAACGATCGGGTTCGCGGGACGGCCACGGCGGCGAGCATCTGGTCGACCGCCGCGATCGGGGCGTGCGTCGGACTCGGTCACGCCGAAATCGCGGTCGTGCTTTCCGCGTTCACGTATCTCACGCTGTGGATGGTGAATCGCATGGAGGCAAAGCACATGATCCCGCCGACGCCGGACGCATGGCGCGGCCCCGAACCGCCGCGCGGCGCGAGCACCGGGCCGCGCGACGGCGACGTCTCCTGACTGGGCGTGGGGCGCCCTTAGAGCGAGTTGATGTCGATGGTGTGAAGAATGTTTCGCGGAAACCCTTCCCGCGCGACGCGCAGCATCGCCCGACCGATCTGCTCCGTCGTCGTCACGTGGGTGGGAAAGAGACGGCCGAGTAGCGGCATCACCGGCGCCATCGTGACGTACACGGCGTTGTAGAGCCGCGTCCTCGACTTGATGCCGTGCAGCGGGCGAATCAGTCCCGGGCGGAAGACGTAGGCGCGAAATGCAAGCTTGAAGAGCGCGTTCTCCGTCCGGCCGCGGACGCGCGCCCACATCGCGCCCGTTTCGCTCGACGACGCTCCCGCCGCCGAGACGAATACGAACGTCATCGCCGGATTGATGCGCGCGAGTGTCGTCGCCACCGACATCGTGAGGTCGTACGTGACGCGAGAGTATTGCGCTTCCGTCATTCCGACGGCCGACACGCCCAGACAGAAGAAGCACGCGTCGAGTCCTTGAAGCTCGGGCTCGATCCCCGACAGGTCGTGCAGGTTGGTCCAAACGAGGTCGCGGAGCTTGGGGTCCTGCCGGCCGGTCGGCGTGCGGCCGATGGTCAGCACGTGATCCACGCCGGGGTCGAGGAGACACTCGCGCAGAACGCCCTGGCCGATCATTCCCGTGGCACCGAAGACGACGACTTTCATTTCTCGTGGTGGTTGCGCTGCCCACAACTAGCACGCTCCGGCTTGACCGGCTAGTACGGGTGCCCGCATGATAGCTCCCATGCGCACCCTATCTCTGTCGATCGCTCTGCGATCCGCCGCCGTCGCGTTGTCCATGTTGGCCGGTCTCGGCGAAAGCCCAACCGTCGCCGACGCCCAGCAGGCCGTTCCCGAAATTCGCTTCGACGCGAGCACCGACTTCCTCAAGCTGCCCGCGAACATGTACCTCGGCGAAGTCGCCGGCGTGGCGATCGACGCGCGGAAGCACCTGTACGTGTTCTCGCGTACCGGAAGCCGCAGCACGCTGCACGGCGAGGCGGCGTCGCAGCTGTTCGAGTTCGGGCCCGACGGCGCGTTCATCCGCGAGATCGGCAAGGATCTCTACGGATTCGCCTTCGCGCACACCGTCCGCATCGACAAGAGCGGCAACCTCTGGGCGACGGACGAAGGCACGAACATGATCATGGAGTTCAACCCGGCCGGCCGCGTGCTGATGGTGCTCGGTCGGCGCGCCGAAGCGGTCGAGGCGCCGGTGGAGACGGCGCCGGGGACGGTGCCGCGGCCGGGGTGGGGATCGTTCAATCGTCCGACCGACGTCGCCTGGAATGCGAACGGCGACATCTTCGTGGCCGACGGCTACAACAACTCGCGCGTCGTGAAGATCGACAAGAACGGACGCTGGGTGAAGACGTGGGGCGAGCGCGGGTCGGGGCAGGGACAGTTCAACATTCTGCATTCGATCGCCAGCGACGACCACGGCAACGTGTACGTCGCCGACCGTACCAACCGGCGTATCCAGGTGTTCGACTCGGACGGCAACTTTCAGCGGCAGTTCACGATCGACGTGCCCTTCGACAAGACGCCCAACGTGATGCTTGGCGGCATGCCGTCGCCGAACTCGAATCCGCTCGCCGTCTCCGGCGCGCCGTGGGCGATCTGCATCACGCCCGGCCCCAACCAGGTACTCTACAGCGCCGACGCCGTGCCCGGACGCATCTACAAACTCTCACTCGACGGAAAAGTCCTCGGCGTGCTCGGCGAGGCGGGGAAGGAGCCGAAGCAATTCGGTTGGATCCACGAGATCGCGTGCCCGTCCGAGAACGAGCTGTACGTGGCCGAGCTGCTCAATTGGCGCGTGCAGCGATTGACGCTGCATCCGGCGGGCGGGAGGGCGGTCGATCGGTAGACCGGTGGACCGGTGGACCGGTGGACCGGTCAGGGCTTCACGGTCACGGTTGCCGTTCCGGTCTTACCCTCGCTGGTCGCCGTGATGGTGACGGTACCAGTCTTCTTGCCTTTCACCGTCGCGTCATACGTGCCTGCCGTCGGCGTGAGCGTGACGACGCTATTGTCCGAAGCCGTCCATGTGACCACGCGGCCCGGGCCAATGGTGGCGTTGGATGCATCTTTGAGCGTCGCCTGCAGGACCACGCTTTCGTTTTTCGAAAGCGACGGCTTCGAGGGTGAGACCGTGACGCTGCTCACGGGAACTCTCGTCACCGTCACCGACGCCGTTCCACTCTTGCCTTCGCTGGTCGCGGTGATGGTCGCCGTGCCGGTCGTGACGCCGGTGACGACGCCTCCCGCAACGGTGGCGACGGCCGGGTTGCTCGACGCCCAGGTGACGACGCGATTCGTCACGACGGTCCCGTTCTGATCCTTCACCGTGGCCGCGAGCTGCGTCGTCTGTCCGACGGAGATCGGGAGCGGACTTGGCGTCACCGTCACCGTCGCGACGGCGGCCTGCGAAACCGTGATCGTCGCGATACCCGACTTGCCGTTCACACTCGCGGCGACCTGCGTCGATCCGAGCGCGACGCCGGTCACGACCCCCGCGGTGGAGACGGTCGCGATGCCCGGGTTCTGGACGGACCAAAAAACTTCCGTCGCAGGAATCGTTTTTCCGCCGGGATCCTGGACGAGCGCCTGAAGCGGAATCTGCGAGCCGACCCGGACCGTGGTCGCCGGCGGCGTGATCGAAACGGACCCGACGTCGGCCGTGGTCACGACGTCAGTCGACGTGCTGCTGCACGCTGCTACGACGGCAGACAAGATCCAAACCGTGGCGCGTCGTCCCTTTGCCAAAACCGGCGCGTGCAGCACTGGCGCTTTATCCCGACGTTGCCAAGCACCGAGCTCGGCATCAGTGAACTAGAGACGCGAATTTCGCGGACCGGCCGGACTCATCGGAAGAGACTTCTTTAACAAGCGCTCTCTTCTCCCCGGATCCGCCGACGCCGCGAATCCTATGCCGCTAGTCGTAGCGTCTGGCTCGCTTCATGGCGAATCATCATGGGGTCACCGTGACGGTCGCCGGAGCTGCCGAGTTCACGCCGTCGAGGACGATATGCGCCGTGATTTGCGCCGTCCCGACACCCACGGCGGTGACTAGACCAGTCGCCGCGTTGACGCTGGCGACCGCCGGGGCGCTCGAGCTCCATGTGATCGTGCGCCCCGTGATGGTCGTGCCGCCGTTCTTGACCGTCGCCGTGAGTTGGACCGTCTTGGTCGCAGTGAGGCTCAGAGTGGCGGTCAGCGGCGAGATCGTAACACTGGTCGCCGCGAGAATCACGTTGATGTTCGCGGTGTCAGCCTTCGTCTCCGACTTCGCGACAACTGTAGCTGAACCGACGCCCTTGCCCGTCACCGTCGTCGAGGCACCAGACGCCGGCGCCACCGTCGCGACGGACCCCGGCGCGCTCGTCCAGCTCACGACTCGGTCCGTGACGACTGTTCCCTTCACGTCCGTCACGGTTGCCGTGAGGGTTCGCGTGCTCGCCGAGCCGGCCGTCGTCACGGAGTCCAACGACGGAGAGACCGCAACGGTCCCGACCGGTGCCTTCATCGATACCATCGTGTTCGAACCGCTCTTGCCCTCGCTGGTCGCCGTGATGGAAGTCGACCCCGCCGTGACCGCGCTGACGAGGCCACTGGCGTTCACCGTCGCGATCCCCGTGTTGTTCGACTGCCACGTGACGGCGCGCCCGGTGAGAATGCCGCCGATCGAGTCCTTCGTCACCGCCGTCAACTGCGTCGTGTAGGCGAGGAAAACGGTGTCGGGGCTCGGCGGCGTGATCGAGACGCTGAACACCGGCACCGGATTCACCGTCAGCGTCGCCGTGCCCGACTTGCCTTCGCTCGTCGCGGTGATCGTCGCCGTTCCCAGCGCCTTCGCGGTCGCGAGTCCGGTCGCGTCGACCGTCGCCACGGTGGTGTTGCTCGAGCCCCACGTCACGAGCCTGCCTGTGAGCGTGTTCCCCTGCGCGTCCTTCGTCGTCGCGGTGAACTGCTTGGTCTGCGTCACGAGAACGGTCGCCGTCGGCGGCGCGACCGTGACCGACGCCACCGGGATGTACACGGTGATCGCCGACGTCCCACTCTTGCCTTCGCTGCTCGCCGTGATCGTCGCCGTGCCCAACGCCACCGCGGTCACGAGCCCCGACGACGAGACGGTCGCGACGTTGGTGTTGCTCGATCCCCAGCTCACCGTGCGCCCGGTGAGCACGTTGCCGACCGAATCCTCCGTGATCGCCGTGAGCTGCGCGGTCGTGCCCGGAGCGATGCTGTCTTTGGGCGGCTGCACGACCACGATCGCGACCGGCACAGGCGTCACCGTGATCGTGCTCGTGCCGCTCTTGCCCTCGCTCGTCGCCGTGATCGTCGCCGTCCCCGGCGCCCCGGCCGTCACGACGCCGGTTGCCCCGACAGGCGGCGCAGCCGTCACCGTCGCCGCGGCTGTGTTGCTCGAGCCCCACGTGACGACGCGATCCGTGACCACGTTCCCGGCGGAATCGGTCACCGTCGTCGTCAGCGGGAAGGTCTGCGTCGACAGCATCGCCTTCGTCGCCGGCGAGACGACGACGCTCGCCACCGGAATCGCCGTCACGTTGACGGTCGCCGTTCCACTCTTGCCCTCGCTCGTGGCGGTGATCGTCGCCGTGCCGATCGCCACACCGGTGACGACCCCTGCGTTCACCGTCGCGATCGCGTTGTTGCTCGACGACCAGGTGATCGGCCGGTTCGTGACGACGTTGCCCAGCGAATCCTTCACCGTCGCCGTGAGCGTCGCGGTCTTGGTCGTGCGAACGCTCACCGACGCCGGCGACAACGTCACGCTGGCCACGGGCACCTGGCTCACGGTCACCGTCGTCGTGCCGGACTTTCCTTCGCTCGTCGCCGTGATGACCACGACGCCGGGCGACACGCCGGTCACGATCCCCGTCGAGGAGACGACGGCCTGGGTCGTGCTGCTCGACGACCAGGTCACCAGGCGGTCGGTGACGATGTTGCCGTTGACGTCGCGAACGATGGCGCTGAGTTGAACGTTCGCGCCCTGAACGATCGACGGGCCTTGCGGCTGTACGGTGACCGATCCGACGGCGACGTTCGAGATCGTCACGCTCGCCGTACCACTCTTTCCTTCACTCGACGCGGTGATCGTCGTGCTGCCCGACGCAACGGCCGTGACCAACCCGGCCGTCGACACGGCAGCGGCAGCGGGATTCGAGCTGCCCCACGTGATGACGCGTCCGTTCAAGACGCTGCCGGCGGCGTCCGTGAGGGTGGCGGTGAACTGCGTCGTCTGTCCGACCGTCATAGTGATCGGACTCGGAGTCACGGTCACCGTGGCGACGGCGGCCTGTGAAACCGAGATGGTCGCAGTGCCGTTCTTTCCCTCCGACGTCGCGGTGATCGTCGCCGATCCCGTGCTCACCGCGGTCATCATGCCGTTCGCGTCCACCGTCGCGACGGCGGCGTTGCTCGTGCTCCAGGTGATGGGGCGCCCGCTGAGCGGATTCTGCCCCGCGTCGTACGCGGTGGCCGAGAGCTGCGCCCGCCCCCCCGGCGCCGCGTCCACGTGCGGGGGCGTGACCACCACGCTTGCCACCGGCGTCTTCTCGACCGTGATCGTCCCGATCCCCGACTTGCCGTTCACACTCGCCGCGACTTGCGTCGATCCGAGCGCGACGCCGGTCACGACCCCCGTACTGGAGATCGTCGCGATGCTCGGGTTCTCGACGGACCAGTGGACGTCCGTCGCCGTGATCGTCTTCCCGCTGGGATCCTGGACGAGCGCCTGAAGCGGAATCTGCGAGCCCACTGCCACCGTGGTCGCCGGCGGCGTGATCGATACGGACCCGACGTCGATGGTGGTCACGACGTCCCTTGCGATGGCGCACGCCGCCAGGCCCGCCGTCGCGATCCAAACCGCGACGCGTCGCGCCCGAGGCGTCAGCAAACGCAACTCGTCACGCTTCCCGACGTTGCTCAAACGCCGAGGTCGGGCATCGATCAATTAGAGACGCGACTTTCGCGGCCACGCGGAAGAGATTTCTGCATCAAGCTCTCTCCTTCTCCGAAGGATCCGCCCACTGCGCGAAAGCTAATCTAACCTATTGGAATCCCTCGTCGTAGTTACCCGCTCGCCTCACGGAATCGCAAAACTGACGAGGCCGCCAACGCCGTTAGGAACCGGCACCAGCGAAACAGAGACGCTCGACCCGCGCACGCTGCCCGCGTAACGCGCGGCGTCGATGGCGCTCAGCAGCGCGATCCCGCCGGCCGCGGCGAATCCCGGAATCGTGTACGGCCGCGTCTTGTGCGCCGTCGTGACCGAGTAGCTGTACTTGTTTCCGAACGGATCGCTCGCCGTTTGCGTCTTGGTGTCCGTCGTCGTCTTCTCCATCATCGCGAACCCCGCGGCGGCGCCGACGGCGGCGAGGGACAGGATGCCGCGGATCGGGCGCTTCGTGTAGAACTGACCGCCGCCCGGTACGACCACGCCCAGCCCGAACGCCTGTGACGCCGACATGTGTTGTGTACGCAGAGCGTTCACGCGCGCGACAACCTGCGCGCGATCGAGCGCCTCGGGGCGAAGCCGCAGGTAACGCTCGTAGTCGTCCGCGGCTTCACCGCGATGATTTTGCATCGACCGCACCAGCGCACGGTTGTAGTACGTATCCGCGGACGTCGAATCAATCCGCAGGACGGTGGTGAAGAACACCTCCGCGTCCGCCCACTGACCCCGGTCGGACGCGTCGACGCCGCGCTTGAACGCCGTCCCCTCGATCGTGACCACGGTGTCGGGCCGGGGCGGCGCGATCGTCGCGACGTGGGCCCGCACGTCAGCCGCCTCGGCGGCGTTCGGGGCGAGCGACAAGAACCGGCAGTATTCCTCGGCGGCGTTCGACATTGCACCCGCGCTCTCGTACGCACGACCCAACTCGTACGCGAGGTTCGGATCGCTCGGATCGAGTCCGGCGGCGCCGCGCAGTTGGCTGAGCGACGCCGTCGCGTCGCCGAGAATCGCGGACTGCCTCGCGCGCTGCGCCATTTCGCGCGCGTCGCGCCGTTGAACATCCGTCGGCGCCGACGCTTGCGTCACGGTGCTCGCGCACGCGGAGCGCATACGCACGGCGACGGGTCGCGATTTGAGCGAGAGCTTTTGAGGCGTCGAGCTTTGGCCTCGCAGCGCGAGGGGCGCCAGTATCGAGCCCAGAATGGGCAGCCAGAGTTTGCGCATCATCAGGGTGTCACCGTGATAACGGTTGCCACGGACGAGGTCACACCATCCAGAACGGCGGTCGCCGTGATCGACGCCGTCCCCGGGGCCTTCGCTGTTACGAGTCCAGTTGCCGCATTCACCGTCGCGATCGTCGGGTCGCTGCTGGCCCATGTGACACTACGACCGGCAATGACCGTGCTCGACGCGTCCAACAGTGTGGCCGTGAGCTGCACCGTCGGCGTGGTGGCCACACTCAGAGTCGCCGTCGGCGGCGCGATCTGAACCGTCGCGACGGCCGGAATCACCTTCACCGCGGAAGACCCGGACTTCGTCTCCGCGGTCGCGACGATCGAAGGCGAGCCGAGGCTGATTCCAGTGACCGTGACGGTCGCGCCGCTGCTGGGCGAGACCGAAGCGAGGGAAGGCTGCGTGCTCGCCCAGGTGATCGTGCGGTCGGTCACGATCGTTCCCTTCACGTCCCTGACGGTGGCCGTCAACTGCTTGGTGATCCCGCCCGTTGTCACCGAATCCGATGCCGGCGCGACGACCACGCTGCCCACCGGCGCCACCGTGGATACCAGCGTCACTGACCCCGTTTTGCCTTCGCTCGTCGCGGTGATATTCGCCGTTCCCGCGGCCACGCCGGTCACGAGCCCCGTCGCATCGACCGTCGCGGCGGCGGTGTTGTCCGATTGCCACGTCACCACCCGACCGGTCAACGTTCCGCCGCCCCCGTCCTTCGTCACCGCCGAGAGTTGCGTCGTGTAGCCGATGAACACCGTGTCGGGGCTCGGCGGCAGAACCGTGACGCTCGCGACGGGAACCTGGAGCACCACGATCGCCGACGTCCCGCTCTTGCCTTCACTGGTCGCCGTGATCGTCACGCCGCCCGGTTTGAGCGCGGTCACGAGGCCGCTCGCCGAGACGCTCGCCGTCGTCGGGTCGCTCGAGGCCCACGTCACCGCGCGACCCGTCAGCACGCCGCCGATCGAGTCCAGCGTGGTGGCCGTCAGTTGTGCCGTGGCGTTGACGGTGAGCGTGTCCTGCGCCGGCTGAACCACGACCGTGCTCACTGGAACGAGCGAGACCGTGATTGTGCTCGTGCCACTCTTGGTTTCGCTGGTTGCCGTGATCGTCGCGGTGCCCGGCGCGACCGCGGTGACCAACCCGGTTGCCGACACGGTGGCCACGAGGCTGTTGTTCGAGCCCCAAGTCACGACGCGATCGGTCACGATGGTGCCGACGCTGTCCGTGACCGTCGCCGTGAGAGAAACCGTCTGCGTGACGAGCAGCGCCTTGCTCGGCGGCGCCACTGTCACGGTGCCGACGGGAATCTTCGTGACCGTGATCGTCGACGTTCCGCTTTTGCCCTCGCTCGTCGCCGTGATCGTCGCCGATCCCAGCGCGACGCCGGTCACCAGGCCGTTCGCGTTCACGGTCGCGACCGTTTGGTCGCTCGAGCCCCACGTCACCAGGCGACCCGTCAACACGCCGCCGACCGAGTCCTTCGTGGCGGCCGTCAACTGTGTGGTGCCCGTGATGCGGACGGCCGCGCTTGCGGGCGTAACAGCGACCGTGCTCACCGGAACGAGCGACACGGTGATCGTGCTCGTGCCGCTCTTCGTCTCGCTCGTCGCCGTGATCGTCGCCGTGCCCGGCGCGACCGCGGTGACCACACCGGCCGCCGATACGGTGGCGACCGCGGTGTTGTTCGAGCCCCACGTCACCACACGATCCGTCACGACGTTGCCGGCGGTGTCCGTGACCGTGGCCGCGAGAGGGAAGGATTGCGTGACGAGCATCGCCTTGGTCGGCGGCGCCACCGTCACGCTGCCGACGGGAATCTTGGTGACCGTGATCGTCGAGGTGCCGCTCTTGCCCTCGCTCGTTGCCGTGATCGTCGCCGTTCCCGCGGCCACGCCGGCCACGAGGCCGGTGGAGCTCACCGTCGCTACCGTCGGATCGCTCGAGCCCCACGTCACGACGCGGCCGGTCAGCACGCCGCCGATCGAATCCTTCGTCGTCGCCGTCAGCTGCGTCGTTGCCGTGACGCGAATGCCGGCGCTCGGCGGTGTAACGGCGACCGTGCTTACCGGAACGACCGAGACCGTGATCGTGCTCGTGCCGCTCTTGGTTTCACTCGTCGCCGTGATCGTCGCGGTTCCAGGCGCGACCGCCGTGACCAATCCGGTCGATGACACCGTGGCCACGAGGGTGTTGCTCGAGCCCCAAGTCACGACACGATCGGTCACGACGGTGCCGACACTGTCCGTGACCGTGGCCACGAGGGCGGCGGTCTGAGTGACGAGCAGCGCTTTGCTGGGCGGCGCCACCGTCACGCTGCCAACCGGAATCTTCGAGACCGCGACCGTCGACGTCCCGTTCTTGCCCTCGCTGGTGGCGGTGATCGCCGCCGATCCCAGCGCGACGCCGGTCACGAGACCGTTCGCGTTCACGGTCGCGACGGTCGGGTCGCTCGAACCCCACGTCACGACGCGACCCGTCAACACGCCGCCGGCCGAGTCTTTCGTGACGGCCGTCAACTGCGCGGTGCCCGTGATGCGGACGCCGGCGCTCGCGGGTGAAACCACGACCGTGCTCACCGGAACGAGCGACACGGTGATCGTGCTCGTGCCGCTCTTCGTCTCGCTCGTCGCCGTGATCGTCGCCGTGCCCGGCGCGACGGCGGTCACGACGCCGGCCGACGACACCGTCGCGACGGCGGTATTGCTCGAGCCCCACGTGACGACGCGATCCGTCACGACCGTGCCAACAGTGTCTCTGACAGTGGCCGTGAGGCCGAAGGTCTGCGTCACGAGCAACGCCTTGGCCGACGGCGCCACCGTCACGCTGCCGACGGGAATCTTCGTCACCGTGATCGCCGACGTCCCGCTCTTGCCTTCGCTCGTTGCCGTGATCGTCGCCGTCCCCGCCGCGACGCCCGTCACCAGACCGGTCGAGTTCACGGTCGCGACGGTTGGGTCGCTCGAGCCCCAGGTCACGACGCGGCCGGTCAGCAGGCCGCCGATCGAATCCCTCGTCGTCGCGGTCAACTGCGTCGTGGCCGTAACGCGAATGCCGGCGCTCGCGGGTGAAACGACGACGGTGCTCACCGGAACGAGCGACACCGTGATCGTGCTCGTGCCGCTCTTCGTCTCGCTGGTCGCTGTGATCGTCGCCGTGCCCGGCGCGACCGCGGTCACCACGCCGGCCGACGACACCGTCGCGACGGCGGTGTTGCTCGAGCCCCACGTGACGACACGATCCGTCACGACGGTGCCGAGGCTGTCCTTCACCGTCGGCGTGAGCGCGGCGGTCTGCGTGACGAGAAGCGCCTTGCTCGGCGGTGCCAGCGTCACGCTGCCGACGGGAACCTTCGCCACCAGGACCGTCGACGTGCCGTTCTTGCCCTCGCTCGTCGCGCGTGATCGTCGCCGTACCGAGTTTGAGCGCGGTGACGAGGCCCGTCGGCGAGACGCTCGCCGTCGTCGGATCGCTCGAGCCCCACGTCACCACGCGGCCCGTCAAGACACCGCCGATGGAGTCTTCGGTCACGGCGGCGAACTGCCGCGAGGTGCCAATGGTGAGGCTGTCATGCGCGGGCTGAACGACGACGATGCCGACCGGAACGGGCGACACGGTGATCGTGCTCGTGCCGCTCTTCGTCTCGCTCGTCGCCGTGATGATTGCCGTGCCCGGCGCGACCGCGGTCACTACACCGGCGGCCGACACCGTCGCGACCGGGGTGTTGTTCGAGCCCCAGGAGACGGGGCGATCGGTCACGACGTTGCCGACGCTGTCCTTCACGGTTGGCGTCAGGGCAAAGGTCTGCGTGACGAGCATCGCCTTGGTCGGCGGCGCCACCGTTACGCTGGCGACGGGAATCTTCGTCACGGTGACCAACGAAGTCCCGTTCTTGCCTTCGCTCGTCGCCGTGATCGTCGCCGCGCCGATCTTGAGCGCGGTGATCACTCCGGCTGACGAAACGCTCACTGTCGTGGCGTCGCTGGAGCTCCACGTGACCACGCGGCCCGTCAACACGCCGCCGATCGAGTCTTTGGTGACGGCCGCCAGCTGCGCCGTGGCCGTGAGCGTGATGGTCGCCGGACTTGGCTGAACGACGACGGAGCTGACGGGAACGAGCGACACGGTGATCGTGCTCGTGCCGCTCTTCGTCTCGCTGGTCGCCGTGATATCCGCGGTGCCCGGCGCGACGGCGGTCACCACACCGGTCGTCGACACCGTCGCCGACGGCCGTGTTGCTCGAGCCCCACGTGACCACACGGTCGGTCACCACACTACCGACGCTGTCCTTGACCGTCGGCGTGAGGGCAAGAGTCTGCGTGACCAACATGTTCTTGGTCGGAGGCGACACGGCTACGGTGCCGACGGGGATTTTCGTGACCGTGACGGTTGCTGTGCCGCTCTTGCTCTCGCTTGCCGCGGTGATCGTCGCCGTTCCCGGAGCCACGCCGGTCACGACACCGGCCGATGTCACCGTCGCCACCGCCGCGCTGCTCGACGTCCACGTAATGACGCGATCCGTGACGATCACGCCGCCGGTGTCTTTGACCGTCGCCGTCAGCGTCAACGTCGCGGTGACGCGAATGCCCGGCGTCGACGGCGAGAGCACCACGCTGCCCACCGGCACGGGAGTCACCGTCACCGCCGTGGTTCCCGACTTGCCTTCGCTCGTCGCCGTGATCACGACCGTTCCCGGAGTCACGCCCGTCACGAGGCCGGTCGACGACACGGTCGCGACGGCCGCGGTGCTCGACGACCAGGTGACGACGCGATCGGTGACCACGTTGCCGCTCACGTCGAGCACCGTCGCGTTCAACTGGATGGCGGATCTGGCGACGATCGACGATCCCTGTGGCTGGATGCTGACCGATCCCACCGCGACGTTGGAGATCGTCAGCTCCGCGGACCCGCTCTTTCCTCCGCTCGTCGCCGTGATCGTCGCGTTGCCCGCCGCGACGGCCGTGACGATGCCTTGTGCCGAAACGGTCGCGACCGCGGTGTTCGAGCTCGACCACGTGACCGCGGGTCCGGTCACCACGTTGCCGGAGGCGTCCTTCAGTGTCGCCGCGAGCTGCGTCGTTTGCCCAACCGACATCGAGAGCGGTGCCGGCGTGATCGTCACCGTGGCGACGGCCGCCTGCCCGACGTTGACCGTCGCGACGCCGGTCTTTCCCTCCGATGTCGCCGTGATCGTGGCCGAACCCTGGCCGACGGCGATCATCAAACCGCCGGCGTCCACCGTCGCGACGCTCGCGTTGCTCGTGCTCCACGCGATGGCGCGATCGCTGAGCGCATTCTGCGCGGCGTCGTAGGCGATCGCGGTAAACTGCGCCTGACCGTTGGGCGCCACGTCGACGTGCGGCGGCGTGACGACGACGCTCGCCACCGGGGCCTTCTGCACCGTAATCGTCGCGATGCCCGACTTCCCGTTCACGTTCGCCGAAACCTCCGTCGATCCGATCGCCATGCCCGTCACGACGCCCGCGCTGGAGATTGACGCGATCGTCGGATTCTGAACGGACCAGAAGACGCCGGTTCCCGTGATCGGCTTCCCTGACGCGTCGTGCACCACGGCCTGCAGCGGTATTTGCGATCCGACCGCCACTGTCGTCGTCGGCGGTGTGACCGAGACGGAGGCGACGTCGATCGTCGGTATCACTTCAGTCGTCAAGGCGCACGCGGCGACCGTGACCAGGCCAGCCCACGACACGGCCCGCCGAGCCGCGGGCGTCAGAAAACGCTGATGCCAACGGACCGGCCGGGGCATCGTCATCCTAAGGAGTGACCGTGATGGCGGCCTTGACGGCCGAGGACACGCCGTCGAACACGGCGGTGGCCGTGATCTGCGCGATGCCCACGCTCTTCGCCGTCACGAGACCGGTAGCGGGGTCGACGGTTGCCACGGCCGTGTTGCTCGACGTCCATTGGATCGTGCGGCCCGGCACGACGACGCTGCACGCCGAAGGGCCGTTGCAATTCGCCGTGAGTTGCACGGTCTGGGCGGCCGACGCGCTGAGCGTTTTGACCGCCGGAGTGATCTGCACCGACGTAACGGCGGTAACCACGTTCACCGTCGCCGTATCGGCCTTCGTCTCGGCCGTGGCGATGATTTTCGCCTGACCCTTGCCCTTTCCATCGACGGTGATCGTTGCTCCGGAGTTCGGCGAGACGGTAGCCACCGATCCCGGCGTGGCCACCCACGTGATGGGTCGGTCTGTTACGACCGTTCCCTTCACGTCTCTGACGGTAGCGGTGGCTTGAGTCGAGCCGACGGGCGTGTTCGCCGTATTCACCGAGTCCGCCCCGGACACGACGACGACGCTTCCCACGGGCGCCTTCATGGCGACCATCGTCACCGAGGCGGTCTTGCCTTCACTCGTCGCCGTGATGGTCGTCGAGCCCGCGGCGACACCTGAAACGAGGCCGGCCGCGTCGACGGTCGCGATCGCGGTGTTGTTCGAGTGCCAGGCCACAGCGCGGCCGTTGAGCACTCCGCCGTCCGAGTCTTTCATGATCGCGGTGAGCTGCGCCGTGTAGCCGATGAACACCGTGTCCGGGCTCGCCGGCTGAATGGTGACGCTCGCGACCGGCACCGCGAGCACCGTCACGGACGTATTCCCCGATTTGCCTTCGCTCGTCGCGGTGATCGTCACCGTTCCGGAACCGACACCGGTGACGACGCCGGACGCCGACACGGTGGCCACCGCCGCGCTACTCGTCGTCCACGTCACGACGCGATCGGTGACGACGACCCCGTTGACGTCGCGCACCGTGGCGCTCAGCTGCACGTTCGCGCCTTGCATGATCGTCGGGCCTTGCGGCTGCACGGCGACCGATCCGACCGCGACGTTCGAGATCGTCACCGCGGCCGTGCCGCTCTTGCCTTCGCTCGTCGCCGTGATCGTCGCC